>NZ_SSMQ01000006.1 GCF_005144585.1 Polyangium fumosum | reverse complement strand
TAGCTCTTTTGTCCCGAGGGGGACGCCTCGCGTCCCCCTCTCGCCCGGGCAAAGCCCGGTCGATTCACCCCCCGAGGCGAGCTCGCTTCGCGATCTCGCAGAGCGCCGAACGGGTCGGCGCTCTAGGCTCAGCCGCCGATGTGCACGAGCGAGTACACGGCGGGCCGCGCGTTCTCGCTGTCGAGCCTCGATCGCCCTGCGAGGAAATCGAGCTCCACGACGAACGCAAAGGCTGCCACGACGCCGCCTTGCCTGCGTGTGAGCTCGGCGGCTGCGCTTGCCGTGCCGCCGGTGGCGAGGACGTCGTCGATCACGAGGACGCGTGCGCCTTTCGGGATCGAGTCCACGTGCATCTCGAGCTCGGCTTCGCCGTATTCGAGGGCGTAGGTCAGCCGATCCGTCTTCCAGGGCAGCTTGCCTAGCTTGCGCACGGGGACGAAGCCGGCGTTGAGCCGCGTCGCGACGGCGCCGCCGAAGATGAACCCGCGCGACTCGATGCCGACCACCACGTCGATGCGCTCGCCGATGAACCGCTCCGCGAGCAGATCGATCGTGATGTGCAGGGCTCGCGGATCGGCGAGCAGCGGCGTGATGTCCTTGAACAGGATGCCGGGCTTCGGGAAGTCGGGCACGTCCCGCAGCTTGGATTGCAGGTACACGAGCGCGTGGTCCCCGGGCAGCTTGTCGGGATCGAAGGGGGTCGTCATCGCGGCAGAAGACTAGCCTTCGCGATTGCGGAGGGAAACGGCCGCGCATGTGGCCATGCAGAGGTCGCGGTGATCGAGTGACGTGAGATCTTGCGTGAGAGGCGTGACGCCGACGGCGCCTTCGTCGAAGGCCTCGGTGTCCGAGCCGTGCACGTGATCGTGGCGCACGCCGCCGCCGCCGATCCACAGGTACTCCTGCCCGCGCGGATCTTCTCGGAAGATCACGCTCTCCGTGTAGAGCCGCGCGCCGAGCTTCGTGGCACGAACGGGCCACGCGTTCCCCGGCGGCACGTTCACGTTGAAGAGCGGCGCGCGCGCGGGTGGCGTGCGCCGGAAGGCGGCGAGCGTCTCCATCGCGATCCGCGCGCCGAGCGCGGCGGCGGCGGCGCGATCGGCCTTCGCGTCGGCGGACACGGCGACGGCGGGCACCCCGCGCATCGCGGCTTCGCGCGCGGCTGCGACGGTGCCCGAGTAGAACACGTCCACGCCCAGGTTCAGCCCGTGGTTCATCCCTGACACGACGAGATCAGGCTTGCGCGGCAGCACCCGGCTGTTCGAGTGCATCGCCACGTAGACGCAGTCGGCCGGCGTCCCGTCGATGGCGAACACGTCCTCCGAGACGCTTCGGAGCCGCAGGGGCCGGTGCAGGCTGAGCGAGTGGCTCGTGGCGCTCTGGTTCACCTCGGGCGCGCACACGATCACGCGGCCGTAGGGGGTGAGCGCTTGATGCAGCGCGCGCAGGTTCTCTGCGGCGTAGCCATCGTCGTTCGAGAGCAGAATGAGCGGGCGAGAATCCTCCACGGCTATCCTCCGAGCAGGCGCTTCGGCAGCGCAGCGACGAGTTCGAAGACCGCGGCGATGCGACCGAACAAGCCCGCCCCACCCCGCACGCGCGCCATCGCGAAGGCGATCTTGCGCAGCACGGGCGTGTAGGGGTACCACCAGAGTTCACGCGCGGCCTTGTTGCGGTCTTCGAGGACGAACTGCGGGCGCGTCAGTTCGCTGAGGGCGTGCGGGCTGTTCGTGATGCCGTACCCGCTCTCGCCCGTGCCCGTCCAGGGCGCCGCGGCCACGGCGGCCGTGAAGCCGTGGTTGTTGATCGTCACCACGCCCGTCTTGAGGCGCCGCGCCATCACGTGCGCCGCGCCCACGCGCCGCGTCCACAAGCTCGTCGTGAGCCCGAACGTCGACGCGTTCACCCGCGTGATCGCGTCCTCCACGCCGTCCACGAGCACGATCGGCAGGATCGGCCCGAACGTCTCCTCGCGCAGCAGCGGCGTGTCCTCGTGATCGAGCTTCACGACGGTCGGCGCGAACGCGAGCGATCCTGCCTCGGGCGCGCCGCCCGCGAGCACCTCGGCCCCGGCGGCTTCGGCCTCCGCGAGGTGACGCCGCACGATGTCGCACTGCCGCGACGTCGTGAGCACGGCCGTATCGCGGCCCGGTTCGAGCTTCTTCGTCAGCTCCACGATGCGCGGCACGATCTTGTCCGCGATCTTCCGATCCACGTACACGCGCTCGATCGACGCGCAGTTCTGCCCCGCGTTCGTGAACGCGCCCCAGACGATGCCGTTCGCCGTCCGCTCGACCAGCGCGTCGGCGAGCACGATGGCCGCGTCCTTGCCGCCGAGCTCCAGCGAGCACGGGATCAGCCGCTCCGCGCAGCGCACGGCCACGCGCCTCCCCGTCGCGACGCTGCCCGTGAACACCACGACGTCGGCTTCATCGACGACCGCCGCGCCCACGTCCCCGCCGCCTTGCACGAGCGCGAGCAGCCCCTCGGGCAAGAGCCCTTCGAAGAGCGACGCCACGAGCGCGCCCGCCCGCGGCGTGATCTCGCTCGGCTTGAAGAGGACCGCGTTGCCCGCGAGCAGCGCCGGCACGATCGTTCGAAGCGGGATCGCCACGGGGTAGTTCCACGGCGTCACGAGCCCGACGAGCCCGCGCGGCGCCTTGTGGATCCGGCCGATCTTGCCGGGATACGAGAGCGGATCGAACTCGACCGTCGTGCCTTCGAGCAGCTCCTCGATCGCGTCGGTCCAGTACTCGACGAGGTCCGCGTTCGGCAGCACCTCGGCGAGCGCCGCCTCCTCGATGGGCTTGCCGCACTCGCGGTGCACGAGGTCCGCGATCTCCTCGGCGCGCGCGAGGATGCGTTGTTTCACGGGCGCGATCACGCTCGCCCGCTCCCGCGGCGTCTTCGCGGCCCACGCCCGCTGCGCCTCACGCGCCTTGCGGGCGAGCGCCGGGATCTCGCTCGCCGACGTCGCCGTCACGGCCGGCAGGGCGGATCCATCGAGCGGGCTTTGCGTCGGGAAGGGGCCGCTCGCCCCCGTCGTCGCCTGCGGCAGCGCTTGCGGCGCCTCGGGCGCCTCGGGCGCGCTCGCCTCGGCCGTCTCGTTGGTCTCGTTCGTCTCCGGGGCGTCCTGCGCCTCGGCCGCTTGCCCATCTTGCTGCACGTCCATGCGGCGCGGAGCCTACCATTCCGCCTGCGGGTCCGCGCCACCCGCGTTCGAAACGAAGAAGCCCCGAGGCCTGGGACCTCGAGGCTTCCTCGCACGTGCGCCGCTCGCGCGGCGCGCCTTCAGGGCACGTTGATGGTGACGGTGTTCGCCTTCTGGCAGTTGATCACGGCCGACTGACCCGGCGTGAGCCACTTGGCCTTCGTCGGGTTCGTCTCGCCGGGCTCGGCGAGGCGGACGAACTTCGGACCGCAGTCGACCTCGAGCGCCTCGCCCGTGTTCCCGACCAGCTTGCCGGTCAAGAAGATGAGCGCCGCCTTGTTCGAGGTCACGGTCAAGACGCCACGCGTCGGCGGGAGCGTCGCCGGATCCTTCGCCGGGGGCGCCTCCGCCGTCGGCGCAGCGCTCGCGCTCGCTGCAGGCTCCGCCGAAGCGCTGCCCGCCGGCGCAGCCGACGCGCTGCCAGGCGGAGCCGCCACGGCGCTGTCCGTGGGCGCCGGCGCGGTCCCCGCCGTGTCCGTGGGCGTGGGCGCCGCCTTCTCCGGCTCCGTGGGCGCAGGCGTGGGCGTGGGCGGAGGCGTCACGGCGCCGCCCGTGGTTCCGGGCTGCGCGACGCCGGGGATCCAGCCCTTCTGCATCGCGACGAACACACCCGCGCCGATGAGCAAGAGCGCCGCAGCGACGAGCAGCCACCCGGGCAAACCCTTCTTCGGCTCCTGCTCGGGCTTCGTCTCCTCGGGCTCCTTCGCCACGACGACGGGCTTCTTCTCGACCGGCGGCTTCTTCTCGACCGGCGGCTTCGTCTCGACGACAGGCTTCTTCTCGGCCTCAGGCTTCTTCGGCGGGAGCGGCGGCTTCACAGCCGGCTTCTTCTCCGACTCGGGCTTGGGCTCGAGCTCCGCCGCGCCGAGCTCGATGGATGCCTCCTCGGGCTCGGGCTTCTTCGCGGGCTTCTTCTCGGACGCGGGCTTCGTCTCGATCTCGACGACCGCCTCGGGCTCGGGCTTGACCTCGAGGACCGGCTTCTTCTCGGACGCGGGCTTCGTCTCGAGCTCGACGACCGCCTCGGGTTCGGGCTTCGTCTCGGGCTCGGGCTTCGCCTCGACGACCGGCTTCCGCTCAGACACGGGCTTCGTCTCGGGCTCGGGCTTGACGAGGGCACCCAAGAGCGCCGCGCTCGGCTTCGACGTCGAAGCAGGCTCGAAGAGCTTCGTCGGCTCGGCATCCTCGCCGTCGCCGTCCTCGACGATCGCCGAGGGCAAGCCCGTGCTCGTGATCTCCGGCTTCTTCTCGCCCCCGATGAGGGCCTCGATCTGCTCGGGCGCAAGCGCGAGCGGCGCCGTGATCGCATCCGCATCCTGAAGCGGCGGCGGACGAGAATCCCCGACCTCTTCCCCATCGCCGACGCCAGGGATCGTCCTCTTGAGCTCATCGACCGGCTTGATCGCCGGCTTCGTCGCGATGGGCGTCGTCGCAGGCGTCGCGAGCTTGGGCATCGCAGCCGCGGGCTTGGTCGCCGCGGGCGTGGCGTGCGGCGTGGCAGCCGGCTTCGCGCCGGTGGCGACGGGCGTGATGGGCTTCGGGCCCGGGACCGCCGCAGGTTTGGCAGCGGTCGGCGCAACGGCCGCCGGCTTCGCAGCCGTCGTGACCGGCGTGATGGGCTTCGGTCCCGGCACGGCCGCCGGCTTGGCAGCCGCAGGCGCAGGTTTGGCCGGCACGGCCGGCGGCGTCTTCGGCGTGCCCTCCTTGAGGCCAGGCAACGGAGCCGCGATGGCCACGGCCCTCGGCGGCGGCGCATTCGCAGGCGCCTCGTCCCAAAGGTCCTCGCCGATGTCGGGCTTCTTGGTGGCGATGGGCGTCGCCGCCTCCGCGATCACAGGGATCGGGGCGCCAACCACGTCGTCCCCCGGCTTCACCGCGAGCAAGCCGAGCCCAGCCCGCTCAGGCCGAGGCAACGCGGCGTTCTTCTGAACCTTGTCAAGGAGCGCTTCCAGCGCCGCGATTCGTTGTTCGACGTTCACGCCTCGGGAGGATACCCAATCACGCGCCCCCTGACGAGGATCCGACGGGATGCGCAAAAAACTTGCGCCGGGGTTTCACCCCGGACCCCGACCAGGGGTTGTCCACCCCTGGACCCGGACCAGGCACGGCCTGGACCGAGGACGACAGCGCGCAAGCGCGCTGTCGACAGGGAAAAGGTGCCTAGCAGGTAGGGCAGCGCTGCTGTCTTGGATGGAGCGGCGAGGCTGTTTTGGTGGGCGAGGTCGCTCGTGGTCTTGCCACGGGCCCGTTGGAAGAACTGCGCGATGCGCAGTTCTTCCACCCCCGGTCCAGGCCGTGCCTGGTCCGGGGTGCAGGGGGCGGACAGCCCCCTGCTGGGGTTTGGGGCAACGCCCCAACCACTCTCCCTTTACAGCGTCTCGAGGTACGCCACGAGGTCGTCGACCTGGGCGGAGGACAGATGCGACGTCACGCCGTGCTTGTCGCCGCCGCCGCAGGCGGGGCTGAAGCGGTCGCGCAGCGTGGGGGCGCAGCCGTCGTGCATGAAGGGGGCGCGGTCGGCGAGGCCCATCAGGGTGGGCACCTGGAAGGCCTTGCCCGTGCCTACGTCGGCCCAGTCGTTGTTCGTCAGCTTCGCGCCGCTGTGGCAGCTCGCGCAGCCCACCTTGGCGTCGAAGTAGAGCTCCTTGCCGCGCTCCACCGCGGTCGTGTCGGCGACCTCGGCTTTCGGCAGCACGGGTTGCGCGTCGATCCAGCGACCGACGAGACGCGACTGACGCGGGCCGAGCTGCGTCCCGCCCATTCGGTTCACGAACACCTCGCTCATGATGTGGCCGAGGTCTTCCATGTCGCCGTCCCAGTGCAGGGGGGCCGTCGCCAGGATGCCGCCGCGGATCGACTGCGTGCGACGTGGCCCGATCGGGTTGAAGTTCCAGGTCCGGGCGTCATCCATCGCCTCCGGGTGGCAGGAGGCGCAGGCGAGCGAGCTGAAGCCGTTTGCGCTCTTGTGGAACACGTCGTGGCCCGTGTCCTTGCGGGACTCGCCGGGCAGCTCGATCGTCTGCTGCGTGTTCGGCAGGTAGATGGCCGCGGGCTCGCGCAGTTGCACGGCGAGCTGGTGGTCGCCCCAGTATTGCGCTGCGATCGGCTGACCGGGCACTGGCTCGCTGAACGACGGATCGCAGCCCGTGGGCTCGCCGATCGTGATGGAGGCACGCGACGTCCGCAGGATTGCGTTGTTGCCGGCGGCGACGATCGTCACCTCGTCCTGGTTCGGGGCGATGGCGATGTCGACGGGCAGGGCCGTGCCGGAGAGGGATGCGGCGCCGACGGGCGGGATCACGATCGGCACCTCCTCGTCGCCGGGCTCCACCTCGGTCACCGTCGTTTGCACGATGCTCCCGTCGCAGCCGCCGCCGCTGCCGTAGCCGCCGGGTTGCTCGATCACCACCGGCGAGGAGGACGCGCGCTGGTGCACCATCAGGGCGCCGCCGTTCGGGCGGGACACCATGCGCCAGGCCACGGCGGGCTCGAAGCTCGCTTCTCCGCCGGTGAACGGGTCGAAGGTCTTCACCGGGGCCGGCTTCTGTTCCTGAATGATCTTTCCTTCGAGGCCCACGACGAGCACCTCGGCGGTGCGGAAGCGGCTTACGAGCAGCCTGTTCCCGTCCACCACCACGTCGCGCAGGTCGCGGCCGAGCTTCACCACGCGCGTTGCCGGGCCGCCTGCGGCTGGCAGCGTCACGAGCTCGCCCGTGTTGCATGCCACGTGGAGGCGGTCGAATGCGGCCTCGTAGGCGATGCCGCGGGGCGTCGCGCAGACTTGACGACGCTCGAGCAGCTTGCCGCTGGCCACGTCGATCGAGGCGACGGCGCCGCCGGAGCGCAGGGCCACGTGGGCGCGGCCGCTCTTGTCGATGGCCACGCGCCCGGGCTCGTCGCCTTCTTCGAGGGCGACCTTGGCTTTCAGGGCGCCGGCTTCGAGGTCGACGATCCAGATCATGTCGCGGTCTGGGTCGGCGGCGATGGCGGTGTGACCGTCACCGGAGATGGCGAGGGTGCCACCGGAGATGGCAGGTGGCGAGACGGCGGCGACGGCGATGTCCTGGTTGGGGACGAAGGTATCGTCGATGCCGGAGCATCCGGCGGCGATGCTGGCGCCGGCGAGGGAGACGAGGAGCAGGGCGAGCGGGCGTCGAAGATGGGTTCGCATGAGGCCTCCGCGGCTTCGCCTGGCAAATAAGAAGCCAGCCTCTGTCGAAATCTCGCCGCCTCCTGGGTTCGCTCCAACTGCGCGGACAGGAAACGGAATCCGAATCGGGGTGCGGGGTCGCTCTTCGTGGGGGGCGCGGGTGCCCGTGAAAGGGGGTTCGCGCTGGGCGGGAACCGGTGTGCCAGCCGGCGCCGCTATGACGCAGATGTCAGAGGGGGGAGGTCTTACTAGACGAGTTCGAAGACCTGGTCGAAGGAGTCGCCTTCCATGTCGACGAGGATTCGCTGGTCGGTGGCTTCGATGCCTTCGAGGCGCACGGAGAAGAGGAATTTGCTCGCGCTCAGGGTCTCGGCGCCGCGGAAGCGTAGGGTGGCGCCGCCTTCGACGAGGCGGGCCTCGCCGGTGACGCGGGGGGCGATGCGGAGGTCGAATCGCTTGAGGGGGATGCGCACGGCGGGGCCTTCGTTGGAGAAGGTCATCGTCTCGCCTTCACGCCGGAAGACGGCGTTGCCGCGGGCTTCGAGGTGCTTTTGGACCTCGGGCTTCAATCGATCTCCCGCGACGCTCTGCACGATGGAGAGGAGCGGGACCTCGCCTCCGTCCCGTACGGCGGGGACGAGGGTTTCGAGCAACTTTACGACGGATGCGCGTAGCTCAGGGCGTCGGTGGGATTGGACGGGCATGGATACCTCCGAGGCTTCGGCTATTCGATGTCGTGTTCAGAGCGAAAGCGCAAAGAGAATTGCACGGTGCGTCTGCGACGGAAACGGCGCGCGAATGCGCCGGCGAGGGGGCTGCGCGGCCCGGGAGGCCTTTGGCGAAGCGCCCAAAGGAGGTCGTGGGCCCCGGAGGAGCCTTGGCGGCACGCCGAGCGAGGGCTGCGCGGCCCGGGGGGGCTTTGGCGAGGCGCCATGGAGAGGTCGGCGTGTCCGGGGTGTGCTTGGGCGAAGCGCCAAGGCGAGGTCCGAGCACCCCGCGGGGTCGTTGGCGAAGCGCCAAGGCGAAGTTCGGGGACGCCGGGGGGTCGTTGGCGAAGCGCCCTCGAGAGGTCGACGGGATCCGGGGCGGCTTTGGCGAAGCGCCACGGAGGCGCCGGGCGGCCGGAGGGGGCAACGGCTACGCGCCAAGGGTGATGCCGGGCGACCGGAGGGGGCTTCGAGGGGTCTCCGGTGGGGATTCCGCGCATGTTTCGCACGGGGGGCGCGCGCGCCGAGCGCAACGCTTTCGCACGAATGCCGCGAGTGCCGGCAAACTACGCCGCTCCGGTGGGGCCGCTTCCGAAAATAAATGTGGAGGTTGGTAATGCGCGGCCCCGCGTCGTCCAGCCGTTCCCATTTAAAATCTCGACGACGTCCCGGCTGACTGTCATTGAATTGCTCGTGACCGACACCGATTGACGCGCTGGGCTTCTTCGGCCCCGAAAGCGCGCACGGGTATCCTTCGTTTGGCCTTCGTCCTCGCGGCGACCGCGTCGGCCCGGTTCGGCCATTCGCACACCTCCTTTGAAAGGCGCACCCATGCACCGTTATCATTCCAATTCTTGTATTTCGCTCCTCGCCCTGCTCCTCGCCGCCTCCACGGCCTCGTGTGTCGCCTCCGCGGACGACGGGCTGGAAGACGGGCTCGAGGCGGTCGAGAGCGATACGGACGCGACGAGCGATACGGCCGGCGACGAGGGGAGCGACGAAGAGGCCACGGAAGACACCGTCGCGGAGGCCGAGGACGAGGAGAACGTCGAGGAAGGCGCGAGCGCGCTGTCGGCGCGGCGCGCCGAGACGGTGCGCCTCGTCGCCGGGCAGGGCGGCTCCGGCGTTCAGCGCGTCAATTTCGCGATTCCCCTGGCCCCCGGCGAGCTCTCCGACGAATCCATGATTCGCGTGGTCCACGAGGGCCGCGACCTCGCCGTCGCGCACCGCGGCCTCGCCCACCACGCGAATGGGAGCCTGCGGAGCGTGCAGATCCAGGTCGACGTGCGCGTCGCCCGGGAGACGGAGCTCCAGGTGATCGTGGGCGAGGCGTCGAAGGCCGGCGCGCTCTCGATGGTGCCCGTGCAGCGGACGCTGGTGGACGCGGACGGGACCCAGGGGCCGCGCGTGTATGCGCTCCTCTCGCCCGAGCGGCTCACGAGGAGCGGCGTGATGGGCCTCATCGCCCCGGAATCGGAGACCAAGAGCTCTCCCTACGACGGCTGGGCGAAGGTCTGCGATTACGAGAAACACGACGTGGACGCGTTCCTCCCGAAGAAGAGCGACCCGGCCGTCTGGCTCTACGATCGCGGCACGACGTTTTATCGGGGGTATGCGCGGAGGGGCGACGTGGAGACGCTGCGCACGGCCTACCGCGAGACCGCGCTCTACCGCGCCGGGATCTCCGGCAGCGGGAAGGACCTGACCATCGGCATCCCCAAGAAGGCGAAGGATCCGAAATACCATTACACCCAGAACCTCGCGATCCATTACCTCTTGACGGGCGACGACCGCTTCCGCGAGGCCGCCGAGAACGTGGCCGAGCGAATGGCCTCGATCTGGAACCCGCGGTACAAGGGGAAGGACACGGGGCTCTGGACGGAGCGCCACGCGGGCTTCTTCCTGCTCGACATGACCTACGCGATGATGGTCTCCGACGATCGGAGCGACCATTTCCAGCAGCTCGCCGACGACGCGGTCGACGCCTACCTCAACGTGCAGGCGACGTATCCGCAAGGGTATGGAGATTCGAATGCCCGTTGCTTCGCGCACCACGCCGGCGCGCACGGCGAGGATTACGGGTACTTCGGTTGCAGTCCCTGGATGAGCGCCATCCTCGCCGACGGGCTCGACCTCTACGCCAGCGAGCGGGGCGGCGCGCGGGCGAACCAGGTGCATACGTCGATCGTGAAGCTCGGGCGCGCCATCGCGCGCGAGGGGATGGACAGGTCGGGCAAGCCCTACTACTTCATGGGCGAAGGCGGCTCGGGCCGGGGCGAGGAAGACCCCGACAACGAGCACTGGGGCGAAGCCGCCTATGTCATGGCCATGGCCTACCACTACTCGCACGACGCCAAGCTGGCGACCGCCGTCGGCGGGCTCGTGGCGAAGCTCCAGCAGAAGGGCCGGGCCCCGCACATGCGGAGCTTCAACTGGCAGTGCCGCAGCGCCGTGGCCACGCCGGCCTACATGCGCTGAGGAGGCGTCACGACCCGGGGGTCACGAATCGACGTGACCCCGTCGCGATGCTGCGGAATGTGAAGTCGTGCAAGGGCGCTTGACGGGAGAGGCGAGCGCCCATAAGTGACCCGCGGGTCAACATGACGTCCTCTGTCTCCCGCTTCACCTCCTCCTCCTCGCCCCGCAGAGCCCACCGCGCCCTCACGGCGTGCACGCTCGCCCTGCTGCTCGGCGCCCCCGCCGCGGCCCTCGCGCAACCCGCGCCCGGCGCAGTTCGCGCGGAGCCCGCGCCGCCCGCGGCCACACCCGCCGCCGCACCCGCGCCGCCTCCCCCCGCGACCGATCGCATCGCCGAAGCCCTCGCGCCCCAGTCCGGAGGCCTGACCCCGGACGAAGCCGCGCGCCTCGCGCTCCGCATCCGTCCGTCGCTGCGCGTCAAGCAGGCCGAGCTACGTGCCGCCGCCGCGCGCGTCGATCAGGCGCTGCTGAACTACCTGCCCCGCGTGACGGTCGCCGCAGGCTACACGCGGCTGTCACGCGTGGAGAACGTGCTCGGCGCGCCCTCGACGGCCTACGTGGGCACGAACCTCGATCCGGCGAACCCGCAGCAGATCCCCGTGCAAGAAGGGCCGCTCGTGGCGAGGCCATGCCCGCCGCCCTTGTCGGGCAACTGCGTGACGGACATCGCGGGCACAGCGATCACCGCGGTGCAAGCGCCGGCCTTCTCGTTCCCGGTGCTGCTGAACTCGTACTCGCTGACGGCCTCGATCTCGGTGCCGATCTCGGACTACGTGCTGCGCATCTCGCAAGGCTACGCGTCCGCGTCGCACGCCGAGAGCGCGAAGAAGCTCGAGGTCGAAGCCGAGGGGCTGACGGTCGCCGCCGACGCAAAGGTGGCGTTCTACAACTGGGTGCGCGCGAAGGGCAGCGCGGTGGTCGCGACCGAAGCCGTCGCGCAAGCCGAGGCGCACCTGAAGGACGCGCAGCTCACGTTCTCGGCAGGCCTGATCTCGAAGGCCGACGTGCTGCGTCTCGAAGCGCAGGTCGCAGCCGCGCAGCAAGTCGAGGCCGACGGGAACGCGCTCGCCTCGCTGGCAGAGGAGCAGATCCGCGTCGCGCTCGCGCTCCCGTCAGGCAAGCCGCTCACGATCGGCGTCGACGTGCTGCACGCGTCGGTGGAGCCGAGCACGGTGCAGCTCGCAGCGCTGCAAGACGAGGCGCTCGCGCGGCGGCTGGAGATCCGCGCGCTCGACGAGACAGAGCACTCGCTGAAGAAGCAGGTGTCGCTCGCCCGCGCCGGCTACTTCCCGCGCATCGACGGCTTCGCCGAAGGCCAGTACCAGAACCCAAACCAGCGCGTCTTCCCGCAGACCGACGAGTTCCGGTTCACATGGAACGCAGGCGTGCGGCTCTCTTGGACCATCAACGATACGCTGACCGCGATCCCGACCGTGACCGAAGCAAAGTCCCGCGTGGAGCAGATCGCAGCGCAGAAGGAGCAGCTCCTCCAAGGTCTCAAGCTCGAAGTGGCCTCCGCCCACGCCGAGCTCAAGCGCGCCGAAGCAAACATCGACGCCGCCGACCGCGGTCTCGCCGCAGCCGAAGAAGGTCTACGCGTACAGAACGAGCTCTTCCGCGCAGGACGAGCGACCGGCGTCGCCCTCGTCGACGCCGAAGCCGAGGTGACACGCGCACGCCTGCGCCGCGTCGACGCACGCGTCGGGATCCTCGTGGCGCGGACACGTCTCGAGCACGCAACAGGCCGCGATGTAGAGAAGGCAAGCTCGGCGCCGCGCTGAGCCTCGCAGAGGCGCGGAGCTGGGGCGTTGCCCCAGGCCCCACCAGGGGCTGTCCGCCCCTGGACCCGGACCAGCCAGGGGCTGGACCCGGGGTCGATGAACTGCGCATCGCGCAGTTCATCGAACAGGCAGGGTCAAGACCAACGACCACCCTGCCCACCAACACGGCGGCGCTGCTGGCTCCACCGGCCGCGTACGCGTTGCCTGCTTGAAACCCCCCTCCATGGTCTTGCCACCGGCCCGTTGGAAGAACTGCGCGATGCGCAGTTCTTCCACCCTCGGTCCAGGCTGTGCCTGGTCCGGGTCGAGGGGCGGATAGCCCCCGCGGGGTCCGGGGCAGCGCCCCGGCGGCGACGCCTTCGGCTTGCTCTGCCGCGGACATCGCGGTAGTGGACGTCCCCGCGGCCCGCCTTCCATGCGGACGGGGTTCGTGTCGACGAACTCACGGGCGAATGGTCGCGAAGTCCTCTCATGACTGAGCTCGCGCTCATCCTTGGCATCAGCCTGCTTGGCATCGGGTTCGCGGGGTACCTCGCGCGCTGGGTGCTGGGTTGCCCTACGGGGGAGGGGGACATGCCGCGGGTTGCGGCCCGGATTCGGGCGGCGGCGGTGTACTTCACGAACCGGTTGCGCGGCACCATCCTTGCGGTCTCGGCTGTGCCGGGGGGTGGGATCTTCCTCGCGTATGGGTTGGCTCGGCAGAAGCCAGAGGTCCAGGCGTTCCCGCCGCTCGAGCTTGGGGCTTGGCTCACGCTCTCCTTCTCGCTTGGTGTGGGGTCGGCGGTTGCGGCGGCGCAGGTTGCTGCTTGGACGGCGACGCGCGCGAATGTCCGTGCTGCGAGTGGGGCGCGGCGCTCGCTTGATCATGCGCTTCAGATCGCGATTCGTGGTGGGGCGGTCTCGGGGCTCTTTTCGGTCTCGCTTGGGCTCATCGGGCTCGTGGGCCTCTTTGCTGCGGTGTTTGCGCAGAAGGGCGGCTTCTCGGCGGAGCCTGGCAACGCGTTGAAGCTGGCTCCTTCGATCCCGCTCGTCATCGCGGGGTATGCGCTTGGGGGCGCGTTTGCTGCGCTCATTGCCGAGCTTGGCGGCGGGGCGTTCGCGAAGAGCGCGGACATGGGCGCTGATCTCGTCGGCAGGGAGCTCGGCTTGCCCGAGGATGATGCCCGGAATCCGGCCACCATCGCGGACCTGGCCGGGGATTGTGCGGGCGAGGGCGCGGGGAAGGCGGCGTCGGCGTTTGCTTCGACGGCGGCGGAGAACCTGGGCGCGATGCTGCTTGGGGCTGCCGTCTTCCGCCAGAACGAGGGCATCCCGAGTGTCCTCTCGATCATGTTGTTTCCGGTCGTCACGCGCGCCTTTGGCGTCCTCGCTGCGATGTTCGGGGTCATGGTCGTGCGCACGGACGACCGCGAGGATCCGATGAATGCGCTGGCGCGTGGCTTGTTCGTGACGGCGCTGCTCGGCGCGGCGGGCACGGCGGGCGCGGCGAAGTGGCTGCTCGGCAAGCACTGGCTGCCGCTCTTCGGCGCGGCGTCCGTGGGCATGGCCGCGGGGATCCTCCTCCTCTTCGTGGCGCAGTACTACACGGAGCACCGCTACCGGCCCGTTCGTGAGATCGCCGAAGCTGCGCGTGTCGGCCCGCCGCTCGCGATCCTCCGTGGGGCTTCGGTGGGCCTCGAGAGCGCGCTCGCTCCGCTCGTGATCCTTGGCGCGGCTGTGGCGTCGGCGCATGTCCTCGGCGCGCGCACCGGCCTGGAAGGCGGCGGTGCGCTCGGGATCGCGGTGGCCACGATGGGGCTGCTCGGCACGGGTGCTTATGCGCTCGCGATGGCTGGTTTTGCTCCGATCATCGACAGCGCGGGCGGGATCGTCGAGATGACCATCGGGCGCGAGCGCCCTGACGTGCGCGGCCGGACCGTGGTCCTCGACGCGGTCGGCAACACGGCGAAGGCGTTCGCGCGGGCGCATACGGGCGCTGCGGCGTTGCTCGCGACGTCGATGCTCGTGTCGGTTTGGCTGGACGAGGCCAAGCGGCGGCTGCCTGCGGGCAAGCCGGCCGCAGCGGCCCTAACTGCGCTGCAGGTGGGCCGGCCGGAGGTGTACCTCGGCGCGGCGGTGGGCATCGTCCTGGTCGTATGGTTTGCGGCGCGGTGCATGGGCGGCGTGTCGCGCGCGGCCAGGCGTGTGCTCGAGGAGGCGCGCCGGCAGATCAACGCGCCTTCGTCGCTCGGGACGAGCACGGCGTGGACGCCGCCGCACCCGCGGGCGTCGCGGCCGAGCCAGTCGTCGGCGCCTGCCACGCGGGCGGGGCTTGGCGCGCCCGACCTGGACGCTTGTGTGGAGCTCGGCAGCCGCGCGGCGCTTGGTCATGCGATCACGCCGGCCCTGGTCGCCGCCTCGGTGCCGATCGCGGTGGGACTGGGCTTGCGCTTCGCCGGAACGGAAGATAATCCTCTAGCCGTTGCCGACGCGGTCGCCGCCTTGATCCTGGCCGCGACGATCGCAGGCGTCCTTGGCGCGCTCCTGCTTGGCAATGCGGGGGGCGCCTGGGACAACGCGAAGAAGTACATCGTGACCGGGGCGCACGGCGGGCGATACCTCGTCGACGAGACCGGCGCGCGGGTCGACAACCCGACGTACCTTGCGGCGGCCTTCGGTGACACGGTCGGCGATCCGCTGAAGGACGCCGCCGGGCCCGCGATTCACGTGCTCGTGAAAATGCTTCCCGTGGTCACGCTCGTCTTTTTGCCGTTCTTCGTCTAGCCCGCGCCCCAAGGCGCGAACCACCCGATCGACGCGCCCGCTCGCCGCGGGACAAACCCCCCCCATTCCAACGTGCCGCCTCCGATCACCGACGCACTCTCCACCTTGAGCGACCGCGGGCTGCGCCGTTTGCTCGGCGCTCGCACGTTCCTCCGCGGTCTCGAATACTTCCGTCGCCGCGTCGTCGAGGACATCGACGTCCAGGAAATGAGCGCGAGCGGTGTCGTCCGCGCGAGCGACTCCGAGCCTTACCCGGTGAAGGTCGAGCTCACGCCGGACGGCATCAAGTCCTCCTGCTCGTGCCCGACGTTCTCGAAGGGGGGCCAGCACTGCAAGCACGTCGCCGCGCTGCTCATCACGCTGCGGGATCAAGCCCGCGGCGCGCAGCCCCGTCGCGACCCCGTGCCCGCCCCGATGATGCCGCAGACCGCGCACGCCGGCGGCGACGCGCTGAAGCGCCTGCGAAGGCGCGATCGGCCGCGCGGTACGCAGCCGCCGCTCGGCAGCCCCGGCCCGGGGGCCCCGATGGGGCACATGGGCGCAAGCGAGAGGACCTCGATGGCCGCGATGGGACCGCCCGGCTCGTCCGTGATCACCGCGCCGCAGCAAGACGCGACGGCGAAACAAACCGGCATCGGCGCGTGGCTGCCTCCCGAGGGGCTCGGCGGCTCGCGGCGCGTGGAGTTCCGCCTGCACGTCCGCCAAGGCGCGCTCACGGTCACGGTGCTCGACGCCGATGCGCGTGTGCCGATCCTGCCCTCGACGGCGCTCGCCTGGCAGGCGCTGTATCCGACGCCCGATCGCGACGCCTTGCGCCTCCTTGCTCGCTTCGAGAGCGGCAACCCGCGGCACCCCGCGGTCGACGTGCGCGGCGAGGATGTCGCCGAGCTTTTGCCCTTGCTGGAAGGCCAGCGCGTGCTGCTCGAGCCTGCGCTCATGCAGCTCCGCTTCGCCGAGGAGCCGCTGCGGCCGCGCTTCGATCTGGAGACCGTCGGCGGCGACACGATCATCGTGAAGGCGAGCTTCGAGCGCCCGACGGACAGGCGCCGCTTCTCGCTCTTGCAAGGCGGCTGGTTCGAGGGCTGGCCCGGCTGGCACGTCGATACGCAGGAGGGCATCGCGCGGCGCATCGACAAGCGCGTCTCGCCCGCCGCGATGCGCAGGCTCTTGCGCTCGCCGACGATCGGCGAGCCGATGCGTGACCTCGTGCGCCTGATCATGCAGGGCTTGCCGAAGGTCGCGCTGGAGGTCGGCGCGGAGCTGCCGGATCTCGCGCAGATCGCCGACGTCGTGGATTTGCCCCCGACGTTCCGCATGCGCGCGGGTGGCTCGCTCGTCGAGGCGCACGTGCAGCTCTACGCCGCGTATGGCGAGGAGGAAGTGCAGGTCCGCGCCGATGGGATCTCGCCGCCCGTGCTCGTGCAACCGCCCGAGGAGGGCATGAAGCGCGCGCGTTGCGTGCGCGTCGACATCGCGTTGCAGCAGGAGGCGGCGGCGCGCTTGCTAAGCCTCGGCCTCAAGCCCGACGAGACGGGCCAGGAGTTCGTGGCGAGCGGCGACGCGGCCATCCGCTTCTGGAGCGAGGGCCTCGCGGAGCTGCCCGAGGACTGGGATCTTTTCGTCCCGGAGGACCTCGTCGACACGCAGGTCCGGCACAAGCCGCTCGGCGTCTTCGCCAAGGTCACGAGCGGGATGGACTGGCTCAACGTGCGGCTCTCGTTCGAGAGCGAGGGCATCGCCGTCGATCGCGACGAGCTGCGCCGCTGTCTCACCGAGGGCAAGAAGTACGTGCGCCTCGAAGACGGCTCGTTCGCGCCGCTCGATCCCGACACGATCCGCGCGATGCTCGACCGCGAGATCGAGCTCATGACGGCGGCCGGTCGCAGCGGAAAGCTGCCGCTCGCGCACGCGGGCCGCATCCAGGAGCTGCTCTCGCAGGTGAGCGGTTCGAACGTGGCCCAGGGCGCGCGCGAGCTCTTCCACAAGCTGTCGAGCATCGAGGAGATCGAGAGCACGAAGAAGCCGCGGGCGCTCAAGGCGACCTTGCGCCCCTACCAGGAGGCCGGCCTCTCGTGGCTCAAGTTCATCCACGACATCGGCTCCGGCGGCGTGCTCGCGGACGACATGGGCCTCGGCAAGACGGTGCAGACGATCGCGCTGCTCCTCAGCGTCAAGCAGGAGGAGAAGCACGTCAAAGCGCTGATCGTGGCCCCGACGAGCGTCGTGACGAACTGGGAGCGTGAGCTCGTCCGGTTCGCGCCGACGCTCCGGGTGGCGCTCTGGCACGGCGCGGATCGCAAGGACCAGATCGAGGAGGTCCAGGAGGCCGAGGTCATCATCACGAGCTACGCGCTGCTCCGTCGCGACGAGGAGTTCCTCGCGAAGCTCGACCTCACCTACGCGATCCTCGACGAGGCGCAGCACATCAAGAACCCGCTCTCCGCGACCGCGGCCGCCGCGAAGCGCCTCAAGGCGCGCCGCAGGCTCGCGCTCACGGGCACGCCGATCGAGAACCGCCTCTCCGAGATCTGGTCAATCTTCGACTTCGTCTCGCCGGGTCTGCTCGGGACGCTCGACAAGTTCGAGGCGCGGCTGGCGCGGCCGATCGAGGCCGGCGACTACAAGACCGCGCAGCGCCTGCGCTCGATCATCCACCCGTTCATCCTGCGCCGTACGAAGCAGGAGGTCGCCAAGGACCTGCCCGAGAAGATCGAGACCGATCAGATCTGCGATCTCACGGGTGATCAGCGGTCGATCTACATGCAGGTGGCGCGCGAGGTGCGGGCGCAGGTGCTCGGCGAGGTGGAGCGCGTCGGCATCGCGAAGAGCCAGCTCCAGATCCTCGCGGGCCTCACGCGGCTGCGGCAGGCGGCCTGCGATCCGCGTCTGCTCGGGCTGCCGCGCGAGTTCTCGGACGAGGACTCGGGCAAGCTCGTGGCGCTGCGCGAGCTCATCGCGAACGCGGTCGAGGGCGGCCACAAGGTGCTCGTCTTCAGCCAGTTCGTGATGATGCTGAAGATCATCGAGCGGGCGATGAAGGAGGACGGCGTGCCGTACGAGTACCTCGACGGCGCGACGAAGGATCGCATGGAGCGCGTGGAGCGCTTCCAGAACGATCCGACGGTGCCGGTCTTCCTGATCAGCCTGAAGGCCGGCGGGACGGGCCTGAACCTGACGGCGGCGGATACGGTGATCCACTTCGATCCGTGGTGGAACCCGGCCGTGGAGCAGCAGGCGACGGATCGCGCCCACCGCATCGGGCAAACCCGCGTCGTGACGGCCTACCGGCTCGTCGCGGAAGGGACGATCGAGGAGAAGATCCTTCAGCTCAAGGCGAAGAAGCGCGAGCTCGTGGCCTCGGTGCTCAGCGAGGATCAGGGCGGAGCCAAGAAGCTCACGAAGGCCGACGTGGAGGAGCTCTTCTCCGTCGATTGACGGGCGAAGGAAGGGCAGGGAAGGGAAGGGGCCCGCGCGCCGCGACTTGCGGCCGCGGGCCTTACTTCTTCCCGCTCAGGATCATCAGGTGGTACTTGCCGAACTCGCTCTGGCCGAGGGTGTAGAGCACCTCGATGAGCAGCCGGTAGGGCGTGGTCTTGTCGGCGACGATGCGCGCCTCGGACGTGGACGGGTCGAGGCCCTTGGCGGCGCGGACGGCCTTGTCGATCTCGCGCGCGTGCTGGAGCGAGTTCGCCAGCGGCACGATGTAGAGGTCGTTCGGGCCGCTGCGCTTGTGCTTGGCGTCGATGCCCGACTGCGCGAGCTGCTCGCGGCTCGGCAAGGTCACGACGGGGGTGGACTCTTCGCCGACCAGGATCTGCGTCTTCGAGACGACCACGAGCACGCCCTCGTCGCTCGGCTCGCCGACCATGACGGACTGCGGCAGGCGGAGGTCGTCGGACTGCGGGATCGCGCCGGCCGACGAGGCGAGGCTCTTCAGCAAGAAGACCAGGATGATGGTCATCAGGTCGAGCATCGCCGTGATGTTGAGGAAGTCGATCTCGGGCTCGCGCGCGTTCTTGCGCTTCGCCTTCCTCAAGGCGGCCTTGTACTTGACGAGGCTGCCCTTCTGCGGCTGCGGAGCCCGCGGGCGCTGGTTCGGGGCCGAGCGCGGCGCGTTCGGGCCGCTGTCTTGCGCGGCTTCCGGATCGAAGGTGTCTTCGGTGCTCATCGCGCCACCCCGAAGTGCACGTCCGAGAAGAGCTCCTCTTCGCCGTCTTTTCGGAGGGCGTCCATCGTGTCGATGATCGTCCCGTACTCGACGCCCGGGTTCGCGGTGATGGTCACCTGGGTCTCCTCCTTGAACTCGGGGGCTGCGTTCTTGAGCCGCTTCGCGCAGCTCGTGACGGCGGCGAAGTCGTGGATGCTGCCCTCGCGCATCGGGATGGTGATGCCGGCGCCGATGCCCTGACAACCCGGGGCGACGTTGCCGCTCGAGGTCTTGAGCGAGATTCCCTGCGTCGTGATGAACGCCGAGAGGTTCAGCGCCTTGGTCGCCACGTCGCTCCGACCCTTGCCGCCGATGGCGGGCGGGGTCGTGTCGATCGAGGCGATGAAGGTGACCGAGACGCTGGCGAGCACGAACATCATCACGTTCGTGATGATGTCGAGGAAGGGCACGATGTTGAGCTCACCCGCCTCCTCTCCCGGCTCCGGCTCTTTCGGCTGAGAAAGCCGCCGGATGCGCGATTTCTGCGAGGCGCTGAGCGGAGCGTCGTGGGTCTCGGCCATGGGCGACGCTCTAGAAATTGGGCTTGGCGATCGTCAGCAGGTTGAACACGCGCTCGGTGGTCGACTCCAGATCGTGCTGGATGTTCTTCGACCGCGTGTGGAGCAGCACGTGCGCGATCATGCAGAGCACCGCGATACCGAGGCCGAACGCCGTGTTGTACATGGCCTCCGCGATGCCGTTCGAGAGCATCTGCTGCTTGACGGCGGCGGAGAGGCCGGGGGCCGAGATCGAGGCGAAGGTCTTGATGAGACCACTCACGGTGCCGATGAGGCCGATCAGCGTGGCGATGTTCGCGAGGGACCAGAGCAGCCCGACGCGCTTTTCGACGGCGGGCTTGAGCTCGGAGAGCTTCTCGCTGAGGGCCGCGTCGATCTCGTCGGCGCCTTTGCTGGCCTGGGTGAGGCCGGCCTTGACGAGCTGCAGGATCGGGTAGTCGCCGGCGTCGCAGAGCTTGATGGCGCGGTCGATGTTGCCTGCGACCACGAGCTTCTTGATCTGGGCGAAGAACTCCTTCGAGTTCACGCGGTAGCGGTCGAGCTGGAAGTACGCACGCTCGATGATGACGGTCACCACGATCGCCGAGACGACGAGGTTCATCACGAGGAACGTGGGGTTCTCCTTGATGGCCCCCCACATCCCGACCTCTCCTCCTTCGGACGCCAACATGAACAGGTGACGCATCCTCGCAGTCCCTTTCTCCCTACCCAAGTCACCAGAGCGCCACGATCCGTGGTTATGCCCTATGCGCAAAAGTCGCGTTGGGGCGCGACTATAGCCGCCGCTCGATCTCCCAGGCAAGCGGCAGAGGATCGTGTGAGCGGAGCCCCTGCCGCGTCGTGACGTGGGCTGCTTGGGCTTCGTCCGATGAGGCTGGATCCTTCCAAGTTCGTGGGGAACGTGCAGTGTTTACCGCGTCGCTCGCGCGATCTCGACCAAATGTTGCTTGACGAGAGAGGGTCTGAATCGCGAAGATGCCGGTCGCCTGGGCGATGAAGCTTCAACGATGGCCGATTCGCGCTGGGTCGACGGAGACGATGATCCTTCGGATACCGGCCATTTGCCCCGTTCGGATGCGGGCGGGTAGACTGGCCCCGGAACACGCGAGCTCGTGCGAGAACACGGGATCTCGTGCTCCATCCTGGATCGCCGCTGACGAAGACACCCGAGACGGAACGAAGCCAAACACCCTACTTGCGTTGGGGCGCGCGGCTCGGCTAGCGTCCTGGTTCGCTTGGATGCCTTGGCCGAAGTCGTACCCTCCCCAGCGATGCAACGAAGCGGAATTCACGCGGAGAGCAACGAGCGGGGCGCGGGGCGCGAGGCCGCGACGGCCAGCGCGATCGCACGAAGACCGTCGCAGTAACTGCCGCATTCGATCCGGAATGGCTTTCATGTAGAGTGCGACACCTCGGCCCGAGCGGACGCGAGGCAAGCTGGAGGACCTGACAAATGCACGCAGCGTACGAGCACTTCAAAGAAGGTGGATGGGGCATGTGGCCCATCTTGTTCTGGTCGATCCTGACGATCGGCATCATCGTGGAGCGCTCCATCTATCTGTTCGGCGCGTCGATCAACAAGGACGTCTTCCTCGCCACGATGCAGAAGTGCATCCTCGCGGGTGACGTGGCCAAGGCCGTCAAGATGTGCTCCGCCGCCAACGCGCCGCTCGCCCGCATCGTGCAGGCTGGCCTCGTGAAGGTGAACCGCCCCGACGAGGAGGTTCAGGCTGCGATGGACGAGGCCGCGCTTCGCGAGCTGCCGCGCCTCAGCAAGAACACGCCGTACCTCGGCCTCCTCGCGAACCTCGCGATGCTCTCGGGCCTCCTCGGCACCGTGACGGGTCTGATCATGGCGTTCGGCTCCGTCTCCGGTGAGTCGATCGATCCGAGCCAGAAGGCGCGCGTTCTCGCGGCAGGCATCTCGGAGGCCATGAACTGCACGGCGTTCGGCCTCGCCGTCGCCATCATTGCCCTCATCGGCTTCGCCATTCTCAACGGCAAGACGCAGCACCTCGAGGACGACATCAACGAGGCGTCGGTCATGGTGCTGAACCTCGTCGTGACGAACCGCCAGAAGGTGAACGTCGCGGCCGTGGGCCAGGCGGCTGCCTGAAATCCACCTCCGGGGCGGCGCCAGCGCCCGCGCCGCCCCCGCCGTGATCTCGGGAGAAACTTTCACCCAGATCCGTTGTCGTACAAAGGGCAATGCCCTGCCCGCGAGGGCGGGCAACGGTAGCGTGTAGGGGGCGCGTCATGCGTCCCCATCGCAGTACGCTCGCGAGAGCGAGCATCGCAGGAGGCAGCCCATGGGTGGCGTAGACGTAGGCAGCGAGGGCGGCAAAAAGAAAGCGACGAACGCGGAAATCAACATGGTCCCGTTCATCGACCTGTTGATGTGCACGATCGCGTTCCTCTTGATCACGGCTGTGTGGGTCACGAACTCGCGCATGAACGCGGACGCGCAGGTGCCTGGGCCGCCGAACCCCGACAAGGAACTCACGCCGCAGACGCCCGAGAAGGTGCTGAATCTGCACATCGGCGAGAGCGATTTCGCGCTCGTGTGGAAGCAGGGCGCGACCGTCGTGAGCGAGGTGCGTGTCCCCAAGCCGCCGCCGAATGACAGCCCCGTGATCCGGTATCCGGACCTCGCGAAGAAGCTCGAGGCCGAGTGGAACAGCAACGGCAGCCATCGCGATCCGAGCGACAAGAAGCTCGATCAGGCGATCATGCACACCGACAACCGCACTCCCTTCAAGGAGGTCGTCGCGGTGCTCGACGCGCTTTACGCGACGAAGCGCAAGGTGAAGCTCCCCGAGGGGGACAAGGATCTGCCGGTCTTCAACATGACGTTCTCCGTCCGCTGAGCAAGGGAGACCTGAGATGGGTGGCCACGCCAAACCTCCGGCGAAACATCACAACCCGCACGCCCACGTCATCCACCAGCCTGGCCGGCGGTTGATGCACCACATCCCGCTGAAGTTCGTCTGGAACAAGGTGGCGGGGCACGGCAGGCGGAGCGGCAACGCTGCGCTGAACCTGGTCAGCTTCATCGACTTCTTGATCACCACCGTCATCTTCCTCCTGATGTCCTTCTCGGCGTCCGGTGAGATCACGGTCGACAAGAACGTCAAGCTGCCGAAGGCCGAGAACGTCGAGGACATCATCGACGCGCCGATGGTCGCCGTGAACGGCAACCAGATCCTCGTCGACGGCACGCTCGCCGGCTCGACGCGCGCGATCGAGGAGCTCGGCCGCATGCAGAAGATCGACGAGCTCTTCAACCTGTTGAAGAACAAGCGCGAGCTCTGGAAGCAGGTGCAGCCGAACAAGCCGTTCCCCGGCGTCTGCATCCTCCAGGTCGATCAGAACGTGCCCGCGATCGTCGTGAAGAGCGTCTTCCAGACCGCTGCGTTCGCCGGTTATCCGAACGTCAGCTTCATGGTCGCCAAGCTTCCCAAGTCGGGAGGCTGAAAGCCAAGCCCATGCCGCCCAGCGCGGATGAACGACCCCGCGGCCTGCCCTCGCTGGTCCAGTCCAAACAGGACCGCGGGGCGGGCCGTATGCGGTGGCCCGCCCCCAAAGTTTGGGCCTGGATCGGCCTCGTGATGGCCGTCACGGTCATCATCCAGTGGAAGTGGTCCCAAGGCCGCCTCGAGAGCGAACGAAGCGGCGTCCTCGCCAAACAACGCGCTGTCGTCGCCGAGCTCGGTCCGCGCTGGTTTCCCCTGCGTGACCGGATCGAGCGCTGGACGGTCGACCTCGCGAAGGAACCGGCATCGGACGTCGTCGAGACGGAGATCCTCAAGGCCTGGAGCTTCCGCGACAACCCCGGCATTTACCTCCGCCTCGACGCCGACCAGGCCACGAGCGCCGAGGCCATTCGCAAAGCCGCGAACGACTCGCTGCGCGACGGGTTCACCGCCTGCCTGTTCACGGCGGAAAACAAGAACCAGCTCTCCGGCAAGGAGTGCAAGCGCACCCGCGATTGCGCCTTCGGCGAGATCTGCAACGAGCTCGATCGCTGCGCGCCGCCCGCGCAACCCTACAACCTGCGCGTCGCGTATCGCTCGCTTCGGATCCTGTCCGAGGACTGGGTGAAGGAAGCGCAGGATGCACCGGGCGAGCTCCGGCTGCGCGCGCTCACGAGTTTCTTCGAGGACGCCGTTCGGGACGACATCCCGATCGCGGTCGACCTCCTGGCCCGCGCGCAGTACTTCGCCGTCGTGCTCGACGAGACGCCGCCGAACTTCCAGGTCCCCGCGGGCGTGTCGAAGTCCGAGGCGTTGCGCGCCGTGCCCCACGCGTCGCGCGTCGGCATCTGGCGGCTCTCGGACAACAAGCTGGTGCTCCGCGTCCGCCGTTCGCCCGAGGTGGAGCTCAAGATGGCCGGCGCGCAGCTCGACGAGCGCGTCGTGAACGCCCAGCAGCGTCAGGCCTTGAGCTGCGCCCTCGCAAACGCCGTCCGCGACGCGATGGGCGATACCCAGGCGGGTGTCGTCCCTCCCGCGCCGTAAGACCCCCCGCCTCAGGTTTCTGGAAACACCCGCGCCAGGATGTGCAGATCCGTGAGGTTCTGCCCCGTCGGGCCCGTGTCGATCGCCGTGCCGAGGGCGTGGTGGATCGCGGCATCCTCGTAGCCAGCGAGCGCCGCGTCGATGCGCGCCGCATCGAAGTCGCCCGCGGCGCCGAGGCTCACGACGGCGCCCGCGGCGGAGGAGCTTCCGTCGGTGCCGTCGGAGGCGCCGCAGAGGAGCGCGACGCCCGGAGGAAGTCTTTGCAGGGCAGCAAGCGCGACCCAGCCGGCACGTCCGCCGCGTCCACGCTCGGGCGGTAGGACGAGCGTCGGCTCGCACGCGACGACGATCGCGTTTCCTGGGTCGAGCGCCGCGGCCTGCGCGAGGCGTTTTTCCACCACGGCGCGCGCGTCGCCTCCTTCGGGGGGCTCGATCCGGACGGAAAAACCACGCGCGGAGAGGTTCGCGGCGGCGGCGCGGGCGAAGTCCTCAGGGCCAGCGAGCAGGCGGGCCGCGGTGCGCGTGGGGAACGGCGTTTCGGTGTCGTCGAGGTGGGGCGCGAGGCGCGCGGCGAGGTCGGCGGGGGCATACCGGGCGAGCACGGCGCGGGCCTCGGCGGCGGTCGTGGGATCAGGGACCGTGGGGCCGGAGCCGATGTCGTGCAGCGCGCCGCCGACGACGTCGGAGAGCGCGAGCGTCTCCACGAACGCAGGCGCGGCCGCCGCGGCGAGCCGTCCGCCTCTGATGCGCGAGAGGTGGCGGCGCACGAGGTTCACGTCGTGGATCGGCGCGCCGCCTTCGAGGAGCGCGCGGACGACGTGGCGTTCGTCGTCGAGGTCGAGCCCGGGCGGAGGCAACACGAGGAGCGCCGAACTGCCGCCCGAGATCAACGCGAGGACACGATCCGCGGGGCCGAGGCCACGCACGTGCGCGAGCGCCGCGTGGGCCGCCGCGACGCTGCGTTCATCGGGGACCGGGTGCGCGGCGCGGAGGACGACGGGCGCGCTCTGGAGATCGAGCCCGCGAAAGGCGAGCGGCGCGCCGTCGACGGTCACGACGAGCGTGGCCTCGATGCATTCGCCCCAGCGGGAGATGGCGCCCCGGGCCATCGCCGCCGCTGCTTTGCCCGCGGCGAAGAGACGGACACGCGCGCCTTCGGGGGGCCGCGAGGGCAGGGCCTCCGCGACGAGGCGGGCGGGGTCGAGCACGGCGAGGCTCTCTCGGAAGACCTCGGCGAGGACGCGCCGGAGGGCTGCCTCGGCGGCGATCATCGTTCGAGCCGATCGGTCACGTCCACGAGGTGAACGGGCACGATGTGGCGCCACGTGAGCGTGACCGAGAGGAGCGCGCCCTGATCGATGAGGTGGAAGGGCGCTGCGCTGGCGAACGCGCCCGGTCGGACGCGGAGCGCGCCGCGCACGCCGAGCACCGGCCCCGTGGCGCTCGCGAAAAACGGGAAGCCGAGGCCGATGGAGAACTCGAACCCGGGCTCGGCGCTGAACGTGCCTCCGCGCGGGGCTTCCCAGAAGGCGCCGAGGCCGAGCGCGAACGAGTCGAGGCCGAGGTCGAAGCGCGCGGGCCCGCGCTCCAGGTTCGTCGCGAAGCGGCCGAGGAAGAGCGGCTCGATCACCACGCCGGTCGCGATCGATCGCGCGACCGTCGGGCCGTCCGTGCCGAGGGCGTCGGTGTAGTGCGCGTACAGGCCCGCGGACGACACGTACAGGAGGGACGCGTGTGCGGCGAGCGCGGGGCCTCCGCGCGCGAACGCAGCGCCGGCGCCGATGCGCACGTCGAGGTCGCCGTCGAGGCGCCCGTAGACGCCGTCGGGCCCATGGTCATCGGCCTGCGCCGTCGCGGCCGAGCTTCCGAGCACGAGCAGCACGGCGAGGCCCACGCCGCGCGTCCCCAAGCCGCGCGCGGGGCTCAACGGACGAACGCCTCCCGCATCGCGTCGCGCAGCTCCGGGGCGAAGATCAACCGGCAGCGGGTGAGCGTCTCGTTGCGCAGACGATCGAGCAAGAACGAAACCTCCGAAGGGGGACGGGGCTTGCCGCTCGGGAAGACCACGTGCAGCGAGTCGTCTTCGGCATACGGCGTGTCCGTCGCGACGTCGAGGCCCACGTACAGGTCCGGATCGAGCCCCTGCTCCGAGGCGATCGCGCGTGCGGCGGCGAGCGCCTTCTCGCGGGCCCCGTCGTCGAGCGCGCCGAACGTGCTGCCGGTGAAACCCTCGCCGTCCGCGTGCGCCTCGGGCGAGAGCTCGATCGTCTTGAACAGCGAGCGCGTGCGGAGCCTCCGGCAGAGATCACTCAGCGTGGGGTCTTTCGCTTCCTCCCACGCGTGGATGGCGCCGAGCAGGACCTGGTCGTCGAGCTCGAGATACTGATCGAGCGAGGGCACGTCCCCCGCGGCGACGGCGGCGATCGCGGGTGGCAGGACGGGCAGGCGCGTGCCATCCACGACGAGCGCGAGGGCGCGGCGCAGGATCGCGCCGATCATCCACTCGGCCGCGCGCGTGGCTTTGTGGAAGTAGACCTGCTGGAACATGAAGTAGCGCGCGAGCAGGAACGACTCGATCGCGACGATGCCCTTCTGCCCGTCGATGGCGAGCGAGGGCGCGTGGTGACCAGGGGGTCCGCTCGGCTCGCTGAAGCGGAGGCTGCGGAGCAGCCAGGGCAGGTCGTAGTCGCCGTAGCGCACGCCGGTCGCGTGAGCGTCGCGCAGGAGGTAGTCGCAGCGGTCGACGTCGAAGGTGCCGCTCACCGCGCGGGCGAGGTAGGGCAGCTCGTGCTTGCCTGCGACGAGATCGGCCACGCGGCGCGGCAGGCTCGGATCGTCCTGGGCCAGGATCCGGTGCAGCTCGCATGCTGGGTCGAGGAGGATCCTCGCGGTCCACGTCTCGTGCTCCACGGCGCCCGGCATCGCGGCTTCGAACAGGTGCGAGAGCGGCCCGTGTCCGACGTCGTGCAGGAGCGCCGCCGCGATGGCGTCGCGCGCGCGCTCGCTCGTCACGCGTTGCCAGAACGGAAGCTCTCGATCGATCTGCCGGAGACGCGCGAGCAGGAGCTTCATCACGTGCGCGGCGCCGATCGCGTGCGAGAAGCGCGTGTGCTCGGCGCCCGGGTACGCGAGCGAGGTGAGCCCGAGCTGGCGTATCCGCCGCAGCCGTTGCATCTCTCTGGCGCCGAGGAGGCGCGACACGATCGAGTCTTCTTCGCTTTCGAACGCGACGAGCCCATGCACTGGGTCACGCAGGATCACTCATGTCCTCCAGGGATCCATCGTAGTCCCGCATCGTCCATCCGGCATCTCCTCGTGCGCATCGGGAGTTCCCTGACGCTGTTGATCACGCGCGAAAAATTCCCGGTAAAACCCCTGTCGAATTCCAGCCGTGGTAGCAACGGAGCCCATGCGGGTCCTCCACGCGTGCGACCCGATGCGTTCGAGATGCGCACGAAAGTGGCGCGAAGACCGCAGAAATTGCGCCGATTGGGGGATGTCGGTGCACCCTTCGTCGTGTAGTGTCGTTCGTTGGACGTGAAGCGAGTCGACGCGTCCGACAACCCTCCTTCCATGTCGGTGATGTCATGACCTCCATCGGCGGACGACACGGCGAAGCCGCTCTGGATCCTGCGCACGGTGCCTCGAAGGGACAACGCGCTTCGCGCGCCGTGGAACTCGAGCCCGCGTCCGATGAGACCGAAGGCGGATCGCCTCGCCGGCTCGATCACATCCTCCGCGCGCTCCCGGACTCCGAGCTCGCGGCGCTCATCCGCCGCCTCGGCATACGCATCGATACGCAGAAGCGCATCGACGCGCCGTCGCAGGTCGCCCGCGCGCTCGTCGGCATCCCCGACGTGCGTGATCCGTCGCGCCTGCAGGCGTCGAGCCGCGAGCTGCTCCACCGCATCGCCGAGGCCGGCGGCGCGCTCGTCGTGCCCACGTTGCCCGCGGGGCTCGAGCCGCTCGTCGCGCGTGGCGTCGTGTATGCGCGCAAGATCGACGAGGGCATCGAGCTCGTCCTTCCAACCGCGTTCCTCGTGCAGCTCAAGTCCTGGGAGAGCGAGGACCCGCGCGCCCTCCGCGCGCTCCTCTCGCAAGCGTCGTTCGAAACCGTCAGCGCCGTGGCCGCGCACTACCTCGGCCGCCCGGCCACGCCGCCGATTGCGCTCTCGCTCGAAGCCGCGTGGGAGACGCTCTGCGACACGTCGCGCCTCGCGTCCGAGGTCGAGCGGCTCGCTCCGGTCGAGCGTCGCTTGCTCGAAGCCATCGAGGCCGTCGGCGGCGAGGTCGACACGCAGGAGCTGCTCGATCTCGAACGTGAGCCCATGCGCCTGCGCGGCGCCACCGGCATCACGGCCAGCCGGCGAGGCGCGGGCTTCGCGCTCGAACGTCGGGCCTTCCTGATCCCGATCCACCCGAACCGCCACGTCATCCCGACCGAGATCTCGACCATCGTCGGCGCCGAGCGCCGCAAGGCCCGCGAGGCGCGTCGCGCGCAGATCCGATCGTTCGTCCTCGAAGAAGATCACGCCCCGCGCCGCGCCCGCTTCGCCCCCGATCCGGGCATGCTCGCGCTCGGCCTCGCGTACGCGGTGCGCGAGCCGGGCAGCGACGTTCGTCCCGGCGTGGGCACGCCTCGTTCGCTCCTCGTTCGTCTCGCCCAGCGCTTCGGCCGCGACGTGGAGATGGTCGCGCTCTCCGCCGCGGTTTCGCGCGCCATCGGTTTGTGGGAGCCCTCCGCGGCCTCGCCGGCCACGCCTCCGGGATCCCTCGCCGTGCACGAGCTCGGCCGCGTCCTCTTCGACACGTGGCGCCGCGGCGGCGCCTGGGACGAAGCGCGCCCCGAGCGCGAGGTGTTGCGCGCCGCCTCCGAGGGCCGTGAGTCGAGCCCGATCGGCGCGCTCCGCGAGATGGTCATCGACGCGCTGCAAGAGCTCGGCGAGGGCCGCTGGGTGCCGTGGGCCTCGCTCCGCGGCTACCTCGCCGCGGACGATCGCATCGGCGGCGTCGAGCGCCTCTTGCGCCGCTGGGGTGATCGCACCTCCAACGAAGCGCCCGAGGTCCTCGAAATCACGCGCCGCATCGCGCTCGAATCCTTGCCGGCGCTCGGCATCCTCGACCTCGGCGGCGACGACCTCGACGACGGCCCTGCCTTGCGCCTCACGCCGCGCGGCCGCGCCATGCTCGCGGGCACCCCGCCGAGCTTCGACGCGGCCCCGAGCCATTTCGTTGAGACGCAGATCCTCCAGATCGCCCCCTCGGCGCGCGTCGCGCACGTGCTCGCGCTCGTCCCGTTCGCCGAGATCACGCGCATCGGCGACAAGGTCGATCTCCTCCTCGCGCCCTCGTCGATCGCGCGCGCCCTCTCCGCCGGGCTCGAGAGCGACGCGCTTCGCACGCGGATCGAGGCCGTCGCGAAGCTCCCCGAGGGCATCTCGCAGATGCTCATCCAGGCGAGCGTGGTGATTGGCCGCGCGAGCTTCGTCCCCGCCGCGGGCTTTCTGTGGGTGGAAGACGCGGAGATCCGCGAGCTTTTGCGCACGCGGCGCCCCGCCTCCGAGCTTTTCATCGATCCGTCTCCGCCGTCCGGCTTGCTCCTCGCGCCCGACGTCGATCTCGAGCGCCTCGTGCGTCGGTGTCGCGCGCTCGGCGTCGAGGTCGAGTGCGACGGGAACCTCCTGCGCGCCCGCTCGGTCACGCCCATGCCTTCGAGCCAGGAGGCGCCGCCGCGCGCGCCTTCGACGAGCCGCGGTCGATCACGGACGCCGGCCCCGCGCACGACCCGATCCTGACGAAAGAGCCCAGACGCCCGCGTTTCGACGTGGGCGCGGAAATGCGTGTGCGGCCGTGAGGCGCGGCCCTCCGACGTGCGGAACGCATGCGCGTTTTGGCGCGTTTTCCGCAGGCCAAGCCGCCGATCTTGGCCGATACTCGCGGAGTGATGCCTCCCGATCGGCTCCGCGTCGTCGTCGGCCTCGCGGTCGCGCTCGGGCTGGCCGTGCTGCTCGCGCAGCCGAAGGTGAAGGCGCTCGAGCAGCGCTTCGGCGTCACCGTCCTCATCTCCGCGGGCGTGCCGTTCCTCGCGATGGGCGCGATCTTCTCGCTCGACAGCGTGGGAATTCTGACGCCCCAGGTCCTCCTCGACCTCAAGCCCGCGTTCGAGTTCGGCCTCGGCTGGGTCGGGTTTGTCGTGGGCTTGCACTTCGACGTGCGCAAGCTCGACGCGCTGCCGGCGTCGCTCGGCCCCGTCATCGTCCTCGAGTCCGTCGTCCCCATGCTCACGACCGCGGGCCTCTGCGCCATGGCGCTGCTCGGCATGGGCGTGCCTTGGGAGCGGAACGCCTTCGCGCGGGATGCGCTCGTGCTCGCGGCCTGCGCGGCTCCGAGCGCGCCGATCAGCATGGAGATCTGGGAGCGCCGCGTCGGTCGCAAGGCCGCGCGCATGATCGACGAGGTCACGAGCCTCGACGAGGTCACGGGCCTCGCGCTCCTCGGCGTCATCGCGATCCTCTTCCGTCCGGAGAACGACACGACGCGCTGGGTCTTGCCGTCATCGGCGTGGTTGCTCCTGACGCTCGGCCTCGGCGGCGTGCTCGGCATCGTGACGTACGTCCTCCTGCGCGGCGCGCACAACGCGGCCGAGGAGCTCACGCTCTTGCTCGGCGCGGTGGCGCTCTCGGCGGGCGTCGCCGGGTACCTCGCGCTGAGCGTCCCCGTCGTCTGCGCGATCGCGGGCGCCCTGCTCGCGAACCTCCCGATCCGTGATCTCGAAGGCTTGAAGAAGACGCTGCTCGACGTCGAGCGCCCGATCTACCTGATCTTCCTCCTCGTCGTCGGCGCGACATGGCGGCCGCTCGAATGGCAGGGCTGGCTCCTCGCGACGGCGTTCGTCCTCGCACGCGTCGCGGGCAAACGTCTCGGCGCGATCTGGTCGAAGCGCGTGGGGCCGAAGGAGCTGCCGAGCGCGGGCATGCTGGCGCTCGCGCTCGCGCCGCAGAGCCCGAGCTCCATCGTCCTCATGGTCAGCGCGGCGACCCTGTACCACGGGTACGGACTCGAGCGTGTTCGATGGGTCATCAACGCCGTCATCATCGGCGGCGTGCTCACCGAGGTCGTGGTGCGGATCCTCGAATGGCGGCGCCGGCGCGTCGGCGTGGATCTCACGCCGATTCCCCCCACGCGCGTGCTGCCGCCGGATCCGCCGAAGCCGCAGGCCGACGCGGCGCCTGTCCTCTCGACGACGCCGACGACGCCGGAGGGAAGCGCGTGATCCGCGCGGCGATCGTCCTCGCGCTCGTCGCCGGCATCTCCTTTGCTGCGCGATCCTTCTTGCCCGCAGATGCCACGATCACGGGCTCGGGTGCGGCGTTCGCGTTCGGCTTTCTGCTGATCGCGGCGATGCAGACGGGGCACATCTTCCACGACCTCCGGCTGCCGCACCTCACGGGCTTCATCCTCTGCGGCGCGCTCTTTGGCCCCGAGGTCCTCCGTCTCATCACGCCGTCGATGCTCGGCGACCTCACGCTCGTGAAGAAGGTCGCGGTTGGGCTCATCGCGTTGAACGCTGGATGCGAGCTCAACTTCGCGCGCCTCCGCCCGAAGATCCGCAGCATCGGCCTTGTTTCGATCTTCGGCCTGCTCACCGAGTTCATCCTGCTCTTCGGGCTCTTCGCGTTCGTCCTCGGGCGTATCGAGTTCACCGCGGACATGACCTCGGCGCAGCGCCTCGCGGTCGCGCTCATCTGCTCCACTGTGCTCTGCGCGCTCTCGCCCGCCGTCGTGATGGGCATCCTCAAGGAGACGCGCGCGACCGGTCCGCTCAGCGAGATGTGCCTCTCGATCGTGGTCCTCGCGGATCTCGCGGTCGTCGTGGCCTTCTCCTTCACCGAGTCCGTGGCGCACGCCGTGTTCCCCGCGACGGCGAGCGGCGCGGGCCAGAGCTCGATCTTCGGCGCGCTCGCGGTGCACATCTTCGGCTCCATCGCGACGGGCATCGGCGTCGGGCTCGTCGCGGCGCTCTACATTCGCCGCGTCGGCCAGCGCATCGGCCTCTTCGTCTTCGCCGTCCTCTTCGTTGTCGCCGAGATCGGCGGTGCGCTGCACCTCGACCCGCTGCTCGTCGGCCTCTCGGCCGGCCTCTTCCTCGAGAACATCAGCCCTGTCAGCGGCCACGAGGTCATCCACGAGACCGAGGTCGCGGCGATGCCCACGTTCGCCGTCTTTTTCGCGGTCGTCGGCGCCGAGGTGCACCTGCACGCCTTCTTCTCGGTCGCGCCCTATGCGGCCGTGGCAGCGCTCACCCGCGCGGCGGGCATCTTCGTCGGCGCGCGCTTCGGCGCTCGCGTGGCGAAGGTCGAGCCCGCGGTCGCGGCCCGCGTTCCCTTCGGCATGTTCCCGCAGGCCGGCGTCGCCATCGGCCTCGCGAACCTCGTCGCGAGCTCGTTCAAGCCCTGGGGCCAGGGTGCGGCGACGCTCATCCTCGGCACGATCGTCATCAACGAGATGATCGGTCCCGTCCTCTTCCGCATGGCCCTCGCGCGCGCCGGCGAGATCGGCAAGAAGCGCGAAGGCAGCCTCCTCGATCTCCCCTCGCACGCCCCCACGCCCGAGGCTGACGTCGAGGCCACGTGACGCGCGGTTCGCGCGCGTGGCCTTTGCAGCGAGCTTCCTTGTAACATCGGAGCTGGAGGACAAGAGGGTGACGAGCGCATTCGATCCGGGCCCTTCGGGCGACACGTTCCCGTGCGGCCAGTGTGGCGCGAAGCTCGGCTACGACGCGGGCACGCAGGCCATGAAGTGCCCTTATTGCGGCTTCCAGCAGGCCGTTCCCCAGGCGGGCGGGGGCCACGTCCGTGAGATCCCGATCGAAGAGGGCATGCGCCTCGCCGCGCGTGGGTACGGCACGCCGGTCGCGCAGGTGAGCTGCCGCGAGTGCGGCGCGACCGTCAACGTCCCGCCCGGCGAGCAGACCGCGACGTGCACCTTCTGTCGATCGCACCAGGTCCTCGCGCAGCAGTCCGCGGGCACGGCGATCCGCCCCGAGTCCGTCGTGCCTTTCAAGGTCGACAAGAACAGCGCGAATCATCGCTTCGACGAGTGGATCGGCTCGCTCTGGTTCCGCCCGAACGACCTCAAGAAGATGGCCAAGGTCGAGGGGTTTGCCGGCGTGTACGTCCCGTACTGGACGTTCGACGCGCGCGTGGACTCGTCGTGGACCGCCGAGGCCGGCTACCATTATTACGAGACCGAAACATATACGGACGAGCAGGGCAACCGGCAAACGCGGCAGGTGCAGAAGACGCGCTGGGAGTCCGCGCGTGGCCGTCGCACCGACACCTTCGACGACGTGATCGTGTGCGCCTCGAAGGGCCTGCCCGAGAACCTCGGAGACAGCTTCCGCACCTTCAACACCGGCGAGCTCACGCCCTATCGCCCCGAGTTCCTCGCTGGCTGGCGCGCCGAATCTTACGCGATCGATCTCATGCCCGCGTGGGACACGGGGCAAACGATCATGGGCTCGACCCAGTGGAGCCGCTGCCGGAGCGACGTCCCGGGGGACGAGCAACGCAACCTGCACGTCGACAACCACTTCTCGCGCGTGACCTTCAAGCACGTGCTCTTGCCCGTGTGGATCGCGGCCTATCGGTACCAGGACAAGCCCTACCAGTTCCTCGTGAACGGACAGACCGGCGAGGTGATCGGGAAGGCGCCGTATTCGTTCTGGAAGATCTTCTTCTTCGTCCTGTTCCTGATCGCCGTCGTCGCGGGCATCGCCGTCGTCGTGAATGGCCAGAAGTCGAAGGGCTCCTCGTCGTCGGACACGCGCACGCCCGCGAGCTTGCCCGCGAAGGCCCCTTCGCGAAGCGGTCGTTAGGTTCTTCTCTCCGCACCTTCGGCCACGCTCGCCGCTTGCAATCGCGGGCCAAAGGGGCACGCTCTCCGGCCATGCGATCGATCCGTCCTCCTCTTCGATGGCGCCGCGTGCGAGCCGCGGCGCTCCTCGCCTCCGCGCTCGCGTTCACCGCGCCGCTCGCCCTGTCCGCGTTCGTCGCGACCGCTCACGCCGAGCAGAAGGCCGAGATCAAAGTCCCGTTCGAGAAGTACAAGCTGTCGAACGGCCTCACCGTGATCCTGCACGAGGATCACGCGCTGCCGCTTGTCGTGGTGAACACGATGGTGAAGGTGGGCTCGCGCTTCGAGGAGCCGAAGCGCACGGGCTTCGCGCATCTCTTCGAACACCTCATGTTCATGGGCACGCGCCGCGCACCACCCAAGATGTTCGACACGTGGATGGAGTCCGAGGGCGGCTGGAACAACGCGTGGACGAGCGAGGACCGCACGGACTACTTCGACGTCGGCCCCGCGCACACGCTGAAGCTCTTGCTCTGGCTCGAAGCCGATCGCTTCTCCTCGCTCGCCGATGAGATGACGAAGGAGAAGCTCGACGTGCAGCGCGAGGTCGTGCGCAACGAGCGGCGGCAGCGCACGGAGAACGAGCCTTACGGCAAGGTCGAGCTGCGCCTCCCCGAGCTGCTCTTCCCCGCGGATCATCCCTACCACCACCCCGTGATCGGCTCGCACGAGGACCTGCAGGCCGCGACGGTGGACGACGTGAAGGGCTTCTTCAAGCGCTGGTACGTCCCAAACAACGCCTCGCTCGTCGTCGCGGGTGATTTCTCGCCGGCCGAGATCAAGCCGATCCTCGAGAAGTGGTTCGGCTCGATCCCGTCATCACCCTTGCCCGCGGCGCCGCAGGCGAAGCCCGTCAAGCTCGACAAGGTCGTGCGCGAGACGCTCACGGACAAGGTGGAGCTCGGCAAGGTCGTGATGGCCTGGCACAGCCCCGCGCGGTACGCGCCCGGCGACGCGGAGCTCGACCTGCTCAGCGTGATCCTCACAGACGGCAAGGCGAGCCGGCTCTACAAGGCGCTCGTCTACGACAACCCCGTCGCGCAGGAAGTGTCGGCGTACCAAGCGTCCGGTGATCTCGGCTCATACTTCGTCGTCGAGGCCATCGCGCGTCCGGGCGTGACCCTCGAACAGCTCGAAGCCGCGATCGACAAGGAGCTCACGAAGATCACGAGCGAGGCCGCGAGCCAGGCGGAGATCGTGCGGGCGAAGAACCAGTACGAGACGGGCTTCGTCTCGCGCCTGCAGTCGGTCACCGCGCGCGCCTCGATGCTGAACCAGTACGAGACGTACGTCGGGGATCCGGGCTTCGCCGAGAAGGATCTCGCCCGCTACCGCGGGGTCACGCCGGAGTCGCTCCAGCGGACCGCGAAGAGCACCCTCGACCTGAACGGCCGTGTGATCATCCGCGTCGAGCCCGAGAAGAAGCCTGCCGGAGGTGCCCCGTGAGGTTTGCCAAGACGTCGGCCTTCCTTTCGCTCGTCGCGCTCACGGCCCTCGCCGCGTGCGGCGCCGAGCCCCAGGTCCAGCCGGTCGATCCGACGAAGAAGGAATCGACCCCGCCCGTCGCCGAGGCGAAGCCCACGCCGCCCGCGGTGGACCTTCTCGGCCCCAAGCCGGAGCTCCCGGCAAGCCGTCCGTTCACACCTCCCGCCGTCGAGACGTTCACGACCAAGAACGGCCTCTCGGTGTGGCTGGTCGAGAAGCACGGCTTGCCGCTCGTGTCGGCAGTGCTCGTCGTGCGCGGCGGGTCCTCGGCCGATCCGGCGAACCTGCCCGGCCTGATGCACATCACGACCGACATGCTCGACGAGGGCGCCGGCAAGCGCAGCGCCGTCGAGGTGTCGAGCGGCATCCACGATCTCGGCGCGACGCTCGCGCTCGGCACGAGCGCCGACGCGAGCGTCCTCTCGCTCACCGTGTTGAAGAACAACTTCAACGCGGCGTTCGGCATCTTCTCGGACGTCGTCGCGCGGCCGCACTTCGACGCGAAGGAGTGGAAGCGCGTCTCGGAGCTCTGGCAGAACAACCTGAAGAAGCGGTCCGACGAGCCGATGAGCGTCTCGCGCGTGATCAACGCCGCGGTGCTCTTCGGCCCGGAGACGCCCTACGGCCACCCCGCAGACGGCTCGCTCGAAGCGGCGGCGAAGCTCGATCTGAAGGCCGTGAAGAGCTTCTACAAGGAGAGCTTCCGCCCCGATCGCGCGGTGCTCGTCGTGGCCGGCGACATCTCCCGCAAGGAGGTGACGGACATCGTCGACGCGCAGCTCGGCGCCTGGAAAGCGCCGCCCGCGAAGGCCGCGCCGAAGGAGTTCCCAGGGCCGCGCGCAGCCTCGGCGCGCCCAAAGCTCGTGCTTGTCGATCGACCCGGCGCGCCGCAGTCCGTCATCGCGGTCGTGCGGGACGGCGTGGCCGCGAGTGATCCCGTGCTCCCGCGGCTCGAGCTCATCAACACGGCGCTCGGCGGCTCGTTCACGTCGCGCCTCAATATGAACCTGCGCGAGGAGCATCATTGGGCGTACGGCGCAGGTTCGACGTTCCAGGAGAGCCGCAACAAGGGCGGGTTCTGGGCCATCGCCTCGGTCGAGACGCCCGCGACCGGCGTCGCGCTGAAGGAGATGCTGAGCGAGCTTTCGAAGATGGCGTCTTCGGGGCCGACGGCGGAGGAGCTGGACAAGGCGAAGGCGCAGGATCGAGCCGACCTCATGCAGACCTACGAGACCGTGAGCGGCACGGCGCGCAGGCTCGCGACGCTGGCGCGGCTCGGGCTCCCGCCCGGTCACGACAGCGAGGCGACCCGCGCACGACAGAGCGCGACGCTCGCGGAGGTCACGGCGCTCGCGAAGTCGCACGTGGATCCGACCTCTGCGACGGTGATCGTCGTGGGCCCGCGCGAGGCTGTCGGGCCGCAGCTCGCGACGCTTGGCCTCGGCGAGCCCGAGTCATGGGATCCGGAGGGCAAGCCGGCGAATGCCGCCGCGAAGCCCGAGGCGAAGCCTGCAGACAAACCGGCGGCGAAGCCTGCGGACAAACCCGGCGTGAAGAAGGGCAAGTAGGAGAAGGCGCGAGGCGGGGAAACCCAAAGGCCCGGTCGACAGAGCGTCGGCCGGGCCTTTTTCGTTCACGGCACGGTCGGGACGAAGTCGACCGGGCTCGTCGGGGCGCCGTCGTGCAGGACGCCGTTGCCGTACCAGTACACGAAGCGCGGCTGCGGGACGTTGTCGATGAGGACCTCGAGGCGGAGGATCGCGCCGGGCGTCGTGCTGATCTCGATGGCGTCGATGTCCACGCCCGTATCGACGTGCATGTCGACCGTCCCCTGAGCCTCGCGGATGTTCACGTGATCGGCGCCTTCGAGATCGTCGGTCGTGACGGCGTCGATCGTCGAGCTCGTGTCGACCGACATGAAGATGTCCATCGGGCAAACCACGCCGGAATAGTTCGTGTCGCAGGTCGTCCAGATCCGGTACACGCCGCTCGAGTAGTACTCGACGAACACCCCCACGCCGTCGCCCGGGACCGCGTCGAGCTGAACATCGGTCTCGATGCTCATCTCCATCGGCTGCTCCGGGGGCCGGCCATCGTCGATGATCACCGTCTCGTCATCGTCGTCGTCGACGATGATGCATCCCGTCGTGCTGCTCCCCAGGCCGACACAGGCGACGAGCCCGAGAACCGCCGGCCACACCGTCAGTGAACCAAGCTTCACGTTGCGTAGAAAAGAAGGCATCGGACGTGCTCCTGTTCGGGGGTTTCGCAAGAGGCGAGCCAAGCTCCGCGAGCTACCGCCCTCGCCGAGACGGCGAGGACGAGCGAGACGGCGAGGACGAGCGAGACGGCGAGGACGAGCGAGACGGCGAGACCGAAGGCCGCGAGGGCGAAACCGACGGGCGCGAGGGCGAAACCGAAGGCCGCGAGGGCGACGTCGAAGGCCGCGACGGCGAGGCCGACGGACGCGATTCCGTCGAGGGACGCGACTCGGTCGCGGGCCGCGAGGGCTTCGGCGAGGAGACGGCCGGCCTCGAAGGCGAAACCGCGGGGCGCGACGGCGAGGCGCTCGGCGTGGAGACCTCGCCGCGGCCGCCGCGCGGCTCACGCGGGCTGACGTCGCCGCGCGGGCTGCGATCGACGTGCACGCCGCGACCCTCGGCATGCCCGCCCTGGGCCCTGGAAACGGACGGCGAAGCGACGAGCCCGCGCGACGGCGCCGGCATCGCCTTCGCTTGTGCGGTCGTGCTGCGACGCGAATAAGCGGCCGCGCGCGCGTCGGGCGCCGAGCGTTTTTCCGGGGCGGCACCGGACGGGATCTTCGCCTCGGCGAGCGAGGGCGAAGCCGGGCGATACGACGAACGCGCGTGCGCGCCGCCTCCGCCCGCCGTGGGTTGGGCCGGGCGATACGGCCGCGAATGCGCGCCGATGCGGCGGACGATGTCGCGATCCCGCACGACGTACGTGTGCACGTGGCGGTGGAACACGTAACTCGACGGGCAGAACACGAACGCGGACGACGGCGTCACCCACACGTTCACCGCGGAGCCGCCGAACCAGTACCAGGACGGCGCCATCGGAGCCCAGCCGACGTACCCATAATCCGTCATGCGCCACGTGACCCACGCGGGCGCATACACGCGGCCCGGGATCCAGCCCCAGCCGCGGCCGCCGATCCAGGTCCAGCGACCGTAATGGAACGGGATGTAGCCCCAGTCGTAATCGCTGACCCACATCCAGTTGCTGTCGGTGTCGAGCTCCCAGCGGCCGGCCGTCTGATACGGCGCGAAGTCAGCGCCGACGACGGTGGCGCTCGGCACCCAGACCGTGCCGTACGTGGAATCGTCCACCCACGTGCCGTAGGCCGCGAGTGGCTCGCGGAAATCGCTGAGCGCGGCGGGATCCGTGTCGACGTATTCGTCACCCGACACCGTCACGCTGACTTGCGCGTCCACGGCTTGCGTGGGCTGAAAGCGGTCGGTGTTCGGGGCTGCGGCCTCCTCGGGCGCGTCGCTCGTCCAGCCCTGCGGCAGGCCCGCGGGTGTATCCGCTTGGACAGCCAGAGGTGTGAACGAAAGTGCGGCCGCGAGGAGCGACAGCGCGAGGGAAGTGAAGCGACGCCCTGGCAAGGCGGGCCGGGGCGCGGGTCGATCGGTGCGGGGCGACGTCTCGGCAAAGCGCATGGCGTTCATGATGATGGGACCTCGTCGAAGCAGTTGCCAGAGCGGAAGCGCTCGTCGCTACGGTCTTGCAAGCGTCGTTCCGCGCCGTGATCCCTTGGACGGGCCAGGGCCCGGATCGTTTCCGCGCCTCGTGATCCCGGCGCGAGATGCGCCCCCGGGGTCGGGACGCGAACCGGATTGCGCGGGATCTTCGATGGGATGCAGGTCCCAGTTCCAACGGGCCCGGCAGTGCATGTAAGGTGGCCCCGTGCGTGCACGGCAAGGATGGGCAGGGCTCTTCGCGTTTGCGACGGGCTTTTCCCTCGCGGGCTCCTCTTCGGCCCAGGTAAACAAGGCCCGTCTCGACGAGGGCATCCGCATCGACCAGCTCCAGCCGGCCTCGCCGGAGAGCCCCTTCCTCCGTGCGCTCGGGCCTCACGAGAAGGGCACGAACACCATCGAGTTCGCGTTCGGCCTGTCGTTCGACTACGGCATGGGGCTGCTCAAGGCCGTCACGATCGACGGGCAAGGCGGCGAAACCATCGCGGCGACGCCGGTCCAGAACGCACTTCTCGCGCACGTCGGCGGCTCGATCACGCCGCTGCCCTGGCTCACGGTTGATCTCGCGCTCCCCGTCGGGCTCTTCCTGAACGGCGACCTCCAAGAGTCGCTCGACAGGTACGGCGTCATCATCCGTCAGCCCGAGACGTTCGGCGTCGGTGATCTCCGCGCGGGTCTGCATTTCCGTCCCGTCGATACGAAGGCGTTCACGTTCGTTGCAGGTGCAAGGTTCTGGGCGCCGGTCGGATCGACGGCGTCGTTCCTCTCGGACAAGAGGCTTCGTGCTGAGGTCGATCTCGGCGTCGCGAGCGAGAAGGGCTCGTTCCGATGGGGGTGCACGGCCTTCGTCTCGCCCTTGTTCTTCATCGACGTGGCCGGCTCAGACGGGGAGCGGATCGCGCTCGCTTGCGCCGCGCAGCTCCGGGCCGCGTCGTTCCTGTGGGTCGGGCTCGAGCCGAGCTTCGCGATGTTCAACCAGACGCACGCGTCCGTGGAGGAGGGCAAGGATCCGCCGAGCTCGATCGACCTGCAGATCGAGCCGCTCGCGTCGGTGCGCATGGCGTTCGGCGGGATGCAGGTCGGCTTGAGCGGCGGGCCGGGGTTTGGCGGCGCCGCGGGCGCGCCGGGCTTCCGCGGGGTCCTGAGCCTCGCGTACGTCGGCGGCGGCAAACCCAAGCCGATGGCGCCGAAGGGACCGTCGGATCGCGACCTCGACAAGATCCCCGACGCCGAAGACGCCTGCCCCGACGCGGCCGGACCCGACAACGCGGATCCGAAGGAGCGTGGTTGCCCGTCGACCGACAAGGACGGCGACGGCATCCGCGACGAAGAGGACGCTTGCCCGCAGAGCCCGGGCGTCAAACACGCGAGCGCCGAGGCGAACGGTTGTCCCGACGTCGACAACGATCAGCTCCCGGAGCCCGTGGACAAGTGCCCGACCGAGCCGGGTCCCGCGCCCGAGGGCTGCCCCAAGTACGCGCGGCTCAAGGGTGAATCGTTCGAGATCAAACCGCCGATCAAGTTCAGCACGGGCGATCAGCTCACGCCCGAGGGGCAGGCGGCGCTCGAGGAGATCGCGGCGACGATGCGCGCGAACCCGAAGATCGAGCAGGTCAGCGTCTCGCTCGGCACGAAGGGCGTGAGCGCGGATCTGAGCGATCGGCGGGCGCAGGCGATCATCTTCGTCCTGCGGTCGGGCAGCCTCGACTCGAACCGTTACGAGCTCGTCCTGCGCGACGACCTGCGTGCGGGCACGGTGCAGGCGCGCATCATCAAGTAACCATGACCCGAGCCAAAGCAGCGTTGTCCCGTGGCGCGCTCGCGCTCGTCGCGGCGGCTGCTTTCTTCGGACACGCGCGTGCGCTTGGCGCGAACTTCGTCTTCGACGATCGCGGGGCGATCCAGGAGAACCCGGTCGTGCAGGGCGACCTCGATCTCGGGGCGCTCTTCAGCACGGACTTTTGGGGGCGGCCGCCGGGCGAGGGGCCGGGGACGTGGCGCCCGCTCGTGGTGCTGTCGTTCTGGCTGAACAAACACGTCACGGGCGGGTTTCACGAGACGAACCTCGTGTTGCACGCGGCGACGTCGGTGGTGCTCGCGCTCGCGCTCGCGCGGCACACGGGGCGGACCACGTTCGCCGTCGTCGCGGCGATGGTGTTCGGCGTGCTCGGGATCCACACGGAGGCGGTGGTGGGGCTCGTGGGGCGCGCGGACGTGATGGCGGCTGGATTTTGCTGGCTCGCGTGGTTCGTCGCGGGACGCGCGGACGAGGCGGAAACGCCTCGAAGCGTGATCGGCGCGGCGCTCGCGTTCGCGGGGGCGCTCGCATCCAAGGAATCGGCGATCGTCTTTCCGCTGTTCCTATTTCTCGCGGATCGGATCCTCTCGCCGCCGGGGCGCGCGCCGCGGCTCCTTTCAGCGCGGTACGGTTCTCTCGTCGCCGCGGCGGGCGTGGTGATCGTGGTGCGAAGCCTGGCCTTCGCGTCGCCGCTCGCCGCGGTCGCGCGTGAGCTTCAAGCAAACCCGCTGCTCGCCGAGGGATGGGGGCCGCGGATCTGGACGTCGCTGCGGCTGTTCGGCATGGCGCTCGGCAAGATCGTCCTGCCCGTGGGTTTGTCAGCGGACTACTCGTACGCCGCGATTCTCCCGGAGCACAGCCCGTTTGTCCTGCCCGTCTTCGCGTCCGCGCTCGCGCTCGTGGGCCTCGTCGCCCTGGCGATCCGCCTGCGCCGGCGGGAGCCCTTGCTCGCGCTCGCCGCCGTGATGGTGCTTGTTCCGTGGATCGTCGTGAGCCAGTTGCCCTTCGTGCTCCCGACGATCTTCGCCGAGCGGCTGCTGTACGTGCCGGCCGCGGGGTTTGCGCTCGGGATCGCGCGGCTCGCCGAGTGGATGCTGGAGCGAACGCCCGGTGCGCTCGTGGTGCCCGCGGCCTCCGCAGGGAAGGGCAAGAAACGCGCGGCGCAGAAACCCCCGAAGGTGAATCCGGCGCACGTGCGCTCGTTCGTGCTCGTGCTCGCGCCCGTGATGCTCGGCAACCTGGCCCTCGCGTGGAGCCGCGCTGCGGACTGGAAGAACGAGCGGACGCTGTTCGAGGCGGCGATCGAGGTCGTACCGAGGTCGGCGCGGGCGCATCACAACTACGGCTCGGCGCTGCTCAACGAGGGCAAGTCGGCCGCGTCGATCCGGCCGTTCGAGCGTGCCTCCGAGATCCTGCCGACGTGGTCCGAGCCGCACGCGCAGCTCGGCGTGGCGCTGCTCGACGTGGGTCGCGCGCGCGAGGCCGAGGAGCAGTTCCGCAAGGCCGTCGAGCTTGATCCCGACTCGACGAAGGCCGTCTTCAACCTCGCGGTCTTCCAGGCGCGCCAGGGCCAGCTCGACGCGGCGCGGGCGACCCTCGCGCCCTTCGTCGAGCGTCACCCGAACCGAACCCGCGAGGCCGCGTTGCTCCGTCAAATCGAGGCGGATCTGCGATCTCCGCAGCGCCCCTGACACCTCACTCGTCGTCGTCCCAGCTCCGTCGCGTCGCGCCCGCGTCGCCCTCGGGCTGCGGCGTCTCGTCCGTCGGGCTCGAGGCCCTGCGCAGCCGCGCGAGCTCGGCCTCCGCCATCGAGAGCCGGCGATCGGCCTCGCGCAGACGCACGCTCACCACGCGCAAGACGCCCATCGCGATCTCGGCCGTGTCGTGCACCGCGGCGCTGAAGTCCTCGCCCGATACGCGCAGGAGCTCCACGGGTTCGAGGCTCACCGCGGTCGCCGCGCGGGGCTCGCGATCGATGATCGATGTCTCGCCGAAGACCTCGTTCGCCCCGAGCCGCACGACTTCCTTGCCCTCGACGCGCAAGCTGACCGAGCCCGAGATGATGAAGTAGAGCGCGGCGCCGGAGTCCCCTTGCCGGAAGATCACCTCGCCACGCGGCAGGCCGAGGACCTCCGAGGTCCGCGCGAGCCCGACGAGCTCCTCGCCCGAGATCTTCGAGAGGATCGGGACACGCTGCAAAAAGAGCACTTTTTCGATCGTCGTGTACATGCCGTCTCCCGCCTCGATCGCGCTTCGCCCCGTCCTCGCCCAGTACGCAGCCCACCGCGCGACGACCCGATCCGGATCCTTCACGAGGGCCTGGAGTTTTTCCTCCGCGCCTGCAGCCCGCGTCTCGACCACCGCGATCGCCGCGGCCTCGCGCACGAGCGGATCGGGCGCGTCGAGCGCGAGGATCACGTCCTTCGCGCACGCCTCGATCCGGTGCACCGCGACCGCTTCAAGCACGAGCGCGGCGCGGTAAGGGTCGTTCGACTGGAGCTCGGACCGCACGAAGGTCACGACGTCGTCCGTGCTCGGATGCGCGCCGCCGCGCGGCAGCCCGTCGGCGAGCTCGAGGTAGCGCTCGAACAACGCGACGAGCCGCGCGCCGCGCCGGCGATCGAGCAGCGATTCGAGCACCTCGAAGGCGTTCGCCCGGAGCGAACGATCCTTGCCGAAGACGTGCGTCCGCACGCCGGCCACGACGTCGCGCGGGTAGACGAGCTCGCAGAGGCGCAGGATCCGAATGAGGCCCTTGCGCAAGCGGCGTTCGACGTGCGCGTCGAGCAGCGGGCGTGCGAGGCGCGGGCGCACGAGGAGGTAGGCGTCCCGCTCGCGCTCGTGGGCGTGCGCCTCTCGCTCGATGCGCTCGCGGATCGGCTCGAGCGGCGCAGGCGGCGCGCCGAGCGCGAGGCGCAGCCGCGAGGCCGACGCGAGCACCTTCTGCCGCACCCGATCGTCCGGCTCGTCCACCCGATCGAGCAGCGCGGCGAGCGCGGCGCTCGTGCCGATCCGTGACAGAAGACGGGGGATCGCGAGCCGCACGACCTCGTTCGCGTTCGGATCCGAGAGCGTCGTCACGAGCCGCGGGATGGCGCGATCGCCGAGCGCCACGATCGCGTTCGACGCGGCCTTCCCCAGCGTGTGATCGGCGAGCGAGCCTTCGAGGAGCGGCAGGAGCTTCGGCGCGGCCACCGTCGCGGAGGCCGAGAGCGCGGCCTTCCGCACGGCCGGGTCGGTGTCGGAGAGCAGCCGCGCGACGGCCCGTTCGAGCTGCGGTTGTCCTACCAAACCGAGCACGCGTGCCGCCGTCACGCGCTCGGCCGGGTCCTCGCTGTCGAGCAGATCCCGGAGCCTCGGCGCGCCTTCCAGCATGCCGCCGAGCCCGCCGTGCCGGAGCAGCGCCGCGATCGACGCGGCCCGCACGGCGTCGTCGCCTCCTCGCGTCGCGAGCGCGCAGAGCTCTTCATGCGCGTCCTCGCCGAGCGCGTTGGCGAGCAGCTCCACTGCGATGCCTCGGACCTCGGGATCGGAATCCTCGAGCCGCTCGCGGGCCAGCGCCGCGGCCTCGGGGTGCCCCACCGCGCGTGACGTCCGGAGCGCCGCGGCCCGCACGCGCGCCGAGACGTGCCGCGTGAGCGCGGGCAGCGCCTCGCGGACGCGCGCCGGATCGAGCTGCCGCAGCCGATCGAGGGCGAAGAGCACCTGCGGCGCGTCGAGGCTCGACAGCGCCCCGGCCAGCGCGGCCACGGCCCTTCCGCCGCGCTGGGGCATCTCCGGCGTGAGCTTGCCGCGGAGCAGCGTCCCCTGCATCGCCTCCACGTAGCCGCGCCGCACGACGAGCAGGAGCGGCAGGATCGTGAGGCCCAGCGGGAGCGTCACGTACCCGAGCTTCGCCGCGGCCGTGATGAGCGAAGCTCCCGGCTGCGCCTCGCTCGCCGAGGGGCTGAACGCGAGCAAGAGCGCCGCGCCGACGCCGCAGCCGAGGGGCTTCATGATCGCGGACGCCAGCGTCCGCACCCGATCCCGGAGCGCCGCGGGGAAGGGGAAGAACAGGATCTGCAGCGTCACGTCGAAGATCGAGAACTGCAGCGCGTTGTCGCTCGCCTTGAGCACCGCCGCGAGCGGCATCGAGGGGAAGGCGAGGAGCAAGACCGTGCTCGCGACGAACGCGACGGGCATCGTCGCCGCGCCTCCGAGCACGCCCGCGCGATCGAGCATCCGGGGCGTGACGACGAGCTGGACGAAGAGCCCGATCATCCCGATCGCGCCGTAAAACGTGCCCATGAACCGCGCGAGCGAGTCGCGGTCCGGGTACGACGTGCGGGCGATCGCCTTGAACTGGTAATCGCCGACCGTGAGGATCGTGTAGACGACCAGGATCGTCACGGCGAGGGCGCCGACGTAGCGCGAGTTCAAGAGGGGCGTTTGTTCCTGCTGCTGCGCGCTCGCTCGATCATCGGCGCGGCTCCGCGAGGCCGTGCCGTGCCTTCGCGCGGTGATGCGGCAGAGGAGCGCCACGCCGAGCAGCGCCGCGACGAGCACGAAGATGAGGTTCTCCGCGCCGATGATCGGCGCGATCGCGCCGGCCCCGAGGCCCGAGACGACCGTGCCCGCGATGTGCCCGGCGCCGATCAGCCCGAAGATGCGCCGGGCGCTGCGCGCGTCGTAGAGGTCCTGCGCGATGCTCCAGGCGAGCATGCCGGTCAGGTTCGCGATGACGTCGGCCCAGATCGCGAAGATCAGATACGCGGCGCCGATGTCCTCGCCGATGAGCACGCGGAGCAGGACGTAACTCGCGGCCGCGCCGATCGCGAACACCGCGCCAAAGCGCGCGCGCGGCAGCTTCCGGAGCCCGCGCTCGTAGCCGAAGGCCACGACGGCCGAGACCACGCCGTACGCCATCCACATCGGCGCGATCCACGTGACGGGAAAACGCGTCAGGAAGAGCGCGTCCCGCGCAGTGCGGCCGACGACGAGCAGCAGCGCGGACAGGAAGAGCAACGTCGACAGGAGCGCGACGCGCTCGATCTCGGCGCGGTTGAGGGCGATGCCGAGGAGCGACGACGCGGCTGCGTGGCGCGCCTTGTCCCGGTTCGTCGCGACGGTCCCCGGGTTCGGGCCGTCGTTCGGCAAGGACGTCGATGCGGTCGGGGCGGGGGGGTCGGCCACGTGGCGTGAAAGGGTAGTATACCGTAGCGAGACGGTCGCCTTGGTAGGCCATGGTGGGCGCCCGGCTCCGAATGTCGGGAGGCGCCCGAGCCCGCCCGCTCGTGTCGTGGACGGCCAGGCCTAGACCGCAGCGGCCGCGGATACGTTTTTCAGGACGAACGGGCGCGCCGTGGCTTCAATAATGCCAGGGGAAGCGCTTGTAATCGGGTTTGCGCTTTTCCAGGAACGCGTCGCGGCCTTCTTCGGCCTCGTCGGTGCCGTAGGCGAGCCGCGTCGCCTCGCCGGCGAAGAGCTGCTGCCCCACGAGGCCCTCGTCGGGGAGGTTGAAGCCGTATTTCAGCATTCGCATCGCGGTCGGGCTCTTGCCGTTGATGAGCGCGCCCCATTCGAGCGCCACCTTCTCCAGGTCCTCGTGCGGCACGACGGCGTTCACCATCCCCATCGCCGCGGCCTGCTCTGCGGTGTAATCGAGGCCGAGGAAGAAGATCTCCCGCGCCTTCTTCTGGCCGATCTGCCGCGCCAGGAGCGCCGATCCGTAGCCGCTGTCGAAGCTCGCCACGTCGGGATCCGTCTGCTTGAACCGCGCGTGCTCCCGGCTCGCGAGCGTCATGTCGCAGACGACGTGCAAGCTGTGCCCGCCCCCGACCGCCCAGCCCGGCACGACCGCGATCACGACCTTCGGCATGAAACGAATGAGCCGCTGCACTTCCAGGATGTGCAACCGCCCGAGGCGCGCCGCGTCGACCTCGCCGGCCTCGTCGCCCTCGTATTTGTACCCGTCCTTGCCGCGAATTCGTTGATCGCCGCCCGAACAGAAGGCCCAGCCGCCGTCCTTCGGCGAGGGGCCGTTGCCCGTGATGAGCACGCAGCCCACGTCCGCCGTGGTCCGCGCGTGCTCGAGCGCCGTGTACAGCTCGTCCACCGTCTTCGGCCGAAACGCGTTGCGCACCTCGGGCCGATGGAACGCGATACGCACGGTGCCCTGGTCCACGGCGCGGTGGTAGGTGATGTCCGTGAACGAAAAACCCGGCACCTCGCGCCAGCGCGCGGGATCGAAGATCGCTGAGACGGTCATGGAATCGAGCCTCCTCGCGGCCGCGACCCTACACGCCCCCCGCGGCATCCGCCACAGGCGCTCGTGCGCGTTGCCAACTTGTCACGCGCGCCCCATCCGTCCGGCCAACTCGTCACGCGCGGCGGGCTCCGTCCGGATGGAATCGGCCTCGCGCCGCAGGATTTGCCCCGTGGCACGAGCTGTGCTCAAACACGCAGGATGGATACAGGTTCGTCGGGTCTTCGGGGACCTTCGTTCGGGAGGCGGCGCGTGTTGCGAGGCGCATGGACGGCGTTATGGGTCGCGGCGGGGTGGCTGACGAGCGGCGCGGCGGAGGCGCAGACAGTGGCGCTCCAGACGCAGCAGCCGGTCATCCGGAGCCCCGCGTCGCTACGCCTCACGACCCAGTGGGACATCAACCGAGAGGAGTGCCTGAACCCCGACGAGACCTTCACCTTCAACCTCACGTTCACGGGGTTCACGAGCTCGTATTCGTTCGAGGTATGGGGGACGACGACGGCGGGGATCGATTGCACGGATCCGATGCAACGGACGGGCCCCACGGCGCAATGCTTCAAGCTCAATCCATCGGAGATCCCGCAGGCGAACCCGGTGAACAACACGGGGCAGGTCGTGATGACGGCGGGGGACATGGTGGCCGTCGATCCGGACCCCGACGTCAAGGCGTGCGCAGAGAAAAACGTCACGGGGGCGGAGAAGGCGATCACGGTGTTTTTCATGCTCTTCGGCAGCGGATCCGTGGTCAGCAACGTGAAATGGACGAGCTCGAAGCTCGACCTCTGGGGGCCCGGCATGCCCACGGAGGTGTCCGTGACGCAGGGCGACGGGAGTTTTGAAGTCGTGTACAAGCGCCCCTTGGACACCGATTACGCGGGCGTTGCCGTGTACTGCGCCAAAGGAAACGTCCTCATCCCTGGAGGGGAGACCGGCAGCGGTGGCGCAGGCGGGAGCGGCGGCGCGGGCGGGAGCGGTGGCGCAGGCGGGAGCGGTGGCGCAGGCGGGAGCGGCGGCGCGACGTGCACGAGCCCGTTCGTGGCGGGGCAGCGCCCCGATCCCGCGTGGGAGCCTTGCAGCGAATCGAATATCGTCAAGGATCTGGAGAATGGCGTCGAATACGCGATCGCCGTGGCGGCGACGGATACGCGCGGCAATGTCGGGCCGCTGTCGGACGTGCAATGCGTGGCGCCCATTCCGGTCGACGATTTCTTCGAGGTCTACCGTGATCTCGGCGGCACGGGCGGCGGCTTGTGCTCCGTCTCGGCGTTGCCTGCGTCCCGAACCGCGGGGCTCTTCGGCGGTGCGCTCGCCGCCTGCGCGGTCGCGCTCGGGCTGCGTCGGTGCAGGCGAACGGAGAGACGCGGGCGCAGCGCGGGGAACGAGGGGGCGTCGTGATGCGGACAAGGATGCTCGTATCGGCGCTCGTCGGGATCGCGGCGCTCTTCGCGGCCGAGGGCGCGGAGGCGCAAACGAGGCGGATCCGCGATTCGAACTGGCGGCAAAGCGAACGCGGCAGCGTGCAGCAAGGCAGCCCCCAGCGGTTCGCCCTCGAGATCCGCTTCGGCCTGTATTATCCGGCCGTCGACGAGGAGTTCGGCGGCACCGGCCCATACAGCAAGTTCTTCGGCGACAAGGGCCGGTTCCATTTCGGCGCCGAGTTCGATTGGCAAGCGCTGCGCATTCCCTTCGTCGGATCCCTCGGCCCCGGGGTCGGCCTCGGCTACACCTCCGCGACGGGCAAGGCGTTCCGCGAGGGGACGTACGACGCGGCCGATGGCGCCTATTATTACGACGATCGGCGCGTCGGCGAGACCTCGCTCACCATCCTCCCGATGCACGTCTCGGCCGTGCTCCGCCTCGACGAGCTCTTTCGCCGCACGGGGATCCCGCTCATTCCTTATGGCAAGATCGGCTTCGGCACGGGCCTCTGGTGGGTCGACGTCGGCGAGGAGACGGCTGAGGTCGGGACCGACGACGACGCGATCAAGGGCATCGGATTGAGCTACGGCGTGCACTGGGCGGTCGGCGGCATGCTCGCGCTCGATTGGCTCGGACGCCGCTCCATGGCCGCGCTCGATCAAGAGTCGGGGATCAACCATGTGCACATCTTCGGCGAGTGGACGAACCACAACCTCGGCCTCGGCGCGAATCAGATGAAGGTCGGCACCTCGACCTGGACCGTGGGTCTCACATTCGAGATGTGAACCGCCTCAAGGGGTTTCGAGGGCCCCGGGCGTATAGGTGAACGGTGTTCCGTTCGCGGGATCGACGAGCCCCTCGGTGTACGCCTTGATCTTGGCGTCGCCGAGGAGCTCGGACCAATGGCGGAAACGCGCTCGGGCGCGGCCAATCTCAGGCGTCTCGAGGGACCAGGCCCTCGCGCGGAGCAAGGCATCTGCGTAATGGCGGACGAGGGGGCCCTCGGCCTCCTGGAGCCAGTTTTCCCGCGCGGCTTGGAACATCTCCTCGCGCCTGCGGCGGAGCTCCTCCGACATGGAGATGAGGTTTGGATTCCCGCTCGTCGCGGCCTTGGTGAGCAAATCTTCCTCCTTGTCGCTGTAGAGGTTCACGCGCGGCGGCTCGGCGCCCGCGAGGCGCTGGCGCACGACGTCGTGGAGGGCGGCTTGCTGAATGCGTGCGCGGATGGAAAGGACGCGGGGCTCCGCGCGCGCCGCGAGCGGCTCGAGTTCGCCGCTGAGCGTGTGGGCGAGGGCGAAATCGTCGTCGTACGCCTTCTTGACCTCGATGAGGTTGCCGGCATAAGGCTCGATGGCCCGATCGATATCGAGCCGCCGCGGAATCCTCTTCACGATCGCGGCATAGACGCAGGCAGGGTCGTCCTCGGCCTTGTCGGGCGGGCACGCGGTGTCCGGAGACGTGGCCTCGGGGCCGGGATCCGCGGCGGCGGAGGCGCTCGGGAGGACCTCGGGCGCCACGCGAACCTGCGGCGAGCTTGGCGCGGGGGGCGCGGGTGAGCCGCAGGCCGTGGCGGCGGTCGTGAGCGCGGAGAGGAGGAAGGAGCGTCGCACGATGGATCGAGTCTACAGCTTGACGCCGCGCGCGTGCTGGGGGAACGGATTTTCGTGGGCAGCGATCTCTACGACGTGAGCGTTCGATCGTACCGGGAGTGGACGCGCGACGAGGCCGAGCGGCGCGCCCTCGCGTTCGGGCCGAACATCGAGACGGCGGCGAGCTTCTTCGACGAGGCCGGGCCTTTCGTCGAGGCACGATTTCACGTGAAGAGCATTCACCCGGACGCGCCGGTCTCCTGGGATCACGGCTTCGTGGTCCGGCTCTTCGACGAGGCCGTGCTGGCATGCGAGGCGCCCGCGGGCGAGACGTTCGGCTACGAGCTCACGCCTCTCGCCCGGGAGAACAAGACCCTCTGGAAGATGAACCTCGAGTTCGACAGGAAGAAAAAGCTCCCCGTCTTCGTGGTGGAGGTGCAGGCGAAGCAGAGCGGCAGTGGGCGCAATCGCAATCCGATCGGGGATACGGCGGAGTTCGTCGCGTTCTTGCCGAAGCGGTATGCGCCGAACATCTCGAAGCTCGGGTTTTTCGCGTCGCGCGCATGGAGTGGGCCGACCTGGCGGGAATGTGAAGACGATCCGAGGACGAAACGCCGGCGGTTCGCGCAGGTGTTCCCGGTTCGCCGCTCGTTTGTCCTCGGAACGTCGCTGGAATCTGCGATTGGCCTCGCGCCCCGCGCCGAGGGCGGCGTGTACGTGCTCACCCCGCTCTTGCTCGCCGCGGTGTCGCGGAATGGTGAGGTCACGCCGGTGTTCGAGGTCGGCGCGGTGAGCGGGGGCGCCGTCGCGAAATCGATGGCCGTGGACGGCGCGGGGAACCTCTGGATCGGCACGGCCAAGGGATTGCTCCTGCGCGAGCGCTCGGGCGAGGTGACACGGTTCGGGGCCAAGCACGGGATCAAGAGCGCGGTCGGCGTTGCGATCACGCCGGATGGGCGGGTCTTGGCCGGAGGAAAGGACGGGCTTTTCGTCCGCAAGGAGGCGGGAGGGTCGTGGTCGCTCGTCCATCCGGACCTCGAGGGCGAGGACATTCGCTCCGTGCGTGCCGGCGAGGACGGCACGATATGGGCGACCGGCCTCCGCTACGTGTGGAGGGTTCGTCCGGATGGAACCCTCGACAAACTGGGCGGTCGGCAGGGCATCGGCAGCCTCCGGCATGTGATTCCGCTCCCGGACGGCTCGGCCTGGGTCATTCCCACCCTCGGAGCCGTCGTCCGCATCGCCGCGACCACCCCGAGCGCGACGCCTTGCCCGATCGCGCAGAATCTGGCCCCCGAGGGGGTTTGGGAGGGGGTCGTCACGAACAACGGCGCCTCGCTTCTCGTCACGAGTGCGGCGCACGTCCTCCGGTTTGGGGAGGGCGAGGCGCCGCGGTGCTTCGTTTTCGAGAATACCTGCGAGGCGCTTCGCGAGGAGAGGATATGGGTCCCCTACGTGTGTCTTTCTCACGAGGGGGACGTGTTCATCGCGACGGCGATGGGGCTCTCGATCGTGCGGGCCGAGGACCTCGCCGCGGCAACGCAGACGACGCCGCTCAATGCGGATCTGCCCCATTTCTTGCAGATCGAGCCGATTGCGCTGCAGCCGGGGAGCCCGGGTGCGTCGGTCGGGCCGGTCGTCGATTTCAAGGGCAAGACCGTCGTGCTGACGGGCACGCTGGGGACGATGATGCGCGCCGAGGCCGAGAAGCTGCTGGTGGCGCACGGCGCGGTGCTCTCGGATTCGGTCGGGAAGAAGACCGATTACTTGATTGCAGGGGCCAAGGCCGGGAGCAAGCTGGCGAAGGCCGAGCAGCTCGGCGTCAAGGTGCTCGCGGAGGACGTGCTCGTCGCTTTGAAAGAGGGAAAGACGGCGCCGGCCGCGAAGGCCGAGGCAACCGAGGCGAAGCCCGCGAAGGCGCCGCCTCGAAGGGACGCGGCCGATCTCGCGCGGCTGTTCCCGCTCTCCGATCAGCCCGGCGCGCCCACGGGAAACCTCGAGCATGGCCTCATGCGCAGCGTCGCGGCGTCGAGTGAGGCCATGACGAAGGAGCGGTGGAAGAAGCTCCTCGCCAAACACAAAAAATTCCTGGATGCCGGCGGCGCGGGCGGCGTGTTCCATTCGCTGGAGGCGAGTGGTATGGTATTGGCCGTGTATGCCGGCGCGTCCGAGGGCAAACGGGACGATCAGGCGAGCTTGCAAAGGCAAAAGCTCCCGCCCGACTTCGACGCGAAAAAGGCGCACCTGCCCTGGGCGAGCGGCTGCAGCATGATCGCGGAGAAGGTGGATTTCTCCGGCGCGAACCTCTCCCACGGCAATTACACCGACGCGTTCATGGCCGGCGCGCGTTTCGACGGCGCGAACCTCGCGAGGTCGGATTTTTCGCGCACGGACTTCACGGGCGCGAGCTTTCGCGACGCGGATCTCTCGGGCGCCGACTTCGAGTGCGCCGATCTGCGGGGCGCGGACTTCACGGGCGCGAAGCTCGTCGGCGCGCGTTTCCCCGGCGCGAAGCTCGACGGCGTGATCGTCTGATTCAGGGCTCGACGAAAAATTTGGGCGCTTCGATTCGCTCGCCTTTGCAACGGGGGCAGCGGCTCGGGCGCCCGAACGCGCGTCGATCCTCGAAGACATACCCACAGCCGAGGCAGGTCGCGGGGCTCACGCCGAGGGCGCTGCCCTGCCCGGCGAGCGAGCGGGCGACGTGTTCGAGGTGGGCGAGCACGTCTTTCTCGCGCAGCCCGAGCGTGACGGAGAGCGCGCGCGCCGTGGATCGCCCGGATCGTAATGCTTCGAGGAGCGCCTGCCGCGTGGTCTCGGCGCGCTCTTTGGGGACGGGCGGCTCCTTTTCCTTCATGATACGACAATTCTACAGGAAGAGCGCACGGAAGGCACGGCCCTCCGCAGGGCGGGCGCCGAGGAAATGCCGAGACGCCGTGATTTCCTGATAGAGTAGGGCCGATGAAGCGCTCGCTCTCCTTCCTCGTCCGGGCCGTGATCGGCGTGGGCCTCGGGCTCGGCTCGGCCGCATGTTCCTCGAACGCCGAGGATCCGCTCGTTTGTGAGACCGTCACGCCGCCCGCGGGCGCGCCGAAGCTGCTCGGGGCCGATTGTGATCCGCTCGTCCCGACGCAATGTGGTTATCCGTTCCCCTCGAACGTGTGGCTCACGGACGAAACGAGCAAACCGACGGGAAAACGCGTGGCGTTCGGGGCGGCGACGCTCCCGGTCGCGGCGGGCCGCGGGCCGATGGATCCAGAATGGTGGGCGTCGAGCGACGGGTTTTCCCCGGGGCAACCGGCGCTGACGCACCTGCCTGGCGCGACGATCACGGGATTGCCGACGCAGGATTCGATCGAGCTCTCGCTTTCGGACGCGTCGCCGACCGTGATCCTGGATGCGGAGACGGGCGAGCGGGTGCCGCATTTCTCGGAGCTCGATCGGAGCCTCGTGGCGGAGGCGGACGAGGAGCGAGCATTCCTGGTGCGGCCGGTCGTGCGCCTCGCGGACGCGCGGCGGTACATCGTGGCGATTCGAAACGTGGTGGACACGAGCGGCAAGCCGATCGCAGCGTCGCCGGCGTTTCAGGCGCTCCGGGACGGGGCGGCGTCGTGTGATCCCTCGGTCGATGCGCGGCGCGGGCTATACGACGATATCTTCGCGCGGCTGGAGAAAGCGGGGATCTCGCGAAAGGATCTTCAGATCGCGTGGGATTTCACCACGGCGAGCCGCGAGAACAACACGGCCGCGCTCGTGGCGATGCGGGACGACGCGCTCATGAAGGTGGGCGCGGAGGGGCCGGAGTATAAGCTGACGAGCACGGAGGAGTTCACGGAGGCGGAAAACCCGCGCATCTGGAAGCGGCTCGTGGGCATGATGACGGTGCCGCTTTACCTGGAGGCGCCGGGGCCGGGGTCGTCGCTCGTGCGGGGGGACGATGGTTTGCCGAAGCAGAACGGCTTTGCCGAATACGAATTCGTGGTGCACGTGCCGCACGCGGCGAAGCAGGGGCAAAAGCTCGCGCTGATCCAGAATGGGCACGGCCTGCTCGGCTCGAAGTTCGAGGGGGGCGACGGATACCTCGGGGAGCTCGCGAATCGGCACGGTTACGTGGCTTTCTCCGTGGATCTCGTGGGTATGGCCAGCGAGGACGTGCCGAGCATCACGGACGCGCTGGTGACGGACGCAGGGGGCTTCCGGAAGAGCGTGGACCGGCAGCATCAGGGCATCCTGAACAGCCTGCTGGCGATGCGAATGATGTCGGGTCGTTTCGTGAACGAGCCGCTCCTGCAGGTGAACGGCGAGAGCGTGATCGACCCGACGCAGCGATTCTATCGGGGCGACAGCCAGGGCGGGATCTTCGGGACGACGTACATGGCGCTCTCGACGGACGTGACGCGTGGGCTCCTGAGCGTGCCGGGAATGCCCTACACGATGCTCCTGGATCGGAGCACCGATTTCGCGCCGTTTTTCCTGTTCCTGAAGGGCGCCTACGGGACGGGCCGGAACATCCAACTCGTGGAGGGGCTGATGCAGATGTTGTGGGATCGGACGGAGCCGAGCGGATACGCGCCGTACATCCGCGAAAACATGCTGCCGGGGACGCCTGCGCATGATCTCTTGATTCACGTGGCGATCGGAGACTACCAGGTGACGCCGCTCGGCGCGCACATCCTGGCGCGGGCGGTGGGCGCGAAGAACCTCACGCCGGTGAACCGGACGATCTGGGGCGTGGACGAGGCACCCGCGCCGCTGTCAGGGGCGGCGATCGTGGAGTACGATTTCGGTTTGCCCGAGGCGCCGAAGACGAATACGCCGCCGAAGGGGGATGAGGATCCCCACGGGAAGGTGCGGGGGCTCGATGCGGCTTATTCGCAGAGCCATGAGTTTTTCCGGACGGGGGTGATCAAGGCGTTCTGCGAGGGGGCGTGTGATCCGGAGTGATCAGGGCGGACAAATTCCGCTGGCGCACATGTTGTTGTAACATTCTGTGGGTTGAATGCAGGGGTCGCCGGGACCTTTGACGCAGGTCTTCTGGCCGTTTTCGTCGGGATCCGCGCAGTGAATGCTCGCACAGTCGCCGTTGACGACGCAAGGTGACCCCAGCGTGCTCTCACAACTTCCCAACCCCGTGCATGCAAGGTTGTTCGCGTGGAGGCAGGTTTGCCCGTTGCCGTAGGAGAGATCTTCCCCGTACTTCGGAATCGCGTCACACAAGCCCACGCTGCCAATGAGGTTGCATGCCTTGCAGGGCTCGGTGCAGGAGCTGTTGCAGCAGACGCCGTCGACGCAGAAGTTCGAGACGCAGTCGCCGCCTTTGGTGCAGGCTTTCCCTGGCGCGCACTGAGCGCAGTACTGCCCCCCGCAATCGGTGTCCGTCTCGTCGCCGTTCTTTTGGCTGTCGTTGCAGCGAAAGCACGTCTGTGATGGGACGTCACAGAAACTGCCGGGCGCCGTGCAATCTGCATTCGACCTACACTCGACGCATGAACCTGTCCCATCGCAGACTTTGCCGCCGTTCGTCGCGCACGCGGTGCCTTGAAGGTCGAACACCGTGGAAGTGTTGCCCTTGCCGTCACACTGCGAGGTCTGGCAGTCGTTGGGCTGCATCGACAGAGGTGTCCCGGCAGCCGTGAACGTACGGGTGCAAATCCGAGCGCCGCAGATCCACTGCCCGCACTCGGTTGATTCGCCACAGTCGTCGGCGTTGATGCAACCCACACACGCGCCGTCGCCGTCGCAGACGCCAAGCGGGCAGGGGCTCCGCGGCGCTGCCGGACGTTGCTGGCAGACGTTCGCTTCACACGTCCAGACAGTGCACAGTGGGGGGGCGCCGCAGTCTGCGGCACTGGCGCACGTACGACAATCAGCGTCGTCGCAGACCTTCTCGTAGTCGTCGAGGCTGAGAGCGACGCTGCATCCGACGATCGTGCCGGCGAGGAGAAGGGCCAGCGGGATCCGGATGGGGTACATGGGTGGGACCCTCCAGGGGCGTCGTTTATTTTACGGGGCGCACATTCCGTTCGAGCAATTGTTGCTCGCGCATTCGACATTCTGTGCGCAGGTGTCTCCAGGGGCTTTGACACAGGTCTTTTGCCCGTTTCCATCCGGGTCGGCGCATCGGAGGCTTGCGCAGTTGTCAGGACCCATGCACGACGTTCCAAGTGCTTGGAGGCAAGCCGCGCCGGCGCTGCAAGCTTGGCCGTTGGAGTTCAAGCACGACATCCCCATGCCGTAGGAAAAGTCCTCGCCGTATTTGTCGATTGCTGTGCATTCGCCCGCGGAACCGGGAATGTCGCACGCGAAACAGGCGACGGAACACGCAGAACTGCAGCAGACCTCATCCGCACAAAAATTCGAGATGCAATCGCCCGCAATCCCGCAGCCCAATCCCAATGCACACTTTCCGCACCGGATCCCGCCGCAATCGATATCCGTCTCGTCCCCGTTCTTGATCCCATCGGTGCAGCGGAAGCATGTATTCGACTTGACGTCGCAGAAGATGCCGTTCTGCCCACAATCCGCATCCGTATTGCACTCGACGCAATTCCCCTCGCCGTCGCAGCTCTTCCCGTTCCCCACGCTGCAAGGCGTCCCCTGCGCCGCCGGCATGCTCATCGGCGTCCCGCCCACGCACGACGAGAGCTGACACGCCGTCGACGGCACGTCGCTGTTGTCGTTCGCCGTCGTCTCCTCGCCGTTGCCGTCGCATTGGATCTGCTGGCAATCGCCAGGCACCTGCGCAGGCACCGGCGTGCCCGACGGCGTGAACGTCAGGGTGCAGACGCCGCTGTTGCACGCGTACGGCGCGCAGTCCGTCGATTCTCCGCATTGATCCGGGCTCGTGCACCCGGTGCATTGGCCGTTCGCGTTGCATTTCAACGCGTTGTTCGTCCCGCAGGGCAGGCCCGCCACCTTCACGTGCGCGTTCGGTTGGCCCTCGCAGCCCTCCACCGTGCACGGGTCGCCGTCGTCCGCCGCCAGCTTGCACTCGCCCTTCAACGCCGTGTTCTCGCCGTTGCGGTCGATGTCCTCCGCCTCGTTCGAGCAGCCTGGGCCCTGCATCAGGCCGAGCACCGCCATGGGCACGAGCAAAATCCACGTCGCGCGATTCGTTCGCCGCATGTCCCGGTCCTCCATTCCCTCAGAACGAGCCGACCACCATGCCGCCCGTCTGGCCTGCGCCGAGGACCGGGACGACGTTCACACCCATCAGCTTCCGGCCGAGTGGCGTGCGCGGCAGCAAAAACAACCCCAGCGTGCCGATCGCCGCCACGCCGCCAATCACGTACCCCGCGATCGCGCCGTTTGCGGCCGCGTCCTGCGACGAGAGCGTGTCCTTCAGCTTCGCGCATCCCGCCGCATTCGGGACGAACCCGCCCGCGCCGCACAGGCCCGACGTCGTCGGCGTGGTCTGCCGCAGGATCATGAGCTGCTGATCCGCCTCGTCACTCTTGCTGTTCGCCATCATCGTCAGACCCACGCCGAGCCCGAGCCCGATCACCGTCAGCCCCGCGCCGCCGATCATCCCGTACGTGCGCCACTTCGGCGAGGGCAGGGGCGGCGGCTTCGGCTCCTCTTTCGGCTTCTTCTCCGGCTCCGGCTTGTCCGGCTCGGCGGCCAGCGGCGCCAGCGCGAACTCCATCTCGCTCTCGGTCGCCGGCGCCACCGCGAGCAGCTCCTTGCCCGGGTCGAAGCCGAACTTCTTCACCTCGATCTCGTGGCTGCCCGGATCGACGAAGACCGGCGCCGCGAGCGGCGTGCGGCCCACCGCGCGCCCGTCGACGACCACGTCCGCACCCTCGACGTTCGCGTGGATGACGAGCGTCCCGAGCTTGCCCTTCGCCTCGTCGAGCAGCTTCTGCGCCGCCTGCTTCTCGATCGACGTCGCCGACTTCGCCTCGCGCACGAAAAGCTCGAGGTGCTCGGCCGCGTCGCGCGGCTTGCCCGTCTGCAGCTCCGACTGGCCGAGGATCAGGCCGTAGGCGGGATCGGGCTTCAGCTTGAACGCGGCGAGCGCCGCGTCCCGCGCCTTGTCCCACTGGAAGGCCTTGTGCGCCTTCTTCGCGTCCTCGAACAGGCGCACCGACTCCTTGTCGGCGTCCGCCGGCGACGGGGCCGGCGTCGGGGTCGCGGGCGCCGCGGCGCCTTTGTCCGGCGTCGCCGGTTTGCCCGGGGCGCCCTGCGCCCACGCGGCGGGCGTGCTGGTCCAAATGCCCGTCACGAGCAGGCCTGCTGCCCACCATCGCCCTCGTCGCATCGTCATCGACCCTGCGCTCCTTGCTTCGGCGCGCATTGGACCAAACAAGAGGCCTTTCCCTCAAGCGTAAAGTTTCGATCCGGGCGCGTCCCCCGGCGCCGGGGCGGCCAGGGCCCGCGCCCCTCGCGGAGACCGAAGGTGGGTCACCCCGCGGAAGTTCGAGAGGGTCGGAATCGAGCCGACATCATTTGTGGACCAAATGAATTTCCACCCCCGGGGACCTGCGCTCAGGCTCGCATTCCGGTCGCGCTCGGCTTCGTCCTCCCGCTGACCCGACGGGAAACTAGCTCCCGGTGCGGGACCATGTTCCAATCGCCGGATGCGCCGCTCGCTCCCGTTCGCGCTCGCCGGCCTTTTGATCGGCTCGTTCGCCTGGGCCGAGGCGTCGCCCCCGAAGCCCGCGCCTCCTGCCGCCGCCCAGGCGCCCGTGAAGAAGGCCCGGAAGGCGAAGAAGGCGAAGAAGCGGGATCCGAAGGCGCCCGTCGCGAACTCGCCGGGGTTTCAGCTCCTCGCGGGCGGCGTGAGCCGCGTGTCGGTCGAGATCAGCCAGAAGGTCGACATCACCGAGCACAAGGCCGAAGGGCGGATCGCGTACCGCATGAAGGGCGTCGTGGTGCCCACGCGGACGAATCGCTTGCCGCTGGAGACGATGTTTTTCCCGACGCCCGTGGGTCGCGTGCGGCTCGCCGAGCTCGATGACGGCGACGTGGATCTCGTGATCGAGCTCAAGCAGCCGAGCACGCCGAGCTACAAGCTCGTCGAGACGGAGGGCGGCGTGACGTTGCAGGTCGATTTCCCGGCGCTCGCCGCAGGGAACCAGCCGAAACCGGCCGCGCCGAAGCAAGCGCAAGCCGAAGGGGCGATGCGCTGAACCGACGGGCGGTCGCCGCGGCCATCGGGGTCGCCGCGTGGATCTCGGGCGTGCAGGCGCGCGGGCAGGACCAACTCGGCGTGGCGGGCGAGGTCCAGTTTCGCGCCGACGAGGCGCACGCGGATCCCGAGCACGGGAAGGTCGAGCTCGAAGGGGACGTCGTCGTGACGTACGATCGCTTCCGGCTCACGAGCCGGAAGCTCGTGATCACGCTCGGCCCGAACGCGGTCGAGATGCGCGGGACGGCAAAGCTCACGCATTGCCCCTGCAAAGACTCGCCCGTCTCGCTGGAGGTCTCGGGCGCGCGGGCGACAGGACAGGGGGACATCGAGCTGCGATGGCCGCGGCTCTACTTTGGGGCCTTGCCGATCTTCGTGCTGCCGTGGCTCCTCGTTCGGCCCGCGGATCGCGTGGGGCTCTTGCCGCCGCGGTTCGCGATGCGCGGCGACGATGGCGCGCTCCTCGGCGCGGGGGCGCGGTTTCCCTGGCGCGGCGCGGACGGGCGGCTGCGCGCGGTCGAGCTGTTCGCGTCGGGGTACGTGCAGGGGGGCGTGGAGCTCGGCGCGCGGATCGAGGGGCCCACGATGACGGGGCGCTTCACGTGGGATCGGCTCCGGCAGGATCGGTTCGTCGCGGATACACACGGGTTCGTCCGGTCGGACGTGCGGCCGGACGTGCGGATCGCCTGGGATCTCGATGCGATCCGGGGCGCGCGGGGGCTCGTGGCGACGCCCTCGCTCACGGCGGCCGCGCAGCCCTTCGACGTCGGCGCGGCCAGCGTGACCATGCAGGTCTCGCCGGGGCGCGGCGTGGGCGCGATCCTCGGGACCGGGCTCGTCGCGCGGGCGCGGCGTGGGGAAGGGCCGATCGTTTGGGGGCCAACGGCATTCGCCGGGGCCTCCGGGGCGGCGGGGCGACGCGGGAGCTGGGAGGCGAACGCGGCGCTGGCGATGCTTTCAGGGCAAACGAATGCGCCGTATGCGCGCGCCGAGGCGGGGATCGAGGTCGCGCCGCGCCTCGGGCCGGTCTTCACGCGGGCGCGGCTCGGGACGCGGGCGCGGTTCGCGGGGCCCGAGGGCGCGCCGGTGGCCTGGGACGCCGTGGCCGAGGCGCGGGCCGATGCGTTCGTCACCCTGGAACAATCGTTCGCCGGGGCCAAGGACGCGGCCCCGCTCGTGCACCGCATCTCGCCGCGGCTCGAAGCGCGCGGCGCGGTCGCGCAGGGCGCGGGGGCCTTTTTCCAGGCGATACGGCCGGAGCTCGGGCCCGCGCTCGGGCTCGCGGCGTTCGGCGTATCGAGCTCGCTCGGGCAAGCGTTCGGCAGCTCCCTCGAAGCCGAGGTCAAAGGCGGGCTCGTCGCGACGACCACGGGGACGAGCGCCGTCGGATGGGCGAGCGCGGAGGGCACGCGTGGGCCCGTGAGCGCGCGGATCGAGGCGATCGCGAGCAAGGGGAGCGTCGAGCTCCCGGACGAAGCGGGCGACGGAATTTCGGCTCTCGCGGAGCTCCGCGTGGGTTTCGAGGACAAGACGACGGTCCTCCTCGACGTGTACGGGCGCGCGGCGGGCAAGGGCGCGCTCGCGCGTTCGCTCGGCGGCGGGCTCCTGCTCGGCGACACGATCGGGCTCGTGGCAGCGCGTGGGCTGCTCCTCGGCCTGGGGTATTCGAGGCCGCTCTTCAGCGGCATCACGGGGAACATCCGCGCCGACACCGATCTGTGGACGCGGGCGATCGTGGGTCTTGGCGGCGCACTTTCGTACCGGCATCCGGACGGGTGCGTGGCGCTCGAGGTCGGCGGGAGTCGGCGCGCGGGGCGGCCCGGCACGGACATCTGGGTGTCGGTCGACCTCGTCCCCCCGCTGCCCGCGCGCGCGGCGTCACGCTGACTTGCGCGCGGGGGATTCGGTTGCGACCATGGCAGCGACGTGCCGAGCGAGACGACGCAAGGGGCGACCAAGGCGCCGAAGGCGCACGTGATGGTGGTCGACGACGAGCCGGCGCTGCGTCGCAGCCTGGCGCGCGTGCTCCTCGCCGAGGGCTTCGACGTGATGACGGCCGAGGACGGCGCTGCCGCGCTCACGTTGCTCTCGACGGCGCGCGCGGTCGACGTCGTGCTGCTCGACGTGATGATGCCCGGCCCGAGCGGCATGGAAGTGCTCGCGCGGATCAAGGAGCAACACCCCGAGGTCGAGGTCGTCATGATGACGGCGTTCGGCGACATCGACACGGCCGTCGCGGCGGTGCGGCAAGGCGCCTACAACTTCCTGACGAAGCCGTTCGGGCCCACGGAGACCGTGGCGCTCGCGCTCATGCAGGCCGCCGAGCACAAGCGCCTCGTCGATCGGACACGCCTGCTCGAGCAGCGCCTCGTGGAGCACGAGCGGTTCGGCGAGCTGATCGGCCGCTCCTCACGGATGCAGGACGTCTACCGGATCGCGCTCGGCGCGGCGCCGACGACGTCGACGGTGCTGATCCTCGGAGAGAACGGGACGGGCAAGGAGCTCGTCGCGCGCGCGATCCATCAGCACAGCCTGCGGAGCGACAGGCCGCTCCGCGCGATCAACTGCGGCGCGATCCCCGAGACGCTCGTGGAGACCGAGCTCTTCGGCAGCATGCGCGGCGCGTTCACCGGCGCGCAAGACAGGCCGGGGCTCTTCGAGCTCGCCGACAAGGGGACGGTCTTCCTCGACGAGATCGGCGATCTGCCGCTGAGCGCGCAGGCGAAGCTCCTGCGCGCGCTCGCCGAGGGCGAGATCAAGCGCGTGGGCGCGACGGAGCCGAAGACGGTCGACGTGCGCGTGATCGCCGCGACGAACGTGGACCTGAAGGAGCGGATCGCGTCGGGGCGTTTCCGGGAGGACCTTTATTATCGGCTCGCCGTGATCCCCGTGCATTTGCCGCCGCTCCGGCAACGGAAAGAGGACATCCCGCTGCTCGCGTACCACTTCTTGCACAAGTACGCGCGCCGCAGCGGCCGGGACATCAAGCGGATCGGGGTCGAGGCGCTCCGGCTTTTGCGCGAGCAGCCCTGGCCGGGGAACGTGCGGCAGCTCGAGAACGCGATCGAGCACGCGGTGGTGATGACGCGCGGCGACTCGATCCTGCCCTCGGATCTGCCGTTCGGGCGCGACGAGGCGCCCGCGGGGGAGGACGGGGCGCCGGGCGATACGCGGGCGTTCTGGGGCGATACGCTGTCGGAGCTGCCGTTCACGCAGGCAAAGGAGAAGGCGGCGCTCGCGTTCGAGCGCGCCTACGTGGAGCGGCTGCTCAAGCGAACGAGCAACAACGTGAGCGAGGCGGCGCGGCAGGCGGGGATGGATCGCTCGAATTTCCGGCGGCTCATGAAAAAAGTACGCGCGTCCGCGGACGACGGCGCCGGCGAGGACGACGAAGACTAACAACGGTTGCAGCGAGCGGGCCCCTGTGAAAAAGAGCGCGGACATGGCGCAGCGGTCGATCCGGCGATGGCTCCTCGGGGCGGCCCTTTCCCTGGGCCTTCTGGCCTTGCCGGCGCCCGCGGAGGCCGCGGACAAGGTCGTCTACGATCTGCGGAAGATCCTGGAGATCGCCGAGCGAAACCACCCGAACGTGCTCGCGGCCCGGGCGCGGCTCGCGCAGGTGCGGGCGCAGCTCGACGAGGCCCACCGCGCGCCGTTCAGTCAATTCCGCATGAGCGGCGGCGTCGGCCTCGCGCCGACCGTGCTCGGCAACAACATGTTCAGCCCGAACACGGACGTGTCGCTGACGAGCAGCCTCGGGCTCGCCTGGAGGGCCAGCGTCGACGGCGTCGTGCCGCTCTGGACCTTCGGCAAGATCACGAACCTGTGGGAGGCGGCCGAGGCGAACGTCGAGGTGAACAAGGCGAACGTCGAGAAGGAGCGCGACGCCGTGCGCCTCGACGTGCGCCGGGCCTATTTCGGCCTGCAGCTCGCGCGTGATGGGGCCTTGCTCCTCAAGGACGTGCGCGCGGCGATCGACAAGGCCATCGGCAAGATGAAGGAGTCGGTCGAGGCGGACGAGGGCGACCCGATCGAGCTCTTCAAGCTGCAGACGTACACGGCCGAGCTCGAAGTGCGCGAGGCCGAGGTCACGCGGTACACGACGGTGGCGCTTTCGGGGCTCAGGTTCTTCACGGGCATCCCGGATCTCGACATCCCCGACGCGCCGCTCAAGCCGCCGACGCACAAGCTCGGGCACGTGTCGCGGTACCTGACGGCGGCGCGGCTGCATCGGCCGGAGCTCGCGATGGCGCGGGCCGGCGTGCAAGCGCGGCGCGCGCAGGTCGAGGTGGCGCGGGCGCAGCTCTTCCCGGATATCGGCCTCGGCTTGAACGCGGGGTATGCGCGGGCGCCCGAGGTGGCGAACCAGATCAACCCGTTCGGCTCGGATACGGCGAACTTCTTCTGGTACGGCGCGGCCGTTGTGTTCAACTGGAAGCTCGATTTCCTGCCGCAATCGGCCCGCATCGAGTACGCCGAGGCGCAACTCGAAGAAATGCGCGCGACGGAGAAACTCGCGCTCGGCGGCGCGGGGGTCGAGGTGGAGACGGCCTACGCCGAGGTCGTCGACTGGCAGAGGCGCGTGGACGCGTATTCGAAGGCCGTGTCGTACGCCCGCAAGTGGCTGGTGACGGTGCAGCAAGGCATCGACGTCGGGACGCGCGAGGAGAAAGACGTCCTCGACCCGGCGAAGGCGTTCGCGACGAACCGGTTCAGCCTGATGAACGCGATGATGGAGCTCGATCTCGCGATGAGCCGGCTCGCGAAGGCGACCGGCTGGGACGCGATCGCCCCCGACGGGCTTTGAGCGCCGTCGTTATCGGACGACGATCCAGAGCAGGATGAGCAGGAGCGCGACGAGGCCACTCGCGCTGCCCACCGCAATGGCGAGCTGCGTGCGCGGCGGGGCGTTTTGCCAGAAGTTCACGAGCGCCGCGAGGCCGCCGCCCGCGGGCGGCGGAGGCGCCTGCGTGGGCTGACCGGGCCGCGTCATCCACGGGGGCGGCGCGCCGGGGCCCATGGGCAAGGGGCCCGTCGTGCCGGGGATGTTCACGGCCGGCAGGTTGCTCTGCGAGGTCATGAGCTGGCCCGGCATGGGCGGCGGGCGGAACATGCCCGGCGGCATCCCAGGCTGGCCCATCATGCCCGGAGGCGGCGCCGCGTAGACGCCGGACCCCGTCGGCGTGGGCGCCCCGAAGCCCCCCGGGTTTGGAGCGCCATACGGGCCGAGCGGCGGCAGGTTCTGAAGCTCGGGGAACTGGCTCGCGTCGATCGGCGCCGTCTTCGCGTACTTGTTGCCCGGGCCGAACGCGAGGTCGCCCGGCTTGACCGGCGCCGTCGGCGGATCGTCGATGTTCTCCGACGGGATCGCGTACTGGCGTTGCCCGCGGCTCGGCTCGACGAGCATGCGCGTCTTCTCGCTGTCGGGCATGCGCTCAGGGGGTTCGGGGGCATAGCGCCGCTCGCGGTGCGGAGCCCCCGACGATTCGGGCAGCTCGGGTTTGACGTAGAACGTCGTGGGCGTGTCGCGCCGCTCGCCGGGCTCGTCGTCGTCGTCGCGCCCCGGGCTCGACGGCAACGACGGCGTGAGCTCGTCGATCGGCGGCACGGGACCGTCGGGCAGCGGGAAGGCCTGGGTCGCTTCGCTCGAAGGGATCGACCGCAGGCCCGAGGGCGTCGGCGCACCCCCGAAAGGCCCTGCGTGCGAGGGGCGCGGCGGCTCGGGCGCGGCGGGCCGCTGCGGCTCGTGCATCCACGCGGAGAGGGAACGATCGCCGAACGGCGCGAGGTCGCGGCAGAGGTCGAGCACGCCGCCTTGCCGATCGTCACGGTCGGGCGCGAGCGCGCGCATGATCGCCTTGCCCACGGGCTGCGGCAGATCGGGGCGCAGCCGCGCGATGTCCGTGGGCGGGCCCGAGCAGAGCGCGAAGACGAGGTCGCCGATGGTGTCCGCGTCGTAGGGCTTGCGGCCGGTCAAGCACTCGTAGAGCACGACGCCGAGCGAGTAGAGATCGCTGCGGCCGTCGACGCCCGAGGGGTTCCGGAGCTGCTCGAGGCTCATGTAGTACGGCGTGCCGACCGTGGAGCCCGTGCGCGTGAGCGAGCCGCCGGGGACGGGCGCGTCGCTGGCGATCTTGACGATGCCGAAGTCGAGGAGCTTGACGTCGTAGACGCCGGGGCTCGGGCCCGGGCCGAGGTGAATGTTGTCGGGCTTGAGATCCCGGTGGACGATGCCCTGCGTGTGCGCCTCGGCGAGGCACTCGCCGACCTGCAGCGCGACGTTGACCGTGAGCTCGAGCGGGAGCTGCCCCGCCTCGTGCAAGAGCTCGCGCAGGCTCTGCCCGGCGAGCAGCTCCATCACGAGGTACGGGCCCTCGGTCTGGCTCATGCCCATGTCGACGATCTTCACCGCGCGCGGGCTCTTCAGCAGGCTCGTTGCGCGCGCCTCTTGTTCGAGGCGCTGGTACGTCGTCGGATCGAGCAGGGACTTGAGGGCCAAGCGCTGGCCCGTGCGGACGTGCTCGACCTCGTGCACGAGGCCGTTGCCGCCGCCTCCGATGAGCCGAAGGACGCGGTAACGACCGTCGACGACGGTACCGGGACGGAACGCGGGGACGTCGGCCTGTACATCTGCCGGAGCTTGCTCGGGGCGAATGGGGGCCATGGGGATAGCGGCTCGGACGCGAGTCTAGATCAGCTCGTCGCCGAGGGATACTTTCCAGGAGGGGAAGCGCGACGCGGGAGGTGTGGGTCCTTGAACACCCGCGACCTTGCCACTACCGTTGCCGCTCACCATGGCGACGAGCGAGGCTTTGGCAGCCGGAACGAAAGTCGAAACGTCCGGCTCCCGCTCCTGGGGGGACGTTGTCTTTTACACGGTGCTCGCCCTCTGCGCGGCCGCGTTCCTGATCACGCTCCAGGTGATCTTCTTCAAGGCGCCCGTCGAGTCGACGATGGGCATCGTCCAGAAGATCTTCTACTTCCACGTGCCCATCGCGTACTCGATGTACGTCGGGGCCGCCGTGTGTTTCCTCGGTTCGGCGGGGTACCTCGCCCGCGGGACGCGCGGCTGGGACGCACTCGCGCGCGCAGGCGCAGAGTGCGCCGTGGCGATGGGCGTGCTCGTGCTCGTGACCGGCGCCCTCTGGGGCGCGAAGGCGTGGGGCGTGTACTGGACGTGGGATCCGCGGCTCACGACGGCGCTGCTCTCGGTGCTGATCTACGTGGCGTACGTGGTGATGCGGGCGTTCGCGGGCGACGGGGATTCGGAGCGAAAGTTCGCGGCGGCGCTCGGGGTGCTCGGCGCGGCGAACCTGCCGATCATCCACTACTCGGTGCAGAAGTGGGGCGGCAACCACCCGAAGGTGATCACGTCGGGCGGCGGCGGGCTCCAGCATCCGGACATGAAGCTCGCGCTCATGCTCGGGTTCTTGACGTTCACGTTGCTCGCGGTGGTGTTGATCTGGACGCGCGTGCGGATCGAGCTCGCAGCGTCGCGGCTGAGTGAGGCCGAGGAAGAGGCGCTCGAGCTCGGCGTGGGCGAGGAGTAGACGATGTCGGCAGATCAAGCAGGACAACAAGCGCCGGGGACGGCAGGCCAGGGGACGGCCGACGATCGCGGGGCGACGTTTCGCGCGGTCGAGGGCGGCAACCAGATGCAGAGCGGCGAGAAGCTGCTCGTCGAGGCGTACGCGGTCATCTGGATCGTGATCCTCGTGTTCGTCGCGTCGATGTTCCGACGGCAGCGTCGGCTCGACCGGCGGATCGAGACGCTGGAGGCAGCACTCCAGAAGGCGCGCGCGAAGACCGGGAGCGAGTGACGTGCCGGACTTCGGTCAGATCACGCCCCAGCACGTGATCTACATCCCGAGCGTTCTTCTCCTCGGGCTCGTCGTCGGTTACACCCTGGGCGCGCGCGCCGTGCGCGCGGAGCTCGAGAAGCGCAAGCGCAGGATGAAGGAGTAGGAGCCCGTGGTCGATTTCTCGCTGTCCGAAGAGCACAAGGGTCTCATCGAGACCGCCCGCCGCTTCACGAAGGAGCGGATCACCCCGATCGCGGCCGCGTGTGATCACGAGTCCCGCTTCCCGATGGATGTCTTCAAAGAGGCGTGGGAAATCGGCCTCGTGAACCCGACGGTCCCCGCCGAGTACGGCGGCTCGGGCATGGGCGAGCTGGAGAACGCGATCATCACGGAGGAGCTCGCGTACGGGTGCACGGGCATCCAGACGAGCCTGCTCGCGAACGGCCTCGCGCTGACGCCCATCAAGCTCGGCGGGAGCGAGGAGCAGAAGAAGAAGTACCTCGGCCTGCTGACGAGCGAGCCGGTGATGGCGAGCTACGCGACGAGCGAGCCCGACGCAGGCAGCGACGTGGCCGGCATCCAGACGCGCTTCGCGCAGCACGGCGACGACTACGTGCTGAACGGGCAGAAGTGCTGGATCACGAACGCGAGTTACGCGCGGTTCTACGTGATCTTCGCGACGAGCAACACCGAGCTCCGGCACCGGGGCATCGCGGCGTTCATCGTGGATCGCGACACGCCCGGGCTCCGCGTGGGCAAGAAGGAGGACAAACTCGGACAACGCGCGAGCGACACGGCGCAGATCTTCCTCGAGGACGTGGTCGTGCCAAAGGCGAACCTGCTCGCGCCCGAGGGCAAAGGCTTCAAGCTCGCGATGGAGACGTTCAACCAGACGCGCCCCGACATCGGCGCAGGCGCGACGGGCCTGATGCGCCGCTGCCTCGACGAGTGCGTGGCCTACGCGAAGGAGCGCAAGACCTTCGGCACGCCCATCGCGAACCACCAGCTCGTGCAGTGGATGATCGCGGAGATGGCCATCCGCGTGGAAGCGACGCGGCTGCTTTACCAAAAAGCCGCCTGGAACCTCGACCACGGCGTGCGGGATCCGATCGTGTCGAGCTTCGCGAAGGCCTACGGCGCCGACAGCGCGATGCAGACGGCCGTGGACGCCGTGCAGGTCTTCGGCGGCAACGGGTACGTGAAGGAGTACCCCGTGGAGAAGCTCATGCGCGACGCGAAGGTCCTCCAGATCTACGAAGGCACGAGCCAGATCCAGCGGATCGTGATCGCCAAGCAGCTCTTCGGAGGCTGAGCCTCGCTCCTCGCGAAGGCGCGGAGCTGGGGCGTTGCCCCAGGCCCCAGCAGGGGCTGTCCGCCCCTGCACCCGGACCAGCCAGGGGCTGGACCCAGGGTCGAGGAACTGCGCGACACGCAGTTCCTCGAACAGACCCGGGTCAAGACCCCAGGCGACCCTGCCAGCCAAGGTCAAGGCGTTGGCTGTTCCACCACAAGACGCCCGTCGTCGGATCGAGACGCATCCAGGTGCGTCTCGCCACCAGCCCGCCTTCCTCGTCACCCCCTCACGCAAACCTCCTCGACAGGCGAGAGCGGCCCTCGTGTCGGTCTGTTCTGCGCCGCGGCACGCCACGTCCGCGCCAGACGACACCGGGCACGAAGCCGAACAAGGCGCGTCCACGCGCCAGGGGACGTGTCCCGCCGCCGGACACGGAACGAGGCGCGTCCCCGTGGAGAAGATCGAGCCAGCACGCACAGCCGGAGGCCGTCGACAGTCCATGTCGAGCCGCCAGACACCACGCGGTAACGCTCGATGTTGCTCGTCGCGGGGGGCAACACATCAGCGTCCAAGCAAGCGTCGGAGGATGCGCCGCGTCCCTCGTGCCGTCGCCCGGCAGAGGCCTCTCTCCCGCCGCCGAACACGCACCGTCGACCGCAGAGGGCACGTGTCGGGCCCGCTCCAAAGCTTCGTCCGCTCTCTCCGCTCCTCGGTCGACCATGCGTCTCAGGGCAGGCCGTTGCGCCGGGGCGCTGCCCCAGGCCCCAGCGGGGGCTGTCCGGGTGCTGATCAAGATTGGCCCCGAGTGATCAAGTTTGGCAATCGGCCGTAGCGGGCCGCGATCTCGACGCGTAGGTTCGGCGTGCCTGAAAAAACGCCGCCCCGAGGGACCTGGAAATCCCCCGAGGCGACTTGGCCGCAACCCCGAATCCACGAGGTCGCAACCCATGCTTACCGTAGTCCGGTCCCCGTCCGGGGGCCAAGAGGGCGGACGTCCGCCCCGCAAGCTCCCCGTCCTTTCGCTTCTTCCCGCCGAGGCCGCCCGTCTCCGCGCGACGCTCCGGAACCTGCGTCGAGCCTACGGCGGATGGGACGTGCTCGCGTCCGTGATGGGCGTCTACCGCAAGACGATCGAGAAGATCGCCCGCGGCGCCGCCCCCGGATCGCCGGGGATGCTCCTCCGCGCCGCGCGCGCCGCTGGCGTGTCCGTCGAGCGTCTCCTCGCGCCCCTCTCCTCGGCTGACGTCTGCCCGACGTGCGGGGCGAGGAGGGCGCCGTGATGGCCGCCGACTTCCGCCACTCGGATCTGATCGAGATCCAGCGGGCGAACCTCCGCGCCCTGCTTCGCCACCTTCACCGGGAGCAGGGGTCATGGGTCCGCGTGGCCCACACCCTCGGCTATCGGCGCGCCGTCGTCGTCGGCTTCTTCGACGGGACGGAGCCGGGCAACATGGCGCTTGCGCGGAGCATCGCGCGGGCCGTGGGGCTCTCCGTCGACGATGCCCTCGCCGGGAAGGCGCCGCCCCGCAAGGCGCCCGCCCTCACGCTTGTCGCGTCGCCGCGCCGAAAAGGGGGTGCATCGTGAGCGACCACGAGTACGACCAGGGCCCCGACGAGACCCCGGACAGCCTGCCCGCGGTGCTCTCCGCGGAGCAGGCGGATCGCGTCCGCAAGGCGCTCGCTCCCGTCGTCGCCGCGCGGACGTTGTGGAAGATGGCCGACGTGATCGGCTACGCGCCGATGTATGTGCAGGCGTTTCTCCGCGGGCAGCTCGCCTGCACGCTGCACTTCGCCACGGGCGTCGCACGCGCGCTCGACGTCGACGTGGACACCCTCGTCCGCGGAGGTGAGCCGTGAGCAGCTACCACCGGCCCCCGGGCGGTGGTGCGCCGGTCGTCATCGCCGACGCGCACGAGGTGACTCGACTTCACTCGATGCTCACCCATCACTTGCGAAAGATCGGCGTGGACGAACTGTACATTCCGGACCTCGTGCAGGAGACGATCGCGACGACGTGGGAAGCCCTGCACGAGGGGCGCGTGCGCGGTGCGGAGGGTATGCCGCCCGTGGTGGCGCTCCGCGGGTTCGCCCGGGAGACCGCGTGGTTTCACGCCATGAACCACGCGCGGCGCGGCTCGACGCGGCACGAGACGCCCGTGTCCGCGATCCGATCGCCGCCTGACATCGTGTCGCCGGATCCGATGCCGGCGATCGAGGCGCGTGACCTGCTCACGTGGGTCATGAAGTCCCGCCCGAAACTCGCCTACATTGTGCTCCTCGCCGCCCGCGGGCTCATCGGGGCCGACGCCGCGCGGGCCATGGGGCACAGCCTCACGACGCATCACGGCCACGTCCAGAAGCTCCGCGCCGCCCTTCGTGCGGTTGGTGCGGCTCCCGCCCCGAAGCAGGCTCCACGCCCCACGTGGAAGAGCCGCAAGGCCAAGCGCTGAAAAGGCGACGGGCGCCGTGAGCCAAAGCACGGCGCCCGTCGTCCCCTTTCGTCAGTCCCTACCTACGCCGTCCTCGCGCCCGCGGCGCCGTGCGCACCTTTCCAGGGGCGCGCGGCGGGCGGGGTGCCTTCGGTGGAAATAACACCTCGGGCGAGAACAGGGCCAGTTGTTCGGGCGGCGGCGGGCGATACCGGCGGCGAGGACCGACCGGGATCGGGAAGGGCCGCCCGTGCTTCGGACGCACGGTCTGCCCCGTGCTGTGGTGCCGGTAGCTCCACCGGAAGATGACGCCCGACACCACGGGCGTTTTCGTGTGTGATTTCGACATGTTGCGTAGCCCTCCAGAAGCGGAAGGAACGCGAGGCAGCAGAAGACGCACGAATCCATTGACGGAATCGCCCCGTGTGCTAGTCGACCCTCATCCGGCATCCCTAAACGGATGAGAGGCGGGTGGTTCGGGGTGGTTACGCCTCTACTACTCGCCTTTCCTTTTGGTACCCCATGGTACAAGTGCCATATTTCGTTTGCACTCTGTGCGCACAGTGGGTTAGAACAGTTCAAACCTTGATCGGGTAGGCCGGTCGAGGTGTCTGCCCACGCGCGACGAGTCCGTCCGAGCGTTTGCCATGGCGCTTGACGTGCGGCAAGGGTTTTGTGGTTCGAAGTAGGTTTCGAACCTACACCGGCGGGTCGAACAGACCGAGTTGCCGTGGCCTCGGACGCCACGCGAACAGGTCGAGTTGAGTTCCCGGTGGCGGTAGGGCCTCGCGCGGAGCCTCCCCCGTCCCGACCCTCGCCGGTGGCGCGGCGGGCGGCGTAGGCGCCCGTGGGGTGTCGCTGGGCTTGCCCTTCCCGCCGGGCAGGGCGCGGAGCCAACCCTTGCCGTTTGGCAGTTCGCGGGCGGCACCCGTCGTCACGCCCGGGGCCGGAGCGGGCGGCGCGAGCTTCTTCGGCTCCGGGGGCGCGCACGGCTCCGCGGCGAGGGCGCGCTCCACAAGCTCCTGCACGGACCACACGTGATCGGTGATGCCCGCCTCCATGGCCGGCGTCACGCGTAGGGACTCGTGCACGCGAACGAAATTATACCAGGCCACGTGCAGGCTCATGGCCGCGCGGTGGTTCTCGATCTTCTTTGAGAAGGCGTTGCCACGCCGCATGAAGCGCCGAATGTGCATGCGCACCGTGAGGTTTGCCCGCTCGACGTGAGACGTGCTCGCGCGGTCGAGGTTCGGTGCACCGTGCACGACCTTCTTCGTGATGAACTTGGGTGCGTCATCGGGCGCGTACTTGTCGAACCGATCCGACCCTTGCTCGCGCCGTCCAGGCTTCTTCGTGTAGTTCTTCTGGATCACGGCGTGGTCCACCGCGCCCGCGAAGCTCTGCCCCACGGCGACCTGATACGGCTGCCATCCGTCCGTCGAAATCTGCGGAATCGTCACGAGGCGAGCGCGGAGATCGGCAACGAACGCTTGCGTGTCCGCTTCGTTGCGCTTCCCCACGCGGTAACTCACGAGGAGCTTCTTCGTGCGGGCGAGTGCGAGGTACGTGTAGCTCTCCCCGACCTCGGGCGGATCCTCGGGCGTCACGTTCTTCTGGCGCTTCTGGACGTACGCGTGCAGTTCGTCGCACTCGATCTCGTGGATGTCGAGGTCCCTCACGAGCAGGTTGTGGAGGTGGTCGCACCCCGCGCCCATGCGAAGCAGGGTCGAGAGGACGGTCGGAAGGGAGACGTCCGTGAGCCGCGACGTCGAGCGCACGCTCGCGCCCTCTACGAGGTGCTTCACCACGTCGGTGCGCTTCTCGATGGGCAGGACGTTCGCCACGACGCGAGACCCCAGCAAGGGCCGCCACGGGCGCCGCGTCGCGCCCCATGCGCGTCGTCGGCTCGACCGTTTCAGCGGCTCACTCGATGGGATGAATCTATCACGATTCGTCGGGTTTTCGTGGTTATTCGGCAATGGCATCGGACATTAAGTGTCCGATGTAGGACCGTTTGCCCGCGGAGATCGGGGCGTCGATTCCAGGGTCAAGCGTGACATACACGAGGGCTGACGATGCCGGTCCGCGCCGTCCGTTCAGGAAGGACATGCGCACACCTCGACAGACATCGGAGGGGACTTGACGGGATGGCCCGCGCGTTCGTCGCGACGAACCGGCTGATCAAGTTTGATCAGCACCGCTGTCCGCCCCTGCTGGGGTCCGGGGCAACGCCCCGGCACGGCGCTCCGAGGACGTGCCCGCCTTTTCCCGCAGCCCCCTCTACACGTGCGCGCCGACCGTTGATATCAACGAGGACTGGCGAACTTTCCCTTTGCGGGAGGAATGGCTTCATGCGGACACGTCGCGCGCATCCTTCGATCCTCAAGGCGTCCTCCGGCGCCGGTAAGCTCCTTGGCACGGGCACCTTGCTGGCCTCGTTCGTCTGCGCGGGGGCTCTCGTGGCGCTCGCGTCCGCGTGTGGTGGCGGGGCGAGCAGCTCGGGGGGCTCGGGCGCTGGCACGGGCGGCGCCGGGGCGGCCGGCGGCGGCCAGGGCGGCGACGGGCTCCAGGACTTCGTGACGAGCGCGTCGAGCAGCTCGTCGTCGAGCTCCTCCGGGACCGGCGGGCAGAATCCTGGGCCGATGTGCGACCCGCCGAATCCCAACGGCGGCGTCACCGCGTTTGCTGCCGCGTATGGCGATGCGCAAACGCAGAGCGGCGTGTCCGTCTCGACCGACAAGACGGGCAACATCCTCCTCGCCGGTGCTCTCCAGGGCACGATGAACCTCGGCGGGACCATGCTCACGAGCGGCGGCAAGGAGGATGCGTTCGTCGCGAAGCTCAATTCGGCCGGCCAGGTGATCTGGGCGAAGCGCTTTGGCGACGGGCAGAACCAGAGCGCGACGGGCATCGGCGCTGACGCCGAGGGCAACGTCTACGTCACGGGCATCTTCATCGGCACCGTCAACTTCGGCGGCTCGAACCTCACGAGCGACACGAACTTCTTCCAGGACGTCTTCCTCGTGAAGTTCGCGCCCGACGGCAGCCACGTCTGGAGCAAGAAGTTCGGTGATTCGAACATCCAGTACGCGCGTGCGCTCGCGGTCGACGGCGTCGGCAACGTCGTCATCGCGGGCTACTTCCAGCAGCAGGTCGACTTCGGCGGCGGCGTCCTCACCGCGGCGGGCCAGGCCTTCGACGCGTTCGTCGCCAAGTTCAACGCGACGGGACAGCACCTCTGGAGCAAGAAGTACGGTAACGATGCCGATCAGTCGGCGAAAAGCCTCGCGGTCGACGGCGCGGGCAATGTGTACGTCGCGGGCGAGGCGTCGGGCGCGATCGATTTCGGCGCGGGGCTGGTCATGGCCCAGGGCAACCCGAGCGCGTTCGTCGCCAAGCTCGATTCGCAGGGCGCTCCGATCTGGGCGAAGCTCAGCTCGGGCGCGGGCAAGGCCTCGGCGAACGCGGTTGCCGTGTCGCCTTCGGGCTCGGTGGCCGTGGCCGGGCAGTTCCAGGGCACGTTTGATCTCGGCGGCAAGCCCATGACGAACATCGACGTCGACGATGCGTTCGTCTCGGTGCTCACCTCGTCCGGCGCGCAGACGTATACGCGCGCGTTCGGCGATCCGACCTTCCAGCGCGCTGACGGCGTGGCGTTCGCGCCGAACGGGGACGTGCTGCTCGCGGGCGCGTTTACCGGTTCGATCGATCTTGGCGGCGGGGCCAGCCCGAGCGCGGATGGGTTCGACATGTTCCTCGGCCGGCTCGCCGCGAAGGACGGCTGCCTCGTATGGGGCCGCAGCTATGGCGGGCCTCTCGTGCAGTCGCCGCAGTCGCTCGTGTTTGATCCGGTCTCGGGCAACGTGATTTTGACCGGCAGCTTCGGGGGCACGGTCGACTTTGGCCTCGGCCCGCTGACCGCCGCCGGCGATGACGCTTTCCTCTTCGCTGTCAAGCCCTGAAACGAACGCCGCGGGCGCCCCAGGGGGGGGGTTCGCGGCGTCTTCGTGCTCACGCGTCGCGGCGAGGATCGCCGGCTCGATCGTCCGACACATTCGGCGCGCCTGATGTCCAGCGCAATGGGCGGGGAGGGGCGCGCCGGAGCCGTGTCCGGGGCTTGTGGCGTGGCGAGGGCTCTGAGATCCTGACGAACGATGCTCGCCTTCGTCGAGTCTTCGACGGGTAGGGCGTGCAGAACGGGTGCATCTCGGTGCGCCCTTCGGAGCTACCCATGGCTTTGTTCCGGCAGCCCTCGAAAGGGATCCTCACTTCGTTTGCCGCGCTCGCAGGGGTCGCCGCGGCTGCGGCGTTCACCACGCCGGCCGACGCGCAGGAGGCCGCTGCGTGCCTCTCGCAAAACCCTGCGGATTGGCCCACGCCCTCGCGGCCGTACTTCATGATCATCGCGGACACGTCCGGCTCGATGACCACGTGTACGACGCCGCCGGGCGAGGACGTTCAGGATGAGTGCGACGCCAGCGACCCCCTCTACAAGCTCAACTCCTGCGGCATGATTCCGAGCCGGCTGAACGACGCGAAATGCGCGCTCCGGCAGACGGTCCAGGCGTTCGGCGGCGAGGTGAACTTCGGGCTCGCGACGTACGCGGGCATCATGTCGGGCTGCCCGTCCGGCGCCTGCGTGAGCACCTGTGGCCCGGCGAACGGGGCCCCCTGCACCGTGGATAACTACGGGTGCACCATCGGCGACTTCACGGGGGCCACCAGCAATCCCTCCTTGAGCTGCGGGAACCTTCCGAATTGCCCCAGCGGGGCTGGGCCCACGAGCCCCAACTATCCGGAGGGCACTTGGCGGAACGGCGGCAACATCGTCGTGCCCTTGCCGCAGGATCCCTGGTGGGGGCCTGCCGCGCCCGCGTCGAACGTGCCGGATTTGCTCCAGTGGTTCGATGGCCTGTGCGGCGACAACCGGGAACTGTTCGCCGACGGCGCGACGCCGATCGCCGGCTCGCTCCGCTCCGTGGCGCAGTACCTGCGCTCGGGCTGGAACCTCAACTGGGCCACGACGAATTATTGCCAGACCGGGTTTGGCTTCGGTGCGAATCGCGCCACGCCGTTGAACATCAACGATCGGCCGTGTCGCAGCGTGAACGTGATCCTTTTGACCGACGGCGACGAGACATGTGAAACGCCGGGCGGGAACGACACGTCCGCGCCCGTCGCGGTGGCGACGGATCTCTACCAGAACGGCGTCACGCTCGGGACCGCCCCCAACCAGAAGAACTGGAAGGTCCCGGTCTACGTCATCAACTTCGCGGGCGGCTCGAAGGCCAAGACCGATGCGATCGCGTTCGCCGGCGGTACCGGGTCGTCGTACTCGGTGAACAACGAGGTCGAGCTGGCGAAGGCGCTGGCGACGATCGTCAGCACCGCGGCCAAACCCGAGGTCTGCAACAACAGCGACGACAACTGCAACGGCTGCACCGACGAGGGCTACAAGCACTACTGCAACAAGGGGGCGGGCAAGGCGTGCTGTCCGTGGGCGAACGCCGCGGCGCGCACGGCCTGCCTCAACAGCTACGTCGCATCGATCACGAGCGCGGATCCCGACGGCAACGAGGCGCTCCTGCCGTGTACGACCGACTTGCAGCAGACGCAGCCGGCGAACTGGCTTTGTTACGACCCCAAAGAGATCTGCGACGAGGCGGACAACAACTGCGACGGCAACGGGGCGAACAAGACGAACCTCATCGACGAGGGCTTCAACAAGTGCGGCAACCCCGCGCAGTGTCCCACGACCGAGACCTGCGACGGCCAGGACAACGACTGCGACGGCCTGACGGACGAGAACGTTTGCCCGAACTGCGTGCCCTCGCCCGAGGTCTGCGACGGCTGCGACAACGACTGTGACGGCATCGCGGACGACAACATCCCCGCGGTCGCGTGTGGCCTGGCGACCCCGACGAACTGCCAGGGCACGCAGGCGTGCAAGCCCGCCCAGCCCGTGCCGCAGCCGGGCCAGTGCGTGGCGGGCGGCGGCCTCGCGGCCTGCCAGAATAGCCCGCAGACCGAGACCTGCGACGGCATCGACAACGACTGCGACGGCATCGTGGACGACTCGGTCGCGCCGACGGCCTGCACGCCGGTGGGGACGCCGGAGGGCCTCGTGTACGGAGGCACGAGCCAGTGCAAGCAGGGCTTGCGGCCGTGCAACAGCAGCACGTGCACGGGCTTCGTCGGGCCGTCCGCCGAGGTCTGCGACGGCATCGACAACGACTGCGACGGCCAGGTCGACGAGGGGGCCGTGGGGGTCGGGACCTCGTGCGGCGTGGCGCTCGCGCCCTGCACGCCCGGCACGCTCGCCTGCGTGAACGGCGCGCTGGTTTGCCAGGGCGGGACGGGGCCGCAGGCCGAGGTCTGCGACAACGTCGACAACAACTGCAACGGCATCGTGGACGAGGCGCCGCTCGCCGACGGCCCGGCCGCCGGGCAGAACGGCTGCTGGCAGAACCCCGGCAACTGCTGCGTGTTCAAGAACCTGCAGTGGTGCCCGCCCGCCGGCGGTACTTGCTACGCCAACGGTACGCTGACGTCGCCGTGCAACAAGGGCACGCTCGTCTGCACGAGCGGCGCCTGGGCCTGCCAGGGCCCCGTCGGTCCGCAGACCGAGCAGTGCGACAGCGCGGACAACGACTGCAACGGCATGATCGACGACGTGCCCGGCACGGGCGGGCCCTGCGGCTCGGACGTGGGCGAGTGCGTCGCCGGTGTCCAGCAGTGCGGGCCGAACGGCGTGCAGTGCGTCGGCCAGGTCGGTCCCTCGACCGAGATCTGCGACGGCAAGGACAACGATTGTGACGGCGTCATCGACGACAACGTCGGTGGCCTCGCCAAGCCGTGCGGCATCAACCAGCCGCCCTGCTCGCTCGGACAAACGGCGTGCGTGAACGGCGCGATCGTGTGCCAGGGCGGCATCCAGGCCCAGGCCGAGGTCTGCGACGGCGTGGACAACGACTGCGACGGCAAGATCGACGACGCGCCGCTCTTCGACGCGCCCAACGCGGGGCAGAACGGCTGCTGGGATCTGCCGGGCAACTGCTGCCAGCACGGCAACCTCGAATGGTGCCCGCCGCCCAATGCGTCCTGCGCCGACAACGGCACACTCGCGCCGCCTTGCAACAAGGGCTCGCTGGCTTGCCAGGGCGCGCTCGGCTGGGTCTGCGTGAACGCGAAGAGCCCACAGGCCGAGGCGTGCGACGGCCTCGACAACAACTGCGACGGCACGATCGACGACGGCACGTTCCAGGGCGAAGGCGCGGCCTGCGGCACCGACACGGGCCAGTGCGCGCCCGGCGTCATCGACTGCACGGGCGGCATCCTCGACTGCGTGGGCGACGTGCCCCCGACCGCCGAGGCGTGCAACGGCCTCGATGACGACTGCGACGGCACGATCGACAACGGCATCGTCGTCGGCGGCTCGTGCACCCCGCCCTACGACACGACGCTCTACCCGGGCCCGCGCGACAAGGGCGCGTGCGAGCCGGGCACCCTGCAGTGCGACGGCATGGGCGGCGAGACGTGCCTCAACGGCACCGGCCCGCAGCCCGAGATCTGCGACGGCGTCGACAACGACTGCGACGGCTCGATCGACGAGGTGGGCCCCGCGCCGGACGGCATCGACGGCACGGCGAACCCGCTCGACGCGACGCAGACGATCGGCGGCGCTTGTGGCGTCGACACGGGCGCTTGCCAGCAGGGCCACTGGGCGTGCCTCAACGGCATCTTCGCTTGCCTCGGCGGCCAGGGTCAGACGGACGAGGCGTGCGACTGCGAGGACAACGACTGCGACGGCACGACCGACGAGCAGGACCCGAACATGCCGCAGATCTGCGCGCCCGGTAACTCGTGCGTGAAGAGCGGCAGCGCGTGCACCTGCGCGACGCCCTGCCAGGGCGGCGAGTTCCCGTGCCCGCCGGGCCAGGCTTGCGAGGAGGTCACCTCCAGCGAGACCGGCCTGCCGCTCGGCAACTTCTGCATCGCGAACAACTGCGGCGACTGCCCGACGAAGACGGTGAAGGACGCGGCGGGCAAGGTGCTCTGCGCGCCGGCGGGCACGCCTGCGGACGCGAACTGCGTCGTGCCTCCGGTCTGCGTCTGCAAGGGCATCGCCGGCTGCAAGGATCCTTGCGACGGCGTGACGTGCGGCGCGGGCGAGGTCTGCTCGAGCTACGGCGCGACCGCGGGCAAGTGCGTGCAGAACAACTGCTACAACGTGCCCTGCGTCGGCTGCGACAAGGCCTGCAACGGCGGCTCCTGCGTGGACAACCCGTGCAAGCCCGATAGCTGCCCGACGGGTCAGGTCTGCAAGCCGAACGAGACGTTCACCGGCTTCACGTGCGTCGAATCGTGCGCGGACAAGAGCTGCGGGACGAGTGAGGTTTGCAAGGACGGCCAGTGCGTCGCGGGCTGCGATCCGGCGTGCGTCGGGACGCAGGTCTGCGACCTGTCGCAGTCGCCTCCGGCGTGCGTGGACAACAAGTGCGCCTCGCCGAGCTGCCCGGACGGCGCGTACTGCGATCCGCTGACGGGCAACTGCGGCAACGACCCGTGCGAAGGCGTGCTCTGCCCGATGGGCCAGGTCTGCCAGAACGGTGACTGCTTGCAGGGCCAGGGCGGCAGCGGCGGCGCGGGTGGAGGTGGCGGCGCGGGTGGCGCGGGCGGCGCAGGCGGCGGCGGCAACCCGACGTCGACGACGGGCACGGGCACGGGCGGCGCGCCTGCGGACGACAGCATCTGGGGTCTCGCGACGGGCGGCGGCGGATGCGCGTGCGACGTCGGCGGGCAGGATCGGAACGGTGGTTTCGCGCTGGCGCTCGCTGCGCTGGCGCTCGGCATGGCACGCAGGCGATCTTCCGGGCGCCGCGGCGGTACGGAGGTGTCGCGATGAGCTCGCTCGGCAAGCTCGCTAAGCCCTTCGGAGGGCTCCTTTCGGCCCTCGTGGTCTCGGCGCTCGCGCTCGGGACCGCGGGGTGCACGACGGACGCGTTCTGCTTCGACAAGTGCGCCGGCGACACGCCGACGGGCTCGGGCTCGGGCTCGGGCTCCGGCGGGGCCGGCGGTCAGGGCGGCGAAGGAGGCGACAACTGCTTCCCGTTCTGCGGCAACGACGGCGGCCCGGGATCGGGCGGCGCCGGCGGCAGCGGTCCGTGCGTCCCAACGAACGGCGGCATCGAGATCTGCGACAAGCTCGACAACGACTGCAACGGCGCTGTCGACGACGGTCCGAACATCAACCTCGAGGCCAAGACGACGTGCGGCACGTGTGACAACAACTGCTTCACGAAGCTGCTCAACAACGATCCCGCGACCATCACCTGCGTGCCGAGCCCGAACCCGGGCACGGTGCCGGGCGAGTGCACGGGCACGTGCGTGTCGGGCTACTACGACCTCGATGGCGACAAGGCCTGCGAGTACTACTGCATCAAGAACACGCAGGACGACGCGTCGTGCAACAACAAGGACGACGACTGCGACGGCGTGAAGGACGAGGACGTCAACCTCTGCACGAGCACGACGGACTGCGGCAAGTGCGGGAACAACTGCGTCGTCATCAACGGCACGTCGGAGTGCTCGACGACCGCGGGCGCCGGCGAGGCGTGCTCCCCAGCGAACACGCAGTGCAAGATCAAGCAGTGTGACGTGGGCTGGTACGACCTCGACAACTCCGTCGCGACGGGCTGCGAGTACCAGTGCACCCCGTCGAACGGCGGCGTCGAGAAGTGCGGCGACAGCCTCGACAACGACTGCGACGGCAAGATCGACGAGGCCGACGACCTCTCGATGGATCCGCAGATCGGCAAGAACTGCTTCGGTGATCCGGACGGCATCTGCGGGCTGCTCGCCGCCGCCGGGAAGACGGCGTGCGTCGGGAACAAGGTCGTGTGCGCCGGGCCGAACGTCGTCGTCGAGGGGCAGATCCAGGAGATCTGCAACGGCCTCGACGACGACTGCGACGGCCAGGTCGACGACAACCCCACGGACGCCGGCAACGCCTGCGGCCAGAGCAACATCTTCCCCTGCCAGTTCGGCAAGCAGCAGTGCCAGAACGGTCAGCTCGTCTGCAACGGCGCGGTGAACCCCTCCGCCGAGCTCTGCAACGGCCAGGACGACAACTGCAACGGGTCGATCGACGACATGCCCGTCGACGTGGGCGCGACGTGCGGTTTGACCGACGTCGGTCCGTGCCAGAAGGGCGTCGAGCAGTGCCTGCCCGGCGGCCAGAAGACCTGCGTCGGTGAGATCGCGCCGAAGACCGAGACGTGCAACGGCCAAGACGACGACTGCAACGGGCTCGTCGACGACGTCGCGGGCACGGGCTCGGCGTGTGGCCAGAGCAGCACGTTGCCTTGCAAGCTCGGCACGCTCCAGTGCGTGGGCATGGCGCTCCAGTGCGTCGGGAACATCGACCCGAAGGCCGAGACCTGCAACATGGTCGACGACGACTGCGACGGGCAGGTCGACGAGGGCATCTCGAGTCAGCCCTGCGTGCCCGTCGGCGCGCCGCCGAACCTCGTCTACGGCGGCCTGAGCCGGTGCGTGAGGGGCACGCAGGCCTGCGGCGGCGCGTGCACGGGGTACATCGGGCCGAGCACGGAGACGTGCAACAGCCTCGACGACGACTGCGACGGCGTCATCGACAACAACCTGAACCTCGGCGCTTGCAACGTGCCGCCTGCGCCCCCCGCGGGCGCGACGTCGCCCTGCAAGGCGGGCACGTTCACCTGCGTGGGCGGCGTGCAGACGTGTCAGGGTTCGACGGGACCGTCGAGCAGCGTCGACGCCTGCGGCGTGGACTCGAACTGCGACGGCACGCTGACCGGCCAGCCGAACTTGCAGACCGACATCGCGAACTGCGGCGCGTGCGGCAACAACTGCTACGCGAACGCGGTCCACGCGATCTGGTCGTGCACGTCGGGCATGTGCGCCTTCCAGGGCTGCGAGAACGGCTACTACGATCTCGACGGCAACAAGACCTGCGAATACAGCTGCCAGTACAAGCAGGCGCAGGAGATCTGCAACGGCGAGGACGACGACTGCGACGGGAATATCGACGAGGGCGTCGTGGCCCCGACGCCGGTGCAGGTCTGCGGCGTGAGCGTCACGGCCATTCGGCCGGAGTGCACGTCGCAGGTCACGGTCGCTTGCACGCAGGGCGCGTGGAAGTGCACGTTCCCGGCGGGCGTGTGCAACGGCGCGGCCCCGAACTACTGCTCGGGCGCCACCGAGGTCTGCGACAACCTCGACAACGACTGCGACGGCATCCTCAACGAGAACGTGCCGAACTACGGCAAGGCGTGCGCGAGCGACGACGGCCTGCAGGCGCCCGGACACGGCGCCTGCCGCAAGACCGGCACCTTCGTGTGCAGCGGCGCGAACGGCACGACGTGCAGCGCGGTCAAGGCCGACTGCGCGACGTTGCCCGGCGGCTGCACCGAGCTGTGCGACGGCGTGGACAACGACTGCGATGGGCTCGTCGACGAGACGTACGTGTCGAAGGGCTCGAACGCGGCGAACTACGTCAAACCCGCGGTCACGCGCATCGCGACGAACCTCTGGGTCTACAGCTACGAGGCGAGCCGGCCGAACGCCATCACCGATCTCGTGAACAACGTCATCACGCCCGGCAACGGCAACGGCTACCACACGACCGCGCCTCCGGGCACGACGCTCGACAAGACGCTCGCGTGCTCGGTGCCCAACAAGCTGCCGTGGTTCAACGTCACGCCGGCCGAGGTCGAGCAGACGTGCAACGCGATGGGCGGGACCATCTGCTCGACGGCCGCGTGGACGACGGCGTGCCAGACGAACCTGACCTGCACCTACGGCTACAACCCGCGCGGCGCGCAGTGCAAATCGACGTTCGATGCCGCGAAGTTCTGCAACCTCGGCCCCGAGTTCGACTTCAGCTCGTCGATCGCTGGGGATCAGGACGGCCTGCTCTTCACGGGCTCGGACAGCCTGAAGAACTGCTGGGCGGACTGGTTGAACTTGGAGGGCAACACGCCCGCGACGAACCGGATCTACGACATCACGGGCAACCTCCGTGAGATCACGAAGAGCGCGGCGAACACGTACCCGCTCATGGGCGGCGCGTTCAACACCAGCGACCCCGGCGGCGCGACGTGCTCGTTCCAGTTCTACACGGTCGATCAGAACTTCAAGCTCTTCGACCTCGGCTTCCGCTGCTGCTTCACGCAGAACCCCGGCTGACGAAACGCATCGAGCGGGCGCCTCGCGCGGCGTCCGCTCGGTCCTTCGTTCCCCTCACGAAGGCGCGCCCCTCGCGCGCCCCTCGTGGCCCGTTCAATCCCTGCGATCGTGCTGATTCGAGAGCGCCGCGCTGTCGGCCGCGGGCATCGTGAAGTGGATCGTGCTCCCACGCCCCACCTCGCTCTGCGCGCCGATGCGCCCGCCATGGGCCTCGACGATGCCCTTGGCGACGTAGACGCCGAGGCCCATGCCCTGGCACGCGCGGCGCCCTTCCGGCGGCCTGCGCGAGAACAACATCGGCCGGTCGGGCTCGGCGATCCCGGGCCCCGTGTCCGTCACGGAGAAACGCGCGCCGGAGGGCATGGGCTCGGCGCGGATCGTGATCGACCCGCCCTTCTGCATGAAGCGCGCGGCGTTGCTGACGAGCCGGGAGAGCACCTGCAGCACGCGGGCCCGGTCGACGTAGAGCGCCGGCAGGTGCGGAGAGACCTCCTTCACGACCGCGATCGGCCGTTGCGCCGTGGCGAGCGCGGCGGCCAGCGTGGCGGCCTCCACGATCGACGCGGCGTCGTGCACCTCCTGCCCGATCGGCAGCCTGCCCGCGTCGATGTGCGCGGCGTCGACGAGATCCTCGACGATCTGGTTCATCTCCAGCGCGGCGCGCTTGATCGTCTGAAGCTGACGATCATGCGCCGGATCTCCGCCGAGCTCGCGCGCGAGCAGCGTCGTCGTCACCATCACCACGCCGAGCGGGTTGCGCAGGTCGTGCGAGACGATGGTGAGCAGCTCCGAGCGTTGCGCTTCGGAGGCTTTGGCGCGCCGCTCGAGCTCTCGGCATCGCCGCTCGAGATCGGCCACGTAACGCGCGTCCTTGGTTTGCGCGGCGGGCATACGAGCGCGTTTCGTCGCGGGGCGCGACGTGCTCCGCGACGTCCCATTTGCCGGGTTGCTTGCTTGTTTGCGTTTCCTCGCTTCGGCCACGATCGCCTCTTTGACCGGCAGGGTAACGCGACCTCGCGCAGCCGATGCAGTCGGAGATCGCCTCACTCCGCCATCCGTGCTGCGATGTCCGGAGGCATCGCGTCGGGTTTCTCCCGATATGCCGCTCAGGCCTGTCTCCACGGCCCAAGAAGGGCATGATTCCGTGTCGGAGATTCTTCGCCTGCGGCTATCATCGACGCTCGCTCGCGACGCACGCTGCGCTGCGGGTGAGGGCTCGGCGGCGACGCGCTCCATCGAATGACCGGGGGTTTTACGTCGTGAAGACGACAGACGAAACTGGGCTCGGGCAACAAACCGGCGGCCTCTCGCCGCTCGTCCTCGTGGTCGACGACTTCGATGACAACCGCGAGATGTTCACGGAGTTTCTTTCCTTCTCCGGGTTCCGCGTGGCGCAGGCTTCGACGGGGCGGGAGGCGCTGGACCAAGCGTTTTCTCTCTTGCCCGATCTGATCCTCATGGATCTGTCGTTGCCCGAGCTCGACGGACTCGAGGCGACGCGGTTCCTGAAGAACGACGAGCGCACGAAGGGCATCCCGATCGTGGCGCTCACGGGGCACGCGCTCGCGGGTCACTCGAAGGACGCCAAGGAAGCGGGCTGCGACTCGTTCTTGACGAAGCCGTGCTTGCCCGACGCGCTGGTGAACGAGATCAAGCGTGTCCTCGGCAAGCGAGCTCGGTAGTCGCGCGAACCGGCGACGAAGCAAAAGGGGGGGAACATGAGAGCGTCCGAGGGCTCACGGGTGGGCGTGCGCGCGGATGGCGTCACGCAAGAGGCGGGCAGCCTCGTCCCAGTCGACTGGCTTGACGAGCACGGCGTCGAACGCGCTGTTCGCGAGCTTTGCGCGCGCGGAGAGATCACGCCGCCCGGTGCACGCGAAGAGCGCCATGCGCTGGGTCGCGGGATCGGAGCGCAGCGCTTCGGCGACGACGAAGCCGTCGATGCCGGGCATGCGCAGATCACACAGGACGGCGTCCGGCACGTCCTGCGTGGCGAGGAAGACGCCGCGCAGGCCGCCTTTCGCCCGCTCGACCTGGAAGCCGTGCGCTTCGAGCGAGGCCTCGGCGATCGCGAGGAAGTCGGGATCGTCGTCGACGATGAGCACCCGCGGGCGAAACGCGCTCATCTGCTCCATCTCGCCCGCCCCGCCCATCATCTCCGCCATCCCGCCCCCTCCGCATGCGCGCAGCTCGACGTCCGCGCGAGACCACGCGCGACGAGACGCTTCGCTCCCCCATGTCTTGGACCGGCGTTCGCGATGCGCAATGCGGCGGCGCGGTCTCTGCGATCTTCGTCCCCGCGCGACGCGCGATCCGTCCGTCGGCTCTCTTCGCGATCTCCTCGCTCCTCGGCATCTCCTGCGTGCTACGCAGGGAGCGTCGTGTGCTCGGTCAACGCTTACCGCGCCCGTCCTCGGGCTCTAGAGAGTGTCTCATGAGTGTCGACGAGGTTTTCTTCGACCGCGTGGCCCACGACCTGCGTGGCGAGCTCTCGACGATGCTCGCCGGCGTCCACTACTTGCTCCGGTTCGGCCGTGATCTCGCGCCTCCGACGCGCGATATGCTCGAGCGGGTGAGCGGCGCCGGCGAGCGGCTCACGCGGATGCTCGCGGAGTTCGACGACGCCGTCTGGCTGCTCGACACCCAGAAGCCGCTCGTGCTCGCGCCGATCCGCTTCGGCGAGCTCGTCGACGAGGTGATGTCGCGCATCGAGCCGGCCGTGAAGACACGCGGCGTGCGGCTCATCCTCGAATTGAACGACGCCGACGCCGCGTCCACGCTCGTCGGCGACGTGGATCTGCTCGCCACGGCGCTCACCTCGGTCGTCGATCTGGCGACCTTGCGCGCGCCCGCGGGCACGGTGCACGTCACGGTCGAAGTCCGGGACGGCGCGCCGATCATGCGCGTGCGGGACGAGGGGGACGCCGTGCCCAAGGACGTGCTCGCCCGCCTCTTCGAGCCCTTCGTCGAGCGGGAGATCGTGCCGCGCGAGACGCACGGCCGGCGCAAGCTGCGGCTCGGCATCGGCTTGCCGATCGCGCGAGCGATCCTCGAAGCGCACGGCGGCTCGCTCGTCGTGGAGCCGAGCGACGCGGGGCTCACGCTCCGCGGCGTGGTCTCCTTGCGCAAGGCCTCCGAGATCCCGCCCGAGCCCGAGAAGGCGCGCGCCGGGTAGCCGCTTGCGACGATCGGACGGGCATGCTCCGCTCGCCCGCATGGCACGCGCGGCGGTCGTCTTCCTGGGTATTGGGCTCACGCTCCTCGCGGGCTGCTCCGAGCCTGCCGGGGTCGCGCACACGTGCAGCGGCGTCGCGCTCGACGGCGCCCTCGTGATGCTCGCGACGAACCTGCAAGCGAGCGGCCTCGGGCGCATCGACGAGGCCGGCTGCTTGACCGAGATCCCCGACATCGCGCTCGGCGTCGATCCGCTGCTCTCGTCCGGCTTCGGCGGGCCGTTCGTGTGCGTGCGCGACCAGGGGCTCGTCCGCCGTGTCGATCCGGATTCGCTCGCGCTGACACGGACGTGGGTCGCGTTTGGCGAATCCGAGACGACGTTCGAACTCGCGACGGGCGGCAAGGCGGGCGGCCCGCACAACCCGCACGACGCCGACCTCGACGCGGAAGGGAGGTTGTGGGTCGCGCGATACGAGCAGCCCGGCGTCGCGGTGATCGAGCCGGACGGCAGCTTCGGCGGCACGGTGGATCTCTCGATGTTCGCCGACGTCGACGGCCTGCCCGAGATCGAGGCGCTCCGTGTCGTCGGCGATCGCGTGTTCGTCACCGTGCAGCGCCTCGATCGCCGCACGTGGAAGCCGGCGGAGAACGGCGCGCTCGTGGCGATCGACGTGGCCTCGCGCAGCGTCGTCGGCTCCGTCGACCTCGGCGGGAAAAACCCGTTCGGCCGCATGAGGCCGGTGCCGTGGGATCCCGCGGGCCGGACCATGGCGCTGGCGATGCCGGGCGATTTTTACGCGATCGACGATGGGTACGCGGCTGCGCTCGTGGATCTCGATACCCTCGCCGTGACGGGCATCGCCGAGGAGAGCACGTTCGAAGGTTCCATCGTCGAAATCGAGCTCGCGGCGCCGGACGAGGCGTATGCGATCCTCGCGGGCACGGGGCTCGAGAATGCGACGCGCCTCGTGCGCTTTGATCCGTCCGGAAAAACCGAGCCGATCGTCCTGGCCGATACGCGGGAAGGCGGGCAGGGCGGTAACTACGACTACGGGGGCCTCGCGGTGGTGGGGCGCCACGTTTTCTTGGGCGATAAGGCCCACGGCGCGCCCGCGATCCACATCTTCGAGCGCGCGTCGAGCCGCGAGGTCGGCACCCTCGTCCCGGAGCGCCTTCCGCCCGTGTCGCTCTTGCCCGTGCCCTGACCGTCATCATCCATCCCGCGCGTGGGGGCTCGGCGCGGGCGCACCGCGCCAGGCCCCCGAGCCCCCTTTCGCCCCTGTGCCTCCCGGGCGAACTTCGTTTACCATCGCTGGAAACGCCTTGGCTGACCGCGCCCCTTCATCGATGTTGAGCTCCGCGCTCGCCGAGCGTGGCGTGCCGATGCGTTCCCTCGAAGAGGCGATCGCGCGGCAGGTCGTGCACGGCGGTGACCTCGTGACGAACCTGCTCGAGGTCGGCGGCGCCCGCGAGGAGATGCTCGTGCCGCTGCTCGCCGAGGTGCTCGGCCTCGAAGAGGCGCCCTCGGGCAAACTCCCGCTGCCGGCCGCGCCGGTGTTGCGCCTCGTGCCCGGGGATCTCGCGATCCGGCACGGCATCTTCCCGCTCGCGCTCACGCGGCGGGTCCTCACGATCGCCACCGCCGAACCCCTCTCGCCCGCCGTCGAAGGGGACCTCGCCTTCGCGCTCGCCGTCGAGATCCGGCAGAGCGTCGCGCCCCTCGTGCGGATCCGTCAGGCGATCGCCGAGGCCTACCAGATCCCGCTCGATCGTCGCTTCCTCCGGCTCGTCGCCAAGCTCGAGAGCCGCCCCGATCCGAGCCCGACGGTCGTGCCGCCGCCGCGCAGCACAGAGCCTCCCCGCGGCACCTTTCGCCCGCCGCCCGAGCGCCTCGCGGAGCCTCCCGTCGCCACGCCGCAGCCGCCCACGCAGACGCCGGACACGCTCGTCGCAGGCGCGCCTCCGCCGCTCGCGCCGACGCGCACGAGGCTCTCGGCCACACCGATGGCCGCGCGCGCCGCACGCTCGGATCACCCGAAGCCCGTGCCGACGGTCGAGGTCATCGAGCCGAAGCCGGTCGTTGCACCTGGGCCCGCGCCGCGCCCGCTCACCAGCGACGAGATGCCCGAGACCATCGCCGCGCCGCCGGAGCCCACGCCGATCGTGGAAGCGGCCGACGAGGAAGAGGCGCCCGTCTCGCGCCGGCCCGAGCGGCTCGTGCGACGCGAGTCGAACCGCACCCGCACGAGCGCGAGCGTGCTCCGCCGCGCGGTCACCGGCGAGCGCAAGACACGTGTCGTCGAGGCGCCCGACCGGCGCGCGGCGCGGCCTCGTCGCAAGGGCCCGTTCACCACGGCGATGGCGGAGGAGGAGCTCGGCGAGGCGACCACGACCGACGCCGTCCTCGACATCTTCTTCGCGTTCGCCCACCAGTTCTTCGAGTACACGTCGCTCTTCGTCGTGCACGGCGACGTCGCCGACGGGCGTGACGCTGCGGGCCCCGGCGCGGGCGCGGCGCGGCTCATGTCCCTCGCCGTGCCCCTCGGCCGCCCGAGCCTGCTCGCCCTCGCACGCGAACGCAGGGCGCCCGTGATCATGCCGCCCGCCGTCGGCGATCTCGACGTCGAGATCGTCTCCGAGCTCGGTCGATCGGGCCGCACCGAAGCCGGCACACGCGCCGCGGCCGTGCTCGTCCTGCCGATCGTCGTGCGAAACCGGACCGTCGCGCTGCTCTACGGCGACGACGGCGTCGTCGATGTCGAGCTCTCGGCGCTCGGGGACGTCATCGCCATCGCGGGGCTGACCGCCGAGGCGATCGAGCGCGCCATCCTGCGCAAGAAGCGCGGCGGCGCAGGCGGTGACGACGCCCCGGTGAAGCGCGCGCCGAAGCCCGCGCCTCCGCCGCAGGCCCAGGGCGCGGTGCGGCAGGGCGGCCTCGTCGCGCTTGCGCGCGCCTTCGAGCTGCCCGCGCGTCCTGCGGACGCCGCCGATCCTGCACAATCGCCCGCGGCCGAGCCGAAATCCCCGCCGGCGGCCATCTCCTCGATCGCCGTGACCTTGCCGTCCGCCTCGGCGATGGCGCCGGCCGTGCTCCATGCGAGCCCGCCGTCGGCGGCAGCGGCGGCGGCGGCCTTGCCGCGCGCGGGCGAGACCTCCTTCGCGGGCGTCGCTTCGAGCCAGCCGAGCGCCGCGCCCCGGCCCGCCCCCGCGCCCCCGCGCGCGGCGTCTGCGGCCCCAGCGCCCCCGGCCCCAGCTCCGTCGTCCCCCGCGCTCGTGGAGACGCTCCAGAGCCCCACGCCCGCGCCGGACGCGGTCGTCCCCCGCGTCGAGCCCCTCGCCCAGCGCTCGCCCGACTCCGACACCACCTGGGACCTCTCGAACCGCCGCGGCGGCCCCGCATCCCGTCGCCGTCGCACGCCCCTCGGCGTCGTCGCCACGGGCCGCCTGCGCCTCGGCCCCACCACGCCGCCACCGCCGCCCCTCACGGACGTCGCCCGGCTTCCGGAGGTCGGCCCAGCGCCCGCGGCAGCCCCGCCCCCGCGCGCCGCCCGCCGCGCCGTCGCGCCGAGCTTCGGCGGCCGCAGCAGGGCCTCCCTGGGCCTCGGCGCGCAGCCCTTGCCCCCGGAGCCGCCGCCGAACGCCATCGCCGCGCCGCCCACACCTCCCTTGCCCCCGGTGCGGCCCGTCGTGCCCACTGCGCCCGCGCCCCCGCCCGACGCCTGCGAGCCCCCGCCCGACGTCCCCCCGACCCCGGCCACACCCGCGCCGCCCGTGCGCGTCCCGCCCCCGGGTGGCGACAAGTACACGCCAGGCCCGCCGGAGACGATCCCGGGACCGCCGCAGGATGGGTGGACCCGCCGTCCGGCCACGAACGAGCTCAGCGCAGCTCCGCCCGCCGACTGGAACGTCGCTCCCGCAGGCAGCACGCTCCCGAGCCGCGCACGCGCCGCGGGTCTGGATCCCGTCACCCTCGTGCAGCGGTTCCTCGACGCCGGCACGGAAGACGGCGAAGCGCAGAAGGATCTCGTCCGTCTCGGCGAGGCCGCGATGCAGGCCATCATGGCCCGCTTCCCGGGCCCGCTGCGCATCGACCCGCGCGTGCTCTCGCGAGGCGCCGAGCTCCCGCTCGCCTCCCGCAGCGGCCCTCTGCTCGCGCTCCTCGTCGCGATGGGCCGCCCCGCCGTGCCTTTCCTCGCCGTGCGCAGCACGGCCAACGATCCCGACGTGCGGTTCTGGGCGACGCACCTGCTCGGCGAGCTCGTGTACCCCGAGAGCGCGCAAGCCGTCTCCGTGCGTCTCTTCGACGAAGCCGCCCCGGTTCGTCGCGTCGCGCGTCGCGCAGCCGCAGCGCTCATCACCGCAGGCCCCGCGACCGAGGCGCCCATCCTCCCGACCCTCGAGCGTCTCGCGCGAACCTCAACCGAACGCGCAGGCCGGCGCCTGCTCGCCATCGAGACCCTCGGCGAGCTCTTGATCCCGAAATCAGTCCCCGTACTCATCGCAACGCTCGGCGAGACGACCGCCGAGCTGGTCGACGCCGCCCACCGCGCGCTCGTACACATCACACGGCACGACTTCCGCCGCGACGCACGCAAGTGGGACGACTGGTGGACCACAAACGCCACACGCAACCGCGTCGAGTGGCTCATCGACGCACTCCTCTCGGGATCGCCCACAATCCGCCGCGCAGCAGCCGAGGAACTCGCACCCATCGTCGGCCGAAATCTCGGCTACTACGACGACCTCCCCGAAGACGAACGCGAAGCCGCGCAAGTCCGCTACGTCCTCTGGTGGGAACAAGAAGGCCGCCACAAGAAGCGCAGTTGAGCGTTGCGCCGGGGTTTCACCCCGGACCCGACCAGGGGTTGTCCACCCCTGGACCCGGACCAGCGAGGCGCTGGACCCGGGGTCGATGAACTGCGCTCCGCGCAGTTCATCGAACAGCCAGGGTCAAGACCGGCGACGACCCTGCCCACCAAGACCGCAGCGCTGACGGCTCGACGGGCAACGCCCCGTCGCCAGCGAGACAACCTCCACGGTCTTGCCACGGGCCCGTTGGAAGAACTGCGCATCGCGCAGTTCTTCCACCTCGGTCCAGGCCGTGCCTGGTCCGGGTCGAGGGGCGGACAGCCCCCGCGGGGTCCGGGGCAGCGCCCCGGCGCGACGGCCACAAAAAGCCACGAGGGGGCGGTGAGGCCCCCTCGTGGTGGTTCCTTGATCGTCAGGAAAACGGACCGCTCACTTCTTTGCGGCGCCGCTCTCCTTGATGACGAGATCGATCAGCTTCTTGAACTTCGGGAACGGCTGGGCGCCGCTGATGAAGTAGCCCTCCGTCTTGCCGGCGGCTGCGATGTGGAAGCCGGGCGTCCCGCTGATGCCGGCCTTGTCGGCCACGGCGCTCTCGCTCTCGATGAACTTCTTGTGCGCCTCGGAGTCGAGGGCGGACTTGAACTTCCCGAGGTCGAGGCCCTGCTCCTCCGCGTACTTCTCGAGCGTCGTGCGGGCGAACGCGTCCGGCGTGCCGGCGCCCTTGAAGAGCGCGGTGTGCATCTTCCAGAAGCCCTCGTTGCCCTTCTGCTTCTTGGCCTCCTCGGCCGCGAGAGCGGCGGGCATCGCGCTCTTGTGGAACGGCAGCGGCTTGTGGCGCCACACGATCTTCACCTTGTCGCCGTAGGCCTTCTCGACCTGGGCGACCGTGTCCTCTGCGCGCTTGCAGAAGGGGCACTCGAAGTCGCTGAAGATCTGCATCACGACCTTCGCCTTGTCGCTGCCCTTCCAGGCGGAGTCGGCGGGGGCCGCGTCGACCGTCTTCTTCTCGGGCGGGGGCGGCGTCTTGCCGTCCTTGATGATCTCGTTGTAGAGGTCCTTCGCCGCGACGCCCTTCGAGAGAAGGTCTTGCGCCTTCTTGATCTCCTCGTCGATGACGGCCTTGAACTTCTCGATCGGCTGGGCGCCGACGAGACGGCGACCGTTGATGAAGAAGTGCGGCGTGCCGCTCGCCTGGAGCTCGTCGGCGAGGTCCTGGTCGGCCGTGATCTCGGCGCCGTACTTCTTGTCGAGGATCGCGGTCTTCACCTTGTCGACGTTCAGCCCGAGCTCCTTCGCGTAGCCGAGCAGATCGTCGTCGGTCAGCTTCTGCTGGTTCTTCCAGAGCAGATCGTAGGCGGCCCAGAAGCCTGCCTCGCCCTTCTGGGCGCGGGCTTCACGCGCGAGCTCCGCGGCCGGCTCGGCGCGCGGGTGCATCGGCAGCGGGTTGTCCTTCCACACGATGCGGACCTTGTCGCCGTAGGTCTTGGAGACCTCGTCGAGCGTCGGGACCACGCGGCTGCAGAAGGGGCACTGGAAATCGGACCACTCGACGATCGTCACGAGCGCCGTCTCGGGGCCCTTCGCGGGCGACGTGCCGACGGGCACCTTCCAGACGGTCTTGTCCTCTTGCTGCGCCTGATCGCGGTTCGCCGGCGGGGGCGCCTTCGCCTTGTTCTCCTGCGAGAGCTTGGCGTAGACCTTCTCCGGCTTCGTGCCGGCCTTGATCGCGGCGTCGGCGGCCTTGAGCTGCTCGTCGATCACCTGCTTGAACTTGTCGATCGGCTGCGCGCCGCTGAGCAGGATGCCGTTGATGAACGACGCCGGCGTACCGGAGACGCCCGCGGCCTTGCCGGCGGCGAGGTCGGCGTCCACCTTCGCGGCGAACTCCTGCTTGTCGTAGGCGGCCTTGAACTTGGCCTTGTCCACGCCTGCTTGCGCGGCCCACTGCTCGAAGTTCTCGGGCGTCAGGGCGCGCTGGTTCTGGAACGCCACCTCGTGGAACTTCCAGAAGGCCTCGGGGCCCTTCATGCGGAACACGGTCTCGGCCGCGACGGACGCGGGACGCGCGTTCTTGTGGAAGGGCAGGGGGTTCGACTTCCAGATGATGCGGAGCTTCTGCGGGCCGTATGCCTCGCGGAGCTGCGTCAGCGTCGCCTCCACCTTGCTGCAGAAGGGGCACTCGAAGTCGCTGAAGAGCACCAGCGTGACGGGCGCGTTCGGGCTGCCCCACGTGGGATCCTTCGACGAGACGGGGACCGACGCGTCGCTGTGATCCCACGTCCCGCCGGCGACGAACTCCTGCGTCGCCTCGGCGCTGGCCGTGTGGCCCCCGGCGCCGCGATCGATGCCCCACATCAGCGCCATCCCTGCCATGAAGCAGAGAAGGAAGCCGACGATGGCGGTTCCTTTGTTCATGTTTCTTCTCTTTCTTTCGACACGGTGCTGCCCGCGTGACGCTCCTTTTCGCGCCGCGAGAGCCGACACCCCGATCGCCCCGACGCATGTCCTTCGGGGCGAAAATCCACGATCTCGAGCGTCGTCTTTTGAACGACGCTGCCGTGACACGTGCGGACCGGCGGCGCCCCCCCGCCTTTAACCAGAAGGGGCGCGGGGCCGATGCGCGAGTTTTCCTCTTCGTGTTCCGTCTCGAAGGCCGTCGGAGCTCGCCACGCGCACGCCCTTGGCACGCACGCGCGATCAAAACGGCCCGTCGTCGTCACGCGATCCCGCGCGACGACGACCACGACTACACGCGAGGGGGACGATCGATCTCTCGGCGAACACCCCGAAGCGGGGCGCCCTCCACCGGCGGGTACGCCGGGAGCTCGACGGCGTAGGCCGGTCGGAGATCGAAGGACGCCGAAAGCATGGCGTCCGGTACGGTCGCGAAGAACGACGCGACGGGGTTCTGCTCGCCGTGGGAAGGACCGAGGGCCGGACCGAACTCCGTCCCGTCACACGAGACCCCTGCGTCGATGCGCGCGTCGGTCTCTGGGTGGATCCGCCCTGGCGCGACCGCCGTGGCGCCGCGCTCGTCACACATCGCCGCGATCTCCGGATCGACTTCGTCCGTTTGATCCAGCGGCGCCGAGCAATCTTCGGGGGGGTTTGGGGGAGCCGCGCTTGTCGCGGCGGAGCCCCCATCGTCACAAGTCGGCACGATCGCTGCGTGTGCGCGGAGCGGCACGAGCCAAGCCACGGCGAAGATCGCCGCGACGGCCAGCGCACGAAGAACCGCGAACCGCAACATCCGACCCATTCATAGCCGACCGGAGGGCCTGCGGCAATTGCCTGCGGTCTTCCACCCAAGTCGAGCCCTCCAGATGCCGAATTATTGGCCCACCTTGTCTTACATTTCTAGCGTGTGGGCATGGCGACTGCCCCCCTCGACATGGATCGCGCCGGCGCGGACGGCGCGGCGCAGGCGACGCGTGCTTCGGAGCTCGCCGCTGGGCACGACGACGAGCGCGCCGGCGCGGGGCCCGGCGAGGAGCTCCCGCGGGTCCTCGGCCGGTATCTCTTGCTCCGTCGCATCGCGCGCGGCGGCATGGGCGAGGTCTACCTCGCGTCGACCATGGGCATCGAGGGCGCCGAGCGGCCCGTCGTCGTGAAGGTCATTCGCCGCGATCACGCGAGTGATCCGAGCTTCATCGCGCGCTTCCTCGACGAGGCCCGCGTGCAGGCGCAGCTCCAGCACTCCGGCGTCGCGCAGGTCCTCGAGGCCTCGCTCGACGACGCGACCGGCGAGCCGTACGCGGTCGTCGAGCATGTCGAGGGCAAGAGCCTCGGCGACGTGCGTGGGCGCGCGCATGCGCTCGGGTATCGCGTCGGTTGGTCCGAGGCCGTCGCGGTCGCCACGATGATCGCCGAGGCCCTCGCGCACGTGCACGAGCGCAAGGATCCTTCGGGCCGTGCGCTCGCGATCGTGCACCGCGACCTCTCCCCGCAGAACGTGATGGTCAGCTACGCGGGCGACGTGAAGATCATCGACTTCGGCACCGCGCGCGGCATGAACCGCCGCTGCCGCACCGTGAGCGGCGTCGTCTTCGCCAAACCCGGCTACGTCGCGCCCGAGGTCGCCAACGGCGACACCGGTGACGCGCGTGTCGACGTCTATGCGCTCGGCGTGATGCTCTGGGAGCTCTGCGCGGGCCGCCGCTTCTTGCAGGGCGACGCGGCCGTGCACATGGCGGCCGTCGCGCGGAACGCGCAGAACCTCCCGCCCATCGCCGCGCAGATCGGCGCGCCGCCCGAGCTCGACACGATGCTCGCGAAGCTCACGGCCTTCGATCGCGAGGTCCGCTACGGCATGGCGCGTGTCGCCGCGCGCGACCTCGCCAAGCTCCTCGGCGCGGCGCCTCCCTTGCCCGGCGGCGAGCGAGGCGTGCGCGCGCGGACGCAGTACCTCATGCACTCGCTCTTCCCGAGCGAGCCCGCGAAGAGCCGCCGCGAGTTCGCGCGCCTCGTCACCGGCGCGCGCTCCACGTTCGAGGCCGCCATCGAAGAGAAGGCCCGCCCTGCGGCGCCGCAGGCCCTTCCCGCCGAGGAAGAGGGGCTCTTGCCCGGCACGCGCCTCCGGCTCGTGCGCGAGATCGGCGGCGGCGCGACGAGCGTCGTGCACGAGGCCGAGCACGTCGATCTCGGCCGCCGTGTCGCCGTGAAGATCCTCGCCCCCGAGCACGGCGCCTCGCCCGAGTTCGCCGCGCGCTTCCGCCGCGAGGCCCGCGCCATGTCGCGCCTCTCGCACGAAGGCCTCGTCGACCTCCACGACTTCGGCCGCGCCGCGGACGGCCGCCTCTTCTGCGTCATGGAGCTGCTCGAAGGCGAGACACTCGAAGCCCTGATCGCCCGCGACCGCGAGGTCGACTGGCAACGCGCGCTCCGCATCGTGATCCGCGTGCTCGGCGCGCTCGAGGTCGCGCACGCCGCGGGCATCGTCCATCGCGACGTCAAACCCGCGAACGTCTTCTTGACCCAGAGCGGCACCGTGAAGGTCCTCGACTTCGGCCTCGCGCACACGCCCGACGACATCGGCGAGGCGCTCCTCGGCGCGCCGGGCGGCGACAACGCGGTCGCGGCCGGCTTCACGCTCTTCGGCACGCCCGAGTACATGGCGCCCGAGCAGGCGGCCGGCGGCCGCGTCGACGGCCGCGCCGACCTCTACGCGCTCGGCTGCGTGCTCTACGAGATGCTCACCGGCGCGCTCCCCTTCGCGGGCGCGAGCGCCGCCGTGATCGTCGACGCGAAGATGAAGGGCAGCCCCGAGCGGCTGCGGGATCGCGCGGCGGGCAAGCGCTTGCCCGAGGCCGTCGACGACCTCGTCATGCGCGCCCTCTCGCGCCACCCCGGCCTGCGTTTCCAGAGCGCCGCCGAGATGCGCGAGGCCGCGATGCTGGCCCTCGGCGCCCCGGTGCGCGCGCGCCGGCGCCGCAGGACCGCGGGCTTTGCCGCCCTCGCCGCCGCGATGGCGTTCGCGACCGTGCTGCTCGCCGGCAAGGCGAGGGACATCGGCGCGATGATCCCCGTCGCCTGGAAGTCCGCGCCGGCGCCCGCGCCGGCCATCGTGGCCGAGCCCGCGCCCGCGTCTGCGCCTGCCGCCGATCCCGCGACGGTCGCCGCCGCCGCGGCCGCAGCCGATCCCGCGGCCGCCCCCGCTCCTGCGCCTGCCCCCGAGCCTGCGGCCGCGGCCGAGCCCGCGGCTGCTCCCGAGCCGCTTCAGCTCGCCGAGGTGCCGATCTCGGCCGACCCGGAGCCGCCTCCGCCCACGCGGGCCCGTCCGCGTCCGTCGCAGCGCGCCTCGAAGAAGGAGGCCGCGGCGAGCAGCCAGATGGTCGCCGCGGTCGCGCAGGCGGACAAGCCGAGCGTCACGCCCGCCTCGGGCGACAAGGCTTCCGCCGGAGCGAACAAAGTCGTCCACGCCGGCGACGTCGCGCACGCCGAGCCGACCGAGCCGTCCCACGCCGAGCCAGCCTCGAAGGACAAGGACGAACAAGCTCGTTTGAGGCGCAAGAAGAAGACCCGCATGGCGTCCAAGGCAGGAGAAGGCGGGCAGGGCTCGAAACCGGCGGCCAAGACGAAGTAGCCGCCCGGCGCCCCAGCGCCGCTCATTTTGCTCGATCGCGCGCCGTCACGTTGTATACCGCGCACACTCGATGGCCCAGATTGCTCCGCCCGCCGTGGGCGAAAACGTGGTCACCTCCGGCCCACCGCACCGAGCCATTCTCAAGCTGGCTCTCCCCACGGTCGGCGCGATGCTCACGCAGAGCGTCGTCAACGAGATCGACATCGTCTTTTTCGCCCGGCTGCCCTGCCCAGAATCGTCGAACGCGCAAGCCGCGCTCCTGCCCTCGCTGATCGTCCTCTGGCTCTTCGGAGGCTCGCTCTCCTCCATCTCGGTCGGCACGCAGGCCTTCGTCGGCCGCCGTTTCGCCGAGAAGAACCACGAGGACGCAGGCGCCGTCCTCTTCAACGCCGCGCTCTTCGCGCTCGTCGCCGGCATCCTCTTCTCCGCGATCGGCTACTTCGCCTCGCCGTACATCCTCGGCGCGATCATCAAGGTCGAGGGCCCGCGCACGGCCGCAGACGAGTACCTGCGTTGGCGCCTGCTCGGCGTGACCTCGATGGCGACGACGTTCGCCTTCAAGGCCTTCTTCGACGGCATCGGCAAGACGCACATCCACCTCGTCTCGGCCGTCGCGATGAACGCGCTGAACATCGTGCTCTGCTTCCTGCTCATCTTCGGCAACGCCGCGCTCGGCATCCCGAAGATGGGCATCGCAGGCGCAGGCATCGCAGGCTTCGTCTCCACGTACGTCGGCCTCGCGATCATGGTCGGCTACGCGCTCCTGCCGCAGTTCCGGAAGCTCTACGCCCCGTTCCGCTTTCAGAACCTCGACCGCGGGCTGACCTGGTCGATCCTGAGGCTCTCGATCCCGAGCGGCGTGGCCACCATCGCCGTCATGACAGGCTTCGCGCTCTTCGCGATGATCGCAGGCAAGCTCGACGAGGTGCACCCGATGGGCGTGGTCTCGGCGATGTGCCCCGGCGGCAAAGCCGAGCCCGTCAACGGAGCCGCGACGACCGTGATCGTCGGCGTCCTCAAGCTGACGTTCACCGCCTGCCTCGCCTTCGGCACGTCCACGGCGACCCTCGTCGCGCAGTCCCTCGGCGAGCGCAACGGCGACAAAGCCGAGACCTTCGGCTGGACGTCGGTGCGTCTCGGTCTCCTGATCTTCGGCGTCGTAGGTCTCTGCGAGGCGGTCTTCGCCCCGCAAATCCTGGCCTTCGTCTCCCACAGCGAAGTGGTGCGCGACGTCGCCCTCGGGCCGATGCGCGTCATGGGCATCTGCACGCCGATCATCGCGATCGGCATGATCCTCACGCAGGCCCTCTTCGGCGCAGGCAACACGCGCTTCGTGATGCTCGTGGAGCTGGTGCTCCACTTCCTCTGTCTCGTCCCCCTCGCCTGGTTGCTCGGCATCACGCTCGACTTCGGCCTGATGGGGATCTGGACCGCCGGCGTGGTCTACGCCCTGCTCCTCGCAGCCGTGATGGTCTTCAAGTTCCGAAGCGGCGACTGGAAGAAGATCGCTCTGTAGAGGAGCGTCGCGCCGGGGTTTCACCCCGGACCCCGACCAGGGGTTGTCCACCCCTGGACCCGGACCAGCGAGGCGCTGGACCCAGGACGATGAACTGCGCGGTGCGCAGTTCATCGAACCGGCCCGTTGGAAGAACTGCGCATCGCGCAGTTCTTCCACCCTCGGTCCAGGCTGTGCCTGGTCCGGGTCGAGGGGCGGACAGCCCCCGCGGGGTCCGGGGCAGCGCCCCGGCGGCGACGCCTCAGCTCAGCTCAGCGCCCGAACGCCGACCCCGTCCACCGGTACCGAACGGGGTTGAGGTTGCTCCAGGGGAGCAGCAACGGCTCGATGCCGCCGTTGGCGCTCGTGTCTTGCGTGAAGGGGTAGGTCGCGGCGGTCCACTCGGTGGCTTTGCCGGAGGCGAGTTCGATCTCGACGGCCTTGCCAGCCTTTACGAAGCGGTGGGCGCCGCTCACCTTTTTCTTGCCGATGGCGCGGCCGATCTCAGCGGCGAAGACGCGCTTCAGGCCTTCGCCTTCGATCTTGTAGACGAGGAGCACGTCGCGATCGACCGTGCCGCCGCCTGCTTCGGGGGAGGCGTTTGCGTGCAGCGTGCCTTGCACGATGATCTCGGCTTTGCCGTCGCCGGTCAGATCCATCGCGCTGATTTCGGTGATGTCCGTGCCTTTCGTGAACTGCGAGAGCGCGAGGAACGAGTAGCCCGTGCCTGCTTTGAAGCCCTTGCCGAAGATCACGAGGTCTCGATCGTGCAGCAGGATCGTCTCGGGTTGTTTGTCGCCTGAAACATCCGCGGACACGTTGAACCGCGCCTTGCCTGTCACGCTCCGCTCTTTCTTGTAGAGCGCGTAGACCTGCTCCAGCAGCTCACCGGCGCTCGGGCGCTTGGGCGCCTCGGGCTTCACGGTCTCGCCGGACGGCTTGGATGCTGCGGCGGGCGGAGGCGTCGCGGCTTGGGTCGTCTCGCCGGCCTTCGTGAAGGCCTTGCCGTTCCACTTGTACGTTTGGGAAGCGATCGTCTCCCAGGGCAGGAGCACGGGATCCATCGTGTTCTCGCGCCCCTCGTTGTAGCTCCCTGCGTGGAACTCCTTTGCCTTGCCGGGCAGGATCGTGATCGCCACCTTCGCGCCGTCGTTGTCGAAGCGAACCTCGTTCTCGACCGCGCCCTTCTCCGTCACGACCGCGATCTCGTGCTGGAACAACGTCGTCGGCACGTCCGACTTCCCGAACTGCAAGACCTGCAAATACTCGCGGTACTTCTTCGGCGTCCCGAGACGCTTGCGCAGGATGATTTCGGCTTGCCCGTCGCCTGTCAGATCGCGCGCCTCGAACGAGGGCAACATGCCCGCGGAGACGTCGACGCTGAGGTCGTTCCAGTAGTACTCGGTGCCTTTGCGGAACGTCGGCCCGAGGACGACGAGGTACCGATCCCACACGAGCACGCGCTCCTTCAGCGGGTCGCCCGCGACGTCCGCGATCAGGTTGAACTTGGGCGCGCCGCGGACGTTTTTCTCCTTCAGCAGCCCCTCGGCGAGCGCTTGCTCGCTCTCGATCGACACGGGCGGCAGCGACTCGTACTTCGTCGAGGGCGCGGTGCCGATCGACGACTCGATCGCGCTGCCGGCGTCGGCGTCGTGCACGTGGATCGCGCCGCGCAGGCCGACGCGGGTCGTCGCGGCGGGGGGGAAGGCGGTCCAGGGGATCGTCGCTTCGAGCGTCCAGCCGCCGCTGCGCGGGGCCTCGATGACCTTGGCGCCCGTGATGGCCTTGCCGTCCTTGGTCTTCGCCGCGCCGGGGGATTTGCCGGGGTCGCCGGGGTAGAGGAGCACCTCGTGCACGACGCCGCCCGGGAAGCCGAGCGTGAGGACGACGTGGTCGCCGCCGCCGCCGCGCAGGGCGTCGTCGGTGACGTCGACGGCGACGAAGATGCTGGTGGCGTCGTAGGAGAGGGCCGCTTTGGCTTCGAGGTCCGCCTTCGACGGCTGCCCCTTGGTGGCGTACGAGAGCGCCATCAGGGAGGGCCACTCCTTGGGGACGCCGTCGAGCTTGATGGACTTGGTCTCGACGAGCGCGGCGCGCACGGCCGACCCTTCGGCGGCCGCGGGCGAGGTGGCGAAGGTGGCCCCCGCGAGGACGGCGAGGGCGGTGAGGGCAGAGCCAAGGCGAGCGCGGTAGGGCGTCATGAGCAGGGTATGGACGGGGGCAGGGGACCTTTGTTCACCGGGTGTGAGGCCCCGCGGGGACGGTTGTTCCCGCGAACGATACCCGGCCGATGTCCCCCCGGGGAGGCGGTCAATCGTGTGCCCAGGGGGCGGAACGTTCCGACCGGCGCGGCAGAATCGTGACGCGAGGGGGCTCGAACGTTCGAAGGGGGACGGGAGAGCGTGACGCGAGGGTGCTCGAACGTTTGGAGACGCGCGCGTCCCCGTGACGCGAGGGTGTTTCGGAGGGGGGGAGACGCGCGCGTCAGCGTGACGCGAGGGTGTTCGAAGGCTTGGAGACGCGCGCGTCACCGTGACGCGCAGGGGATCGAAGCTTTGGAGACGCGCGCGTCGGCGTGACGCGAGGGTGCTCGAACGTTTGGAGACGCGCGCGTCCCCGTGGCGCGAGGGGGATCGAACGTCTGGAGACGGAGAGGAGAGCGCGAGGCGCGTGGCTTACGCCGGCCCCGAGGCGAAAAGGGGCGGATTCATCGTGGCGTTCCGAAGGCCACGAGCTTCTCGGGGTTCATCACCCAGTAGATGCGCTCGATGCCCTCGGCGGACGCGTCGATGGACGCGAGCGCGAACGCGGCGCCGTCCCGGCAGAGGAGCACGGACGGCTGACCGTTCGTCTCCAGCCACGTGAGGGTGAGGCCCGACCAGAACCCGTTCGCGCCGCCGGAGACGAGCTTCGCGACGCGCTCGCGGCCATGCACCGGGACGCGGGCGGCCATGCGCGCCTGCCCGTTGCTGTCCGTGTACGACGCGACGTCGGCCGCGAGGAGGCGCTCGAGCGCGGAGAGGTCGCCCGTCTGCGCGGCGGCGATGAAGTTTTCCAGCAGGCGCCGCTGCTGCTCGACGTCGACCGGGGCACGACGCTCGCCCGCGAGGTGCTTGCGCGCGCGGCTGACGAGCTGTCGGACGTTCGCCTCGGTGAGCTGGAGGATCCCGGCGATCGCCTCGTGCGGGTAGTCGAACACCTCGCGCAGCACGTACGCCGCGCGCTCCGTGGGCGAGAGCTTTTCGAGGAGCACGAGGACGGCCAAGGCGAGGCCTTCCTGCGTCTCGGCGCCGAGCTCCGCGCTGGGGCTCGTGTCGATCGGCTCGGGCAGCCAGGGCCCGACGTAGACCTCGCGGCGGACACGCGCGGACTGGGCCACGTTGATCGCGAGGCGCGTGGCGGCGGTGACCAAAAACCCGGTCGGGTCCTGCACGGCCGCGCGGTCGGTCGTCTGCCAGCGGACCCAGGTGTCTTGCACGACGTCTTCCGCCTCGGCCCGGCTGCCGAGCATCCGGTACGCAATGCCGAGGAGCCGCGGCCGGAGCGCGACGAACGGGTCGGCGGCTGGCGGCGGAGGTTTGTGGCTCTGGGGCGCTGTCACTTTTTTTGCGTGGACCTGTCACAGGGCGAGGGGCTGTCCGGTCCCCCTCGCAACAGCGCATCCGATCGGGATGCAGGAACCCGGAGGGTCGTCATGAAGGTCGTCGTGTTCGGGGGGAGCGGGCTCATCGGCAAGAAGCTTTGCGGGATCCTTCGCGCGAAGGGGCACGAGGTTATACCGGCGTCGCCGTCGACGGGCGTCGACATCTTGAGCGGCGCCGGCGTCGCCGAGGCCCTGCGCGGCGCCGAGGTCGTGGTGGACGTCGTCAATTCGCCGTCGTTCGAGGCCGATGCCGTGATGAGCTTCTTCCAGCAGGCGGCCCGCGTGTGCCTGCCGGCCGAGGTCGCCGCGGGCGTGCGCCATCATATCGCGCTCTCGGTCGTGGGCGCCGAGCGCCTGCCGACGAGCGGGTACATGCGCGCGAAGGTGGCGCAGGAGGAGGCGATCCGCGCGGCGAGCGTGCCGTACACGATCGTGCGCGCGACGCAGTTCTTCGAGTTCGTCCCCGCGATCGTGGACGCGGGGACGAAGGGGGACACGGTCACGCTGACGCCGGCCCACCTGCAGCCGATCGCGGCCGATGACGTGGCGGCGGCGCTGGCGGTCGTCGTGGAAGAGTCGCCCAGGAATGGGATGGTCGAGATCGCGGGGCCCGAGGCGATCGGGTGCGACGAGCTCGGCCGCCGGTGGATCGCGGCGAGGAAGGATAAGCGCAAGGTCGTGACGGATGCCGCGGCTGGGTACTTTGGTGCAGCGCTGGATGATCGCTCGTTGACGCCCGGGCCGGGGGCGCGGCTTGGAGCGCTCCGATGGGATGCGTGGCTCGCGCGGGGGTGATCGACGAGGTGACCCTCCAAGGCCGCATTCTTCTGAAAAACCACCAGTGTCCCCGCCTCGCGCTAGAAGATCCCCATGAGCCGCCCCGTCTTCGCCGACCCCAAGACCGACTTCGTCTTCCAGCGGATCTTCGGGTCCGAGGAGCACAAGTCCGCCCTGATCGGCTTCCTGAACGACGTGCTCGGCCTCGATCACGCCCACCGGATCATGGACGTCTCGTTCTTGCCGGCCGAGCAACGTCCCAAGGTGAGCGAGCTCAAGTACTCGATCGTCGACGTGAAGTGCGTCGATGCGCGCGGCACGACCTACGTCGTCGAGATGCAGGTGCTCAACGTCGAGGCCTTCGAGAAGCGCGTCGTTTACAACGTCGCGAAGGCCTACACGAACCAGCTCGAAGTGGGGGACGACTATCCCGAGTTCGACGACGTCATCGGCATCAGCATTTGCGACTTCGAACTTTGGCCGCGCCAGGACGGCGCGTCGGTCCCGATGCTCAGCCGGTGGCGCATGCAGGAGCAGACGAGCGGCGTGCGTGGCTTGCCCGAGCTCCAGTTCGTCTTTTTGGAACTACCCAAATACGACACGTCGCGCGAGCCCGAGTCGCTCGTCGAGAAGTGGGCGTACTTCTTCCGCGAGGCGCGCAACCTGACGATGATCCCGCCCTCACTTCAGCACCCGCCGCTCGTCGCGGCGCTGGAGGCCGCGCGTACGGCGAGCTTCACGCGCGAGGAGTGGGACGCGTACATCGCCTCGGGCATGGCGATCCAGAACGAGCGCGGCGCGCTCTCTCTGGCGCGCCGAGAGGGGCTCGAAGAGGGGATCCGTCAGGGCATCGTCGCCACGTGCGACGTGCTCGGCATCGAGATGGACGACGAGCGCCGAGCCCGGCTCGCCGCGCTCGACGCAGCCGGGCTCGAAGCGTTGCTCGCGCACCTGCGGCGCGAGCGTCGCTTTCCTTGAACGAGCGGGCGGTCTACTTGCGGATCGCCCGATCGATCGCCTTCGCGATCTCCACGGCCGGGACCACCAGCGCCGACAGGACGAGCAGGATCATCCACTCGTTCGGCGACATCGCGTAGGTCCGGAACACCGGGCGCAGGCTCGGCACCAGAATCGCGACGAGGTGGATCGCCGCGCTCGCGGCGCACGCGAGCAGGAGCGGGAGGCTCACCAGCGGCTTCGAGGAGAACGCCGAGAGGACCGGGCTCCGGCAGCTCCACGCGTGGAAGAGCGGCGAGAGCGCGAGCAGCGAGAAGGCGAGGGCTCGCGTCTGGAGGAGCCCCTGTTCGTCCTGCGGCGAGAGCACGTAGAGCGCGATCGCGGCGGCGCCCATGATCCCGCCGACGTAGAGGATCCCGAGGTAGTCGCGGCGGTTCAGGAGCCCCTCGCCCGTGTCGCGCGGCGGCTCGCGCATGAGGTGCGGATCCGGCGGATCGATGCCCAGCGCCAGGGCCGGCAGGCCGTTCGTCACGAGGTTGATCCACAGGATCATGAGCGGCGTCAGCGGCGGCCACTTGCCGAAGAACGACACCACGAACACGGCCACGAGCAGGCCCATGTTCGACGAGAGCAAGAAGAAGATGAACTTCTGGATGTTGCGGTAGATCGCGCGGCCCTCGCGCACCGCCTCGACGATCGTGGCGAAGTTGTCGTCCGCGAGCACGAGGTCGGCCGCTTGCCGCGCGACGTCCGTGCCGCCGAGGCCCATCGCCACGCCGATGTGCGACTCGCGCAGCGCCGGCGCGTCGTTCACGCCGTCGCCCGTCATCGCCACGACGTGCCCCTTCGCCTTGAATGCCCGCACGATGCGGAGCTTCTGCTCGGCCGTCGTCCGCGCGAAGACGCGCAGGTGCTCCACGCGCTTCGTGAGCTCCTCGTCCGTGATCTTCGCGAGCTCGGAGCCCGTGATCGCGTCGTCGCCCTCGTCCCAGAGGCCGATCTCCTTCGCGATCGCCGTCGCCGTGAGCTTGTGATCGCCGGTGATCATCACCGCGCGGATGCCAGCGCGCTTGCAGGTCGCGACGGCCTCCTTCACGCCCGCGCGCGGCGGATCCATCATGCCGACGAGGCCGAGGAACGTGAGCTCTCGCTCGACGTCGTCGTCCGCCACGCCGTCCTTGCGCACGCGGCGGCAGATCGCGAGCACGCGGAGCGCATGGCCGCTCATCTCCTCGGCGACGTGCGTGATCGTGCGCCGATCCTCCTCGGTCAGGCCACGCACGCCGTCGTCGCTCGCGTACTTCACGCAGAGCGGGAGCAGCACGTCGACGCTGCCCTTCACGTGTGCGATCTCGCGGCCGTTCTTGTCGCGCGTGATCACGGTCATGCGCTTGCGGTCGCTGTCGAAGGGCAGCTCGTGGAGGAACTGGTGCGAGGGGGCGACGGACTCGCGGGCGAGGTTGCCCTTGGCCGCGAGCGCGAGCAGCGCGCCTTCCGTCGGATCCCCGACGATGCGCCACTTCTTCGTCTCCTTGTCCTGCTCGAGGTGCGCGTTGTTGCAGAGCGCGGCCGTGGCGAGCGTGTACGTGAGCGGCGCAGGGAGCTTGTCGAGTTCGAGGTCGATCTCGCCCTCGTGCTGGAATCCGCCGTGCGGATCGTAGCCCTCGCCCGTGACCTGGTAGCGCTTGCCGCCGGCGTAGACGACCCGCACGGTCATCTCGTTCTGCGTGAGCGTGCCGGTCTTGTCCGAGGCGATGACCGTCGCCGCGCCGAGCGTCTCGACCGCCGGCAGCTTGCGCACGATGGCCCCGCGCTTCGCCATGCGCTGCATGCCGAGCGCGAGCGTGATCGTGGTGATCGCCGGCAAGCCCTCGGGGATCGCGGCGACCGCGAGGCTCACGGCCTCCAGCAAGAGCTCGTGCCACGGCCTGCCGCCGCGCAAGAAGCCCCAGCCGAGGAGCACGGCCGAGAGCACGAGGCAGGCGCGCAGGATCGTCGTGCCGAACGATTCGAGGCGCTCTTCGAGCGGCGTCTTCGTCTCGCCGACGGACCGGATCATCTCGCCGATCTTGCCGAGCTCGGTGCCGCTGCCCGTCGTGGTGACGACGGCGCGCGCCTTGCCGCGCACGACCATCGTCCCCGTGAAGATCATGTTCACGCGATCGCCGAGCGGCGCGTCCGCCGCGACAGGCGCGAGCGCGTCCTTCATCGCGGCGGTGCTCTCGCCCGTCAGCGCCGCTTCCTCGGTCGCGAGGTCGATCGTCTGCACGAGCCGCGCGTCGGCCGCGATCGCGTCGCCCGCTTCGAGCTCCAGGAGATCGCCCGGGACCACCTCCTCGGCCGCGATGACCTTCACCTTGCCGCCGCGGCGCACGCGCGCGGAGGGCGCGCTGAGCTTCTGCAGGGCGTCGAGCGCGGCCTCCGCACGGCGCTCCTGGTAGTAGCCGAGGAACGCGTTGAGGATGACGATCAGGAGGATCGCGATCGCGTCGCCGAAGCGATGCAGAAGGCCGCCCTCGTGGTCCGTGAAGCCGACGACGACCGCGATCGCGGCCGCCGCGAGCAGCGTCAGGACGAGCGGGTTCGCGAACTGCTCGAACAGCCTCCGGAGCGCGCTCTTCTGCGGCGGATCCGGGAGCCTGTTCTTGCCGTACTTCGCGAGCCGCGCCTCGGCCTCGGCTTCGTCGAGCCCTCCGCTCGAGCTCGCGCCGAGCCGACCCAGGAGGGCGTCGATGTCCTCTGCGTAAACGGCTCCGTCGTTCCCTCCGGTTGCTGGCGGTTGCGCCTTGCTCGCAGGCGCGCGCAGCTCGGAGGGGCGGACGGATCCCGTGCCCGTCGTCCCAGCTTCACTCATGGCAGGTACTACTCGACTAACGCTGCTTAACGCTTCATGCGGGCTTGCTCGCGTTGCTCTTCGGCTTCGAGCTCGGCGAGCGCGGCGGCGAGCTCGTCTTGCTCGGCCTGCGTCGGCGGGGCGGGGGCCGGGCCCGCGACACGCACCTGCGCGGGGGCGACCTCCTTCGGCGGCTCGGGCGGCGCGACGCCCATCTTGCGCTTCAGCGCCATCAGGTCGTCCTCGGCGCCTTGCGTGGCTTCGAGCTGACCGAAGCGGTGCGCGAGCGTGTCGCCCGTGTACTGCTCCTGGATCTCGCCCGCGGCCTCGGCCTCGGCCTCGATCTGGTCGATCTTGGCCGACATGCGATCGAACGTCTCGAAGGCGGAGGCGTTGTTCAGGCCGGAGAGCGTCTCCTGGATGGCCTTCTGCGCCTCTGCGCGCTTCTTGCGCGCGATGAGCACGTTCTTCTTGCGCTTGGCCTCTTCGATCTTGTTGTTGAGCAGCCGGAGCGCGGTCTTGAGCTGCTCGACGGCTTGCTTTTGCTTCTGCCACTGGTCCTTGTAGGACGCGGCGAGCTGGTCGTGCTCTTTCTTCCGGGCCAGCGCTTCCTTCGCGAGGTTGTCGTCGCCGGCCTTGATCGCGAGCATCGCGCGCCGCTCCCACTCAGCGGCGTTCGCGGCCTCTTGCTCGGCCTGCTTGGCGAGACGCTTCTCGTCGGCGATCGAGACGGCCACCTGCTTCTTCGCCTCGATGAGCTGGTTGGACATGTCGATGACGACCTGGTTCAGCATCTTCTCGGGGTCCTCCGAGCGGCTGATGAGGTCGTTCAGGTTCGACTTGATGAGCGTGGCGAGTCGCGCGAAAATTCCCATCTCGATTGGCCTCTCGTCCGAGAACTGGTCTCCCGAGCTACGGCTACGTGACCTAGGTGGTGGCGAGATCGTGGAGCGTCGGCACGTGTCGCGCCAACGCGAGATCGAGGTCGCTCAGCGTGGCCTCGAGCTCGTTGAGGTCGAGGTTGTCGAGGGGCAACGCGGCGGACAGCACGACGGTGTGATCGTCGATGCCGTAGGCGGCGTGCATCAGGTCCGTCGCGTTGTACTCGAGCAACCGGCGAAACAGCTTGTTCTGGTGCTCGGGATCCTTCGGCAGCGGGCCGATCGCCACGCGCACGGCGAGGATCGGCGGCGCCACGCGGATCGCGATCGGCGGCATCTCCGCGCCTGCGGAGACGAGGTAAGTGCCGCCGTCGATCTCGAAGTGGCGGCTCAGTTGCAGGAGGAAGCTCTCTACGTCCTCGGCGGTTCGCGGCATGGCCGGCCGGAGCGTACAGGCAGTGCAAGGCAGGGTCGAGGGGATCCGAACACTTTTCCGGCGCACGCGCGGGCATCGTTCCCCGAGGCACACACGCCGCGTTTCTTCCTTCCACTGCCCGGGCCATCGCTGGTACGGTCGTTGATACCTGGTCCGTGGCGATCCACCCTGGCGACATCCTCGCGGGCTACCGAGTGACCCGCCTCCTCGGCCGCGGCGGTATGGGCGAGGTGTGGGCTGCCCGGAGCGATACGACCGGGCGTGACGTAGCCATCAAGGTGCTGCTCGCCCGCGCCGCCGTGAAGCCCGATTTGGTGCAGCGCTTCCAGCGCGAGGCCAAGATCGCCTCGGCCATTCAGAGCCCCTACGTTTGCAGCCTGCTCGACGTGGGCCTGACCCCCGACGGGGCGCACTTGCTGGTCTTCGAAAAGCTCGACGGCGAGAGCCTGGCCGACCGGCTGAAGCGCGAGCAATACCTGCCCTTCGCCGAGGTCTTCCCGATCATCGAGGACGTGCTCTGCGGGCTCTGCGCCGCCCACGCTGCGGACGTGATCCATCGGGATCTGAAGCCCGGGAACATCTTCATCGAGCGCACGGCGTCCCCCGAGCGGCCCGAGCGCGCGAAGATCCTGGACTTCGGGATCTCGAAGCTCAAGCGCGGCGACGGCGAGCAAAACGAGCCGACGCTGACGGCCTTCGACGCGACACTCGGCTCGTTCGCATACATGGCGCCCGAGCAGGTGCGCGGCGCCGCGCGGGCGGACGAGCGGGCGGACATCTACGCGGTCGGCGCCGTCGCATTTCGCTCGCTCTCGGGGCGGCTGCCCTTCGAGGGGACGACGGCGGCGCTGCTCGTGGCGATGAAGCTCGAACGGCAAGCGCCGAGCCTGGCCGAGGCGACGGGCGACCGCTGGCCCGCGGGGATCGAGCGGTTCCTGGAGCGCGCGCTCGAGCGCAAGCGCGAGAACCGGTTCGCCACGGCGCGCGAGGCGCTCGACGGCTGGCGCACGCTCGCGCCGGGCGGGCGCGTGATCCAGCCGCCGCCGCCGGTGCGGGCGCCGGAGCCCTCGTCGCTGCACGTCGCGCCGCCCGATCCGCCGACGGTCGCGGACGATGCCGACGCGGCGGTGAGCCAGGACGATCAGCCCACATGGGTCGATCATCCCCCCACGGAGACGGTGGATACGCCGCTGATCGGGCAAGCGCTCGACCTCTCCTCGGAGCCGGGGCGAGGACGCAGGACCGGCAGGTGACGAATCGGGTGACGCCGTGAACGACGCGACCGTCCTTTCACGAAACAAGGTCGAAGTCCGCGGAGGCCGCATCAAGGCCGGCAAGGCGGGCTGGGTGGAAGTGGGCACGGAGCCGGTGATCGTGGGCCGCAACGCCCAGTGCAGCATCGTGCTCGACGACGCGAAGATCAGCGCGGTGCACGCCGAGCTCGTGGCCACCGAGCAGGGCGTGCGCGTGCGGGATCTCGGCAGCCGCAACGGCACGTTCGCGGGCGGCGTGCGCGTGGGCGAGGTCTTCCTGCTCGCGGCGTGCAAGCTGCGGCTCGGCGAGACCGAGCTCACCTTCGAGCCGGCGCGGCCCGAGCGGATCACGGTGCCCTCGATCCCGGCCTTCGGCCCGCTCGTCGCGCAGAGCGCCGGGATGCGCGGCATCTTCGAAAAGCTCTCCAAGGTCGCGTCCACGGATCTCACGGTGCTGATCACGGGCGAGACAGGCACGGGCAAGGAGGTCGCGGCGCAAGCGATCCACCAGGCGAGCGCGCGCGCGAAAAAGCCGTTCGTCGTGGTCGACTGCGGCTCGATCCCGTCGAGCCTCGCGGAGGCGACGCTCTTCGGTCACGAGCGTGGCGCGTTCACGGGCGCGGTCGACAAGCGCCTCTCGCCGTTCGTGGAGGCCGAGGGCGGGACGATCTTCCTCGACGAGCTCGGCGAGCTGCCGATCGAGGTGCAGCCGAAGCTGCTCCGCGCGCTGGCGGAGCGGCGCATCAAGAGCGTCGGCGGCTCCTCGTACCGCGAGGTCGACGTGCGCGTGCTCGCGGCGACGCGGCGGGATCTCGTGCGGGCCGTGAACACCGGCGCGTTCCGCAGCGACCTCTACTTCCGTGTGGCGCAGGTGCGCGTGGAGCTGACCGCGTTGCGGCAGCGACTCGAAGACATCCCGGTGCTCGTGCGCCGCATGCTGCGGGATCTCGGCGGGGACGAGGCTTCCTTCGATCGGGTCTCGAACTCGACGCTCGAACGGCTGATGCGGCACGACTGGCCGGGCAACGTGCGCGAGCTGAAGAACGCGGTCGCGGTGGCCTACGCGCTGGCGGGCGAGGGCGAGGAGCTCGACGTGGCGGCGCACCTCGGGGCGCTGACGGAGATCCACGAGCCACACGTCGCGGGCCCGCCGCCTTCGAGCGCGGGCGGCCCAGTCTCGAGCGGCGCGGGCGCGTCGTTCAAGGGCAAGGCCTTCCAGGAGGCCAAGCACGACGTGCTCGCGCGGTTCGAGCGCGAGTATTTCGCGGGGCTCTTCGACGAGGCGAAGGGCAACATCTCGGAGATCGCGCGGCGCGCCGGCATGGAGCGCGCCCACGTCCGCACGTACCTCAAGCGGCACGGCATCCACGGCAAGACCGAGGGCGGCGAGGCCTGAGCGGCAAAAGCGACGGAAGCGCACAGGAATCGAACCTGCCCAGGACAGCGGAACTGCCCCGCACCGATTTTGAAGACCGGGGGTGGCACCAGCCGACCGCGCGCTTCCACCTGCCCTTCTAGCGGGATTCTTTGCACAGGGCTACCCTCGCGCCCGTGCGCCGTTTCGTCCTCGGCACTGCGGGTCACGTCGATCACGGCAAGACCACCCTGGTCCGCGCCCTGACGGGCATCGACACCGATCGCCTGCCCGAGGAAAAACGCCGCGGCATCACGATCGAGCTCGGCTTCGCGCCGTGGAACCTGGGTGCGGGGGGCGGGGGCGCAGCTCCGCTTGCCGGAGCGAAGCCCCCGAGCGAAGACAACATCGAGGTCAGCATCATCGACGTGCCGGGCCATCGCCGCCTCGTGCACACGATGATCGCCGGCGCGATCGGCATGGAGGTCGTGATGCTCGTCGTCGCCGCGGACGAGGGCGTCATGCCGCAGACCCGCGAGCACGTCGCCGCTTGCGAGTTGCTCGGCATTCGCCGCGCCGTCGTGGTTGTGACGAAGATGGATCGCGTGGGCGAGGAGCTCGCGCGCCTCGCCGGCGACGAGGCCGTGGAGCTGCTCGCAGGCCGCATGCAAGCCGAGGTCGTGCTCTGCTCCGCGCGCACGGGCGAGGGTCTCGACGCCGTCCGTGACGCCGTCCGGCGCGCCTTGACCGCGCTCCCGCCGCCCGCCGTCGCGCCACGCGCGCGCCTCGGCGTCGACCGCGTCTTCTCCGTGCGGGGCGCGGGTACCGTCGTCACGGGCACGCTCGTCGAGGGAAAGATCCCGCTCGGCGCGCCCCTCTTCGTCGTCGGTACGGGTCGCGCGGGCGAGCGCAGCGCCGAGGGGGACGTCCACAAGACGAGCGCGCGAGGCCTTCACGTCCACGATCGCGCCGTCGACCTCGCCGAGGCGCCGACCCGCCTCGCCTTGAACCTCGCGGGGCTGCCGCTCGAAGCCGTGCACCGCGGCGACCTCGTCACCGACGATCCCAGCGTCGTCCCCACGCGCCGCATCGACGTCTCGCTCCGCGCCACGGCCCCCGTGCGCAGCGGTATGAGCGTCTCCGTGTACATCGGCACCGCGCGCTCCTCGGGCAAACTCGACCTGCTCGGCGAGCCCCTCGAAGACGGCCGCCGCCTCGCCCGGCTGCGCCTCGCCGACGCGCTCGCCGTCGTCGGCGGGGATCGGTTCGTCCTCCGCGGCTCGGACGTCGACGGCCCCGCGGGCGCTGTCCTCGGCGGCGGCGAGGTCCTCGACGCGCGCCCGCCGCAGAGCCTACGCAAACGCGGCCGCGCCGCGCGCCTCGCCGTCCTCGAAGCGCTCTTCGTCTCGCGCGACCCGCAAGCGGTCATGCGCGCCCTCTCCCTCGAAGCCTCCCCGCGCCCGCTCTCGCGTGACGTCTTGCCCTCGCGGTTCTCCTTGCCCGCGGCCGAGCTCGAACGCGCGGCCGACAAGCTCGGCGACAAGGGCGAGCTCGCGCGCATCAAGCGCCTCGGCTGGGTGCCTCGGGCTGCGCTCGTCGAGCTTGCCGTCGAGGCGCGTGGGCTCGTCGCTGCGCACCAAAAGAAGAACCCACTCGATCGCGGCATGGTCCTCGAAACGTTGCGCGCGCGCCTCGCCGCGCGGGCCGGGGCCGAGGCGGCCGACGAGATCATCAAGCTCGCGGCTTCGAAGAGCGGCAGCGTCGCCGGCGAGCCCATCGTCGTCGAGGGCGACGTCGTGCGCGCCCCGCAGATCACGGCCGCGTCGGCCTCGGGCGCGGTCGGCGCGGTCGGTGTGGCGCTCGCGGCGCTGGAGAAGGCGCAGCTCAAGGGGCTGACCGAGTTCGCCGCGAAGGAGGCTTCGGGCGCTTCGCCCAAGGAAGTGAAGGCGATCCTGGCGAAGCTCGTGCGCGAGGGGCACGCGACGCACGCCGGTGAGCTTTGGTTTTTCCGGGCCGATATCGACGCGCTCCGGGCCAAGGTGAAGGCGCACCTCGAAAAGCACGGCCGCATATCGATCGCCGATTTCAAGGATCTGTCGGGCCTCGGGCGGCGGCAGGCGATTCCGCTGCTCGAATTGTTCGACCGAGAGGGCGTCACGCGGCGCGAGGCCGATGACAGCCGGGTGAGGGGGAAATGACGCTCCGACGTCCGAAGATGCGATCCATCGTTTTCTTGTGCGTACGAAACTCCGCGCGCAGCCAGATGGCCGAGGGGCTCGGGCGTGCCATTTTCGGCGGCGACGTCCGCATCCAGAGCGCGGGCAGCGAGCCTTCACACGTGAATCCATGGGCGGTCGAGGTGTGCCGGGAGATCGGCATCGACCTCACCGGGCAAACCTCGAAATTCGTGGGCACGATCGACCCCGACTCCGTGGACACGGTGATCCGCCTCTGCGACGAGGAGGTTTGTCCGGTGAGCCTGAGCGACAAGCAGCACTATTACGTGCCGATCGAGGATTCCGCGAGCGACGATCCGAGCCTCGGGCGCGAGCAGATGCTCGCTCGCTTCCGCCGCGCGCGGGACGAGATCAAGGAGCAGCTCGCGTCCCTGGCGGCGATCCTCGATCGGGCCTGAATGCGCCGCCGGAGCGCGGCGGCGAGGAGCGTCAGGAACAAAACGCCGGCGTGATCGCCGGTGCCGCGGCTCGTGTGGCAAGCGCCGCCCGAAAGGCGAACGCCTTCCTCCGCGGGGACATCTGCGTCGGCCTCGGCATCCGCTCCTGCATCTGCATCCGCATCCGCCGCGGCGTCCGCGCCCGCATCCGATTCGGCATCCGCGTCTGCGCCCGCGTCTGCTTCCGTCATGCATTGGCCGTCCATGCACGCCCCTGCGCCGCAATCTTTGGGCGCTCCGCTCGTGCATATGCCTTCCGTGCAGGTATCCCCGACCGTACAGGCGTCTCCGTCGTCACACGCCGTCCCCGTGAGCAGCGTGCACGCCCCGTCCATATTCGCGCCCGTGGCCGCCGAGCAGGTGTCGCATACGCCGAGATCACACGCGCTGTCGCAACACACGCCATCCACGCAGAATCCACTCGCGCACGACGCGGCCGTCGTGCAGGCCTCTCCATTTTCGCTTTTCAGGACGAACAAGTACGCCGACCCCGCATTCGTCCCGGCGTCGTCCTCCAGATAGGCGCCCACGATCGCCGTCTCCCCGTCCATCGCCACCGAGAACCCAAAAGCGTCGCCTGCGGTCCCATCGCCCGCCACGAGCAGAAGATCCTCCGACCAGCCGGGCCCGCTCTCCGTGAACACGTAGGCCGCGCCCGCATTCGAGCCTTTCGTGTCATCGAGCAACGCGCCCAGGATCACCCGGCCTTTCGTGATCGACACGCTCGTCCCCAGCCGATCGTCCGAGCCGAGCCCCGCCGGTACGAGCTTGCCCACCTCGGCCCACGTGAGCCCGGCGCGCGCAAACACATACCCCGCCCCCGCGTCGATCCCTGCCGCATTCGCGAGCGGCGCGCCCACGACCGCCGTATCCCCTTCGAGCGCCACCGCCGCGCCAAACGCGTCCCCTGCCTGTCCGTCCGCCGCAACGAACTTCTTTTGCTGGCTCCACACCGGCCCCGCGCCCACAAACGCGTACGCCGCGCCCACATCCGCCCCCGCGTCGTCGTCCCCCGGCGCGCCCGCGATCACGGTCTGCCCGGAAAAACCAACCGAAGCGCCCAATCGATCCCCCGCCTGCCCATCCGCCGCGAGGAGCTTCTTTTGCTGCGCGAACACCCCCCCATTCTCGCCGAATACATAGGCCGCGCCCGCATCCGCGCCTTTCGTGTCCTCGGCCGGCGCCCCCGCGACGACCGTCCCGCCCACGACGGCGACCGCCTGGCCCATCGTGTCGCCCGTCTTCCCGTCACTCCCGAACAGCTTTTGCTGCTGCGTCCACACGCCATTCGTCCGGACGAACATGTACACAGCGCCCGACGCGGTCGCCGCGCCATCCCCGCGCGGCGAGCCCACGACAGCCACGTCCCCATCGACGTCCACCGCACGCCCGAACCATTCCCCCGGCCCCCCATCACTCGCCACGAGCTTCTGCTCGAACGCCCAACCCCCATTCGTCCGAACAAACACGTACGCCGCCCCCGCATCGGTGCCTTTCGTGTCCTCGTCGGGCGCGCCGAGGATCGCCGTGTCCCCCGAGAGCGCCACAGAGTAGCCAAAGAAGTCGCTCGGATCGCCGTCCGGCGCCACGAGCTCGCTCGTCTCGGTCACAACGAGCGCCGCAGCCGTTCGAGCAACGGGCTCCGGCGCCACGGCACCAAGATCACAGGCAGCCAGGGGCAGGAGCACAGCAAGCCAAGCAGAGGTCGAGGAGCAAGACACCTTGGGCATGGGGGCGGAGGTATCGTATCGCCCCCGCGCCGAAAGGGCGTGGACAATGCCGCCGCCGGCATGCGAAGGTCCCTGCCAGAAAGAAAGGGAGGTCGTCATGGCGGAAGTGAAGCGGCTGCAGGGCCTGGGGAATGTCGCAGCAGTGCAAGAGGCCCTCGCGCAAGCGAACGCGTACAAGGAAATGCTCGAGCGCGAGGCCGCCGCAAAGGCCGAGGCCGAAGCCCAAAACGCCGCCGAGGAGGCCCACGTAGGCGCCCAGATCGGCGCCCTCGTCGAGGCCGCGTACCTGGTCGCATCCGCAGACGGGCGCTACACGAGCAGCGAATCCGAGCGTCTCGTCGAGCGCGTCGGCGCCCTCACGGAAGACAAGTTCGCCTCGCACCAGCTCGCCGCGATGGCCGACGAAGCCCAAAACCGCGCCTCCGAAGGCATCGACGCCCGCGCCCGCGCCATCGCAGAAATCCTGCCCGACCCGGAGCTCCGCCGCGCGACGTTGCTCGTCGCCTCGGCCGTCGCGTGGCTCGACGGCGGTGTCGGTCAGAAGGAAGGTCTTGCGCTCCAGTCGCTCGCCCGCGCGTTCGGGATCTCGATCGACGAGCTGCACAAGATCATGAGCAAGGCCCACGGCTGAGCCTCAGCGCCGGGGTTTCACCCCGGGCCCCGACCAGGGGTTGTCCACCCCTGGACCCGGACCAGCCAGGGGCTGGACCCAGGCTCGATGAACTGCGCGATGCGCAGTTCATCGAACAGGCCTGGTCAAGACTGGCAGCGACCCTGTCAACCGAGACAGCCGCGCGGCTGGTTCGGCTGGCGAGCCGGGTTCTTCGTCGGCCTGGTTGAAAAACTGCGCGGAGCGCAGTTTTTCAACCCCCGGTCCAGGCTGTGCCCTGAGCATTGGTTCCATCTCGCCAAGTCCGCGAAAACCAAGCGCCTCATGGGAACACCTTCCCCTCGAACGCTTGCTGTCCTGGAGCGTGAAGAAGCGCTTGATGTGGCGCCGCTCCAGGGCAGGAGAGGTGCTTGGGGGCGAGGGCATCTGAGCTTCGAACCGGCACCACCTGAACTTGAAACCGTCGTCGTGCTCTGTTCGCCGATACTCAATAGTTCTGCGGACTTACGAAGATGAGACCAATGCTCAGGGCTGTGCCTGGTCCGGGGTCGAGGGGGCGGACAGCCCCCCGCGGGGTCCGGGGCAGCGCCCCGGCGCGACGCCCCCCGAGGAGACCGGAGTCGTCAGCCGAACGCGGGCTCGAACGCGGCTGTGCGTTCGCGTCCCCAGGCTTCGCGCTCGACCCTGCGGGACTCGTAGAGGCCGAGGGAGGTGACCGGGAAGTAACTTCGGTACAGCGTGTAATGCAAGAGCGCTGTGCGGAAGAAGAGGCCGGCCGGCTCTTCGGCGGGCCAGGTGCCGTCGTCGCGTTGGGCGGCGGCGAGGAAACGTGCGCCGCGATCGATCGCGTCCCAGTCTGGATCCTTTGCTTCGAGCAGTGCTGTGATGGCCCAGGCTGTCTGGATCACCTGGCTCCGGTCGTTTTCGCGGTATTGCCCGCGGATTGCGCTTTCGTGGTGCTCGCCCCAGCCGCCGTCCGGGCGTTGCCTTGCCTTCAGCCACGTGCATGCTTTGCGAATGGCGTGGTCGTGCGGCGGCGCGCCTGCGGCGAGCAGGCCTCGCACGCCGAACATCGTGCCGTAGATGAAGCATACGCCCCAGGCGGCCGGGAACGAGCCGTCTGCGTGCTGGAGCGCGCGCAGGCTCGCTGCGGCGCGGCGGATGGCGGTGTCGACTTCGCTCCGCAGGATCTCCGGGTGATGCTGCTGGAATGCGGAGAGTGCTGCGATGCATGAGGCCGTGCATTCGACGTACGCGGCTTCGCTCATCGAATCTCCGAACATCTCTGCGGGGTTCAGCCATTCGAGGGGCACGCGCGTCCGCCGCGCCTCGTAGCTGCCGAACGAGCCGTCCGGGTTCTGGCACCGGAGCACGAACCGCGCCGCTGCTGCCATGTCCTCGGCGGAGGCGCGCGTGTGCGGTGATTCCAGCCGCGCGAGCATAGCCTCGGCCGTGCAATCGCTCACCGGCCAGCCGTGCCAGACCCCGGCGAAGCAATACCCGCCGCGTGGATCGAGCCTGTCGTGTGCTGCTGCGTCCCCGATGGCCTCGCGGATCTGCTGGTCCTCCAGGAATCGATCTGCGCGTGCCAGCGGCTCGGCGACGTCCACGTGCTTCGATGCGGCCACGAGCGCCTGCGTTGCGAAGGCCGTATCCCACGACGCACTGCGCGCCCCGGCGATCCGCACGCCGTCCGTGTCGTCCTCCCAGATCCAGCCCTCGAACCTCTCCAGCGCGAGCAGCGCGTCCGGGTCCTTCGGATCGTTGATCCAGAGCGCCAGGATGCCGAGCAGGCCGCTCACCGGCGACAACGCGGTGTGCCCGCTCGCGCGGAGATCATAACGCACCTCCTCGCGGAGCGCCGAGAGCAGACCCGCCCGCGATTTCGGCGTCCGCACCCGATCGACGACCTCGAACGCCTGGTAAGCGAATTCGAGCGCCAGGCTCGGCGGTGTTTGCAGCTCCGCCTCGCGCCGCTGCCGCCGCGCCGCCGCGAAATCGACCGCGCCAAACCCGCCCGGATACAGCTCGTTCCGCAGCGCCCGCGTGATCGCCGTCTCGGGCGCGCTGCGCCGCGCGGACACGAGCAGCGACATGCCGAGGTAGATGTACCGCGTGTGGCAATAATACTTCGACGGGTGCAGCGCCCACGATCGCGGGAGCAGCCACGCCTCGGGCAACACCTTCGGCACGCCCTCCCAGCCATACAGGCCACAGAGCGCAAGCCAGAGTTTGCCCCAGCTCGGGATCGCCGCCGCGCCGCCCTCGCTCCGGAGGAACGCGAGCCCCTTGGCGACGAGCGGATCCTCCGCCGGCACGCCGAGCAGGCGCGCCGCCACGTACACGAGCGTCGTGACGAACAGGTAGGGCTGCGACAGCTCGTGCATGCCCCACGTTCCATCCGGCAAACGCGTCCGCGCGAACTGGAGCAAGAGCCGCTCCCGACGCACCGGATCGATCGGCAAGCCCATCACGTGGCACGCCATGACGTACTGGGCGGCGAGCATCGGATTCCAGATGACTTCGCCCTCCCACGACCCGTCCTCGGCCTGCTCGGCCACGAGCGCGCGCACGCCCCGCGCGAGCGCCGTCCGCGGTTCGAGCCGCGCCTTGCCGAGCCGCGTCGCGCGTTCGGCCGCCGGGTGCTCCAGCACCTCCGCGCGCCCGGCCGCCGCCTTCAGCGCCGCGCCATATCGATCCTCGGCCGAGCGCGGAAAGTTCTGCGTGGGCTCGGCCGGCGTGAGGTGCAGCGTCGCGCGCATGAGCCAGCGAATGCGCATGCCGAGCTCGCTCGCGACCTCGGCCGCGTGCCGCGGATCCCGCCGCACCACGCCGTCGCGCACGATCGCGCTCGACGCACGGAGCAGCGCTTTCAGGAACGAGCCGCCGAAATGCAGCGGGTTCGTGTCCTCGCACGAGAGGAAGCCCATCGTGCGCATGCGCTCCGCGGGCTGCTCGCGCCAGAGGTCGTAGATCCCGCTGCGGATCGCCGCCGTCTCGTCCGACGTGTCGGCGAAGACCTCGTAGAGCGCGACCGCGAGCATCTCCGGCGCCCGGCTCTGGATCGTGCGGCTGCGGCTGTAGGCGCGGAAGCTCTTCGCCTCGGAGAGCGCGATCGCGTCCTGAAAACCGAGCGTCATGCCGAGCGCCGTGAGCGGGTGGTGGTGGCCCACCGCGTCGCCGACGAGCGCGAGCCCCTCGCGGCCGTAATCGACGCGCGGTCGAATCTGGTTCGTCGCCCACGCGATCTCGCCGCTCTCGAGCGCCTTGCGGAGCGCGCCCCGCAGCGCCTCGGGCAGGACGGGCGAGAATGCGTCCCAGAGCGTCGCGGCCTTGCTGCGCTGCACGCGCATCGAGAGAGGCACGTCGAGGCAGAGCCGCACGTGCCGATCGTCCAGCCGATACGCGAGCGCCGGCCCCGGGCCGCCGAGGAACACGTGGCCGTGCCCTTCGAGCGGCATACGCACGCCTTCGAGCAAGAGCCCCGCCATGCGCGAATACGTCGCCGCGCTCCGATCGATCGAGAGCGCCGCGTGCGCCACGCCGCTCCGGCCGCTCGCGCCCACGACGAGCCCGGCGCGCACCATGCGCTCGCCGCTGCCCTTTTGCTGGTACGAGAGCGTTTGATCGACGATGCTCGTCGCGCGCGATCCGGGCTGGTAGTCGATGAGCGCCTCGCCCATCACGCGCTCGCGCAGCCGCTCGACGAGCCGGACGTGCTCGATCGCGTGGCCGACGTTGCCGGCGCGATACGGGAGCGCGATCGGGTTCGTCCCGTCGTCGGGGTACAGGACGAACCCGCGCCCCGTCTCGTGCGTCGCGCCGGCCGGCAGATCCACGCCGAGCCCGCGGAGGATGTCCACGGCGGGCGGGTGCAGCCACTCGCCGGCGAGCCGCTCGACCGCGCGCGGGTTCGACTCCAGCAAGAGCACCCTCGCGCCTCGCTTCGCGAACGCGAGCGCCGACACGCATCCGACCGGACCTGCGCCGATCACGGCGATGTCGTAGTCGATCCTCTCTGCCTTCCCATTCATGCAGGACCTCGTTCGTCATTCACGGCCGCGGCGTTCGCCTTCGGCACCCCTGAACTGGTCCCCCCCTGTCGAATCGAGGGCAGCCCTGACGCCCGGACAAACCGTCCGTCAGGACCACCCCAGGTCTCACGCGTTCACGACCGCGTGATGTGCGCCCCGCGCGACGCGGGGCCCTCGGGCACGAGGGCCCGACGGAAGAAATCGGCGTAGGCGTCGTAAATCGCGCTCCGCACGCACGTGGGCACGAAGCCGAGCTCGCGCTCCGCCTTCGAGGTGTCCGCGCGTCGCGGCGAGGACGCGGGCGCGGGCGCGCCGGGCGGGCGTTCACCCCCGAGCATCCGCGCGGCCGCGAGCTTCTGCGCGAGGGACATCCGCGCGAGCAAGGCCGGCACGGCGAACGGCGGGCGGCGCCGCGCGCTCGCCTCCTCGAAGAACGAGAGCAGATCGTCGATCGACACGAGCTCGGTCGTGATCAAGTACTTCTGCCCTTTGCGCCCGCTCCGCATCGCCGCGAGGTGGGCCTCCACCGCGTCGCGCGTCGACGTGAGCAGGAGCGCCCCGCGCGCGAAGGCGCGGAGCCTGCCGTTCGCGTGATCCACGAGCGCCCGCCCGATCGCGCTCGGCCGATCGTCGAAGGGCCCGACCAGCGTCGTCGGCGCGACCACGACCACGTCGAGCCCGTCGGCCACGGCCTTCAAGCATTCGTGCTCCGCGAGCGCCTTCGTCCGCGCGTGCGGCGAATGCGCGGAGAACGGGTCGAGCGGCGTCGCCTCGTCGATCGGCGCGCCGCGCGTGTCGTCGTACCGCACGGCGTCGAGCGAGCTCGTCACGACCACCCGCCGCACGCCCACCTCGCGGCACGCGCCGAGGAGCGCGCGTGTCCCGAGCACGTTCGTCTCGAAAAACGCTTGCTCGTCGCCCTCGGCCACCCTCGCCGCCGCGTGATACACCTCGGTCACGCCGCGCATTGCCGCGCCGAGCGCGTTTGCGTCGCGCACGTCGCAGGTCACGACCTCGACGGGCAAACCCGCGAGCGCCGCCGCGCCGCGCGCGCCCCGCACGAGCACGCGGACCTCCTTGCCCTCGGCGACGAGGCGCCGCACGAGGTTTTGCCCGAGGTGCCCCGCGCCGCCCGTGACGAGCACGCGCCCCTCGCGGGTCCGCGCGTCGCTCCGAGAGGCCTCGCCCGAGGTCTTTTTCGTATCTGCGCCGCCGCGGATCACCGTCATCGACGCGCGCCGTTCGGGCGGCACCGGCGGCCTCCGCGCGCGGAGCAGCGGCATCGTCGCGCGCCCGGACACGCCCGCGGGCGTGCTCGGCCCGGCCTCCGCCGCGCGGGCGAACAGGGCGTGGAGCGCCGCGTCGCTCTCGGCCGCGCGCCGCGCGCCGGCGAGCACCTCGGCCACGAGGCGTTTGTCGATCTTGGGCTCACGTCCGCGGACGAGCGTGTTCTCGCCCCGCTCCACCTCGCGCAGCGTGGCGATCGCCAGCGCGAGCGGCACCGCGCAGAATGCGCGCACCTCCGCGCCCTCGCGGCCGGGCCAGCAAAGCGTGTACTCGACCGCGGCGTCGAGGTGCCCCCGCGCAATCGCGCACACCTCCGACACGGCCGCGAGGCCGCCCGCGCGCGCCTCGGGCGAGAGCAGGACGTCCCGACGAACCCCGTGCCGGGCGAGCACGTCCTCCGGCAAGAAACACGCGCCGCGATCGAGATCCTCGGCGACGTCTTTCAGCACGTTCACCATCTGCAGGCCGAGCCCGAACCGCGTCGCGCGGCACCGGGCCGCCTTGCGGACCTCGTCGTTCGCCCCGGGCACGGTCCGCTCGAAGAGCGAGGTGAGCAACTCGCCCACCGTGCCGGCCACAAAATAACAATATCGTTCGAGGTCGCGCACGTCGCGGATGCGCGTCTTTCCTTCGGCGTCCGCGCGCCCCGCGTACTCGCGCATCCCCAGGCTCATCTCCAGCACCCACGGCCGGATCGCCTCCTGATCGGCGGCGGGCAGGCCACGGAACACGCGAAACACCGCGCCCGCGCCCTTGCAGAGCGCGCGATCCGCCTCGGCCATGCCGAGGGCCTCGTCCGCGAATCGAGCCTCGAATTCGGACAAGGACCCCGCCTCGCCTCGCATGAGCGCGTCGAACGCGTCGAAGAGCGATACGCGGGTCTCGGGCGGGATCGGATTCGCGTCCTCGATGCTGTCGACGACCCTGCACAGGAGATACGCGGCGCAGAGGGATTCGGAGAGCGCCTCGGGCAACGACAGGATCGAGAGCGCGAACGTCCGCGAGACGCGCGGCAGCGTCTGCACGCAGAAATCGCGATCGGCGACCCTCTGCGCGGCGAGCGCCTCCAGCGCGGCGGCCATGGCCCCGCTCCCGTCCTCGGACGAACCAATCCACCGCCCCGCCGCGCCCGCGTCGCGGAGCCCAGAAACGTCATGCCTCGCCATTCCGTGCCGCTCCCTGTAATGCCGGCGCCTCGTGGTCTCGGCTGTCAACGAAGTAATCGAAGAATCAGTCTCAAGTGTTTGTGTACTGCATTGCCGTCTTCACGGTTCGGTCCGATCGTCCGACTTTGCAGAGAGGCCGTACATGGCGCATGGAGGGCAATCGTGTCAAGGGGACGTTGCCTACGTTCGCTCGCTTTTTTTTGCTCAGGCGGTACGAGCGCGAAGTCTTTTTCGCATCGGCCTGCCTTTCCGGCGCGGCCGATACGCGCTCGCCCGACCATTGCATGCGTGGACGGACATGAGCACGAGGAGCGCCTTGTCGTGGGCTGCGCTCGTCGCCTCGCTCGCTGCCTGTGAGCGCGACGCGCCCACCATTTCCAGCGAACCCCGCGGCGCGCGCCTGCAAACCGCGGGGCTCGTCCCGGTCCAGACGGAGGAGGATTTCCCCGCGCTCGGCTGCTACGAGCGCGCGCGGGATCGCACGCTGCTCGCGCAGAACGATGCGTATCTCCTGTGCATCGGCGCCACATCGGACGCGCCGATCGCCTGCTACGAGCGGGCCTCGGCCGGGCTCCTGCTCTCCGCGCAGGCGATAGAGCTCTGCCGTTGCGCCGAGTCGCTCGCGCCGATCGCGTGTTATGAGCGCGCCACGCAAGAGACCACGCTCACGCAGCCCGCCATCCTCGCGCTTTGCAGCGCGACCGCGATGCAGCGGCTCTACCCGAATTGCACCCCCGTCCGCTGACGGCTCACATGCCGCAGCGCTCGGCGTGCGCGATCGTCGTCATCGCGTCCGCGCCGCCGGCGCCGACGCGCGTGTATTGCACGACGATAGGCACATCCGACTCGATCACGCTCGCGAAATCCGTTCCGATCGGCAGCGGCTCCGGGCCTTCGAGGTCCTGCCAGCGGACACGCCGGCTCCGTTCGGGCAGCAGCGTCAGGCGGTAGGGCCCGGCCGGCACGCGGTGCTCGAAGTACACCATGATCTCCACGTGCGCCTCGTGCATGGAGGCATTGAGCAGCCAGAGCACGTCGTTCGCGCCGTCGCTCTCCGCGCCGCCCGCCCGCCTCGCCACATGCCCCCTCCGCGACCGACCACCGTTTGCACCCCGCCGGCTTGCTCATCCAGGTCCCCCTCGCCCGGGCGCTCCCGCCCGAGAAAGGCCGCGTGCAGCGCCCGTGCCCGCGCGCCGCGTTCCCTTCCTCCGAGCTTGCCTGTATGCTGCGTCGAAATGTTCGTCCGCGTCGGGCTCCTCGTCCTCTCGTTCGTCCTCGGCGTTGGTTGTCGGGACGAAAGCGCGTCCCCGACGAAGGATCCGGAGGCCACGCCGTCCGTCTCCCCTCCCGCGAGCGTGGCTGTCACGCCGCCGAGCGCCGCGCCGTCGCCCGCCGCGCCGACGCTCCCCGTGCTTCCGCCCCGCAAAGTGGCGAGCAAGACGCTCGTGGACGGGAGCCTCCTCGGGGAGTTTTCCTTCGAGCGCGCTGCGGGCGACGAGGGCATGGCCTGGCTCGCCGCCGAGGATGCCTGCGTCGCCGCGGGCAAACACCTCTGCACGGCCACGCAATGGCAAGCCGCTTGCGATGCCGATCCGGCCGTCGCCGCGGTCGAGACCTGGACCCTCACGCCCGAGCGCGACGCGGGGTTTTTCGTGCGCGGCGGCGGGGCGGGGTGTGGCCGAAAGACCGTCGCCCCCGGAGCCCAGGCGAACCCCTTCCGCGCCGGCGCCTGCTGCACGCCCGCGCTCGCCGCGGCCGGCCGCGACATCCAGCCGGCCATGCTCCGGGCCATGGCGAAAAACGTCCTCGACCTCGAACGGACGTTGAATGCGCGCCGCGCCTCCGCGCTCGCGGGTTTCTTCGACGAGCGCGTGCGCGTCTTCCTCAAGGAAAAATCACGCGCCGAGGCCGTCGGCGTCTTCGAGCACGAGTTTGGCAAATACGAAGATTACGCGACCGTGCACGAGCTCTGCGATTTCTCCGCGGACGATACGACATACACCGCCGATTGCCGCAAGATCACGCGGTTCGGCGGCAAGATCGGCCTCGTGCTCACGCGGTACCTCTTCGTGGGCGGCTCGGGCAAACTGCGCTCGATCACCGATCCTGCCGTGTACCGCGCATTCGCCGAGCCGTAGCCGGCTTTCTCAACCCTCCGGCCAGCGCACGTCCGGAAACCGCTTTTCCGAGAGGCCGATCACCGACACGATTTCCACTGCCGCGCCGCTCGCGTCGAGCCCCCAGTACGTCGGGACCACCTGATCCCCGCCGAGCCCGAACGCGACGATGTTTCCGACGGTCCCTTTCCATTCCGCATGACCGAGGCTCCCGCCTTCCGCGTCGCGCGTCGCCCGGAGCGCCTGGATGAGCTCGCCGCTGTTTCGCTCGGCGCGACCGTCAGGGAGGGAGTCCTCGTGGACGACGCCGTTGCGCACGGACCTTCGTACCTGGGCCGGCGGCGTGTATTCGGCGAACACGCTCGCATCCATGAAGCAGCCCGTCGCGGCGTCGGACGGATACCCCGTGCGCGCGCCGGGGCGGGACGGCCTGGGAGTCTCTCCCGCGACCGCCGCCGTCTCCCATCGCGTCGGGCGGCCTGGGCCGAAGACGACACGCGCGAGGAGCAGCTCATGGGCACGGCCTCGCTCGTCGTCCTGGAGGAGCAGCTCGACGGGGTAACGCCCCGCCGGGACGGCGCGCGAAAGCACCTGGTTGGCCGAGAGGTTCGCGAGCGGATCCCCCGCCATGAGTTTTCCCGTCGGCACCACGAGCATTCCGATGCCCAGGCGACGCGTGGGCACGGCGACGAGCTCGTCGGTCTCCTCGTCACGCTCGCGCAGCGGCGCGCCCGTGAAAAGGTCGTGGAAATCGATTTGCGACGGCGCAGGGACGCTCGCCTTCGGGCGCTCCTGCGACGCCAAGGGATTGGCCGGAGGCGTGGGCGCCGCGGTCACGGCCGGCGAAGTTTCCCGAGGCGCAGGCGGCGTGGGCGAGGCACTGCACCCGGAGAGCGGGATCAGCATCAAACCCGTGGCGAGCGATAACGTCGATGGCACGAAGTGGCGAGGGGGGCGCACGGCGGGCGAGGGTAGCTCGAAACGTCGTGACATCAACCAGCGGCGCGCGCGGCCCGCACGAACCTGCGTACGCGCTCTGGATCGACGGGCTCCTCGATGCGCCCGTTCTCCTTGATGTTCGACCCCACGATCACGCCGTCGGCCGCGCCGAGGAAAGCGGTTACGTTCTCCTCGGTCGCGCCGCTGCCGATGAGCACCGGCGAATCCCCGGCGAGCGCCTTGGCCTCCCGCACCTTCGCGAGATCCGGCGCGTCCCCGGTCATCTTCCCCGACACAATGAGCGCGTCGGCCCCGGAAAAACGCGTCCATTCGATGTGCGTTGCGAGATCGATGCCGGGGAACCTGACCGAATGTTTCTTGTCGACGTCGGCGAACAGCTTGATGTGCTCGGCGCCGAGCTCCTTGCGCCGCCGCAAAAGCTCCGCCGCGCACCCCTCGTCCCACGAGCCCGCCTCCCACACGCCCGCGCCCGCGAGCATGCATACCCGGACGAACTTCGCGCCCGCGGCAATCGCGATTCCGAGCAGCGCGACGCCGCCGTTGTGCACGAGGTTGATGCCGAGCGGCAAGGGCACGGCTTGCCCCACGGCCCGCGCCACGACGGCGTGCGCCGCAATGCTCTCGGGCGCGACGTGGGATCCAGCGCGAAACGGGACGTCCCACATGTTCTCCACGATGATCCCGTCCACGCCGCCCTCTGCGAGCGCGCGGGCGTCGCGGATCGCGTTCTCGAGGATGACATCCATCCCGTAACCCGCATACCCCGGCGCGCCGGGAAGCGGCCAGCAATGCACCATGCCAAGGACGGGCTTTTTCGTGCCGAAGAGGTCCCCGAGATCCCGGAGCTTGAGCGCGTCGAGGCGCGCCTTCCACGGAGGCGTCATGTCTCTCTCCCGATCGATGGTTTTTCGTCCGTGAACAATGCCTGCAAAGCTGCAAGCTCGCCGCCGTGCGTGGAGAGCACTTGCAAGAGCTCCTCCCGCCCCGGCAGCGACGCCGCCGCGCCGAGCCGGCTCACGACGTGCGCGCCCGCGGCGTTGCCCAGCCTGCCCGCATGTTCGAGGGTGGCGCCGCGGCGCCACGCGTAAAGGAATGCCGCGACGAACCCATCGCCGGCGCCCGTCGTGTCGCGCACATCGGCGGGGAATGCAGGCAGGAACGTTCGTGCGGACCCTTCGGCCACGACGGCGCCGTTCGCCCCGAGCTTGCCCACGACGAGCGGCACGCCCGCCGCGAGGAGCGCCGCCGTGGCGGCCTCATGGTCCTGCCGGGCGAGCGCGCCGAGCTCGCTCGTATTGCCGAAGAGCACGGAGAACCGCGGGGCGAGCGCGAGGAGGTCCGCGGCGCGGGTTCGGACGAGCGGCAGGCAAACGTCGAGCGAAATGGGGATTTGGCGACGGCGCGCTTCTTCCATCAATGCAAGCGTCGTCGTCCCCTGCTCACCTTCGAGGAGCGCGTGCCCCGCCACGTGCAGGTGCACGACCTCCTCGAACACCGCCGCGAAATCGGGGCACGTGACCGCGGTGTTCGCGCCGCGGAAGCTCAAAAACGTCCGCTCGCCCCCGGGGGAAATGGCCACGATGCAGTGCCCGGTGGCCTGCGTGGGGTGTGTCTCGACGAACGAAAGATCCACGCCGGCTTGCTTCGCCGCCTGGAGCGCGACGTCGGCCCCCGGATCCCGCCCGACCGCCGTGACGAGCCGGGCGCGCGCGCCGAGCTTGGCGAGCGCCGTCGCCACGTTCGCGCCCGAGCCGCCGCTGCTGTACCCGAGCGCCGTCATCGCCACGTCGTCGCCCTCGTCCGGGAAACGCGCGAGCGTGCTGCTGAGGTCTGCGTTGGCGTCGCCGACGACGAGAAAAACCATGGGGGCGGCGAGCCTAGCGCGGAACCCATCCCCCGACCATCCCGTTCAAAAGAGCGAGCATCCGCGTGGTTTTCGCGCGCCCCCTTCCCACGAACCCACCCTCCGATCCATCCTGCATGCGTCCCCCGGCATTCATCACCTGCCAAACCCAAAGAGGATTTCGACGTATGAAGCTCTGCGGCTTTCGCATCAGCAACTACCACAACAAGGTTCGCCTCGTCCTCCTGGAGAAGGGCATCCCCCACGAGGAGGATCCGAGCTGTTGGCCCTCCCAGGAACCCGCATTTCTCGCGCGTTCCCCCATGGGCCGGGCGCCCTTCCTGGAGACGCCCCACGGCGTCCTCTGCGAGTCGCAGGTGATCTGCGAGTACCTGGAGGAGGCGTACCCGGACAACCCCCTCATATCCGCGCGATCCATTCGCCCGCGCCAAGGTCCGCGAGCTCATCCAGGTCTTCGAGCTCAACATCGAGCTCGTCGCGCGCCGCACCTACCCCGCCGCGTTCATGGGCGGCACGCTCACCGACGACGCCAAGGCTGCGATCAATGCCGATCTCGCCAAAGGCATCCGCGCCTTCTTGCAGCTCGCGACCTTCGATCCGTTCCTCGCCGGCGCTGAGCTCACCGTGGCTGACTGCGCGGCCGCCATGCACTTCCCGCTCATCTCGCTGGCCACCGCGCGTGTGTTCGGCGCGGACGTCTTCGCCGACGTGCCCCAGGTCGTGGCGTATGTCGAGCGGATCCGCCAGCGCCCCCACTTCGCGCGGGTCCTCGCAGACAACCGCGAGGCGTTCGAACGGGCCGTGGCGAACGCGCGCCGCGGCTGAGCCCTTCGCAGCGAACCGCCTTTCCAATCGACGACGGCGGGGGCGTTCGTGTTATAAGCCCCCCGCCATGCCCCTCGTGCCGCCGAAGAGCGCCCGCCCTCCGCGTGAAGCCCACCGCATCGACGAAGCCTCGCTCGCGCGCTGGCTCGTGGCAAACGTGGACGCTTGTCGTGGCGGCGGCTCGGTCACCGCGCTCCAGTTCCAGGGCGGCCAGTCGAACCCCACGTACTGGATCGGTTTCTCGGGCCCGGACGGCGATCAGGAGCTCGTCCTGCGCAAGAAGCCCCCGGGGGACCTCTTGCCGTCGGCGCACGCGGTCGAGCGTGAATACCGCGTCATGCGCGCGCTCGCCGGCTCGGACGTGCCCGTGCCCGAGGCCATCGCGCTCTGCGAGGATGCGGCCGTGATCGGCACGCCGTTTTTCGTCATGCGCCACGTCCCGGGCAGGATCTTCTGGGATCCGCAGCTCCCCGGGACGAGCGGCCCGGACGAACGCCGGGCGATCTACGACGACCTCGTCCGGGCCCTCGCTGCGCTCCACCGCGTGGACTACGCCGCCGTGGGCCTCGGCGATTATGGCAAGATCGGCGGATTCGTCCCGCGCCAGGTGCAGCGCTGGTCGCGCCAGTACGAGGCTTCGCGCACGGGCGACGTGCCTGCGATGGAGGCGCTCATGGCCTTCCTCGGCAAGAGCGCGCCGAAGCACGACGAGACCACGCTCGTCCACGGCGATTACCGCATCGACAACGTGATTTTTGCGGGCAGCGAGCCCCGGGCGCTCGCGATCATCGACTGGGAGCTCTCGACGCTCGGGCATCCGGTGAGTGATCTCGCGTATCTCTGCATGGGGTATCACCTCGCGCTCCCGGGGCGCGGCAGCCTCGTCGGCGCGGATTTCGGGGCGCTCGGCATTCCGGACGAACCGGGGATCGTCGAGGCGTATTGCAAGCTCACGGGACGGGGCGCGATCGAGGACTGGCCTTATTTCATGGCGTTCGGAATTTTTCGGCTGGCGGCGATCGCGCAGGGCGTCTACAAGCGGAGCCTGCAAGGCAACGCGAGCTCCGAGAGCGCGGGCGCGTTCGGGGCCGCGGTCTTCGCGCTGGCCGATCTCGGATGCAACATCGCCGGGGTTCGCCCGGGCTGATCACCATGGGAGCACGGAGGAACATCATGCGGGGGTTTTTCGCGGCAATGCTCGGGCTTGGTCTCCTCGGATGCGGAGCCTCGACGGAGGCCACGCTGGACGGCCCGGAGGCGCCCACGCAGGCGTCGATGGAATGCGAAGGCCCGCAGCCGGCCGTCGTGCAGAACGTGCGCTGGCTCGGCCCCGCGTCGGCCCCGGGCAAGGCGCCGCTCGCGGGCGTGGGCGTCGAGGTGAACAAGGCGCTCGCCTTCGAACAAGGCGTCGAGATCACGGTGCGGGAGGTGAAATACACGCCCGTCGCCGCGGACCGGAACCTCGCCATGGCGCGGCTCACGGTGCGTCACGGCAGCGAGACGAAAGACGTGAGCCTCGGGCGCGAATTGCCGGGCGGGAAGGTGTGTTATCAGCAGGCGACGGGGGTCTGGGTCGGCCTCGTGGAGACGGTGCCGAACAAGGCCATGCTCCGCGTGGGTTTGCCCCCGGCCGAGCCCTGATCAGAGCCGCCCGTCGACAACGCTCCAGTTCACGTTCGCGAAGAAGTCTTCGAGGTATTTCGCGCGCTCGGTGGGCTTGAGGTACGCGCTCCACGCGTGCTCCCAGAGGTCGAGCACCACGATCGGGCGGTGACCGGCGGGGTGGCCGACGTCGTGGCGGTCGATCCAGTAATTGTCGAACTGGCCACGCGTGGGGTCGAAATACGTGATGGCCCAGCCGACGCCCGGCATCTTGGCGACGCCGAGGAAATCCTTTTTCCAGTCGTCGAAGCTTCCGTACTGGCGCGCGATGGCCTCGGCGAACCGCGTGTCCTTGCCGTCCGTGGCCTTCGCCGCGAGGTTGTCGAAGTAATACTCGTGGAGCAGGATGCCGTTGATCTCCCAACCCGCGCGGCGCTTCAGCTCGTTGTATTCGAAGGTGCTCGCCTTGTTCTCGGCGACCATCGACGCGAGCGTCTCGTTCAGCTTGTTCGAGCGCGTGACGTACCCATTGTAAAGCGTCAGGTGGACCGCCACCTGATCGTCGGTGATGCCTTGCAGGCCCTTGAGCGCCGAATAGTCCTTCGCCGTGTACTTCGCCGGGATGATGGCCATGGTTGCCTCCTCTTTCGCTTCTTCTCGTAGGTGCGAAAGCAATGCGGCGCAAGGAAGCCTCCAATGCGTCGGCAGACCTCCAACGCCTTGGCAGGCCTGCCGAGGCGCTGGAAGGTCGGTGCTGCGGATTGACGCCGATCCGCTCGGCGCTCTAGGCTCGGCCCGATCGGCGTATGTCCCTGCACGCCTCGGCTGACCGTGATCCCGGCGTAGGTTTTCAACCGCGGCCCGCCGCCCGGATCGCCGATCGTTACGAGCTCGTCCGTGAGCTCGGGCGCGGCGGGCACGGCGAAGTGTGGGAGGCGCGGGACACGCTCGCGGGGGAGATCGTGGCCGTGAAGCTCCTGCGCGCGGGGGCTGCCGCGGATCCGGCGCGCGCGCGGCGGGAGATCTCCACGCTGCGGCTCTTGCGGTTGCCCGGCGTGGTGCGCCTCTTCGACGAGGGGACGGAGGAGGGATGCCCGTTCCTCGTGATGGAGCGCGTCGCGGGATTGCCTTTCCCCGGAGCCGATCGCCCCGTCCCGTGGTCGGCGATTGCCAGCACCACGGTCGCCGTGCTGGAGACGCTCGCGCGGATCCATGCCGCGGCGATCGTTCACCGTGACCTCAAGCCCGACAACGTGCTCGTCGGCGCGGACGGGAGGCCCACGATTCTCGATTTCGGCCTCTCCTCGGGGCGTTCGTCGGACGAGGACGTCATGCCCGCCGGCTACATCGAGGGCACGTTCCCGTACCTCGCGCCCGAGCAGCTCCGCGGCGAGGCGGCCTCGCCGGAGACCGATCTGTATGCGCTCGGCGTGCTGCTTTACGAGGCGCTCGCGGGGCGACTGCCGCACCGCGCAGGGAGCCTCCAGGAGCTCATGGTCGCGCGTCTCACCGAGCGCCCAGAGCCACTCGCGCGGATCATTCCCGGCGTCCCCGAGGAGGTCTCCGCGCTCGTCGAGCGGTTGCTCGCGATCGAGCCCGAGGATCGGCCGCGCGGAGCGGCGGAGGCGCTCGGGAGCCTCGGAGGGCAGAAAGCCGCGCAAGGGACGGCCCTGCCTCGCCTCGGGGGCGAAGGTCCCGTGCGTGCGCTCGTCGAAGCTGCCCAGACAAACCAATTCCTGTACCTCGCGGGAGAGCCGGGCACGGGTCGCACCCGCGCCCTCGCCGAGGCGGCCGAGGCGCTCTCCCGCGAGGGACGCGTGGTGCTCCGCGCCCCGCCTTCCCCCTGGCCTTACGAGAGCCTCACGCCCGTGATCGGGCCACTCCCGCGCGAAGGTGCGCTCTGCGTCGTCGCATCGTGGGTGGACGAGCGATTGCGCTCCTTGCTCCGCGAGGGCGTGGTCCTCGCCGTCGACGACGTGGAAGAGCTCGATCGCTGGTCCCGCGAGGCGATCGAGCGCGCGCGCGGAACGGGCGCGATTCTGGTCACGGGCCGAGGGCATTGGCGAGATTTCGAGGCGCTCCCGCTCCGGCCGCTCTGCGAGGCCGACCTTCGCCCGCTGTTCGCCGGGCCGGAGCGGCTCTTTCACCTGCAAACCGACGCGGCGCGCGTGCTCGACGCGCGGACGGGGGGCGTGGCCGCGCGTGTCGTGAACGAGCTCGAAGCCTGGACACGCGCGGGGCTCGCGCGTTGGGATGGCGCCGTGTTCGTGATCGATCGAGACGCGCTCGATCGACTCGAAGCCATGCCGCCCGCCCCCTCGCCTCCATCGGCCGACAAACCCCCGGCGATTCCTCCCCACCTCGAAGAGCTCGTGGCCTCGATCGAGCTTGGGTTGCCCGAGTATCCTCCGCTGGAAGTCGCCATCGCAATGGGCAAACCGCCCTGGGCCGCGGAGGCGCTCGTCGCCGAGGTCAGGGGCCTCGGTGTAGGTCCGCATCAACGGGGAGAACACCCTTTCGAGATGCACCTCGGCCTCGCGCCGCGCCTGCCGACGGCGCGCGTGCGTGCGATTCACCGCGCCCTCGCCGCGCGTCGCGCGCGTGGCACCGAGGGACGGCTCTTGCGCCTGCTCCGCGGGGCCGAGGGCGGCTCGATCGACGAGTGCCTCGAAATCACCTTCGAGGCCGAGGCCAGCGGGCGCCGGTCTGCCGAAGAGGGGCGGCTCGGCCACGCGGTGACGGCGATCCGTGAGGGGCTGCTCTTCGTCCGGCAAAGCCCCTTCGCCGAGGAGCCCCGCGCCGTCGCGCGCGAGCATTCCTTGCTCTCCTCGTGGACCGAAATCGCGCTTTCCGAGGGGACGCCTGCCGCGCTCGATCGGATTCTTTATGAACTCTGCCGCACGCGCCCGCGCAGCTTCGACGTGGCGCACCTCGAAGCGCTCGTGCGCGCGGCGCTCGCCCTCGCGGCGGGCGCCGATCGCGCCTTTGCCATGGCCGACGCCGTCGCGCCTTTCGCCGAGGTTCGCCTGGAGGCATGGCGGCAGCGCCTGCGCATTGCGAGCGCGCGGCGCGGGCCGGATTCGCCGGAGCGGCTCGCGGCCGTGCTCCGGGAGGTCGAGGCGTGGGCCGCTTCGTCCGGGGAGCACGCGGCGCGTGTGGTGCTCGACGCGGGGCTCGCGCGAAAGGCGTACCAGGACGGCCATTTCGAGGACGCGGCGCGGCTGCACCTCCGTGTCGCCGCGGCGGAGCCTTTCCTCGCCGCGCGGATCGCCGCCCTCGACCATGCGGCCTCGGCGCGCATGGAGACCTTTCGATTCGACGAGGCCGCGGCGTACGCGACGGAGGCGCGCGCGCTCGCGCAGAGGTGCCGGCATGCGCACCTCGAGGCGCGGGCGGAGTGGCTCTTGCGCGCGGTCGGCTATCGCGCGTGTCGGGTCGAGCGGCCCGATCGGGAGTTGATCGACGCCGTCGAGCGGCTCGGTGTCCCGGATCTCGAGGGGCTCGTTTGCATGAACGAGGCCGCGATCGCTTTCCGCGGCGGCGATCGGGACCTCGCGCGGGCGCTCGCCGAGCGGGCGGATCGCATCTGGACGGGGATGGGCAAACGCTGGGCGTCGCTCCTCGCGCGTTGCCTGGCCATTGCATGCGGCCGGCGCGTGGGGGAGGGGGAGGGGCTGGATCTCGCGGCGCAGGTCGCCGCGTGCCCGGTGCCGGGCCTCGGGATCCAGATGCTCGGCATGCTGGCCCTCGTTTTCCAAGACGTACGCGATCACTATCGAGGCGCCCTGGCCGAGCTTTGCGAGGGGGTCCCGCCGGCGTATGGGTCGATGCGGATGGAGGTGCTCTCGGTGGACGAGGCCCGCGCGGCCATCGAGGGGGATCAGGCGTCGACGGGCGGCGCGTCGAGATAAGCGCAACTGGCGATTACATAGGTCGAGCCTTCCTTCCAGACCGCGCTGGAGAACGCCTGGAAGGTCCCCACGCTGTTCACCGTCCTGGGCAAGGTCCGGCTGGGATCGACGACGACGACCCCGACGAGCCCTGCCTCGTCCTGCTGCACCTTTTCGAGCGGCATCTGGCTCGCGCCGGTCCGGCTCCCCGGGGGGGCATACCCCGGCAGGAGCGTCCAGTGTTCCTGGTTGGTCCGATAGCCGCTCGTCGCGGGGATGGCCGTGCCGAAGACATACCCATGGATTTGCCCGTAGGTCGCGGCGTCGTACGCCGCGATGGGCACCCCCGACTGGAAACGATAATCGATCTGGCCGGGGTCGTCTTCCCCCGTCGGCCACCCGCCTGCCGGCTCCCTCTCCGTTCCTCCGGCCACACCTCCCGCGAGCGGTTTCGCGGGCAAGCGCGTCGGTAAGCCCTTCCCGGTCGTATCGTCGACCCTTCGCTTGCTGGAGAGAGCCGGCGCCGGGGGGGGCTCCGCCGAGCCGATGGAGTCGTAACTCGCGCTGTACACCTTCACGTAATGGGCCCCCTCGCGCCAGAGCCCCGGCCATGTCGCATTCCACGCCGCGAGGGTCGTGACGGGCTCTCGCAGGGTGAGCGGCGTGCGAAGCACGATCCCCGTGGGAGGCAAGGGCAGGGCGCCCGCATAGAGCACCCAGTGCTGCTCCTGGTGCACGCGCTCCTCGCGAAGGCTCGGCGGGCATGCGAATACATACCCCACGACGTTGCCCTGGAGGACGACCTCGAGGGTGGTGTTGTTGGCAAACGGTCCGTTGAGCAAGGAATCCTCCGTCCGGGTGATGATCTGCCGAGATGAGCGTTCAATTGCCTGTTTACTCCGAGCCGCGGGCGGCGTCCATGGAGGGCCGCCGCCCGCCCTCGACGGTCACGGAGACACTTGCACGCACCAGGATTGGTTGCTGCTCTGGTACGGCGAGAGCTCGATGATCTCCGTGCCGGGGAAATGCTGCACCGTGATGTTCGTCAGGTCGTTGTTCCCCTCCAGCACGAGCCCGTGGCCGGAGGCGGCGGCGCCGTCGATCGTCGTGCGCCCTCCCGAGCAAACGCCCTGTGCGTAGGGCGAATTTCCGACCATACGCACGCCCCATTTCATGGGCGGGAGGTTGCACCTGGTATGCATGGTCGTGTTGCCATTCGTGTCGCGCGGCACGGCGAAGCGCACCCATTGCCCGGGGAGCGCGTGCTTCATCGCCCACGTGAGCGTGCCGGGTGCGTTCGGGTCACAGGTGAAATCGTTCAGCACCGTCACCTCGGGCCAGATGTATTGCGTGGCCTTCAGGAACTCGAGCACCCCGCGCCCGAGGATGCTCGCCCCCGGCGCCCCGCCCCCCGGACCACGCCAGCCGTCGAGGATCGAGCTGTAATAGCCGCATCGCAAGGCCGGCGTCTCGGGGAAGAACCACGACCAGGCCGCCCACCCGAACTGCCGGTTCGGGCGCGTCGCATACAGCAGCACGGAATGCAGGAAATCGACCTCCTGATCCTTCGTGCAACCGGTCGGCTCGCCCGACGCGAACTCCGTGATCACCACCGGGAACAGGCGCGCCTGCGTCGCCAGGTAGCCGAAATACTGATCGAAGAGGGCTTCGAACCCAGCGAGGTTCTCGACGCCCGCGACGCTGTTCTCCTCCGCGAACCGGAAGGACGGCTTCGCCGCATAGGCGAGGTTCGTCGCGCCCGTGATCTGGTATTGCGGCTGCCACACGCGCCGCAGGTCGACCCCGTCGATCGCGGGCACGAGCACCACGTTTTGCGCGCCGAACTCCCGCACGCGCTCGTACAGCACCCGCATCCCGGCGTACGTGAAGCTCTTCGTGACGCTCCCGCTCCCGTCCGCCTTGGGCAACGTGCAGCTTTTGGTCTCGTAGGACCCGTCCGGGTTCTTCGTGCCGTCGAGCCAGATCCGCCATACCTCGTCCTCGGACCAATCCGCCGTGTTCGTGCAAGGCACGTGCGGGGCGTCGAAGATCTCGAAGACCACGCGTGATCGATCGATGCCGTCATTCGGCTGCCCCGGTTTGTGCCCGAGCTCGTGCCCGAGGCGCCGCAGAAAGTTCCCGAGCCCGACATTGCCGTAGAGGTTTTGACCTTGCAGGTTCCGGCCGATGAAGACGTTTTGCGTCGTCCCGTCCTCGGCCGTCCACACGTGCGGCATGTGATTCCAGACGTCTTCCTTGATCCCGTCGGAGCCCCGCACGCTCGCGTCGGAGCGCACGTCGAGGATCACGTCCATCCCCTGCGCCTGGATCTTCTTCACGTTGTCCTTGAGGATCTGCCAGTAGATCTCCCACACCGCGGGGTTGTTGCAGGGCAGATCGGCGTCGGGATCCGCGCTGAGGGCGTCCGCGAGGCGGTCGCCATAACAACGGTAATCCCAGGACACGGGCAGCCGGACCGTATCGAAGCCCCATTGCTTCATGTGAACATATTCGTCCGGGTGGATGCCCGGTGTCCAGCGCACGCCGCCGGGGATCTGCGGATCCGGGACGGGGATGTAGAGGCTCGGCTGGCTTGGCCCTTCGCCGTGCCACGTCGATTCGAGGCCGGGCCGCGAGACCCCGTGGAAGACCACGCGATTGCCATTTCCGTCGACGATCGCCGGCGTCCCGTCGGCGAGCTTCGCCACCCCGTAAGGCCCGACGCGGCTCGGCGCGCTGATGACGGCCGCGAGGGCCTCCGCCGTTTCCCCCTCGGCCATCTCCTCCGTCGCCCCCTCCTCCACCTCGGCGCACCCCGGCCCGACGACAAGCGTCCCCGCCACGAGCAATAGCGCCGCCCCGCCCCACGTCGCACGCGCACGACCCATCGAAGAAGAATGATTCTTCATGACAAACGTATCTCCCTGGACGCGTCGCGCGATTTCCTTGGCGCCGACGCGCTTCGACAGGGCCCTATTGCAAGGGTCGGGCCAGCCCCGCCCGGCTGGTATTCCTGCGGCCTGCCCGCAGGTTTCCCCGGTTTCCGTGAGGCCCCCGCCTCCTCTGGCGTTCGCGGCGACGCGCCCGCGTTCCTGCCGACGCGCCGCCGTCGCCCGCGAGGTTACGTCTCGTCCTTCTCGACGAGATCGTCGAAGGGCCCCGCTCCGTCCTGCCCGAGCGCGCGGACGAGCGCGTTCACCTTCTCGATTTCACGCCGGAACGCCTTCTGGTGGTTCCGGTTCTGCACCACGCCCGCCTTGCCGAGCAGCCGAAAGGCCGCCTCCTTGCTGCTCCTGCGGCGCGCCGCCGTCCCGAGCACCACCCCGCGGAACGCCTCGGCCAGATCGAGATCCAGCACCTCCCCCGCGGCCTCGCGCCGCTCCGCCTCGTCGACGACCGCCTCCGCGGCCCGCCGGATCGACGCGAATGCCGAATCCTTGGCCCCGCCGCCCCCCTCGTATCCGAGCGCGCGCTCGACGTGCCGTGCCTCCAGCGTGATTTCGCTCGTGGCCCCCCCGTGCTCCACCAGGGCGAGCGCGTACGCTCGACGGATGATGTTGTCGAGCTGTCGCAGGTTGCCCGGCCAGCGCGCCGCGATGAGCGCCCGCTCCGCCAAAGGCGCGACGCGGGCCCGCCCCTCGGCCGCGCTCTCCGCGTGCCGTCGCTGGAGCATGTAATGCGCCCATTGCGGAATCTCGTCCGCGCGCTCGTCGAGCGGGAGGAGCTTCACCGGCAGCACGTTGATTCGATAATAAAGATCCTCTCGAAACTTTCCCGCGAGGACCGCGGCGCCGAGGTCCGCGTTCGTCCCGACGAGGAACCGCACGTCCGCGCGCCGCTCGCCCGAGCCGTCGCCGAGCGCGCGATACCGGCGCTCCTCGAGCACCTGCAAGAGCCCCGCTTGGGCCTTCAGCGAGAGTTTGTCGATCTCGTCGATGAAGAGCGTCCCGCCGTCGGCGCGTGCCACGGCGCCTGGATTTTCGGTGACGGCGCCGCTGAAGGCGCCCTTCTTCCACCCGAAGAGCTCGCCCATTTGCAGCTCGTCGGGCACGGTCATCAGATCGAGCGCCTCGAAGCGCTTGCCTTTGCGGCGCGAGCGCGCGTGGCACCAGCGCGCGATACGTGATTTCCCCGCGCCCGTCGGGCCCCCGAGCAGGATCGTCTCCTCCTGCTCGGCGAAGACACGCGCCATTTGCACGAGCCCGGCCATTTTCGCCCCGAGCACGGGCAAAAGCTCGTCCGCAGGCGCGGCGGGCGGGGGCGCCATCGGCAGCGCGGCGAGGTGCGGCGCCGCGACGTCTGCGAGGAGCTGCAGCGCCCCGAGCATTTCGGGCCCCCAGAACGGCCGGCCGATCGCCGCCTGACAATCGGCTTCGAGGGAGATCATCCCAATCACCGAGCCCGGCAACCGCAGCGGCACGACGGCGAGGTGGGTCGCCGCGCGTTCGAGCAGCCTCGCCGCGCTCTCGCGCCCGAAGGTCACGTCCGGCCCGGCGAGTTTTTCGCGCACCACGACGCCGCCCTCGCCGAGGTGTGGCTCCACCTTGCCGAGCGTCACGTCGATCGTCACCGCGCACCCGTACGTCGCGACCCATCGCCACGCCGAGGCCGAGGGCAGGTGCGCCGGCGTGCCCGCCTCGATGGGCCGCGCCGCGGCCGCGCCAAACTCCATCACCACGAGGCCTCGATACCCGTCGCCGGGGCGCAGGTGCACCATTCCCCGCAGAATGCGCCCGCGGCCCGCGTGACGGCCCGCGCCGAGGGCCTCGGCCGCGCGGCCGAGCATGGGGGCGAGCGTCGCGCCCGCGGCTCCCTCGAACGTTCGGGCCGCGAGGAGCGAGGCGCAAAGCGTCGCGAGGAGGTCTTGCATGCTATTCGGCGGTCTTCGCGCAGCGCACGCCCGTGCTGACGTGACCCGTGGCGCGGTCGAAGGCGTAACGTGTCGTCGTCTTGGCGGCGCTCGACGCGAAATCCCACGACCCGCCCCGGATCAAGCCCTTGCCGCCCGTGGTGACGAGCGGATCCTTGCGCTCGTTTTTCGTGTAGGCGCCCGGATCGAAGGTATCCGCGACCCATTCCCAGACGTTGCCGGCCATGTCGAGCGCGCCGAAGGGACTGCCGTGATCGGGGAACGAGCCCACGGGCATCGTGCCTTTGGCGCGCCCCGGGCATTGGCCCGCCGCGCGCGCGAAATTGCCGAACGTGCAGGCGATGGGCGCCTCGCCCCAGGGAAAGAGCCGCTCGTCCTTGCCACGCGCGGCGTACTCCCATTCGGCCTCCGTGGGCAATCGTTTGCCGAGGAACGCGCAGAGCTTCGCCGCCTGCCCGTGGTCGATGCAATTGATGGGATGACGCGCCCTCGCCGGATCGTGCTCGGTGCAGAACGGCGCGAACTTCGTCGACTCGGCCTCGTCCACGCCCGGCCCGTGCACGCCGCTCCGCGTGCACTTCCCCGCAGCCACGCAGCGTGTATAGTCCTCCGCCGTGACCTCGGTGCGGTCGAGGTAAAACGGCTTCGAGATCGTCACGGTGTGCGCCGGTTTTTCGGTCTTCCCTTCCTTCGCGTGCCCCATCGTGAAGCTGCCGGCGGGCACGAGGACCATGTCCGGCGTCGAGCTCGGCAGCTCCACGTGGCCGAACTCGGGGCCCACGCGGGCGAGCGACGGAATGGGCTCGACCTCGCCGCGATGCTTGATCACGAAGGACGCGGCGAGGGCGGCCGCGACGAACGTGCACGCGCCGATCGCCGCGAACAACGTGCGCCGCGAGGAAGCGGGTTTGGCCGGGGGCATTTCGGCGATCTGCGGGGCGGTCGTCAGCGGATCGCGGATGCCTTTGCCGAGCGGGGGCGCGGTGACGCCGGGCGCGTCGGTCTCGATGGGCGCGGGGAGCGCCTCGCGCAGCGCGTCCCAGAAGAGGCGCGCCGAGGTGAATCGGCCGCGCGGCTCGATCGCGAGCGCCTTCTGGAAGACGGCCTCGACGGCGTGGCTCGTGCGTACGCCGTGGGTGCGGGGCGTGGGCCGGATCGAGACGTCGGTCGTGGCGATGTAGAGCTGCGTGACGTCATCGCCGACGAGCGCGCTTTTGCCCGTGCAGAGCTCGACGAGCACGAGCGCGAGGGCATACACGTCCGTCCAGGGCCCGGTCGCGCCGAACCTCCGATTGAACTGCTCGGGCGCGCCATAAAACGGCGTGAAGATGGACGGCGCGTGCCCGGTCTGCTCCATCGCGCGGGTGATCGAGGCATTGTCAGCGATGACCTTGGCGATGCCGAAATCGAGCACCTTCATCGTGGGCGCGCCGGCGGCGTTGTAGGGCGCGGCGCCCTCCACGGGGCTGCCGGGGGCGAGGGGGGAGTGGGGGGCTTGTCCCCCCACGAAGGGGGAGTGGGGGGCTTGTCCCCCCACGAAGGGGGAGTGGGGGGCTTGTCCCCCCACGAAGGGGGAGTGGGGGGCGCCGCCCCCCACGATAGACGCCAGGAAGAGGTTCGCGGGCTTGATGTCCCGATGCGCAATCCCTTCGTCGTGCGCCGCGGCGAGCGCGAGCGCGGCCGGTTCGAGGAGCGCGAAGGCGTCGGCGAGGGGCATGCCGCCCTGTTTGTCCTCGTTCCGGCGCGCGAGGAATGCTTCGAGGGTCTGTCCGTGCAGCCATTCGAGCACGAGATAGGGCGCCCATACGCCGCTCGGCGCGACGGCCGCGCCGACGTCGAGGGCCTGGACGACCGCGGGCGTGGCGCGCGAGAGCTTGCGGAGCAGGCGCCCTTCTTCGAGGAAGCTGTGCTGGAACCGCTCGCGTTCGTCCGGGGCGAGGGACGCGGGGATCTTCAGGCACTTGACGGCGACCGGCTCGCCGAGCCCGAGGTGCAGGGCGCGGTACACGATGCCGAACCCGCCCTCGCCGATGACCGCCTCGACGCGGAACTTGCCGTCGATGGTTTGGCCCACCCAGGCGAAAGGATCGGCGAGAGCAGCGGACGCCATGCGCGCGCCGAGCATAACGCGAAGGCGAGCGGAGGGGGAAGGGGGATCGAGGGGCTTTTCGTGGCGGCGGGCGACGCGACGGGCTTGCCGCGGAATCGCCTCCTCTACCCTACCCGCGCGGGGGTCGTAGCTCGGCCATCGCGCCGCGCAGGAACGTGGTGACGTTCTCGGCGCTCCACGTATCACCGGGCAAAAGCCCCGGCGTCTTCGTCGTCAACGTTCCCTGGGCATCGACCTGCGCGCGGCGCCCCGCATCGAAGGCCTCGCCCTTCACGCGGGCGACCGCGATTTCCCCGGGCCATGCGCCCTGCAAGAACGTCATCACCTCGGCGACCATTTCCTCCACGCTCGGGATTTGCGCGACGACGGCTCGATCCGCGGTGAGCACGATCTCGGTGATCTCGTCGCCGGCCAGGTAAAACACGATCGATTTCGCCTGCGCCTCCGAGCGGGCGAGCACGGCAAGCTCGGGCGCGACGGCGACCGCCAGGGATTGCATCAGGTCTTCCTGAAAGTGATACGTGCCTGGTCGCTCGGCGGGCGTGAGCAAGCCGTGCTCGTTCAGCTTGGCCACGAGGCGGGGGATGTTCTCCTCGGTGAACACGCGAAAGATCGCCTCGTCGAGGCCCACGAGCTTCTTCGCGTTCAAAAAGCCGCAGAGGGCCGCGAGCTCCTCGATGTCGAGTGTATGAGCTTTCATCGTTTGCCCTAATCCCACAGGCTGTTCCAGGTGTCGGAGGCCCAATCCTTGGCGCCCTCGTAGGCATTGGAGACCGTCTCCTTGGTGGCCTCCCAGGCGTTCGAGACCCCGTCGATCCCCCCGACGACCCCGTCCATGATCACGTCGCCCGCGCCATCGGTGAACTTCTGCCCCCCGCTGCGATCCGGCAGTTGGTCGCGCCAGTACGAGATCCCGGAGCGCTGACCGGAGAGCGGGCTCGCCGTGTCGCGGCCTTCTTGCCCGAGGTAATCGTATCCCGGGCCCTGGTTGTGATAATTGTACAGATACCCTCCGGCGTCGTGCACGGCGCCGTGGTACCCGATCGCGGAGTCGTTGCCGTCGACCGCCGCATTGCCCGGACCCACGAGCCCGCCGGTCGGATTGAGCAGCGCGCCGAACACCGGATCCATCCCCAGCGCATCCCCGGCGACCTGGCCATACCGGAGCTGCGAGGTGCTCCCCATGTGATCCCCGTGGAGCCAGTTGACCCCGGGAGGCGGATCGATGCCCTTCTCCGCGGCGATCCGCTCCTGCTCGGCGAGTGCGGCCTGATACCGCTGCCAATCCTGCTGGATCTGCTCCAGCGGCTTGCCGCGCGCCTCCGCGATTTGCCGGAGCGCCTCCTCCACATCGGGGTGGTTCGGGTCGTGGCGATGCTCCCAGAGCGTCTCCATCGCCTCCTTCAATGCCTCGGAGTTGGCCCCTTGCCATTCCTTGCCGACGAGCGTGGACAGATATTCGTCCGTGAAGAGCGCTGCCACGGCGTCGCCGGGCGCGAGGGGCCCGATGAGGACGGTGGGAAACCCCATGGCGACGACGCCGTCGTGCCGCGTGAGGTCGCCCTTGCGCGCCGCGGGTTTGCCGCCGATGAGCACGGTGGGCGCGCCTGTCTTGATGACGTCCGTCGGGCCCTGGCATTGGCACAGATCGTCGATCCGCGCGGCGGCCTGGCCCCCAATGACGACAGTCGTACACCCCGGCGGGAGAATCGGCCCCCCGACGTGCGCCGGACAGGTGTGTGCATCCCCAACACGTGCGGCAAGCTGGGTCATGGATCGGTCGCGATGGTATCAGAGGAGGGGGCGCGGGCGCAGCAAAAAGGAAGTGAATGGTTTCGAGGGGTTGGGGGCGAGGGAGCCCTCCCGACCTCGGGCCCCTCGCTCCCCCGATCCCACCTGATCCTCTCCCCACAAATCCCCCTTCCCTTTTCATGTTCGTATCCCGTATCCTCCCCCACCATGTCCCACGATCCCCCGGATCCTACCCTCTACGTCCGCGCTCCCATCATGACTGCCGAGGCCGGCATTACCCTCTGCCGCGCCCTCTTCGCGGCTTGCCCGAAGGACGCCTCCACAGCCGTCACCAAATCCGCCGCCAAGGTCAGCGCCGTGGCCGACAAGGCGCAAACGGCCCTCGCCATTCGCCAGAAGACCCTCGGCAAGGTCTCCGACGACGCCGCGCGCCTCATCGATCAAGCCGGTGACGCCTCCTGGGGCGCCTTGCGTACGCGCCTCCTCGCGTATGCCGACCTGCCGGTCGCCAAATACCAGGACGCCAAGCGCGCCGCCGAGCTCGTGACCATTCTTTTTGGACCCGACGGTCTCTCCTTCCTCAAGGAGGCTTATCCCGTGCAATGGTCCACCGCCGATACCATCCTCAAGCGGATCGACGAGGAGGGGCTCGAAAAGGACATCGATCGCATCGCCGGCAAGGTCTTCCTCGACAACGTCCGCGCCCAGCACGAGCAGTATGGCGCCATGGTGCAAGGCACCCTCCTCCGCGAGCAGGCCGAGGGCGTCAACCTCGCCGATCAGGTCCGCGCCATGGGCCGCGCCATCGTCGAATACGCCACCAAGGTCTGCGCGTCCGTCGACGAGGATGACGCATCCAGCATCGCCGCCGCCCGTTCCGCCCTCCGCCCCCTCGATGCATATCGCGAAGCCGCCGCCCGCCGCGGCAGCAACGAAAAACCGCCCGCGGGCACCGAAACCATCCAGCCCGGCTGATCAAAACCACCCACGCGAGGTCGATCGACCTCCGCGAACTGGTTTGAACCACCTCTTTGCCCCTTCCCCGACCGCAGATTTGTAAGGTAAACAGGATTCGGGGACCTCGGTCACCCGGGGACGGGTGGTTTCATCGACCTTGCCAAGGTCGAGGGACCTGTTCCCTACGCTTGCGAGCTGTTCGGGGAGGGCCATCCAGGAGGCCGCTCCCCTTCCTACCGTCCCTCTTCACGCCCTTGCGTAACGTCGTCCAGGATGGCGGGCGGTGCCAACAGATCTCGTTGAGGGGCAGCATCGAGCAGGAGAGGCGCAGAACGTTCGATAGCAATGGATGGTGTTCGGGTCGGGCTGGGAAAGAACTCCAGAATGGATGACCCGTAGGGGAGCTTGGAGTGGTCATCGAGCCACGTCTCGCACGCAGCGCTTTCGTCCGTCCACACAGCGTTTCTCATCGATAGGGAGAGACACGCGGCGAACGCCCTTCGTGCTTTTTTCGTTTCAGGTGGCAGATATTCAGGCCATGACTCATCCGCGCCGGTGTACTCGAGGAGCGGGAGGTCGATGTGGACATGAGCAGGCTTAGGCGAGCGCGGGCGTGCAGCCCGGTGGGATGCGACGTAATCCTCCCACATCACCCCAATCTGGTAGGCCGCTCGCACACGTAGCTGAGCGGGTACCTGCGTCGCATTCGTGGAGGTTGGGCACCAGGGCTCCGCGACCTCGTAGTGCGTTTCAGCCAAGCTGATCAGCGCGCGCTTGTGCTTGATCCAGTCGTTGAACGTGTGCCAGTCACGCGTGGGGTCGCCTCTGTATTGGGGCCGCTTCAGCCTGCGTGCCCGTTCCGCAGTGGATTCTGCGATTTCGAGTGCATCCGCGTCGGGATCCGCGAAACTCGTCGCGGCGACGGGCGAGGCAAGGGCAATCATTGCGGTGGCCATCAAACAAGCGGCCGTCCGCTGCGCCGGCCGAGCGTGTCTGAAGAATCTGCTGCTCATCGAGTTCCCCCACGGAGGGCAAGTTGGCAAACAGGTACGACCCGGAATCAGACGGCGCGCTTGGGTGCGATCGGGTCCAGCGTGAAGCCCCGGCGCCCCGCTATCGCTTCCGCGCAATGGCAAGCCCGAGCGCATCGAGCGCATCCCTGAGCCCGCTCGCAAGATCCGCGCGGGATCGCAGCCTGCCGAGGTCGACGCCGGCTTCGACCATCGTGCGCGCCATGTGCGGCCGTACGCCCACGAGGATCGGCGTCGCGCCGAGCAATTCGACGCCCCGCGCGGCGCCCATCAAATGCTCGGCCGCCTCCGCCCCGACCGAGGGCAAACCCGTCACGTCGAGCAGCACGACGCGGGATTGGTTCTCCACGACCGCCTGGAGCAAGAGCGGCGTGAGGTGCGCCGCGCGCGCGGCGTCGAGCGCCCCCACGAGCGGTAACACGAGGATCCCCGGGTAGAGCGGGAGCACCCGCGCGGAGAGCTGCAAGATTTCCTCGGCCTGCGCGCGCACGAGTTTTTCGCGCGCCCCGAGGTATGCGTCCGCGAGCGTCGCCGCGCCCATGTAACTCACGCGGGCGCGTATACGCTCCCAGTGCAGGCGCGCCTCGAGATCGTCTGCAAACAGGGTCGCGAAGTCCTCGGTGACGACGTCGAAGCCCATCGCCATCCCGCGCAGGATGTCCACGATCCGGACCCCGAGCCCCGATCGTTGCTCGCCGATCACCGCGAGCAGGGTCGGGAACGCTTGGGCTGCCTCCGCCGCGAGGTCGTGGCCCATCGCCTCGAACGCACGCTTGAAGGCCCCGCGCCGCACCTCCGCCGGCAAGCTCCGATAAAACGGGACTTCCGCCGCCTCGACCCGCGCGCACGACTCCGTGACGTTGTCCTCGATCCGCTCCCAGAAGGCATCGATCACGCGCTGCATGCACCTGCTCCGCCTGCCATGTTGCACGAGGGGGGGCGAAGAAGGAATGGTCGCGTTCGGAGTCCCGTTACGTCAGGCCGATACATCGACCGGCGTCACCCGCGAGGCGAGGAGGGAGATCAGTCGGTCGTGATCGACCGGCTTCGTGAGGTGGTGGTCAAAGCCGGCCCGCCGCGCCTGTTTTCGATCCTCTTCCTGCCCGTACCCCGTGAGCGCGACGAGGATCGCTGCGCGTGTCTCGCGTTGCGCGCGCAGGCGGCGCGCGACCTCGTATCCGTCGAGCCCCGGCAGGCCGATGTCGAGCAGGATGACCTCCGGCTTGAATGCCGCGGCGATGTCGATCGTGCTCGGCCCGTCGTGCGCGACGCGGGTGTCGTGGCCGAGGTATCCGAGCATGAGGGCCAGGCTCTCCGCGGCGTCGTGGTTGTCGTCCACGATGAGGACGCGCCGGCGCTCGCTCCGCGACGAAAGCTCGCGCTCCTCGCTCGTCGGCGCGGCGAGCTCCTCCGCCGGCGCGGCGTGGCATATCGGCAGGCGCACGGTGAATTCGGCGCCCTGGCCCATGCCGCCGCTCGACGCGGAGACCTTGCCGCCGTGCATTTCCACGAGCGTGCGCACCAGCGTGAGGCCGATGCCGAGCCCGCCCTGCGCGCGGTCGAGGGTGCGGCTCGATTGCATGAAGAGGTCGAAGACATAAGGCAGGACGTCGGGCGCAATGCCGATTCCATTGTCCTCCACCCGGATCTCGACCTCGTCGCCCCCCACCTCGGCGGAGAGCTGGAGAAGGCCCCGGCTCTCGGTGTATTTCGCCGCGTTGTTGAGCAGGTTCGAGAGGACCTGCGAGAGCCGGCCGAGGTCCCCTTCGAGCACCACGGGGCCCGCCGGTAGCTTGATCGAGAGCGAATGCTCGGCCGCGTCGATGAGCGGGCGGCTCGTCTCCACCGCGCGGCTCACGATCGTGCCGAGGTCGAGCCGCTCCTTGCGCAGGATCAGCTTGCCCTGCGTGATGCGACCGACGTCGAGCAGGTCGTCGACCATCCGCGCGAGCTGCTCGGATTGGCGGTCGATCATGGCGTGCAGCCGCTCGACGCGCGTGCTCTCCGAGCGCGTGCTGCGGAGCACGCCCACCGCATTGCGGATCGTCGCCAGGGGGTTTCGGAGCTCGTGCGAGAGCATGGCGAGGAACTCGTCCTTGCGTCGGTCCGCGGCGCGGAGCGTCTCCTCGGTCCGCTGTCGCTCGTTCTGCAGCGCGGCCTCCGCCCGCTTGAACGCCGTGATGTCGACGAACGCGCCAATGGAGCCGCGCAGCTCGCCGTTCGGGCCGCGCAGCGGTACGGCGCTGCCGAAGACGGTGATGCGGTCCCCGTCGTCGAAGACGATCTCCTCCTCCCAATCGCGCGTCGGCTCGCCGCGCGCGGCGCGCTGGATGGGCAGGTCCTCGGGGCGGAGCTCGTGGCCGTCCCGGAAGATACGCGCGTGCGGCACGGCGTCGCCTTCCGCCGCCGTCTTCGAGATGTTCGTTTGCTCGTGCGGCACGCGCATCATCTCGTACGCGGTGCGGCTGCCGGTGATGAGGTGGCAATGCGGGTCGCGCGCGATCCAGATCGCGGCCGGCGTCGCATCCATCAGCGCCTCGAGCTCCTGGGCCCGCGCCCGCGCGCGCTCCTCGCTCTCGCGCAGCGCCTCCTCGATGCGCTTTCGATCCGTGATGTCCGTCGCCACGCCGCAGACGGCGTAGGGTTTGCCGTGGCGATCCCGCAGGGGAAACTTGAGCGCGAGGAAGGTGTGGACCTTGCCGTCGACGACCATTTCCTCCTCGCGTTCGAGCACGCGCTCGGAGCGGAGCACTTCGAGGTCGTTTTGGCGGAAGGCGTCGGCGATGGCGGGGAGGACGAGCTCGTGATCGGTTTTTCCGAGGATCTCGGCGAGGGGCAGGCCGAAGTTCGCCTGCACGCGTGGGTTCGCGAGGAGGAAACGCCCGCTCGTGTCCTTGACGAAGATGGAGGCCGCGGTGTTGTGGATCAGCGCCTCGAGCATCTCCTTGGTTTCGCGGGTCTCTTGCTCGCTGCGCACGCGATCGGTGATGTCGCGCCACGTGGCCATGATTCCGTCGTCCAACCGGATCACGCGGACGTCGTAGGCCCTCTGCAGGCGCGTGCCGGGGTCGTCGGTCTCGTCCTCGTAATGGAGGGCTTCCTTGAAGAGGGGCTCGCCGGTCTCGACGACCCGCGCATACCGCTCGATGCCCCGCGCGGCACGCGGGGCGGGGTAGAGATCGCGCAGCGTCCGGCCGATCTGCGCCTCGCCGGACATCCGGCCGAGCGCGCAGGCGGCCGCGTTCACGTAATCGGTGCGAAAGTCGACGATGGCGCCGGACGCGTCGCGGACGGCCGAATAAATGCCCACCGCGTCGAGCGAGCTCTCGATGGCCGCCCGGAAGCGCTCTTCACTCGCGCGGAGCCGGGCTTCCTGGGTTTTTTCCGCCGTCACGTCGAGGGATACGCCGACCATGCGCGGCCGCCCGGCGCCGTCCGTGAGCACGCGGCCGCGCGAGCGGATCCACCGGAGGGAGCCGTCGGGGCGGCGAATGCGGTATTCGGAGACGAAGTCGCTCCTCTCCGCCCATGCGGCCGCGAACCGCGCCTGCGTGGGCGCGAGATCCTCGGGGTGGAGGGCCTTGCGAAAGGTGTCGCCCGACACCAGGCGCCCGTCCGGGGCGGGGTGTTCCCCGAACATGCGGTACACTTCGTCGGACCAGTAGCCCTCGTGCGCGCCGAGATCCCAGGACCAATGCCCCGCGCCGGACGCTCGGAGCGCGAGGTCGAGGAGCGCCCGGCTCTCGTCGTGCGGTTGGCAAGACGATCCTAACCCCGTGTCCATCCTGTCCTCCCGTGTTCTCCACGGCGTCGGCGCCTTGTCTTCGTGCGCTGACATTACGTGACCTATCGGCGGCATGTCAACCGGCCGATACGACAGGTCTTACCTCTTCGTCGCTTCGGTTTCTTCGACGGGTCGGGGTTCTCCTGAAGTGGTGGCTCTGGTTCTCCCGAACGCCTGTTTTTGGTTCTTCTCGGGCTGAAAATTCGTGTTTTCGTCCACGCACCACGGATCGGCGGCCCGCTGCATGCATCGGCTCGCGGCGATTCGCAGGAGGCGACGCTCATGAAAAAGGTTCGCTCTTCTCTCCTCGCCGGACTTTCCCTCTGCGCCGTGCTGGCGATTCCAGCGCTCGTCGCGGTGCCGATGGGCTGCAAGAAAGCCCCGACCTCCTCGCAGGAGCAAAGCGCGCCCGAGAAGCCCACGACGGAGCTCATGCAGCGCACGTGGGACGCGTGGAGCTCGCTCGATCCGCAGAACTCGGCCCCCTTTTACGCGAAAGACGAGGGGCTGGTGTTCTTCGATTTCGCGCCGCTCGAGCACCGAGGCTGGAAGGCCTACGAGAAGGGTGTGAAGGATCTTCTCGCGCAGTTCAGCAGCCTGAAAGCAAAGGTCCGCGACGACGCGCGGATCGAGGCGCATGGAAACACCGCATTGGCCGCGAGCGTCGTGCATTTCGACATCACGTTCAAGGACGGCATGACGGAGTCGTTCGACGCGCGCTGGTCCGTCGTGTGGGCGTGGCGCGACGGGCAATGGCTCATCGTGCACGAGCACGTCTCGGTGCCGATCCACGACGGGCCGGTCGAAGCGGAGAGGCCGCAGGAGGAGATGAACCAGGGAGGTTAATCAGTCCTCGGCGCGGCCGGCGCGAGACCGTTTGCGCTCCCCGGCGCGTTTTTTTTCGTCGAGGCGGCGCTCGACGGCGCCGCGGCTCGGGCGCGTGGGCTTGCGGGCCTTGGGCGCGACGAGCGCCGCCGCGACGAGCGCGCGAATCTTGTCGTGGGCGTCCGCCAAGTTTCTCCCCTGATCCCGCGTCCTCTGGCTCGTGACGCGCAACTTGCCCTCGGCGTCGAGGCGTGTCCGCACTGCCGCGAGGAGCCGCGCCCGCGCGCCCTCGTCGAGGCCGACGATCACGTCGAGGTCGACCCGGACGTCGACCTTGGACTCGACCTTGTTGACGTTTTGTCCGCCGGGGCCGGAGGCGCGCGCCGTCGTCACGGTGAGGGCCGACGCCGGGACGTGAACGCGGTCGTTCACCAAGATGGCGCCTTCGGGGGTGGCTCGGCTTTCTCTCGGATCCACGGCTCGTCTCCTACCAAAGCGGGGCCTCTATTGCCAGGCGATACCCCGGTCCGGTAGAGTCCGGGCCCCGTCGGATTCCCGGACGCGGGGACGGGACGGGACGAGGACGGCGTGAGCGATCGGCAGGGCATCATCGTCGGGCTCGCTTCGGCACGCGGAGGCGTCGGGCGCGCGATGGCCGTGGCCAATGTCGGCGCGCTCCTGGCGCAAAAAGGCAAGCGCGTGCTCGTGGTGGATCTGGCCGTCGACGAGCCCGCGCTGGAGCGTTATTTCCAGGGGCGAGGCGAGGGGCGGCGAGGCGCGGGCGTCGTCGATTTCTTCGAGGGCGTGCGCGCCGCCGTGTCCCCGCTCGTGTCGGGGCGCGCGCGGGAAGCCCCGCCCGAGGCCGCCGTTCGCGCGTGGATCACGCAGCTCCTCGACGGCGGCGCGGGGATCCGCGTGGTGCCGCTGCGGCTCGGCGGCGCGCCCGCCGAGATGTTTTACTGGCCCGCGGAGGGGTCGCGATCGGCCGTGACGCGGGCGCGGGTGATCGAGGAGTGTCCGTGGCTGCTCGCGCCGCTCGCGCGCGCGTTGCGCATCCGGTACGACGAGGTGCTCGTGAACGTGCCGTCGGGCCGGACGGAGGCGACCGCGCTGCTCGCCGCGCACCTCGTGGACAAGCTCGTGCTGCTCGTGGACGACGCGTCGCTGGAGGAGGCGATCGAGCTCGGGAGGTTCGCCCACGCGCGGCGCGTGCTGGTGGACGCGGGCCGGCCGCTCGCGCTTTTTCCGCTGCTCGTGCGCGTGGAGGAGGGCGCGAGCGGGCGCGCGTTCGTGCAGGAGGCGAAGGAGCAGCTCGAAGGGCTGATCTACGAGACGACGAACGTGATGGGCCGGGATCTCGGGCCCTACCTCGGGCTCGCGACGATCCCCTGGAACGAGCGCGCCGCGCGGGGCGCGATGATCGCGGCGGAGGTGGAGCCGGCCGCGGATCCGAAGAGCCTCGCCCACGCGTATCTGCGCTTCGTGCAATGCCTGCGGCGCCCGAGCCCGCTCGACGTGGGCGAGGCAGCGCGGCCGAGCTCGCGGGATCTCTGGGCCGCGATCGAGGCGCGGCGCGGGCGTGGCGGGCCGGATTCGTCGCCGCCGCCTTCGTCGCGGCTCGTCGTGGAGGATCGGGGCTCGTCGCCGCCGTCCGCGCATACGCCGCAGAGCGCGCGGCTCCTCGAGGGAGATCCGTTCGTCCGCGCGGCGGTGCTGCGAGCCGAGGGGAATTTTCGCGCGGCGCGCAAGGCATACCTGGAGATCGCGCGCGGCGAGATCCGCGACGAGGGAGGCGCACGGGACGCGGCGCGGGCGCTGCTCGCGCTCGGGGATCTCGCGATCGAGTCGGGCGAGACGGGCGGAGCCGATTACGGCGAGGTGATCCGGCGGTTTTTCCCGCGGCGGTTCGAGGATCGCGAGTTCCTCACGTGCGTGCTCCTTTCGTCGTATCGACAAGGAAAGCTGCACGCGGGCCGCGAGGAGTGGACCGACGCGTGCAAGCACCTCGGGATGGCGCTCGAGCTCGCCGAGGAGATGCGCCTCACGGGCGAGCCGCCGTGGCTTTCGGCGGTGCTCGCCGACGCGGCACACGCGGCCGGCATTTGTTGTCAGGAGCTCGGCTGGGACGATACCGCGGCGAACCATTTTGCGATGGCCCGCGCCGCATGCGCGGGCGCAGAGGGGCACGGCTATCGTGCGCTGGAGGCGGCGTCGCTTTGTGGGGCCGTGTTTTCGTTCGGGCGCATGGGCGCGCACGAACGAGCGCTCGACGCGGCGATGGAGCTTGCGCGTCGGGCGGAGGGGACCGCGGCGGCGCCGATGGCCGCGCTGGTCGCGCTCGGTGCCGCGAATGCGGCGGCGACGCTTTCGCTGGCGGGATACGGAACGCAGGCTGCGGCGGCGCTCGCGGCGCTGCGGGAGCGGCTCGCGGGGGTGACGGAGACGCCGTTGTTCGAGATCGCCGCGGCGGTCGCGTGCAATGAGGTGACGGCGCTCGACGCGCTCGGCCGGCACGAGGAGGCGGATGCGCGGATGGCCGAGGTGCGCGCGCGTTTTGCGGGGACGCTCCATTTGCCGATTCTCGAGGCGCTCTGCGCGGCCGAGTGCTCGTACGCGATCACGCGGGCCGAGCGGGGCCTTGCGCGGGAGGCGAGCGAGGCGCTTTTCGCCCTGCGGGAGCGGCTCGGCCGCGTATGGCTGCGGCTCGACGCGGGGCCGGGGCTGCTCGCGCTCGTGGCGGGCGTGTCGTATTCGCTCGCCCGCGTGCTCGAACGGGAGGGCCGGGTGGACGAGGCGCGCGCGGCGCTCGCGGAGGCGTCGCAACGCGCGCGCTGGGACGATCCACGGAGGCCGCGGATCCTGGGCCGCGCGGGGCTCGCGCTTCTGCGGGTCGCGGCGATGCTGCAAGGGTTTGGCGTGGCGGCGGGCGAGGCCTCGTTCGAGGTGGCCCGGAGAAACCTGCGGGAGGCCGCGGAGCACGGCGGGTCGGATCCGTTCCTGCTCGGCTGCGCGGGCATTCTCGCGTTGATCCGCGCGGACGAGGAAGAGGCGCGAGGCTTTTTGGAGAAGGCGTTCGCGCGGGGCGGGGAGGCGGCGATCGCGCGGGCGTGGGGCGCGGTGCGGGAGGCCATGAAGCCCCACGAAGGGTGGGTCCTCCGAGAGATCGGGGCGCGTATGGAGTCGATGCCGGCGGAGATGCGGGACGCGCTCCAGGCGCTCGATCCCACGGGGTTGGCATGGCTCCACGCCCTCGCGGGGGCCCCGGTGTCTGCGCGGAGAGAGGCCGCGCCGGCGAGCGTGGCCTTCGCGGAGGGCGCGCCCGGCGTGGCGCTTGGCCGGGCAAACACGCGGGCGATCCGGCCGCACATGGCGCCGGTTTGTCGACCTGATACCTCTCTCGCCACGGAGCCCCCGGTGCCGTGGATCTCGTGCCCGCTGCTGCTTTTGGAGCGGCAGGACGAGGGGGGGATGGCGAAGGCGGGCGACGTCGCCGAGAGGCTGCGGGCCGAGGTGCCGGCGCTTTCGCCGAGCCTCGAGTTTCCGGCGCCGATCGCGGCCCTTTCGGGGGACCTCGCCTCCGAGCTCGCGGCGCTTTACAAGGGCACGCTGGCGCTCCGCGCGGCGTTGCGCACGACCCGATCACGCGCGGGGCGCGCGGAGGAGGCGGCAGAGCTCGTGGACGCGTGGCGGGGCGAGGACGGCGCGTCGGTGTTGCGTATCTTCGCGGATGATCCGGCCGAGGAGATTCTGCTCGCGCATGGGAGCGAGGCCTCGCTCGTGCGCCGCGGCTACGTGATTGCGAGGTCGACGATCGAGGATACGCCGTACGTCGCGCTCGCCGCGATTCTCGCAGAGGGCCTCGGCGCGGCCTTCGACGTCGTGGTGCGGGCGGACGAGGCGCGCGCGTGGATGGCGGTGATCGAGGCGACGCCGCGAAAGCCGCGGCCTGGCTGCGTGCGCGTGCGAATCGAGGTCGATCGTGTCCTCGTGGCGCGAGGTGATCTCGCGGCCCTCCGGCGCGTCGTGGTGTGGGATGCGCAGGGGAGCGAGCACCCGTTCGTGGTGGAAGGGATCGCCCGGGTGGAGCTCTCGCCCCGCGATTGCCGTCCGCCCTCGCGCTCGCTCGACGAGACGCTCGGCGGGCCCGCGACGAAGCGGTGAGCTGAGCATGGGTCTCATCGGGGGCGTGGGAGCCGGGGCGCTGCCCCGGACCCCGCGGGGGCTGTTCGCCCCTCGACCCGAACCAGCGCCTGCGCTGGACCTTTCGTGGCAGAACTGCGCTCCGCGCAGTTCTTCCAAGGGCCGATGGCAAGACCACGGACGCGCGTCTCTCCTGGCAACGGGGCGTTGCCAGCGGAGCCGTCAGCCCTGCGGCCTTGGCCTTGGGCGAAATCGTCGCAGGTCTTGCCACCGGCTGTTCGATGAACTGCGCGGAGCGCAGTTCATCGCCACGAGTCCAGCGCCTGCGCTGGTCCAGGTCCAGGGGCGGATAGCCCCGGTGGGGTCTGGGGCAAAGCCCCAGCGAAGCGGCTTCGAGATGAGACCAATGCTCAGAGCGGTGAGAGGTTCAGGAAGACGGCCAGCGATAGGCCTTGAGCCGCCATTTCGTCTTGGGGAAGCTCGACTCCTTGACGGAGTTCGACTGGTTGCCGCCGAGGAGCACGTAATGGGTGCTCGTCTCGTGGACCAGGAAGCCGACGTGATTGCCGGAGGTCGAGAGGGACGAGTTCGCCGCGCGGGCATTGTAGATGACGCAGACGGCGCCCTGGCGCGCGGTCGTGGACGCGCCCCATTTCACCCAGCTCGCCGCGGCGGCGGAGTTCGTGCCCTTGATGCCGGCCTTTTTGAGGACCCAGTTCACGAAGGAGGCGCACCAGGCGATTTCGTCCGACTGCGCGCGGAGCGTGGTCGTCGCGTGGTACTCGATGATGCGCGGATTGGCCGCCCGTCCCGAGGTTTCGCGGATGCCCTCCTCCTTGCGCGCGATGGCCATCCACGCGGCCCCGCCCGCGCCGGGGTTCACCGGGGCCGGCTCGGGCGCGGGCGTCGCGGGTTTGGGCGCGGCGGGCGTGGAGGGCGTGGGATCCGCGGCGCCGGCAGGTTGATACTGGAAGCTCGCGCCAATGGCCTTCGCGTCGGGATCGAGGACGGCGTCCCACGTCCGGGGGCCGACGATGCCGTCGTCCTTGAGGCCACGCTTGCGCTGGAAATGGCGCACGGCGGCATCGGTGCGCGGGCCGAACTGGCCGTCGGGGCTCATGGAATACGCCCAACGCTTGAGCTCGCGTTGCAGGACGCGGACCTCGTCGCGGAGATGCGGCGCCGCGTCGGGATATCCGGACGGCATTCGCAAGGTGGGGCAACGCATGCGGCCAAGTCTAAGCGAGGCCGGAAGGGCTGCGAAGAGGGAAGATGCGCCTTTCAGGGCACGCGGGCGAACCAGCCGACGAGGGCTTCGAGGCGGCGACGGTCCTCGTCGTCGAAGGTGGCAGGGCGGTCGGAGTCGATGTCGAGCACGGCGAGGAGCGCGCCCGAGGCATCGAGGACCGGGACGACGATTTCGGAGCGAGAGCGGGCGTCGCAGGTGATGTGGCCGGGGAAGGCGTGTACATCGGGGACGACGACGGTGCGGAGGTCGCGGGCCGCCGCGCCGCAGACGCCCTTGCCGAAGGGGATTTCGAGGCAGCCGAGCGTGCCTTGATAAGGACCGACGCGAAGGAGGTCGGGGGCGACGACGCGGTAGAAGCCGGTCCAGAGATGGCCGAAGCCGTGATGCAGGAGCGCGCTCATCGTGGCCATGGCGGCGATGGGATCCGCGAGGCCCGCGAGGACGGCTTCGAGCGTGCGTTCCAATTCGTCGTAGGCGCGGTCCTTGGGCAGGTCGCGCAGATCGAGGGTGGATTCGGCCATGGGACGCGAACGATACTACGACGCGCAGAGGGCGGTAGCGGTGAGCGTGAAAGAGTGGATCTTCCGCGCGACGTCGTTTATACGCGAAATGGTAGCCGCCGATCCGTACCGGCATGGGCGCGGAGGGGGCCGGCCGGCTCGCCATGGAGGCGCTTGTCATGTCGAAGAAGGTTTCCGCGATTCTCTCCGGGGCCGCGCGTGTCGCGACGCTCGGTCTCCTCGCCGCGGCGTCCACGGGTTGCATCGTGGTGAAGATCCCGCCGCCGAAGAAGGGCGACGCGTTCCAGCCCCCGACCTCCGCGGCGCTGCCCATCAAGCGCGGAGAGACGCACCGCTTCCGCATGGACTGCGGCGCCAAGGCGACGTTCCGCTCCGACATCGCCAACGCCGAGCGTCTGGTCATCGAGTTCAAAGGCGAGAACCTGAGCCCCGTCGATCAGCAGACGACGGCGACGCTGCGCCTGACCTGGAAAGGCGCGGGCGCGGCCCTCGACCTGCCGATCGGCGTCGGCGACAAGGGCGACCGCAGCACGGGCGGCAGCATCACGGTGACGGGCGACCCCGGGCGGCACGAGGCGACGCTCTCGATGGACGGCGCGCCCGACTGCGGTCCGGTCAACTTCCGCATCGGCTTCAATTGAGCCTCGCGCGGCACGAGCTGCCGCGCGCTCCTTCCCACCCCGAGACCAACGGACCCTGAAGGCACGACGCGCCGAGGCGCGAAGGTGCCTTCGTCCGCGCTTCGCTCGTCACGAGGCACAAAAAACCGAAAGGTCCGGAGGACGTTCATCCTCCGGACCTTGTCGGGGCGAGTGGATTTGAACCACCGACCCCTTGACCCCCAGTCAAGTGCGCTAACCAGGCTGCGCTACGCCCCGGGCCGCTCTGCGTGGTGTTTGCCCCGCATCGCGAGGCGGCACCCTAGTCGAATCGTCGAGGATTGCAAGAGTCTCGTTCGTCGCTTTGTACGTCTCGCACGCGCTCGGGGGGGCGCCCTACGAACGCGCAGCCACGGCAGCCTGAAGCGCGGCCGAAAGGGCCCGGACGTCGGGCGCGGCAACGACGAGGCCAGGGTCGCGCCGCGCCCACACGGAGACGTCCCCCGCCGCGCACGCGACGACAGGCACGCCGAGCGCGCGCGCCTCGCGCACGACGGTGGGCGCAGCCTCTTCCGCCGAAGCATGCAGGAGCACGTCGGCCGCAGCGATCCACGCGAGCGCCTCGTCCCGCGGCACGAGGCCGACGAACCGCGCATGCGCAGGGCGGGCACGCGCGAGGGCCTCGAGCTCGGCGCGCAAGGGGCCGTCGCCGACGACGACGATCGACATCGACGCGGATGTCGCAGCCTCGATCGCGAGGTCGACACGCTTTGATGGGACGAGGCGGCCCGCGGCGACGACGAGTTTGTCCGCGGACGCGTGTGGATCGAGCGAGGCGCGGAGGACACGGGCGCGCGTCGTGACGTCGGGGAGGTCGAGGAGAACGGGCTCGACGCGGGAGGCGCGTTCGAGGCGCTCCGCGAGCGGCGTGGGCAGGGCGCGGGCGAGGGCGTCGAGGGAGGCGGCGGCAGCGAAGCGGAAGGAGGCGTCGCGATCGAGGAGGGCGCGCACGATGAAGAGGCGCGCTGCGGCGGGCATGGCGCAGAGCATGCGCACGTCGGCGCCGTGGCCGACGACCTCGATCGGCGCAGGCAAACCGAGGAGGAGCGGGACGGCCGAGGGGACGATCCAGTGCGCGATGGCGCGATCGACGGGTCCGATCGCGGAGGCACGCGCGCGCGTGGCGACGGCGAAGGGGAGCGCATGGAGCAGGCGCGTGGGATCCCGGCGCACGCGCGCGAGCGCGCCGGGCCAGCCGAAGAGCGCGCCGCCGCCCGCGGGGTGCACGTGGAGCGAGGGCGCCGCGGGATCCCGCGCAGGTTCGTCAAAGGGCGATCCCCCGGGCGCGACGACGTGCACCTCGTGGCCTCGCCGCGCGAGCGCGCGGGCCTCGGCGCGGACGAAGTGTCCCGAGGGATCGGCGTCGCTCGCCGGATAGGAAGTACTGAGGATGAGGAGCTTCAAGGTCGAACAAAACGACGAAACGCCGGACTCCGCGGAGCGGCCGGCGTCATCGTCGGTGGCGGCGCGCGAACGCGCGCCGGGTGACCAGGAGGCGCGCGGACGCGCCGCCGGGCTATTGCATCACGTCCATCTTCGACCGCTTGCGGCGGCGGCGGGCAGCCTCGGACGCCTTCTTGCGGCGCTTGACCGAGGGCTTCATGTAGTGCCGGCGCCTCTTGAGCTCACGAAGGATGCCCTCCGCGGCCATCTTCCGCTTGAGGTGCTTGATCGCGCGCTCGATTCCCTTGTCGCCCACGGCGACCTCGAGCGGTTTGCACTGAATGGCGTCGGTAGGCATCTCTGAACGCGTCCTCTCGTTTCCATCGTGCGGGCCCTGTTCCCCCGGGCCGCGCGGGGCGTTGTCGTCCTTCGTTTCCTCGCGGGGCGCAGGTACACGTGTACGTGGACCCGGTTTGCGAGGGGGCGACAGTATGTCAGTGGGATTTTTGTCTGGCAAGGCCGTCCACGCGTGTTCGAGAGGCCGGTGGATCGTGCGCCAGGCAAAACCCGTGAGATTCTCCACGATTTCTCGGGGTCTGCCACCCGAAGAAAGCCGCTGCGTAGGCCGCTGTAGGGATTTTCCTCAACTCAGGAGGACTTGCTCCTGAGAAAAATTCTACGTATCCAGCGGACGTGCCGAACGCGTGCCCAGAGGCTGAAGCACGTTTCGCCGAGATGCTGGCGCGCGTCCGGGCCTCCGGTCTCAAGCTGACGCCGCAACGCCTGGCCATCGCGCGTGAGCTTGCCGGTGACCCGGCGCACCCGACGGCCCAGGAGCTCTTCGAACGGCTGCGCCCCGCGATGCCGACGATGAGCTTCGCGACCGTGTACAACACGCTCGACGCGCTCGCCGCGGCCCGGCTCTGCGTGTCCTTGAGCTTGTCGCCGGGCGCGGCGCGCTTCGACGCGAACATGGCGCCGCACAACCACGCGGTGTGTGATCGCTGCGGCCTCGTGCGCGACGTGCCGTCGTGCACGAACGGTGAGCCGCTTGCGGAGATCGCGCCTTGCGTGAATGCGGCCGCGACGGGGTTTTCCCTGCGCGCCGTGGAGCGCATCTACCGCGGCGTGTGTGCGTCCTGCGCCGCGGACGTGCCCACGTCTGGCCGTTCACGCGCGGGCAAACCACGCTAGTTTCACCTCGCAGTTCCTTCCCATCGTTGGCAGCACGAAGGAGACGAGATCACCATGGCGAACCTCGCAGGAACCAGAACCCACCAGAACTTGAAGGACGCGTTTGCCGGCGAGTCGCAGGCGAATCGCCGCTATCTCTACTTCGCCAAGGTCGCGGACGTGGAAGGGCGCCCCGAGATCGCGGGCCTGTTCAAGGACACGGCTGACGGCGAGACGGGCCACGCGCACGGCCACCTCGACTACCTGAAGGCGGTCGGCGATCCGGCCACGGGCCTGCCGATCGGCAACACGGAGAAGAACCTCAAGGCCGCCGTCGCCGGCGAGACGCACGAGTACGAGACGATGTACCCGGGCATGGCGAAGACGGCCCGCGAGGAGGGCTTCGACGACATCGCCGAGTGGTTCGAGACGCTCGCGAAGGCCGAGAAGTCGCACGCGGGTCGCTTCGCGAAGGCCATCGATACGCTCGACTTCTGAGCGAGCGCGGCGCGCGGCGCGCGGGCGAGCGGCACACGTCGCTCTCCCGCGCGCCTGCCGCGTCCGAGGCGCGCCCTCCCTTTTGTTTGCCCGGACGAACCGGAGACGAGAGCCAGCCGTGAGCGTCATCCCCCGCAAGCCCAAGGCCCCGCCGGCGACGAGCCCGCACGATCCGCGCTACTACGACGCGCGGGATCTCGAGACGGAGCTGCGCCGCGCGTTCCAGATCTGCCACGAGTGCCGCATGTGCGTGAACTACTGCGGCTCGTTCCCGGAGCTGTTCAACCGGGTCGACAAGGCGATCGATTCGGGCCGCGCGGAGGGCGCGGAGCTCATCGACGACGCGGACATCAAGGCCGTCAGCGACGCCTGCTGGCAGTGCAAGCTCTGTTATATCAAGTGCCCGTACACGCCCGACGAGGGCTCGTCGGAGTTGCTCGACTTCCCGCGGCTCATGGCCCGCGAGCGAGCGAACCGCGCCGCGCGCGACGGCATCCCGCTCGTCGACAGGATCCTCGGCGAGCCACAGGCGATCGGCGCCGTGGGCGGGGGCGTGATGGCGCCGATCTCGAACTTCGTGCTCGCGTCGAGCCTCGTGCGCAAGGTGCAGGAGAAGGTGACGGGGATCTCGGCGGAGTTCCCGCTGCCGCCGATGGCAGGGGAGACGTTCCGCGCGTGGCTCGCGGACCACGCACCGGCCGAGAACGCGGGGAAACACGGCGAGGTCGTGCTCTTTGCGACCTGCTACGGCGAGTACAACGTGCCGAGCGTGGTGCGCGCGGCGGTGCGCGTGCTCGAGCACAACGGCGTGCGCGTGCGGTACCCGGGCGTGGGCGAGGATCCGGGCGCGAGCCTGACCTGCTGCGGGATGCCGAACCTCGACGGCGGTGACGTGAAGGCCGCGACCGAGAAGATCCGCCACAACGTGGAGCTGCTCCTGCCGCACGTGCGCGCGGGCCGAACGATCGTCGTGCCGGGGCCGACGTGCGGTTACACGATGAAGAAGGAGTGGGCGGAGTACTTGCCGACGCCCGAGGCGAAGGAAGTCGCGGCGGCGACGGTCGACCTCATGGAGTTCTTGGTGAAGCTCGGCCGCGAGAAGAAGCTCGTGCGCGAGTTCCCGGAGAAGCTCGGCACGGTCGCCTATCACGCGGCCTGCCACCTGCGCGCGCAGAAGGTCGGTTTTCCTGGCGCGCGTGTGCTCGGCGTCGTGCCCAACACGGACGTGCGTGTGATCGAGCAGTGCTCGGCCGTCGACGGGACGTGGGGCATGAAGGCGGAGAACTACGAGACGGGGCGTCGTTACGCGCAGAAGCTCGTGCGCGGCGTGTCGGACGCGGCGCCGGACATGGTCGTGAGCGACTGTTCGCTGGCAGCGCTCCGCGTGGAGAAGGAGACGGGCAAGCACGTTCTCCACCCGATCGAGGCCCTCGCGCGCGCCTACGGGCTCTTGCCAGACGAGGGCTCCGAACCCACGACGAAGGCCGAACGAGCTTGATCCTGGAGGAAAGAAGAGCGATGCGACCGATCGATCGGAGCGAGATCTTGCCCATCGGCGACTACGAGCAGATCCGGGCGAGGTTCCGGGCGCGCGTCATCGAAGAGAAGCGGCCGCGCCGGGTGAAGCTCGGCGAGCAGATGTCTGCGGTGTTCGAGAACCGAGACTCGGTGCTCTTGCAGATCCAGGAGATGCTGCGCACCGAGCGCATCACGAACGAGAGCGGGATCGCGCACGAGATCGGGACGTACAACGAGCTGATCCCGGCCCCGGGCGAGCTCAGCCTAACGATGTTCGTGGAGATCCCGGACGCCGTGATCCGCGACCGCATGTTGATCGAGCTCAGGGGCCTCGAAGGCTGCGTGAGCGTGGAGGTCGACGGCGTGCGCGCGGCCGCGACGAGTGATCCGAAGAGCGTGATGCCGGACCGGACGACGGCCGTGCACTACTTCAAGATCAAGCTCTCCGAGGCGGCGATCGCGGCGATCCGTGGCAAGACGGCGAAGGTCGCAGTGCGCGTGGATCATCCGCGGTACATCGCGCGGACCGAACTCGGGCCGGCATCGATCACCAAGCTCGCCGAGGATCTCGCGTGAAGCCATGATCGCCTTCGTGCGGCCGATCAAGTTCGAGGAGGTCGACGCGGCGGGGATCGTCTTCTTCGGGCACTATCTCGGCTTCGCCCACGAGGCGATGGAGCACTTTTTCGCGGGTCTCGAGAGGGGATATCCGCACCTCATCGTGAAGCGGCGCGTGGGTTTGCCCGCGGTGAAGGTGAACATGTCGTTCCGCGCGCCTGCGCGTTATGGCGACGTGCTCCGGATCGAGACGAGCACGGCGCATCTCGGCAACCGGAGCGCGACGCTCGTGTACCGGATGCTGCGCGAGGAGGGCTCCGTGCTCGTGGCGACGGTGGAGCACACGATCGTCACGACGAACCTCGACGTGATGGCGTCGTGCCCGATGCCGGACGACGTGCGGTCGATCCTCGCGGCGCACCTCTCGGTCGAGGCGACGTCGCCTTGAGCCTGGGCGGCCGGCGCGTCGAGCTGAGGCTGCTCAGGGATCGCGCGCATTACGACGTGCTCGTGCAGGGCGTGCTCGCGAAGGCGCGCGTGAGCGTGTGGATCGCGACGGCGAACGTGAAGGAGCTACGCGTGGAGGCGCCCGTGGGAACACGGGCGCGCGCGCGGGGCCGGTACGTGTCGTTGCTGGAGGTGCTCCGGGGGCTCGCGCGGAGCGGGGTGGAGCTGCGGTTACTGCACGCGGGCATTCCGTCACGCGCGTTCCGTGAGGAGTTCGCGCGGCACGACGAGCTTCGCGCGGGCGGGCTCGCGATGCGTCGTTGTCCGCGCGTGCACCTCAAGATGATCGCGGTCGACGGCGCGGCGCTTTACCTGGGATCGGCGAACCTGACGGGCGCCGGGCTCGGCGCGAAGGGCGAGGGGCGTCGCAACTTCGAGGCGGGGATCCTGACGGACGACGACGTATTGCTCGACGAGATGCAGGAGACGTTCGATCGGATCTGGTCCGGGAGAGAGTGCAAAGGCTGCAGAGTGCGCGACGTTTGCCCGTCTCCGCTCGACGGTGCGGGAGGCGGCGCGAAGCCGAGCACAAAGGCGCCGGCGAAGAAGGCCGCGGGGAGAGGTCGTTCGCGGTTGCCGCGCGGGCCGCGATCGAGCAAGGGCGGGGCATGACGATGTCTCAGGGTCCGGATCCGGCCGCGCTCGAACGGGTGGCGCAGGCCGCGCTCGCGCATGTGGCCGATGGAATGACGCTTGGCCTCGGCACGGGACGCGCCGCAGAAGCGTTCATCGAGCGCCTGGGCGAGCGTGTGCGTCGAGGGCTGCGCGTGCGGGGCGTGCCGACCTCGAAGCGCTCGGAGGAGCTCGCGAAGAAGCTCCAGATCGAGTGCGTTGGGCTCGACGAGATCCACGGCATCGACGTGGCGTTCGACGGCGCGGACGAGGTGACGCCGGAGCTTGGGCTGACGAAGGGCCTCGGCGGCGCGCTCTTGCGCGAGCGCGTGGTCGCGTACGAGGCCGAGCGGCTCGTGATTCTGGTGACGCCGGAGAAGCTCGTGAACAAGCTCGGATCGAGGACGGCGATCCCGATCGAGGTGGTGCCGTTCGCGGTGGCGACGGCGTCGCGGCACCTCAAGAACCTCGGCGGCGAGCCCGTCGTGCGCAAGAAGGCGGACGGGTTTCCCTTCGTGACGGACAACATGAACTGGATCATCGACACGCGTTTCGCGCCGCTCGACGATCCGGCGCGTACGCACGCCGAGGCGCGGGGGATCCCCGGCGTCGTGGACACGGGGCTCTTCCTCGAGATGGCGGACGTGGTGCTGGTGGGCGGCGCGGACGCGGTTACCGAGATGCGCTGAGCGAGGCGATCTGCGCTTCGAGCAGGTCGAGGCGCAGATCGCCCGGTGCTCCCGGCGAGACACGCGCGGCGAGGCTCGCCGGCGCATCGCCCTGGGCGAGCGCTTTGATCTCGTCGGCGACGCGGCGATAGGCCTCGCGGAAGGGGATGCCGGAGGCGGCGAGCTCGACGGCTCGGTCGGTCGCGAAGCACTCGGGCGTGATCGCGGCGAGCATTCGTTCGTGGTCAAAACGAAGGCCCTCGACGAGGCGCGGCAGGAGGCGGACCGTGGCGAGCGTCTCGTCGAGGCCGCGCAACACGGGCGACTTCGTGAGCTGCAGATCGCGGTGATATCCGGACGGGAGCGCGACGAGGGTCTGCACCTCGGCGAGCGCGCCCTGCACGATCGAGCAGGCGGCGCGCATGAGCTCGACGACGTCGGGGTTGCGCTTCTGCGGCATGATCGACGAGCCCGTGGTGAACGCGTCGGGGAGGCGCACGAAGCCGAACTCGCTCGTCGTGAAGAGGGAGAGGTCCCAGGCGAGCCTGCGGACGATCGCCATGACCTGCCACGCGGCGGCGAGGAGCGTGGCCTCGACGATGCCCCGCGAGGTCTGCGAGCCGAGCGGGTTCCACGCGACATCGGCGAAGCCGAGCTCACGCGCGACGCCCTCGCGATCGAGCGGGAGGTTCACGCCGTAGCCAGCGGCGGCGCCGAGCGGGGAGCGATCGGTGAGTGCACGAGCCGCGCGGACGATGGTGACCGCGTCGAGCAGGCCCTCGGCGAAGGAGCCTGCCCACAGGCCGACCGAGCTCGGCACGGCGCGCTGGAGGTGCGTGTAGCCGGGGAGCGGCGTCTTCTCCTCGCGACGCGCGAGCGCGACGAGCGCGGAGGCGGCGGCGAGCACGAGCGCGTCGAGCTCGTCCATCGCGTCGCGCTCGTAGAGGCGCATCGCCACGAGGACCTGATCGTTGCGGCTGCGGCCCGTGTGCACCTTCTTGCCGGTGTCGCCGAGCATGGAGACGAGCGCGGATTCGATCGCGGTGTGGCCGTCCTCGTCGGCCTCGGTGAGGACGAGCTCGCCGGCGTCGTTTCTGCGGACGAGCTCGGCGAGCGCGCGCTCCATGGCGTCGAGCTCGCCTTCCGAGAGGACGTTGATGCGACGGAGCCCGCGCACGTGCGCGCGTGTCGCCACGAGGTCGTAGGCGAGCAGGCGTTGATCGAGCTTCCAGTCGTCGCGGGAGGTGTAACGGAGCATGGCGGCGTCGGTGGCGCCGCCCTTGTCCCAGAGTCGTCCGCTCATTGTCCTTCCAGGGTCTCGTCCACGAGCGCGCGGAGCTCGGCGAGCTTCTTGGCGCGCTCGGGATCAACAGTCTTCTTCGGCGTGGTGACGCGCATCGATCGTTCGAGCTCGGAGAGCGTCTCCTCGGCGGTGGGCGCGCGCTTGCCGCGGCCGAAGCTGAAGAGGCGCGATATCCAGCCCTCGGCCTGATCGAGGACGAACGCGTCGCTGCGGATGCCATCCGGATCTTCGCGCAACCTGCGCACGACGGCCGCGTTCGCGCGGGCCCAGGTCTCGGACTCCGCGAAGCGCTCGCGCGGGACGGGATCGAGGTGGCGCGCGGCGATCCTGCCGTCGGTGCCGAAGAGCTTGCAGAACATCGCGAGTGCGAGCGTGAGCTCGTTCGTGCTGAGGCGCGTCGCGGAGTGGATCTTCGCGCCGCCGCAGCCTTTCACCACGACGTGGGATCCGTTCGCGAGCAGGACGCCGAAGCCGAGCAGCACGCCCGCGAGATCCGTGACGGGCTCGCGCTCGGTCGCGGAGAGCCCGTCGTACGCGTCGGCCTCGGTCATGAACATGCAGGCCACGGAGCGGACGAGGGCCGTCGTGAGGACCACGGGATCACGCACTTCGCCCGTGCCCACGGCCACGACGTACGAGCCGTCGGGGCGGCGACCGACACGATCGAGGCGCGCCTCGATCTTGCCGCCGGGGCCACAAGCGCCGCTGCCGCAACCCGTGCTCATCGTCTCGCCTTCGGGCGTGACGAACGTGAGCTCGACCGTGAGATCCGAGAGGCCCGCGAGGGCCTGCACGCGCGCGAGGAGCTTCGCCACTGCGTTCGGCGATCCGTCGAACGGATCGGGGAAGGAGTCGGCGTTGGGGAGCACGAGGCCACGCACGGGCTCGGCGCCTTGTTCGATCAGGGCCGCGGCGCGATGGAGGATCCAGCGGACTCTCGGTTCAGCGGGGAGATCCATGCGATCAGTCTAGTGCGGGAGCGGCGCGGCGTCGAAAACGTCGGGGCGTCTTTCCCTTGATTCGTGGACCGCCAAGCCTCATGGAGGGGGCGGACGGATCGAATGACCGAACTCCAGACACTCCCGCACCAGTCCTCGCCGATTTCCTCGCGCAAGGCCGACCACATCGATTTGTGCGCCACGGGCGACGTGGGGTTCCGCGCGAAGACGACGCTGTTCGAGGGCGTCGAGCTCGTGCACGACGCGCTGCCCGAGCTCGTGGTCGACGACATCGACATGTCGATCGAGTTGCTCGGCAAGAAGCTCCGCGTGCCGCTCGTGATCGCGGCGATGACGGGAGGCACCGAGCGCGCGCGGGGCATCAACCGGGAGCTCGCGCGGATCGCCGAAGAGCGCGGGTACGGCTTCGGCCTCGGCAGCCAGCGCGCGATCCTGAAGGGCGAGCCCCGCGAGACGTACATGGTGCGCGATGTGGCGCCGACGACGCTCGTGCTCGGCAACATCGGCGGCGTGCAGGCCAAGAGCCTCGAGACCGCGAAGGTCCTGGAGCTCGTCGAGGCGGTGGGCGCCGACGCGCTCTGCGTGCACCTGAACCCGGCGCAGGAGACCGTGCAGCCGGGCGGGGATCGAGATTTCGTGGGCGTGGTCGGGGCCCTCGAGCGGCTCGTCGCGGAGCTCCCCGTGCCGGTCGTGGCGAAGGAGACGGGCTGCGGGATCGGGCCGCGCACCGCGAAAAAGCTCGCGAAGGCGGGCGTGCGGCACGTGGACGTGTCGGGCGCGGGCGGCACGAGCTGGGTCGCGGTGGAGACGGCGCGCGCCGCGGGGCAGGAGCGCTCGCTCGGCGTGACGTTGCGGGAGTGGGGCGTGCCGACGGCGGCCTCGGTGCTGATCACCCGCGAGGCGCGGCCGCGGTTCAAGAGCATCATCGCGACCGGCGGCGTGGCGAGCGGCATCGACGTGGCGAAGGCCCTCGCGCTCGGCGCACACGCGGCAGGCATCGCTCGTCCGGTGTTGCAGGCGCTCCATTCGGGGGGCCGGGATGGTGCGCTCGCCTTCCTCGATCAGGTGGAGTCCGAGCTGCGGGCCGTCATGTTGCTCGTGGGCGCGCGGGACGTACGAGCCCTTCGGCGGGTGCCGACCCTTCTTTCCCCGGATCTCGAGCGTTGGGCGGCCCTCGCCTCCAGCGCTCGGAAGAAATGAGCTTGGCCCGGCCATATTGAAGGGGCCTTCCTGCCGGCGAGCCGGGCGTGCTACCGTCCGGGTCGCTGGAGATCCCAGGGAGACGATGAGCGACAACGAAGGGCGATCCAAAGCGCCCAGCGAACAGCCTCCGGAAGACCTGAAAAGGGAGCGGGATTTGTTCATCCAGCAGTTCTTCCGCAAAGGCGCTCAGTTGACCGAAGAGGTCCTGAAGGAGAACGAGCGTCTCCGTGATCGGCTCTCGGAGCTCGAGAGCGAGAACGGCAAGCTCCGCGCGCACCTCGCCAGCGATACGGCGATGCGGGATCTCGTGCGGAAGATCGAGGCGCTCGAGGGAGAGAAGAACGCGCTGCTCCAGCGCTCGGTGGCGATGGAGGCGGTGAGCGATCGCTACACCTCGCGCCATCAGGAGGTGGAGTCGGAGCTCGCGAGCCTCGCGAACCTCTACGTCGCGACCTCGCAGCTCCACTCCTCGACGAACGTTCGCCACGTGCTCCGCAACATCAAGGAGCTTTTGGCGCAGCTCCTCGGCGCGGCTCGGTTCGGTGTCTACATCGCCTCGGACGACAAGAAAGAGCTCGTGGCGGTGGCGACGGAAGGCCAGAGCTTCGCCGACATCGCGACCCTACCGGTGGACGGGGGCCCGATCGGGCGGGCTTTTTCCACCGGCAAGCTGTACTACGACGCCGAGAATGACGTCTCGAAGGGCACGGTCGAGCGCCCCGCGGCGGTGGTACCGCTGCTCATCGATGGCCAGCCCATCGGCGTCATCGCCATCTTCGGGACGCTTTCCCAAAAGACGGCCTTCGACGACCAGGACGGTGAGCTGTTCCGGCTCCTGGGCGCGCAGGCCGCCCTCGCGCTCGTCAGCGCGCGGCTGTTCACCGATGCAGGTCGCAAGGTGCCTGGTGTACAGGCGTTCCTCGACCTGGAGGACTGATCGATGGCCGAGTACTCCTGCCTGATTGTCGAAGATTCGCCCATGATGCGGCAGCTCTTGGTCTTCGCGCTCGCGCGGCTCAAGAACCTGCGCGTCACGGAGGCGGACGACGGCGTCGACGGCCTGCGCAAGCTCGCGTCGACGAAGTACGACGTCATCATCACCGACATCAACATGCCGATCATGGACGGGCTGAAGCTCGTCAAGCGTGTCCGGTCGGATCCGGTACACAAGGACACGCCGATCATCATCATCACGACCGAGGGCTCGCAGGAAGACCGGCAACGCGCGCTGCAGCTCGGCGCGAACGCGTACATCACCAAGCCCATCCAGGCGCCTCAGGTGATCGCCAAGGTCAAAGAGCTCCTCGGCATCGAGTGAACCGGCCGCCCCCGGCCCTCCACGTCAAGATCTGCGGTTTTACGCGGGTCGACGACGTGGAGGCCGCCGTCTCCGCGGGCGCCGACATGATCGGCCTCAACTTCGTTTCTGGATCGCCGCGTCGGATCGACGTGACGCTCGCGCGTGCGCTCGTGAGCGCGGCGCGTGGGCGTGTGGAGATCGTCGGCGTCGTGGCCGATCTCGATCCGGCGCGCGTCGCGGAGCTTGTCGCGGAGGTCGGGCTCGATCGCGTGCAGCTCCATGGCGACGAACTGCCCGAGGTGATCGACGCGCTCGGGCCGCGCGCGTTCAAGGCGCTGCGCATCGGCGGCGCGGAGGATGTCGCGCTCGCGGCGCGGTACGGCGGGGATCTCCTGCTCGTCGACGCGCGTGTCCCGGGGCAGCAGGGGGGCACGGGCGTGCGTGTTGATCCTGCGCTCGTCGTCGAGCTCGCGCGCGCGCGGCGCGTCCTGCTCGCGGGCGGGCTCGGGCCCGACAACGTCGCCGAGGCGGTGCGCGTCGTGCGGCCGTGGGGCGTCGACGTCGCGAGCGGCGTCGAGTCCGCGCCGGGGATCAAGGACGAGCGCAAGATGCGCGTGTTCGTGAGCGAAGCTCGGCGCGCGGCGCAGGAAGCCGCGCGAACGGCGGACGGCGCAGACGAAGCGTGAGGAGGTCTTGGTGATGACGATGCGGAGAATTTCGAGGGGGCTCGTGGCAGTTCTCGTCGCGGCGCCCTGCGCGCTCGCGGCGACGAGCGCGTCGGCGGGGACGATCAGCGTGGGTCCGGGGAAGGACTACGCGATGCCTTGTCAGGCGATCGCAGCGGCGGAGGACGGCGACTGGATCCACATCGACGCGGCCGGGGACTACACCGGCGATGTTTGCTCCTGGTCGAAGAACGGGCTCTTGATCCGCGGCGTGGGTGGGGTCGCGAAGATCGACGCGGGGGGGAAAAACGCGGGCGGCAAGGCGACCTGGGTCATCGCGGGGAACGACACGGTGATCGAGTACATCGAGTTCACCGGCGCCGCGGTCCCGGACAAGAACGGCGCGGGCATCCGTCAGGAAGGCACGAACCTCACGGTCCGCAACAGCTACTTCCACGACAACGAGAACGGCATCCTCGCGGGCGACAACCCGAACAGCACGATCCTGATCGAGTTCAGCGAGTTCGCGAACAACGGCGCAGGCGACGGCCAGTCGCACAACCTCTACATCAACCACGTCAAGAAGTTCGTCTTCCAGCACAACTACTCGCACGGCTCGAAGATCGGCCACCTCCTGAAGAGCCGCGCGCTCGAGAACCACGTGCTCTACAACCGCCTCACGCAGGAGGACGGGACGGGCAGCTACGAGATCGACATTCCGAGCGGCGGCCTGACGTTCCTCATCGGCAACCTCGTCCAGCAGGGGCCGAACACCGACAACAGCTCGCTCGTCGCGTATGGCCTCGAGTCGAACGGGGCGAACCCGATCACCGAGCTCTTCGTCGTGAACAACACGTTCGTCAACGAGCGCCCGAACGGCGGCACGTTCCTCAACATCGGCGGGAACGCCGTCCCGGCGGTCGTCCGGAACAACATCTTCGTCGGGCCGGGGACGCTCACGAACCAGGGCAACGCGAACCTCGGGAAGAACTTCCAGGGCGATCCGATGTTCGTCGACCAGGCCGGGTTCAACTACCGGCTGAAGGACGGCTCGCCCTGCGTGGACGCGGGCGAGGCGCCGGGGATGGGCGGCGGGATCGATTTGACCCCCAAGATTAGTTACGTGCACCCGTACGACGGCGCGATACGCACGACGGTCGGCACGATCGACATTGGCGCCTACGAGCTCGGCGGGGAGGGAGGCGCGGGCGGAAGCGGCGGCGGCGGCGGCGGCGGAAGCGGCGGCGGCGGCGGAAGCGGCGGAAGCGGCGGAAACGGCGGCGCGGGGGGAAGTGACGGCGGCGGCACGGACGCTAGCTGCCGATTCGTCAGCGGCTCAGAGCCATCCTTCGGCTGGGTCGCTTGCCTCGCGATCGGCGCGGCCTTTGCCGTGCGCAGGGGCTCTCGGCGCGTAGAAATCTCGCGTCGCTGATCGCGGTCTCGAACACCTCCCTCCACATCCTCTCCGGTTCACGCACGCTCGCGGGTTCACACGGGCTTCGGAGCGACGTCCATCGTTGCGACCTCCGCGGTTCGTCCTAGGATGCCGCTCCCCCGACCGGAGACTCGTATGCGCACGCTTTCCCTCGCCTTCGCCTCCGTGGCGATGTCCCTCCTCGCTGGGTGTGGTTCGGCCAAGCCCGAGCCCATCACCAACACCGCGGGCCCCGTGCCCACCGTCGCTCCGCCCGTCGACAAGGGGCCGCCGTCCGTCGAGGTCTCGCTGGAGAGCGTCGGCCTCGACGGGGCCGCGCTCGACAAGTCCGTCAACGCTTGCACGGACTTCTACCAGTTCGCTTGCGGCGGCTGGCTCAAGTCGACGGAGATCCCCTCCGACGAGGCGAACTGGGTGCGGAGCTTCAGCGAGATCGACAAGCGCAACGAGCTCGCGCTGAAGACGATCCTCGAGGACGCGGGCAAGGCGAAGAACCCCGATTCGACGACGAAGAAGATCGGCGACTACTACGCCGCGTGCATGGATGAGGCGTCCGTGGACGCCGCGGGCATCACGCCGATCAAGCCGCTCGTGGATCGCGCGCGGAAGGTCGCCTCGGCGAAGGACGTGACCACGCTCGTCAGCGACCTGCACGCCAAGGGCATCTTCCCGCTGTTCTGGATCTCGGGCGAGCAGGATCCCGGGGACGCGACGCGCGTCATCGCCACGCTCGATCAAGGCGGGCTCGGCCTGCCGGATCGCGACTACTACACGAAGGACGACGACGACTCGAAGAAGCTCCGCGCCGACTACGTGGCCCACGTCGAGCGCATGTTGAAGCTCGCCGGGCTCGCCGAGGCCGACGCGAAGAAGGCTGCGGCGAACGTGCTCGCGCTCGAGACCGACATCGCCAAGGTCTCGAAGACGCGCGTGGAGCGCCGCGATCCGAAGGGCATCTACAACATGGTGAGCCGCGCGGATCTCGCCAAGAAGGCGCCGGCGTTCCCCTGGGATGCGTACTTCAAGGCGCTCGGGATCTCGGACGTGAAGCAGGCGAACCTGACGTCGATCCCGTTCTTCGAGGGCATCGACAAGCTGCTCGGGTCGGTGAAGGCCGACGTCTGGCAGAGCTACCTGACGTGGATGATCGTGCGCGCGTCGGCCGACGAGCTGTCGAAGCCGTTCGTCGACGAGGCGTTCGCCTTCCGCGCCCGCCTCTTCGGCCTGAAGGAGCAGAAGCCGCGCTGGAAGCGCTGCGTCGACGCGACGGATCACGCGCTCGGCGAGCTCGTCGCGCAGCCCTTCGTGGCGAGCCACTTCGCGGGCGACTCGAAGCGCGCCGCCGAGCAGATGGTGCAGGAGATCAGCAAGGCCTTCGGCGTGCGCGTGCGCTCGCTCGACTGGATGGACGACAAGACGAAGGAGCGCGCGCTCGCCAAGCTCTCCTCCATGGCCTACCTCATCGGGTACCCGGCGAAGTGGCGCAGCTACGACTTCGAGGTCGACCGCAAGAGCTACGGGAAGAACGCGATGGCCGCAGGCACGTTCGAGCAGAAGCGCAGGCTCGCCAAGATCGGCAAGCCCGTCGACCGCGAGGAGTGGCAGATGAGCCCTCCGATGGTGAACGCGTACTACGACCCGCAGAAGAACCACATGGTCTTCCCGGCCGGGATCCTGCAGCCGCCGTTCTACGACGTGAAGGCGGCGATCCAGGTGAACCTCGGCGGCATGGGCATGGTCGTGGGCCACGAGCTCACGCACGGCTTCGACGACGAGGGATCGCAGTACGCGGGCAACGGCAACCTCGAGAACTGGTGGGAGCCGTCCGTCGGGGAGCTCTTCAAGAAGAAGACGACGTGCGTCGAGGAGCAGTACTCGAAGTACGAGCCGCTGCCCGGCGTGAAGCTCAACGGCAAGCTCACGCTCGGCGAGAACATCGCGGATCTCGGCGGCCTCCGGCTCGCGTTCATGGCCTACCGCGAGATGCGCAAGGGCGCGGCGAACATGACCGTCGCCGGCGGCTTCACCGAGGATCAGCAGTTCTTCCTGGCGCACGCGCAGGCCTGGTGCGCCAAGAGCCGCGACGAGTACGCGCGGCTCCACGCGAAGACGAACACGCACTCGGCGCCCCGCTTCCGTGTGAACGGTCCGCTCGTGAACACGCCCGAGTTCGCCCAGGCGTTCTCGTGCGCCGAGGGCACGCCGATGCACCCGGCCAAGGTTTGTTCCGTCTGGTGACGTCCTCGCCACGGGGGGCGCTCGACGCGCGTTTCAGGAAGGACCTGCTCGCCCGGTAACACACGGGCGAGCAGGCTTGTCGCGTGCTTGGCGCAGGTTACTTCGGACCGTTCGGAGGGCGCTTCGTCGCAGAGACGCTCGTGCCCGCGCTCGAAGAGCTCGATCGGGCGCGGCAGGACGTCCTTCCGACGCCGGCGTTCCAGGGGGAGCTCCACGAGCTCTTGCGGAGCTACGTCGGGCGGCCGACGCCCCTGACGGAGGCGAAGCGGCTCGCGCGGCGGATCGATCCCGACGGCGACGCGATCGCGGAGCTCCTGCTCAAGCGCGAGGACCTCTGTCACACGGGGGCGCACAAGATCAACAACGCGCTCGGCCAGCTCTTGCTCGCGAAGGCGATGGGCAAGACGCGGATCATCGCGGAGACGGGAGCCGGGCAGCACGGCGTGGCGACGGCGACGGCGGCGGCGCTGCTCGGCCTTCCGTGCGAGGTCTACCAGGGCGCGCTCGACATGGAGCGGCAGGCGCCGAACGTCGCGCGCATGCGGCTGCTCGGGGCGCGCGTGGTGCCGGTGGAGTCGGGGTCGCGGACGCTGAAGGACGCGATGAACGAGGCGCTGCGCGACTGGGTGACGAACGTGCGGACGACGTACTACTGCGTCGGCAGCGCGGCAGGGCCGCATCCGTATCCAACGCTCGTCGCGTCGCTGCAAAGGATCATCGGCGACGAGGCGCGCGCGTCGTGCCTCGATCGCGGGGCGCTGCCGGACGCCGTCGTCGCGTGCGTGGGCGGCGGATCGAACGCGATCGGGATCTTCAAGGCGTTCGAGGGCGATACGAGCGTGTCGCTCTACGGCGTCGAGGCCGCGGGGCTCGGGCTCGATACGGACAAGCACGCGGCGACGCTCTCGCGCGGGCGCGTCGGCGTGCTGCACGGAGCGAAGACGTATGTACTCTGCGACGACGCGGGGCAGGTGATCGAAGCGCACTCGGTGAGCGCGGGGCTCGACTATCCGGGCGTGGGGCCGGAGCACGCGCGGCTCCGCGACACAGGGCGCGCGACGTACGTCTCCGCGACGGACACGGAGGCGCTGGATGCGGCGCGCGAGGTGGCGCGCGCGGAGGGCATCGTGGTCGCGCTGGAGACGGCGCACGCGTTCGCCGCGCTCGGGGCGATCGCGCGGCGCGAGGCCGAGGCGCGGGGGCGGCCCGCGCGGATGCTCGTGTGCCTCTCGGGTCGCGGCGACAAGGACCTGGACACGATCACGGCTTACGGCGGAGGGAAGTGATGCACCGGATCGATCAGCGCTTCGTCGAGCTCCGGCGCGCGGGCCGGAAGGCGCTCTGCGTGTACCTCTGCGTCGGAGATCCGTCGCTCGAAGCGTCGGGGTTCCTCGCGCTCGAAGCGATCGACGCGGGCGCCGACCTCCTCGAGCTCGGTGTGCCGTTCAGTGATCCGACGGCCGACGGCCCGACGCTCGCGCGCGCGGCGCAACGAGCGATCGCGGCGGGCGCGACGCTCGAACGCGTGCTCGACGTCGCGTCGCGCGTGCGCGCTCGCTCGGAGGTGCCGCTCGTGTTGTTCACGTACTACAACCCTGTGCTCGTCGTGGGGGAGGCAAAGGTCGCGCGGCTCGCGCGAGCGGCCGGCGTGGACGCGCTGCTCGTCGTGGATCTGCCTCCCGAGGAGGCGGCGCCGCTCCGGGACGCGTGTGCGGCCGAGGGGCTCGGTGTGGTGCCGCTCGTCTCGCCGACGAGCCACGCGGCGCGGATCGAGGCGATCCGGCGCGCTTCGACGCCGCTCGACGGCGCGCCGCGCGCGTTCGTGTACTCGATCTCGATGACCGGCGTGACAGGGGCGAGCCCGTCGGATCTCGCTGCGGCTGCACGTGACGCCGAGGGGATGCGCCGCGCGTTCGATCGACCTGTGCTCGTGGGCTTCGGCATCGACAGCGGCGCGAGCGCGAAGCTCGCGGCGGGCGAGGTGTCCGGCGGCGCGGATGGCGTCGTCGTCGGCACCGCACTCGCGCGGCGCATCGAGCAGGCCGCGAGCGGCGACGAGCAACGGCGCGCCGTCCGCACCTTCGTCGGCGAGCTACGACGCGCGCTCGACTTGCCTGACTAGCCTGTCCCGTGCTTCAGGAGGACGCGGTTTCGGCCCGTCCGCTTCGCCTGGTAGAGCGCCTCGTCGGCGGCGGCGATGAGCTGCTCGGGCGTCTCCACCGGCAGATCCGGGCTCGCGGCGACGCCGACGCTGATCGTGATCGGGATGCGCGTCCCCTCGTGCTCGAACGTCGCGGTCTCCACGGCCGAGCGCAGCCGCTCGCCGAGGATGCCCGCGTTGCCCAGCGACACGCCACGACAGATCACGCCGAACTCCTCGCCGCCGTAACGCGCGAAGACGTCCTCGGTCCGCACCGTGTTCATCGTCAGCTTCGAGATCTTCGTGAGCACGTAGTCGCCGGCGAGGTGGCCGTACGTGTCGTTCACGCGCTTGAAGTGGTCGACGTCGAACATCACGAGCGAGAGCGGCGCGCGGTGCCGCTTCGCGTAGGCGATCTCGGTCTCCAGGCGGCTCAGGAAGTAGCGCTTGTTGAACGCCTTCGTCAGCCCGTCCCGCAGCGCCGCGTCGATCATCTGCTGCTGGAAGCTGACGTCGAGGTGGTCGTGGTAGGTGAACTTGAGGATCGTGGTCGATCCCAGGCGGATCTTGTCGCCGTCGCGCAGGATGCGCTGGCTGATGTTCTCGCCGTTCACCGAGGTGCCGTTCGAGCTGTTGAGATCTTCCAGCACCACGTCGTTGCCGGCGCGGACGAGCCGCGCGTGGCGACGCGAGATGCCGTCGTCGTTCAGACGCACCGTGGCGTTTGCCCCGCGGCCCAGGACGGTCTCCGGAAACTCGACCTCGAACATCTCGCCGACGTTCGAGCCGACGAGCACGATGAGATAGGCGCGATCACGCTGCGATCGAGCCCTGAGCTCGTCCTGGAGCTCCTTCACGTGGGCGACCCGCGTGGCTTCGATATCGTCGTCAGGCGGCCCGCTGTTCATGCTGCCAAACTACATCATAGCGCTGCACGCCGTCGCTTGGGAACGGTGAACCGTGCAGGCCTGGGTGGTTTCTCGGAGTTCCAAGGGATCGAAAGAAAGCCAGCCGACCGGAGGGGGGCTCGTTTGCCACGCCCGCACTAGGCCGCCTTCCCGAGGGGGACGGCGATTTGCTCGACCTCGACGCCGGCGATGCTGGTTTCGAGGAGCGTGACGTCGGCGTGCGAAAAGCCTTGCCCTGCGCCCTCGCCGCCCGGGGCTTCGCCGACGCTGCCCACGTTCACGATCCGCACGCCCTGGACCATGCGATCAAAAGGCACGTGCGAGCCGCCGCAGACGATCACGTCGGCCGGATCGTCGCCGAGCAGGGCCGCCATCTCCTCGTCCGTCATGTCGTGGCAGAACGGCTCGAACGGATCGACCGGGGATCCGTGGACGAGCAAGAGCTCGCTGCCGTCTTCGAGGTTCATTCGATGGGTCGTCGGCAGCCTGCCCAGCCGCGCGAGGATGAGCTGGCCGAGCTCGGTGCGCACCGCGGAGAGGCGATCGAGCCGCGAGCGCTCGTGGGGGCTCTTCGGGACGACCTTGCTGATGTCGAGCGTCGCGAGCGCGCGATCGCCGGTGCCCTGGACCAAGATGGCCTGGATCTGCGTGAGCCGACGCCACGTCTCGAGCGGATCGGGGCCGGGAAAGCAGAGGTCCCCGGCGACGAGGATCTTCGAATAGCCGCGGCGCTCGGCCACCGCGAGTACGGCGGAGAGCGCATCCGCGCGTCCATGAATGTCGGACAGGCAGAGGAGACGCACGCCGCGGAGCATAGGAGGTGGGCGGAGCCTCGCCAAGGCGCATCGAGGCCGAGGGTCGGGAGATCCGTGAACACGTCCGCCCCGCCTGCTCGGCGCGGGCCCGAGGAAGGAAAAAACGCAGATCCGCGGGCGTGCCGCGCGTCGCCCCCAAGCGTTTGACGCGCGTCGCTGCTACGTTGCGGCCTTCCGATGCTCCGCCGCTCCCGGCTCCTCGCCCTCGCGCAGCGGATCGATCGTCGCCGCGCCGAGATCTACGCCGCGCGCCTCGCCGAGCGGATCGAGCCCGGCACGGTCGGGTTTGCGCTCGCCGTGCTGCTCGCGAGCGCGTATCCGGCCCTCGCCCCCGCGCTCGAAGTGTCGCCCGAGATCGTCGAGACGATCGCCGCCGAGGGGCACCAGGCCGCGCGGGATCGCGCAGGGCTCGCCGCGCGGCTCCGGGCGCGGCTCGGGGACGGCGACGACGGCGAGCGGGTTTCGCGGGAGCTGCGGCGGTTCGCGCGGGAAGAGCGGATCCGCGTGGCGCTGCGCGAGCTCTTGCCGCCTTCGCTCGGGGGCGCCGACGTCGACGTGACGTCGCAGGAGATCGCGGCGCTCGCGGAGGTGACGATCGACGCGGCCGTGAAGGACGCGATCACGCAGCTCGCGTTGCGGTTCGGTCCTCCGCGGCGCGAGAGCGGGGCGCCCGCGCGGTTCGTGGTGCTCGGCATGGGCAAGCTCGGCGGGGGCGAGCTCAACGTCGGATCCGACGTCGATCTCGTGTTCTTTTACGACACGGACGAGGGCGGATGCGCGCAAGGCGGCGGCGAGACCTTGCCGCTGCACGACTTCTGGACGCGCGTCGCGCGGCGCGTGACGGCGACGCTGGAGGACGTGACCGCGGACGGCTTTGTGTGGCGCGTGGATCTCCGCCTGCGGCCCGAGGGGCGAGGCGGGCCGCTCGTCAACTCGCTCGCGGCCGCCGAGCGGTACTACGAGTCGTTCGGGCGGACGTGGGAGCGCGCGGCGCTCGTGCGCGCGCGGCCCATCGCAGGGGATCTCGACTTCGGCGACGAGGTGCTCGCCGCGCTCGAGCCCTTCGTGTGGCGGAGGCGCGTCGATCCGACGATCGCCGTCGAGATGACGAAGCTCGTGCAGCGCGCGCGGACCGAGCTCTCCCGGGAGCCGGGGCGCGATCTGAAGCTCGGATCGGGCGGCATCCGCGAGGCGGAGTTTTTCGTGCAGACGCTCCTCCTCGTATGGGGCGGGCGCGAGGCGCGCCTCCGCGCGCGGGGCACGTTCGACGGCCTCCGGCGCTTGCGCGCGGCCGGGTTCGTGACGGATCGCGAGGCGCGCGAGATCGCCGAAGCGTACCTCGCGCTCCGCCGCGCCGAGCACGCCGTGCAGCTCGCCACGGGCCAGCAAACGCACGTGTGGCCTGCCGACGCCGAGTCTGCGGGCAGGCTCGCGCGGGTGCTCGGCTTCGCGTCGGCCGAGGCGTTCGAGGTCGATCTCGCGAAGCACCTCGGCCGCGTGGAAGCGCGCTTCCGCTCGCTCGTGCCCGACGGCGCGCTTGCGCCTTCGCGCTGGGCCGAGGCCCTCGCCGCGCTCGACGACGGCGACGCCGTGGCGTTCGAGGCTGCGTTCCGCCGCGTCGCAGAGCTCTCGTTGCCCGTCGCGACGCCCGAAGCGCCGGACGCGCTCGAAGCGGTGGAGCGGTGGGGCGACGTCGCGCGGGATCTCTTTGATCTCTCGCGCCGCCCGGACGCGGCGCTCGGCGCCCGCAGCCGTGAGGCGTATCCGCGCCTCGGCGAGGCGGTCCTCGACGCCGTGGCCGACGCGGCCAATCCCGAGCAGGCCGCGCGCACGCTCCGCAGGCTCTTCGCGCGGCTCCGGCATCCCGGCGTGTACCTGCGTTTCCTCGGCGACGAGCCGCGCCTCGTGCGCAGGCTCGTCGAGGCCATCGGCGGCAGCGCGTTCCTCGCCGAGGCGCTCGTGCAGCACCCCGAGCTCGGCGATCGCATCCTGTTCGCGCGTGGCGTCCCGACGCCTGCGTCTGCCCGCGCGGAGCTCGATCAGGCCAAGCGCGAGGCCGCGGCGGTGGACGAGGATCCCGACGAGCAGCTCGTCGGCGCGCTCCGCCAGGCGAAGGCGCGTGTCGTGATCGACGTGGGCCTCGCGGATCTCGCGAGTGAGCTCGGCCCGCGCGAGGTCGGGTACGTGCTCTCGGCGCTCGCGGATGCGTCGCTCGAAGCGGCGACACGGCACGCGCTCGGCACGCCCGAAGGCGAGCCCGTGCGTGGCCTCTCCGTGCTCGCCGTCGGCACGCTCGGCGGGCGCGAGATCGGCTACGGCTCGGACCTCGACGTCCTCTTCCTCTTCGACCCGGAGAAGGCTCCTCCCGGCGCGGATCCCGACGCGTTTTTCGCTCGCTCGGCGCGCCGCGTGATCCGCTTGATCTCGATCCTGCACCCGGCCGGGCCCGGCTACGAGCTCGACACGCGCCTCCGGCCTTCGGGCAACCAGGGCTTGCTCGTCACGTCGATCGACGCCTTCGCGCGCTACCACGCGAAGGGGCCGGACACGCCGCACGTCGAGGCCGCGGCCTGGGAGCGCCTCGCGCTCTTGCGCGCGCGCGCGGTCGCGGGCGACGTCGAGCTCGGGGCGCGGGCGATCGAGATCGCGCACGCGGCGGCCTACGCGATGCCGGGCGATCCTGCGCAGGTCGCCGAGGAGCTCCGCCGGCTCCGGGGTCGCATGGAGCAAGAGCTCTCGCTGGAGCGGCGCGGCCGGTACGACCTCAAGCTCGGGCGCGGCGGGCTCTTCGAGATCGAGCTCTGCGTGCAGTTCTTGCAGATGCTCAGCGGCGCGGATCCGGGCGTTCGCACCACGGAGACGGCGCTCGCGATCGAGGCGCTCGCGGCGTCGGGCAAGCTCACGCCGGAGCAGGCCGAGGCGCTGCGGGATGGATATGCGTTCCTGCGCAAGCTCGGCGGCCGCATCCGTATCGTGCACGCCGACGCGTCGCACCTGCTCGAAGAGAGCGCGCCGGGTCTCTGGCCTCTGGCGCGGCGGATGGGCATTCGTGATCGCCCGGGCGCGCAGGCCGCCGGGGAGCTGCTCGCGCGGTATCGGGAGGTCACGGGTCGCGTGCGCGAGGTCTACGAGGTCGTGCTGCGCGGGAGCTAGCGCGGCCGCCGAGGAGCCGCTCCGCATCGTTGCGCTCGCCTCCGCGGCGGCCGGGGCGCCGCTCCGTAACGTAGGAGCGCCTCCGCGGCGGCCGGGTGGCCGCTCCGTAGGTTACGGAGCGCCTCCGCGGCGGCCGGGGGGCCGCTCCGCATCGTGCGGATCGCCTCCCCGGAGGTCGCTCGGGTGCCGATCCGTATCGTTCGGGCTTGGGGACGAGATACTCTCTCGTCGATGGGCCTCGTCTACCTCTTCTCCCTGGTCGTGGGCTTGGGCATCTTGCTCGTGCAGATCGTCTCGGGGGGCAAGGGCGACGCCGATGGCGGTGACGGGCACGACGCGGGCGAAGGCGGGGGCAAGGATCTCGCGAAGGACGTCTCCGGCAAGGCGCTCGCCACGACGTCCGCGGGCACCGGCGCGAGCGACCTCGTGGCCTTTTTCCTCTCGCTCCGGTTCTGGGTGTTCACGTTGCTCGGCTTCGGCATGTCGGGCTCGCTGCTGCACTTCTTCGCGCTCGCGGGGCCCGTCGTGATCTTCGTGCTCGCGGCCGGCTCCGGCCTCTCGTCGGGCCTCTTCGCGCAGCTCGCGTTTCGTTTTGTGGCCCAAGGTTCGGCGTCGACGTCGGCGGACGTCAACCACGCCGGCGGCTCGGTCGGGCGTGTGCTCGTGCCCGTCGGCAAGGACAAGGTCGGCAAGATTCGTATCGTCTTGAAGGGTCAGAGCGTCGACCTGCTCGCCCGAAGCGACGGCGAGGACATCGCGCGCGGCGACCACGTCCTCGTGGAGGACGTGGAAGGGGACGTGGCGCGCGTGTCGCGGCGCCCCTCCGAGCTCGCGTAGCCAGATGCTGAAATCGCGTGATCGCGTGTCCGATCACGCACCGGGCGTGCCGCCTTGCCTGCTACGCTCGCCGCATGGGGTATCATCATCTCGGCAGTGTCCTCTTCGCGTCCATCGACGCGCAGCGGCGCACGCGCCCTTCGACCGACGTGGCCTCGGGTGTGGGGACGCCCGACCTCGATCAAGCCGTCTTCGTGCTGCTCGCCGCGGGCGGCATCATCCTGCTCTTCGGGATCTTCGTGGCGGTCCTGCGGCAGTTCTTGTTCATCTGCCGGCCGAACGAGATCCTGGTCTTCAGCGGCCGCAAGCACGTCCTGCCCGACGGCACCGTGAGCGGCTACAAGATCCTGCACGGCGGCCGCGGCTTCCGCGTGCCCTTCCTCGAGAGCGTGGCCCGCATGGACATGCGGCTCTTCCCCGTCGAGGTCCAGGTGCACAACGCGTACTCGAAGGGCGGCATCCCGCTCAGCGTGCACGCGATCGCGAACGTGAAGGTCGCGAGCAACGACACCGCCGTGCGCAACGCCGTCGAGCGTTTCCTCGGCACCACGCCCACGCAGATCGCCATCGCCGCGCAGCAGACGCTCGAAGGCGTGCTCCGCGAGGTCATCTCCCAGCTCACGCCCGAGGAGGTGAACGAGGATCGGCTGAAGTTCGCCGAGACGCTCGTGGAGAACGCGCGCGACGACTTCGACAAGCTCGGGCTCGAGCTCGACGTGCTCAAGGTCCAGCACGTCTCCGATGATCAGCACTACCTCGCGAACCTCGGCCGCGGCCGGATCGCGACGATGCTGCGCGACGCGGCGAACGCCGAGAACGCGGCGAACCAGGCCGTGGCCGAGGCGCAGGCGGCGGCGCGGCAGGCAGCCGAGACGGCAGCGAAGCGCGCCGAGACGGTGATCGTGCAGAGCCGCAACAACTACCGTGCGGAAGGCGCAAAGCTCGAAGCCGAGGCCAAGCAGATCGAGAACGAGGCCGAGATCGCGGCCGAGACCGAGCGCGCCGTGGCCGAGCAGGAGCTGCAGGCGTTGCGCGCCGAGCTCGAAAAGCTCCGCCTGAACTGCGACGTCATCCTGCCGGCCGAGGCGAACCGCAAGGCGCAGGAGCTCAAGGCGCGCGGCGAGGCGGCGCCCACGGTGGAGAACGGCAAGGCGACGGCCGAGGCGCTTCGCCTCGTGGCGCAGGAGTGGGCGGCCGCAGGGCAGCTCGCGAAGGACGCGTACGTGCTCCAGCAGCTCCGGCAGCTCGTCACGGCCGCGGCGGCGCGCGTGGCGCAGACGCAGATCGGTGAGGTCAACGTGGTGGCGGGCAACGACGTCGAGGCCTTCAGCGCGCTCGTCGCAGCGTACCCGGCCGCGGTCACGCGGGTCCTTCAGGAGACGGGGCGCGCGATGGGCATCGACATCCAGCAGATCCTCGGATCGCACGGGAGGGCTTCGTGATCCCGATCATCATGGTCCTCGGCCTGACCGCGCTCGTCGTGGTGGGCTTCGTCGTCTACACGCTGAAGAACCTGCTGCTCGTGAGCTCGCCGAACGAGGTGCTCATCCTCTCGGGCGGGTCGCATCAGGTGGGCTCGCGCGCGGTCGGTTATCGCTCCGTGCGCGGCGGCCGCGCCGTGCGCATCCCGCTGCTCGAGCGCGTCGACCGCATGGATCTCAACAACATCCCGGTCGACATCTCCGTGAAGGGCGCCTACTCGAAGGGCGGCATCCCGCTCAACGTGCAAGGCGTCGCGCACGTAAAACTCCCCGGCGAGGAGCCGCGGCTCTCGAACGCGGTCGAGCGCTTCCTCGGCAAGTCACGTGACGAGATCGCGGCGATCGCGCGCGAGACGCTCGAAGGCAACGTCCGCGGCGTGCTCGCGCAGCTCACGCCCGAGCAGGTGAACCAGGACAAGACCGCGTTCGCCGACAAGCTGCTCGAAGAAGCCGAGCACGACATGCAGCGCATGGGCCTCGTGCTCGACACGCTGAAGATCCAGAACGTCGCCGACGACGCGAACTACCTGAACTCGATCGGCCGCATGCGCGGAGCGAGCGTCCGCATGGATGCGAGCATCGTCGAGGCCAGGACGCAGGCCGAGTCGGCCGAGCAGAAGGCCGAGAACTGGGCGAAGAGCGAGGTCGCCAAGATCGACGCGGACCTCGCGATCGCGCGGCAGGAGACGCAGAAGCGCGTCAAGGACGCGTTGAGCCGCCGCGAGGCCATGATCCAGGAGGCCAAGGGCCAGGTGCTCGCGCAGATCGCGCAGGTCAAGGCGGAGATCAACCGCCAGAAGGCCCGCGCGCTCCAGGTCGAGCGGCAGCTCCTCGCCGACGTGATCCAGCCGCACGACGCCGAGCGGCGGAACCTCGAAGAGCAAGCGCGCGGCGACGCAGCGAAGATCATCGAGCTCGGCAAGGCCGAGGCCGAGGCGTTGCACCGCATCGTCGACGAGATCCGCAAGGCCGGGCCAGGCGCCCTGGAGATCCTCGCACTTCAGCAGATGATGCCGCTCCTGCCGCACATCGCAGGCGCCCGCACGCCGACGAAGATCGGTACGCTCTCGGTGCTCCCGTCGGGCGACGACGCCTCGCTTGCACGCAAGGCGATCGCCGTGACCGAGCAAATCCGCGCAGCCACGGGGCTCGATCTCACGGACGTCGCGCGCCGCCTTGGCACAAGCGCGCCTGCACCCGCACTCGCGGCCCCGTCCGCGCAGCCGCCCCAGCAGGTCCCCTCGCGAAGCACACCTCCGCCCCGCCCGCCGCGCGCCTGACCTTTCGCAGCCGTTGCGCCGGGGCGCTGCCCCGGACCCCGCGGGGGGCTGTCCGCCCCCTCGACCCCGGACCAGGCACGGCCTGGACCGGGGATGGAAGAACTGCGCATCGCGCAGTTCTTCCAACGGGCCGGTGGCAAGACCATCGAGGTGGGTTCCAAGCTGGCAACGGGTACGTTGCTGGTTGAACCAGCAGCGCTGCGGTCTCTGCTGACAAGGTCGTCGCTGGTCTTGACCCTGGCTGTTCGACGAACTGCGCATCGCGCAGTTCATCGACCTGGGTCCAGCGCCTCGCTGGTCCGGGTCCCGGGGCGGACAGCCCCGGGTGGGGCCTGGGGCAAAGCCCCAGCGCAACGCCTCCACGAAGAGACCCTTCCGCGTTGCTGCGCGTTCCGAAACCATGCAACCTGCGGCGCATGCAGGCAGTGGAGCCCGGTCGCGTCGTCTCGAAGGTTCGGTCGCTCGACGAGCTCGTCGGCGCGCATCCCGAGTCGCTCCGCCGCATCTATGCGGCCGGGAGCGCCCTCGATCCCTCGTCCATCGGGGAAGGCCGCGGCCGCGTGCTCGCGCTCGTCGCGGCGCCCGGCGCGTTCCTCGCGGTTCGGAGCCTCGTTCGGCTCCTCGCGACGGATCTCTTGCCGTGGGAGGGCAAGGCCATCGAGAGCGAGATCGGGTGGAACCTCCTCAAGGGGGGCCGCCGCGTCGCGCCGTTCCGCGTCGAGCGCGCCGAGTCGTCGCTCGATGGCGGGCCGACGCTCGTGTTCCGGTATGACGATCCTGCGCAGGGGCATGCGTGGCCCGTGCGAGCGCTCCGCGACGAACTGCGCTCCATCACGCCCGGCCTCGGCATCGGCCCCGTGATCTTCGATCAGGGCGGCGCGCCGCGCGTGATCGCGTGGTGGGGCCTCTCGTTCTCCCGGTAGCTAAAAGTCCCAGTCGAAGCCCAAGCGTCCGCCGCCTTTGATTACGGTGACCGTCCCGCGCACGTCGTTCGCCGGGTAAAGCTCGGCGGAGAGGTGCAGGCCGGCCCACGGCATGATGCGGCGGATGCGCAACGTCGAGACGCCGATCGACACGCCCACGCGGCCGCCGGCGCTTGGCCTTAGATCCGACTGCGTGAGGAACGCGACGGGGGCGAGCTCCAGGTCGAACTGCCACGTCTCGCGCACGTGGCGCACGATGAGCGGCACGGCCCCGATGAACTCGAGCGGGATGTTCGTCGCCTCTTCGCTCTGCTCGATGATGGCCCAGCCGCCGAACTCCAGGCCGAAGAGCATCGACCATTGGTGGGAGAAGCCGCGCCCGAGGAGCAGCCGCCCGCCGGCGCCTGCGCCGGGGAGGAACGTGCCTTCCGTTCGTCGCAGCAGAAAGATCCCGTCGGTTTCGAGGTTCAGCGTGAAGCGATAGGCGTCCGTCTGCACGCCGCGGAACGCGGGGCTCGGCGTGATCCAGAACGGGCACTCGGCGGGCGCGCGCTGGAGCGCCTCGGTGAGCAGCGCGTGCACCCGTGTGGCCGCGAGTAGATCCGAGAGCCCGCTGAGCTTCCCGCCGTTCTTTCGATACGCCTCGGTGATCGGCCCGCCGAGGGACTCCACCGTGCGCGCCTGCCTCGCGAGCGCGGCGAGCCGCACCTTTTCCGGCGCGCCGCAGACGCTCTCCAGCGCGTCCGGCATCATCGTCTCGAACTCGTATCGATCGATCTTCCAGCCCGCGTTGGCCTTCGACTCGACGATCTTCACGAGGTCGTGGAGGAGCGCGGACTCCGCGCGGGAAGGCGGCTCGGCCGCGGCGTTTCCCGCGTGGAGAAGCGAGACGAAGAGGGAAAACGCCGCGGCGATGCGGGCAGGCAGGGCCGGCACCACTAGAAGCAGGTGCCCTGGCCGCAGTTCGAGCCGAGGCAGACGAGGAGCTGCACGGCTTGCGGGCTGTTCACGCACTGGAAGAAGCACGGGCCCGGGCTCGATCCGCCGGCCACGCACGTGAGGAAGCACTGCACGTTGTTCTGGCAGGTGGGGTTGTTGATGCAGTTCTGGAGCTGGTTGCAGCAGCTCTGGGCCACGCAGTTGCCGCACACGCTGCCGTCCGACGGGCAGGCCGGCGCGCCGCAGACGCCGTTCGTGCACTGCCCGGAGCAGCACGCGGCGCCGTTCATGCACATGCTGCCGTCGGGCTGGCACTGCGGCGGGCCGCAAACGCCGTCCGAGCAGAGGCCCGAGCAGCAATCGCTCGGCACGTTGCAGGGAACGCCGTCCATCTGGCAGACGGGTTTGCCGCAGACGCCGTTCGTGCAGACGCCCGTGCAGCAGTCGCCGGCCGTCATGCAGGCGTTGCCGTCGGGCTGGCACTTGGGCGGGCCGCAGACGCCGTCCGAGCAGAGGCCCGTGCAGCACTCGCCGGCGCCCGCGCACATCTGGCCATCGGGCTTGCAGACCGGCGGGCCGCAGACGCCGTTCGAGCACTGGTTCGTGCAGCACTCGCCGGCGATCATGCAGGGCACGCCGTCCGGCTTGCAGGCCGGCGGACCACAGACGCCGCTCGAGCATTGCCCGGAGCAGCACTCGCCGCCGGTCTGGCAGAGCTTGCCGTCGGGCGCGCAGACGAGCGGGCCGCAGGTCCCGTTCGCGTTGCAGACCTGCGAGCAGCACGAATCGCCCGACATGCACGGCAGGCCATCCTCCGTGCACTCGCCGCATTTCAGCCCGCAGACCGAGTCCACGGCGTTCACGCAGAGCCCGTCCCAGATCCCGTTGCAGCAGAACGGGTCGAGCTGGCAGATCGACGCGGCGCACGGCCCGCAGCCGGGATCGAGCGCGGTTCCGACCACGCAGACGTCGTGCGTGCAGGGCTTGCCGAGGCAAACGCCGTTCGAGCAGAGGCCGGAGCAGCACTCGTCGGGCGAGCTGCACATGAGGCCGTTGCCCGTGCACTGCCCGATGCCGCAGACCCCGTTGCTGCACGAGCCGTTGCAGCAATCGAAGCTCGACATGCAGCCCCCGCCGTCGGGCACGCACTGGTTGAACCCGCACACGCCGCCGTTGCAGACGGCGCTGCAACACTGGACGTTGTCGAAGCAGGACGAGCCGTCGGGCAGGCATGTGTCGCTGCAGAGGCCCTCGAAGCAGCCGCCGCTGCAGCACTGGCTGCCTTCGATGCAGCTCGCGTTGTTCGGCAAACACGGGCCGAACCCGCAGGCGCCGTTTTGACAGATGCCGCTGCAGCATTCGAGCCCCGAGACGCAGCCGAAGCCGTCGGGGGAACACGTGGTGAAGCCGCAGCGCTCGTTCGCGCAGATGCCGGCGCAGCACTCGCTCGGGTCCATGCAAGGCGCCTGGTCGGGCAGGCAGGTCGACGGGCCGCAAACGCCGTTCTGGCAGGTGCCGCTGCAACAGGGGCTCCCGTCCTGGCAGGGGACCCCGTCTTCGAGGCAGGGAATGCCTCCGCCCTGGCCGCCCTGGCCGCCCTGGCCGTCCTCGCCTTGTCCTGGCCCGAGCAGCTCCGCCCGCCCCCCGCATCCGAGGGCCACGAGCGACAGCACGAACCAAAGCATCCTTATGGAATAAGTGCCCCGCGACATCGCCCGAGAGCGTATCACAGGCGCTGTCCTGGACGCCCAATTCGCCGCTGGATCGCGCCGTTTACGGAGTGCTTGCATCGAGCGCGCGTGAGCGACCCGACGATCGAGCGTGCGGGCGGAGCGACGCGGGCATGCTTGGACCAGGCTGGACGTGCGGGGAACGTGCTTGGCGGCCGCGCAGTTCGTCGGGCAGAAAGAGCCTCCCTTGGATCGGATCTGCTACACTTCCGAGGTGTCGCTGAAGATCGACCAGGACCACGGCCGTTTTCGCCAGATCGTCCGCGGGAGGATCCGGCAGAACCTGCGCAAGTACATCTCGCAAGGCGAGCTCGTCGGGCGCAAGGGCAAGGATCTCGTATCGATCCCGATCCCGCATATCGACATCCCGCGGTTCCGGTACGGGGACAAGCAGCGGGGGGGCGTGGGGCAGGGGGATGGCAATCCCGGCGACCCGATCCACGGCGGGGACGAGAAGCAGCCCGGGCAAGGGCAAGCTGGCAGCGACGCGGGGGATCACATCCTCGAGGTCGACGTCACGCTCGACGAGCTGGCGGCCATCCTGGGCGAAGAGCTCGAGCTCCCGGACATCCAGGACAAGGGCAAGAACAAGATCTCGAATGCGCACGATCGGTATTCGGGGATCCGGCGCGTCGGCCCCGAGTCCTTGCGCCATTTCAAGCGCACGTACCGCGAGGCGCTGAAGCGCATGATCGCGAGCGGCACATTTCAGCACGACAAACCCGTCGTGGTGCCCGTCCCGGACGACAAACGATATCGATCGTGGAAGACGGTCACCGAGCCCGTCGCGAACGCGGTCATCATTTACATGATGGACGTCTCGGGCTCGATGGGCGACGAGCAGAAGGAGATCGTGCGTATCGAGTCGTTCTGGATCGACGCGTGGCTGACGAAGCAATACAAAGGGCTCGAATCGCGGTTCATCATTCACGACGCGGTCGCGCGCGAGGTCGATCGGGATACGTTTTTCCACACGCGCGAGTCGGGCGGCACGATGATCTCGAGCGCGTACAAGCTCTGCTCGCAGATCATCGACGCCGATTATCCGCCGGACGAGTGGAACATCTATCCGTTCCATTTCTCGGACGGGGACAACTGGTCGATGGATGACACGCTCGCGTGCGTAGACGTCCTGAAGAACAAGGTTTTGCCGCGCGCGAACATGTTCGCGTACGGCCAGGTGGAGAGCCCGTACGGCTCGGGCCAGTTCATCAAGGATCTGCGCGAGCATTTCGGGCGGGACGAGCGCGTCGTCACGAGCGAGATCCGGGACAAGGACGGGATCGTGGGGAGCATCAAGGATTTCCTGGGCAAGGGGAAGTGAGAGGGGGCGTAGAGGCGAGATGAGCAAGTTTGCGCTGAACACCGCGCTCCCCCGCTACCTGCGGGCCGAGCAGGAGCGCGTCGAGGCCGTTGCGCGCGAGTATGGCCTCGACTTCTTCCCCGTGATTTTCGAGATCCTGACGTACGACCAGATGAACGAGATCGCCGCGTACGGCGGTTTCCCGAGCCGGTATCCGCACTGGCGGTACGGCATGGAGTACGAGCAGCTTTCGAAGAGCTACGAATATGGCCTCTCGAAGATCTACGAGATGGTCATCAACAACAACCCCTCGTACGCCTATTTGCTCGAAGGGAACTCGCTCACGGATCAGAAGCTCGTGATGGCCCACGTGTACGCGCACGTGGACTTCTTCAAGAACAACTTCTGCTTCCGCTCGACCGACCTCGATCAAAAGGGAAACATCATCGATCCGGTGCGCAAGACGAGCCCCTACGATCCTGATCGGCGCTGGATCGACAAGATGGCGAACCACGGCTCGCGCGTCGCGCGGCACATCGAGCGGCACGGCATCAACAAGGTCGAGGATTTCATCGATCGATGCCTCTCGCTGGAGAACCTCATCGACCCGTGGCAGCCGTTTTCGGGCCGCGGCACGACGAAGAAGGGCGACGAGGAGGAGGACGAGAAGCCGATCGAGGTGCCGCGGCTCCGGGCGAAGGAATACATGGAATCCTTCATCAACCCGGAGGAGTACATCGAGGCCAAGAAGAAGCAGCTCGCGAGGGACAAACCCGAGCGCAAGGTCCCCGAGCGGCCGGAGCGGGACGTGCTCGGCTTTTTGCTCGATCACGCGCCTCTGGAGCGCTGGGAGCGCGACGTTCTGGAGGTCATCCGGGACGAGGCCCTTTATTTCGTGCCGCAGCGCCAGACCAAGATCATGAACGAGGGGTGGGCGGCGTACTGGCATTCGAAGATCCTCACGGAGAAGATCCTCGATGCCTCGGAGATCATCGATTACGCCGACAACAACGCGGGCGTGATGGCCACGGCGCCGGGCCGGCTGAACCCGTACAAGGTCGGGGTCGAGCTGTTCCGGTACATCGAGGAGCGCTGGAACAAGGGGCGTTTCGGCCGCGAGTGGGAGGAGTGCAACGACCTCGACGCGAAGCGGAGCTGGGACATGCGCCTCGGCCTCGGCCGCCAGAAGATCTTCCAGGTCCGCGCGCTCTACAACGACGTCACGTTCATCGACGAGTTCTTGACCCCCGATTTCGTGCTGGAGCAGAAGCTCTACACGTTCGGTTTTTCAGGGCGAAACGATCGGTTCGAGATCGAGAGCCGTCAGTTCCGCGACGTGAAGGAGAAGCTCCTCTTTTCGCTCACGAACTTCGGCGATCCCTACATCCGCGTGATCGACGCGAACCACCAGAACCGCGGCGAGCTGCTCCTTGAGCACCAGCACGGCGGCGTGGACCTCCGGGCCGATTACGCGCGCGAGACGCTCGTCTCGCTCGTCCGCTGCTGGAAGCGGCCCGTGTCCGTGGCGACGCGGCTCGACAACAAGCCCGTGCTCCTGCGTTACGACGGCAAAGAGCATTCGATGACCCCGTACAAGTTGTGATGAAGACCCGAAGATGCCGCGGCGGCGTGATCACGCTCGTGATCGTCGCCGCCTGCGGCCCCGCCACGCCGCCCCCTCTGCCGCCTCGCGAGCCGTTGCCGCCTGCCACTTACGGAAGTGCTTCCGGAGTCGCTTCCGTACCCACGTCCGCACCCACGCCCGCGCCTGCACCCACGCCCGCGCCCGCGGCGCCGCCTCCGGGCTCCGGCGTCCCGCTCGACGCGCCCATTTCCAGCGAGGAGGCCCCGCAGCCGCCGCCGGCGAAGCTCGCGCGCGGGACGGGGACGCCCGCGGACAAGGCGCTCGCCGAGGGCGACGAGGCGCACGCGCGGGGGGATTTTTCAGCGGCGGAGAAGGCGTACAAGAAGGCGAAGGCGCTCGCGCCCAAGGATCCCGCGCCGATCGTCGGCCTCGTCCGCACGCGCCTCTCCGCCGAGGACGCGCCCGTCGATTACGGCGCCGCGCCCACGCACCCCGGATTGATCCAGGCGGTGAAGGACCTCGAAGGCATCCTTCAAAAAGAGCCCTCCTACGCGCCCGCGCACCTCGAGCTCGGCCGCGCGCTCCTCGTCCTCGGCCGCGCGGAGGCCGCGCTCGCCGCCTTGCGCAAGGCCACCGAGCTTTCGCCGAACGACGCCGAGGCGCACTCCGCGCTCGGGGTCGGGCTCGTCGCCATGGGGCAACTCGACCCGGCGGTCCGCGAGCTCGAACGCGCCGCCGAAATCGAGCCCGGCGTGGCCGAACGACAGACGAACCTCGGCACCGCGCTGCTCGCGCTCGGCCGGCGGGAGCAGGCCGTCCGCGCGTACGAGCGCGCCGCGCGCCTCGCGCCGAACGACGCCCGCGTGCAGAACGACCTCGGCACCGCGCTGCTCACCCTGAACGACACGGATCGCGCGATCCGGTGTTTGGAGACGGCCGTCGCGCGGGATCCGCGCCGCGCGACGTACCGTTCGAACCTCGGGTATGCGACGGCGCAGAAGGGCGACCTCGAACGCGCGAAGGTCATCTACCGCGAGGCCCTCGCGCTCGATCCAGCGCTCGTGAGCGCGTGGGTGAACCTCGGCAATGCCCTCGCCAAGCAACGCAAGCTCGCGGAGGCGCGCGCGGCGTACGAAAAAGCCCAGGCCCTCGATCCCGAGGATCCGCGCGTCAAGGCCGTGCTCCTCGAGCTCTCGGCGATCGAAAGAGGCAGCGCCGGTTCGCCGGACAAACGCTGACGTCCCTCAACCCTCGCAGGCTTTTTTCGTCACGGCGTGGCGGTACTCGAACATCTTTTCGAGCTTCCGCCGCGCGAACGCGCCGCCGAACAGGGCGCCGAGCGGGCCGAGCGGCAGCGCGTACTCGATATGGTCGATGAGGAACGTCCCGCCTTCTCCGTCCGGCTCCATCGTGTGCGTGTGAACCCACCGGGCGAACGGTCCTTCGATCACCGTATCCTGGAACATCCGCCCTGGTTCGAATGCCGTGTGAACGGCCACGAGGCGCTGCTTCACGGGCCCGATGTACGTCTCGATCACGGTCCGTGCGCCCTTCTCCAGGCCTCCGGTCCGTTCGAGGACGCGGGCATGTTCCCACGGTGGCAGGAGGAGGTTCAGCGCGTCCGGGCGCTCGTGGAAGGCGAAGACCACCTCGGGCGGGGCTTGGATCCGGGTACGTTTCTCGAAGACGGGCACGATGCTGGCCTATAAGCTGGATTTGGCCGGTGGCAAAGGCTTGACCCGCGGGGGGTTTGGCGCTTGGATGGCCCGCGTCCTGGAAGACCGAGCATGAGCATCGACGCCGACGACATCGTGGCCGTGGGCGGCAGCTTGGAGCCGCGTGTGCTCGTCGAGGCGTACCGGCGCGGGGTTTTTCCCTGGCCGATCGACGGGCTCGAGGTCCTGCCCTGGTTTTGCCCGAAAGAACGGGCGGTCCTCGATTTCTCCTTCCTCCACCTCTCGCGCAGCCTCCGCCGCGAACTCCGGAAGACCCCGCTCCGCTGCACGGTGAACCGGGGATTCGACGCGGTCATCGAGCGCTGCGCCGAGGTCCCGCGGCCTGGGCAGGATGGCACGTGGATCACGGAGGAGCTCATGGACGCCTACAAGGAGATGCACCGGCTCGGCTTCGCGCACAGCGTCGAGGTATGGGACGCGGAGGACGTGCTCGTGGGGGGCATTTATGGCGTCTGCGTCGAGGGGTATTTCTCCGCGGAGAGCATGTTTCACCTCACGCCGAATGCGTCGAAGATCGCGCTTTTGTATCTCGTGGATCACCTCCGCGAGGCGGGCTGCGATTGGATCGACATCCAGGTGATGACGCCGCACATGAAGGCGCTCGGCGCCATCGTCCTCACCCGCAAGCAGTTCCTCGATCGGCTCGCCCGGACGCGGGCGCGGGGGCTCCGGCCGTTCGGGGCGTGAGCGCGCTTGCTAAAACTCCACCCTTGACAAGTGGCCGCTCCGCGAATATTTCGTACACGAAACATCCGTGGCGGCCTCCCTCCCTCCCGACACCAAGCCCGAGGTGGATGCGATCGTCGAGACGATCATCTACCTCTATACCGAGTCGCGCCGCCTGACGAAGGGCCTGGCGGCGCAGTTCGGGCTCACAGGCCCGCAGCTCACCGTCATCAAGCTCTTGCAGGAGCTCGGGGACCTGTCCTTGTCGTCCCTGTCCGAGCGCATCCGCGCGCAGAACAGCACGGTGACGGGGATCATCGACCGCATGGAGCGCGAGGGGCTCGTCAAGCGCGAGCGCTCGACCACGGATCGGCGCGTCGTTTACATCCGGCTGAGCGAAAAGGGCCAGAAGCTCGCGCGTGAGATTCAGGTCGAGCCCATGGAGATCTTCCGGAGCGCGCTGACGGATCTGTCACAGAGCGATCTCGAGCATTTGCTCCGGGTCCTGACCAAGCTGCAAAAGCGCGTCGTCTCGCACGTCGAGGGCCGCGTATCCGAGGCGCAAGGCGCTCCCCGCGCGGGAGAGGAGGAGGACAAGCCATGAAATCGTTCACAGGCGAGACCAAGAAGCCCGGCGTGCGTGATCCCGACATCTGTGTCGTCACCTGCGCCGTCACGGGCGTCCTCGCCAATCGCAGGCAAAACCCGGGCATCCCGTACACGCCGGCGGAGATCGCGGACGAATGCAAGCGCGCCTATGACGCGGGCGCCTCGGTCGTGCACATCCACGCCCGCAACGACGACGGCGGCCCGACGTTCTCCCCGGCCGTCTTCGCCCGCATCAAAGAGGAAGTTCGCGCCCGCTGTCCGATCATCCTCAATTTCTCGACGGGCACGATCCTCGACGACGTGACCGATCAATGCACGTACGTGCGCGAGAGCAAGCCCGAGATCGCTGCCCTCAACATGGGCACGATGAACTACGCGAAATATTCGCCCAAGCGCAAGCAATTCGATTTCGACATGGTGTTTCCGAACACCTATTCGAAGATCATCAAGCTCTTGGAGGTGATGAACGAGGTCGGCGTGAAGCCCGAGCTCGAGTGCTTCGACACGGGGCACACGAACGGGATCGCGCCGCTGCTCGACATGGGCGTGCTCCGGCCGCCGCTCCAGTTCTCGTTCATCATGAACGTGCTCGGCGGCATTCCGGGGCACGTCGAGTCGCTCCAGCTCCAGACGAAGATCATGCCCGCCGGATCGGAGTGGGAGGTCATCGGGATCAGCCACGGCGCCTGGCGTATGATCGCCGCGGCGCTCGTGCTCGGCGGCAACATCCGCTGCGGGCTCGAAGATCATCTTTATCTGCCGAACGGCGAGATGGCGACCTCGAACGGCCCGCTCGTCGAGACCGCGGTGCGCCTCGTGCGCGACGTGGGCCGGCGGCCGGCGACGGTCGAGGAGGCTCGGGAGATCCTCTCGCTCGGAGCACCCCGATGACGACGCGCGCGTATGGATTCCTGGAGGTCGCGCCGAAGGAAAACGGCGCCCTCTGGATCTCCCTGAAAAACCCGCCCAAGAAAAACGCCATTGGCCCGGCCATGGTGAACGAGCTGCTCTGGGCGCTCGAAGACGCGGCGAACGACGATTCGGTGCGCTCGATCGTCCTGACCGGCGCGGGCGACGCGTTCTGCGCGGGCGGTGATTTCACGCAGATGAGCTCGTCCGGTCCCTCGGCGGAGTTGCCGCCGAAGGGGGATTATGCCGATCTCCTGCTCGCGCTCACGCGTTCGCCGAAGCCGCTCGTCGCGCGGGTGAACGGGGTCGCGATGGGCGGCGGCGTCGGGCTCGTGGCGGCTTGCCATTTCGCGGTCGCCGCGCGCGGGGTCAAGCTCGGCACGCCCGAGATCAACCGGGGCCTCTTCCCGATGATGATCATGGCCGTGCTCGCGCGTGTCGTGCCGCAGCGGCGCCTGCTCGAAATGATGCTCTTCGGCGACAAACTCGACGCCGACGAGGCGGCGGCGATCGGCCTCGTCGGAAAGGCCGTCGACGCGGACGGGCTCGACGCCGAGGTCGCGCGGATCACGGGGCAGATCGCGCAGAAGAGCCCGATCACCGTGAAGCTCGGGCTCGAAGCGTTCGCGGCGCAGGCCGATCTCTCGCTCGAACAAGCCTTGCCGTTTCTGCGCGAGCGGCTCGGCGCCGTGCTCTCGACGGACGACGCGCGGGAAGGCCTGATGGCGTTCCTGGAAAAACGCACCCCCAAATGGACGGGTAAATGACCCATGGACATGCGTGAGCTCTTGAAGGACCTCGAGGCCCGGCGCGCCGAGGTGCGCAAGATGGGCGGCGAGGACAAGGTCGGAAAGCAACATTCGCGCGGCAAGCTGACCGCCCGCGAGAGGCTCGCCGCGTTCTTCGACGACGGCGTCCATTTCGAGGTCGGCATGCACGGCACGCAGATGGGCCTCTCTGCCGGCGACGGCAAGGATCGGCCGGCTGCCGACGCCGTCGTCTGCGCCTTCGGCAAGGTCGACGGCCGCATGGTCTGCGCCGCCGCCTACGATTTCACGGTCAAAGGCGGCAGCATCGGGCATACCGGCGAGGAGAAGGTCACGCGCCTCCGCCAGATGGCTCTGCGCGGCCGCTGGCCCATCGTGTGGTTCATCGATTCGGCCGGCGCGCGTATCGACCCGGGAGCGAGCCACCCGGACTCGATTTCGCTCTTTGCGGGCAGCGGCCACCTCTTCCGCGAGCAGGTCATCATGAGCGGCGTCGTCCCGCAGGTCGCGGCCATGGTCGGCCCCGGCGCCGCGGGCACGGCCTACATCCCGGGTCTCGCTGATTTCGTGCCGATGGTGAAGGACATCGGCTCGATGGCCCTCGGCGGCCCGCCGCTCGTCAAGGCCATGACCGGCGAGGACATCTCCGAGCAGGAGCTCGGCGGCTCGAAGGTCCATTCGACGAAGAGCGGCGTCGGCGACGGCGAATACAAGAACGACGCCGACTGCATCGCGGCCATCAAACGATACCTCTCGTTCTTCCCGTCCCATTGCGAGGAAGAGCCGCCGCGCATCGCCGCCACGGATCCCACGGATCGGCGCGAGGAATCGCTGCTCGACCTGCTCCCCGAGAACCCGCGCAAGGCGTACGATATGTACAAGCTCATCGCGGCGATCGTGGACCACGGCGAGTATTTCGACATCAAGCCCCGCTTCGCGCGGCAGATCATCACCTGCCTCGCGCGTATCGGCGGCCAGAGCGTCGGCATCGTGGCGAACCAGCCCAATCACATGGGCGGCGTGCTCGACGTCGACTCCTCGGACAAGGCCGCGCGGTTCATGCAGATCTGCGACGCCTTCAACATCCCGCTCGTGTTCCTCCAGGACGTACCCGGCTTCATGATCGGGTCGAAGGTCGAGCACGAGGGCATCATCCGGCACGGCGCGAAGATGCTGCACGTGATGAGCGCCGCGACCGTCCCCAAGGTCACGGTCGTCGTGCGCAAGGCGTATGGCGCCGGTTATTACGTGATGTGCGGTCGCGCCTACGAGCCGGATCTCATTGTCGGATGGCCGACCGGCGAGATCAGCGTGATGGGCCCCGAGGGCATGCTCGGCATCGCCGCGCGCAAGCTCTTCGGCGACGCGCCGCCGCCGCCGGAGCTCAAGCAGCAGATGGTCGACATGCTCCAGAAGAACATCGACATCATGAAGGTCGCTGGCTGGGGCCTCATCGACGACGTCATCGATCCTCGGGACACGCGGCGCGCCGTCGCGTGGGGCCTCGAGCTCGCGCGGCACAAGCGCATCGAGCGGCCCTTCAAGAAGCGCGGCATCATCCCTGTCTGAACCCCCGCGCCCCCTCGATCCTGCGCCGCGTTTCCGTCCTCGGACCGACATCCATGTCGTTCGGGTGCAAACGTTGCGGGCTTCTCGTCGGGGCGCTGCCGATGCATCACGGACACCACGCGCTTGGCGTCCCCGCAACAAATCCTGTCGGTACGCGCCCGACCCATGCTAGGGTGAAACGTCGGCGCAGATCTTGGATAGAGGTCTTCGCTGCTGGTGGTCGCCGAAGCATCTCTCCGCCCGGATAACAGGGCTGGCCGTGAGGAAACGATGAACAACGAGCAGAAGCTTCTGGTCCAGAAGACCTTCGAGATGGTCGCTCCGATCGCGGACGTGGCCGCCGGACTGTTTTATGGTCGGCTCTTCGAGGTCGATCCGTCACTCAAGCCCCTCTTCCGGGGCGACATGAAGGACCAGGGCAAGAAGCTCATGTCCACGCTGAAGGTCGCGGTTCAGGCGCTCGATCGTCTCGATGCGCTGATCCCGACCGTCCAGGCGCTCGGTCGCCGCCACCTCGCGTACGGTGTTCGCGACGATCACTACGACACGGTCGGCGCGGCGCTCCTGTGGACGCTGGAAAAGGGCCTCGGCGAGGCGTTCACGCCCGAGGTCAAGGAAGCGTGGGCCACGGTCTACGGCATCCTCGCGAAGGTCATGAAAGACGCGGCGAACGAGGTCGCGCCGCTCTCGCTCCGCACGCCGCTCTCGCGTCGCGGCAGCGCGCACCGCCTGCCCGCGGTCAAGCGCCCCTCGTACCGCCCGCCGATGGGCCGCCCGTCCATGCCGCCCGGCTCGCGCATGCCGGCCTCGATTCAGGCGCTCTACGGCGGCGCGAGCTCGCAGTCGGCGCCCTCCTCGAAGAGCGGCGCGTCGCCGAGCACCCGTCTGCCCCGCATCTCGAACCCGCCCACGATCTCCTGAGTTCGCGCGCGTCTCGTCTCCGCGCCCATGCCGCCTTTGCCTTGCGCGGCGTGGGCCTCGCCGTCGGCCTTCTCGCCCTCATGAACCTCGCGGGCGAGGCCGTGCGGCCTCCCTTCGATTCCACACACACCTGGCTCGGCGACGCGGATCTTCCGCGGCCGATCTTCCGCGCCCTGGAGCTTGTCTCGGCCGTCACGCTCCTCTGGCATGCGGCGCGGCCGATCCGCCTGGCGTGGGCGCGCCTTGGCGGGGCGATCGTCCTCGGGATCGGGGCCTTGCTCGCCGCGCTCGACGTCGCCACGTTTTACGGCGTCCTCGCGCGCGGCGCGATCCACGGCCCGGCGTTTGTCCCGGCTTCCCTGGTCGTCCTGGTTTGTCTCGGCGCGCTCGCGGCGAACGTCGCGACGGATCGCACAGAGCGTCCTCGATGGACGCTCGGGCGCGCGGCCGTGTGTGCGGCCGTGACGGCGGCGAGCTTCGTGGCCATGCCGCTCCTGCTCATGGTCACCCTAGGGCCGACGCGGTACGAGCGCCGTGCGGACTGCGCGATCGTGCTCGGGGCGCGTGTGTGGGACGACGGCACGCCTTCGCTCGCGCTCTCGGATCGTGTGGACGAGGCGATCTGGTTGCACCAGCAGGGCCTCGTGCGGGCGATCGTGATGAGCGGCGCCATCGACGAGCACAATGGGATTTCGGAGCCCGCGGTGATGCGCGCGCGTGCTGTCGCGGCGGGCGTGCCGGAGGCCTCCGTGATCCTCGACGAAGAGGGCGTCACGTCCTCGTGGACGGCGCGGAACGGGGCGCTCTTGATGCGCCGCCACGGGTTTTCGCGGGCGATCGCGGTGACGCATTATTATCACGAGCCGCGCGTGAAGATGCTCTTCGAGCGCGCGGGCGTGGCGGTGTACACGGTGCCCGCGCGCATGAGCCGGCGCCTCTTGAAAGAGCCGTGGTTCATCGTCCGCGAGGTCCTCGCGTACTGGCATTCGTTTCTCTTTCAGTGAGCCGCTCGCCCTCGCGCGAAAGGACCCGCGTGACGCCGCGCGCACCGGTATGGTACGACGAGCGGCAACAGCCCACGGGGATCGGGGGATGGTCTCGCGGGGCTCGCGAGGGGCGTCATCGACACGGCAAAACTCACCCCCGGCACGGTCCTCGGGCAGAAGTACCAGATCATCAAGCGCCTCGGCGCCGGTGGGATGGGGGAGGTCCTGCTCGCGAGTGATCTCGCCCTCGACCGGTTCGTCGCGATCAAGATCCTGCGCCCCGAGCTCTCCACGCTCCTCGAGACCGACGCGCGCTTCCGCCGCGAAGCGCGCCTGCTCGCCCGCCTGAGCCACCCGAACGTCGTCGTCGTCCACGCCTTCGGCAGCGCCTCGGCCGAGCTCCACTACATCGTCATGGAGTACGTGCGCGGCGAGTCGCTCGACGAGCGTCTGCGCCGCGTGGGACGCCTCGAACCCTCGCTCGTCGGCCACGTGATGGCCCAGGTCGGCAGCGCCGTCGCCGAGGCCCACCGCAGCGGGATCGTCCATCGGGATCTCAAGCCTGGCAACGTCCTGCTCACGACCCTCGCGGGCGACGCGTGTTTCGTGAAGGTCGTCGACTTCGGCGTGGCCAAGGCGTTTGGCCTCGAGGGCGGCCCGGAGCTCGCGGTCGACGGCCAGGTGAGCGGCACGCCCGCGTACATGGCGCCCGAGCAGATCGAGGCGAACGACATCGACGGGCGCGCCGACATCTATGCGCTCGGCATCATGGCTTGCGAGCTGCTCACGGGCGCGCGGCCCTTCGACGAGTCCGGCGGCCTCGCCCGCCTCTTCGCCGTGCGCCTCGAAGGCACTCTCTCCTTGCCTTCGCGCCTCCGCCCCGACCTCGGCCTCTCCGCGGGCATCGACGCCGTCATCGGCCGTGCGCTCCGGAATCACCCCGGCGAGCGTTACCAGACCGTCGAGCATTTCACGCACGAGCTCCTCCGCGAGCTCCGAGCCTTCGGCGCGGGCGCGGCGACCCTCGCCGATCGCGCCCCGAGCGCGCCGTCGCCTGCGCCGATCGAGCTCTCCGAGACGATCGTCGTCGGCGCCGACGGGACCCTCGGGCCCCTGCCGGGCGTGACCTCGCTCCTCTCTGACGCGTCGCGGCCGTTCCCCACGGCCGTAGGCTCGGGCGCGTGGGCGCCTCGCGAGGCCAAGGACGCGCGCTCGGTCCGCAGCGCCACGGTCCTCTACGTCGACCTCTCGCTCGGCGCGCTCGACGCCTCGGTTGATCTGGAAGAGCACCTCGATTGCCTCGCCGTCGTCGGCGCGCGCCTCGAACAGGTCCTCGCGCGTCACGGCGGCGAGCCCATCGGCCCTTTTACCGATCGCGCGCTTTGCCTCTTCGGGCCCGAGGGCGCCGCCGAGAACGACGCCGAGCGCGCCCTCGACGCTGCCCTCTCGCTGCGCGCGGCCCTCGGCGCGCTCTCCTCCGACCCCACGTTCCCGCCCTCGTTTCGTCTCGGCGTGCGCCTCGGCATCGACGCCGGCCGTGTCGTCTCCACGCAGCCGCGTGGCAGCGGCGTGCCCTTCGTCTCGGGCGCGCCCGTCTTCGAAGCGCGTAGCCTCGCGCGCGCGGCATCATCCGGCGAGATTGTCGCGACGCACGCCGTCTTGCGCCGCGTCCGTGGCCTCTACGAAACCACGAGCGCGGGCGCCGAGGTCCCCGGCCGTCGCGTCGTGTCGAAGAAATCAACCGCGTACCTCGGCACGAACGAGATCCACGGCGTCCGCATCTCGCTCATCGGGCGCGACGAAGAGCTCTCCGTCTTGCGCGCCGTCCTCGCGCGGGCCCGCATGGAGCGGCAGCCCGAGGTCCTCGTCGTCACGGGGCCCGCGGGCGTCGGCAAGAGCCGGCTCTGCATGGCCCTCGTCGAAGAGCTCGAAGAGCGCGAGGGCGAGACGTACTACTTCGAGATGGGCCGCTCGACCCCGGCGGGGCAAGGCGTCCCGTACGAGCCGTTTCTCCAGGCCATCCGCCACCGCGCGCGTGTCGTCGACGACGACGGCCCCGAGCAGGTCCGCGCCAAGCTCGACCATTACCTCCGCCGCTACTGCGCTGTCGATCCCACGACGCTCGGCGAGGCCGAGATCGAGCTCGGCCGCAGGCTCGGCGAGCTCCTCGGCGTGGGCGGCGGCGGCGACGCGAGCGCCGAGCGGGACGCCGTCGCCGGCGACGAGGCCCAGAAAAAAGTCCTCTTCGACGCCGTCGCCGAGGCCTACCGCAGGCTCGCGACGCGCACGCCGCTGCTCTTCTTGCTCGAAGATTTCGAGTGGGCCACGGCCACCACGAAGGCGCTCCTCGGCCACGTCATCGAGCGCCTCGCGGGCGCGCCCGCGCTCTTCATTCTCGTGAGCCGCGCCGAGGGCGCCGCCGCGCCGGATCTCTCGTTTTTGCGGGATGCCTCGGGTGTCGTCACGATCCCCGTCGAGCCGCTCGAACACGAGGCGTGCGAGGCCCTCCTCCGGCACGTCCTCCGCGCGCTCATCGACGTGCCTGCGGGGCTCGTGCGGCAGATCGCGGCGCTCGCGGGCGGCGTGCCGCTGATCGTCGAGGAGACCGTGCACCAGCTCGTCGACGAGGGCGTGCTCGTCGTCGGCGAGGGCACGTGGCGGCTCTCCTCGTCGCGGGCGGCGAGCGTGCGCCTGCCCGAGACGCTCGAACAGCTCCTCCTCGGCCGCCTCGATCGGCTCGAACCGCGGCTCAGCGAGGCCGTCGAGGCCGCGGCCGTCGCGGGCCGGAGGTTCTGGCCCTCCCTCCTCGGCGAGCTGCTCGAAGGGCGCTTCGAGCCGCGCGCGCTCGCCGATCTCGTGCGCCGCGGCATCTTCGCACAGCGACGCGACGCGATGCTGGCCGGCGAGCTCGATTATGCGTTCACGCAGGCGGCCTTGCAGGAGGTCGCGCAGCGGCGTGTGCCCAAGGCGCGGCGCCGCGCGCTCCACCGGGCCGCGGCGCTCTGGCTCGAACGCGCCACGGGCGGCTCCCCCGGCCCGCACGACGACCTCATCGGCCACCATTTTCGCGAGGCCGGCGAGCTCGCCCTCGCCCTGCCGTACAAGCGTCGCGCCGCCGAGCGCGCCATGCGCACCCACGCGATCGAGGAGGCCGTGCGGATGCTCGAAGCGTCCCGCGAGATCCTCCTCGAAATGCCCGCCTCGGCCATGGACGCGCCCGCGCGGCTCGGCGAGCTGCTCTCCCTCGCGGGTTGCCTTGCGCACGAGCTCGTGCTCGCGGGCAGCCTCGCGCGCGCCATCGAGGTCGCCGACGACGCGCTCGCCCGCGCCGGAGGCCTCGGCGACTGCGCCGACGAAAAGGCCCGCGTCGCCATCGAAAAGGGCTGGGCGCTCCAGCACCTCAGCCGGTATGCCGACGCGCGGGAATCGTTTGTCCTCGCCGAACAATGGCTCGGCGAGGACGAGAGCTTGCTCGCGCTCCGCGCGCTCACGGGCGCGATGGGGGCGAGCGTCCACCTCGGTGATCATCGTGATTGCGCCGAGCGCCTCCGCCGCGTGCTCGAATCCCACGAAAAAGGCGACGCCGCCGCGCGCACGCAGGAATGGGAGCGCGCCCTCTCCTCGGCCTACCGCGTCCTCGGCAACGGATATCTGCACACGGGCCGGTATGACGAGGGCGAACCGACCTACCAGCGGGCCATCGATCGCGCCATCGCGGCGAACGCGCCCGTCGAGGCCGTCGACGCCTACAATGGGCTCGCGGCGCTCCATTACTTCCGCGGCCGCCTCGACCTGGCCGAGTCCACCTGGCGGGAGGCGCTCGAACAAACCGAGCGCTGGGACCTCGTCCAGCACCGCTCGATCCTCCTGAGCAACGTCGGCGAGCTCGAGCTCGCGCGCGGCGACGCCCGCGCGGCCATTCGCACGCTCTCGCGGGCCGAGGTGCTGCACGAGCGCCTCGGCTCCTTGCGCGGCCTCGCCGAGGCACACCGCGGGCTCGCCGAATGCCACCTCGTCACGGGCGAGCTCGACGCGGCGAAGGGGCACGCCGAGCGCTGCATCGAGCTCGCCGACCGCGTCAGCTCGCCTTACATGCGGGGAACGGCGCGCCGCACGATGGCGCGTGTGCTCCACGCGCGCGCGAAGGGCGACGAAGCCGCGCGCGCCGAGGCGAGCCGCTTCCTCGACGAGAGCATTTCGATTTTCGAATCGGCGAACATGAACAAGCTCGCCGAGGAGACGCGGGCGCTCGCCACGTCGTTATCGGGTTGATCGCGAGGGGAGGCGGGCGCGCGTCGTCGACGGCGCCCGCCGGGGTGGGCTCAAAGCTCGGAGGGGTCGCTGAGGATGGGGGCCACCGGAGGGTCGACCGAAATATCGCCCTTGTTGTCCCCGTAATCGAACGCCCCGTTCACGTTCTGCACGATGATGGCGCCGGCGGTGTTCTTCTCGAACGTGTTGTTCGTCAAGACGCAGGTCGACGCGGACCCGTCGAAGAGCGCGCCCACGCGCGCGTTGCCCGCGAACGTGTTGAGGTCGACGTGCGCGCTCGCGCCGGCGTACACGCCGAGCCCGTCGCCGATCTTGACGGGGAGCCCGTTCACCTTGATGTCCCCCGCGATCGTCCCGTTGATGCTCTGGTTCTGCACGATGATCGCGCGGGCCCCGGACGTCACGCCAATCCCGAGGAAATGGTTCGCCTCGATCCGGTTCTGCTCGATCCGGATGCCCACGCTCTGGTCGTCGTTCGGCGCGGTGCCGGCCTTCGATTGCACCCAGATCCCCGCGCCGCGCGTGGTGTCGTCGGCATTGCCGATCACCTCGTTTTGCACGATGATCCCGCGCGCGCGCTCGCCCGAGAACACGATCCCGGCCCGGTCGTTGCCCTCGATCATGTTCGTGCTCTCGGGAAGGTCGCCGCCGATCTCCACGTAGGATTCGCCCATCACGCCGTCGCCGAGCACCCGGATGCCGTCCGCCACCCCGCCGGGGGCGCGGCTCTTCGTGTGTTTCACCTGGTTCTGCACGATGATGGCGCGCGAGCCGAGGATCGAGATGCCCGCCGAGACATTCTCGCGGATCTCGTTTCCGACGAGCGACACCTCGTCGAGCGCGTTTTGCACCCAGATCCCCGCGAGGGCGCCGCTCTGCACGATGATGCTGCGCTCGACCTGCGCCGACGCCGCATTGACGTGTACACCCGCGCCCTCGGATTGCACGATGATCGTCCGCTGGACGATGATGCTGGCGTTGTCCGACGCCATCACCCCGTGGCCGTCCTCGTTCACCGCGATCGCGCCCTCGATGCGGGATCCCTCGATCACGGCTCTGCCGCTCTTCTGCACCCGGATCCCCGCGCCCTCGGGCTTCTGCACGATGATCCCGCGCAGGAGCACGTCCGACGCGCCCTCCACCGTGATCGCGTACGCCGACGGCGCCTGCACGATGATGCTCGCGTTGTTCGGGTCGCCGGCCTTGTCCGCGCCGAGGACCTGCACCGGCTTCGTGATGCTCAGGTTCTCGGCATACGTCCCGGCGTCGACGAGCACCGCGCCGCCCCCGACCGAGGCGTCGATGCCTTGCTGAATCGACGCGAAGGGCCGCTCGACCGAGCCGTCCCCGTCCCGCGCGCCGCAGGACGCGGACACGTACACCACGCCGGACGCCTTCTCGGGCGCCTCGGCGTACGTGCCGCAGTCCGGCGTGGCCAGCGCGTCCGAACCCCCGCAGCCCGCGATCGGCAGCGCGGCGAGCAAGGCAGCCAGAGATGCGAAATGCAATCGATTCGTCATGGTCGTTCTCCCTTTCACGGCGTATCGAAGGTCTCGTGGGGCACGGGGTGACCGGCCTGGCCGCCGCCGGAGCCGCCCACGTCGACGAACGTGGTATCGCCCGTGGCCGTGGCGCGGTCCTCCTGGGAGCAGCCCACGGCCATCCCCACGACGCCGCACCAAAGCAAATCCGTACGCATCCACGCGTCACGCATGCGCCGAACCTCAACGAAGGAAATAAGCAGGCACCGGACTATAAATGCGAACGCCCCGTACCACAAGGCGGCTTCCCGGTCCTCGGCACGTTTTCGATGAATTACACTTTCGCCGCATCCGCGGGCGCCGGGGCCGCCTGCGGCTCGCCGCGCGTGTCGCCCAGGATCGCCGCGCCCACCTTCGCCGCTTCTTTCGCCGGGCACCCGAGCCATCCCGCGAGCTTTCCCGCCGGCGGAAGGCCCCCCTCCGCCTCGATCGCCGCGAGCACCTTTTCGACCACGTCTGCCCGCACCGCGCGAGGCCCGAAGACCGGATATCCCAGGGCCGTATGGAGCGGCGCGTCCGCGGGGCGCGTGACCGGCACCGACACCACGCTCGGCCCCGGCGCTCGTGGCGCCTTCGCCCCTGCGAATGCCGAAACGAGCGCGCTGCGCCGCAAAAGTGCCCCGCCCTTGAGCATCGCCGGCACATAGAGCACCCGCGCGCCCACCACGATGCCCGCCGCCGCGAGTTTGTCTCGGTCCTCCAGCGCGAGCTCGGCGATCTGCGCCGCTGCGTCCTCGGCCCGCGCCGTCCCGAGCCCCTGTTCGAGCTGATAAAGGATCCCGCGCGCCGCGGCCCCGAGCCCGCGCGGCGCGTGCGCCCGCAGCGGCGCACAGAGCTCCTCCACGAGGTCGCGCGCGAACGCCACGAGCCGCCGCGTGATGCGCGTCTGCGCCCCCGCGCCGAACTCCAGCACGGGCGCGAGCTTCACGTCCGGCAAAAGCAAGCTTGATCCCCGTACGAGCCGCCCGAGCTCGCGCCCGTCCTCGAACGTGATGCGCCCCGACGCATCCACCTCCATCGACACGTGCCGCGCCGCGACGACCGCCTCCACCCAGCGCGCCTCGTCCGAGGACGCCCCGCCCGCCTCGCGCGCCTGCGGCGCCTTCAATGCCGCGAGTTTTCCAAATGGATTCGCCTTATCCATCGCGCGAAGCTCCGCCCGTGTCGGCGCCGCTTTGCGCGAATTTCCTTGCGGCCGCGCCTTGCTCCCGCCGCCGCTCTTTTCGACGAACCGCTGCACCAATCGCTCGTGCAGCGCGTCGCTCAGCCGATCCTCGATCGCCGCGGTCCGCTCCTGCCACGCCGCCGGATCCTTCACCCAGCGGCCTTGGTGCGACACGTACGTCCACGTCCGGATGGCCGAGATACGCGCGATGAGCGTATCGATGTCCCCGGCCGGCTCGTCGATCTCCCGCACGCGCTCATCCATCCACGCCTCGTCGAGCCACGCCCGTGGCCCCGCGAGGTGGGCAAAAATCTCCGCGAGCAGCGCGACGTGGGATTCGAAGAGCAGCTTGCGGTAATCGGGGATCCGACAGACCTCCCAGAGCAACTCGACCGCCTCCCGCCCCTGCGCCCGCGCCCGGATCGCCGGGTCCTGTGCCATTCGCGCGAGCGCCGCCGCGTCCTCGGCGCTCTCCTGGAGCAAGAGCGAGCGCCGCCCCGGCGAGCGCCGAAGCGAAGCGAGCAGGCCTTCGATCGAGCCCGTATCGAGATCGGCGTTCCGCCAGACGAGCCGCCGCACCGCGGGGAACCGATGCCCCTCCACGGCGTTCGCGAGGCCCTGCGGCAGCGTGAGGGGCGCGAGGGTGCCGAACGATCCATCACTCGTATAGCGCCCGGCGCGCCCGGCGATTTGCCCGATCTCCGCCGCTTCGAGGTCCCGCACGTCGCGGCCGTCGAACTTGCGCAGCGCGGCGAACGCCACGTGTTTCACGTCGAGGTTCAGCCCCATCCCGATGGCGTCGGTCGCGACGATGTACTCGACCTCGCCCGACTGAAACATGGCCACCTGCGCATTGCGCGTGCGCGGCGAGAGCGCCCCGAGCACCACGGCCGCGCCGCCGCGCGTGGCCCGCAGCCGCTCGGCCACCTCGTACACCTCCTGCATGGAAAACGCGACGATCGCGCTCCTCTGCGGCAGCCGCGCGAGCTTCTCGGCCCCCGCGAACGCGAGCCGGCTGAGCCGCGGGAACGTTTGAATGCGCGCCGCGGGCAGGAGCTCGGCGATCAGGGGCTGCATCGACGCGGCCCCCATGAACCAGGTCTCCTTCGTGCCGCGGGCATCGAGCAGGCGCTCGGTGAACACGTGCCCGCGCTGCGGATGCGCGGCGATCTGGATCTCGTCGACCGCGACGAACTCGACGTCGAGGTTCCGCGGCATGGCCTCGACCGTGCAGACCCAGTATTGCGCGCCGCGCGGGATGCGCTTCTCCTCGCCCGTCACGAGCGCGACGCGCTGCTCGCCGAGGCGCGCGGTGATGCGGTCGTAGACCTCGCGCGCGAGGAGCCGGAGCGGCAGGCCGATCATCCCGGACGCATGCTCCAGCATGCGCTCGACGGCCCGGTGCGTTTTGCCGGTGTTCGTCGGGCCGAGCACGGCTGTGACCGCGGAGCCGATCATGGCGGGAGCGAGCGTAGCGCGGACGGCGGAAGGCGCACGCGAGGGAGCGGAGGCGGAGGCGGGAGCGGGAGCGGCAAGCGGAAGCGACAAGAGAGATCTGATTGTGTACCGCTCCCGCGGCTCCCGCCGGATCCCGCCGACCCGGTTACCATCATGGGACGCCCGGTTCACGGGCGCATCGTGAGCCCCTGGCTGGTTTTCCGTTGCCCCCCAGCCGATGGCCCTGCGATTCACTACACCATGCAAGCAAGGACGAGACTCCGCTCGGCTATGCTGGGCGTCCTGGTGTCGGGCTTCGGTGGGGCAGCGATGACGGGCGCGTGCGGGCCGCCTCTCGATCCGGGGCCTCTCAAGTCATGCCCGGCTCTACCCGACACCTCGACTGACACGAAGGCCGAATGTACGGCGACGATGCCCGATCCGTGCATGCGTTACCGCATCCCGCTCGATGGAAACCCGACCATGGACCTCGAGCTGCGCAAGAAGTACATCGGAGCGTTCCGCGACGCTTGTTACATGTCCGACACAACCCCGAGTACGTTCAACTGCCTCTACAAGACGTGGGAGAAAGCGTGTGAAGATGCGGCGAAGATCGGCGAGGTATCGGGGAATGCGCCGTACGCCCAGGGGTACGAGTGCCAGCCCGTCGGCAACGGTGACTACACGCTGCAGATCGGCTCGGATCCCGCAAACAAGCTCTTCGTCACGTTCGAGCCAGCGCCCAGGCAGACGCCGCTCGTCGAGGTCGACGGGGTGCTGGTGGAGGTGAGCGGGCCGTATCGCGACTTGCCCGAGCCGCCAACGGTCGGGCCGGGGCATAAGTTCAACAACTGCTTCAGCGGCGTGTTCGCCGCCGACGGCACGCCGCTCTACCAGCACAAGTATATCCTCCAGGTCAACCGCAAAGCGCATGGCGGCCAGATCCACTCCGATCTCGCGGGCTTCAAGTGGCCTTGCGATGTGTACAACGCGAACTGCGAAAAAGTGCCCGCAGAGTGCGAGGAGCCGCTCGTGCTCTACGAGCAGGAGATCGACCCCCCGCCCTTCGACCCTGGTCAGTTCGCGGAGGTGAACCACGTCGTGCCCATGAAGGACCAGCGCAGTTGCGACTGGGGCACGAACTCGAACAAGAACGCCGCCGTTATTTCGAACCAGCTCAACCGGTATCTCTCGAACACCAACCCGCCGGTCGAGGAAGTAAAACGGGTCAACGCCGCGAAATCCTACGCGCCGTGACGCGCCCACGTTGACGCTCGGACAAACGTGGTCTAGGCGAGGCCCATGGTCCTGCGCAACCATCCCCGCGGACGCCTCGCCTTCGACCGTGATGCCATCGTGCGCGCCGCGCTGCGCGCCTACGTGGAAGCCCGCGTGGCAAGAATGGGGAGCGGTCTGTGGTTGCCCGTCTGCGACTACTCGACCTGGACGGGAGACGTGCATCGAGGAGCCTTGCGGACCGACAGCGGATGTGGCGACTACGAGGTCGTGGCCTGGACCGAGGCGGGCGTCGTCGGTCTCGCGTACGAGCTCGGGTGGGGTCCGGTCGAGCAGTTCAAGCTGCCACTCGACGCGATAACCCATGGCCCTGACGACGTGCGCGGGGCCGTGCCGGGCCTTCCCGCCGAGCTGGAGCCCGCGCTCGTGATAGCCACCAGCGTGCTCAGCGATGGAAACCATTTGGAGAAGATAGCGAGCGTCGGCTTTTGGCTGCACGGCGATCGTGTCGGGGGCACGCTCTTCGACGACCCGAAAGGCCCCGGCGTCAAGCGACTCATCCCCTGGGGCATGCTCCAAAACGGTCGACTCCCCTTCTCCTTACTGGGGGAGCTTGCCGCCATGGGAGCCGAGCGCGCCCGAACGAAAGACGCACCGATCCACGCCATCATCGACGCCGTGGTCGATCGGCGGTTGCAGGGCCCCACCGAATTCACGCCCGACGAGCTCGCGACGCTCCTCGCCAAGCCGCCCGAGCCGAAGCAACTGCTCGCCATTCAACGGCGCCTGCAACATGTGGGCATCACCTGGCCCGGCTCGCCCGAGCTTCCCCCCGAGCCGCCGCTGCCGGATCCGCTCATCAACCCCTTCACGGGAACACCCATGCCGAAGCCGAAGCGTCCCGATAAGTGACGGCGCAAGCTCCGCGGATCAACAACCCTCGACGCACGGAAGCGGAAGCGGAAGCGGAAGCGCCCGACATTCGGCCGCGTCAGTCCTCGACGACGCGGATGGGCAGCCACTGGAACCCGGTCACGCCTGCGTCCTTGAAGATGCGCCAGACCTTGGGGGTGACGACGAAGTACGGTTGCCACAAGACGGCCGTCTTCAGGTCACCGTTCCATCGAACGTACCCGAAATGCTCCCACATCCGGTTCACGTCCTTTGCCCCTTCGAGGTCCCGGGCGCGGTAGACGAAACGCTCGGGGCTCGTCGTGTCGATCTTGCCGCGCTTGCAGGTCTTGCACGCGCTCTCGAAGTCGATCCCGGTCGAGCGCGGCGACAATGGGGGCAGGGTGTGCGACGCCCACATCTGCTTCCAGATCAGCTCGATCAGCGCCTCGTTCGGCTGGTACGCGTGCACGCTCCGGAGGGAGAGCCCGGTGAGATGGGCGCGCGCGAGCGCCTCGGCGAGCGGCGGATCGACGATGATCTCGCTGTAGCTGGACACGGCGCGATACTGGCCGAGCCCCACCATGCTTGGACCTGCGCCGTCGAGCATGTACACACCGGTCTGCCGCATCCCCGCGCCGCACGCCGGGCAGGCATTGGAGAGATCATACTCGGTGTAGAAGCGGGGGCCTCCGATGACGTGGTTGTCCGCAAGCGCCTGCATGACGATCAAGGGCGCGGCATCATATTCCTCGTCCGTGTATTCGTCCCAGCGCTGATCCAGCCAGTCGACTTTGTACGCGACGAGGAGCTTCTGCAAGAGGGCCAGGCGAGGGTCCTCGACGTCGAGGGTGACAAATACAGTCACCGAGCGCTTGCCGTTCAAATGAAAGTCGCTGACGACAGCCACATCGGCATCACAGCGTGCTGCTGAAAGAATGGGCTGCTCTCGACCCGGAATACCGTGCGCGTTGAATATGATTTTGCTTTTGGTTCGCATCGTGGTCCTGCTGGCGCAACGAACAACCACTCATTCCCCGAAATAGTGAGCAATCGCCTTGAGCCATTCGGGGTTCAGCTCGTAGACTTTCTTGTATGCTTCCCAGAGTTCCTTCGGCCTTGTACCAGGGATTTTACCCGTAGCCTCGCGCAGCCTGTTCGTCATCACCGTGTGCGCCTCCTCCGAAAGGATCACCGCCGGCCCATCCAGCGCATCGAGGCCGATCTCCATCATCTTCTTGACCTCGTAGACATGGTGCGCTTGCCACTTCCGCTCATGCCCCAGCGTGAACTTCTGCATCACCCGAAACGGCCCGATCACCCCCGCCTCCGCGAGCGCCTGCGTCAGCTCCTCTCCATACTCCTTCGCCAGGTACTCCGCCGCCTCCTCCGACAGCTCACGCACGTCCTTGAGAACAAGCTTCTCCCCCGCCTTGCTCGCCTCGGCGGCCGCCTTCATGAACTTGTTCCCCAGCGCCATCGCCACCGGCGAGAACATCACGGCCGCGGCCGCCGCCTGAAGCCGCGGGTCGTTTGGCCCGCCTTCATTCATCCCGCCGACGATCCCGTATTCCTTGCCGTCGGCCCGATGGAGATCCTCGTTCATTTGCAGGTTGAAGATCGCCCCCGCGATCACCACCTGCTCCAGGATCGCCCCCGCCCGCGTCTTCTTCGGCCGCGCCGGGCAACCTTCCTCCGTCTGCTCGCACGACGTGACGCTGAGCGGCTTCCGGTCCGCCGTGTCCACGAGCTGCGGGAGCGCGCCGCCTCGATCGACGAGCCCGTGCTCCTTGTCCGCCCATTTCGCCTCTCGCTGCGGGAGGATCGGCTCGCTCGATAAGACGCCTTCCCGCGGCAAGACCGGATCCTTCTGCTTGGCCGGGGCCGAAGCACGCGGCGGCGGCGGGCCCTCCTTTGGCTGCGGAACGCGATGCTCCTCGACGCGCTTCTCGACGCTGTCCTCGTCCCCGCCGCGCTCGCCAGGCGTTTTGCTCGCGCTCCCGTCGTCCGCTTTTTTCTCCTTCGGCGGCTCCTTCGCCGGCGCCGGCTTCGGTCGCGGCGGCGGCGGCGGGCATTTCAGCAAGTTGTACGGGATCGGTAGGACACGGACGCTCTCTGGCGGCGCATGAGGGTCGTAAAGATAGGTGGCGCGCCCCTCGACCTTGCGCGTGAACTCCACCCGGCTGCGCGTCGTCCACACCTGTGCCGACCCATTCTCATAGGCCCACACCGTCATGCCGGGCGGGACGTCCGGCGGCTTGACGCAGACACGGAACTCCAGCGCGTGCGCGGGCGAGGCGCAGAAGAGGAGAAGGGGCAGCGGTAGCAGGAACGAGGTGAAGACACCACGGCGCATGGGAACTCCCGCGCGGAGGGTATCGGCCCCTCCGGCCTGACGGGAAGCTTCCTCCTACGAATGCCGAGGAATGCCCCGATCCGCTCGCCAGGGGATGTCTGCCCTCTCCGTCGCCTGAATTCTCCCATCTGCGGTGGACGAGCAGGTTTCGGGCGTGCGAGGGTGCCCGAACGTTCGAAGGGTCGCGGGAGAGCGTGACGCGAGGGTGTTCGAACGTCCGAACAAGGCACGCGTCACCGTGACGCGAGGGTGTTCGAACGTGGGGAGACCCGCTGGAGACGGTGACGCGAGGGGGATCGGTCGTTCCAACGGGCGCAGGGAAACGTGACGCGTGGGTGTTCGAAGCTTCGGAGACCCGGGAGGAGAGCGTGACGCGAGGGTGTTCGAAGACGCGAACGGGCACGCGTCACGGTGACGCGCGGCGGTCGGGACGTTCGGAGACGCGAGAGCAACGGTGGAGGCGGGGGGCGGAGGCGAATCGGGAGCGGCGAGCGGCAGCGGGCGCAGCCGGCGGCGGGTCGTGAGGTGGACCGGTGGAATCTTGCCTCCGGCCGCGCGCAGTGGGTGTCCTGGCGCGCATGCCTCGCCGTGGGCACGCGGGTGTCAATCGGACACGCGCGCCGCCGTGCCCTTGCGCCCCTCGGCGCCGCGCCGTTTGCCGCCCTTGGGCTTCTTGCCGGTCGGATCGGTGGCTTCGGCGCGGAGGCGTTCGAGGAGGGCCGAGGCGGGTTCGTCGGTGGGGTCTTGGGGGACGAGCTCGCCGCGGAAGGCTTTGGAGAGGATGGCGCGGTCGACGGATGCTGCCGCGCGGAGGATTTCGGACATGTGATCCCGCAGTGCTCGCTCACGCGATTTGAACTTCAGCAGCACGGCAGCCAGCACTTCCTGTTCAGCAAGTGGAATTACCGGTACTGGCAGACGGCGCACATCGCGCAAGTTCAGTCCTGGCATGTCAATACCACGGTACATCGCGTGCAGTGACTCTTGCGCAAGTGGACTCTCAAGCCATCCGGCCAGAACTTCCGTCAATATCCCGGCTGCAGGCCGGAACCGGGCAGTACCCTGTGTGATATTCGCTCCGTCCAACGTGGGGGGAACGATGGCAACCTTTGTCGCACGAATGATCCCAAGAAGAACATCTCCACCTCGTAGCGCCGCGCGGTCATAACGAGCCGCTATCTCAGGAGCTGTGCGTAGGAGCTGATGCTCGAGTATTACGCCATCTTCGATATCCATCCCCCTTACGTAGGGGATACCATCTTCCACTACAGGGCCAGGCTGGACTATGCCATAAACGATATCGGCGTCACCGGCGACAATCGCAGCAGCTGGCGCCCAACACCACCCCTCCGGCAACTCCGGCAGCTCACTCGCATCGACCGGCTCCGGCTCCTCGTACTTCGCCTTCCACCGATCATCCCCCGGCACCTTCCCCTTCGCCCGCATCTTCGCGAACTCCGCCTCCTCCCACCGCCGCCGCCGCTCGGCGCGGATGCGCTGGAGGAGCACCTCGGCCGGCTCCACGTCGGGGTTCTTCTCGCGCCACGCGGCGGTCAGATCCCCGCGGAACGCGGCGGCGAGCACGGACTGGCGGAACTGTTCGAGGAGATCGGGGACGGCGTCGAGCGCTTCCTTGGCGCGGCGGCTCCGGGTGGTGAGGGATTCGATTTTGGAGACGATGCGGCGTTGTTCGGCTACGGGCGCAAGTGGGACGTCCAGTTCCCCAAGAAGGGAGGCATTGGCGCCTGGTTGCGCCGTACCCTTGCTGACCGTCGTAATCTGCTCCCAATACGCGGGGGTTCTCATAAACCAGCCAAGGTATTCCGGTTGCACGGCGCGCCCTGGCTGTATGCGGATGAGATACGAAGCAAAAATGGCCTGCTCAGGTAGGGTCTTGATCAGGAAGCTTTTTCCTGTCGTCGCCCCCGTCCTCGCCACGACGATGTCACCCGAAGCGAGCTGGTACTTCTCGACGTCGTCACAGCCACAGAACGGAACGGTTGCCCATTCAACATGGTCGTCCTGGATATCCGTAATTCTTAGGAAGCGTGGACCTATCCTCTGTTCCGTGGCCGATGCGGTATGGCCATAAGTAATGCTCGGAGCGACATCCCGCAGTTTGACTGCACTCCAGCCAGACGGAAGTTCACTCATGCCCCAACCTCCAACTCCGCCCGCAACCCCTCAATCTCCGCCACCGCCACCCGCAACCTCTCCAAAATCTCGTCCGCAATCTCCTCCGGCTCCGGCAGATCATCCGCGCCCCGGACACTCTCATCCTTCAGCCACGCAATATCGAGGTTGTCCCCCCGCCCCCGAATCTCCTCCCGCGTGAACTTCCGGAACCGCCCCGCCTCCCCCTGATCCTTCCGCTTGCTCTTCCCCAGCGGATCCTTCCCGAACGCCGCCTCGAACTCGGCAAAATGATCCCGCCCGAGCGGCGTCCGCTTCCCGAACGAAGGCATGTTCGCCCGCATGTCGAACACCCACACCGCCTTCGTGTGGCCCTTGTCCGTCGCCCCGCGCGTGAAGAACAGGACGTTCGTCTTCACCCCCTGCGCATAAAAAATCCCCGTCGGCAGCCGCAGGATCGTGTGCAGATCACACTTCTCCATCAGGTCCCGCCGGATCTCCGTCCCCGTATTCTCCTCGAACAACACGTTGTCCGGCAGCACCACCGCCGCCCGACCACCCGGCCGCAGCCCTCGATAGATGTGCTGCAAAAACGCGAGCTGCTTGTTCGACGTCGGAAAGGTAAAATCGTCCCGCGTCGGCAGCCCGCCGCCCTTCTTCGTGCCGAAGGGCGGGTTCGTCAGGATCACGTCCGCCTTGTCGAGCTGCGTGCCGAGCGACGAGAGCGTATCCCCGAGCGAAAGCTCGCCCTCGATGTCGTGCAGCATCAGGTTCATCAGCGCGAGCCGATGCGCGTCCGGCACGAGCTCCACGCCGTAAAACGCCTTCTTCTTCTGGAACGCCTGCTCCTTCGCGTCGAGCGTGAAGAGCTGGTCCGTCTCGCCCTTGATGTACCGGTCGGCCGCGATCAAAAACCCCGCCGTCCCCGCCGCCGGGTCCTGCACCTTCTCCCCCGGCTGCGGCTTCACGAGGTGCACCATCGAATCGATGAGCGGCCGCGGCGTGAAGTATTGCCCCGCCCCCGACTTCTTCTCCGCCGCGTTCTTTTCGAGCAGCCCCTCGTAAAGATCCCCGAGCCCCTCGGTCCGCGCCGAATACCAGTCGAGCCCGTCGATCGCGTCCACGAGCTTCTTCAGGTTCCGCGGCACCTTGAGCGACGTCGTCGCATTCGCGAAGATGGCCTGCACCCGCCCCGAGCCCTCCGTGCCGAGGTGCAGCAGCAGCGCCCGATAGAAATGGAGCTGCTCGATGCCGTCCTTCGTTTCGAGATCCCCCCACCGATAGCCCTTTGGCAGGTGTTTCTCCTGGTCCGTCTCCTTCATCATCTTGAGAAAGAGAAGGTAGGTCAGCTCGGTGACGTACTGGTGGTAAGTGATGCCGTCGTCGCGCAGGACGTGGCAGAGGTTCCAGAGCTTCTGGACGATGTCGGTGGTGGACATGGCGGGGGGGTTCCGGCGGAAGAACTACGCGAGTCCGGCGCGGAGGTAAAGGGCGCTTGCAGCGCACGCCCGTCGTCGGGTTCCCCTTCACCCCGCGTCCTTCCAGACCTCTTCCCGCAGATCCCCGAGGATCGCGTCGAGCTTGCCGGAGAACACCTTGTCGAGGTGCTTGAACCCGCCGTTCGACTTGAATGCCTCGCTCTCGTCGATCGTGGCGGGATCCACGACCCGCTCCCGTTCGAGCTGCTTGCCGATCCGCTGGAGCCATTGCCGCTGGATCGACGTCCAGCCCGGCCGCGCGAGGATCTTGTTCACAGCCCGCGCCACCCGCTCCTCGTACGGGACGAGCGGATCGCCGAGCGCGGCCTTGCGGATGTAGCCGATGATCGACGCCGCGATGTCCGCGTTCGACGCCTGCCGCCACGCCGCCTGCAAGGCCGCCTCGGTGTACCCCTTCGCGTCGAGCGCGAGGAGCAGCTCGCGCAGCGCCGCGCGCGTGAGGTCCCGCGGGCGCTGCGTGATCACCACGAGCGCCGGGATTTTGTTCATGTTCTCCCGCAGGAACGCGGAAAAACTGTCGAGATAATCCTCCGGGCGTGTCCCCTTGCCATAACCGACCTCGACGGCCACGACCCGATCGGCGTGGTCGGAGACGAGCAGCGGCCGCGTCTCGCCGAACCGCCCGTCGAGCACCGGCACGAGATACCCATGCTGCCCGAACCACGCCGCGGCCTCCTCGGGGCTCTGCCGGCGGAGCATCGCGGCGAGCGAAGGCGGGGACATCGAGGCAATGCCCTCGAAGCGCGAGAGGTCTTCGCCCTTCAGGGCCGGTGCCCTGCGCCGGAGCTTGGCGACGAGCTGGTCGAGCGCGAGCTTGCGCGCCTCGGGGTCCGCGTGCCCGAGCTCCGCGACGAGCTGCGCGAAGGTGACCGTCGGCGAGGGCGCGACGGGCTTCATCTCCGTGTATTGCGAAAGAGCGTCGTAGAGCTCCACGGCGTCGAAGACGCGGAAGACGGTCTTTCCGATCTCGGGGCATAACCGCGTCGCGCGGCCGAGCATCTGCTCGTAAAGAATGCGGCTCTTGACGCGGCGGAGGAAGACGAGGTTCGAGATACGCGGGACGTCGATGCCCGTCGTGAGCAGGTCGACCGTGATCGCCACATTCGGCAGGCGTTCGTTCTTGTACTCGCGGATGCGCTGGAGTGGCTTGTCGCTGCTGCCCGTGATCTTTTTGACCGCGTCGTTGTCGAGCGCGCCGTATTTCGTGGTGAACGCTTCACGGAGCAGGCGCTCGACGAGCTGGGCGTGGTCGTCGTTCACCGCGAACACCAGCGTCTTCGCGTCGCCCATCGGGTCGATGTGGTTCGCGAGCTCCTCGCAGACGGCGCGGTTGAAGTTCTCCGTGATGACGGCGCGGTTGAAGCCCTCGATCTCGATCTTCACCTCGTCTGCGAGGTGAATCAGGTCGAGCTGCGCCTTGCCCGGATCGTAGACCTTGACGTCCTCGCCCTTGGCCCACTGGATCCCCTTCTGCGCGAGCTCCGTCACGATGCGGATCGGCGGCTCGTGGTCGACGAGCATCCCGTCGATCACGGCCTCGCGGTACGAGTAACGGAACGCAGGCGCGCCGAAGATCTCGGTCGTATGCAGCGCGGGCGTGGCCGTGAGGCCGATCTTCACCGCGTCGAAATGGTCGAGGACACGCCGATACTTGGAGATGTAGTCGTCGAAGTCACGGAAGCCGAGCTCGGTCTCCGAGAGCTCCCGATCGAGCGTGTAGCCGCGGTGGCATTCGTCGACGACGAGGCAGTCGTATTGATCGACCGGCGGGACGTCGGCGGGATCCGTGGCATTGAGGACCCGCTTCACGAGGCTCTGCACCGTGGCGATGTGGAGCTTCGTGTCTCCCTCGGGCTTGATGTCCCCGAGCTCCTTCATGTCGAAGATCTGATGAAACGCTTGCAGGTTCTCGAGCTTCGTCTCTTTGAACGCATCACGCGTCTGCTCGCCGAGCGCGCTTCGATCGACGAGGAAAAGCACGCGGCGGAAGCGCTTGGCCTTGATGAGCCGATACACGAGCCCGATGGCGGTCTTCGTCTTGCCGGTGCCCGTGGCCATCGCGACGAGGCAGCTCGGGTTTCCTGCCTCGATCGAGGCCTCGACGGCCTGGATCGCACGGATCTGATACGCGCGTAGGCCGAGGTAGCCCGTCGGCTCGTGGCGGAGCTTGTCGTGCGCCGCGCCGATGTCCTGCTTCAGCAGGGCTTCGAGGCCCTCCGGCGAATACCAGCCCTGGAGCGGCTTGCCCGCATGTTCGTCCCGGCGCGCGTCGCGGAACCAGATGCCGCTCTTTTCCCGGAGCTGTTCGAGGTAGGGCCGGCCGTTCGTGGCGAAGTGGAACGGCACCCGGTGTTTCCCTTTCCCCCACGGCCCGCCGGCAAACGCCACGCCGTCCTTCGCGAGAATGCCGACGCTGTACCGCGCCGATTGATCGAGCTTGCCGGCGACGTCCTTGTGGAACCGCTTCGCCTCGACGACACCGAGGGCCACGGTGCCGACGAAGAGCACGTAATCGGCCCGGCCATTCTCCGTGGGCCACTCGGCGATCGCGCGATTCTTCCCCTTCTCGGGCCGCGCGCCACGCTTGTACGAGAGCCGCTCGGAGTCGACCTCCCACCCGACGGCGCGGAGCTGCTCGTCGATGAGCCGGCGCGTCGCGGCCTCGTCGAGGTAGACATCGCGCGACGCCTCGGCCGCGCGCGTGAGGAACTGCATCGTCTCGGCCGGAGCAGCGGCGGCCTTGGCCTGGAGCGCAGCCAGCTCCGTCTCGATCGCGGCCTTCTGCTTCGCGACGGCCTCCACGTCCTTCGCGCGCCGCTCGGCCTCCTCGGTGGCGAGCGCCTCCCAGAGGGCCCGCTCGTCGGCCTCCTTCTGCGCGATCTGCTCCGCCGTGAGCCGCTTGCGCGCCTCCGCCTCGGCCGCGGCGCGCATGGCCTCGACGTCGACCTTGCTCTTCGCGAGCTCCTCGCGGAGCGCGGCGAGCTCCTTCGCGAGCTCGGCGTCATCATTCGGCCCCGGAGGCGGGACGAAGGGGCCCGGGTCGAACTTGCGATGGTTGCCGAACGAGCGCTGGAACCAGACGCCGAGCTCGCGGGCCATCTTGAGCTGGTGCAGCGCCTCGTGGTGCGAGCCCTGGACCTCGTGCGCGGCCTTGTTCCCGAGGAGGCGCAGATCGTGGAAGAGCTGCTTCGTGCGGACGTCGAGCGCGCCGCGATCGTGGAGCCGGTTGATCAGGATGGCCTGCGTGTCCTCGGCCGGTGACGTGTAGAGCCCGAGGCGCGCGGCCGCGTGCTTCGCGAGGCGCTCGCCGAACTGCCGGAGCTTGATGAGACAGGTATTCGGATCGTCAGCGAAGTACCGCTCGGCCTGGGTGCCGAGGATGCCGAGGAGCGGGTCGTGGTGCGCGAGGTAGGCGAAGTTCGGCGATAGGGTAGGGGGCACGGGCGAGCCTCGGCAGACAGAAGTGATGTCGTTCGTTTATGGAACAACACACCTTGGCGACGAGGGGAAGCCACTTGGAGCCCTCCGTACGAAAAGAAAAGCCGGCGGCTTTCCTCGTCACCGCACGACGAACGGATCCCGATCCGCCCCGCTCACGAACACCGAGAGCCCCGGCAGCGCGCCGGCGATCCGCTCCCGGATCCGCGGCAGCACGGCCCGCTCGCTGTTCGAATGCAGCGCGCACACGACCGTCATGCCGAGCTTCGCGGCCCGCAGCGCGTCGTGGTGCCGCATCTCGCCCGTCAGGTAAAGCTCCGCCCCCTGGGAGAGCGCGTCCTCGACCATGGCGCCCGCGGCGCCTGCGCTCGCCGCCACCGTGCGCACCTTCCCCGTCGTCGGCCCTGCCACGAGCAGCGCCTCGATTCCGAGGCCCCGCTTGATGCGCTCCAAAAGCTCGTCGCGCGGCACCTCCGCTTCGAGCTCGCCGATACGCCCGAGCCCGAGCGATTCGCCCTCCGGCGCCGGCCCGCTTTTCGCGCCCGGCGCGCGCATCGGGCGGCGCGCGGGCAGGCTGCGGCCGAGGCCGAGGAGGTCGGCCAGGAAATCGTTCGTCCCGCCCTCGGCGACGTCGAGCGCCGTGTGCGGCGAATAAATGGCGATCCCGTCGCGGATCGCCTCGAAGATCGGCCCCGGCGAGACCACCCGCTTCATCGCCTCGAAGATCGGCGGGTGGTACGAATACACGAACTCGACGCCCTTCTCCCGCGCCTCGGCCGCCACGCCGGGCGTGTAATCGATGCAGAGCAGCGCCGCGCGGACCTCCGCGGCCGGATCCCCGACGAGCAAGCCCACGTTGTCCCAGCCCTCGGCGAACCGGAGAGGGGCGATCGATTCCAGCACGGGGAGGACGTCGGAGAGGCGCATGAGGTCTGCTCTTATCACAAAGCCCGTCCCCGCCGCGCCGATTTGCGCTACCAGAGGGCCATGCCCGCGGCGCCTCCCGCTCGTATCGTCGTCTACGCCTCCGATCATGGCTTCGGTCATGCCGCCCGCATGCTCGCGCTCGCGTCGCGCCTCGCCGAGGACGGCGCCTCCGTCACGCTCTGCGTCGGCGCCGCGGCGCCCATGATCCGCGCCGCCTTGCCCTTGCTCCCGGCGCCCGTCGACGTCGTGGTCGCCTCGCTCGATCCCGGCCTCGCGCCGCGCGCCGGCGCCCTCGACTTCGACCTCGACCGCTCCCGCGAGGCCCTCGCCGCGTGGCGCGCGGATCTGCCCCGCCTCGTCGCGATCGAGGCCGAGCGCCTCGTGTCCCTCGGCGCCGCGCTCGTCGTCGCCGACGTCCCTGCCGCCGCGATCCTCGCGGCCGAGCGCGTGGGCGTGCCCGCCGTCGTTTGCTCGAACTTCACCTGGCTCGACATGTACGCCGGTCGATTCGGCAGCGAGCTCGACGAGATTCTCGCGGACGCCTATGCCCGCGCGCGCGTCGGGTATCGCCTTCGCCTCGGCGCAATGCCGCTCGCCGGCCTTTCGACCCTGCACGACATCGACGGCGTCCTCGCGCGCCGTCCGCGCCGGGATCGCGCGATGGTTCGCCGCGAGCTCGGCGTCGCCGAAGGGGACCTTCTCCTCGGCTTCGGCCTCGGCGGCAGCCTCGACGCCGTCCTTTACGACGTCCTCTCCGCCGCCGCGCCTGCCTCGGGCGTTCGGCTCCTCGCTCCCTCCCACGCCGATTCGCCGCCGCGTGGCCCGCTCGTCCATTTCCCTGCCATCACGCCCGACCCGCAGAGTTATTTCGGTGCTTGTGATCTCGTCCTCGCGAAGGCCGGGTATTCGACGCTCGCCGAGGCCGCGCTCGCCGGCGTGCCGCTCGCCGTCTTTCCGCTGCACGAGAGCCCCGAGTCGGTGCGCCTCGCCCTCGACGTCGAGGCGCTCGGCCTCGGCGTTCGGCTCGCGGACGAGGCGGACGCGCGCGCCGCGTTATCGCGCCCCGAGGCCCTCTTCGACGCCGCGCGTCGTGCGTGCCGCGGGCCCTTGCCCGACGCGGCCCCGGGCCTTGCCGCGCTGCTCCGTGCGCGTTTGCCCTGAGAATTCACCAAAAGGGGGTTTTCATCTCGGCGAGGCGCGTGTAAACTCCCGCCATTCTTCGCGAAGCGGGAGGACTCTTCCATGGGATACGACATTGCGCAGGTGGCCCGGAACTACGAGCAGATGCAAGGCCGGGAGATTTCCTACTCCGAGATGAAGTGCAACCAGTTCGTCGTCGCGGTGCTGCGGGCTTCGGTGAACCCGAAGTTCCCTTACATGCTGGCGAACGACTTCGGCAGTTCGCCCTACTTCCAGAAGGTGACCGAGCCCCAGGCCGGTGATCTCGTCCACTGGCCGGGGCACATCGGTATCGTGCTCGACCCGGATCAGGGCACGTTCATCGGCTCGCAGACCTCGACGGGTGTGGCCGAGGCGAACTACAAGAAGGGCTACTGGAACGGCTCGTACGGCGGCAAGAAGCCGGACGCGTTCCTGCGGTATACCGGCTTCTGACCCTCGCATGACGCGCCCCCGACTCGACGCCGATCTCCACAAGATGGTAGGCGATGTCCGCGCGGGGCACCCCGTCTCCGATCGCGCCTTCGATCAGCTCTTCCCCGAGCCCATCCGGCGCGTCTCGTCGCGCTTCTGGACCCCCCTCGTCGTCGCGCGCAAGGTGAGCCGCCTCCTCGCCGAGGCAGGCGGCCCCGTGCTCGACGTCGGCGCGGGCGTGGGCAAGCTCTGCATTGCGGGCGCGCTCACGACCGACGCGGTGTTCCATGGAATCGAGCACCGCGCGGCCCTCGTCGAGACCGCGAGGGAGGTGATCGACGCGCTCGGGCTCGCAGGCCGCGCCGAGGTGCGGCCGGGCACGCTCGCCGATATCGATTGGGATGCGTATCGGGCGTACTATTTCTGCAACCCCTTCGAGGAAAACATCTTCCCCGAGGCGAGGCGGCTCGACGACGCGATTCCGCTGACCGAGGCGCGCTTTCGCGAGGACACGGCGCGGGTGGAGGCGGCGCTCGACGTTTTGCCGGTGGGCACGCGGATCGTGACGTTCCACGGGCTCGGGGCGCGGGTGCCGGCGACGTACCGGAAATACCCCGAAAGGACGGCGGGGACGGCGTTCCTCAATCTGTGGATCAAGGTCGACGCAGGGAGCGCGGGCGGGGAGGGGACGTTCGACGGCTGGATCGCGGGGCGGTGAGAGGGACGCGGGCGCGGGGCCACGCCATGGTACGATCCCGCGGTGAAGCTCGCCCGCAAGCTCGCCATCGCCCTCATCCTGGGCGTCTTCGCGGTCGTCGCCGTGCACGCCTACACCCGCGTGCGGCGGCTCGTCGCGCTCTTCGAGACGGACATTCGCCACGACTCGCACGTCTATGGCCGTGTCCTCGCCGCGGCCGTCGCCGAGATGGTTCACGCCGACGGGCGCGAGCGCGCTCGGGCCGTCGTGCAGCTCGCCAACCAGCGCGAGAACCATGTCCGCATTCGCTGGGTCTCGCTCGACGTGCCCGCGGACAGCGCCGACGCCCCCGCCGCGCCCCGTGCCGAGCTCGACCCCGTCGCGCGGGGCGAGGAGGTCGTGCTCAGGCTCCCGCGCCTCGACGACGTGCACGAGGAGCACCTCGTCACGTTCGTGCCCGTGGTCGCGGAGGGTGGAGGATCCCTCGGCGCCATCGAGCTCGCGGAGTCGCTCGCGGGCGAGAAGCAATACGTGCGGACGGCGCTGTTCAACACGTTCCTCGCGAACCTCGCGGTCGCGCTCGTGTGCGGGCTCATCGCCACGGGGCTCGGCGTATGGTTCGTCGGCCGGCCGATGCAGAGCCTCATCGCGCAGGCGCGCCGCGTCGGCGCGGGTGACCTCTCCGCGCGCCTCGCGCTCTCCCAGCGCGACGAGATTGGCCAGCTCGCGCACGAGATGAACCTCATGTGCGACCGCCTCGCGGAGGCCAACGCGCGCGCGGCGCGGGAGACGGACGCGCGGATCAGCGCGCTCGAGCAGCTCCGCCACGCCGATCGCCTCGCGACGGTGGGCAAGCTCGGCGCGGGCATCGCGCACGAGCTCGGGGCGCCGCTCCAGGTCATTTCGGGCCGCGCGCGTATGCTCTGCGAGGACGGGACGAGCCCCGAGGAGGTCGAGAGGAACGCGCGCACCATCGCCGAGCAAGCCGATCGCATCATCCGCATCGTGCGCCAGCTCCTCGATTTCGCGCGCCGGCGAGGCGCCGAGAAGTCGCGCCTCGACCTCCGCGCCATCACGCGGCGCACCGTGTCCCTCCTCAAGCCGCTCGCCGACAAGCGGACGGTGTCGATCGAGATCGAGACCGGCGAAGCGCCCATCGAGGCGGACGCCGACGCCGAGCAGATCCAGCAGGCGCTGACGAACCTGGTGGTCAACGGCATCCAGGCCATGAAAGCGGGCGGGCGGCTCTGCGTGAAGGTCCATGAAGAATGCGCGGCGCCCCCCGGCGACATCGGCGGGGACGAGGCCACGTACGCTTGTATCGAGGTCGTCGACGAGGGCGAGGGGATGCCGCCCGACGTCGTGGCCCATATTTTCGAGCCCTTTTTCACGACCAAGGACGTGGGCGAGGGGACCGGGCTCGGGCTCTCGGTCTCCTATGGCATCGTGCGGGAGCACGAGGGGTTTATCCGCGTCGACAGCGAGGCGGGCCAAGGCAGCCGGTTTCGCGTATACCTGCCCTTGTGCCGCCGAGCATCCCCGGGCGTGTCCTGATCATCGACGACGAGCCCGACGTCTGCGATCTGCTGGACGCAGGGCTCAAGAAGCGCGGGTTTTCCACGTCGTACCGGACGAGCGGCGAGGAGGGGCTCGACCTGCTCGCGACCGAGGATTTCGACGTGGTCGTGGCCGACCTGCAAATGAAGGGAATGACCGGCCTCACCTTGTGCGAGCGGATCGTCGGGACGCGGCCCGACGTGCCCGTCATCGTGATCACCGCGTTCGGCAGCCTCGACACGGCGATCGCGGCCATCCGCGCGGGCGCGTACGATTTCCTCCCCAAACCCTTCGAGCTCGAAGTGCTGCGCATCGCGGTGGAGCGGGCGGTGCGGCACCGGGCGCTGCGCGACGAGGTGAGGCGGCTCAGGCGCGCGGCGGCGGAGGCGCGCGAGTTCGAGGAGATGGTCGGGGCGAGCGCGGCGATGAAGCGGGCGACCGATCTGCTGGATCGGGTGGCCGATCTCGATACCTCGGTGCTGATCACGGGCGAGAGTGGTACGGGCAAGGAGCTCGCGGCGCGCGCCCTGCATCGGCGCAGCGCGCGGCGCAGCGGGCCGTTCGTCGCGATCAACTGCGCGGCGATGCCCGAGGCGTTGCTCGAAAGTGAGCTCTTTGGCCACGTCCGCGGCGCCTTCACCGACGCGCGCGCGGCGCGCACGGGCCTCTTTCAAAAGGCACACGGGGGGACCCTCTTCCTCGACGAGATCGGCGACATGCCGATCGGCCTGCAGCCGAAGCTCCTGCGGGCCCTGCAGGAGCGGACCGTGCGTCCCATCGGCGGCGATGACGAGGTGGCCGTGGACGTGCGCATCGTGTCGGCCACGAACCGGGATCTCGAAGCCGCCGTGGAGGAGCGCCGATTCCGGGAGGACCTCTATTATCGGATCCACGTCGTCCAGGTGGAGATGCCGCCGCTGCGCTCGCGCGGCACGGACATCTTGCTGCTCGCGCAGCGGTTCGTGGAGAAGTTCGCCGCGACGACCGGGCGCCCCGTCACGGGGCTGTCCCCCGCGGCGGCCGACAAGCTCATGGGGTATGCGTGGCCGGGCAACGTCCGGGAGCTCTCCAATTGCATCGAGCGCGCCGTCGCCCTCGCCACGTACGAGCAGATCGGCGCGGAGGATCTGCCCGAGAAGATCCGCGCCCACGAGGCCAAGCACGTGGTGGTGGCCACGGACGATCCCGCCGAGCTTTTGCCGCTCGAAGACGTGGAGCGCCGGTACATCCTGCGGGTCCTCGAAGCGGTGCGCGGCAACAAGACGCGGGCGGCGGAGCTCCTGAAGCTCGATCGCGCCACGTTGTACCGCAAGCTGGCGCGGTACGGCACGAGCGACTGAGGCGCCTCCGTCGCAGAATGCAACAGCGCCGCGAAACACGGCGCACGTGGGCGCGCGGTCGGCCCCCGATCCCGGTCGATTTCGGCGCGGATCCGCCTGGCGCGCCCCTTGCAATTCCCGGGCGCAATGGCGCGACGTACATCGAGCGCGGCGTGGGACCTCGCGGCTGGCGGAGACGATCCGCGACGTCGAGAGCCCTTGCGCGTGGTCCTCGCCGAGGACGACCTGGAGGTGCGCTTCTTCCTCGCGCAGGCCCTGCGCAAGGACGGGCATACGGTGATCGAGATCGAGAATGGGACGCAGCTCCTCGATTTTTTGCGCGCGGTCGCGCAGGGCGCGCCCGACGAGAGCCCGCCCGACGTGATCGTCTCGGATATCCGCATGCCCGGCAAGAGCGGGCTCGACGTGCTCGCATCCTTGCGCGAGGTCGGGTGGCGCACGCCTTTCGTGCTGACGACGGCGTTCGGCGACGCGGCGACGCACGCGCGCGCGCGGGCCGCGGGTGCCTTCGCGGTGTTCGACAAACCTTTTGATGTCGACGACCTGCGCACGGTCGTGCTCAACGCCGGCCGGCGTCCGGGCGCGGTCGGCTCGACATCCGGATGAATTCCTGCCCCAGGAGGTATGCTCATGCGAGATCTTCTTGTCGTTTCGATCGCGGCGGCGCCAGCACCGGATCTCGACGCTCGTCGGCGATTCGTTGCGATGGGAGTCGCTGCCACCCGGGCGAGCGATCGAGGTCGACGCGAAGGTTCCATGAAAGACGAGGGTATGAAGAAGAGGATTGTCAGGGCGATGGTCTTGGGAGCGCTCGCCGCCTTCGGCAGCGCGTGCGCGGAGGGTTCGCCTCCCGACGGCGACGGGGGAGCGGGCCAAGGCGGCCAGGGCGGCAGCGCGTCCTGCCGGAAGGCCGACGATTGCTCGCCCCCGGCGAACCCGTGCGAGACGGCGATCTGCGAGGACGGCGCGTGCGCAGCCGCGCCCGTACCGGCCGGCGCGCCCACGCCCGAGCAGAAGGCGGGCGATTGCGTGGTCCAGCAATGCGACGGGGCAGGGGAGGTGATCCCGGTCGCCGAGAACAGCGATGTGCCGGTCGACGGCAACCCGTGTACGAGTGACGTCTGCACCAGCGGCATCGGCTCGAACCCGCCCGTCGCGACGGGTACGGCCTGCGGCGACGCCGGATCGATCTGCGATGGCAACGGCGCTTGCGTCGAGTGCCTCACCGCGGCCGATTGCCCGGGGTCGGACACCACGTGCCAGTCCCGCACCTGCGTGATGGGGGTGTGCGGCGTCGACAATGCGGCCGCGGGGACGCCCCTTCCCTCGCAGATGCCCGGCGATTGCACGCAGACGGTCTGCGACGGCTCCGGCGGCACCTCGCCCGAGGTCGACGACAGCGACGTGCCCGTCGACGGGAATGCATGCACGGCCGACGTCTGCGCCGCCGGCGCGCCTTCCAACCCGCCGCTCGCCCTCGACGCGGCGTGCAACCAGAGCGGCGGCAAGGTCTGCAACGGCGCTGGCCTGTGCGTCCAGTGCAATGCCGGCGCGCAATGCCCGAGCGGCGTTTGCGCGGCCGGGGTCTGCAAGGCCGCGAGCTGCGCCGACGGCGTCGAGAACGGGTCCGAGACGGACGTCGATTGCGGCGGCGCCGGGTGTCCGCCCTGCGGGGTGGGCGAGAGCTGCCTCGTGCCGGCCGATTGCCACAGCGGCCTCTGCACCGCCGGCCTCTGCCAGCCGCCCGCCGTGGTGGCAACGTCGCCCGCCGACGCGACGACCGGCGCGCCGGTGACCTCCACGGTGGCGGTCACGTTCAGCGGGGCCATGGATCCGGCCACGCTCGCCGCGCAGACCACGGTCGGACCCTGCACCGGCGCGGTCCAGGTCTCGACCGATGGATTCGCCACCTGCCTCGGCTTCGCCGCGGCGCTGCCCGTGATGTCCGGCAATGGCGCCGTGGCCACGTGGACCCCGTCTCCGGCGCTCTCCTATGGCACGACCTACCGCGTTCGTGTCGCCGCGACGGCCAAGGGGACCGACGGAACGGCGCTCGCGATGGCGTATACCTCGAGCGTCGGCTTCGGCACCGCCACGCCGCCGACCTCCGCTCCCTGCGCGAGTTCGGTGGTGATAAGCCAGATCTATGGCGGCGGCGGCAACTCCGGCGCCACGTACAAGAATGATTTCATCGAGCTGCACAACCGCGGCGGCACCGCGGTGAACCTCGCCGGTTGGTCGGTGCAATATGCGAGCGCGACAGGGACGACGTGGCTCGTGACGAACCTGAGCGGCACCCTCGCGCCGGGCGGTTATTTCCTGGTGCAGCAGGCCGGCGGGTCGAGCGGCATGGCCTTGCCGGCGTCCGACGCGACGGGCACCACGAACATGAGCGCCTCGGCGGGCAAGATTGCCCTCGTCAACGCCACCGCCGCGCTCAGCGGCGGCTGCCCCAGCGGCGCGAAGATCCTGGATTTCGTGGGGTATGGGACCACGGCGACCTGCTTCAAAGGGAGCGGCGTGGCGCCGGGGGCGTCGAGCGCCGCGCAGTCGACCCAGCGCCTCGCCGCCGCGTGCACCGACACCGGCGACAACAAGGCCGACTTCGCGACGGCCTCGGTCGCGCCGCGAAATTCGGCGACCATGGCGAGCGCCTGCGCCTGCGCGGGCGACATCACGGGCAATGAATCGGACCAGCCGTACGAGCTCGATTTCTGCAACGTACAGAGCCCGGTCTCGTTGACGGTCTCCGCATCGGCGATGACGCCCGTGATCTACGGTCGGGCATACGAGGCGGGCGTGACCGAGGCCGCCGACGCGAGCGTGACGTTGAAGGTCGAGGTGGGCTTCGGCCCGGCCAACATCAACCCCACCACGCAGAGCGGCTGGCAGTTCTTCCCGGCCACCTACAATGCGCAGATGGGGAACGACGACGAATACAAGGGCTCGTTCCTCGCGCCCGCCCTTCCAGGCGCGTACCGGTATGCCTACCGCATGACCCTCGACGGGACGCGGTGGACCTATTGTGATCTGAACGGCGCAGGCTCGGGCGCGGGGCTCTCCTTCGAGGTCACCCAACTGCCGGCGCTGACCGTCGTGCCGTGACGCGGCTCGGCCGGCGGAGATCGCCGGCCAACCTCATCCGCGCCGCGCGAGCGCCCACGCGACACCTGCCTGCATCGTCGACAGCGTCACGATTCCTTCCAGGCGGGCATCCATTTCGATCATGGCCTGCGCCATCGCCGCTTTCACGCCGGTGAGCACCACACGCGCGCCGAGCAGCCGCACGGCCCCGGCGGCGTCGACGAGCAGGCGCACCACGTCGTCGTCGATGGCGGTGACACCCGTCACGTCGAGCAGCACCACGGCGGCCTGGCGCTCGGAGACGCCATGGAGCAACGAATCGAGCGCTTGTGCGGCGCGGGCTCCGTCGATGCGGCCGATGAGGGGCATCGCGAGGACCCGCTCGGCGAGCGGGAGGAGCGGCGCGCCGAGCTCGCGTAATGTCGCGGCTTGGGCTTGTCGTTCCTCCTCCAGGCGTTCGGCGCGGCGCACGCCGGTGACGTCCCAGTAGATGCCCATCGAGCCGGTGACCGCGCCCTCCGCGTCCCGCACGGCGACCTTTTTGACCTCCACATAACGCGATCCCTCGGAGGTAGGCGCCTTGTGCTCCTCGACGTCCTTGAGGGTCACGCCCGTTTCGACCACACGCCGGTCGTCGGCGTCGTATTTCTCCGCGAGCGCGCGCGGGTAATAATCGAATACCGTCTTGCCGAGCGCCTCGTCGAGCCCGGATCCGACGCTCGCGAGCAGGGCCGCGTTGGCCCATACGCAACGCCCTTCACGGTCCTTGTGGTAAAGGCTGAGCGGCAGCTCGTCGGCGAGCGTGCGGAAAAAACGCAGCTCCGCCTCGAGCGCCCGCACCTTCTCTTCGAGCGTCCGCACCAGCGCGCGGTCCTCTTCCGATCCCCCTCCAGGTCCTCCGGCCGCGTCAACCATCTCTTCAGAACCACTCATAGAACTGCCACCCGTAGCCCCTGTCGCACGCATCCGTCCGGATTGGAAGAGGAAACGACGGGGCGTGCGCGGTCCGAGGCGCGCGTCGCGCAGGGTTTTCCCGGGTTGGGGCAAAGAGGGAGACGGCTCGACGCGGGCGTCCGTCTCGCCGGAGGGGATGTTCGGCTTGCTCCGCGTGCGGAATCGTTACTCGGTGCGCTTGACGAGCCGGGCCGGGTTTCCCGCCACGACCCAGCCCGGCGGCACGTCTTTCGTGACGACGCTGCCCGCGCCGACCACGACCCTGTCGCCGAGGGTCACGCCCGGCAGGACAATGGCGCCGCCGCCGAGCCAGACGTCGTCGCCGATCCGCACGGGCCGCGCGAGCTCGCGCCCCGACGATCGCAGCGCCGCGTCGAGCGGGTGCGTCGCGGCATAGATGTGCACGCCCGGCCCGAAGAGGACGCGGTGGCCGATGTCGATGCGGTTGCAATCGAGCAGCACGCAGCCGAAGTTCATGTAGAGCCCGTCGCCGGCGTGGATATGCGCGCCGTAATCGCAGCGGAAGGGCGGCTCGAGGAACGCGCCGCCGCCGAGCGTGCCGAAGAGCGCCTCCAGGATCTCGCGCCTGCGCGCGGGCTCGTCCTCGGGCACCTCGTCGTAGGCGCGGCAGAGGCGGCGCGCGCGGGTGCGGGCGCTCGTGAGTTCGGGGTCGTCGGGTCGGTAGAGCTCCCCGGCCAGCATTCGGTCGCGCTCGGACATGGGGGGATTCCTTGGCGCCGCGCTCGAAAGCCGTCAAGCGGCGGCGTCGCCACGCGAGGGCAGGGTTTTTTCGGCCCGTCCGGCCTCCTTATCGAAATCGAATCGAAGGGGGCGGGGCGCGCGCTCAGCCCGCCGCGGCTTTTTGCAGCGCGGCGATGTCGAGCTTCTTCATGCCGAGCATGGCCATCGTGGCGCGGCGCGCTCGGTTCGGATCGGGATCGGCGAGCAGCTCGACGAGCTGCGTGGGCACCACCTGCCAGGACACGCCGAAGCGGTCCCGAAGCCAGCCGCATTGCTGGGCCTTCGGATCGCCGCCCTCGCCGAGGTGATTCCAGTAATGGTCCACCTCCTCCTGCGTCTGGCAATGGATGACGAACGAAATCGCCCCGCTGAACGTGAACTGCGGGCCGCCGTTGATGGCGGTGAAATCCTGCCCGTCGAGCTGGAAGGCCATCGTCATGACCGACCCTTCCGCCCGGCCGGAGACCTGCGCGCTTTCCTTGTTGTAGCGGGTGGTCGTCACGATCCGGGAGTTCGGGAAGATCGAGGTGTAAACCGCGACGGCCTCCTCGGCCTGCGTGTCGAACCAGAGAAACGGCGTGATGCGCTGAAACCTGTTCTGCATGGTCCTTAGACCCGAGGCCGAGCACAAACTCATCGGTCCCTCGCGTCGAAATTGTGCGGCATGAAGCTGTTGCCCAGAGCACGGTCGAGGCTGCCGGAGCGGATAAAGATGCAACACTGTTGCATCTGATAAGTTGGTGATGTAGGAAGTGCGCCATGCGCGACACGATCAAGCTCGTCTCGTCGGCGGGCACCGGGTATTGCTACTACACGACGAAGAACAAGCGGACGACGACCGAGAAGCTCCAGATCAAGAAGTACGATCCGATCGCCCGCAAGCACGTCGTGTTCGTCGAGGGGAAGATCTCCAAGGGCGGCGCGAAATGAATGGCGTTGCCCCGTTGGGATCCGATCGCCGTCTCCCCGTCACGGTGCTCTCCGGCTTCCTCGGCGCCGGAAAGACGACGCTCCTCAATCACGTGCTCGAGAACCGCGAAGGCAAGCGGGTCGCGGTGATCGTGAACGACATGAGCGAGGTCAACATCGACGCCGAGCTCGTGCGGGGCGGCAGCGCCGCGCTCAGCCGCACCGAAGAGCGCCTCGTCGAGATGACAAACGGTTGCATCTGCTGCACGCTGCGCGAGGACCTCCTGATCGAAGTGCAGAAGCTCGCGCGCGAGGGCCGCTTCGAGTACCTGCTCATCGAGTCGACGGGGATCAGCGAGCCCTTGCCCGTGGCCGAGACGTTTGGCTTCGAGGACGACACCGGCGCGCGCCTCGCGGACGTGGCGCGGCTCGACACGATGGTGACTGTGGTCGACGCTTACAATTTCTCGAAGGATTTCGCCGCGGCCGAGGACCTCGTGGACCGGGGCGTCGCGGCGTCCGCGGAGGACGATCGCAGCGTCGTCGACCTGCTCGTGGATCAGGTGGAGTTCTGCGATGTGATCGTGCTGAACAAGGCGGATCTCGTCGCCGAAGTGGAGCTCGGGAAGCTCGAAGCCACGCTGCACCGATTGAACCCGCGGGCGCGAATCGTGCGGGCGAGGTTCGGGGACGTGCCGATCGATACGATCATGGGCACGGGCCTGTTCGACCTCGAAAAGGCGAGGGAGGCCCCGGGCTGGATGGCGGAGCTGCGCGGCGAGCACATCCCGGAGACGGAGGAATATGGGCTCGGCAGCTTCGTGTTTCGCGCGCGGCGCCCCTTGCATCCGGCGCGGTTTTTCAAGCTCCTCCACGAGGTGTGGCCGGGCGTGATCCGATCGAAGGGGTTTTTCTGGCTCGCGTCGCGGCCCGATTGGGTGGCGGAGTGGTCCCAAGCGGGAGGCGCGTGCCGGTTCGGCGTCGTGGGGAAATGGTGGGCCGCGCAAGCGAAGGAGGAATGGCCGGAGGAGGACGACGCGCGGCAAAGGATCGAGGCGGATTGGGATCCTGCGTTCGGCGATCGCCGGCAGGAGATCGTGATCATCGGGACCGAGGAGCGCGAGGGAATGCGGGCGCGGCTCGAAGCGTGCCTGCTCTCGGACGAGGAAATGGCGCTCGGCCCCGAGGGCGTTTTGCGATGCGAGGACCCGTTCCCGCCCTGGGATCTGACCGAGGGCGACGAGGACGAGGACACGCCACCCGGTGATCCGCGCGTCGCGTCGATGTGGACACGCCATTGACCTCGCGCCCCGTCCTTTGCCCTCACGACGCGGAGACCGCGAACCTCATGCTCGTCTCCTGCGACCGCCCGTCGGGCCCGTGACCGTCCGACCCGCCGCGAGCAGCGCGCTCGGGGGTGAGGTGGGCCACGTCTTGGCCCTCCGGAACGGGTGACGGACCGTCAGCGGGATGTGGCAGGTCATGGCCAGCGCGTGCTACGCCTCGGGCGGCACGCAGCCGACCTCGATGGCCCGGCCCTCACGCGACCGACGGAACGGAAAGACTTCTCATGACGCCCCCCACGCTGCCGATTTTCGAGTTCATCCTGAAGAACTACAAGAACTTCAATGCGCGCGCGACGCGTGACGCGTTGATCGCCTACGTTCGGCACATCGAGAGCGGCGGGAGGATGTTCTGGGCCCTCGCGGGGGCCATGTCGTCGGCGCAGCTCGGCATCACGCTCGCGCCTGCCATCCGCGCGGGGCTCATCCACGGCTTGTCCGTGACGGGGGCGAACCTCGAAGAGTCGCTCTTCCGGCTCGTCGCGCACGCGAGCTACAAGGATTTCCCGGACTACCGCTACTTCACGAAAGAGGACGACACGAAGATCCTCGAAGACCGCATGCGCCGGGTCACCGACACGAGCATCCCCGAGGACGAGGCGTTCCGCGCCGTCGAGAAGTACCTCGTGCCCATGTGGAAAAACGCGAGCACGGCCGGCGAGCGGCGCTTCTGGCACGAATACTTCTACGACCTCATCCAGCGCATCGACCCGTCGCTCCACGAAGGCGACCCGGACGCGTGCTGGCTGCTCGCCGCCGCGAAACACAAGCTCCCGATCGTGGTCCCGGGCTACGAGGATTCGACGTTCGGCAACATCTTCGCCTCCCACGTCAAGTTCGGCGAGTGCAACGCGAGCATCGTCAAATCCGGCATCGAGTACATGGCCGCGTTCTACGACCAGTATCGTGAGCTCTCGGCCGGGGCAGGCGTGGGCTTCTTCCAGATCGGCGGCGGCATCGCCGGGGACTTCCCCATCTGCGTCGTGCCGTCGATCAAGTACGACCTCGAAGAGCCCGTGAAGCCCTGGGCGTACTTCTGCCAGATCTCGGATTCGACGACGTCGTACGGCTCGTACTCGGGGGCGACGCCGAACGAGAAGATCACCTGGGACAAGCTCACGAAGGAGACGCCCATGTTCGTGATCGAGTCGGACGCGACGATCGTGGCGCCGCTGCTCCTCAGCGCGCTCCTCGAATACAAGCAGCACCCGGAGGCGGCGAACGCGCTCCTGTCGAAGCTCTCGTAGGAGACAGCGCGCCATGTCCGAAGCGACCCTCTCGGCGTGGGGGCGACTTGCCCTGCCGGGCGTCGAGCTCCTCGGGGAAGACCTCGAATCCCTCTCGCGCGGCACCACGCTTTCCAGGGGCATGGGTCGCTCGTACGGCGACTCGTCGCTGCCTGCCCTTGGCACCGACAGGGTCGTGTCCACGCGGCTCGCGAACCGGATTCTTGCCTTCGACGCGCAGACGGGCGTCGTGCGCGCGGAGGCGGGGCTCAGCCTCGTCGAGCTCAATCGATTGTTCATGCCGCGCGGCTTTTTCCCGCCCGTCACGCCGGGCACCAAATTCGTCACGCTCGGCGGGATGGTCGCGAGCGACGTGCACGGCAAGAACCATCATTGCGAAGGCTGCTTCGGCGCGCATGTTCGCTCCTTGCGCATGCGCCTCGCCGACGACAGCATCGTCACGTGCTCGCGCACGGAGCTGCCTGATCTCTTCCACGCGACCGTCGGCGGCATGGGCTTGCTCGGGCATATCCTCGAGGTCGAGTTCACGCTGCACCGCATTGCGAGTCCGTGGATCTTCATGGAAAGCGAGCGCGTGCGCGACATCGACGAGTTCCTCGCCGCCCTCGGCCGCGCCGCGCCCCGGTGGCCCATGACCATGGGCTGGATCGATTGCCTCCAGCGAGGGCGATCGATGGGCCGTGGCATCCTCATGGCCGGCCGCTGGGCCGAGCCACACGAGGCCCCCAAGGAGCCGCCGCGCGCGGGCCCCGAGCTGACGTTCCCGGTCGAGCTGCCCAACTGGGCGCTCAACCCGACGACGGCGAGCCTCTTCAACATGGCTTATTATTGGCGACACACGCAGCAACGCGTGGAGACGCTCGTCGCGCCGGAGCCGTTTTTCTACCCGCTCGACGCGATCCTGCAATGGAACCTCGCGTATGGCCCGCGGGGGTTTACGCAGTATCAATGCGTCCTGCCGCGCGCGGGCGGGCCGGCGGCCGTGCGTGCGTTCATGGAGCTCTTGACGCGGCTCGGCGGCGCGTCGCCGCTTTGCGTGATCAAGGACTGCGGGCCCGAAGGCGAGGGGCTGCTCTCGTTCCCGCTCGAAGGGACGTCGATCGCCGTGGACATGGCGGTCTCGCCGGACATCCAGCGGATCGTCGATCAACTGAACGAGTTCGTCATCGAGGTGGGCGGGCGGATCTACCTGACGAAGGATCGTTTCACGCGGCCGGAGCATTTTCGCGCGATGGAGCCGCGGCTCGAACGTTTCCTCGCGGCGCGCGAGAAATGGGATCCGCACAGGCGCCTGCGGAGCGCGCAGTCCGTGCGGCTATTTGGAGATCGGGCATGAAGGCGGTCGTTCTCGGTGGCACGGCAGGCATGGGGCGCGCGGTCGCGCGCAGGCTCGTGGAGCGGGGGGACGAGGTCTTCCTGATGGGGCGCGACGCGGGCGACCTCGCCCGGAGCGCGGCCGATCTCGAAGCGCGGCAATCGAAGAGCGCCCGCGTGGGGTACGCCTTGTGCGACCTGGAAAAACCCGAAGGCTTCGCGGCGGCGCTCGACGAGGCCGACCGGGCCCTCGGCGGGTTCGATACGGTCGTGGTCACGGCAGGCATGTTCGCGACCCAGGATGCGCTGGAGGCGGACGTCGAGCTCACGCGCCGCGTCCTCACGGTCAACTACACGAATACCGTCGTCTTCTGCGAGCACGCGCGCAAACGGCTCCTCGCACGGGGCGGCGGCCAGCTCACCGTGTTCTCGTCCGTGGCGGGGGATCGGGGACGCAAGCCGGTCGCGCTCTATGGATCGAGCAAGGCCGGCCTCTCGCATTACCTCGAATCGCTCGATCACAAGTTTCACGCGAAGGGGCTCTCCGTCCTTTGCGTCAAACCCGGATTCGTCAAGACCGGCATGACGGCGGGGCTCAAGCCGCCGCCGTTCGCCGGGGAGCCGGACGCGGTCGCGAAGCACGTCGTGGGCGCGATGGTCGCGCGCAAGCCGCTCGTGTACGCGCCCTCGATATGGGCGCTCGTGATGCTCGTGATTCGCTTTTTGCCGCGCTTCGTGATGCGCAAGATCGGCTTCTGAGCCGCGTCCTCAGCGCCCGGAGAGGAACGGGAGCTTCTGGAACAGGGCCTCGGGCGTGCGCCGCACGAGGGGCATGATGAGCCCCCAGCGCGCGGGGATGTACGCCTCGGCCGTCCCGTCGTCCATCACGCGCACGATGTCCTTCGCCACGGCGGCGGGTTTGCTGAAGAGAAGCGTCTTTTCGTGGTCCCGCGTCATCGGCGTGTCGACCGGGCCGAGCTTCAGCGTCGTCACGGTCACGCCGGAAGCATAAAGCCGCGTGCGGAGCCCTTGCAGGTACACGTGGAGCGCTCCTTTGGCCGCGCCATAGGTGTAGTTGCGGGGGCGCCCGCGGTCGCCGGCGACCGAGGTGATGACGCCGATCCGCCCCTTCCGGCCGGCCTCCATGTGATTCGCCAGCGGGATGAGCAGCGAGACGACGCTCGTGAAGTTCGTCCGGAGGATGGCCTCTGCTTCGTCGAAGGAGCGCTCGCTGGCGAGCTGATCGCCGAGGTCGCCGTGCGCGATGAGCGCGACATCCACCTGGCCGAGCGTCGTGATCGCCTCCGTGAGGACACGCTCGTTCGCGCCGAGCACCCCGAAATCGGCGGTCGCCGTGGAGACGGTCGCGCCCGCGCATCGCGCCGCCACCGCGGCGAGTTTTTCGGGGTTGCGCCCCACGAGATGAAGACGATCGCCGCGGCTCGCGTGAATCTGCGCGACCTCCGCGGCGACCGCGGACGTGGCACCGAGGATCAAGACACGTGTCATGGGGCTTCTCTCTAGAGCATCCACCGGCTCGATGCTCGGAAGATCGCGCAGCGCGGTTCCCCTCATTCCCCGAAATGCGGGTCTTCCGGGTGCGGGTTCGAGAAACGCGCGTCGACGAGAAACGCCTCGTCCGTGAGCGCGCCGAGGAACGCGAGGACATCCTGCCGCTGCTCGGCGCTCAAGGGGGTCCCACTCAGCCCCGCTGATTTGTGCGGATTTTTGCGACCATCCCCCGCGTAGGGTCCCGCCTCGATCACGCGCCCTCCCTCCACGTACACGGTGAGCACGTCCTCCAGCGTCGCGACGCTGCCGTCGTGCATGTACGGGCCGGTCACGGCGATGTTGCGGAGCGTGGGCGTGCGGAACTTCCCGCGGTCCGAGAGGTTTTTCGTGTGCTCGTAGAGGCCCTGGTTGCCCTCGGGATACGCGCCCGTGCCCCCCACGTTGTAGAGGCCGATGTTCACGAACACGACCTCGTCGAAGGGCGCGTCCACGTGCTTGACGGGGCCGGACAGGTTGAAACCATCGTGGCAATGGTGGCAAAGGGCGCCGCCGACGTGATCCCGCGTGATGTACATGCCCCGGCGCTCCGCCGGGCCGAGCGCGGCGTCGTCGCCTGCGCGATAGCGGTCCCACGCGGACATGCCCGAGACGAGCGTGCGCTCGAAGCTCGCGAGGGCCTTCCCGACATGCACGAACGTGTACGTCGCCGTGTCCGGGAAGGCCCGCGCGAAGGCCTCGCGATACCGCGCGTCCGCGAGCAGCCGCGCGAGGGCCGCCTCGCGGCGTGGCTCGTCCACGAGCCCCATCTCGACGATGGGCGCGCCGTGCCCGAACAGGGGCCCCTCCATCTGTGCCTCCAGCGCCTTCGTCCCCGGATCGGCCCAGTTGAGCCGCGGAGCGTACACGACATTGGCGAGCGTCGGCGCATTCCGCGGATGCGCGTCCCCTTCCAGGCCGACCGGCGTCGTGCGCCCATCGCTGAAGGCCAGCGCTTGCTGGTGGCATGTCGCGCACGAAAGGCTCTCCTTGGCGGAGAGTCGTTTGTCGTAAAACAACATACGACCGAGCGCGACCTTGGCCGCGCTCATCGGGTTGTCCGCGGGCACGAGCGGCGCCGGGAAACCTGGTGGAAGATCCCACACCCAGGGCTCCTCGGCGGGGCGATCGGCGGAGGGCTTGCACCCGAGCGCGCTCGCGCTGAGGAGGAGCGCCATCGACGCGCGCCACGCCGCTCGCAGGCTCACCTCGCCTTGCTCTTTTCGATGCGGAACACGCCCTGCGTCCCTTGCGGCCTGCCGGTCGTGTAATCGAGGCCGACGTTCGGGTAGAACGTCCCGCAACGCTCGGCGCCGATTTGTGGCCCCAGGTCTCCCGCGTTCAGTGGGCCATAACAGTCGATGCGGCCCCCGTCGCTCAGATCGGCGTGCGCGCCCGGCGTCCCCGGCGTCGTGTAGCCGCGGAACATCGCGTCGACATCCACGACGATCCGATCCTTCGTGGGATCGAACCCTCCCGCCTGCGCGAGGCGAATCGTCGGTCGATTGGGCTTGTCGCATGCGTCCGCGGACGCGGGGATCTCGCCCCCGTTCGTCACGTTGTTGCAGACGCTGCGGAAGACGAGGAGGTTGTGGTCCTTGTCCCCCGTCGCCCCCGTCGTGTCGGAATAGAAGCTCACGCGCACGAACTGCCGCCCGTCCGCCGCGCCGTGGTCCATGCCCGTCGTGTTCAGCGGGCTCTTCGAATCGGCGGTCTCCAGGTGGTTCAGGGCGACGGGCACGCCGAGGGTGAACTCGACGCCGTCGTACGGGCCCGCCTCGGCCGGCAATCCGCGCAAGACGTGGTTCGTATCGGGGGTCTTGCTCTTGCCGAAGATGACGTACGAGCACGCCGCCGTCGCATCCTCGAAATCGAGCAGCGCGACATTCTGGAATTGCCAGGCGTGGTCCTGATCGAGGGTCACCGGGATCGCCCGGTCGCCCTTCAACAGGCGCACCTCGTGCACATACAAGCGGAGATCCCCGGGGGTGACGTCGGTGAGGCCTGCGATGTGGAGGCCCTTCGCGCCGCAGACGTAGGGCGTCCCCGCCGCGTCGACGGCCTCGAACTGGAGCGTCACCGGGCTGGGACCGGGGGTGCTCGGCGGCGCCGGGTCGGACGAGGAGCAGCCGACGGCGAGGCAAAGAACGACGAGGGGACGGAATTCGAGGGACATCGGCGCGCCTCTTGCCGCGATCATCCTGGAACCCATTGGGGATTGCCGGTGAAGAGACCTTGCACGAAGCCGATCTCGTAGGCGAGCAATGCGCCGAAGGCCAGGCTCGACACACCCGCGGCGAGCCCGAGGCCGCGGTGCAGCCGCTCGAAGCGCCGCGCCATGTACGCGAAGGGGATCGCCAGGGCGGTCGTGATGAGCAACATGCCGGCGACGGTCCCGGCGCCGAAGACGACGAGGTAGACGAGCGCCCACCCCGGATCGTGAATCGTCCCCACCACGAGCAAGGCCACGGCGGCCGAGCCGGCCATTCCATGCACCACGCCCACGACGAGCGGCCGGACGAACCGATAGGCGCCGAAGCGCCCGAGCCGGCGATCGAGGCCGAAGAGCACGGCATGGGCGCGCTCGTGCCCGGAATCCGGGGCGGCGGCGTCGTGGGCGCGCGTCTGCCGCACGATCCGCGCGAGGCTCAGGCCGCCGAGCAACATCAGCATCAGCGCGACGGAGAACTCCATCGTCAGGCCCACGCGGGGCGGGACCACGATGCCGAAGAGGACGATGGCGCCTCCGACGAGGAGGATCGTCAGGGTATGGCCGAGGCCCCAGATCGCGCCGAGCGGGGCGGCGGCGCGCAACGTGCGCTCCCGGCTGACGATCGTGGTCACCGCCACGACATGGTCCGGATCGGTTGCGTGCCGCATGCCGAGGAAAAAACCCAGCAAGAGGAGCGAGAGGACGGAGACCACGGACACACCCACAGAGCGACCGGGGAGGGGTTCCCAGCGGTCTCGGGTCGATCGTGGCCGCCGGGGACGCTCTTTCGAACCGGCGAGCGCCGGACCGCCATCGAGGCGTCAGAGCGGCTTGCCACACGGGTGTAGCACGAAGAACCGCGTTCGTGTCAAGGAGCGTTGGGTCTGCGATGCTCCGCGAGGGTCGCCACGCGTCGACCCCCTCGGCGCATGATGACGTGCGAGGGTCGCCACGCGTCGACCCCCTCGGCGCATGATGACCGATGAGGGTCGCCATGCGTCGACCCCCTCGGCGCATGATGACCGATGAGGGTCGCCATGCGTCGACCCCCTCGGCGCATGATGTCCGACGAGGGGCGCCACGCGTCGACCCCCTCGGAGCATGATGTCCGACGAGGGTCGCCACGCGTCGACCCCCTCGGAGCATGATGACGTGCGAGGGTCGCCACGCGTCGCCCCCCTCGGTACACGTGGCTCGGGTGACCCTGGACGCCCCCGACCCGTTCCGGCTAGGCTCACGCCCCGTGACGGCACGCCGCGCACCCGCGAGCTCCATGCAGGCCCTCGGGCCTCGCCGTGTGTTCGTGTTGCTCCTCGTCGCCGTCGTCGCGCTCGCCGTGTTCTTCTCGGGCCGGAGCTACTACTTCTGTGTCGCGGTCCAGGAGGTCGTCGAGCACGCCTGTGCGTCCGACGACTGCGACGCCGCCGGGCACGGCGAGGACGCGCAGGGGCCGAGCTTCGGCGAAGGGTGCTGCGAGGAACATCAGGTCGGCGAGCTTCCGCGCGCGGACACGCGCCTCGAACTCCCGCATGTCCCTCCAGCGCCGTTCACGACCCTCCCGGACGAGGTAGCGCCGGTCGGGTTCGTCGCCCGGCGCGCCCCCCCGTTCCTTGTGTCAGCGCCGCGGATCGTCGCTCATCCCGTGCTCCCTCGCGCGGGGCCATGCTCCTCGGCGGAGCGTTGCATCGCCCTTCAAGTCTTCCGCTGCTGATCGGAGCCCCGGCCCCGCCGGAGATGGCTCCATTGATCGTCCCCGCGCGTGAACCGCGTTCTCGCGGCGCGTGGCGACGTGTCCGCAGTTGGCAAAGACGACCCTGAAGAGGCTCCTCGATGATGCATCGTTCCCTGATCGTTTCGCTCCTCGCCGTCCTCTCCCTCGCCGCCCCCGCGTGCTCCAAGGACGCCGGGGAGGCGGCCAAGCCCGAGCCGGCCGCGGCGCAATCCGCGAAGCAAGACGGCGCCCACGCGCCGAGCACCGTGAAGCCCGGCTCGCACGAGGACTGGTGCGGCGAGCACGCGGTCCCCGAGTCGCAGTGCACCCGGTGCAATCCCGAGCTCGTCCCCGCCTTCAAGGCCACGGGGGATTGGTGCCCCGAGCACGGCCTGCCCGAGTCGCAGTGCTTGAAGTGCAACCCGGGCCTGAAGATCGTTCGACCGCCCAAGGGGAGCTGAGGTGCGCGCCTTCATCGTCGCCGCCCTGGCGCTCCTCTTGGGGCTCGCCGGGTGCGGCCGAGAGCCGAAGGGGTCGCCGGCGGGTCCGGCGAGCTCCGCGCAGCCGGCGTCCGCGAAGGCGGACGGCGAAGGGAAGCTCTGCGAGCACGGCGTGCTCGACGTGGTTTGCCCCCAATGCCACCCGAAGCTCGCGGCCGTGTTTCAGGCGAAAGGGGATTGGTGCGCCGAGCACGGCTTTCCAGCGTCCTTTTGCCCCACCTGCCACCCAGAGCGCGGCGGGCGCCCCGGCGTCGACGTGAGCGGCAAGGGCGGCGGGAAAAACGCCCCCGAGAAGGACGCGCCGGCCGACGGGACGAGGGTGCGGTTCAAGACGAAGGAGACGGCGCGGCTCGCCGGGATCCAGACGGTGAAGGCCGAAGAACGGAAGAACGCGGGTGGCCTCGTCGTCACGGCGCGGCTCGCCTACGACGGCACGCGGCTCGCGCATATCAATGCGCGGGCGCCCGGCGTCGTGCGGGCGACGAAGGTCGACATCGGCGCGCAGGTCAAAACGAAGGACCCGCTCGCCGTCCTCGAGAGCGCGGAGGTCGGGGCAGACCGCTCCAAGCTCCAGGCCGCGCGGGCGCGCGTCGGCATTGCGAAGAAGAACCACGAGCGGGTCGCGGCGCTCCGGACGTCGGGCTTCAGCTCCGACAAGGACGTGCTCGCTGCTTCGCTGGAGCTCGAAGTGGCCAAGGCCGAGCAGGCGGGGCTCGCCACGGCGCTCTCCATCCTCGGAGCCGGCGGCGGTTCGGGCGGTTCGTACACGCTCACCTCGCCGATCGACGGCGTCGTGACCCAACGAAGCGCGACCGTGGGCAAGCTCGTCGGCCTGGAGGAGATGCTCTTCGAGGTCGTCGACACCTCCGCGATGTGGGCGGAGCTCGACGTCCCCGAGGCCGAGCTCTCGGCGGTCTCCGTCGGGCAATCCGTGACGCTCGACGTCGACGGGCTCGCGGGGCGCGCGTTCCGCGGGAAGATCACGTACCTGAGCCCGCAGATCGATCTCGCGACGCGCACCGTGCGGGCCCGTGTTCCGCTGGAGAACGCCGACGGCGCCCTGCGGGCCAACATGTTCGGGCGGGCGCGGATCGAGCTCGGCGCGGCGCGCGCGAGCGTCACGGTCCCCGACGCGGCCGTGCAGCGAGCGAAGGACGTGCACCTCGTCTTCGTGAGGCTCGCGGAGGACGAATACGAGGCGCGGCGCGTCGAGCTGGGGGTTCGTGAGGGCAACCTCGTCGAGATTCGCAAAGGCGCGCGTCCCGGCGAGGACGTCGTCACGACGGGCAGCTTCCTGCTCAAGACCGAGACGTTGAAGGAGAGCATCGGCGCCGGCTGCTGCGCCGCCGATTGAGCGCGATGCTGAGCCGCATCATCACGTGGTCGCTCGGCCACCGCCTCCTCGTCCTCCTCGCGACGCTCGCCGTCGCGATCCTCGGGGCGATCTCCTTCCGCCGCCTGCCGCTCGACGCGTTCCCCGACACGACGCCGGTGCAGGTGCAGATCAATTCTGTGGCGCCCGCGCTCGCGCCGCTCGAAATCGAGCGGCAGATCACGGCGCCGATCGAGCAGGCCCTCGCGGGGCTCCCCGGGCTCGACGAGGTGCGCTCGATCTCGCGGTTCGGTCTGTCGCAGGTGACCGTCGTCTTCGAGGACGGGACGGACATTTATCTCGCGCGGCAGGTCGCCATGGAGCGCCTGCAAAGTGTCTCGCTGCCGCCGCAGATCGAGCGGCCGACGCTCGGGCCTGTCGCGACGGGGCTCGGCGAGGTCTTCCATTACATCGTATCGGGCGAGGGCAAGAGCCTGAGCGAGCTGCGCACCGCGCACGACTGGATCGTCAAGCCGCAGCTCCGCTCGGTCCGCGGCGTCGCCGAGGTGAACGCCTGGGGCGGCGACGAGCGGCAGATCCACGTGGTCGTTGATCCGAAGGACCTCCAGCGGCGGGGCCTCACGCTCCTCGATCTCGCCGAGGCCATCGAGCACAACAACACGAACGTCGGCGGCGGCAGCCTCGATCGCGCCGGCGAAGCGACACTCGTCCAGGGAATCGCGATTGCGACGCGCCCGAGCGACATCGAGGACATGGTGATCACGGCGCACGAGGGCGTGCCCGTGCGCGTCCGCGACGTGGCGAGGGTCGTCGAAGGGCGCGAGATCCGGCGCGGCGCGGTGACGGCGGACGGCGAAGGCGAGGTCGTCCTCGGCCTCGGCTTCATGCGCATGGGCGAGAACAGCCATGACGTGACGAGCCGGCTGAAGGTGCGGCTCGACGAGATCAAGAAGAGCCTGCCGCCGGGGATCGAGGTCGCCACGGTCTACGACCGCACGGATCTCGTCGATCACGTGCTGCGCACGGTCCGCACGAACCTGCTCGAAGGCGCGATCCTGGTCCTCGCGGTCCTCTTCGTGTTTCTGGGCAACCTGCGCGCGGGGCTCGTCGTCGCGTCGGCGATCCCGCTCTCGATGCTCTTCGCGTCGAGCCTGATGCTTCGTTTCGGCATCGCGGGCAGCCTGATGAGCCTCGGCGCGATCGACTTCGGCCTCGTCGTCGACAGCTCCGTGATCATGGTGGAGAACGCGACGCAGCGGCTCGCGGAGGACAAGGGCGCGCGAAAGACGATCGACGTCGTGCGCGACGCGGCGCTCGAGGTGCGCAAACCGACGATGTTCGGCGAGCTCATCCTCATGATCGTCTATCTGCCGATCCTTTTCCTCGAAGGCGTCGAGGGAAAGCTCTTCCGGCCGATGGCGCTGACCGTGATCTTCGCGCTCGCGGGCTCGATGTTGCTCTCGCTCACGCTGATGCCGGTGCTGGCGAGCTTGCTCCTGCCGCGCCGAACGGAGGCGCGGGAGGGCCTCGTGGTGCGAGCGCTCGCGCGCGTCTATCGCCCCGCGCTGCATGTTGCGCTGCGCCGTCGCAGGCTCGTCGTGGCCATCGCCGTGGCGATGCTGGGCGGGGCCGTCGGGGTCGCCACGCAGCTCGGCTCGGCGTTCGTCCCGCGTTTGAACGAAGGCGCCATCGTGATCAACACGATCCGGCTCGCGGGCGTCTCCGTGGAGGAATCGACGCGTTACGGCCTCCAGATCGAGAAGACGTTGCGCGAAAAATTCCCCGCCGAGATCACGCGCGTCTGGACGCGCACGGGCACGGCGGAGGTGGCCACGGATCCGATGGGGATCGAGCTCTCGGACGTGTTCGTCACGCTCACGCCGCGGGAGCAATGGAAGCGCGGCGCGACGCAGGACGAGCTCGTGCGCGCCATGCAAGGCGAACTCGAACACCTGCCCGGCATGCGCATGGTGTTCACGCAGCCCATCGAAATGCGGGTGAACGAGATGGTCGCCGGGGTCCGGTCGGACGTCGGGGTCAAGCTCTTCGGGGAGGACTTCGAACTCCTGAAGGAGAAGGCGCGCGAGATCGAGGCGATCCTGAAGGCCATTCCGGGCGCCGCCGACGTCGTGACGGAGCAGGTCACGGGGCAACCGCTGCTCCAGATCGAGGTGGATCGCGCGGCCATTGCGCGCCATGGGATCCCGGCGCACGAGGTGCTCGACGTCGTCGCGTCGCTCGGGACGCGCGAGGTTGGAGCGATGCAGGAGGGCGAGAAGCGGTTTCCGATCACGCTGCGGCTCGACGATCGTTATCGGACCGACGTCGAAGCCGTCGGACGTATCCTGATCACGGCTGCCCATGGCACGCAGCTCCCTCTTTCGAGCGTGGCGCACCTGCGCCTCGTCGAGGGGCCTTCCACGATCCACAGGGAATGGGCCAAGCGGCGGATCGTGGTGCAGGCGAACGTGCGAGGCCGGGACGTCGGCTCGTTCGTGGCGGAGGCGAGCGCGCGCATCGACGAGAAGGTCGTCCTGCCCGCGGGCCATTACGTGCGTTATGGAGGCCAGTTCGAGCACCTCGAACGGGCGCAGGAGCGGCTGCGCCTCGTCGTGCCGGCCGCGCTCGTGCTGATCTTCGTGCTCCTCTATTTCACCTACGGGCGTGTCCTCGACGCGGCGCGGGTGTTCACGGGGGTTCCGTTCGCGGCCATCGGCGGGATCGTCGCGTTGTGGCTGCGCGGGCTGCCGTTCAGCATCTCGGCCGGCGTGGGATTCGTGGCCCTGTCCGGGGTCTCGGTCCTCGCGGACATGGTGCTCGTCTCGACCGTGCGGCAGCTCCTCGGCACCGGAATGCCAATACGCGACGCGGTCGAGCAGGCCGCAGAGCGCAGGCTTCGTCCGGTCCTCATGACCGCCCTCGTCGCGAGCCTCGGGTTCTTGCCGATGGCGCTCAATACCGGCGTCGGCGCCGAGGTGCAGCGCCCGCTCGCGACGGTCGTCATCGGCGGGGTCGTCTCCTCGACGCTCCTCACGCTCCTGGTCCTGCCGGCGCTTTACCTCATGTTCGGCGCGGGCAAACCCCTGGCCGCCGAGGCGTCCACGTCGACGTGAGCCCTGCCGCTCGGGGCCTTCCTCGGGGCCCTTGCGTGGCTACTTCGAGGATGTTAGAAGTAGCCGCGTGACCTCGAAGCTCGAACGTCACGCGCAGCAGCTCAGCGCGCTCGGTCATCCCGTTCGCCTCCAGATCCTGCGCTTCGTGGTGCAGGGGGGCGACGGGGGCACGGCAGCGGGGGAGATCCAGGGGCACGTCGATGTGCCCGCATCGACGCTGAGCCATCACCTGAAGCGGCTCGTCGAGGCGGGCCTTTTGACGACCCGCCTCGAGAGCACGTTCCACTATTACGCCGCCGACTATGCCGTGCTCCGCGACCTCACGGACTACGTATGGGAGGATTGCTGCAAGCGCGGGAAAGGCGCGAAGGGCTGCTGCTGAGCGGCCCCTTTTTTGCGCCCTTGTTCGAGTATTTTGGAAGGAGAATGCGATGAACGTCGTCAAGCCCCACGTTTCCCTCAACGTCACCAACATCGATCGGTCCGTCGCCTTCTACGAGAAGGCGTTCGGCGTCGCCGCGACGAAGCGGCGTCCGGGGTATGCGAAGTTCGACCTGGAGACGCCGTCGTTGAACCTGACGATGCAGGAGGCCCCGCGCACGGGCGTGAACGCCAGCCATTTCGGCGTCCAGGTCGCGATGACCGAGGACGTCATCGAGGCAAAGACGCGCTTCGAGGCCCTGGGGCTCGCGACCTTCACGGAGGAGGACACGTCCTGCTGTTACGCGGTGCAGGACAAGGTCTGGATCGAGGATCCGGACGGCAACTCGTGGGAGGTCTTCGTCGTGAAGGGCGACGCCGCGGTGATGGGCGATTCGCCTGCCCTGAAGTCGGACGCGAGCGCGTGCTGCACGCCCGTCGCGCTCTCGCGAAAACCAGCGGCGGCCGAGGCGTCGGCGTCACCGTGTTGCTCCCCGAAGTCGGCCGATGAGGGTTGACCTGCCCCGCCGCGCCGCTGCGGAAGGGCTCGGGACGGCGCTCCTGCTGGCCACCGTGGTCGGCTCGGGCATCATGGGTGAGAGGTTGGCAGGAGGGAACGTCGCCATGGCCCTGCTCGCCAATACGATCGCCACAGGGGCCGGGCTCGTCGCGTTGATCCTGACGTTCGGCCCCACTTCGGGCGCGCACTTCAACCCGGCGGTCACGCTGGCGGACGCGACCCAGGGGGGCCTTCCGTGGCGCGAGGTCCCGGCGTACATCCTCGCGCAGGTCGGGGGCGCGTTTGTCGGGGTGATCGTCGCCCACGTCATGTTCGGCGAGGCGGTGCTCTCGGCGTCGGAGCACGCCCGCGGGGGGCTCGCACAACTCGTGAGCGAGTTCGTGGCGACCTTCGGGCTGATGGCGGTGATATGGGGATGCGCCCGGCGACGAACAGCAGCCGTGCCGTTCGCCGTCGGCGCGTACATCACGGCCGCCTACTGGTTCACATCGTCCACGTCGTTCGCGAACCCAGCCGTGACGATGGCGAGGGCCGCCAGCAACACGTTTGCAGGGATTCGCCCCGTGGACGTGCCCGGGTTTGTTATCGCTCAACTCCTCGGGGCTGCGGCTGCCACGGTCGCGTTCCGGTGGCTCGTGCCAGCGCTCCCTGCCGTCGCCGATCGTGTGATCGATCGGCGCGAGGAAGACGTGACCCCTTGAAGACCGTCCTTTTTGCGTGCGTGCACAACGCCGGCCGCTCCCAGATGGCCGCGGCCTGGCTCGACGTCCTGGCAGACCCGTCGAAGGTGCGCGCCATCTCGGCGGGCACGGCGCCGGCCGCGCGTGTCCACCCGGAGGTCGTCGAGGCCCTGGCCGAGGTGGGCATCGATGTCTCGCAGGGAAAACCCAGGTTCCTTTCGGAAGAGCTCGCCAGCACGGCCTCGATGTTGATCACGATGGGCTGCGGCGAGGCGTGCCCCGTCGTGCCTGGGCTGCGTCGTGACGACTGGCCCGTCGAAGACCCGAAGGGCAAGCCCGCCCCGCGCGTGCGAGAGATCCGCGACGACATCCGCCGGCGTGTCGAGGCCCTGATCGCCGAGGAGGGGTGGGAGCGCTCCTCGGGGGTCGCCCTCCCGCCCTCGAGCGGATCACGGAGATGAGGGGGCGTCCTTCGCGCGGCAGATCGGGCCTCCTCGTCGAGGAGGGGCCGGGGGGCAGACGCCGCGGTGTCATGCTTCGGGGGCACGCTCGTCGCCGCGGAAACGGCGCGGACGGTCGTGGCCCCTCGCGCGTCCTCGTTGCAGCCCGTCACGCCAAGGAGTAACGTCGGGCAGGCGAGTGAAGACGGCCACCCGGAGTCGCAGACGGTTCCCCAGGGGATCCCGCGCCATGCGGATCCTCCTCGTGGCCGTCCGTCTGTTCGTGGCCCTCACCGCCTTCCAGATGACCGGGTTGCCGCACTTCGCCGTGGACGCGGTGGCCGCGATCCAGGACGGCGACACCCCGGTCCACAGGGACGACGACTGTCCGAACGAGAAGGACGGTCGCGAGTGCCCCCCGGGCTGCCCCGACTGCCACTGCGCGCACCTGATGGGCGCGCTCCCGCCGCTCGTTTCGCCCTACCTGCTGGAGCTCCCGAGCGGCGCGGACCTCATGCTCGCGCCCTACGAAGCGACGGCGCCCCCGCGGCCCGACCCCTCCGCCATCTACCGACCCCCCAGACCGATCCGCGCCTGATTCGGTGAACCCGTAAACGCGGGGTGGCTGCGCGCGCCTGCCTTGGGAGGCATGCCGCCTGCCCACCCTTCTCCCGGGAACCGCTTCGCGCGCCGTCTTGCGCGCGCGGCGGAGGAGTTTGGGTCGTGAAACGGACGCGATGTATCGCGGTGGCCGCCGTGGCCATGGCCTGTTTGTCTCTTTCCGTAGAAGCACGCGCGGGCTCGTCGACATGCTCGACGACCCTCACCCGCGCCAACCTGATCCGGTGCGCGCTCGACGCGAGCCTCGCCTCGAAGGCCGAGCGCCAGGGCCTCGAAGCGGCGAAGGGCCGGCAAGAAGCCGCGAGCCCGGTGCTCCCCTCGAACCCCGTGCTGGCCTTGTCGGGCGCGCGGCGCGAGGCCGCCGGTCAGGGGCCTGTTTTCAACTGGTACGCCACGCTCTCGCAGGAGATCGAGATCGCAGGGCAACGCGGCGCGCGGAGGCGAGCCGCAGACGCCGAGAGGGAAGCGCAAGAGAAGGCTATCGCGGTGACGGACCGCGAGGTCGCGGCTGCGGCATGGCGGGCCTATTTCGAGGTGATCGCCGCCCGCGAGGAGGTGCGCCTCGGCGAGATGCTCGAAGCGCTCACGGGGAAGGTGGCGGTCGCGACGCGCGCCGCGGCGGACAAGGGCCTCGTGTCCGGGATCGACGCGGACGTGGCCGACGTCGCGCACGCGCTCCGCGTCCAGGAGCGGCTCCGCGCGGCTCGACGCGAAGAGCAGGCGAAGGCCGCGCTCCTCTCCTCGATGGGCTTCGAGCCACGGCGCGAGCTGTCCGTCGAGGGCGAGCTCGTCCCGATCGCGGGCGTCGAGGCGTTCGCGGCGAAACAAGACCCGCGCGCCGTCGACGATCGACCCGAGGTCCAGGCCCTCGAAGCTTCGGGGCGGGCCTACGAGGCGCGGGCGTCGATGTACCGGCGCGCCCGCGTCCCGAACGCGACGGTCTCGGTGTTCGCGCAGAACGACGGCTTCAACGAGCGCGTGTTCGGCGTGGGCTTGTCCCTGCCGATCCCGCTGCCGCAGCCCGTGGGCCGCACCTTCGCGGGCGAGATCGCCGAGTCCGAGGCGCTGTCGAGGCGCTCCCAGACCGAAGCGGATCGAACTCGCCGCGCGCTCCGGCTCGATCTCACGAACGCCCTCGCGGCGTACGCCTCCCTGCGCGCGCAAAACGAGCTCTTCGCCGCGGACCGGCTCGGCCGCGCCGAGCAAAGCCTCCGCGCGATCGCGTCGGAGATCGAGGCCGGCCGCCTCGGGGCCCGCGACGCCCTCGTCTCGCAGCAAGCCCTCGTGGACCTGCTGCGCGCGGGCTTCGAGACCCGGAAAAACCTGGCGCTCGGCTCGGTCGATCTCGCGCTGGCCTCCGGCTTCCCGCTCGAGCGAGGTGCACCGTGACGAAGAGAGCACATGTCCTCGGTCTCTCGCTCGTGCTGGCCGCGTTCGGCTGCGGAAAGCGCGGGCCGGACGAGGACCAGAAGAAGGACGATCACGCGCAGGAGGCTCCCTCGGCGGCCGCCTCCGCGCACGGAGCCAAGGAAGGCGAGCACGGCGAGCACGGCGAGCACGGCGAGCACGAGGAGCTGCCTCGACGGGTGAACCTGTCGCCCGCGGTGATCACCGACGCCCGCATTCGCACCGCGCCCGTCCGCACGGGGACCTTGGCCATCACGATCGCATTGCCCGGCGCGATCGCCGCGGATCCCGATCGGTCGGCCCGCATTTCTTCTCCTGCGGAGGGAAAGATCGAAGAGGTCCATTTCAAGGAAGGCGCGGCCGTCAAGAAGGGGGACGTCCTCGCGGTGGTGCGTGTCCCCGAGCTCGGCAAGGTGCGCGGCGCGCAAGCTGCGGCGCAGGCCAAGGCCAAGGCGGCGCGCGAGAACGTGGCGCGGCTGAAGGCGCTCCTCGACAAGCGCCTCACCTCCGAGCAGGCGGTCGTCGACGCGGAGGCCGATGCCCGCGCGCTCTCGGCCGAGGCCGCGGCGCTCGGCGCAGAGCTCGCGGCCCTGGGCGCGGGGACTCCGCGAGGGGCGCCTTTCCTGCTCACGCTGCGCGCGCCACTCGACGGCACCATCCTCTCGCGCGACGCCGTCGTGGGCCAGCCGGTGTCCGCCGAGCACGTCCTCGGCAGCATCGCGGATCTGCGGGAAGTATGGTTCCTCGGCCGCGTCTTCGAAAAAGACCTCGGGCGGCTGCGCGTCGGGGCCGGGGCCGAGGTGGAGCTCAATGCGTACCCGACCACGCGGTTTTCGGGCTCGCTCGAATACATCGGCCAGCAAATCGATCCCGTCGCCCGGACCGTGACGGCGCGTATTCACCTGCAAAACCGCGACGACATGCTGCGGATCGGGCTCTTCGGCACGGCCTACGTGGCGACGGGGGGCGAGCAGGCCCGCGCGCCGCGCCTGCTCGTGCCGCGCTCGGCGGTCACCGAGATCGGCCAAACGTCCGTGGTCTTCGTGAAGCTCCCCGAGGAAGGCGCGTTCGAGATGCACGACGTCGTGCTCGGGGACTCCGCGCTCGGCACGGTCGAAGTGCTCTCCGGCCTCGGCGAAGGCGAAGAGGTCGTCGTCGAGGGGGTGTTCACGCTGAAGAGCATGGTCCTCAAGGGGACGATCGACGAGGAGGGACATCACTGATGGCCTTCCTCTCTGCGATGGTCGCCTGGTCCCTGCGCAATCGGGGGATCGTCCTCGTCGCGACCCTCCTGTTCGCCCTGTTCGGCATCCGCTCGGCCACACAACTCCCGATCGACGCCGTTCCCGACGTCACCAACATCCAGGTGCAGGTGATCACGACGGCGCCTGCGCTCTCGCCGGTCGAGGTCGAGCAATACGTGTCGGTCCCGGTCGAGCGGGCCATGGCCGGCATTCCGAACACGACCGAGATCCGCTCGATCTCCAAGTATGGTTTGTCCGTCGTGACGATCGTCTTCCGCGACGGCACGGACATCTACTTCGCGCGGCAGCTCGTGAACGAGCGCATGCGCGAGGCGCAGGAGGCTGTCCCCGAGGCATACGGCATGCCCGAGATGGGGCCCATCAGCAGCGGCCTCGGCGAGATCTATCAATTCACCGTCCGCAACGACAAGCTCACGCTCATGCAGCTCGAAGAGCTGCTCGACTGGCAGATCGCCCCCGCGCTCCGCACCGTCCCCGGGATCGTCGAGGTGAACAGCTTCGGCGGCGAGGACAAGCAGTACCAGATCGTCCTCGACCCGAAGCGGCTCCAGGCGGCCGGGATCTCGGTCGCGCAGGTGATCGAGGCGCTCGAGAAATCGAACGCCAACGCGGGCGGCGGGTACATCGAGCACAACCGCGAGCAGTTCGTCATCGGCTCCGATGGGCTCGTGAAGGACCTCGACGATCTGCGTCGCGTCGTCATCGGCGCGACGTCGGACGGCGTGCCGATCACGATGGATACGGTCGCCGACGTGCAATTCGGCCCGCGCCTGCGCAGGGGCGCGGCGTCGAAGAACGGCGAGGGCGAGGTGGTCGTCGGCGTGACGATGATGTTGCTCGGGGAAAACTCCCGCACCGTCACGCAGGCCGTCAAGGAGCGGCTCGCGGCGATCCAGCCGTCGCTCCCCGAAGGCACGCGGATCGAGCCGTTTTACGACCGCTCCGTGCTCGTGAGCCGCACGATCAAGACCGTCGCGACGAACCTCGTCGAGGGCGCGCTCCTGGTCATCGGGATCCTGTTTCTCCTCCTCGGGGATCTGCGCGCGGGCCTCGTCGTCGCCCTCGTCATCCCCTTGTCGATGCTCTTCGCGATCACCGTCATGAACGCGGCCGGGTTGTCCGGGAACCTGATGAGCCTCGGCGCGATCGATTTCGGGCTCATCGTCGACGGCGCCGTGATCATCGTGGAGAACGCCGTCCGGCGATTGTCGGATCGGCAAATGGAGATCGGGCGCGCGCTCACCGAGGACGAGCGCGTGGACACGGTCCGCGAGGCCACGCTCGAAGTGCGATCGGCCAGCGTCTTCGGGGAAGCGATCATCGCCATCGTGTACCTGCCGATCCTCGCGCTCACGGGGATCGAGGGAAAACTCTTCCACCCGATGGCGCTCACCGTGCTGCTCGCCTTGCTCGGGGCGTTCCTCCTCTCGCTCACGTTCGTCCCCGTCCTCGCGAGCTTCTTGATTCGCCCGACGCAGGGCGAGCACGAGACATGGCTCTTGCGGAAAGCGCACGCGCTTTACGTCCCGCTGCTGCGGCGGGCGATGCGGCGGCGCTGGGTCCCGCTCACGGCCGGCGTGCTCTCGCTCGCGGCGGCGGCCGCCGTCTTCACGCGGGTCGGCGCCGAGTTCGTGCCGCAGCTCGACGAGGGGGATCTGCTCGTCGAGGCGAGGCGTTTGCCCGGGATCGCGCTCAGCGAGTCCGTCGCGACGGACCTCCGTTTGCAGAAGGCGGTCAAAGAGGTCCCGGAGGTCGATTACGTCGTCAGCCGCACGGGGGCGCCGGAGCTCGCCGTCGATCCGATGGGCGTCGAGCAATCCGACGTCTACGTCGGCCTCAAGCCCCGGGACACGTGGAGGCCGGGCATCACGAAGGAGGAGATCGCCAAGGAGATCTCGGAGGCTGTCGAGCACAAAGTGCCCGAGGTGGCGGGCGGCGTCTCGCAGCCCATTCAAATGCGCACGAACGAGCTCGTCGCGGGCGTGCGCTCGGACGTGGCCGTGCTGCTCTATGGGCCGGATCTCGACGAGCTCCGCACCCAGGGCGACCGCGTGGCCGAGATCGTTCGAAAGATCCCGGGCGCGGAGGACGTCCGGGTGGAGCAGGTCGCGGGGCTCTCGTACCTGCGCGTCATTCCCGATCGCGCGAAGCTCGCGCGGTATGGCCTGACGGTCGCCGACGTCAACCAGATCGTCGAGACGTTGTCCGTGGGGCACTCGACGGGCGAGGTGATGGAGGGCGAGCGCCGCTTCGGAATCGTGGTGAAGTCCGGCCACGGCTTCAACGGGGAGCTCGACGCGCTGCGCGCCTTGCCTTTGCGATCGGTCAGCGGGCAGATCGTGCCGCTCGGAGACGTCGCCGAGCTGAAGTTCCTCACGGGCCCGGCGCAGGTCAGCCGCGAGAATCAATCACGCCGCCTGACCGTGGAGTTCAACGTCCGAGGCCGGGACCTGCTCTCCGTCGTGGCGGAGGCGCAGGCGGCGGTGGGGAAAGGCGTGCGGCTGCCGACGGGGTACCGCGCGGTCTGGGGCGGTCAGTTCGAGCATTACGAGGAAGCAAAGGCGCGCCTCTCCCTCGTCGTGCCGCTCGCGCTCGCGCTCATCCTGTTCTTGCTCTGGTTCGCGTTCCGCTCCACGCGGGCCGCAGGGCTGATCTTCCTCGGCGTGCCGTTCGCGATCGTCGGCGGCATCTTCGCGCTCTGGCTCCGCGGGATCCCGTTTTCGATCTCGGCGGGGGTCGGCTTCATCGCGCTGTTCGGCGTGGCGGTGCTGAATGGCCTCGTCCTCGTGTCGTTCGCGCGGCATCTGGAAGAGCAGGGCATGGGCCACGCGGAGGCCATCGAGCATGCGGCGGAGCTCCGCCTCCGGCCGGTCCTCATGACGGCCCTCGTCGCGTCGCTCGGATTCGTGCCGATGGCGATATCGACGGCGCCGGGCAGCGAGGTGCAGCGGCCCCTCGCGACGGTGGTGATCGGCGGGCTCATTACGGCGACGCTGCTCACGCTGCTCGTGTTGCCCGTCGTGTATGCGTGGCTCGGAAAGGAATCACCGAATTGACAACGGGTTGCATCGGCCGTCAGAAGCGCCTCCGCCCGAGGCCCGGGACGAATCGACCCACCTGTAGACAGTATTCGGCGTATCGAGGGCCGTGCGTGCGGTGCAGATAGGGCTCCTCGACGACACGCACCTGCAATTCCACCGCCACGAACAGGCAAAGCAGGGACACGAGCGCGAGCACGTTGGGGAGGACCAGCGCGATTTCGGTGCCCGTGACCAGCATGCACGAGAAGATCGGGTTCCGGACGATCCGAAACGGGCCTTCGATCACGAGCTCCGTGCGCTCGGTATCCCGGACGCCGATACGCCAGGACTTGCCCATCGCGACCTGGGAGCCGTACGTGGCGACGGTTCCGACGACGGCCAGGCCGGCGGCGCTCCAGGTGGCCCAGCGCGGGAGCTCGACGAGGCTCTTCACGAGCCCGGCGAGCTCCAGGACCGGCGCGAGCGCGGCCAGCCCGAGGGCGAGCGCGAAGAGCACGCCGCCAAACCAGGACGCCGATCCGGGGGGCCCGGAAATGCCTTGGAAACCCGTCGTCCCGGTGGCGCGCAGGTGCTGCACGGTCCGGATCCCGAAAGCGACCGCCATATAGACGACGAAAATGACCAGGGCGACGAGCGCAGGTTGCATGATTGCCCCTAGGGTCGACGCTCCTTTGGGCGAGCGTCAAGGGGAATCAAGGAGCCGCCGCTCGTGCGCCACCCCGCAACCTGTCGAGCGGCACGCGTGCAGGTCGGCGCGCTTCTATCGCGAACGATACGTCGAAAGAAACGTGGTCAACCGCTCGATCGTGTCTGCTTTCGGCGAATCGATGCGGAAGACCTCGCGATCCTCCCACACGACCGGGTCCCTCGTGCTCGGCGAACCCACGCCGCCGAGCTGTCTCATGGGACCGCCTCCTCCTGCGAGGCGAGCGCTCAGCCCCCCGCGCCGCAGAAGGAGCTCTTCCCGAGCGGCGGGAACGACTCCCCGGGCTTCCAGTCGAGCACGCAGAGCAAAAGCTCGGGATCACACTTCACCTTGAAATTCGGGTGAATGCCGGAGCCAAAGGGCCGCCCCTGGGAAGGATCGGCGTTCGCGCAGCAGCGCGTGTCGTCGGGCATCCCCGTCGCTTGGCCCATGGCGTCCACCGCTTCGCAGCCGGCGATGGGGAACAGGGCGCTCGCGACGTACGTCGTCGTGCACGTCTCGTGATCACCCGTCGCCGGATCCTCGGTGTCCCGGGTGATGGTCACCTCGCCCGTCGCGGCGTTCCCCGACGTCGCGAACGTCATGTACACGCGCACGTCCCGCCATTCGTAGGCGAGGCGCGTCTCGGGGTAGATGGCCGGATGGCCGTCCGCGTCCGTGTAGGCCGTCTCCGGGATGTGCTGCTCGGCGACCGAGAGGCCCGAGGTCGCGCAGAGATCGTCTGCGTCCGGTCGTGCGGCGTAATCACCCAGGGAATACTGCTTGTGATTCGAATCGGGATCCGTCGCGCCGGCCTTGTTCTTCGCGTCGTCTGCGAGCACGCCCATCGCATGCGCCTGGATCGCGACCGTCGCCTGGGTGGCGTCGATCTCCCGGTCGTCTCCCTTCGGCGGGTTGTACACGGACATGCCGACCCGCTCCCCGGGGAGCTTGAGGCAATCGCTGCCGGCGTCCTTGGGGTAGTATTTCACGATATAGGCGCTGCTCGCGACCTCGCAGAGGATCGGCGGCTGCTCGCAGGACGTGCCGAACGCGGCCGTGAACAGGAGCGCAGAGGCCCCGAGGGCGATCGTCTTGGGGGGGGTGTGGCGAATCATGCTTCGTCTCCTCGTTCCGCGGTCAGAAGGTCAACCGGACGCCCATCCGGATCGTCCTCGGGGCCTGGTACGAAGTGGGGCTGCCGTAGTTGGGGTTCCGATTCGCGGGATCGAAGGGCGAGCCGTCCTCGAAATTCACGAGCTTGTACCCACAACCCGCGCTCGTCGCGCAGGCCGATTCGCCCTTCTCGGGCAGATCCTCCGTCGATCCGCCGTCGATGGGCCGCACGTTCGCGTAGGTGAAGGACTCGTCGCGGCTGGTCTCGGCCTGGAAGTTGAACAGGTTGAACACGTCCACGTTCACGGAGAGCGTGCTGTCCTTGCTGATCTTGTAGCCGACGGCGAGGTTCGAATCGACGCTGTGGACCCAGGGCAGGTTGCCGCCCGCGCCCCGCGGCAAAATGAACGCGGCGCCCCGTCCATAAAAGGGATGCGCGCCGAGGACATCGAGCGGCTCCCCCGACGTGCCGGTGTAGCTCACCCCGAGGTTGACGCGGATGTTCTTCGGGAGCGCGAACTCCTTGGCGCCGTAGAGCTTGACGGAATGGCGCCGATCGCCAGGGAGCGGGCCATCCCGGTTCGGCAGGAGCGAGAGCAGGTCGAAGTCGCTGAGGGTATGCGGGGACGGCCAGGACCCCGAGGCGAGCCCGGGGTAGTTGCCGCGGAGATACGACGCCGTGTAGCTCGCCAGCGCGAGCCACCCCTGGGAAAACGACTTCTGGAAGAACACGGTCACGGCGTCGTAATCGCGCCGCGCCTCGGGGAAGTCGGACGCGGCGCCGTGCCCGGGGTTGCCCACGAAGAACGACGTCCCTTCGTCGCGGCTCATGTTCTCGATGACGCGGTGGATCGACCGGTGCGTGTAGGTCGCGCCCACACGCGCATCGTCGAAGACCTGGTACTCGCCGCCTGCCGTGATCTCGTCCATCGATTGCGCCTCGAGCTCCGGATCCACCGGCGCACGGTCGCCGTAATAAAAGCCCCATTGCCGGTTGGGCGAGGAGGGCGCCCCGAACGTGAGCCGGTTCTTCGGGTCGAGGCACGCCTCGACCTTGGCGGGATCGGTGGGGTCACAGACGGAGTTCGGCACGACGGACAGGGTGAAGGGCCGCTGGACGAACAGGCCCTCGGCCATGCCGAGGGGCACGTTCTCGTAATACCGCGCGTAGCTCGCGAAGATCTTCGACCGCCCCTGGCCGGTGGGGTCGTAAATGGCTCCCACGCGGGGCGACCATTGGTTGGGGAGCACCATGCCCACCCCCTCGCTGCTCGACATCATCTGCGCGTCGTAGCGCAAGCCTGCATTCAGCGTGAACCGGTCGAGGAACGTGAAGCTATCCTGCACGAACCCGCCGACGATGGTCGAATGCGTCGTGGGGGATTGCAGCTTCGGGACGTACACGTTGTCCGGGCTCGTCAGGGTTCCGATGCGCCACACCTGCCACGCGGAGCCATCGTACGTCTCGGAGAACCACACGTCCCCGGTGTTCGCCCGCGCGAACAGGCTGTTCGACACCTCGACGTCGATCCCCGCCTTGATGACGTGTTGCCCGAACGCGTTCAGCAGGTACGTGACGACCGAGCGCCCCTGGAAACGGTTCGTGATGGATTCGTTGACGTTCCCGGGCCCCCCCGTCAGGTAGGCGCGCACCGGGCAGTAGATGACGTTCGTCGAGCCCTTGGGCTCGCAACCACTGCCCGCCGGGAGATTCTCGAAATCCGCGATGGTATGCGGCGCGCCCCGCGTCCACGAGACGCCGGGGACGTTGTCGAGCCCCTGGCCGCTCCCGATTCCCGCCCCGTCGACCGGCAGGCGGTTGGAGTACGCGTGATGGTATCCGACCGTCGTATCGACCAGGAGCCTCTTGTTCAGGAAGGCCGACGAGAGCTTGAGCGAGACCGTATTGATTCGCTGCTCTTCCCGCCGCCCGAAGGCCGCGTATTCGCCTTCCAGCAAGTTCGTGTTGATCGTCGTCATCTGGCCCGAGACCCCATTGAGCGAGATCCGACCGTCCCCCCCCGACCACGTGGGCGAGCCGAACACGGACAACGTCAACGTGTGCGACGGGTTGATGAGCCACGTCAGCTTGCCGATGTACTGCAACGTCTCTTTCGACGCGACGTAGTTGCGCGTCCCGCCCTCGATGGGGTCGGTGACCTGAAAGCCGTATTCGTCGCGAAGGCTGATGGGTTTGCCGGCCGCGTCGAGCTTCAAGGATCCGTCGGCGTTCGTCTCGTACCGCAAGCGGTTCAGCGAACGCACGACGTCGAGGTCCTGGAGGGCCACGTTCAAGCCCGCGTAGAACCAGAGGCGATCCTTCATGAGGGGCCCACCGAGCTCGAACCCGAAGTCGCGCATCGCGCCGAGCTTTTGATCGACGCCGACCACCGTGCCCTCCGCGCGTACGGGCTTTCGGCGCCCCTCGAACGCGCCCGGCGTGAAGCTGCCGAAGATCGATCCATGGAATTCGTTGCCGCCCGACTTCGTGACGACGTCGAACACGCCGCCGGTCGTGCGGCCGTATTCCGGCATGTATCCGCCCGTGGCGACGTTGACTTCCCGGACGAATTCGAGCGAGAGCGGCGTGTCGTTGATGCCGTCGGAGGCGCTGCCCACGGAGACGCCGTCGATCTGGAATCGGTTCTCGGGGGCCGACGAGCCGTTGATGGAAAAGCCGAGGGGGGTCGGCTGCGCGCCGGGCGCGAGCGCTGCGAGGCTTTCGAACGATCGCACGGCCGAGGCGCGACCTCCCGGCGGGGCCACCGCGAGGCGATGCGAAAGATTCGAATCGACGATCACGCCGGTCGTCGTCGACCCGATGTCGATCACCGGGGGCCTCGCGAGGAGCAAGATCTCCTCGTGTAGCTCGCCCGGCATGAGCTCCAGATTGGCGCGGAGCGTGGTGTTCGTGCGGAGCGTGATTCCGCCGCGCCCGAGGGGCTTGTAGTTCGCCCCGTCGAGCCGGATCGTGTAGTCGCCCGGCGGGAGCTGCGGGACGCGATAGTTTCCAGCCGCGTCGGTCACGACGATCTGCTCGCCTTGCAGCGCGGGGGAGGTCACGGTGACGACGACGTCGGCGAGGGGCTTTCGCGTCTCTGCATCGATCACCGTGCCGGTCAGAACCGAGTTTCCGGCGGCGAAGGCGGAAGAGGCCAGCAGACCCAAGGAACAGGCTGCGGCCAGGGAGAACCATCGGATTCTAGAGGTCAAGCGCATGATCATTCGATGTCCGCTGCTCGGCGTTTCCAAGACGATCCTCCAGACGCAAGGCAACCCTCGTACCACGCCCGATTCTCCTTGAAGTGCCGTTGGGTGAGGCGAGCCGGTGGGCGTGGGGTGTCGCAGCCGTGTCACACGCGCGTGACACTGGTACGACACCGTGACAGGCCCGCCATGACGACCGTCGCGCGTGTGTGACAGGTCGAGCCGATGCCGTGCGTGATGCGCAGCTCCGCTCCCAGGCCAAAACGAGAGCGCCAACGACCTTGCCGGCCAAGGCAGCGACGTTGACATCACGGCCGGCAACGCTGTCCGTGCGTGGGCGGACCTCGAACACGTGTCCTCGGCCGTCGACGGCGCGTGTTCGGCGGCGCGACATAGGTTTCCCGCGGGCGACCTCCCGAGGGGCGCGGCCCGCCTCCTGACCTTGGCCTCGACCTTGGCGTGTCGTCCTCCGTTGACAAGGACCCTCGAGGGTTCCCGGGGGATGTCCGGCGGCTCGCCAAGGACCCTGGGCTGCCTCCCACCTGTGTCCCGAGGCTCGACCTTCCCCCGGGAACACGCCACGCCCCTTGTTCGGCGGCGAGACACGCGCCCTGTCGCGCCGATGCCCCTGGATCCGCTCCGTGCCCGATTGCCTTGTTGCATGCACGTGGTTGTCGCGGCGCCGAACAGACGAGGACGAGGGCCGATGTCCCCTGTCGAGCATGCGCGGGGGCAAGGGCTGCGGCTCGCCGCTCGGGTGTAGGCCGGCGACAGGCACCGCCAGCACTCGAACCCCCCCGCGCAGCGGCCTTGACGAGCAGGCTCCTCTCCGGTCTTCCCCTGTCCCTTCGATGAACTGCGCATCGCGCAGTTCATCGACCCCGGGTCCAGCGCCTCGCTGGTCCGGGTCCAGGGGTGGACAACCCCTGGTGGGGCCTGGGGCAACGCCCCAGCGCGGCGCCTCTGACCCCCAAACCCCGTTGAACCCCCCTGCTGCCGCTGCCAGAGTCCCTGCGATGCCCCCGGAAGCCACCGCCCCTGATGCCGCCCTCGCGGCGGAGGGCCTCGTCAAGCATTATGGCCCCACGATCGCCGTTGCTGGCCTCGACCTCCAGGTTCGTCCTGGGGAGGTCGTCGGCTTGCTCGGCCCGAACGGGGCGGGCAAGACGACGGCGCTGCGCATGCTTGCCGGCATCCTCCGGCCTACGCAGGGGCGCGTCCGGATTGGCGGCATCGACATGGCCGAGCGGCCGCTCGAAGCCAAGGCCCTCATCGGCTTCCTCTCCGGCGACACGCAGCTCTACCAGCGCCTCTCGCCGCGCGAGACCTTGCAGTATTTTGGCCGCCTCCATGGCTTGCCCGAGGCGGCGTTGACCACGCGTATCGACGAGCTCGTGCGGGATCTCGAAATGGCCTCGTTTGCCGATCGCCCCTCGGCCACGCTCTCGGCGGGGCAAAAGCAGCGCGCCAACATCGCGCGTGCCTTCCTCCACGCGCCCTCCGTCCTCATCCTCGACGAGCCTACGAATGCGCTCGACGTCCTCTCCGGCCGCTTCATCGTCGAATCCATCCGCAAGGAGCGCGCGAAGGGCCGCGCCATTCTCTTCTCCACCCACATCATGAGCGAAGCCGAATACCTCTGCGATCGGATCGCCCTCATTCACGAAGGCCGTATCGTCGACGAGGGCGAGGTCCCGGACCTCTGCGCGCGCGCCGGCGACGCGAAGAACCTCACGGATGCCTTCCTTTACCACGTCGAGCGCGGCGCTCCCCGCGTGGACGGCGCCTCGTCCGGAGGTGCGGCGTGAGGCTCTCCATCGTCCTCGTCATTCTGCGCAAGGAGCTGCTCGAAACGCTCCGGGATCGCCGCACGTTCGTGAGCCTCGTCCTCTTGCCGATGATGCTCTACCCGCTCTTCGCGCTCCTCATGAGCCGGATGGCGGGCGCCGAAATGGATGCGCTCGAAGCGCGCCCCTCGAAGATCGCCGTCTGGGGCGAGCTCTCGCCCGACGTCTCCGCCGCGCTCGCGGCGGGCGAGAACAAACTCGACATCATGCCGTGGCACGGCGTCCCCGCGCCGCTCCGCCGGGACCTCGAAGCCGGCGCCATTGCGCCGCCCGCGCCCGCGCCCCCGCGCCCGCCCGGCCCGCCCCGCAAGGGCTCGAATGCCGAGGCCGCGGGCGCCGAGGCGAAGGCCGACACGAAACCACGCGACGCGGACCGGCCCGACGCGGCGGTCGCGCTCGCCGCCCGCGCGCTCGTCGGCGCCCGCGAGGTGCACGCCGTGCTCGTCCCCTGGCGGGGGTTTTCCGAGGACGTCCGCGCCGGCAAGGCCGCCCGTGTCACCCTTTATTACGACTCCGTGTGGGGCGACTCCGATTTCGCGGCCGATCGCCTCGATTATGCGCTTGCCCGCGCCCGCGACGGCTTGCTCGTCGCCCGCGAGGGCGAAAAGGCTTTGCCCAAGGGGTTTACCTCCGGCCTCGAGGTCGTCTCGCGCAACGTCGCGCCTGACGAGCGGCGGGTCGGCAAGGTCCTCGGCACGATCATGCCGATGATGCTGATCCTCATGTCGCTCCTCGGCGGGTTTCTCCGCGCGGCCGACATGACGGCCGGCGAAAAGGAGCGCGGCACCATGCAGACGCTCCTCTGCGCGCCGCTCCTGCCCATCGAGATCATTACCGGCAAGTTCCTCGCCGTCTCCGTCGTCTCCCTCTTCACGGCCCTCGTCAACGTCGCGAGCCTCGGCCTCACGCTGCGCCGCATCCTGCCGGGCGAGATGGACGTGCCGTTCTCGGCGCACGTGCTCACGTTTGCGCTCCTCGTCCCGGTCACGCTCCTCTTTTCGGCGCTCTTTCTGGCCGTCGCGGCCTTCGCCCGTGATTTCAAGGACGCGCAGAACCTGCTCACGCCCGTCTATCTGCCCGTCATGCTCCTCTCGATGGTCACGTCCTTGCCCGGGATGGAGCTCTCCGTCGCGACCTCGTTCGTCCCGGTCCTCAACGTCGCGCTGCTCATCAAGGCGATTTACCTCGGCGACGTCGCGCCCGACCTCGTCCTCTTCACGATCGGCTCGTCCACCTTGTTCGCCGCGCTCACGCTCGTCTTCGCCGCGCGTGTCTTCGAGCGCGAGGACGTCCTGCTCGGCGGCCGCGGCTCCTTCCGCGCCGTCTTCTCGTTCGAGCGGCAAAAGGGCGGGATCCCGAGCCTCGGCTTCTCCCTCGGCGCCTTCGCCGTCGTCCTCGTCGTGATGTTTTACGCGAGCTTCCTCGTCGAGAAGACGACGAACAAAACCGCGCAGCTCGCCGCCACCCAGCTCGGCCTGTTTTTCCTGCCTGCGCTCGCCGCCATCGCCGCGTCGGGCGCCTCGATGCGCGAGACGCTTGGCCTTCGTATGCCGCGCCCGCGCGCCCTCGTCGGCGCTGTCCTCGCGGGCCTCTCCGGGGGCGCCGCCGTCGCGGCGATCGCGACCCGCCTCGTGCCTGTCCCCCCGGAGTTCGCGGAGAAGCTCGGCGACGCCCTCCTGCTCGACGGGCAGCCCCTCTGGGTGCTGCTGATCGTCATCGCCGTCCTGCCCGCGCTTTGCGAGGAGACGCTCTTCCGCGGCCTGCTCTTTTCAGGCCTCACGCGCGCCGGGTTCGGCGTCGCGCTCGTCGCCTCGTCGCTCCTCTTTGGCCTCGCGCACGGCTCGATCTATCGGCTGCTCCCCACGTTCTCGCTCGGCCTCTTGCTCGGTTATGCCCGGCACGAGACGCGCTCGCTCCTGCCCGGCATCCTCGTGCACGGGATCAACAATGCCCTCGCGATCACGATCCTCGCCGTGCGGCCGCCGTGGCTGGAGAAGCTCCTGCAAAACGATCAGGTGCCCGTCGGGCTCGGCGTCGGCGCGGCGCTCGTGCTCGCGCTCGGCGTGGTTCTCATGCGTGAGCCACGCAAAGCCGACGCGCGCGGCTGATTCACGCGCCCGGGGCCACCTTCGGCGGCTCGGCCGGGGCGGCTTCCTCGTTGTTTCCGCGCGCGACGAAGCTCCCGAAGGCGGCGGCCGTGAAGAACATGATCAGGCTGTAGATGGCCGGCGGAACGGCCATCGTCGAATTGTTGAGCAGCGTGGGCGCCGAGGCGATCGCGATCGCCAGGGTCCCGTTGTGGATCCCGATCTCCATGCCGATCGCGGTCGCTTGCCGCTTCGGCAGCCGCGCGAGCAAGGGGACGAGGTAGCCGAGGCCCATGCTGGCCAGGTTGAACACGAGCGCCGCGAGGCCGACCTGCTTGAAATACGTCACCAGGTTCGCCCGCTCTTTCAGCACGGTCGCGGCGATGATGAGCAGGAGGAACACGGCCGAGGTGATCTTCACCGGCGACTGGAGCCGATCCGAGACCACCGGGCGTTTCGCGCGGACGAGCATCCCGATCCCCACGGGGATGAGCACCACGGCGAAGACCTGGATCACCTTGTCGAACTGGAGCGGAATGCTCTTTTCGGTCCCGAGGAACGCTGCGAGCGAGAGGTTCACGATGAACGGGAGCGTGAACAGGCTGAGGAGGGAGTTCGTCGCGGTGAGCGTGATGTTCAGCGCGACATCGCCTTTCGCGAGGTGGCTGAAGAGGTTCGCCGTCGCGCCGCCCGGCGAGGCGGCGAGGAGCATGAGCCCGACGGCGAGCTCGGGCGGGAGGCCGAAGCCCTTCGCGATGCCGTAGCAGGCGAGCGGCAAGAGCACCGTCTGGCAGACGAGCCCCACGAAGACGGCCCGCGGATAGACCAGCACGCGGCGGAAATCCTCGGGTGTGAGCCCGAGCCCGAGCCCGAGCATGATGACGCCGAGCGCGAGCGGCATGAACACGGCCGTGAAGACATTCGATTGCATGGCGGTTCATGAGCGTCGCACGAACGCCGTCATCGACTCAACGGTGAGCAGGCCTGCCACGGACGCGTCGGCTTGCGTTTCGGCCTGGATTGTAGGAGTACATGAAGGCGGAACCATGGCAGAGGAACGAACGGCTGTGGGGGGAGATGTCGCTGCGCTGGAAGCGGAGATCGCGGCGCTGCGACGCGAGAATGCTTCGCTGAAGGCGCAGGTGGTCGCGCTCGAGGGCGCGCTCATGGACGTGCGCGTCGATGCGCCGCCCCGGATGGCCACGATGCGCGCGGCCGTGATCGAGCGCGTCGACAACGAGCGGAGGCGCCTGCTCCACGCGGTCCTCGACCATTCGCCGAGCGTCATCTTCGTGAAGGACCCGGAGGGCCGATACCTGCTCGTGAATCGTCAAGCCGAGCATCGCTTCGGCCGGACACGCAAGGAGCTGCTCGGCCGGAGCGACGCCGATTTCTTCCCGCCGGAGGCCGCGCAGGCCATGCGCGAGAAGGACGTGGAGGCCGTTCGCCGGGGCGAGCCCCTTCAATTCGAGGAAGAGATCGTGTTCGCCGGGGAGCTCCGGCATTTCCACACGATCAAATTCCCCATCCTGAACAACTTCGGCGCGCTCATGGGCGTCTGCGGCATCGCCACGGACATCACCGAGCAAAAGCGCAAGGAGGAGGAGCGCCTGCTCCTGCGCGAGCAGGTGATCGCCGCGCAACAAGAGGCGCTACGCGAGCTCTCCACGCCCCTCGTCCCGATCGCCGAGGGCGTCGTGGCCATGCCGATCGTCGGCAGCGTCGACCAGGCGCGCGCCGAGCGGATCATGGGCACGCTGCTCGAAGGCATCGGCCATCACGGCGCGCACGCGGTGATCCTCGACATCACAGGCGTGCGCACCGTCGACACGAACGTCGCGAGCGCCATCGTCTCGGCGGCCCGCGCGGTGCGGCTCCTCGGCGCGCGCGTGATCGTCACGGGCGTGCGGCCCGAGGTCGCGCGGACCCTGATCGAGATCGGCACCGATCTCGATGGAATCGTCATGCGGGGCAATCTGCAGAGCGGCATTGCGTTCGCGCTCCGCCGGTAGCACGTAGGTACGGCCGCGGCGGCTCGCGCTCGCAGCGGCCGGCGGCTCGCTCCTTTGCCAGGGCAGAATCCACACGGGACGGCAATGGCATCCTTCTTGGTTGCCTCTCGCCCGCGCCGGCGGCAAGCCCCGTGAAATTCCCGACGAAACGTGCGGACTGGCTGCTCTTCCTGGTCATGCTCCTACCGATCGGGCTGAGCATCTGGCTAGGTTTGTCCCAGATCGACACGATTCACCGCCGCCAGGCCGCGGCGACCCTCCAGACGGTGCTCGCAGCGACCCGCGAGGCTCTGGTGACGTGGGAGCGGCACACGGTGACCACCGCGAGGAGCTGGGCGAGCGAGGTGGGCATCCGGCGCGCCATCCTCGCGCAAGGGAAGGTCCGGAGCGAAGGCGGGTCCCTCCACGAGAGCCCGCACCTCGGGGAGCTGCGGCGCTTGCTGCGGGACGTCGTCCAGCAAAAACAATTCATGGGCTTCGACGTCATCGCCACGGACGGCATTGAAATCGCCTCCGATCACGGAGACGTCGTCGGGACGAACACGCTGAGCCGCCTGGACCCGCTCAGCGTCACCACGGCGCTTCGTGGCTCGACCGTCATCGGAGCGCCGTTCGTCATGCACAACAAGGCCCTCGACATCGACGTCCCGACGATGCTGGCCGTGACGCCCGTGCGCGACGAGGAGGGGACGATCGTGGCGGCGCTCGCCTTCCGCCTCGATCCCACCGGAGAGTTCTCGCGCATCACGAGGTCGGGCCGGGTCGGCGAGACGGGCGAGACCTATGCATTCGACCGTCACGGGCGCCTCATCACGGAGAGCCGGTTCGAGCCGACGCTCCGCGACATTGGCTTGCTCGCGGTCGGCGAGCGCTCGAGCCACGCCATCGAGCTGCGTGATCCGGGCGGCGACATGCTCCGCGGCTTCCGCCCCGGCGTGCCCCGGTCGGAGCAGCCCTTGACGAAAATGGCCCATAGCGCCATCGCCGGAAAGTCCGGGCTCGACATCGACGGCTACCGCGATTATCGCGGCGTGGAGGTGATCGGGGCCTGGGTATGGGATTCGGAGCTCCGGCTCGGCATCGCGACCGAGGTCGACAAGGCAGAAGCCTACAGCGCCCTCGCCGCGACGCGCAGGGTCGTCCTTCGCACGTTCCTCGTCGGGCTCTGCATCACGTTCGTATTGACCCTCCTTTTGCAGCACCGCGCGAGGGCCCTCGTCCGCGGATTGGCGCGGGAACGAGAGCTTCGGAGCGAGCTCGAGGAGCGCGTCGGCCGTCTCCAGCGGGTGGAGGGGGAGCTCAAGAGCGCGGTGCACGTGCGGGAAGACTTCCTGCGGTTCGCGTCGCACGAGCTGCGCACGCCGCTCACGAGCCTGCGGCTCCTGTACGAATACATGCTTCGATCCCGCCCCGAGGACGCGACGCCCGTGATGAGCCCGGCGGACGTCAACCGATTCTTGAAGGTCTCGACGCGCGAGCTGTACCGGATGACGCAGGTCATCAACAACATGTTCGTCCTGTCGAGCGTCGCCGCGGGCAACGCGGTGCTGAACCTCGAGCACGTGGATCTCGAGGAGCTCGTGCGGAACGTCGCTCGGAAGATGCAGGCGGAGGTCTCGGCCGAGGGGTGCACCGTGGAGATCCAGAGCGAGGGCCCCGTGGTGGGCCACTGGGACCGCGCGCACCTGGAGCAGGTCTTCGTGAACCTGCTGTCGAATGCGGCGCGGTTCGGCAGCAGGCAGCCGATCACGATATCGATCGGCAAAGAAACGGGCTTTGCGGTCGTCACGGTGCGGGATCGCGGCGTCGGCATCATGAAGGAGGACCAGGAGAGGATGTTCGAGCCGTTCCGGCGGAGGCAGGACGCGCACGCCGGGCTCGGCGCGGGGCTCTTCGTTTGCCGCGCGATCGCCGAAGCGCACAAGGGCACGATCTCCGTCTCGAGCGAGAAGGGCCAAGGCGCGACCTTCCGCGTGCAGCTCCCGCTGCCACCGGGGACCTTTCAGGCGTGACGCGCCGAGCGGCGCTCGAAGCGCTAGAACTGGACGGGCAATCGCTTCTTCGCGTGCAGGAGGAGCAGCATCGAGCTCGGCTCGAGGTCCCCGCGCGGGACGGCCAATTTCATCCGCGGCAGGCGCCGGAGCAGCGTCTCCACGGCGATCACCGCCTCCAGACGCGCGAGCGGGGCGCCGAGGCAGAAATGGATCCCGTAGCCGAAGGCGATGTGTTTGTTCGGCTTTCGCCCCACGTCGAAGCGGTCCGCGTCCGGGAACCGTGATTCGTCGCGATCGGCCGAGAGCAGCGACGCCAGCACGAGCTCGTTTTTCCGGATCGTCACCCCGCCGATCTCCACGTCCTCCAGGGCGAAGCGGTACGTCGTCGTCTCCACCGGCCCGCAATACCGCAGCATCTCCTCCACGGCCGATTCGAGGAGCGAGGGATCGGCGACGAGGCGCTCGCGCTCTTCGGGGTGATCCATCAACGCGAGCATGCCGTTCGTGATGAGATTGACCGTGGTCTCGTGGCCCGCGACGAGCAGGAGGAAGAGCATGCCCACGAGCTCCTGCGTGCTCAGCCGATCGCCGCCTTCCTCGGCCGCCACGAGCCCGCTCACGAGATCGTCCCTCGGCTCGGCCCGCCGGCGCTCGATGAGCGCCATGAAGTACTGGAAGAATTCGAAGCCGGTGGCGCGCAGGTGCGCGAGCTGCTCGTCGGTGTCCGCGGGCGTGAAGAGCGTCGTGGTCCAGCGCCGGAAATCGTCCTGATCCGAGGCGGGCACGCCGAGCAGCTCGGCGATGACCGTGACGGGCAGGGGATACGAGAACTGGGAGACGAGGTCCATCCCGCTCGCATCCCGCGCGACGGCATCCGAGACGAGGTTTTCCGCGATCGTGGAGATGCGGCCCCGGAGGCCCTCGACGATCTGCGGCGTGAAGGCCTTGGCCACGAGGGATCGCAGCCGGGAATGGTCCGGCGGATCGGCGCTCAGCATGTGCTTGCCGAGAACCTCGAATTCGCCCGACATGCGCAGGCGATTTCGCTCCTCGGGAGGCAATTTCGTGAAATCCTTGCCGAAGCGCGGATCCCGCAGCATGTCGGAGCAATCCGTGTACCGCGTGAGCAGCCAGAAAGGCACCTTGCGATAAGGTTCGAGGATCTGCACGGCGGGCTCTTCGGCCCGGAGGCGCTTGTAGATGGGATGAGGGTCCTTGCGGCCCTCCAGGGTGAACAAAGGGTGCATGGTCGAAGCATGGTCGGGGGGCGTGAAAGGGGCAAGCAAGGGCACATGTTATGCGCGCTTCCCGACGTGTGACGTTTGGTACGCTTGGCTTTCCGAGCGACCGCGCTCATGGCCGGCGGCGCGAAAAAGGTGCTCTCATGGTACGTGCCCCGCCCGCGCTTTACGCCCCTGTCTCGTTTCCGTAGTCTCGGCGCATGGGCCGCCTCGAGACGAATGGGTACTACGCGCTCGGGGTCCCCTTGTACCTCGCGATCGTCGCCCTGGAGATCGCGCTGTCGCGGCGGAAGGGGAGGCAGGTCTACGGGTTCGCCGACACGCTCGGGAGCTTCTCGGCGGGGCTCGGCGAGATCGTCCTCGGCCTCTTCCTCGGCCCCTTGCTGCTCGGCCTCTACGATTTCGCGTACGACGATCTCGCGCTCGTGCGCTGGCCCGAGGGCTCGATCGTCCCCTGGATCCTCGCGTTCGCGCTCGGCGACCTCGGGTATTACTGGTACCACCGCGCCGGCCATTCCGTGGCCGCGTTGTGGGCGATTCACGGCGTCCACCACCAGTCCGAGCATTTCAACGTCTCGGTCGCCACGCGCCACCCCTGGTTCTCCGACACCTACGCGTTCCTTTTTTACGCGCCGATCCCGATGCTCGGCGTGCCGCCAAAGCATTTCTTCGTGGCGATCTCGATCATCTCGTTTTACGCGCTCACCGTCCATTCCCGCGTCTTCCACCGGCCGGGTCTCTGGTTTTTGGTCACGCCGGCGACGCACATCGTGCATCATTCGAAGAACCGGCGGTATCTGAACAAGAACTTCGGCGCGATGTTCACGGTGTGGGACCGGATGTTCGGCACGCACGTGGAGGTCGATCCGGCCGATCCGCCGGTCCTCGGCACGCCGTTCGGCTACCAGACGCACGACGGCGCGCGGGCGCAAGGGGTGTTTTTCCGCGACCTCGTCGCCGTCGCGCGGCAGGCGAAGACGTTCGGCGACAAGGTGCGGACCTTCGTCCGCCACCCCGGCTGGACCCCCGCGGGCATCGTCTTTCCGCGCCACGCGCCCGCGCGGGCCGACGCGGACATTCCCACGCGCACGAAGGTGTATGCCGCGCTCGCGTTCGCCGCGACGCTCGTGTTCGCGTTGCACCTGCTCTGGCTGCGCGAGCGGCATCCGTTCTGGCAGCTCGCGGCCGGGGCGCTCGTCGTCCTGTGGGGCCTGTCCACGATCGGAGGGCTGCTCGACGGGCGCGACGGCGCGGCCAAGCGGGAGGGCGTGCGTGTGGCTGCGACGGCCGCGCTCGGCCTCGTCATCGCGTTCAGCTCGTCCGCATCCTAGTGCCGAGATCGAAGAGGCTGCGCGCCGAGCCGCCCTGGCCGAGCGCCTGGTTGATGCCCCGGCACGCGGTCCAGCATTGCTGGCATCGCGTGATCTCGGCCTGCTTGTCCTGCAGACGCCGATAAAGATCGCCGAGGCTCGCCTCGCGCACGTTGCCCACGCTCTCGTGAATGCGCTCGATGCAGGGCGAGACGTTGCCCACGTGATCGATGTTGAACCCGGTCTTGCCCGCGCTGCACGTGGGCATCGCGCCCTGCGCGAGGAAGGCGTCGATGCGCGCGAAATACTCGCGGAAGTACCGGAGGTGGGGGTACCGCTCCCATAACGCGAGCACGTGCTCGGACACGCCCACGGGCGGCATCTTGTCGGGGCCCTCCTTGCCGCGGCGATACCCCGCGATGCTGAGGAGCGTGAGCTGATGGCCGACCCCGCGCGCCTCGCTTTGCCGGAGCAAGCTTTCCAGGTCGCGCCAGTTGTCCTCCATCAGCACCGTCATCACGTGCACCTGCTTGCCCCCGCGCGGCGCCGTGTCGCGCAGGAGGTCGACCGCCTTCCAGGCGCGATCCGTGGTGCCCGCGAGCCTGCGTTTCCCGTCGTGCCGGCTCGCCTCGGGGTAATCGATGGACACGTTGCCGTGCACGAGCCCCGCGTCCCAGAGCGCCTTCGCCTTGTCCTCCGTCACGAACCAGCCGTTCGTGAAGAGCGCGGTGATGTGTTTCTCCGAGAGGATTCGCACGATCTCCACGATGTCCGGCCGCGCGAGCGGCTCGCCGCCCTCGACCGAGATCACGAACGTGCCGAGCTCCGCGAGCTCGTCCGCGACGCGGCGGTATTCGGCGAGCGAGAGCTCTTGCTTCGGCGGCGCGGGGTTCGGCCAGAAATCGCAGAAGCTGCATTCCATGTTGCAGCGGTTCGTGACCTGGATCAGGCACGAAAACGGGCGCCTGCGGAGGAGCGTCGTGGTGAACGCGGCCTCTTTTTTCCACGTGGCGAAGCTCATCCGAACCTCCATCCGCCCGCGAACTGCTTGCCGAGACGCTCCGTCGCGTCGCGCACGATCGGGGCCACGTCGCGGTATTCGTCGAGGAGGGCGCCGATCCGATCCACGACGCGGTCGATCTCCGCGTCCGTCACCGTGAGCGGCGGTTCGAGCTTGAGCACGTTCCATTGCTGGCTCGCGGGCTGCGCCACGATGCCGTGTTCGAGCAGCCGGACGCTCAGCCATTGCCCGAAGATGCGGCGCGAGACCGCCTCCACGAGGCCTGGCAAGGCCCGGTGCAAGAGCCCGCCTTTTTCGGTCGGCCCGAGCTCGATCCCCGCGAAGAGCCCGCGGCCCCGCACCTCGCGCACGAGCGGGTGCTTGCCGATGCGATCCCGCAAGGCATGGAGCATCCGCTCGCCTTTCTCCCGGCTCGCGCGGACGAGCCCTTCCTCGTTGAGGATCGCGAGGATCGCCCCGGCCGTGCGGCAAGCGAAGGCATTGCCCGCGTACGTCGAACCGTGCAGATCGAAGCGCTCCGCGGTGCCGAATGCGCGCTGGCACAGGTCCTTCGTCGTGAGCGTCGCGGAGATGGGCACCATGCCGCCGCCGAGGGCCTTGCCGAGCACGAGGACGTCCGGGAAAAACCCTTCGGCCTCGCAAGCGAAGAGCGAGCCGGTGCGGCCGAGGCCGGTCTGCACCTCGTCGAGGAGGAGCAGCGCGCCGCGCTTTCGGCAAAGCTCCTGCGCGGCGCGCAGGTACCCCTTCGGCGGCACGATCATGCCGCCCTCGGCCTGGATCGGCTCGACGAGGAAGGCTGCGGCGCGGGTCTTGCCGAGGGCCTCGTCGAGCGCGTCGAGATCCCCGAACGGCACCTCCTGGCAGGCGGGCAAGAGCGGTTCGAAGAGCTCACGCATGCGCGGGATGCCGGACGTCGACAGCGTGCCGAGGTTCAGCCCGTGATAGCCATTCTTGCAATACACGAGCGTCTTTCTCCCGGTCGCGGCGCGCGCGAGCTTGAGCGCGGCCTCCACGGCCTCGGCGCCGGTGCACGAGAAGAGGCACATCGTGAGCGGGCCGGCGCGGCGCGCGAGCTCGGCCGCGAGCTCGGCCGCGTGGACGGGCGGGCCGACGTGCACGAGGTTCGGCACGTCGTCCGCGAGGAACGTGGCCATGTGCGCCCGGAGCTTCGGGTGGTTGTGCCCGAGGTTGTGGGCGCCGAAGCCCGCGAGGAAATCGAGGTATTCGCGCCCCTCGTGGTCCCACAACGTCGTGCCCTTCGCGCGGACGAACACGCGGCCGTAGCCAAAGGCGCCGAGGAGCTTTACGAAGGCGGGATTGATGTGCTCCGCGTACTTGGCGACCGCGGGGTGGGAGGAGGGGGAGGGGGGCATCCGCGGGCGATTGTCGCTCCCGGACGCGGCGCGACGCAAGCGCCGATCAGGTCAGGTGGCCAGCCTTCGGCTTGAGCAGGGGCGGCAGATCCGTCTCGCCGAGCCGCTGCCGCAGGTTCACCTCGATCAAACGCGAGAGGCCCGAGAGCGGCAGGTCGTTCGCGTCCATGCCGAAGGGGTTTTCGATCTCGTCGCCGATCGCGTCGAGGCCGTAGAACGCATACGCCACGATCCCGACGACGACCGGCGTGAACACCCCGACCGTCTTCACGATCCCGAACGGGAGCGCGAAGCAATAAATGGCGACGAGCTGGTGAATGAGCGAGGTGTACGAGAGCGGGATCGGCGTGCTCTTGATGCGCTCGCAGCCGCCCTGGAGGTCCGTGAGGACGGTGAGGCTCTGCTCCAGCACGGGCAGGTGGTAGGAGTGAATCCAGCCGCGCTGCCAGGCGTCGCGCAGGCGGTAGGCGGCCGATTGGAGGATCGCCGTGGGCCGGTTCAGCTCGGGCCGCAATGCCTCGATCTCGGCCGCCGCGAGGAAGGGCTCGAGCTCCTCCAGCCGATCCTGATCCCGGAGGTGCAGCCGGAGCGCGTGCGTGTAGCCGATGATGCGATAGACCATCTCCCGGCGGAACGCGGCGACGGCCTCGCTCTCGTCGGCGCGATCGGCCGGCGCGTTCACGAGCGTGAGGATCTGGCGCGTGATCGTGCGGGTCGTGTTGACGAGGCCGCCCCAGAGCTTTCGGCCCTCCCAGAAACGGTCGTAACTCGTGTTGTTTCGGAAGCCGAGGAAGATGCTGAGCGCGAGGCCGATGAGCGTGAACGGGATCGTCGTGAGGTCCGGGTGGAAAAACCGGACGTTCAAGTCGATCACGGTCACCACGACGGCGAGCAGCGTGGTGAGGGCCATGCGGCCACGGATGCGCTGCAACGCCGTCCCGCGGTACTTGAGGAGCAGGCGCAGCCAGGAGTAGCGTTTTTCCGTCACCATCATGGGGCACGATCCCGCGAGGAGCGGCCGCCCTTAGCACGGTGCCGTTGGTGCACCAACGGCAATCAGGCGTGGCCGAGCGGCCGGGCGGCGGCGGCGAGCACAGCGTCGATGAGCCGCTTTTCGGAGGCGTCGAGGACGCGGCGCAACGTCGCGATACGCCCCGGGAGCTCGCCGAGCACGGCCGGGAGCTTCTCCACGGGGCCAAGCTCGCGCAGGGAGGCCTCCGCCGCGTCGAGCCGCGCCCGCGCCGCGGCGTGCGCCCCCTCCGCGGCGCCGAAGAGCGGCATCTGCCACGTCGATCCGGCCGCCTTCTCCGCGCGGCCGAGCCAGAGCTTGGCGGCTTCGAGGTGCTGCCCGGCGTCCCGGATCGCCGAGATGATCGCGTCGAGGTAATGGGTCATGGCAGCCGCACCTCGGCCAGTCTACACGGGAACGAGGGCCCGCGCTCGCCCGCCGGGGGCACGCCTCGACGTGGCGTGGTCCGCGCGGCGCTGATATCCCCTGCTTCATGACGGACGAACGGCGCTCCTTGCCGCTCGCGCGCCCGAGCCGGTATTCGACCGAGGTCTTCGTCGGCATCGCGGAGGGCGAGAGCCAGGCGCTCGCGCCGCTCGTCGCAGAGGGCCCGGCACGCGCCATCGAAGCCGCGCGGATCGCGAGCGAGCGGGCCGAGGTGCTCACGGCGGCCGCGCACGCGCACGAGCCGCCCGACGCGCCGATCGCGTGCCGTCGCGGCTGCTCGACGTGTTGCCAGGCCAAGGTGCTCGTCGTGGCGCCCGAGGTTCTCCGTCTCGTCGCGCACCTCCGCGCCACGTGTTCGCCCGAGGATCTCGCGGCCCTGCTCGGTCGTGTGCAGGAGGCCGACGCCCGGACGCGGGGGCTCTCGCGCGCCGCGCGGGCCGAGGCGCACGTGCCTTGCCCGCTGCTCGACGCGGACGGCGGCTGCGGCGTGCACGTGGTGCGGCCGCTCGTGTGCCGGAGCTGGTCGTCGTACGACGCGGGCGCGTGCGAGCGGTACTGGGAGGCGCCCGCGGGGAAACAGACGCCGCCGCAATGGGCGATCGGCTACGAGCTCGCGCAGGCCGTGCTCGCAGGGCTCGGCAAGGCGTGCTTCGACGTGGGCCGGGACGGGACGCCGCTGGAGCTCATCGCGGCGCTGCGGATCTCGCTCGAAAGGCCCACGGCGGGCGAGCGCTGGCACAAGCGGCTGCCCGTGTTCTCGGCGGCGAGGGACGCCGAATGGATCGAGGCGAACGTTCGCCCCGGTTCCTCAGGAAAGACCGTCCCGTAACGCCGAGGAGGACGCGCGGATGATACGCGAGGTCTCCTCGCGGCAGGCGCGCGCGAAGCCTCCGGTGAGCACGAAGCCGTGGATCATCGATTCGTGGCAGACGTGCCGCGCCGGGACGCCCGCGGCCGTGAGGCGCTCGACGTACGCGGCGCCCTCGTCCCGCAGCGGATCAAAGCCCGCCGTGAACACGAGCGCCGGCGGCGCGCCCTCGACGCTCGGCGCGAGGAGCGGCGAGGCGTCGGGGTGGCGGCGCAGCGCCAGATCGGCGCCGAAATAATGATCATAATACCAGTCGATCATCCCCTTCGTGAGCATCCAGCCGTTCGCATACACCGCGTGCGAGCGGTGCGCGCAGGTCGCGTCGAGCGCGGGATAGAGGAGCACCTGGAGCGCGGGCCGATGGGCCTCGCCGCGCGTCTTCAGCGAGACGACGGCGGAGAGGTTGCCGCCCGCGCTGTCGCCCATGACCGCGATCCGCGCCGGATCGACGCCGAAATCGGCCGCGCGCGCGGCGACGTCGCGGAAGGCAGCGGCGGCGTCGTCCACGGCCGCGGGGAAGCGATGTTCGGGCGCGAGGCGATAGTCGACGGCGAGGACGCGCACGCGGCCCTCGACGGCGAGCTGCCGGCAAAACGTGTCGTGCGTGTCGAGGTCGCCCGTGACGAACCCGCCGCCGTGGAAGAAGAGCACGCACGGCGAAGGCGCGGCGAGGCCCTCCGGCACGTACCTGCGGGCCGGGATCAGGCCGGCGTCGCCGCGCAGGTGCGTGGGCGCCACGGAGACGCCTTCGAGGCGCGGGATCTCCACCATGCTGACCGACTCGGCGAGGCGCGCGCGCGCCTCGGCCGGCGCGAAGCGGCGAAGGTCGCTCGATTTCAGGAGGTCGTCGAGCGCGAGCATCAGCGCGACGTCCGGATCGACGGTGCAGCCCTCGACCGGCCGCGCCCGAAAGCCGAGGAGGCGCGCGGAAAACCCTTTCGAGCTGCGAACGGCGTCCGCGAGGGTACGGGCGACCCGGACGCGGGCGCGGGCCAGCGGAGAGAGCATCATCGCGGTCGATGGTAGCGGCGGCCGCGGCGGCTGTCATCACGGGCCGGACGCGTGGACGCCCTTTCCAGCCCGCGATACGCTCGGGATTGGACGAGGGTCATGCGAGACGGCCGCGCTGCGCTTCGAGGTTCTCTGTTCGTCGCGCTCGCGCTCGCGCTCGCGTCCGCGTGCAGCAAGCGCGCGCCTGCGCCGGAAGAGCGTCCCGCGGCTGGAACGACAGCGTCTGCGACGGCGACGGCGCCGCATTCGCTTGCAGGCCCTTGGATCGACCTCACCCCCGATCGCGCGTTCGTCCGGGCGCGCGCCGAGGGCAAGCTCGTGTTCCTGTACTGGGGCGCGGCCTGGTGCCCGCCGTGCAACGATCTGAAAGCGGAGGTGTTTTCGAAGCCCCGTTTCGCCGAGATGATGCGCGATTTCGTGCCCGTTCACCTCGACGGCGACACGGAGGACGCGCAACACGCGGGCGAGGCGCTCTCCGTGTCCGCCTATCCGACGATCCTGGTCCTCGGCCCCGAGCGCGAGGAGCTCTTGCGCTTGAACGGGAGCGTCGACATCGACGAGCTCGATCGCGCGCTCGGCGCGGTGCGCGGCAAGGCGCAGAGCTTCCGGGCGGCGGCCGCGCGCCTCGACGAGGGCAAGCCGAGCGCGGAGGATTGCAGCACGCTCGCCCACGCCGCGTGGGAGCTCCTGCCCGAGGCGACGTGGAGCCGGGCGCGGATCCTCGCGGCGTTGCGCAAGGCGATCGAGGTTTGTCCCTCCACCATGAACCGCGAGCGCGCCCTGCTCGCAGGCACGCTCCTCGGGCTCGCCGCGTCGCTCCGCCACGACCCGACGCTCGCCGAGGCGACACGCGCCGCCCAAGCGAGCGCCGTTTCGTACCTCGATCTCATTTTTTCGAACGCCGAGACCACGTGGGCCGCGCGCGCGCTCGTCAATCACCGCGCCGAAGCGCTCGCGGTCTGGCTCGCCCCCGATCCCAAGGACGCGGCCTATCTCGCGTGGAAAACAAAATGGCTCGCGGCCGCGGCGTCGCTCCGATCCCGCGAGGGCGCCTCCGTCGACGTGCGGCTCGCGGCCGTGGCGCCCGCGATCGATTTTTTCCGGCACGAAAACCCGAGCAGCCCCGTGCCCGAGCCGCTCCGGGCCGACGTCCTCGCCGCCGCGCAGCGCGCCGATCACGAGGCGAAGACCGCAGACGAGCGGTATTCGGTCGTCTCGACGGCGTCGTACCTCCTGCGGCGCGTGGGCGCGCACGACGAAGCGCGGAAGATGCTGAAAGCGGAGGCCGAGCGCTCGGACACGCCGCATTACTGGTACTCGATGATCTCGGCGCTGGAGAAGGAGCTCGGGCGCATCGAGGAGGCGCGGGCCTCTTCGCAGAAGGCCCGCGAGGGCGCGGGCGGGCGCGCGACGCGGCTCCAGTGGATCACGAACGACATCGTCTTTCACGCACAGCTCGAAGGCCCGCCGCCGCGCGCCTACCTCGTGGCCCAGGCCGAGGCGTTCTATGAGCTCGCGTTCTCGCTCCCGGACGGGTTTCAGGGGAGAAACCGGACGCGCGCCGAGCAAGTCGCATCCGCGCTCGCCGTGCTGAAGGACGACCCCGATTCCGTGAAGCTCGTGTCGCGTCTCCACGAGCGGTGCTCGTCGCTCCCCGCAGACGCCGCCGAGCGCTGCCGGAGCTGCCTGCCGCGCTGAGGTTCGCGCGGGAAGAGCCTCACTGGATGACGATCTGAATGCCGTACGGGCTCGGGTCTCCGGCGAGGGAGCCGCCGCGCATGCGCACGAAGTACGTGCCCGCGGTGAGGTTTTGGGCGAGCGCGGATCCGCAGTTGCCGATGATGTCATCGCCCGTGGCGAGCACGGTCGTGCCATCGGGCGCGAGGATGTCGACGATCGTGTCGAGCGTCTTCGCCGCGCAGGCATTCGTGCCTTGATCGGTCGTGGTCGCCGTGAGGCTCGAAGCGGGGCCGGAGAGGACCACGGACACCACGTCGACGTCCCCGTGCGGCGTGAGCACCCCGTTCCACGGCGCCACGAAGGCGTTGGCCGTCGCGGGGGTGTCGTTCGGCTCGGTCTCCGTGATTTCGATCGAGCAGGTCGGGCTGCACCCGTCGCCCGCATCCGTATTGCCATCGTCGCAGGCCTCGGCGGGCGTCTTCTGCCCGTCGCCGCAGACGTCGGCGACCTGGTCGATGCGCAATCGATACAAGAACGTGGGGCTCGGCGCGGCGCCCGAGGCCACGACGCGCGCGAAATAAGATCCGGGCGCGAGGCTCGGCAGGACGGCGCGCGAGCAAGCGCCCTCCCCGGCGTCGTCGTCGCTCGCGAGGACGGTCACCCCGTCCGCCCCGCGGACTTCGAGGATCGTGTCGATCACGCCCGTGGCGCAGCCGCCGTCGCCGACGTCGAGGATCCGCGCGATCACGCTCGTGTTCGTGGCCGCGACGGTGAAGGAGACGAAATCGACGTCCCCTTCGGGCGCGATTTTCGCCGGGAAGGGGTCTTTGTACGGGCTCGCCTGGTCCGGGGTGTCATTCGGCTCGATCTCGCCGAGCTCCACGGTGCATTCCGGCGAGCAACCATCCCCGGCCTCGGTATTCCCGTCGTCGCACTCCTCGCCGGAATCGAGCGCGTCATCGCCGCAGACGGGCGTGGGCTTGCCGCCCGCTCCGCCTTGCCCGCCTGCGCCGCCTTGCCCGCCGATTCCACCGCCGCCGCCCTCTCCGCCTTGCCCGCCTGCGCCCCCGGGCCCTGCGCTGGAGGACGTGCTGCTCGACGAGCCATTGCTGCGCGGCGGGAGCCCCGCGCCCTCGCCGCACGCGGCGAGGGCCGTCCCGAGGAGACCCAATACGAGGATCGATCGTTTCATTCGGAGTCCGGGCAGGAGTAACTGAGATCCCAGCTCTTCACGATGGCCGCCGCGCTCTTGTTCGACGCGGGATTCAACGTGATCGAGAGCTCGAGGTGGCGCTGCCGGGCGTCGCCCGCGCCCAGTTTGTCGAAGAGGGAGAGCGGGCACGGCGCCGGGCCGCTCATCAGACAGACCTGCGTGTTGGGCGAGGCCTGCGCGGTCGCGAGGTTCTTGTACGCCGCGGCGGCGAGGCCCGCTTGGGTGGTCGCCGTGCGCGCCTTGAACACCACGTTCGTATCGGCGGCCGTGAGCGTGTCGTACGCGAGGAAGCCCCATTGCACCGTGGAGCCCTGCGGGCAAACCGCCTCGTACTTGTACGTGAACGTCGCGGGATCGTAGCCGCCGGGGCAGCCGAGATCGACGGAGAGCTTGGCGCCCGCGTCGTTCAGGACCGTCTGGCAGGTCGAGGGGCAGAGCTTGAGCTGGGCCGGGTTCGCCGGGTCGTCGTAATACCAGCCCGCCCCGCAGCCCGCCGCGGAGGCCAGGTTGGCGAGGACGACCGGCGCGCCGGCGCTCGGCGTGAACGTGACCTTCGCGGCGCTCGGATCGTAGACGCCGCCGTTCGGCACGACGAAATCACACGAGAGGGTGTCGCCCTTGATCTGGATCAGCGCCGAGAGCAGCTCGTTTTCGACGTTCCCGCCGGGCGCGACGAAAAAGCCTTTTTTCGTGCCGCCCTTCGTCGCGATCAGGTTCATGAACGTCTGGGCCGCGCCCTGGATGCCGATCGCGTACGTCTTGATGCCCTTCGTCGAGAATGCCGTGCCCGCGAGGTCGGAGATGTCCGTCTCGCTTTCGTTGCAGCCGACCGGATCTCCATCGGTCGCGAAGACCACGATGGCGTCCTCGTTGGGGTTCGCATTCTTGTAATTGATGGCCCATTGCGTCGCGCCCGAGAGCGCGGGGTACATGGGCGTGTTGCCGTTCGGCGATTTCGCGTCCAGCGCGTCGACGAGCTTCTTCTCCTGGGTGTCCGTCGGCGCGGATTGGAGCGTCAGGACGCCGACGTCGACGAGCGGCGATCGGCAGGCCGTGGCGCTGCACGTGGTGTCGTTGCAGCCCGAGACCGGCGCGTTGTCGGGCCAGAACCGGAGCGCGACGCCGAGACCCGCCGAGCCGGGATCCTTGACGAACTTCTTCAGCGCCTTCACGGTCGCCGACCAGCGCGTCTCGCCGCCGCCGATGTTCGTGGTCATCGAGCCGGAGCGGTCGAGGGCGATGAACATGTTCACGCGCTTGACCGTCGCGGTCGTCGTGTTCGAGCAGCTCGGCGAGCCGCAGGCGACGTTCGGCGCGAACGACGCCCAGTTGTCGAGGCACTGGCATTCGTCGAGCTGCGTGTAGCCGCCGTAGCTCGGCGGATTCACCATGATCTCGCGCTTCGTGGCGCTGAGGCCGCAGCTCGCCGCCGGCACGTTGATGCACTTGCCGGGGGGAATGGGGCTCGGCGTCACGCAGCTCTGGACACCGGCGAGCGCCTGGTTCGGGCTGCACTTGCCGAACTGGCCGGAGCCCGCGGCGTAATGGATGAGCTTCACGCCCGCGGGGGCCGTGGCGTTTCCGTGGTTGCACACAGGCACCGAGCCGCTGCAGGGGACGCCGATCGAAAGATCGTAGCCGGCGCAGTCCGGATCGGTTTGGCCAGGCAACCAGGGCACGCAGTCGCCCTTGACCGGACAACCCTGGCCGCAGAGCGTCTTCACGCGGTCGACGCAGAGGTTCGTCCAGGCGACGTTGCAGCAATCGGGCAGCTCCTGGCAGATCGTGGCGACGCACGAGTCGCACGCTGCGTCGAGCTTCTCGCCCGAGTCGCACTTGTTGTGGGAGCAAGGCGGATCCTGGTAGCACTTCGCGCCGCAAACGGTGTCGACCATGCCCACGCAGGCAGCGTCCCACTCGAACGGCCCGCACGATTTGCCGCACACGCTGCCGACCTTGTCCACGCAGGACGCGGTCCAGGTCGACGGATCGCAGGTTTTGCCGCACAAGGCGGGGACCTTGTCGACGCACCGCTGCGTCCAGCCCGCGGTGCACGAGTTCCCGCAGACGGTCGCGACCTTGTCCACGCAGGACGACGTCCATTTCGGCGAAGGACACCTGTCGTTCTGCTGGCAGACCGACCCGACGAGGTTCACGCAGGCCGCGCTCCACGTGCCGGTGCAGCAGCTCGGCTGTGCGGCGCACACCGCGGCCACGCAAGGATCGCAGGCCGTGTTGAGCTTGCTGCCGGTGACGCAGTAATCGTGCGTGCAGGCGACCGTGCCGGGCGTGAAATCGCAACACTTCGGCTCGGCGGCGCAGATCTGCGCCACGCACGAATGGCAGCCCGGGACGAGCGGATTGCCCGTCGAGCAATACCCGTGCGCGCACGTGCCGGTCGTGCCCAGGTTGCAGCACTTCGGATCGTCGGCGCAGACGCTCGCCGCGCACGGATCACACGCCGTCGTGAGCGAGCCCCCCGTCTTGCAATAGTCGTGGCTGCAGGAGCCCCACGCCGGCAGGCCGCAGCACCTCGGATCGACGTCGCAGATTGAGCTGACGCACGGATCGCAGCCGTCCGTGAGCTTCGCGCCGACTTCGCAATAATCGTGCGCGCACGTCCCGCCGTACGTCGTCTCGCAGCAGGTCGGGTCGATGGCGCAGATGTCGTCCACGCAGGGATCGCAGCCAACCCCGAGCGGAGCGCCGACGGCGCATTTGTTGTGGTTGCACGTGCCGAACACCGGCGCCGAGCAGTATTGGTTGAACTGGCAATCCACGCCCTCGGCACAAGGCTGGGCCACGCCTTGCGCGGCGAGGTCGGCCGGATAATTGCCGAGATCCCCGGTCTGCCACGTGAAGATGGGCGTCTGTGCGAACGGCTTGAGGCCGCCGGGCGGGTCCTCGTCGAAGACCTGGCACGAGGGATCACAGGGATTGTTCGCGCAATCGGCGAGGACGTTGTTGCTGCCCGGAGGAGCGGGTTTTTCGCTGGAAGCGCCGCCCGGGGCGAAGGGAGCCTTGTCCTCCTGGCACGGGCTCCACGCGCCATTCTGGCAGACGTGGACGCCTTTAAAGCACGACTTCACACCATTGTGCTCGCCGAGCTGCACGGTGCACGTCTTCTTCTGTCCCTCCTGACAGACGGCAGGCGCGCCCCCCGATCCCCCGCCGCTTCCGCCCTGGCCGCTGCCGCCCTCTCCTGCGCCCCCGGCGCCATTGTCCGACCCCCGCGGTGGCAAATCGTCAATTCCCTGACTGCAACCCACGAGCAGGAAAAGAAAAGGCACCACGAAGAGGGAGAGAAGCCCCCGGGATGATGAGGTTCTCGTCGGTCCGGAACCATAAGCCATGAGTGAGCGCCTCCAGTCCAACCTTCCATGATGCATGAAGGCAGTCTGAGATCAAGGCGTTTTGGTCACTGGAGTTATCGGCCTGGTTTCTGACGTTACCAGGGCGCCCCAGCGCGCGGGCCCTCACGCGCCGAGCGTCGTGACGAGCTGCGGCAAAAGCTCGCCGAGGCGCGCATCCACGCACAAGGCGGCGTGTTCGTCGCCGCGCGTCGGGCCGAGGTTCACAATGGCCACGGGCACGCCGCGCTCGCTCGCCCGACGCACGAACCGATACCCCGAGAACACCGTGAGCGACGAGCCCACGACGAGCAGCGCTTCGGCCTCGTCGAAGAGCGCCCATGCGGCGTCGGTGACGCGCGCCGGCACGTTCTCCCCAAAAAAGACGACGTCGGGCTTGAGCGTGCCGCCGCAGCCGAGACAAACGGGGACGTGGAAATCGACGAAGGCCTCGTGCTCGAGGTCGGCGTCGCCGTCGGGCGCGAGGGCCGTGCCCCACCTGTAATACGAAGGGTTTTCCGCGATGAGGCGCTCCTGCAAAGCGGCGCGTGGCTCCATCTCGCCGCAGCCGAGGCAACGCACGCGGGCGAGCGCGCCGTGCAGCTCGACCACGCGCTCGCTGCCCGCGGCCTGGTGCAGCCCGTCGACGTTCTGCGTGATCGTGCCCGCGAGCCGCCCTGCCCGTTCGAGCGCGGCGAGCGCTTCGTGCGCCGGGTTCGGCCGGGCCGCGGCGATCCTCGGCCAGCCGTTCATGCTGCGCGCCCAGTACCGCGCCCGCGACGCAGGCTCGTGCAAGAACTGGCGCGCCTGCATCGGATTGCGGGCGCGGCGCGCCGTCTCGGGGCCCCGATAATCGGGGATGCCCGACTCCGTGCTCATGCCCGCGCCGGCGAGCGCGACGATACGCCGGCCTTCGAGCAGCCGAGCGAGGCGCGAGGCGGGGGCGAGGTCTTCCGCTTCGGCGCTGGAAGAGGCGGAGAGCGACGAGGTCACGCCCGAGCGTAGCGCACGCGCCTTTGCGAGGCTTGTGGAGGGCGGGCGCGCGGATAAGATCCCGCTTGGCCATGGCGAACGACCCGAAGCGAAGGCGAGACGACACGGACTCCGATCTCGCCGTGGAGCAAAAGCGCAAGGTCGAGAAGGCGAAGCGCTGGCAGGTCGTCTTCCACAACGACAACTACACGACGAAATGGTTCGTGGTCGACGTCCTCGTCCGCTTCTTCCACATGGATGAGACGTCGGCGCTGAGCTTCATGCTCGTCGTGCACAGCACGGGCCGCGGCGTGGCCGGCGTCTACACGAAGGACGTGGCCGAGACGAAGGCGAAGCTCGTCCTGGAGCACGCGCGCGAGTACGGGATGCCGCTCCGGCTCACGGTCGAGCCGGACGACGATTGAAGCACCCGCTCAGGGCGCGTCGTCGCGTTTCCCGAGCACGAACGGGACGACCTCCGCCTCGACCTCGTCGAAGTGCCAGAGATCGTTGTGGTGCGCGCCTGCGACGGCGATGAATCGGCTGCGCGGCAGGCGCGCCGCGAGCTTCTTGCCGAGCTCCACGGGGATGAGCTCGTCGTCGGTGCCGTGCACGACGAGGACGGGCACCTTCACGCCAGCGGCCCGCGTGGCCGAGTCGAATCGATCCTGCAGGAGGAGCCGCACCGGCAAGAACGGGAAGATGCGCGCGCCCACGTCGGGCAAGGACGTGAACGGGCAGAGCAAGAGGACCCGCGCGCCGTGGCCCCGCGCGGCCATCTCCATCGCCACGCCCGTGCCGAGCGATTGTCCCGCGAGCACGAGGTCGCCCCGCGGGATCCCCCGATGCTCCACGAGGTGCCCGATCCCGCGCTCGGCCGCGTCGAAGAGCGCTTTCTCGCTCGGCTCGCCGAGGCCGCGCGCGAGCCCGTAGCCGGGATACTCGATCGCCGCGAACCCCGCCCCCGCGCGCGCGAAGAGATCCGCGAGCCACGCGCTGTCGGCGATCTGCTCGCCGTTTCCGTGGAAATACACGACCACGGGTCCACGCGCCGGCGGCGGCCGGAAGAGCATGGGCGTGCCGCCGTCGATCCGGAGGAGCTCAAAGGTGCCAGCGGGCGTGCGGCCCACCGCGGGCGCGGGGAAGACGATGCGGCGCTGGGCCGCGTAGAGCAGCCAGCAGAGCAGCAGGTAGAGCGCGACGATCGCTCCGAGGACGATGGCCATCACGCGACGCGCCCGGCGGGGTTTGGGGCCTTTCCGAGCGACATCGGTCCCCTCGGCCACGGCAGGCGCGCCTATTTTCCGCCGCCGAAGAGGAGCGCGCCGCCGAGGATCGATTCGAGCGCGCCGCCCACGGACCCCACGAGGTCCCCGACCTTGCCGAGCGCCGCGCCCGCCGCGCCCGCGACCTTGTCCACCGCGGCGCCCGCCTTGTCGGCGGCCTTCTCCGCGGCGCCGAGGGTTTTTCCGAGCGTCTTGTCGACCGCGCCCGTGAGCTTGTCGAGCGTGCCCGTCACGGCGCCCGTCGCCTTGTCGATCGTGCCCGTGACCGCGCCCGTCGCCTTGTCGAGCGCCTTTTCGTACTTTGCTTCCGCCTTGTCGAGCGTCTTGTCGATCGCGCCCGTGACCTTGTCGAGCGCCGCGTTCACCTTCGTGTCGACCTTGTCGAGCGTCGCGTTCGCCTTGCCCTGGGCTTTGTCGAGCGCCTTGTCGACCTTCGCCTGGGCCTTATCGAGCGTCTTCGACACCACGCCCGTGACCTTGTCGACCGCCGCCGAGACCTTCTCCGCGCCCTCGACGAGCGCCGCGCCGAGCTCGTTCATCCGCTCGATCGCGCCCGTCTTCGTCAGCACCGCGCCGAGCACGACCGCGCCGAGCGACCCCGCGAGATCGTTCAGCGACACCGGCTTCGGCGCCGCGGCCGCGCCGCCCACGACGACGGTCTTCACTCCGTCGCACACGGTCGCCCCGCAGCTCGTCTTGTCGCCGACCCGCACGAGCTGCATCCCGTGCACGAGCACGCTCGGGCTCCCTGCGACGATGGGCTGCGCCACGTGCGGCCCGCACGGCTGGGGCAGGGAAGGGGCGAGCACCGCCATCTGGCCCGGCCCGAGCATCACGTCCGCCGCGCCCGTGGCCACGACGCCCGTCGTCAGGATCGGGACCATGTCCACGATCGAGATCCTCGTCCCAGCCGGCGCCGCGCCGATGCCTGCGCCGAGGCTCGCCGCGCCCGCGCCGCCGAGCCCCGCGGGCCCCACGACCTCGCTGCCGAGCGTCGCCGCGACCATCGCCTGGCTCGGCGTCACGAGCGGCATCGCCGCGTGCGCGAGCCTCGAACCGACCTTCGCCGCGAGATGACCCGTGGTCATGGTGTCCTCCTCAGGCCTCCTCCCCCGGCCGGGGGAAACGCACCGTGGACAGGATCCGATCGAAGAGCGGGTTCATCTGATCCGCGTCGACCTTGGCCGCGGTCGCATTGAAGCAAAAGACCGTACGCCGCCGCCCGAGCGCCATCGCGAGCCGCTGCTCCAGCTCGCCCGCTTGCGCGCGCCACGTGAAATGCAGCTCGATCCCCGGCTGACCCCCGAGCGTGCGCTCCTTCCGCTCCACGAGCTCGAACCCTTCGAGGCGCTTGCCCAGCTCGGTGAGCTGCTTGTCCGCGTAGGAAGCGAGCGTCTCCTCGGGGGCGAGCACGTCGCGGGTCATGACCACGTTCGGCGCCGTGGATTGTCCGGGCCGCGGCGTGGCGGCGAACGCCACCATCGTCCGGTCTTCCCAGTGGCGGGGTACGTCGAAGGAGACGTCTCGGCTCTCGTATCGCGACATTCGCTTCTCCTCAGATAACCGCAGCGCGCTTCACGAACGCCTCGGCCAGCTCGCCCCAGGGCCGCTCGTAGACCACGTAGCCCTTCTTCGTCAGCGTGTGGACGAACGCGTCGCTCGACGAAAACCCGTTCATCTGCGCCTCGACGAGGTTTGCTTCGAGCTCGGCGCCCGAGACCGGCATCGCGCCCTGCGTCTTCATCACGAAGAGCTGCCCCTCGCCGGGGCTTTGCAAGATCGTGGCGCCCTTTGAACCGCCGTTGACCGCGGACGCGACGTCGTCGCCCGTGAACCCGCCGGCGCGCGAGAGGAGCTGCCCGAGCGATCCGCCGTCCGGCGTGGCGCCCTGGCCGAGGTGGATCTGCGGGCCCGAAAGCGCATGCGAGCCGCTCCCGCCGAGCGCGTTTTGCAGCGCGCTCTTCGCGTCGCCGAGCGCGCCCTGGCCTTGCTCCTGGGCCGCGCCGAGCGCGTCCGTCGTGCCCTCGGCCGCGTCTTTGCCCTGCCCCTTGAGGTCACCCCAGAAGTCCTCGGCCTCGTTCTTGATATCGCCCCAGGCGTCCTTCGCGTCGCCCTTGATGTCCTTCCAGGCGTCCTTCGCGTCCTCGACCGTCTGCTTGGCGTCAGCCTTCGTCTGGTTCCAGGTCTCCTTCGCCTCGGTCTTCGTCTGCTTCCAGGCGTCCTTCGCGTCCTCGACCGTCTGCTTGGCGTCAGCTTTCGTCTGGTTCCAGGTCTCCTTCGCCTCGGCCTTGGTCTGCTTCCAGGTCTCCTTGGCCTCTTCCCAGGTCTCTTTCGCCTCGGCCTTGGTCTGGTTCCAGGTCTCCTTCGCGTCGGTCTTGATCTCGTTCCACGCGGCCTTCGTCTCGGCGACGAACTCCTTCGGGATCGCCTTCACGTCCGCGATCATCTCCTTCGCGTCCGCGATGGTTTGCTTGACCGTCTCCTTCGCGCTCTCGATCTGGCCCTTCACCTCATCGACGACGGCCTTCGCCTGGCCCTTGATCTCCTCGACCTTGGCCTTCGCCTGGGCCTTCCACTCCTCGACCTTGCCCTTCCACTCCTGGACCTTCTGCTTGACCTCTTCCTTGGCGCCCTCGATCCGCGCCTTGAGCTCCTGCACGCGGGCCTTCGCGGCTTCGACCTGCGTCTTGGCCATCTCGAGGATCTCGCCCGCCTGCTTCTTCATCTCCTGGAAGCGCTCGACGGCCTGATCCTTGAGCGCGATCACGCGCTCCTTGATCTCCTGCACCTTGGCCTTGGCCTGCTCCTTGAGGTCGTTGATGCGGCCCTTGATCTCCTCGATCTTGGCCTTGGCCTGCTCCTTCACGGCCTCGATGCGGCCCTTGATCTCGTCGATCTTGGCCGTCACTCGCGCCTTGGCCTCGGCGAACTTCTCCTTCACCTCGGTCACCTTGCCGAGCACCGCCGCCTTCGCCGCTTCGAGCTTGCCCTTGAACTCCTCGACGATCGCCACCGCGCGCGCCTTGGCCTCTTCGAGCTTGCCGCGCAGCTCCTGGATCTTGGCCTGCACCTGCGCCTTCGCGGCTTCGAGCTTGGCACGGACCTCCTGGAACTTCGCGATGGCCATCTGCTTCGCGGCCTCGGCCCGCGCGCGCAGATCCTCGACCGCGCCGCGGATCTTCTCCTGCACGTCGCCCGCGATCTCGCCGGCCCGCGCGCGGATCTGATCGATGCGCTCCTGGAGTTTTTTCTGTTCGAGCGCCACGCGATCGAGGATGTCGTCCACGATCACGCCCGGCACGCCGAGCACCTTGTCGATCGCCGCCTGGAGCTGCTCGTTGATGGCCTCGGGCACCATCAAATACCCCGGCGCGTCCGCGATCGAGGCCGGCGGCTCTTCGAGCAGACGCCGCAGCGCGCCCTCGACGGCCTGTTCGTCGAAGCCGCCCGGGATCTCGTCGAAAATCTTCGCCTGGAGCGCCTTCGCCGCGTTGTTCACGGCCTCGGGGAACGAGAGATCGGCGAGGTTGATCTCGGCCGCGCCGAGGGACATCGGCATGGGCGAGCTCGCGCCCGCCGTGTTCAGCAGGACGTTCGGCGCGCCGTCGATGTGCACCTCGCGCCCCGCGAGCCCCGCGAGCCCGCCGGCGCTCACCTTGATGCTGCCGCTCGCGTCGAGGAAAATGTCGCCGCCCGCGAGCGTGAGTGATGCCTTGCCCGTCGAGAGCACGACCCTGTCGTTCGACAGCGAAGCGCCCGTCTCGCCGACCTGGATATGGCACTCGCCCCCGACGACGAGCACGTCACTCTGCTCGACGCGCGTCGTGCGGCTTCCGACGACGTGCAGCGTCTGATCCTTGCCGACCTTCCGCGTCTCGCGCTCGCCCACCTGCACGTCGAGATCCGTGCCGACCTGGAGCGTGTGTTTCTCCCGGACGACCTCCTCGCGGTCCTTTTGCGCGTGCATGAACACCTTCTCGCGCCCCTTGGCGTCCTCGAAGGTGATCTCGTTGAAGCCGCCGGATCCGGGCGAGCTGTCGCTCTTCCACGACGTCTTCGTCTTGTGATCGGGAAGCTTGTACGGGTGCGGCGACGTCCCGTTGAAGACGCGGCCGACGAGGATCGGCTGGTCGGGATCCCCTTCGAGGAAATCGACGAGCACCTCCTGCCCGACCCGCGGAATCGCGACGTTTCCATACCCGCGCCCGGCCCATACCTGGCTCACGCGGATCCAGCACGAGCTCTCGTCGGTGTATTTGCCTTCGCGATCCCAGTGGAACTGCACGCGCACGCGGCCGTACTCGTCCACGTGGATCTCCTCGCCGGGAGGACCGACGACGACCGCGCTCTGCAAGCCGCCCATGCGCGGCTTCGGCGTGACGGGCACGGGCCTGTACGGATCGTCGGCGAACACGGCCGTGCCGGTGCTCGACCAATCACCCTCGCTCGTCCCTTCGAGCGTGCGTTGCACGAGCAGCAGGCGATTCTCCTTGGCGAGATCGTCGCGCGGATGCGCCTCCATGCAGAACACGTCGCCGGGCGAGAGGCCAAGCGCGGTCGTCTGGAACAGGACCTTGCGGCGCCCTTGCCGCGCGCCGTCGAGCCTGCGCGCCGCGAGCGCCTTGGCCTCGCGCTCGTCGACGCGCCCCGGATCCACGACGAACGCGCCGGGCACGTAGCTGTAACTCTCGTATCGATCCTCTTGATCGAACGTCGACTTCGCCTCGGCGATGAGCTGGAAGTCGGGCCGCCTGCGGAAATCGTGATCCCGCAGCGTCATCCGGCCCTGCCGCACCTGGTGCGAGACCTTTACGTGCGTGATCGCGTCGCGGGACTTCGCGTGCTCCAGGTTGTTCACGTAGAGCAGCGGCGCGCCGGCCTCGCGCACCGTGGGATCGGTGATGAGCACGAGCTTGCTCGGCATCTCGCTGCCCGGATCCGGCGGGCGGAAGTGGTAGCTGATGCCTGCTTCTTCGAGCAGCCGCGAGAGGAACGCGAAGTCGGTCTCGCCGTACTGCACGCGGTACTCGAGCTTGGGGAACGTCCCCGCGTCGAGCTCGAGCACGGGCTCGATCTCCCAATCCGCGAGCAACTTCTTGGCGATGTCGGGGATCGAGAGGTGCTGAAAGATGCGCTGGTTGCGGCGTTGCGAGGTCCGCCAGAGCGCCGGCACGATCCGCAGGAAGTACGTCGAGAGCCCGTCCGGCTCGACCTCGATCTGCTCGGCGAACTGCACGACGCCGGTCCAGGCGAGGCCCCCCGCGACCTTGAACCCCGCGCCGTTGCCGACGAGGGCGTCGAGGTCGATGTCCTCATCCACCGAGCGCGCGACGAGCGAGACGTCGAAGAGCGTCGACATCTCCTCGACGACCGAAAAGCTCCGCACGGAGAGGTGGATGTCCTTCGCGGCGAAACGAAGCTCTAGGTTTTCCATGGGACAGCGTGCAAAAGGATACGCGAGCCCAAGGCAGGCGGGAAGACGGAAGCTTCGTGTAGGATGGCCCCGTGCGAAGGCCAGGACCCCCGTGGCTCCTCCCCCTCCTTTTGCCGTGTGCAGCACGCGTTGCGGCGAAATACGCGTGCGTGGCCTCGCACCGGCGGGCCGGATCTCGCTCGCCCCTTCACCTGCGCAAACCGTGCAGGCCCCATTGCAGGCGCCCGCGGGCCCTGACGGGGATGTCGGCTCGCCGGATCCGCTGGTCCTCGAGGCGCATGATCCCGCGGGCCGGTGGGTGATCCTTTGCCAGCCGCGCGAGGACACGAATGGGGACGGCCAGGTCGAGGCGCACCGGGGTAACCACGGCGGGCCGTCCGGCGACGACGTCGACCCCTATCTGATCCTCGGATCGGGCGCGGGACAGCCGATCGACCAGTACGTGGCATATGCGGGCTCCCACGTCGCCGTGATTCGCGACGGCAAGCTCGTGGTCGTCGACGTCGAGGGGCGGACCGAGACCGTATTGCCGCGCGCCGACGTGACCGACGACAACGACCCCTTCAGCCCGCACCGAACCGCCGTCTTCGACGCCACGGGCAGGACGCTCGCCTACCTCGCGACCCACGGCGAGGATGTTCATTGGCCGCTCGGCGTATTCGTCCAGGATTCGGGCTTTTCTACGAAAAAGGTGGGGACGGGGAGCGTGGTGTTGCTCCGGACCGTGACCCCGAGGAGGGCAACGCGGACCCGCCGGACGTGCTCGTCGACATGGAGCACCACGGCGTGCTCCACCCCTTTCCCGAGGGAGCGCGCGCGCTTTCGGCCTACGACAGGTATGCGCTGTACGTGTCTGCAGAGAACAAACTCATGCTGCGTGAGAGGAGGCTCGGCGAGGATTTCGTCCTTCGTCCTTCCGAGCGCAACGTGCTCATGGATCAGGTCGGGCGGTTTGCCCATGGGGGCTCCGAGGTCTTCGACCTCGAGCGCGGCGTCGTCGGCGAGGTGTCCCTCTTTTATGCGATGGTCCTGACGACGGACGGATGGGCCCTCGGCGTTCCGCACACGCCCGAGGACAAAATCCCGGAGCGAAACGAGCTGTGGAGGGGGCCTTTGCGCTGGGCGAAGCCGAAGCCGGAGCCGTATTACGGCCGCTTCGGTTCGTGGTAACTTTCGCCTCGATGCTCCGCCTCCACACCTTTCCTCCGTCCCCCCACGCACTCAACGTTCGCCTCGGATCGAATTCGCGCCCGTGACGCCTGGCGGAAAGGCCATCGAGCTGTGACGAGAACTGCACCGTGACGACAAAAGCCACCAGCAAAAAAACAACGAAACGGTCCGCGCCCGCGCCCGACGACGTCGAAGCGTTCCTCGTGTCGCTCGCGCATCCCTTCGAGAAGGAGATCCGCGAGATCCGGCAAATGACCCTCGGCGCCGACGCCCGTATCGGCGAAGGCATCAAGTGGAACGCGCCGAGCTTTCGCACGACAGAGTTTTTCGCGACGTTCCATTTGCGCGCGAAGGACGGCGTGCAGATCATCCTGGCGGACGACCTCGGCCGCGAGAAGCGGCTAGCCCTCTTCCACCCGAATCGGGAGCCAATCGAACCCAGTCACGCCGGCGTCGCGGTAGATACGCCAGACCTTGGGGGTGACGAGGAACCAGGGGTACGGGAAGAGCGCGTCGCTCACGTCGCCGTTGAACCTCGGCTCGCCGAACCATTCCCATGTGAGGTTGACATCCTGCATGTCGGCGAGGTCCGCGGCGTGGTAGACGAGCCGGGTGGGCTGCTCGGCCGTGCCGGTCACGCCGCTTCGTCCGCATGCACAATGCGTGTCTCGGATGATGCCGGTCGATCGGGGTGACATGGGAGGCAAAGTCTTGTTGGCGCACAATTGCCTCCAGGGAAGCTGGAAACGCACCTGGTTCTCGAACGCTGCGAAGACGCCTCGAAACGAGAGTCCGGTGACGCCGCTCGACGCGAGTTGCCCCGCCAGCCGATCCTCGACGATGAGGTCACTGTAGTACGTGGACGCGGCGCGGCGCCCTTCGAGCGCGTTCAGCTCCTCTCCATTGATGAGCAGCGCGGAGGTTTGCCGCGCACCGGCTCCGCAGACCTTGCAGGCGTCCGTGACGTCATACGTCGTGCCGATCCGGGGGCCGCCGAATATCTCCAGTTCGGGTTTCGGATCGATGAGGAGCAGCGGCGCTGCATCGAGTTCGGCGTCGGTGAAGAGGTCTCTTTTCCAGACCACGCGCCTCTCGCCGTGTTGCTCCAGAAGCCGGAGCAGAATGGGCAGACGCTCGTCGGTTTCGTCGAGCGTGACCCATACGTCGACGGCTTGTGGACCGAAGCCTTCCCTCACGTCCGCCACGTCGGGACCACATCGGGCGGGCACCAGCACGGCCTCGGCCCCGCCGGGGATGCGGTGGCCATAGAAGAACACACGAACTTCGGTATTCATGTCCTTGTCTCGCTGTGTCTCGATTTACTTCACGAAGTAGGGCTTGATGGCATCGAGCCAGTGCGGATTGTCCACATACGCATCCTGGTAATGCTTCCAGAGTTCCTTCAGGTCGCGGGCACTGGGGGTCAGCTCCTTCAGCTTCTTCGTGATGTTCTTGTGTTTCGCCTCGGTCAAAATCACCGACGGTATCTTGTCAAGTTCCTTCGTAAGGCCCCACCTGCCGGCCATCGCCTTCTCCAGGAGGTGATGCGCCTGGTACGACCCGCCGAGGTTGTCCGTGAACTTCTTCATCACCTCGTACGCGCCGATCGCCCCATTCTGCTCCAGCGCGGCCGCGATGTCCGCCCCGTACTGCTTGGCCAAGAACTCCGCCGTCTCCTTCGACAGCTCCTCCGTCCCCTGAAGGAGGAGCGGCGCCTTTTTCGCGCACGCCTCCTCCAGCTTCTTCACGAACTTGTCGGCCTGCCCGAGGACCACACCCGAGGCGATCGCCGCGGTGGCCACCGCTGCCTGGACGATGGGGTTGTCGACCCCGTCCTCGTTCGTCCCCCCGATGACGCCGAACTGCTTGCCGTCCTTCCGCGAAAGGTCGGCGTTCATCTCGCCATTTGCAATGGCAGACGCAATCGCGAGCTCCCGCGCGATCTCTTCGAGCCGCGTCTTCGGCTTTCCCTTGCCGTTCCCTTTGCCTTGGCACCCGTCCTTCGTCTGCTCGCACGGGACAGCGCTCACGAGTGGTCGCCCTTGCCGATGCTGAAGCTCCGGCAGCGCGCCGCCCCGATCCACCAGCGTGCAATGCTCGTCGACGCATTTCGGCGGGTGCACCTCGTCCCGCTTTGGCAAGACGCCCTGCGATGGCAAGAGCGGCTCGTTCGAAAGCACGCCCTCGGGTGGAGGCGGCGAGGACTTCGGTTTTTCCGGCGGACGCTCCGGCATCTTCTTCACGCCGGGTGGGAGGACGTTGGCTTGCTCGTCTTTTTGAATTGGCGGAGTCTTCGGGCCCTCGGATTCCTTGGCCGGCGCCGCCTCCTTTTTCTCTTCGGCCGGCACCTTCGCTGGTTCCGGACGCGGCGGCGGCGGGGGGCACTTCAGCTTGTTGTACGGGATCGGCAAAAGCCGGACGCTCTTGGGCGCCGCGTAAGGATCGTAGATGTAAATGGCGTGCCCCTGGGCCCTCTGCGTGAACTGCGCCCGATCGCGGGTGGTCCACACGCTCGCCGAGCCCAGCTCATAACTCCACTGGTTCACGCCGGGCGGGACGTCCGGCGGGATGACGCAGACGCGGAACGTGAGCGCATGCACGACGCTCGGCGCGCACAAGATGAAGAGGAGCAGCGGCAAACACCAGGCGAAGACACGACGAAGCATCGGCGGACCCCTCGGGAAGCACGCGCCCTCCCAGTGACTCCCGCGGCGGTGAGCGGGCCTGCGTTCTTCCCGTCGAGCCTTTTGCCATGGGCCCCGGAAGGAACACAACCCTTCCGCCGCCTGCACCCGCTCGCGTCGGATTTCGCCCTCGGAGGCCGGCAAATCACGGCATGAAAGCAGGTTCGAGCCTTCGGACCTGCACAACCCCCGCGACGGTCTCCCGGCGCCTCGTTCGGACATGCTCGAACGATGCACAGGAAGTGGCGTGGTTCACATTTGAAAATGTCCGAACGATGCACAGGAGCCCCGGCGGGGCGTTCGGACCTGCGCGAGGGCGCTGGCGGCGTCGGGCGCGACGGTTTTCGGATCCCGAACGGCGTCGCGCTCGCCCCGTGCGGAGGGCGGAGGTGGCAGAATGCGTGGTTTCGGGGCTCCTGTGCATCGTTCGCGCAAACGCGAAGACGGGATCCCGATCTCGGGGCAGAATTTGCCAGCGACAAAAGCGAGGTTTCGGCGTTTAGCCCTCGTTCCCCGCGCCTCCGCTCTCGCCGGCGCCCTTCTTGGTGTTGCGCTCGCGCCGCAAGAAAAACGACTCGACGAGCTTGCGTTGGCCCGGGAACGCGGCGCGGAGCATGCCGTAGGCCTTTTCGAGCGCCGTGCGGACCGCGAGCCGGCCCTGGATCTCGGCATCGCCGGCTTTGTTCTGCGCCATTTCGGTGGCGTCGAGCGCGTCGCGGATCGTGAAGCTCTTTTCGAGCGCTTCCTTCAGGCTGGCCTGGGCGGCGGCCTTGCCCGAGAAATCCTCGACGCCCGCGAGGCGCGAAAGGATGCGCTCGGCGAGCTCGGGCTCCTCGCGGAGCTTCGCCTCGGTGATCTCCCCGGCGGTGCCCTCCTGAAAGACGTGCTTGTACACGGGATTGTCACGGCTGCGCATGGCGGGGCCATTCAAGAGGGCGTCACTCACGCCCATGATACGCAGGTCGAGGATGACGTCCCGAATGCCGAACTGCGCGCGGAGCTTCGTCGCGGCCCTGCGCGCGGCTCGCTCCGTCACGACAGCGAGGCCGAGCCCATCCGCGGCCGCCGTGACGATGGCGTCCGCCTCGACGATGGCCGCGCGTTGCGCCGCCGTCAGCGTCTCCGCGTCGGCCCACCCCTCCGCCGCGCCGCGGAAATGGTCGGTGTGCTTTTCGTAGACCTCGCTCGATGCGTTTACGTCGGGTGCTTGCATATCGTGGATCCTCTCGGCCCGGGTGGGGGGGAACGGGGTGGAAGGTTGGCAGGGGAAGTTACGGGCTGTTGTGTGGGGGCGTCAAGGGCGGAAGTGGGGGGCCGGTGGGGCAAGCGCCTCCCCTGAGAGGGCGTCGTCATTCACGCTCTTCGGCTTGCCAGCGTTCGAGCGCATCGAGCACTTCGTGGTGCTCCACCAGCACCACGTCACCACTGGCAGTCTCGCACACGTCCGTTGCGCCCATCGAGCTCTGGCGCAACGCAATCTCGCCGTAGTCGAAGTACCACGCGCGGAAGGTCTCGTCGGTGATCTCCCCCTTGGGGGCGGGAATGCGCTCCCACGGTACGTAGAAGCACGCCTCGCGGAGCTTCTCGGCGATGAAGGCGCGCATGGCGCGCTCGCTGCGATGGGCCGCGTAAAACGCTTGGCGCTCGGCCTCGCGAAAAAGGATGAGCGGCACGGGCGCTTGCAGCGCGACCCAGTTCGCGACGAGGCGGCCGATACGGCCGTTGCCGTCGGCGAACGGGCGAATCACCTCGAAACGCTGGAGCGTGTCGGCGATGGCTTGCACGATGCACGACTCTTCCGAAAATGCCGTGCGAGCGTGCTGGTTCACGTCCTCGAGCCATTGGCGCAGCAGCGGCTCGACCTGGTCGTAGGCGGGCGGGACATGTCCGCCGACGCGTACCTCGACGGGGTCGCTGGGGCCGCGCAGGTGGCCCATGGAGGCCGCCGGTCGTGGGTGGCCATGGTGGGTTTGCTCTTCGGTGATCAAGGCGTGCCATGAGCAGAGCTCCTCGAGCGAGAGCGGCCGCCGCTCTCGGGCGAGGGACTGCATGCGCAGGAGCGCGCCAAAATGCCCGGCGTATGGGACCTGGTTCGCGGGCGAGGCGTAGTCGATGGTGGTGATGTCCGCCATCGCGCTGCTCTCATGGAGGAACGCGATCGCCCGAGCGTGGACGGAGGAGTGGGTCATGGCTGTACCTTCGGCTTGATCGGCCCGCGGATGGCCTCTGGTATCTTTGCGACCGCGCGCTCGATGGCATCCATCACCCGCAGCGTCATCGCGTCGGGCGTGAGCACCTTTGCGGGATGGAGCATGGCGTCTCTCGGGAAGATGGCGACCATTTCCTCCGGGTGGAGGAAAACGCCCTCGGGGATGCCGTTGGATCGCAGGATGTAATCCATGACCAGGCGCGTGGTTCGACCATTGCCATCGATGAACGGGTGAATGGTGACGAGGCGCTGGTACGACAGCGCGGCGAGCTGCACCGGGTTCATCTTGCCACGGTTGGCTTCATACCACTTCAGGAAATCCTGCATCTCCTGAGACACGGCAGCCCCGGGAAAGTAGCGGTTTGTGCCGCCGGTAGCCACATCCACGGTGCGGAGCTTTCCGCCCATGGTCTGCTTTTCGGTCTCCGCCAGCAGGATACGGTTGATCTCGCGAATACGGTCGAGCGTCAGCGGCTCGCCGGCATCCGCCCAGCGCTGCACCTGCTCCGCCGCTCGTTGCCAGCGAGCCACGGCTTCCGGGCTTGCTTTCGAGGTCCGGGAGGAGGCGGCGCGCATGGCGTCGAGGTCGGCCTCGGCCTGCGCCAAGGCGGCTCGCTGGTCGGGGGGCAGCAGCTCGGGGTTGCGACGTGCCTTCGTGATGCGCTCGAAGTTGGGGCGCAGGCGCTCCTGGAAAGCGTCGACGGCGGCGCGCGTCTCGGCTGTGGCCTCGCGCGCGAGCAGCTTGCGCACGGGCTCCGCCATGTAGGCGGTGCTGGCTTCTTCCGCGGCGGCGATGGAGGATGAGGATTGCGCTGTGGCCTCCGCGTTCGAGCGCGTGGCCGCCGCCTGGGGCTGGGGGTTGGCCTCCAGCGGCTTGCCCTTGACCGGCGCCGGGGCGGCGCCTGCGGGTGGGGCGACGACAGGCGTGAGGCGACCCGTGGCGAGCGCTTGGCGCGCCGCCTCGACGTCGCCCTTCGCAGCGTGCAGCGCTTCGATCGCGAGCGCTCCATGCTCGCGCACCAGAATCTGCGCTTCGGAGCTCGCCTGGATCCATTTCGCGACTTGATCGATACCCCCCTTGCCGATGCGTGTCTGGAGCCGGGCGTAAAGCTGCGCGCCCTCGGGGGTGAGCTCGAGCATCGCGGCGACGCGCCGAAAGCGCCGGAACGCGCGTATTCCGAGCACGGCGCCGAGGACGAAAATGGCGGCGCCGGTCAACTGCTCGACGCCGCCCGCGACGTGCCCCTTCGACAGCTCCTTGACCCCCGAAACGACACCTGTCGGTAGGTCGTAGACGACGCCTTTGGCCATCGAGAGCAGGCCCATCGTCATGTAGTCCGCGCCCGCGAATACCAGCTTGCCCGGCGTCAACTGGGCTTGGAGGGCCTGCCAATCATGGGCCATCACGAGCCCCCTGTACGGCTCCGGCAGCTCTACGCCCATCCGGAACGCCTCCCTACCCTTGCTCTCCTGGGCGACCCGTGTCGAATCGAGGAGGTTCATCGTCCCCCGACCGATGGCGCGCGGTACGTCCATGACCTCGGCGCTCCGATCGTGGAACTTGCTTCGGTCCACGCCCAGCTCGTCGAGCAGCTTCGCGACCTCCGGCATCTCGTTGATGGTCTGGTACAGGTGCTGTCCCGCCGCGAGCAGCCCGAGCACGGCCTCGGCGTCGTCGCCCGGCATCGACACAAACATAGAATGGGCGAAGATTTGAGCGCGTTCCACGCCCCACGAGCGCGTGATCTCGACCAAGAACTCGGCGCGTGCCTCGTTCACGGCTTGTCGCTGCGGCGCGAGGATGGGCCCGAGCGCGCCGAACCGGACGATGTTCCACCCGGTCGGATCGTCGAGTTTGCCGAGGACACGATCCATGTCGACGCTGCGCTGGAGTTCGATGAACTCCGAGGGGGTGGCTGCCTGAAACACCGACAGGATGTCGCGCCCGGTCCACCAGTCGTCGAGCAGCTCGTTGATCTTTGCAACCTTCTCGTCGAGGCTGAGCGCCTTGTAAGGATTCGCAGGTGCCTCCGGCTCGGGGCCGGGCGCCTCCTCCTCGGCCACGGGCGCGGGGGGCTCGGCGACGGGCGCGAGGGGCGGCGATGAGACGGTGGAAGCCGACACCGGGGGCACGGCAGGCGCCTGCTCGAGGGACGCCTCGTCGAGTGGCTCCATCACGGAGAGCTCCGAGCCGAGCGGCTCCGCTTCCGCTTCCGACGGGCGCAAAGACGCCCCTTCCGCCGGCGAGAGTCGAAGCTTGGGCAGCGCGGGCGCGATCTCGACGACGTTGACCGTGACGCCCGCCGGCAAGCGCGGATTCAGCCTGACGCTCGTACCTGGAGTGACGGAAATGACGATCCAGAGGTTCTTGCCGTCGGTGGTCGACGCGTTGACGCCGACCTTGATGTTGCCGCGTTTCGGCGTAGTGATCTCCGCGATCCCGGTGTTCGGCTTGAGCATCACGCGAGCCGCCCCCGCAGCCGGGTCGGGTATCAGAAGCACCCGATGGATAGCCGAGCTCGGCTCCGGGCCGGCGGCTTGACGCTGCAAGAGAGGCCGGTGTGCATCGGCGGAGCGGGCTTGTTGCGCGACATGGGCCAGCTCGTGAGCAAGCAACCGCTGTCCCTCGTTCGAATCCGGCCGAAACGCGCCGGCTGAGAACACCACGTGACGGCCCGTGGTGAAGGCCTTGGCGTGGAGCTGCTCGGCCAGCGCTGCTGCTTGCCCGCCGGTGTGGATGAGCGCGTCACCGAGGTCATGCCCCAGCTGTGGCTCGTAGAACGCGCGCAGTGGAGCCACGAGAGGCGCGCCACCGCTACCGCAGACCTCCGACACCCGTGCTGCGAGCGCGGGGGGCAGAGAGGGGTCGGCTCCCTCCGGTCCCGCCGTGAGGGCCGTCATCACGGGTGGCGCGGGCCCGGCGGGATGTGACGCGTTTTCGGCGACCCGGTCCGCCTCGCGTTCGTGGCGATCGGCCGCGGCTCGAACCATGAATCGTGGCTGCATTTCCAGCGCCGCCACGCTTGATGGGCTCGGCGTCACGTTCGCGCTCGTCCGCGGCGCTGCAGCGCCACGCACGTCTTCCGGGCGGTCAGGGGCACTCCGAGCACTTCGTGGGAAGAGAGGTATCTCCAGGAGGGACCGTCGCCAGGGAGCGACGGGCAGCGGAGCAACCCGCCCACGACGATCCGAGTCTTCGGGCTCGAGCCGAGACCGTGCAGCCCCGTCCGAAGGCCCTGGATTGAACCTCGACCGCAGAAGGGACCGCTGCTGCGTGGGCTTCGAGGTCGGATGAAGCGGCTTGGAAGCGTGTTGCGTGCGATCGAACATGGCCGAGAAAGCCTCCTCTCGGAAAGTGATTCCAGTTTATATCGAAGTCGCGCGTGATGTGTGTTTTTAGGACCGTTGCTCACGTCAGGTGGAATCGTCCTGCGAAATTGGAGATTTCTGCGCAACATCGCCGATCCGCAATACCTGCTACGTCCCCTGCCATCATCAAAACATCATAAATCTCGAGCATCACGACCCCTCTGCCGACGACCCCATCGCCGGGACCCCCGTCCCCGAGCGGGATCCCCTGCATACCGCCCCCGCTTGCGCTCCCGCTCCCGCTCCCGCTTCCGCCCCCGCTCCCGCTCCCGCTTGCGCTCCCGCTCCCGCTCCCGCTCCCGCTCCCGCTCCCGCTTCCGCCCCTTCCCCCCGTTGTGGTAGCGTCCCGCCGATGGAGGTCGTCGCGCTCGGCCCCTTCTACGTGGCCTCTCTCCCTTGGCAAAGGCAGAGCCGCGAGTGGGTGCTCACCGTCGTCTGCAAAGCCACATTCGATCTCGCCCCGGGAGAGCTCCGCCTCTCCTCGGGCCAGGAGCCGATCAACGACGCCGACAACCACTGGGACGACGATCCCCGCCGCAGCGTCTACTCCCCGAGCGACCTCGTCCCGTTCCGCAAAGGCGCCGACGTCACCCTCGTCGGCCACGCCTTTGCTGCGCACCACCAGCCTTGCCGCTCTCTCCTTGCGCGTTTGGTCGTCGGCTCCCTCGACAAGGCCATCGAGGTCCACGCCGACCGCACGTGGTCCGGCGAGGCGCAGATCACCGACGGCCCTGCCTTCACCCACATGCCCTTGCGCTACGAACGCGCGCAGGGCGGGGCCGGCACGATGAACCCGGTCGGGATCCCCGTCGTCCCCGGCCCCTTGCCGAACCTCCACCCCGCGCGCCGACAACACACGCTGAAGGATGACGGATCCCCCGTCGGTTTTGGCCCGATCGCCGCGGGCTGGCCCCAGCGCGAGACCCGCCTCCGGCGCCATCGCGGCAGCTTTTCCCACGCGGAATGGCACACGCGGCCCCTGCCCGACGACATCGAGATCGAGTACTTCAACGCCGCGCCGGCCGATCAGCGCCTCCCCGAGATCACGCCTGATCTCGAGATGGTCCTCGAACACCTCCACCCCGATCATCCCCGCCTCACGACGCGCTTGCCGGGCCTCCGCCCGCAGGCGTTCGTCGAGCGCCCGCGCGGCGGCGCGCAGGAGCTCAACCTCGTCGGGGATGCCCTCTGGATCGACACGGATCGGGCGATCTGCACCGTCACGTGGCGTGGCCAGATGCCGCTGCTCTCGCGCGACGAGCGCGGGCGTGTCCTCGTCGCGATGGGCGCGGCCCGCCAGAAGCTCGGCTGGGACGACGTGCAGATGCTCGTCCGCGCGCTCGCCCCGCAAAAATCGTCCACGCCCGCGCAGCCCGCGCAGCCCGCGCAGCCCGCCGCGCCGGCCCCCGCGCCCCCCGCGCCCCCC
>NZ_SSMQ01000069.1 GCF_005144585.1 Polyangium fumosum | reverse complement strand
GATGCCGCTGCCCGAGAGACCACCGGTAAGCCGTGTGCGGGAAATCCGCACGCACGGTTTGAACGGGAGTCTTGCCAGAACCATGCGCGGATGGTCGCGCAGAACAAGGTAGGATTTACCAATGCCGCTGCCGCCGTGGAAGCAGCCCGTGGGCGTTGATGCCGTGATCGAAGGCTGGCTCGCCTCCGGGTACGTGCGCCCTTGCCTGACCGCCGATCGGGCCCTGCCCGCGTCCGAGGGCGACTACCGCGAGATCCCCGCCGATCTGCCCGACGCGCTCCGCCGCGCCCTCGCGTCCCGCGGGATCACGCGGCTCTACGCGCACCAGGCCGAGGCGCTCGTGGCCGCGCGGGAGCGCAAGCACGTGGTGGTCGCGACGCCGACGGCGAGCGGCAAAAGCATGTGCTTCCACCTGCCCGTGCTCTCGGCGCTCATGGCCGATCCCGACGCGAGCGCGATCTACCTCTACCCGACGAAGGCGCTCTCGCGGGACCAGGAAGCCGGGGTGCAGAAGCTCATCCGCGACGCGGGGCTCACCATCCCGGCCATCGTCTACGACGGGGACACGCCCGGTGATGCGCGGCGCGCGGCCCGCGAGCGCAGCCCCATCGTGATGACGAACCCCGACATGCTGCACGCGGGGATCCTGCCGCATCACGCGCACTGGGCGCGGACGTTCCAGCGGCTCAAGTACGTGGTGCTCGACGAGCTGCATACGTACCGCGGGGTGTTCGGATCGCACGTGGCGCACGTGCTCGCGCGTGTGCGGCGCGTGGCGCAGTTCCACGGGTCGGATCCGATCTTCCTGTGCGCGACGGCGACGATCGGCAACCCGGGGGAGCACGCGTCGCGGCTGCTCGGGGTGCCGGAGGATCGGATCCGCGTGGTCGGCGAGTCGGGCGCGCCGCGGGGGGCGCGGCGGCTCTTCGTCTACAACCCGCCCGTCGTGAACGCGGAGCTCGGCGTGCGCGCGAGCACGTTGAAGGCGTCGGTGCGCCTCGCGGTGGATCTCATCCGGGCGCGCGTGCCGACGATCGTGTTCGGCCAGTCGCGGAACTCCGTGGAGATCATGCTGAAGTATCTGCGGGATCGCGTGGGCGACGAGGTCGGGCCCGACGCGATCATGGCGTACCGCGGCGGTTATCTGCCGGAGACACGGCGGCGCGTGGAGCACGGCCTTCGGGAAGGAGAGATCCTCTGCGTCGTGGCCACGAACGCGCTCGAGCTCGGGATCGACATCGGCGAGCTCGACGCGGTCGTCTGCGCGGGCTACCCGGGCAGCATCGCGGCGACGTGGCAGCGCTTCGGCCGCGCAGGGAGGCGCGGCGGGACGAGCATCGCGGTGATGGTCGCGAACTCGAACGCGCTCGATCAGTACCTGGCGACGAACCCCGAGTACCTCCTGCGCGGCGAGATCGAGCAGGCGCGGATCGATCCGGACAACACCGAGATCCTGATCCAGCACCTCAAGTGCGCGGCGTTCGAGATGCCGTTCTTGCGCGGCGAGGACTACCGCGGCATGGCGCCGGAAAACACGGAGGCGGCGCTGCGTTTCCTCGCCGGGCACGGCGTGGTGCACGAGTCCGAGGATCGGTTCCACTGGTCGACGGACGCGTACCCGGCGAACCACGTGAGCCTAAGGACCGTGGGCTGGGACAACTTCGTCATCATCGATCGCGCCCAGGGCAAGGTCCTCGCCGAGCTCGATTTCCGCTCGACGCACACGATGCTGCACGAGCAGGCGATCTACCAGCACGACGGCGAGCAGTACCAAGTGGAGAAGCTCGACTACGAGAACCACAAGGCGTTCGTCACGAAGGTCGAGCCCGACTATTTCACGACCGCGATGACGAAGCGAAAGGTGGCCGTCATCGAGGAGAGCGCGCGCGCGCCGCTCGGCCGGGCGATGTCCGGCTGGGGCGAGGTGAGCGTTGTGGAGAAGATCGTCGGGTACAAGAAGATCAAGTTCCACACGCACGAGAACACGGGCTACGGCGACGTGCGGCTGCCGGACATGCAGATGCACACGACGAGCTTCTGGCTGACGGTGCCGGAGGAGGTGTGCATGGAGCTCGGGCTCGGGCGTGCCGCCGCGATCGAGGGGATGCGCGGGATCGCGGTCGCGCTGGAGACGGTCTCGACGCTCGCGCTGATGTGCGATCCGCGGGACCTCGGGCAGACGCTCGGCGACGGCGGCGAGGACGGGGGGTTTGGGGGCGTAGACCGCGTAAGCGGGCGGAGCCCCCAAGCGTCGACTGGCCAGCCGCCGCAAGCGTCGGGCGGGCCGCACGCCGGGTTCGATCCGACGATCTTCCTCTTCGACAACGTGCCGGGCGGCGTGGGCTTGGCGGAGCGGATCTACGAGTCGGCGCACGAGCTCGTGGCGCGGACGCGGCAGCTCGTCTCACGGTGCACGTGCCAGGCCGGGTGCCCGATGTGCGTGGGCGCGACGAGCGGAGACGGGATCCGGAAGAAGGCGGCGCTCGGGCTGCTCGCCTCGATCTTTCACTGAAACGAGGGCGTCAGTCGTCGCGCCCCGCCGCGTCGTCGTCGTCGTCGCCGACGTCGGCGACGCGGGATCGGTCCTTCGTGAGCGGCGGGTAGAGGTTCTCCACGAAGGCCTCGGACACGACCCCTGCGATCCGCGTGTCCATCTCGGACAGGTGGGCGCGTAGCTCCGCGATCGCGAGCTCCAGCGCGGCTTTCAGCGTGCGCTGGCGCGGCAGCGACTCCCGATCCATCACGGCCGTCGCCTCCCCGAGGCGCTCCCCGTCGGAGGCGTGTGGCTTGAACGTCGCCGCGCGGATCGCGCCGCGGTACCGCACGCGCTCGCGCTCCAGGAAGTCGCGGTACGCCTTCACGGCGCCGGAGAGCTCCTGGATGCAGTTGTCGAGCCGCGTGAGCTCTTTGCGCAGCGCCTTCTTCGACTCGCCGTCGAACCCGCTGTGCTCCACGTGTGCGGCCAGCGTCGCGTAGATCTCGCGCGCCCACCGCAGGTGGCGGAGCCCCGAGGCGCCTCGCGTGAGTTTGTCCACGGCTCGTCGCTCCCTTCCTTCAGCAGGGCTTCTTCTTGTTCTTGCCCTTCAGCTTCTCGCGCATCTTCGGGCAGACGTCCTTGATCGTGCCGCTCTTCTCCTTGTAGGCGGCCTTGATCTTCTCGAACTCGTCCGCGTTCTTCTTCTTGAGATCCACCTTCTCGGCCGGATCGTCCTTCACGTTGAAGAAGCGGTAGCCCGCGTCGTCGCCCTCGGCGATGAGCTTGTAGTCGCCGCGGACGAAGGCCCGGCGGCGGTCGTTGTCGCTCGTGCGCGGCAGGTCCATGATCACGTCGCGCTTCTCGGGATCCTTGCCGTAGAGCTCCGGTACGAGGCTCGTGCCCTGCATGGCCGGATCCTTGGGCTGGCCGAACATCTCGAGGATCGTGGGCGCGAGATCGACGCCGCTGCGCGGCTCGTCGATCTGGCGAGGCACGACGCCCGGGGCGCGGATGATGAGCGGCACGTGCGTGAGCACGTCCCAGAGCTCGAAGCCGTGGCGGTACATGCCGTGCTCGCCGAACGCGTCGCCGTGGTCGCTCGAGATGAGGATCGCCGTGCGCTTGCCCCACTCCTGGGAATCGACGAACTCGAAGAGCTTGCCGAGGTGCTGATCGGTGAACGTGACCTCGGCGTCGTACTTGTCGCGCGTCGACTTGCCGTACGGGCCGATGCCGTCGTGCGGCATGTACTGATCGTGCGGGTCGAGGAAGTGGAACCAGGCGAAGAAGCGGCCGCCCGTGTTCGCCTTCTCCGAGAGGATCTTCTTCGCGAGATCGAAGTGCTGCGGGCTCGTGACGTTCTTGTCCGTGGTGTTGTCCACCGAGAGGCCCGGGATGATCTCGTAGACGTCGAACCCCTGCCGGAAGCCGGCCTTCTGATCGAAGTAGAAGTGCGCGTGCGCGGTCAACGTGCGGACGCCGGCCTTCTGCAAGAGCTCGGGGAACATGAGCACGCTGTCGGGGTAGTTGCCGAAGAAGTAGCCGCTGCGCTCGAGCTCGCTCGGGTACCGGCCGGCGAGGAAGCCGCCGAGGCTCATCGCCGTGTACGAGGAGATGGCGTAGAAGCGCGAGTACGAGACCGCGCTCTTCGCGAACTTCGTGAGCACCGGCGCGATGTCGCGGGGGTAGCCGAGCCAGGGCATGTCAGCCCGCAAGCTGTCGACCGTGACCACGAGGACGTTGAGGTCCTTCGGGAGGCCCGTCGCATCGGCGGGCGCGGCCTTCGGGGCTTCGGCGGTCGGGGCGGCCGGCGCCGCGCTCGCGGCAGGTGCGATCGAGACGACCGGAGCTGCGGCGCTCGTGGCCTCCGCGGCAGGCGTCGCAGCAGGCTTCGGGGGCTGGGATTCGCCGTTCTGGGTGCAGGCAGCGGAGGCCCCGAGGAGGGCCAGGAACGCGGTACAGCGCAGAGCAGAGGGCATGGCGCCGGCTATCTACCCCCGTTCGTGCCGGACGGCCGCGAAAACCGCACATTTTGCTGTAAGGGCGCGTATCCTCGCGCGTTCGAGGCAACGCATGAGCCGTTTTTCTCGCTTTCGACTGGGCACTGTTGGTGGATTCCTCCTTCTGGCCTCCGCGGTCCCCCTCGCGGGATGCGCGCGCGGGCCCGACGTACAGAGCGGTCTCGCGCTGCGGCGCGTGGTCATCTACCGCAACGGCGTCGGGTACTACGAGCGTGCCGGGCACGTGGAAGAGCCCGAGGTCGCGTTCAAGGTCCGCACCGAGCGCATCGGCGACTTCCTCGCCACGCTCGCCGTGATGGAGCAGGGAGGGAGCAGCGTGCGCAGCGCGTCGTTCCCGGTCGAGCTCGACAAGGACAAGGAAGCCGACGACGGCGAAGAGGAGGACGAGGACGCCGAGGCCGAGCCGGCCCCCGAGCCGCGTTACGGCGTGCCGATGCCGCCGCAGCCGCCGAAGCCGCCGAAGAAAAAGAAGAAGGGTGATGGGCGCGAGACGGTGCGGCTTTCGCTCGACGGCGAGGAGCACGATCTCGTGGTCGGGTACGTCGCGGAGACGCCGGTCTGGCGGCCCTCGTATCGCCTGGTGATCGGCAAGGGCGAGAGCACCGGCTCGGGGAAGGCGGATCTGCAGGCCTGGGGCATCGTGCAGAACCAGTCGGGCGAGGACTGGAAGGGCGTGCGGCTTTCGCTCGTCGCGGGCGCGCCGCTCGCGTTCCAGGCGACCCTCGACAAACCCGTGGTGCCGCCGCGCCCCGTGGTGACGGATGAAGGCGAGGTGATCGCGTCGGTGCCCGTGGGCGAGACGAGCCTGCCCACGTTTGCGCCGCCGGCGTCTCCGCCGCCGCCGCCCATGCCGATGGACGCGTCGGGCACCGAGGAAGGTGAGAGCCTCGACGGTCTGCTCGCAGAGGCCGAGGCCGCGAAGGATGAGGCGGAAGACGGCGATTTTGCCGCGGGTCGGGGTCGATTGGGGGGGCCGACCTCGTCGACGACGCGAGCGGCGCCCGCGAAGAAGGGTCGCGTGGCGGCGAACTACGGCGGCGGATATCCCGGCACTGGCAGTGCGGCCTCGCAAATGCCGTATCCGACGGAGATGCCGCGCCCGGTGACGCCGTCGAACCCGCGCAACGTGAACGCGCTGGCGGCCGTCGCGATGGAGGGCGGCACGACGCGCTACGATCTCCCCTTCCCCGTCGACATCCCGAACAAGAGCGCGACGATGGTCCTCTTGCTGGCGCAGAGCGTGCCCGGCGAGGCGATCTTCCTCTTCTCCCCCGACGGCGGCGTGCGTGACTCGTTCGCGCATCCGTTCCGCGTCGCGCGCTTCACGAACAACACGAAGGGCATCCTCGAAAAGGGGCCGATCGCGGTGTTCGATGGTGGCGCGTTCCTCGGGCAAGGCATGGTCGATCCGCTGCCGCCCGGGGCCGTCGCCACGGTGCCGTTCGCCCTCGAACGTGGCCTCGCCGTGACCACGGATCGCACGGAGGACGAGCTCAGCGCGCGTCTCGCGAAGATCGAGGCGGGGCAGCTCTTCATCGAGCGCGACTGGGTCTACCACACGAAGTACACGATCAAGAACGGCACGGACCTCGACGCGAAGACGCTCGTGAAGCACGCGCGGATGCCCGGCACGCGGCTCGAAAACCCGCCCAAGGGCACGGAGGACAACGTCGGCACGGGCAGCGCGCTCGTCCCGCAGGCGACGCCGAAGCGCGGGACGAACGTGCTCGACGTGGAGGAGCGTCGCAGCTTCACGCGCCAGGTCGACGTGCTGTCGCAGCTCGCCGACGACGCGGTGAAGGCCTACATGAACGACGCGCGCGCCGACAAGGCCGTGGTGGCGGACCTGAAGAAGACGTGGGAGGCGCGCGGCAAGCTGCGCACGGCGCTCGACGAGCGGAACAAGCTCCAGTCGGAGCAGAACACGCTGGAGCGCGAGAGCGAGCAGCTCCGGCGCAACCTCAAGGCGATCGAGAAGATCAAGGACGACCCGCGGGATACCGTGTCGCGCCAGAACACCGAGAAGATGCGGCAGGACTTCACGGATCGGCTCGGCAAGGCCTCGACGCGCCTCGGCGAGCTCACGAAGCGCCTGACGATCCTCGAGATCGAGGTGAACGAGCAGTCGGTGCGGCTGCGGGATCTGCTCGCCTCGATCAAGCTGGAGAAGGCGCTGCCGACCCCGTGACGCGCGCGTGAGCGGGGGGGCGCCGCGCGGCCGACGCCGCGAGGGCCCCCCTCCCCTCTTTCAGGCCTTCGAGGCCTTCGACGAACCCGGCGAACGCGACGTCCCCGCGTGCGTCCACGTCCGCTCCGCACCGAGCGCGAGCCAGGTCATCTGGATCGTTTGCTCTCCAACGACAGCGCCGACCTTGTCCCCCCACGCGGCGGGCTCGGGCAAGGAGAGGCTCTTTTGCCCCTTCAACCCGTCGAGCGACGCGGGCGGCACCTCGAACGTCGCGATGCCTTCGCTCGCCAGCGCGGCCACGGCCGTGCTGGGGACAAAGGGCGCGACGACGGCGCGGAGCGCGGGCAGATCGATCGTCTTTTCCACGACGGCGCGGACCTCGTCGAGCGAGCGCAGCACGACCACGACGCCGCCCGCGAGGGGCGGACCTCCGGGCGTCGGCGGCACCTCCGCGGGCTTGCCGTTCGCGCTCGGTCGAGACGCGCCTTCGATGAGGTCGAGCACGAGCGGCCCCTTCCACGACGCCGGCGGCGGCAAGGCGGGCGACTTGCCCGCGGCCGCGCCCTCGCCCTTCTTGTCGCGCAGCACGAGCACGTCGTCGGTGGGCAGCGCGCGCGGCACGGTCACGCGCACGGGGCGCTTGAACGAGCGCGGATCGCCGACGGTCCCCGTGGCCACCGCGTACGCGAGCGTCTCGGCCGAGGCCACGACGAATGACGGCACGCCCGGCACGCGCGGGGCGGGTTCCGCCGTGCGCAGCGAGAGCGTCCCCGCCGGCGGCGGATACAACTCGCCCGTCACGACGCGCCGATCGGGCTCGATGATGCGCGCGCCCGTCGCCACGAGATCCACGAGCGCGCCCGACTGCGCGAGGACCTCGAGCACCTGGCGCGACGGCGGCGCCACGAGCAGATCGAGCCGGGAAGGAACACGCTTCGACTTGAGCAGGAGCGCGGCCGCGAGCATGTCGCGGAGGGTCACCCCCGAGTCGCCGCCGAGCACGACCTGACCCACGGGCTTGCCCGCGAGATCCCGGACGGGCCGAACGACGCCCGCCTCGTCCATGAGGAGCGGATCCACCGTGCTGAGATCGAGCGAGACGACCTCTTCGCACGGCGCGCCCGGGTCGGGGACGAGGGCGCGGTGCGCTTTGGAGCGGCGCTGATCCCGGAGGAACACTTCCGTCTTCTCGTCGCTCACGAACAGGGCCGCGGCGGCGCCGACCTGCGGCGCGATGCCGCAGAGCACCGCGCGCTCCGCGACCGAGAGCAGGCGCGCGCTCGGGCCCGCGAACTCCAGCACGACGGGCGCGTGGTGCTCGGCCTCGATGCGCCGCACGATCTCGTCGATGCCCCGGCGCAGGAGCTCGAGCGCCACGTCGCGTGCGCACACGAACGGGCGCACGCGGCCCGAGAGGTGGATCTGCACGCTGCGTGGCGGGCGCACCCAGGTCGAGCCCGTCGCGAGGGCCTGGCCGAGCTGGCTCGGCGAGACCACGAGGGTCAACATCCCGACCCCGCCGACGGGGGCGAGGCGCGCGTCGTCCGTGAGCGCGAGCCTCGCCGGCGCGGCGAAGCGCTCGAGGTGCACGGGCGCGGGGAAGCCGATGCCGCCGCGGGCGATGGGCACGTTGTACGCAGGCAGCTCCGGCGAGACGGCCTGCGGCGCGCCGGCGGCCACGTCGGCGAGCGCGCGCGCGTCGGTCACGCACGTACCGTCGTAGGCCACGGCCATCTCGACCGGGGTCTTCTTCATCCCGGCCGAGAGCGCCTCGCCGAGGGCCCGGTTGGGCGATCGCGAGAGGATGATCTGATCGACCTTGACCTGGACCAGATCTCCTCGGAGCTGCGGATCGGCGGCGCGTCCCGCGAGGATCTTCTGGGGCATCGTGCGGGGGGGATCCCCGGCTCGTGCGCGCATTTCTTTGGGCCGTCCTTCTCGTTCGGATACGTGGGGACAAACCAGGTGCCACCGCGATGGGTCGGTGGGCACGTAGCCGCGACGCACGTTAGCCGCTTGGCGGGACGAGGGTCAAGCGCCGGTGAGGGCGGGCCCGTAGGTGCGGGAATGGACCGGTTGGCATCGGGATGCAAGAGGCAAAAGAGGCTCCCCCGAGACTGCCGGGACGATCGGAGGACGGAAAGAGCGGCCGGACGGACGGGCGTCCTGGGGTGCCAGGCCTCAAATCCGAGGCTCTTTGAACGAACCTCCCCTTTCTTTTTCCCGTCCGCCTCGGGTTTCGCTAAGGTTTCAGCCCATGTTCCAGAGCGTCCTCAAGGAGGTCGTCGAAGGCACCGAGGGTGGCATCGCCAGCCTCCTCATGGATTTCGAGGGCATCCCGGTCGACAGCTACTCGAAGCCCGATGCCCCCTTCGACATCAACACGATCGGCGCGGAGTTCAGCGTCGTCATCAAGTCGATCCAGCGCGCGGCCCAGATGCTCGAGGCCGGTGATACCGCCGAGATCGCCATCGAAGCGGCGAAGGTGACGACGGTCATCCGTGTGCTGAACGAGCGGCACTTCGTCGCGGTCTCCGTGCGGCCAGACGGTAACGTCGGCAAGGCCCGGTACATGCTGCGCGTCAAGGCGCCGGTGCTGCTCAAGGACATGTGAGCACCTCGCCGAAGCGCGTCCTCGTGATCTCGGGGCCGAACCTCGACAGGCTCGGCAAGCGCGAACCTTCCATCTACGGCACGACCACCCTCGACGACATCCACAAGGCCGTCGAGGAGGTCGCGCGGAGAGAGGGCGTCGAGGTCTCGTTCCTGCAATCGAACCACGAGGGCGAGCTCGTGACGGCTATCGGGCGCGCCGCGGACGGAGGCTTTCACGGCATCGTCATGAACGGCGCCGGACTCACCCACACCTCGGTCGTCCTGCACGACGCCATCCGCGCGAGTGGCCTGCCCGTGGTCGAGGTGCACATCACGAACACCGCGGCGCGCGAGCCTTTCCGTCACCACTCGATCACGGCCGGCGCGTGTCTCGGCACCGTCGCCGGCTTCGGTCCCGCGTCGTACGTGCTCGGCTTGCTGGGGCTCGTCTACCACCTGCAGCAGCGTGAAAGTTGACGGCCAGCGTCACGCCCGTGTCGCCCCCGAATCCCCTTCCTTTTTGCCGTCCTTCCGCTAGAAAGCACCCCGACGCTGGCGGGTCGCTTCCAAGGTAGAGCGGCCGCCACCACGCGGGAACGGATCGGCATGAACATCGACCTCAAGCAGCTCCGGACGCTGCTTCGCGTCCTCGAGAAGCGCAACGTCACCGAGTTCGAGTTCGAGGACGAGCACGTGCGTATCAGGCTCGCGCGTGGCGCGGGGGGCGCGCGCGTCGTCGCTTACGAAGAGCGCGCCGAGGTCGCCCCCGCCGCCCCGCCGCCCCGCGCGGTCGCGAGCGAGGCCGAAGGGGGCACGTACGTCACCTCGCCTTTCGTCGGCACCTTCTACCGCTCCCCCTCCCCCGAGGCGCCGCCCTTCGTCGAGGTCGGGAGCCACATTCGAGAAGGCCAGGCGCTCTGCATCATCGAGGCGATGAAGCTGATGAACGAGATCGAGTCCGACTGCGGTGGCATCATCGACGAGATCCTTGTCGAGAACGGCAAGCCGGTCGAGTTCGGTCAGAGGCTCTTCAGGGTCAAGCGCGGGTGAGCGCCGCTGCGGCAGAGAGGTAGGAGCCTTGTTCGGCAAGATCCTCATCGCCAACCGCGGCGAGATCGCGATGCGCGTCGTCCGGGCGTGCCGCACGCTCGGCATCCGCACGGTCGCCATTCATTCGGACGTCGATGCGGCCGCGCCCCACGTGCGGTTCGCTGACGAGGCCGTGTGCGTGGGCCCCGCGGATCCGCGACGTAGTTACCTCAACATCCCGCAGATCATCGCAGCGGCCGAGATCACCGGCGCCGACGCGGTGCACCCGGGCTACGGATTCCTCTCGGAGAACGCCGAGTTCGCCGAGCTTTGCCGTCGTTGTGGCCTGACGTTCATCGGCCCCACGCCCGAGGCGATGCGCCTCTGGGGCGACAAGGTCCGCGCGCGGGAAGCCGCGAAGAGGTTCGGGCTGCCGCTCCTCCCCGGCACGACCGTCCTGCGGGACGGCGAGGACGCCGCGGAGCAGGCCGCGCGCATCGGTTACCCCGTCATCCTCAAGGCCGCGGGCGGCGGCGGCGGTCGTGGCATGCGTGTCGTGCGCGACGACAGCGAGATCCGCCGCGCCTTCGAGACGGCGACGAGCGAGGCGCAGGCGGGCTTCAAGAACCCGGACGTCTACCTGGAGAAGTTCGTCGAGGAGCCGCGGCACATCGAGCTGCAGGTGCTTGGCGACGGCCATGGTCACATCTTCACGTTCGGCGAGCGCGAGTGCTCCTTGCAGCGCCGACACCAGAAGATCATCGAGGAGGCGCCGAGCCCGGTCATGACGCCGGAGAAACGCGCCGAGCTCTCCGAAGTGTGCACCCACGCGCTCGTGGAGACTGGCTACACCTCGCTCGGGACGCTCGAATTCTTGATGGATGAGCGTGGGAATCTCTACTTCATGGAGATGAACACCCGCGTGCAGGTCGAGCATCCGGTCACCGAGCTGGTGACGGGCATCGACCTCGTGGAGAACCAGATCCGCGCTGCCGCGGGGCAAGCCCTCTCCCTGCCGAGCGGCCGCGCCCTCGGTCTCCGCGGGCATGCGCTGGAGTGCCGGATCAACGCGGAAGATCCGCGCACGTTCGTCCCCTGGCCGGGCCTCATCACCGAGTACTTGCCGCCGGGCGGCGGCGGTGTGCGGGTCGACTCGGGCGTCTACGGCGGCTTCCGCGTGCCGAACAACTACGATCCCATGCTCGCCAAGGTGATCACGCACGGCGCCACCCGCGCGGAAGCGATCGCCCGCATGCGCTGCGCGCTCGACGAGTTCGTGATCGGCGGTATCCGCACGAACATCCCGCTCCACCAGGCTCTCCTGCGGGATCCGGACGTGGTCGCCGGCAAGATGTCTACACGCACGATCGAGCGACTACGATTCTAGGGAAAGCACGAACGAGCCGGACAGGCGTGAGCGAATCTCGACGAGTCCCCTTCTATCGTCGGGGTGGCTTCCCCATATTTCATCGCTAAAGACAGCAGTCACGACAGGGACGCGGGTGATGCAAGACGGTCTGCAAGTCGACTTCTCCTCCTGGGTGAACGCCACCTCCGAGCCTTCCGAGCTCGTCCTCGGCGAGCCAGGGTTCGTGTACGCCGATCTCTTCGACGCTGCTCGTCTGGCCGAGCTCACGGGGAGGTTTTACGCGTACTTCGAGGCCGCGGATCCCACGGGGTACGAGCGGTTCTCGAAGTACCGCGCGTGCCAGGGGAGCGGCATGAGCGCCGAGGAGATCTCGGAGTCCTTGCTCGTCGGCGCGCCGCACCTGTCCCGCTTCGTCGCGCGCCTCTTCGGCGTGGAGCGTGAAGTGGAAGCGCTCGCCGCGGGCGCCGAGGAGCGCTCGCCGCTCTGGGCGTTCAAGAAGGATTTCGCGAAGAAGCGCCTCTTCAAGCCGAGCGCAGGCAAGGCCTGGAAAGGCACGGCCGTCGAGGCCGCGCACACGGCGCGACGCGCGCTCACGGCGGTCGGCGCCGAGTCGAGCCGGCTCGAGTGCGGCTCCGAGGTGGAGGAGCTCGCGGTCGCGTCGGCGACGCTCGTGCTCGTCGCGATCGACGAGGTCGCGCGCAAGGCCGCGAAGGCGGGCGGCGCCTCGTGGACGCCCGAGCTGCACGAGCAGGCGGCGAAGGTGCGGGCCGCGATCGCGGCGGATCCGATGCTGGCGCAGGTCGCCGCGGGCGCCGTGGCCGTCGCAGGGGATGCGCCCACGGACGCGGAGGACGGCGCGGTCGTCGCGTTCGCGCTCGACGCGGTGGAGGCGTGGCTCGCGGCGCGGCGCGCCGATCATCACGATCCGGCGCGCCGGTGGGGCTCGCTCAAGGCCCCGGCGACGCTCGATCACAACCAGCTCGTCCAGCTCCGCCGCGCCGACGACAAACTGCCCGAGCTCTTCGTCGGCCCCGAGCACGAGCGGCGGCACCGCGACGGCTTCGTGCTCACCGATCGGCGCGGCAGCGCCCGTGAGGTCGAGAGCGAGGTCGACTACTGCCTCTACTGCCACGACCGCGACAAGGACTCGTGCTCGAAGGGGCTGCGCGACAACAAGACCGGCGCGATCAAGCCGAACCCGCTCGGCGTGACGCTGAACGGCTGCCCGCTGCACGAGAAGATCAGCGAGATGCACGTGATGCGCCGGAGCGGCGACTCCATCGCGTCGCTCGCGCTCGTCTGCATCGACAACCCGATGCTCCCCGGCACCGGTCACCGCATCTGCAACGACTGCATGAAGGCGTGCGTCTTCCAGAAGCAGGAGCCGGTCAACATCCCGCAGATCGAGACGAGCGTGCTCACGGACGTGCTCGGATTGCCCTGGGGCTTCGAGATCTACGGCCTGCTCTCGCGCTGGAACCCGCTCAACGTGAAGCGGCCGCACCCGCGCCCGTACATCGGCAAGAACGTGCTCGTCGTGGGCCTCGGGCCCGCGGGCTACACGCTCTCGCACCACCTCGCGCTCGAAGGGTTTGCCGTCGCCGCCGTCGATGGTCTCAAGATCGAGCCGCTCCCCGTCGAGCTGACGGGCGATGCGACGCGCGCGCCGCGGCCGGTGCGTGACTACAAGAAGCTTTATACCGAGCTCGACGAGCGCATCCTGCTCGGGTTCGGCGGCGTGAGCGAGTACGGCATCACGGTTCGTTGGGACAAGAACTTCCTGACGGTCCTCTACATCACGCTCGCGCGTCACCAGAACTTCCGCGCCTACGGCGGCGTGCGCTTCGGCGGAACGCTCGATCTCGACGACGCGTGGAAGCTCGGCTTCGACCACGTCGCGATCGCCGCGGGCGCTGGCCGCCCGACGATCATCCCGCTCAAGAACAACGTCGCGCGCGGCATCCGCAAGGCGAGCGACTTCCTCATGGCCCTGCAGCTCACGGGCGCCTACAAGCGCTCGTCGCTCGCGAACCTGCAGGTGCGGCTGCCCGCGATCGTGATCGGCGGTGGCCTCACGGCGATCGACACCGCGACCGAGCTCATCGCCTACTACATGATCCAGGCGGAGAAGACGGACACGCGCGTGGCGAAGATCATCGCCGAGCGCGGCGAGGCCGCCGCGATGGCGTCCTTCGACGAGGAGGAGCGCGAGTTCATCCTGGAGCAACGCGCGCACGCCGCGCAGATCCGCGAGGAGCGCGAGAAGGCGCAACGCGAGGGCCGCACGCCGAACCTGCAGAAGCTGCTCGACGCGTGGGGCGGCGTCTCGCTCGTCTACCGCAAGCGCGTGATCGACTCGCCGGCGTATCGCCTGAACCACGAAGAGGTCGCGAAGTCGCTTGAAGAGGGCGTTCGTTACATCGAGAACATGGCGCCGGTCGAGGCGGTGCTCGACGAGCGCGGGCACGTGCGCGCCATGACCTTCGAGCGCCAGAAGGTCGACGAGGCCGGCAAGTGGACCGCGAGCGGCGAGATCGTGGAGCTCGCGGCGCGCAGCGTGTGCGTCGCGGCGGGCACGAGCCCGAACGTGATGTACGAGAAGGAAAAACCCGGCACGTTCGCCTTCGACAAGAGGAAGCAGTACTTCCAGCCGCACAAGGCGTTCGTCGACGAGGCGGGCAAGCTCCAGGTCGAGGCCGTCGCGGATGCGCGCGAAGGGTTCTTCACGAGCTACAGCGACGGCGCGCATGCGGTGAGCTTCTACGGCGACAACCACCCGTACTACGCCGGCAGCGTGGTTAAGGCGATGGCGAGCGCGAAGGACGCATACCCGCACGTGGTCTCGCTCTTCGCGAAGGACATCGAGCGCCTCGGCGAGGAGCCGCAGGCCGCGCGGGACGAGCGGCGGCGCGCGCTCTACACGAGGCTCGACGACGACTTCAAGGCCGTCGTGGTGAAGGTCGAGCGCCTGACGCCGACGATCATCGACGTGGTCGTGCGCGCGCCCGCCGCGGCGCGGAAGTTCGAGCCCGGCCAGTTCTACCGGCTGCAGAACTACGAGGTGTTCTCCAAGGTCGTCGACGACACGCGCCTCGCGATGGAGGGCATCGCGCTCACGGGCGCGTGGGTCGACAAGGAGAAGGGCCTGCTCTCGCTCATCGCGCTGGAGATGGGCACGTCGACGCGCCTGCTCGCCGCGCTCCGCGTGGGCGAGGAGGTCGTGGTCATGGGCCCGACCGGCACGCCGACCGAGATCCCCACGGGCGAGACTGTGCTGCTCGCGGGCGGCGGCCTCGGCAATGCGGTGCTCTTCTCGATCGCGAAGGCGCTCAAGGCGAGCGGCGCGAACGTCGTGTACTTCGCGGGCTACAAGATGGGCCAGGATCTCTTCAAGCAGGAGGAGATCGAGGCCGCGACGGATCAGGTCGTGTGGTGCACGGACGCCGGCGCGGAGATCGCCCCGCGCAGGGCCGAGGATCGTCACTTCCGCGGCAACATCGTGCAGGCGATGAAGGCCTACGCGGAGGGCGCGCTCGGCGGCGAGATGTTCAAGCTCTCGCAGGTGAACCGCATCATCGCGATCGGATCCGATCGCATGATGAACGCGGTGCGCGAGGCGCGGCACGGCGTGCTCGCGCCGCACCTGAACCCGAAGCACGTGGGCATCGTGAGCATCAACTCGCCGATGCAGTGCATGATGAAAGAGGTCTGCGCGCAGTGCCTGCAGCGCTGGGTGGATCCGGAGACGGGCAAGGAGCAGTTCGTCTTCACCTGCTACAACCAGGACCAACCCATCGATCGCGTGGACTTCAAGAACCTGACGGCGCGCCTCCGCGCGAACAGCGCGCAGGAGAAGCTCACGAACATGTGGCTGGATCGGATCCTCGCGAAAAAGCCAGATCACAGGCGTATCTAGGGGCGCGCGCGCCGTGCACCCGCTCGCCGAGAAGGTGCTCGCCCGGGACATGCGTGGCACGGCCCGGGCCTGCCTTCTGGCGGACGATCGCACCGTGGACTACCTAGCGATCCCGAGGTGTTCATCCGATCGCTCGCGACGCGCGGCGCGCTCGGTGGTTTGTCACGCCCGGCGGCGGACGTGATCCGCGTGCTCGACGCGTGGGGCGCGGATGTGATCCTCGTGGAGACGGTCGGGGTCGGTCAGGACGAGCTCGAGATCACGCGCACGGCGGACACGACGCTCGTGGTGATGGCGCCGGGGCTCGGCGACGACGTGCAGGCGATCAAGGCGGGCCTGCTCGAATGCGCAGACGTGTTCGCCGTGAACAAGGCGGATCGCGAGGGCGCGGACGCGGCGGTGCGGGACCTCGAGCTCATGACCGCGCTCGTCGGCGAGGTCGTGAAGGCGGGCGTGCACAGCCGAGGCACGCGGCGGGCACGCTCGACATCCAGAAGCAGGTTAAGCCCGCCCGCTCCCCTTCCCTTTCGCGGCCGCTTTTTTCGGCGCGATCCGCGTCGCGCTGCCCTTCTTCACGGCGACCTTCGCGGCCGCTTTCGTCGCCGCGGCCTTCTTCGTGGCGCCCTTCGTCGTCGCGGCCTTCTTCTTCGGCGCTGCCTCGATGACCACGGTCGGCCGCTTCCTCGGCGGCTTGCGCCCCACGTTCTCCGCAGCGAATGCGCTCGGGCACGCGTCGTTCACCCCGCACGCGGCGCACGCGGGCTTTCTCGCGAAGCAGACCCGCCGCCCGTGGAAGATCAAAACGAGCGACACCATGTTCCAGTCTTCGGGCGGGAACAGCGCGCAGAGCGCCTTCTCGATCGTCTCGGGCTTCTGCTCCGTGGTCCAGCCGAGCCGCTGGGACAACCGCTGCACGTGCGTATCCACCACGACGCCCTCGGGCCGGCCAAACGCGACGCCGAGCACCACGTTCGCCGTCTTTCGCCCGACGCCGGGCAGCTCCACGAGCGCGGCGAGCGTCCGTGGCACTTCGCCGCCGTGCTTCTCCACGAGCTTTTTCGCGAGCCCGACGATGTTCTTCCCTTTCTGGTTGAACATCCCGAGCCGCTCGCGCAGGAGCGCCGCGACCTCGGGGATCGGGGCTTTCGCGAGCGAGGGCGCGTCGGGCCAGCGGGCGAACAGCTTCGGCGTGATCTGATTGACGAGCACGTCCGTCGTCTGGGCGCTCAGCACCGTGGCGACGAGGAGCTGGAACGGGTTCACATGGTCGAGCTCGCAGTGCGCGTCCGGGTGGATCACGCGGAGGCGCCTGAAGGTCTCCTGGGCGAGCGCGCGCGGCTGGTTCGTCACGGTCATGCTGAGTTCCGGGTAGAAATGGCCATCGCCCCGCGATCTCGCTCGGTATGAGCGTCATCGACGGGGCGATGGTTTTACCTTCTGGAACCCCTCGTGCAAACAGGGGTTGCAACTTCGGGCTCCGTCAGGCGATCCGGAGCCCCAAGCGTGGGGCCCGGGTTTGTCTCGGGATCAGCTCACGAACGCACGCTTTCGCGTCTCGTACTCGTCGAGGAGCTTCTCCACGCTGGAGAGCGCGTTCTCGACCGCCTCCTGCACCATCTGGAGCACGGTCGTGGCCGAGCCCTTGAGCGCCTCGTAGTAACGCTGGCGCTCGGTCGAGTGGATGATCGACGGCGGCAGGCCCGAGCGGATGAGCAGGAGGTTCATGAACAGCCGCGCGACCTTGCCGCTATCCGACTGGAAGGGATAGACGCGCAGGAGGTCGTAGTGGGCGCGGGCGGCGATGCGCAGGCCATTGCGGGTCTTGCGCGTCTCGGGATCGTTCAGCCAATCCACGATTTGCCGCACCTTGTAGGCGATCTTGTCCGGCGGCGCATACTCGTGGAAATACAGCCGGTGCTGCGGGATGTCCTTGCGATACTTGACGGTCTTGATGTCTCCCTCTTCCGGATGGAGGATGAGGTAGATCTTCTTGATCACGTCGATCGTAATGGGCAGCTTCTTCTTGCCGTAATCGCGGACGAACTCGATCGCCTCTTTGTGGCGGCGAATGTCGTCGTAGGTCGGCTGAAGGTTCGTGTCCGAGACCGGCGGGGCATACCCGGAGAGCGCCGTCCGTAGCTCCTCGAACGTGTACACGACGCCCTCGAGCGCGCTGTCGTGGAAGATCCACGACATGTCGAAGCGGTCCGTGTAGTTCTTCTGGAATTCCTCGCTCTGCGAGGTCAGGCGCTTCTCGATGACCTCCGAGCGCTCCTCGATGGTCGCGCGGCGCTGCGGGGGAAGGAGCGGCAGCGGGAGTGCCACGACCCGGGGCGCAGGCTCGCGCACCGCGATGAGGCGACCCTCGCGCGGCTTGTCGGCCTTGAGGAGCTTGCCCTCCTTGCCCTTCTTCTTTTCCTTGGCGCCCTTCTCCTTGGCGCCCTTCTCCTTGGCGCCCTTTTCCTTGGCGCCCTTTTCCTTGGCGCCCTTCTCCTTGGCGGCCGGCTCGCGCTCCTCGGCCGGCCTCTCCTTGGCGGCCTTGCCCTTCTCCTTGAGCGGGAGGGCCTTGGCCTTCTCCTTCGGCGCCGGGGCCTGCTCGGCCTCCTTCTCCTTGCGGGCCGCCTTGTCCTTCTTCGCCGCTTTCCCCTTTCGGAGAGCTTCCTTGGCGGCGAGCCGCTCGGCCTTGGCGGCGAGCCGCTCGGCCTCCTCCGCCTCACGCGCGGCGCGGGCCTTGGCGGCGGCCTCGGACTTCTTGGCCTCCTTGGCCTCCCTCGCCTCGCGCGCCTCCCGGAGCTCGGCCTTCTTGCGGGCCTTCTCGACGGCGCGGGCCTTCGGGGCGGGCCGCGCCGGGCGCTTCGGGCGGGCCGGCTTGGCGACGCGCTTCGCCGGGCGAGCCTTCGCGGCCGGGCGCGCCGCGCGTTTGACCTTCGGGAGCGCCGCCTTCTTCTTGCGCGGGATCGCGCGGGCTTGGCGACGCTCGGCGGCGCGGGCGGGTTTGCGCGCGACCTTCTTCGACTTCTTCTTCGCGATCGCGCGCTTGACCCTCTTCTTCGCAGGGCTTTGCGCCTTCCGGACCGGCGCGCGTTTGGCGCGGACGACCGTTTTTTTCTTCGGCTTTGCCGTCGCCTTGGCCTTCTTGGCAGCCACGCGCTTTTTCACCACCGTTGCGCGTTTCGTCGCGCGCGCGGCGGCGGCCTTGCGGACGGCCTTCTTCGCGGCTGGCTTCGCTCGCTTCGTGGCCTGCGCGCGCGGCTTCTTTTTGAGCTTCGCCGCCGCCGTTTTTCGGGGCGGGGCCGCGCGCCGACTCGCCTTGGCTCGGGGAGCTGCCTTCTTCTTGGTGTTTTTGGCCAATTTACGGGTCTTTTTAGCCGCCATGGAGCGTGATTCCAGCGGTCGCTCGGAGAACCCCCCGCGGCGACACGGCACGATGAGTCTGTCGGGCCCCTCGGGCCCCTGCGACGGGGCGTGAGGGTAGCAACCAAGGATTTTGCCCGTCAACCGCTGTTCTTGCACGAACGCCGCGGCCGCGTCGCCTCAATTCGTACCCCCCGGCCCGACAACACGCGAAAAAGCCGCTCGGATCCTCCACGCGACGCTTGGGGCGCCGGGTCGCCTGGCGGCGCCCGTCACCCCAAACCCCGAGATCCGGCCCCCGTTCGCGCGGGGTCGAACGACGCGCTCAGGCGTCGATGTTGATGCCAAGCTTACGACGAATGGCGAAATAGTCCTCGCTGACCGCGAACAGGACGAGCTCCTTGAGGCGCTCTTTTTGCGGCACGGCGCTCGCGGCGTCGTCGGCGGCCTTGATGATTTCCTGGGAAATCTCGAGGTCGTTCGCCACGATGAAGCCCGCGCGGTCGGCCGTGAGGTCGACGCCGGCGACCCACTTCTTCAGGTCGATCGCGCCGGCCTGGAGGAGCTTCGTGACGGCGCTCGCGAGCTCGTCGCGGCGGGCGCCCGTGATCACCGCCTCGATGACCGCGAGGTTCTCCTTCACCGGACCCTCGATGTCCTTGGAGATCGGGAAGTTCGGGGAAATGAGCTTGATCGCGGCGAAGAGCCACGCCCGGAGCCCCGTGCCCGTGGGGACGAGGTACCGGAGGTACATGCCGGGCCGGTAGTACGTGAGGTGGCGGCTCGCGATGAACGCGCCCATCTGCGGGGGGACCTCCGTGGCGAGCGCGGCAGCGCCGAGCACGATCGCGGGATTGTGGGCGTGGAGGAACGAGAGCCCTCCAGGATCCATGGGATTCTGGAAGCAGAGGGGCAAGTCGAGGCCCAGCACGCCGGCCGAGAAGACGATCGTCTGCGAGAGCGGGTACGGGTGCCGCATGAGGTCGATGGCGTAGGCCATCTGGTAGCCGAGCGCCTCGAGCGGCTGGCCGTTCTTCATGATCACCGCCGGCTGGATGACGGCGAAGACGTTCGTGAGGAGCGGGTCGGCGTCGGGGTGCGTGAGGTTCGCGAACCAGTCCTCCTCGCCGAGCGGGACCTGCGCCGCGGCCGCCGTATCCGAGCGCATGCGCTTGAAGAAGCGCTCCTCGTCGGGCTCGGCGAAGCTCATCAGCGTGAGCGCCTGGCAGAGGCAGTACGCGGAGTCGGCGCGCTTCGACTCGGTGTAGAGCTTGCGCAGGAGCTTGTAGGGCTCGGGGCGGTAGGGGTTCCTGCGGAGCAGGATCGACTGCGAGGTCACGGCCTTGTCGAGGTACTGCGCGGGGTCGCTCGCGTAGAGCTTGGCGAGCAGCTCTTCGCGCTCGTGGTTCTCGGGATCGAGCGACTGCGCGGCCTCGTAGGCGTCGATCGCGTCCGCGATGGCGCCGAGCTTGTCCTTGTAGAGCGCGCCGAGCTTCTCCATCGTGGAGAGCACCTTCGCCGTCTCGTTGCGCTCGGTCGCTCGCTCGAGATCGACGCGGACGAGGCGCTCGACGCCCTCCCAGTCGCTCTTCTGCTCGCGGACCTCGATCGCCTCGGCGAGTGCTTTGTCGAGCGAGGGATCGAGCTCGAGGACCTGGTCGTAGTACTCGATCGCCTTGTCCGCGTCGCCGAGCTGACGCCAGCTCACGATCGCGGCGGTGTGCATGTACTTCGCCTTTTGCCGCTTGTCGTCGATCTTGCCGGCGAGCTTGAGAACGACCTCGATGAGCTTCGACCAGTCCTTTTCCTCGCTGTAGAGCTGCATCAGCTTGGTCAGGATCTTCCGATCGTCCGGGCGCTCGTCGAGCGCGGCGACGTAGCTCTTCGCGGCGCGGGTGCGATCGCCGAGCTGCGCGGCCATGATGTCGCCGACGTCGAGGAGCAGCGCGACGCGCTCGTCGCCGCTGACGACGTCGATGCGGCGCATCTTGAGGCGGATGACCTCCTCCCAGTCCTTCTTCGCCTCGTAGAGGCGCACGAGCGCCGCGATCGGCTCGGGTGCCTCGGGCATGAGGTCGGCCGCGTCGAGCAGCGGCAGGACCGCCTCCTCGACCTCGCCGAGCGAGAGCCGCGCCTGGCCGAGGTAGAGCATCGCCTCGGCGCGATCGATCGGGTCGAGCTTCTCGCCGAAGCGGTTCGTGAGATCGACGTAGAGCGCGGCGCTCTCCTTGTACTGCTTGGCGTCGTAGCGGACCTTCGCCGCGCGGCGGATCGCCTGCGGGACGTCGGGCGCGAGCGCGAGGAGCGTGGGCAGGACGGAGACGGCTTTCTCGGTCGATCCGATCTTGCTGAGCGCGTCGATGTAGTGGCTGAGCACGTCGAGCGCGAGGTCCTTCGGCATCGCGTCGGAGCGGTTCGCCAGCGACTCGAAGTGCTTGGACGCCTCGACGAAGCGAGACGCGGTGAATGCGATCTCGCCCGAGACGTAGAGCGCCTTCATGCTCGTCGGATCGAGATCGATCGCCTTCGTCGCGGCGGCCTGCGCGCGATCGGCGTCCTTGAGCTTCTCGTGCAGGAGGAAGGCCATCTCGCCGTAGAGGCGCGCCTTCGCGAGGTTGCCCTCGGCGGCGTCGATCTCGCGGCCGAGGAGCTCGACGGCGCTGGTCGCGTCGCCGCGCGCGAGGTAGGCGGTGCGGAGCGCGGTGGAGGCCGCGACGTTGCCAGGCTGGGCGTCGAGGGCCTTCTTGTAACGCTCGATCGCGCCGTCGCGATCGCCCTTGTCGTCGAGCAGCTTGGCGGCGCGGATCCAGAGATCGGCGCGCGTCTCGGGGGTCGTGGCCTTGACGGCGAGCGACTCGATCGCGGAGAGCGCGGCGAGCGCGTCGCCGCTCGCGGCGCGGACGTTCGCGAGCGATTCAAGCGCGCCGCCGTGCTGCGGGTCGATCTCGATGACCTTCTCGTACGTCTTGGAGGCGCGCTCGGGCGAGCCGACTTGCTCGACGAGGACACGGCCCATCGCGAGGAGCAGGTCGATGCGGCGCTTGTCCTCGGTGACGATGCGCAGGAGGCGCTCGTAGAGCGAGACGACGTCCTCCCAGCGCTCGAGCGCGCGGTAGTGCCGCATGAGCGCAGTGAGCGTGCCTTCGTGCGCCGGATCGATCTGGAGGATCGCTTCGTACGCCTCGGCGGCCTTGCCGTGATCGAGGAACTGCTCGTCGTGGATGCCGGCGAGCCGCTCGTAGAGGTTGATCTTCTGGCGCGGCGTCGCGCTGATCGCGATCTGCTTCTCCAGGTTGCCGACGAGCTCCTTGTAGCGGCCCGTGCGGTTGTAGATGCGATCCAGGCCGCGCAGCGCGGTGAGGCCGTGCGGATCGACGTCGAGCGCGGCCTCGTAGCGGCGCGTGGCCTCGTTGAGGTCGTTCAGTTGATCCTCGTAGAGCTCGGCGACCTTGCAGATCGCCTCGACGCGGGCCTCGCCGCGGAGCGCGTCGGCGCGGCGCTCGAGGATCTTCGCGTAGCCGGCCCAGTCCTCCTGGCGGTGGTAGATGCGGCCGAGCGCCTCGGCGGCTTTGTCGTTGCTCGGATCTTCCTGGAAGATGTGCTCGAAGAGGTCACGGGCGCGCGAGGCGTCGTTGAGACGCGTCTCCAGGACGTCGGCAGCCTCGGCGCGGATCTCGCGGGATCGCTCCGGCGTCGCGGCGCGATCGGCGCGGGTCTGGAGGATCTGGCAGAGCTCCTGCCACTGCTGCGCGCGGCGGTAGAGCTGCGCCATGCCGTCGAGCGCGCCGTCGTGCCCAGGCTCGGCCGAGAGCACGGCCTGGAAGCAAGGCAAGCCCATGTCGGGCCGCGCGATCTTCTCGGAGTACCAGCGTCCGAGCAGGTTGAAGAGCGCGATCTTGGACTCGGTCGACATCTCCGCGCTGGTCGTCGCAGTGCTGAGGATCTGGAGCGCCTCGGCCCAGACCTTCATGTCGCTGCCGGCCGAGCGCTCGAGATCCTTCGCGTAGTCCTGGTTCTCGGGGAGGATGGAGAGCGCCTGCGCGAAGGCGAAGACGCCCTGCTCGATGTCCTCGAGCTCGCGCACGTAGAGGCGGCCGATCTCGTTCAGCGCGCGCGCTCGCGCCGGCGGATCCTGCGCCTTCTCGCTGCGCTCGAGGAGCATCTCGACGACCTCCTCGTGCTTGCCGAGCTGCCGGCGCACGTCTTCGAGCGCGCCGAACGCGACGTCGTCATCCGCGTCGAGCTCGACGATCTGCTCGAGCACGCCCTCGGCCTTCTCCAGATCCTTCGCGACGTTCTCGAAGGTACGGGCGGCGCGGAAGAGGAGCTGCTTCTTCGTCTCCGCGGCCTTGATCTTCTCGCCCGCGCTCTCGCCCTCGTCGACCTCGGAGGCCGCGATGACGAAGGCCTCGGCGACCTTGTGCGGATCGGCGCCGTCACGCGAGGCGCTCTCCAGCGCGAGAGCGGAGTCGTGGTCCGTGGGATCGGCGAGGAGCAGATCGGCGAGGTCGTTGATCTCCTCGTCCGTGTAGGTCTTGCCCTTGGGCGCCTCCTCGGCGGTCTTGGCCTTGGGATCGACGAGGTCGAGCGCGCCGCTCACGCCCTTGGGGCGCGTGCCCGGGTTCTTGTCGAGCAGGCGCGCGATGATCTCGTCGAGCTCCTTGTTGACCCAGCCCTTCGGCGCGACCGTGGACGCAGCCGGCGCCTCGCGGACGAGGTGCGCGGCCGCGACGTCGGCGCCGGTCTCGCCGCCGAACGGAGGCTTGGCCGCGAGCAGCTCGAAGAGGAGGGCGCCGAACGCGTAGATGTCGCTCTGCGTGTCGATCGCGCCGCCGCGGATCTGCTCGGGCGAGAGGGCGCGCGCGAGCGCAGGGACGCCGAACGGCCCGCCCACGATGGCGTCGAGGCGATCGCAGCCAGCGTCGACGAGGTACGCGCGGACCTTGCCGCCTTCGCCGCGGCCGACGAGCACGTTCTCCAGCTTGATGTTGCCGTGCACGACGCGCGCCTCGTGCAGCGCGGCGAGGGCCGAGAGGACGGAGCGGACGATCTCACGCGCCTCGTTGATGTGAAGCGCGCCCGTGCGCGTCACGCGCGCGGCGAGCGGCTGGGCATCGACGGGCGCGTACGCGATGTACGCGTGTCCCGAGGCGACGCCGGCTTCGAGCGACACGGGCAGGCCTTCGTGCTGCACCTTCGCGGCGAGCCGGACGGCCGTGAGGAAACGCTGGAGAGCACGCGGACCGGACGCGGCGTCCTTGCGAAAGACCTTGAGGATCCGCTCCTGGGGCTTCTCCTCGCCTTCGACCTTTCGTGTCGCGGCGTAGACGACGGCGCGCGGGCCTTCGCCGATCTTGCGCGTCACCGTGAACGCGCCGAACGCCTCGCCGGCCTTGATCTCGGCGTCAGCTCCGGTGCCCTTCTTCACGAGCTCGCGCAGCTTCGCGTCAGCCTCGGGCCTCGCAGCGAAGATCGCGTCGAGCAGCGCGCCTTCGGCGTCGTTCTCGAAGCAACGATCCGTGAGCGCGCGAGCGAAGGATGCCTTCGAGACGGCGCCTCCCACCTGGGCCGGATCGAGCCCGAGCAGCTCGCTCGACAGCGCGGTCATTTCATCGAGCGAGAAGAGGCGCTCGAGCTCACCTCGGACGATATCGATCGACATGAAATCTCCTCGGGATCCTTCGCGGGGGCGGCCTCGTCTGGTCAGCGTTCGGTCCAGAAGAACCGACCAGGGCGCCCGCGGCCGGGCGTATGCTAGCCAAAGGTCAGGGCGTTCGCGAAGAACAACCGACCAAAAGCGCGCGACCTTTACGAAGTGCGCGAGCCCGGAAAGTTGACCAGGTGCCCCCGGCCATGGCAGGGAGGGAGACGTGCGTCGACTCACCTTGGCGATCGAGCGGGTTCTGCCGGTCGGGATCCTCGTCGTGGCGGTCATCGGGGTCCCGGTGATGATCCTATCGCCGGAGGGGCTGCCGCGGCTGCGGGGGCTCGAACGGGAGCTCGAGCAGGTGGAAGAGGAGAGCGCGGAGATGCACCGCGAGATCGACGCGCTGCGGGGCCGGGTCGAGCGGCTGCGGGACGATCCGACGGCGGTCGAGCGCATTGCGCGGGACAACCTCGGGCTCGTGCGACAGACCGAGGTCGTCTTCCAGTTTCCCGCGTCGCGCTGAGGGTCCAAGGGGCCCCTCGCCAACATAAAGAGTGATATCGTTCGCGCCGTGTCGGTCGAGTTGGGGCGACGCCTGATCGCGGCGAACCTGGTGACGCGGGAGAAGGTGCAGGCGGCGCTGCTCCTGTCGGTCGTGCGGGGAATCCCATTCACGCGCGCGCTCGTGGATCGCGGGGCGATCACGGAGGCCGAGCTCGACGAGGAGATCGCGCGCTACGCAGGGCCGGGGCTGCGTCACGTGCAAGGCGCGCCGGAGCTCGTGGCGAAGCTGCCGCGCGCGATGTGCCGGAAGCTCTGTGCGCTGCCGACGCGGCTCGATCCGTTCACGGGGACCGTGGACGTGGCCGCGGCCGATCCGCTGGACACGCACATCGAGTCGGAGATGTCGTTCCACCTCGGCGCGCCGGTGCGCGTGCTGCGCGCGCCGATCGGCGCGGTGGAAGAGGCGATCCGGCGGATCGAGCTCACGGCGGCGCAGCCCGAGGCCCCGAAGAAGCCACGAGGCCGCCGCATCACGCCGGCCTCGCCCTACGGCGCGCCGCAGTCGTCGATCCCGCCGCCGCCCACGATCAGCACGCCGATCCCGCTGGTGAAACGCGTGCCCGAAGGAAGCGACACCGACGGGTCGCAAACACCCGCAGCGCCGGCGACACGACGCGGAGCGCCGGGGACGCTGCGCGGCGCGGTGCCGGTGGAGCGTGTCGTTCGTTCGGCGCTGCCGGCGACGAAGGCCGCGGCGGCATCACCGGCGAGCTCGGACGATCCGCCGCGCGTGTCGTTTCCCTCGACGCCGCCGCCGGGCCCCGCCTCGGTGCCGTCGCCCCTCGCCGTGGCGCCGCCCGAGCTCACGGCGTGGCGCGGCGCGACACGTCCGACCCTGGATCCATCGGTCTTCTCGCGTGTGCCTTCGAGCAACGGGGGCACGGCGCCGCGCGTCGTGGGCGACGCGGCGAACGCGGAGAAGGCCGAGCGAGCCGCGGCGATGTGGACGACGCACGACGCGCCCGTCTCGCAACCGCTCGCGCCGGCGCTCGGGGGCCCGATCCCGGAGCCGTCTGCGGGGCCGAACTCGTTCGCGCCTGCGCCGTCGGCGCGTCGTGGGGGGGTATCGGTGCCGCCGCCTGCGATGTCGCTCCCGGTGCCTGCGAAGGCCCAGGTAACGGCACCTGCGCCGGTGACCGTCTCGGATCACGACGAGGAGCCGCAACGCCAGACCTTCGTGGGTCCGCCTCCCCTGCCCTTCCCGGATCCGAGCGCGATCCTCGGGGCGCTCGCGCGCGCGGCGACGCGGGACGAGATCGTCTCGCTCGCGCTCGGCGGCGCGGCGCTCTTCGCGCGTCGCGTGGCGCTCTTCGCGGTCAAGCGCGACGGGTTCCACGGTTGGACCTGCAACGACGAGTTCGGGGACGAAGAGGCGCTGCGGGCGCTCTCGATCCCGCTCGACGTGCCGAGCGTGTTCGCGACGGCGACGGCGACGTCGATCTACCTCGGGCCCGTGCCCGAGACGGCGGCGCACGAGGGGCTGCTCGCGGTGATGGAGCGCGCGAGTCCGGACGTGGCCGTTGTGGCGGTGCGCGTCGCGGGGCGGCCGGCGGCGGTGCTCATGGTCGATGATCTCGGCGACACGCTGACCGGCACGCGCAGGATGGACGAGCTCGCTCGCGCCGTGGGCGAGGCGCTCGCGCGGCTCCTGTCGGCGCGCGGGTAGACGAACGTCGAGGACGACGAACGACGAAGAGCGACGGCCGAGCGGAAGGTCACGCGAAGGCGATCTCGACGTCGATGACGATCAACACGACGGCGGCCATCCTGCTCTCGCTCTACATCGCGGTCGCGGACGAGGCCGGGGTCCCGAGGGACAAACTGCGCGGCACGATCCAGAACGACATCTTGAAGGAGTACGTGGCGCGCGGGACGTACGTCTACCCGCCGCGTCCTTCGATCCGGCTCATCAGCGACATCTTCGCGTTCTGCTCGAAGGACGTGCCGTACTGGAACACGATCTCGATCAGCGGCTACCACATGCGCGAGGCCGGCTGCGACGTGGCCCAGGAGATCGCGTTCACGCTGGCCGACGGGATGGCGTACGTGAAGGCCGCCGTCGAGGCCGGGCTCGACGTCGACGACTTCGGCGGGCAGCTCTCGTTTTTCTTCAACGGGCACAACAACCTGCTCGAGGAGATCGCGAAGCTCCGAGCTGCGCGGAGGATCTGGTCATCGATCATGGAGGAGCGGTTCGGCGCGAAGACGGACCGGGCGCGTGCGCTCAAGTTCCATTGCCAGACCGCGGGGATGACGCTGCTCGCGCAGCAGCCGATGGTGAACGTGGTGCGCGTGGCGATGCAGGCGCTCGCCGCGGTGCTCGGCGGTTGCCAAAGCGTGACGGACTTCGTGGATCCGCTCGGTGGAAGTTACGTGGTCGAGGCGCTGACGACGCGGCTCGAACAGGCGGCGCGCGAGTACATCCGCAGGGTCGACGATCTCGGTCACCTCGGAGAGCCCGCCCGTGACGGTGATGAAGATCGATCCGCGCATCGAGCGCGAACAGGCCGAGCGGACGCGCGCGTGGCGCGCCGAGCACACCGAGATCCTCACCATCTGACGGGCTGTCGTTGCGCTGGGGCTTTGCCCCAGACCCCACCGGGGCTGTCCGCCCCTGGACCCGGACCAGCGAGGCGCTGGACCCAGGACGATGAACTGCGCGGTGCGCAGTTCATCGCACAGGCCGATTCAAGACCCGCAGCGACCCTGCCCGAGGGCATCCTCCGGGCTGTTGGAAGAACTGCGCATCGCGCAGTTCTTCCACCCAAGGTCCAGCGCTGGCGCTGGTCCGGGTCCAGGGGCGGACAGCCCCTGGTCGGGCCCGGGGTGAAACCCCGGCGCCACGCTTCGCTGGACGATCACGTATCTCCGGGATCGTAGAGCCCGCGCTTCTTGAGCAGCGCGCGGAGATGGTTGCGCGCGACGTCGGCCTGGCGCGAGGCCTTCGAGAGGTTGCCGCCGCAGCGACGGACGAGGGCGTCGAGATAGGCGCGCTCGAAACGATCGATCGCGCGGGCCTTGGCTTCGGCGAACGTTCCTTGGAGGTCGAGCGGCTCGCGCTCGGCCTCGCTCCCGCGGAAACCAAATCCCTCGCCGGCGAGATCGTTCTCCGTGATCGTCCCGTCCTGGCAGAGCGCTGCCGCGCGCGCGATCACGTTGCGCAGCTCGCGCACGTTGCCCGGCCACTTGCGCAGCGTGAGGCTCCGCAGCGCCTCCTCCGTGATGGAGAGCGGGCGCTCGGACGTGGAGAGCTCTTCGAGGAAGTGACGCGCGAGCAGCGGGATGTCTGCGGGACGCGCGCGGAGCGGCGGCAAGAAGACGCGCGCCTCGGCGAGGCGGAAGTAGAGATCCTCGCGGAAGCGGTGCGCCTCGATCTCGGCGCGAAGATCTCGGTGCGTCGCGGCGATCAGACGGAAGTCGACCGGGATGATCTCGTGGCCGCCCACGCGTGAGAACGTGCGGCTCTCGAGGACACGGAGCAGCTTCGGCTGCAGGTCCATCGGCAGCTCGCCGATCTCGTCGATGAAGAGCGTGCCGCCGTGGGCTCGCTCGAACGTGCCGATGTGCCGCGCGTCGGCGCCTGTGAACGCGCCGCGCTCGTGACCGAAGAGCACGCTCTCGGCGAGCGTCGGCGGGATCGTCGCTGCGTCGAGCACCACGAACGGGCCCTCGCGCCGCGGCGAGTGCTTGTGGATCGCGCGGGCGAGCTCTTCCTTGCCCGTGCCCGTCTCGCCTTGCGCGAGCACGGTGAGCTGGCTCGGTGCCACGCGCTCGAGCGTCGCGAAGAGCTCGCGCATCTCGGCCGACACGCCGATGAGCCCGCCGAACCGGCCGCCTTCGCTGCCGCGCTCGGGCTCGGCGCGATCGTCGACTTCGACGCGGACGAGCGAGTCGCCGATCTTCAGCAGCGCGCCGGGGCCGAGCTCAGCCTCGTTGAGGCGGTGCGGGCCGAGCCACGTGCCGTTCGTCGTGCCGAGATCCCGCACGAGCACGCGGCCCTCGGGCCTGCGCTCGAGCTCGAGGTGCGTCGCGGAGATGCGCGGATCGGGGATGACGAGGTCGTTGGTCTGGTGCCGGCCCACGGTGGCGCGGGCCCGCGTGACGAGAAGCGTCTTGCCGGCACCCGGTCCCTGGGTGACGACGAGGCGCGCGACGCCGCCGCCCTGTTTGGCTTGGCGGGGCGCGATTTCGGTCGCGGGAAGCTTAGGGGAAGCGGTGTCGCTCACGGTCCGCTCGGAGGGGTATCATGAACGGGGCGCCGCGTACTCTAGAAACCCGCTTCGTTCACCTGCGTGAGGGGCTTGGTCCCGCCTCGCGTCGTGACCGCTGGACGTGTCGGGGGAACCGAAGCCGAAGAGGCGGCTGTGCTGGTTGCTTGCACCACGGGGCGTACTTCGCTCGTGGTGGACGTGGTCGCCGGTGTTTGCGTGGGGCTCGGCGGGGCCTTCGTTCCAGGAGCGGGCTCTTGCGGGGTCCGTGCGGCGCCGCTGGTCGTGGGCTTCGGGGGGGCGATCTGCGTGGTCGGGGCAGGAGCCCGCGTCCAGAACGTAGCGGCCGTCGCGCCGAGGACGGCCGCGCCTGCGATGAGGAAGGCGCCTGCGACGGCGCGGGATCGCTGCGGCTGCGGCGCGGGGTTCTCGGCCGGGATCGTCGTGGGCATCGGCGCGGGCGAAGGCTTTGGCGCCGTCGCGCTCGCGGGTTTCTTTGCCTCGGGGGGCGGCGGTTCGGCGGGCGTCGGATCCGCGGCGGCCGAGCAGAGCGCCGTCGGGAGCGCTTCGGCCATCTCGCCGGCGTCCTTGAAGCGCTCGGCGCGATCGGTGCGTAGGCAGCGATCGACGAGCTTCGCGAGCGCGGCGGGCACGTCGCTCGCCACCTCGGCGAGCCCGGGCGCGTCCTTGCGGCGGATGGCGGCGAGCACCGCGTTCGCGTTCGGCGCTTCGAACGGTCGCCTTCGCGCGAGCATCTCGTAGAGGATCACGCCGAGCGCCCACACGTCGCTGCGCGCGTCCACGTCCGGATCGCCGAGCGCTTGCTCGTAGCTCATGTACTGCGGCGTGCCGAGCACCTGCCCCGTCGCCGTGAGCGTCGCGCAGAGCTCGGGATCCGCGGCCGCGGCGCGCACCTTGCTGATGCCGAGATCGATGATCTTCGGCACCGTGCCGCCACCGTCACGATGCAGGACGATGTTCGCGGGCTTGAGGTCACGATGGACGATCCCTGCGCGATGCAGGGCCGCGACACCGCGCGTGATCGCGAGCGAGATCGCGCCGGCTTCTTTCCAGCCGAGGGGCGGATCGCGGGCGATGCGATCGGCGAGCGTCTCGCCGTCGAGCAGATCGAGGACGAGGTAGAGGAAGCCGTCTTCGGTCTCGCCCACGTCACGCACGCCGACGAGGTGCTCGTGCTGGGCGATCGCGAGCAGGCGCGCCTCTTTCATGAAGCGATCCCGCACCTCGGTGCGCCATCCGGCCGCGTCGAGCGAGATCGCCTTGATCGCGACCTCGCCGCCGGAGACGCGATCCTCCGCGACCCACACGGTCGCCATCGCTCCCTCCGCGAGGGGGCGGACCAGCGCGTAACGCTCGGCGAGGACGCGGCCGATCTCCACTCCCCGAAGGAGTATCACACGCGCCTCGTTTCCGGGGAGATACGCACTCTCCCGGATCGCGCTTCGGGATCAGTCCGAGGTCATCGGGGTGATCACGATGCGATCGTCCTCGGTGCTGTCGAGGGCGGCCTCCACGACGACACGGACGCCGCCGCAGGCGAGCTCGAGGACCTTCGGCGCGCGCGTGCGCTTCCGGCACGCGGGATCGTCCGAGATCCGCGCCGAAAACTCGCGCCGTACGAGCTCCGTCGCGCGGGACACGCCGGCCGCTCGACCGCTCGGATCTCCGAGATCGATCGCCCGACCGGTGAACGTCTCTTCGAGGCGCACGAAGAGATCCGGCCCGCCGATCGTGACACGCCGCGGCCTGCCCCGCGCATCCTCGACGATCACGACTTCGACGGTGGCTTGACGCTCCTCCGTGCCCTCCCCCTTCGTCACCTCGTACGGCAACTCGAAGAGCTTTTCACAGCGCATCTCTCCGCCGCGGGCTTCGTCGTTCCACGTGCACCTGGGCCACGGGAGCGAGAGGCTCCATGGAACGAGGAGCTCCGCTTTCGCTTCTACCATCGGGCGCGCGAAGGCGTCCGGGTCGAGCCACACGCGGAGCGACGTCATCATCTGCTCGCGCGCGGCGCTCCGCATGCCGGCGAGCCTCGCGAGGCGAGCGTTCGTGCCCATGACGGCACGATCGAAGCCGCCTTCCGCGCTCGGCCCCTTCTCGGCGAGTCGTTCGAGCCGTTGCCGCGCCTCGGCGGCGTGCGGGCCGCGTGGGAGCGCCGCGAGGTAGACGTGCAGGCCTGCAGCAGTGCCCCGGTGCTCCTCGAAGTAGAGCGGCTCAGCCATCGTGTAGAACGCGCGCACCTCCGTCGCGAACGTGCCGTCGGGGTACTGCGCGAGGTAACGCGCCGCCGCGACGATGCGCCCTTCGAGCGTCGGCGAGATGCGCGCCTTGCGGAACGCGCCGTACTCGGCCGTGGACGTCGTGACGGGGCGGAGCGCGGCGCAGCCCGAGGCGAGCGCGACGAGCGCCGCCGCGAGGACGATCCATCGAACGAAGGCGCGCCCCGCAGGCGTCACGGCTTCGCCTCCGGCGGACAGAAGTTGCACTCGGTCGAGATCGTCGATCCCTGATCCGCGACGAAGCTCGCATACGTGTCACACGAGGCCGCTTCGAGCGCGCGCAGACAAACGTCGCCGTCGTGCACGATGGGATAACAGCCCTCGGGGAACGATTGCGCAGGCTGCATCGGATCACAGGCGCGCGCGCACGCCGCCGTGGAAAAACCACACTCCTCGCAACGCGCGCAGTCGACCGCGGCCTTCTCGCGGAAGAACGCGGCGGCGTCGAGATCGGCGGGCGCTTCGCCGCAGCTCCCGATGTCACCCACGGTCGGCGCGGCGACGACGAGGACGAGCATCGCGGCGAGGCGGAGGATCTCGGCGCGGCCGATCCCGCGAGCCTGCGTCATGGCAAGAACTCCACGTCGAGGATCAGGCCGAGCGACGCCGAGAGCACGGGATACGCCGGATATTTCTTCTCCCACGTGCTCGCCCCGTAGAACAGGCTGCCCGCCACGTCGAGGACGAGCCCGAGCCCGCCCGTCACGAAGAACGCGCCGCCCCCCGCGACCGTGAGGCCCACGTTCAGATCCGGCGAGAGCAGGATCTCCGGGCCCGCTCGTCCATACGCGAGCAGCCGGCCTGACCCGCGGTACATCAGGACGTACCCGGGGGTGAGCACGGTTTGCCCGACTCCGCGGAGCGCAAACGAGAGCCCCAGCATCCCTCCATGCTGCAAGCCGTCGGGCGGACCGAACGCAAGCGCGCCCATGAGCGTCGTGTACGGCGCCGTCGCGCTCGGCGACTCCGCCGATGCGCCGAGCTGCGTGGCCAGCCGATACGGGTTGTTGAAGCGAAGCCCGCCGCCGAACGAGAGCCCGGCGAGCGTACGCAGGTACCCCTTGGGGGGCGCCGACAGGGCCTCGTAGAGCGCGCGCCTCGCTTCGGCCCCGTCTTCTTCCCGCGCGGCGGGCGCGTCTTCGGCGGCGATCGCGGTCCCGGCCCAGGCGAGGGCACACCCGGTCGCGAACGTCGTCACGAGGGTCGTCGAACGTCGGGGGCGCGGGCGTTTTTCGCGCATGTAGGGGCCCTTGGGTCTTACCGCGTAACGTGCGTTCTTCGCACGTCAAATCACGCGCGCGACTCTTGCATTCGGCCGGAGCGTGAGCAGCAATAAACCCCTCAAGCCGGCCCGATCCGGGGCGAAACACGCGCGGGCGGCCGCCCCGTCCACCCAGGCTCCGCCCCCCGCATCGAGCGTACGCAGCAGCGAACACCGCCACGGCGACACCCCCTCGCGGCGCGCGGGGATGTCGTTCGACGAGAGGGCTCCGCGTCCCGTGCTCGAAGACCTCGACGAGTTCGCCGCGCCGCCTCTGCCGGGCAAGGTGCACCCGGCCAACGCGATGGACGAGCCCGTGCACACGCTCGACGACAGCGATCGCGTTTTTCGACATCACCCGAACGATCAGGTGAGCGAGGGCTTCTCGTTCGATCCCGACAATGCCGACGCGGCAGCCGATCTCGCCGGCGATCTCGGGGCCGAGTTCCTCGAAGGCGCGACGCGCGGCCGCGACATGAGCGACGTGATCTTGTCGGACGAGGGCCAGGATCTCGAGACGCCGTTCCTCGTCGAGGAGATCGGCGCCGAGGCCGAGGACGTGTACTTCTCGGAGGACGATCGTACGAGGATGGAAGATCCGCGCGAACGGGACAAACCCGCCTCGCGCAAGCGCGCAGGCCCCACGGAGTGAGCCAAGGGCGTTACGCGCGGGCCTTCTTCTTGCGCGTCGCGCCCTTCTTCTCCGGCTTTGCCGCCGCGAGGATCTTGCGCGCCAGCGTCGAGACGCCCACGCCCTCGGCGCCTCGCTCCATCCATGCGAGCCGCTCGTACGGCGCCGTCGTCGGCGCTTCGAGGGGCCAGAGTCGGTCCGCGCGCGCGCGAAGCACGAGCACGTCGAGCTCGCGGTGCGTGAGCACGTGCTCGACACGTCCCACCTCCGTGAGCTTCGCCTCCACCGCGACGCCCGCGCCGCGGAGGGAAGGCTTCGCGTCTTCGGCCGTCTGCGCCTCGACCATCGGCGGCTCCCACAACCCGCCGAACAGCCCTCCCTCCTTGCGCCGCGCGAACAAGAAGCGCCCCTCGTGTTCCACCACGGCCGCGACCATCGCCACGCGCGGTGACGCTCGTTTCTCCCCCACGATCGGCAGCTCGCGCTCCCTACCCTGCGCACGCGCCGCGCACGCGTCGCGCACCGGGCAGATCAGGCATGCCGGGTTTTGCGGCGTGCAGATCGTCGCACCGAGCTCCATCAGCGCCTGGTTCCACGCGCCGGGCTCCTCCCGCGGGACGAGCCGCTCCGCCACGCTCCAGATCCGCTTCAGGCCCGCCGTGCTCTTCACGTCGTCCTCGATCGCTTCGAGGCGCGCGAGCACCCGCGCGACGTTGCCGTCCACGAGCGCCGCGGGCCTATCGAACGCGATGCTCGACACGGCGCCCGCGGTGTACGGACCGATCCCGCGCAGCTTCCGCAGCTCCGCGGCCTCCGCGGGGAACACGCCGCCGTGCATCGAAGCGACCTCCTGCGCGCAGCGATGCAGCTCCCGCGCGCGCCGGTAGTAGCCGAGGCCGCTCCAGAGCGAGAGCACCTCGTCGATCTCGGCGGACGCGAGCGCTCGCACGTCCGGAAACCGCTGCAAGAACCGCTCGTAGTACGGGATCACCGTCTCCACGCGCGTCTGCTGCAGCATCACCTCGGACAGCCAGATCGCGTACGGATCCCGCGTCCTGCGCCACGGCAGATCCCGCGCGCTCTTGCGGAACCAGCCCTTGAGCTCGACGGCGAGCGTCGCCTCGCGCGCCGCCACGTCCGCCGCGCGGCCCTTCGTTGTTTGCTTCAAGCGTTTCGACAGGCGCGCTCGACCTCGTCCGGCGCCTTCGGGATGTCGGCCGTCAGGTTCTCGTAGCCCGTGGCCGTGACCAGGATGTCGTCCTCGATGCGGATGCCGATCCCGCGGTACTCCGCGGGCGTCTTCTCGTCGTCCGGCGCCACGTAGATCCCCGGCTCGATCGTCAGCACCATCCCGGGCTCGAGCGGGCGCGCCTCGCCGTCGCGGTAGTAGGGCCCCACGTCGTGCACGTCCATGCCGAGCCAGTGGCTCGTGCGGTGCGGATAGAGCCGCTTGTACGTCTCTTTCTCGATGATCTCGTTCACGTCGCCCGAGAGCAGCCCCTCGCGGACGAACCCCTCGACGAGCGTCCGCACCGTGATGTCGTGCAGCGCGTCCACCGTCACGCCCGGCTTCACGGCCTCGATCGCGGCCATCTGCGCGGCGAGCACGATCTCGTAGAGCCGTCGCTGCACGGGCGAAAACGTCCCGTTCACGGGGAACGTCCGCGTCACGTCGGACGCGTAGTACTCGTACTCGCAGCCTGCATCGATGAGCAGCAGCTCTCCGTCGACGAGCTGCTTCCGGTTCGCGTGGTAGTGCAGGATCGTCGCGTTCGGCCCAGCGCCCACGATGGGCGTGTACGCCGTGCGTTCCGCGCCGTTCCTCCGGAACACCTCGCGGATCTGCGCTTCGACCTCGTACTCGTAGCGACCCGGCGCCGCGAGCCGCATCGACCCGAGGTGCGCCTCGCGCGTGATCGCCGCGGCGCGTCGCATGAAGCCGAGCTCTGCTTCCGACTTCAGCGCGCGCATCTCGTGCAGCACGTTGCCCGGCTCCACGATCTCCGTCGGCCACGTCTTCTTCGTCCGCGTCCCCTTCATCCGGAGGAGCTCCCGCGCGCGGAGCATGCGATCGTCGAGGGATCGGTTCTGGCCGAGCTTGTAGAAGAGCCGGTGGTAGCCCTCGAGGTAGTCGAGGAGCTTGTCGTCGAGCTGGTCGATGGTGAACGCGGCGTCCGCGCCGAACTCGGCCTTCGCGCCCTCCACGCCCGCGCGGGCCCCGTCGTACTTCTCGCGCTCCGGATCCCGCTTGCGCACGAACAGAACCACCTTGTGTTCCGGGTGCTTCGGGGCCAGAAGGAGCACGGCCTCGGGCTCGCCGAAGCCCGTGAGGTAGTGGAAGTCGGAGTCCTGGCGGTACTCGTGGTGGACGCTGTTGTTGCGGATGAGCTCCGGCGCCGCCGGAAGAACGAGCACGCCTTGCAGTCGCTCGAGCAGTTGTTTGCGGCGTTCGGCGAAGATGTTCATCGGGCCGAGACTCTAGCGCAGAACCTTGGCCGGCCAAACCCGCGACGTGCCCGCGCGCGCCGCCTCCTCCTCACCCTCGCCGCGCTCGCGTGCCTCCCCCTCCTCGCCGGCTGTCGTGAGCGCCCGCGCCCCTGGGAGCAGGCCGGCGGCGCCGCCTCCGCGCCCGACGCCCCACCTCCGACCCCGCCCTTGCCCAAGCTCCCGCCCTCGATGCTCGGCGAGGCCCCGGCCGATCCCGACGGCGGCGCCGCCGAAGCAGGCCTGGCCGCGCGGAACGAGGATCCCATCGCCTCGCCTGTGCGTGTGGGAGGACCCTGGATTCGCTGTTACGGCAACTTTCGGCTCGAAGGGGATCCAAGGAAGGATCTCACGCGCCTGACGATGCTTTGTGGCCCGGAAAACGGGATGCGACGGCTCACGAAGGAGCCGGTCGAGGGGGAGGTCGCCGAGGGGGGCGCGCCCGTGCCGTTTCCGCTCGAAGCGAAAAAAGGCGAGTGTTATCGGATCTTTGCCGTCGCCGAGCCGAGCGTGGCCGACCTCGACGTCGTGGTGCGATCGAGCCGAGGCACGTCGATCGCCGCGGATCACGGCGAGGATCGGTGGCCCATCGTCCAGCCGGATCGTCCGTTTTGTCCTCTGGAAGACGATACCCTGACGGTGGAGCTTGCCGCCCGGCGCGGAAAAGGAAAGGTCGTCGCGGAGGTTTGGGCGCTCCGCGTGTCGATGTCCGATTGACGAAGGCTCCCTTCCTGACTAGTGAGCCGGCGGATGGGCGACATCGACGATCTTCCGAGCCGTGAAGAGCCGCCCGAGGGGGAGAAGCCGGAGACGGAGCGGCGGCGCACGTTCGACCGTGCCATTCCGGAGCTGCTCAAGCGCGCTGTCGAGCGCGCCGTCGAGACCGGCGTCGGCAAGCTGAGTGAAGGCCCCGACACCCTTCGGCAATTCGTGGGGGACATGAAGCTGCCGAAGGAGGTCTTAAACTACCTCTACCATCAGATCGACGACACGAAGACCGGTCTGTACCGCGTCGTCGCGAAGGAAATCCGCGACGTCCTCGAGCACACGCAGTTCGCCGACGAGCTGACGAAGGTGCTCACGAAGCTCTCGTTCGAGATCAAGACGGAGATCCGCTTCGTCCCGAACGACGCGCGTCCCGCCGAAAAACCTCCGGCCGAGGAGGGGGATGAAGGCGAGGCAGAGGAGGACGAGGCAGGAGCAGCGGAGGGGCAGAAGGGCTTGCCGAAGCCGAGCGTCTCCGCGCAGGTGACGGTCAAGGATCGAGGAAAAGAGACGCGGCGCGAGCGCAGAAGACGCGAGGGTACGTGATCACGAAGAAGCCGAAGACCGGTGGCGAGATCGATTCTTATTGCACGAAATGCAAGCTCGACCTGACTCACCGCATCATCGCCATGGTCGGCGACGAGGTGAAGAAGGTCGAGTGCAAGACGTGCGGCTCCCATCACCTCTACCGCCGCCCGAAGAGCGAGAAGCTCGCGCCGCTGGCGCCAAAGACGAAGGCCGCCGGCGCAACGAAGCGCGAAGGCGGCGAGGAGCGCAAGACCTCGGGTGGTCGCGCGAGCGCCGCCGCGCAACGCGAGCGTGACCAGACGGTCCAGTGGGAGCACGCGATCGCCGGCCAGCCGATGGGCGCCTTCAAGCCCTACCGCGTCACGCTCACGCTCGGCCCAGGCGAGCTCGTCCGTCACCCGAAGTTCGGCGACGGCGTCGTCGCCCGCGTGATCGATCGCGGCAAGGTCGAGATCCTGTTCAAGGACGGCCCCAAAACGATGGCCCACGGTCAGGTCGTCTGAAGCGCGACACACACGCCTCCGCTTGGGTCCTCGGCTCGTCCTGGGCTACCCTCCCGGCCCCGTGACCGCCCCCGAGACAGAAAAAAAGAAGAAGCCGCGGCGCTGGCGACGGCGTGTGGGGATAGGCCTCGGCGTGACGCTCGTCGCGGGGGGCGCGACGTGGTGGGCGATCCACAACGTGCCAGGCTTCGGCCCCGCGCTCGCAGACGGCGTGCGCGCGGTGCTCGGCCCCTCCGTGGTCGCATGGATCGAGGACACGGCCTACGGCATCGCCGACCGCGTCAACGTCTGGCGCCACGGCGACGAGGCCCCCACGACGTTCTGGGAGACGCCAGCCTCGGCCTCAGCCGCCCTGCCAGCCGCACCCGCACCCGAGGTCGTGCCCGCGAAGGCCGACGTCGCCGACGCCTCCGCGCCCGAGATCCCGAGCTTCCCCCCGCCACGCTTCGAGCCGCCCTTCACGAGCGTCGCAGCGACGGGCGACGGGACATGGCTCGTGATGCAGGAGGGCAGCCGCGCAGGCGAGCCGCCCGTGATGGTCAAGGGCGTGGTCCACCCCGATCCGAAACGTGGCTTCGCCGCGGTGGCCGTCGTCGCCATGGACCTGACGCGCGTCGCCATCCGCCTCGTCGCAGGCACGACCGAGCCCGTCTCGCAGAACGTGCCGCTCTCCGAGCGCCCCGGCCTCGTCCCGGCCACGGAGCACCCGGACCTCATCGCAGCCTTCAACGGCGGCTTCAAGGCGCTGCACGGGCAGTACGGGATGATGATCGGGGGCAAGACGTTCCTGCCCCCCCGCGACATCGCTTGCACCGTGGGGCTCTACCGCGACGGCGCAATCCGCATCGGCACCTGGCCCAAGCTCGCGCCGACCGAGGCACAGATGGCGGCCTACCGGCAAGCGCCCGCATGTCTCGTCGAAGGCGGCGAGCTCAACACGAAGCTCACCGAGTACAACAAGAACTGGGGCGCGACGGTCAGCGGCGAGACGGTGATCCGCAGGTCCGCGATCGGCATCGACGCCGCAGGGCGCACGCTCTTCTACGCGCTCGGCGAGGCCGTGACGGCGCAATCCCTGGCGCGCGCGATGAAAGCCGCAGGCGCGCGCGACGCCGCGCAACTCGACGTGAACTACGCCTATCCGCGCTTCCTGCTCTTCGAACACCCGCCCGCCGCAGAACGCCGCGTCGCCTCATCGCTCGTGCCGCACGTCGACTACCGCGCCCACGACTACGTGAAGGACCCATCCCCGCGCGACTTCTTCTACGTCACGCGCCGCAGCCAGTAAGGTTTGTCCGTTGCGCCGGGGCGCTGCCCCGGACCCCGCGGGGGGCTGTCCGCCCCCTCGACCCCGGACCAGGCACGGCCTGGACCGCGGGTGGAAGAACTGCGCGGAGCGCAGTTCTTCCAACGGGCCGGTGGCAAGACCATCGAGGTTGGTTTCAAGCTGGCGACGGGTACGTCGCCAGTCGAACCGTCAGCGCTGCTGTCTTGGTGGGCAGAGTCGTCGCCAGTCTTGACCCTGCCTGTTCGATGAACTGCGCATCGCGCAGTTCATCGACCCCGGGTCCAGCCCCTGGCTGGTCCGGGTGCAGGGGCGGATAGCCCCTGCTGGGGCCTGGGGCAAAGCCCCAGCTCCGCGCCTGAAGCCTACGCCTTCGGCCGCGCGAGGTTTTCCTTCAGATCGATCCACCACACTGGCGCGCCTGCCGCGGGTTCGCCGCCGGGCGGCCCGACGCTCACCTCGACGCGGATCGGACCTACCGCGCGCATGTAGATGCGCTGCCCGACGGCTGTCGCGCCGAGCTTGCAGATCGCGATCTCCACGCGCGGATCGTCGGCGGCGACCTCGCCGTCGTCCTCGGCGCGCATGTACAGCACCTCGACGTTTGGCTTCGTGCATGCGCCGACCTCGCGCCACACGTCGTACTCGACCGACGGATCGAGCACGTCGGCGAGCTGGCCGTGTCGGTTGCGGCCTACGCGGTACTTGAAGGCGTCGCGCTTCTCGGCGCGCACGCTCGCGCCGATGCGTTCGAAGCGCATCGCGAGGGCGCCGAGCGCGCATGCCGTCTTCACGGTCGGCGCGCCGAGGTTCAGGCGATCGGGCTCGATGAACCGGTGGATCTTCACGTTCTTCGGCAGCGTCGCCGTGAGTTTGTCGAGCAGCGCCGGGTGCATGCTCATGCGACCGCCGAGCATCACGCGCAGGCCGTCGTAGGGATCCGGATCACGCCCGATCTTCTCGAGCGCCTTCTCCAGGCCCACGCGCACCTCCTCCACCGCCTCCGAGAACCAGCCGTCGATCTCCGCCGCGATGGCTTGCCGATCCACCTCGAGCGGGAGATCGAAGAACGGACCGTCGAGCGTGGCGAGCTTGATCGACTTCGGCAGACGCGCGTCGCCGCCTTCGAGCAGCGGCCGGATCGCGTCCTTCAGCACCTCGGCGTTCGCGCGTCCTTCCGGGCTCGCGACGAGCAGGTGCTCGAGCGCGCCCACGGGCGTCTCCTCGCTCGGCCGATCGAAGGGCACGCGTGCCGCGCCCACGCTCGCCTCGGCGGCGACGTAGATCCGGTAGGCGAGCCTGTGCAGGAGCCGCTCGCCGCCGAACCACGGGATGCTCGTCGGCTCCAGGTACTCGATCATCCGCTCGTGGCCGCCCTCCATCTGCTCGTCGGGTTTGGCGTTGCGGAACAGACCGAAGACCACGCCCGTCTCGCTCGCGCCCGCGTCGATCGCCACGAAGGGCACCGGATCGGGCTTCGGCTGCACGGCGAATGCGCGGAACGCGAAGGCTGCGAACGGGATCGCCGCGGGGCCCGCGTCCACCACGTTCAGCATGTCCATGTCGTGGAACTCCATCATCCCGGCGGGCAGGCTGCGGAAGAGGCCGCGACGCACGGCGACGAGCGCGCTCTTGCGCCGATCCTCGTTCCAGCCCGACGGCATCGCCACGAGGTAACGCGTGTGGATCCCGCGCGTCCTGTGGTTGACGTGCAGGCCGATGTAGTAGGCGTAGAGCTCGATCGGATCGAAGGGATCGTGTGCGCCGATCCCGTCCTCGTCGATGATGGGCGGCGCCGGCTTCTTGAGCGTCTCTTGCGTCTCCGGATCCCCGCGCCCGCGCAGCGAGATCTTCTCCTTGCGGTCCACGCGCTCGCGCAGCATCGGCAGGTGCGTCAGCGTCGAGGCGCCGAGCGAGATCGACTCCTCGCCGCCTCGCTTGCGCGCGGTGCGTGCTGCGTGCCCGATCGTCACCTCGCCCCAGCGTGTCATTGGCAGGATCACGCGATCGCGCCACGCCTTCAGCGTCCGCCCGAGCTGCTCGAACGAGATCTCGCTCGGGTTCTCGTAGTCGGCCGACACCACGGGCGCGCTCGTCGCGCCGATGCGCACGAGCTCTGGCGCGCTCCGATCGCCGCGCAGTGCGACGACTGTCGTGCTCGATCCGAGATCGATCGACACCCACTCCTTGAGTACGTCGTGCTTCGGATCGCGCCGCTTCACCTCGGGCGGCACCGCGTCCTTGTCCGTGCGCCCGATCCGCTTGTGGATGCCGACGACCTTGCCCTGGCGCAGGATCGCGATCGCCGTCTGCCCCACGTACCGCGCGCCGTTCCAGAGCCCGGCCGAGGGATCCGTGAGCAGGTGCCCTTTCACGCAGGGCAGGTTCGCCACCACCGTCGGGAACAGATCGGCGAGGTGATCACTCGACGCGGCGCCGTCGTACCGCTCCACCTTGATCGCGGGGCTGTAGTAGTCCTGCGCGCCTGCGCCGTAGATGCGCGGCGTCGTCTGGATCAGCTTGAGGTACGGGACGGGCGAGGTGTGTTCGTCGAGCCTGTACTCCTGGTACTGCTTCGTCCATCCGATCTGGTTTTCCATCTCGGGGCCGATGCGGGGCACGCTCGCGTTCATCTCGGTGCCGAAGTAGAGGAACTTCGTCGGCGCGCCGCCCACATACGCCGCGATCCGCACCTCGATGAACGACTGCGAGGCTGGAAGTGGAGGCAGCGGGATCGTGTAATCGAGCACCAGCGTGGTGGACCAAGGCTGATCGAACAGGCGCGACTCCCACCTTGTCACCAGCGTCGGAAAGCCTCTCCCCTCGAGCGAAGTGAGCCTCTCGGCCTCGCGAAGGTGGGCGTCGTCGATCGACAGCTCGTAGAGCGACATACGGGGGCGACCTTAACACGAACACGCTGGCGGTCGGCAAAGGCCCTTTCGGGCATCCGCGACCCCTGCGGCGACGCCCGCGGCCTGCCGGCGCCCTCGCCTTTTCTCCCACCCGCCTCCTGGGCTCGCGCCCGGCACCCGTGGTAAGCTCGAGACGTGTTGGATTCCTTCCGCTTCTCGCGAGCGATGATCCGATGACGCTCACCCCCGGCCAAGTCATCGACGACAAGTACCGCATCGTCCGTCTCCTCGGCACGGGAGGGATGGGCGCGGTCTTCGAGGGCGAGAACACGCGGATCAAGCGCCGCGTCGCCATCAAGGTCCTGCACGCGAGCGTCTCCGGCTCGGGCGAGACCGTCGCGCGGTTCGAGCGCGAAGCGCAGGCCGCGGGGCGCATCGGCTCGGAGCACATCTGCGAGGTGCTCGACCTCGGCGTTCTCCCCGACCAGTCGCGCTACATGGTCATGGAGTACCTCGACGGCGAGACCTTGAGCGCGCGGATCAAGCGCTCCGGCCGCCTCGCGCCGGCGCAGAGCATCCCGCTCATGTCGCAGGTCCTCGACGCGCTCGGCGCTGCGCACGCCGCGGGGATCATCCATCGGGATCTCAAGCCCGACAACATCTTCATCCTGCCGAACAAGGCGGGCCGCGCCGACTTCATCAAGATCCTCGACTTCGGCGTCTCGAAGTTCTCGCAGATCGGCGGCGAAGAGATGAACGTGACGCGGGCCGGCTCCGTCGTCGGCACGCCGTACTACATGTCGCCCGAGCAAGCGCGCGGTATGGCCGTCGTCGATGCGCGCAGCGACATCTATGCGCTCGGCGTCGTGCTCTACCAGGCGACGACGGGACAGGTCCCCTTCCGCGCCGAGACCTTCAACGAGCTGCTTTTCAAGATCGCGCTCGAACTCCCGCCTCCGCCGCAGCAGTTCGTCCCGGACCTCGATCCCGAGTTCTCCCTGATCATCCAGCGCGCCATGGCCCGCGAGCAGGTGCACCGCTTCCAGTCGTGCGCCGAGTTCAAGGAGACGCTCCTCGCCTGGCAAGCCGCGCGTGGTGGACAAAGCATCCCCCCCGGCGCGCGTTTGGCGACGCAACCGCCTGGCGCGCTCGTCGCCCCGGGCCCGCTGACGGCGACGCCGCTGCCCGGCGTGATCCCGGGCGTCGGGATGACAACGCAGCCGCCCGGCGTGCCCGGCATGGGCACGACTGGACAAACCGGCGCCTCGCTCGACGGCTCGCAAGGCACGGCGAACGCGTGGGGCCACACCTCGGGCGCGGCCACGCCGAAGCCTTCCCGCGCGGGCGCGGTCGTGGGCGGGCTCGTCGGGCTGGTCTTGCTCTCGGGCCTCGGCGTCGCCGGGTACCTGATGCTCGGCAAGAAAGACTCGACGCAAGCCGGAGGCTCGATCCCGTCGGCGAGCGTCGCCCCGCCTGTCCCGACGACCGCGGCCACACCGGCCCCGCCGCCGACGACGAGCGCCGCGGACGTCGACCCCACGCCGCCGGACGCAAAGACAGCGGAGCCCGCCGCGAGCGCGGCGCCGACCACGACCACCTCGACTGCGCCGCTCGGGACCCCATCCACGAAGCTCGGCGGCCCTCTCCCCAAGCCCTCCGCGACGTCGACGAACAAGCCGAACAAGGGCGGAACGACGGGCGGCGACTTCGGGTACTGAACGACTCGGAAAACCAGCGCCCCTCACCCCTCTCCGCTGGGAGAGGGGCCGGGGGTGAGGTCGATCAGAACCGACCGACGAGCCCAGCGCCGTTCGGCGCGACGTACGGCACGACGCTCGCGCCTGCGGGTTTGTCCTGCTTGCCCCCGATCAGGAACAACGCGACGCCGGCGCCGGCCAGCGCCGCGCCTGCCGCGAAGCCCACGATCGCGCCCGTCCCGCGCGAGGCTGCCGCCTCGTCCAGCGCCGTGATGTTCGCCTGTTGGTCCGTGGGACACGGCTTCGGACAGGCTTTGAACGCCGCGTCCGCATCGCCCGACTTGCTCACGAACATCACCGTGAAGATCGTCCCGGCGATGATCCCCGCGCCGCCGAGGCCCATGCCCGCGATGCCCACGTACTTCAGCGGGCTCGTGCCTTGCGGCTTCTCCGGGCCCGTCGGCCCGCTGCCCACGTCGGTTTGTCCGCTGCCGTCCGGCGACGCTGCGCCCGCCGTCGGCGCCTCCACTTCGAGCGACACTTCTTTCTTCTCGCCGTCGCCGAGCGAGACCTCTTGCGTGACGGGGCTTCGTCCGGCCGCGGTCGCGGTCACCACGTGTTTGCCCGGATCGATCGGCCGGTGCACACCGATGAGCGCGGACGTGACGCCCTGCTCGTCGAGCTTGACCGTTACCTTCGACGGATCGGCCGCGCCTGGACCGGTGAGCACGATGCGCAGCGAGCCGATGCGGGGCTCGATCGCAGCGAGCTCGGTCCTCGCGTCCTCCTGGGCTCGCTTGAACGCGGCGGGCGCGCTCGCGGGCAGCTCCTCGCGGATGATCTTGAGGAACGACTCGCGCGCGGCGACCAGCTTGCCGAGACCCACCTGCCCGCGCCCGATGAGGAGCAGGTGCGGCGGCGCGTGGATGATCGCCTCGGCGCGACCGAGGAGATCGATCGCCTCGGCGTAGTCCTTCTTTTGCAGGGCCTCGGCGCCTTGTTGCGCCAGGGAGCGCGCGGCCGCCTTCTCCTCGGCCGTCTGCGAGGAAGCAGTCCTCGGCGAAAGGAGCGCGAGCGCGACGGTGGCGGCGGCGGCGAGCGGAGCGAGACGATGGAGGCGCACGGGACGTAATCTCCTCGAACTCCGACCCTACCACACGAGCAGGCGCATCGAGCAAATCCCGCGCCGCGCGGCGCTTCGACCGCGAGACCGCCCACGACGGCATTGCTTTCGCATGGGCAGATCTCATGAAAACCCGCTCCCCCCGCCTGGTCATCGTGAGCGCGCGGGCGCCGTTCGTGCGTACGCCGAACGGCATCGTCCGCGCGCCAGGCGGCTTGATCTCCGCGCTCCTGCCGCTCATGCGCAGGTCACGCGGCACCTGGATCGCGGCGGGCGCCGACCGGGACGCTTGCGAAGCGAGCGAGCTACCCTTCCGCGTTCGTGCCCTCTCCCTCTCTTCGGAGACTCGCGCGGCCTGGTATGCAGGCGCCTCGAACGGCGCGCTCTGGCCGCTCTCGCACGGCTTCGTCGAGGTGTGTCGTTTCCGCGCCGAGCAGGCACGCGCTTACTTCGAGGTGTGCCGCGCGGCCGCGGAGGTCGCGGCCGAGCACGCGCCTCCGGGCGCTGTCGTGTGGATCCACGACTACCAGCTCGCGCTCGTCCCTGCCCTGCTCCGGGCGCGCAGGCCTGACCTCACGATCGGCTTCTTCTGGCACATCCCCTGGCCCGTCGCCGAGAACCTGCGTGTGCTGCCCTGGGCCTCCGAGCTCGTCGAGGGGCTGCTCGGCGCGGATCTCGTGGGCCTGCACGTGCCGCGGTACGTGCGCGCCTTCCGCGACACGCTCGACGAGCTCGGCGTCGCGCACGTGAACGAAGAGGAAGGCATCGTCGTCCCGCGAGGCGCGCGTCACGCGCGGATCGAAGCGTGGCCGATCGGCATCGACGTCGAGGGTTGGGCCTCGCTCGGGCGCGACGAGAGCGTGGCCGCGGAGGCCGTGCACATCACCTCGGAGCTCGGCGGCGGCCGCGTGCTGCTCTCGGTCGATCGCATGGACTACGCGAAGGGCATCGTCGAGCGGCTCGAAGCCTTCGAGCGGCTGCTCGAGCAGAGCTCCGAGGTCCGTGAGCGCGTCACGCTCGTGCAGATCGGCGTGCCGAGCCGCGAGACGGTGGCGGCGTATCGTGACCTCCGGCAGCGGATCGAGGCCACGGTCGGCCGCATCCAGGGCCGCTTCGGCGGGCCTCGGAGAAAGCCCGTGCACCTCTTCGCGCGGACCTTGGACGCGCACGAGCTCGCCGCGTATTACCTCGCGGCCGACGCCGCGATCGTCACGCCGAAGCGCGACGGCATGAACCTCGTTGCCTTCGAGTACATCGCCACGCGGCCGAGGCCGAACGGCCGGCTCTTGCTGAGCATGACCGCGGGCGCGGCCGACGTGCTCCCCGAGGCGCACCTCGTCAACCCCTACGACGAAGAGGGACTCGGCTCGGCGATCGGGCACGTGGCCCTCGCGCCGGAGACGGCGAACGACAGCACGCGGATGGCCGCGTTGAAGGCCAGGGTCTCCCGACTCTCCGTCGAAACGTGGGCCTCGGGCTTCCTCGCGCGGCTCGAACAGGTCACGCAGGAGCACGCACCTGCGCAGGCACGGGAGACTCGCCTTGCTGCGTCCGTGCGTGTCACACGCGCGCGCTGACGAGGTCCCTCGTGCGCATCGTGCGCAGACGGAGCCGCCGTGATCGGGACGCACGAGGCGGATGGCACCGGACGTGCTGAACCCTCGGATCTCATGTCCAGCACAACACACACATCATCGAATTCCGGCTCGGAGGGCAAGGACCCCGGGCGAACCGGCGCGACACGATCCCCCGTGGAGGGCCAGGTGATCCCCTCGGTGGGGCACGTGTTCCGTTGCCCCCAGTGCAGCCGCGTCTTCCTCGTCGTGGCCGCGGACGGCGCGACGGCCGCGCCGCGATGCGCGTGCGGCGCCGAGCTCGTCACCAGTACGTTGCCGGCGGGCGCGCACGAGATCCAGATGCGCGCGCATGCCAAGCGACGAAGCACGTCGCGCCGCGCGCGCACGCGTGGCGATGCGATCGATCAAGGCTACGGCTCCTCGCACGGCTACGGCCCTGGGCATGGTGGGCCCACGAGCCCGGGGGACGCACCTGCGTGCGGGACAGAGAACACGCCCCCTTGTGATGCGGCGCCTGTGGAAAGCAGGGTGGATCCGGAAAAACCCTGAGATTCGTATTGCCGCGACGGCGTGCACGCTCTGCCCGGCACGCAGGCTGCATAGGGGGAATGCGGGCGGACGTCCTCGCGGCGTTACCCCGCCTGCGCGGCACGACGTGTGCGCCGCGCGTGCCGCGCGAGAGGAAGGTTAGGAGAGCATGTCGATTCTGCTCTGGATTCTGTTTGGCCTCGTCGTAGGCGTCATCGCGAAGCTCCTGACGCCGGGTCGCGAGCCCGGGGGGTTCATCATCACGGTGTTGCTCGGCATCGGCGGCGCGCTCCTGGGCGGCTTCCTCGGACGCGCGCTCGGGATCTACGCGTCGTACCAGTCGACCGGTGGCTTCATCATGTCGATCATCGGCGCGATCCTGCTTCTCGCGATCTACAACATCGCCACGAGCCGTCGTACCGCCTAGATCCGCGTCGCCAGCGTACGTGGATCGGAGGCGCGCCCCGCCGCGGGAGGAGTCCTGCGCGGGGCGCGTTTCATTCGTTTGTGCACGAAGCGTTCCCGTCGAGATCGATCTGCGACGTCCGATGCATCGTCCTCGATCCCGGGGCCGCGTCGCGCGCCCGATCCACGCCCTCGGGCAGCGTGCTGCCGCGCGCGGCCGCCGCGACGAGCAGGCCCATCACGAACGCGACCACGAGCGGCACGATGCGCGACGAGAACGCGCGGTGCCGGAGCAGCGGCGGGGCCGCGATGATCGTCGCGGCCTCGTCGACCTGCAAAGGCACCTCGGGCCGTGTCGCGTCGCACCGCGCGCTCGTCGCGGCGACGATCTCGCCCGGCTCGCATGTCACGATCCGTGCGCGCCGCACCCCTTCGGGCCGCGTGTCCTCCGCGGGAGGATCCTCGATCGGCGCCGACCTCGCGGGCGACGTCACCAACGGAGGCGACATCGGCTCCCGCCATGTATCCGGCGCGCTCACTTGTTCGCCCTCGTACACCTCGCGCGCGAGCTCGGCGAGCTCCGCCAGCGCTGCCGGACCGCCTTCGACCGAGAGCGCGGACCCCGCTGCGCGGAGCGCCTGCTCCATCGCCGCCGCGCTCTCGAACCGGTCGCGCGGATCCTGCGCGAGCGCGCGCTGCACCACTGCTTCGAGCGCGGGTGGGCAGTCCCATCGCAGCGCCGCGAGCGGCGGGATCTCGGCGTCGAGCGCTTGCCGGATCATCTCCACGTCCGCGCCGCGCCGGAAGAGCGGGCGCCCCGTCAGCATCTCGAAGAGCACCACGCCGAGCGCGTACACGTCGCCGCGCGCGTCGAGCGGCTGCCCGCGCAGATGTTCCGGCGCGATGTACCCCATTTTCCCCTTCACCAGACCGGGCGCCGTGTCGCGTGGCACGTGCGCGCTCGTCGTCTTCGCCACGCCGAAATCGATCAGCTTGATCTCGCCGTCGACGGACACGAGGATGTTCTGCGGGCTCACGTCGCGATGGACGAGCCCGATCGGCACGCCGTCGTCGTCCTCCAGCGCGTGGGCGTGCGCGAGCGCGCGTGCGGCCGCGGCGCCCACCTCGATCACAACGCCGAACGGGAACGATCGACCGGTCGCTTGCAGCGTGCGCCCGAGCGTCGCGAGATCGGGGCCACGCACGTGCTCGAGCACGAGGTGATCCCGTCCGCGGTGCGACACGAAATCGTAGAACCGCACGATGTTCGGATGGCGGAGACGCGCCGAGATCCACGCCTCCCACGCGAACATCTTCACCACCGCCGGCGCCGCGCGAAACTCGTCGCGCAGCCGCTTCACGACCACCGTGTGCTCGGTGGCGTAGAGCCCTCGCCGCCGCGCGAGGAAGACCTCCGCCATCCCGCCGCTGCCGAGCTGCGCGACGAGCTCGTAGCCCCCGGCGCCCATCGGCAGCCGCTCCGGCAAGCTCCCGCGTGAACCCGCCCTCGACGCGGGGAAGGGCCACCTCGCCGAGAGCGGCGCCGCCGTGCGCGATCGCCTGTCCATCGTGCGTGCTCGGCTCGGACCGCGATCGCGCCTCCGCCTTGGTCGCACCTTGAACTCCCCCCCCTCCGCCACGAGAGCATCATGGCGCAAGCTCCCTCGCTCGCCAGCGTCATTCGTAGGCTCGCTTGCTCGATCCAAACGTGAGAACGAGGCGGGACGGCGCGCGATGTTCGGGGTGCTGCGCGCGCCGTCCGCGGGGCGCATCTCGCGCGAAGAGCACGCGCGTTTCACGCGAACGAAGTCCGTCCGCGCCTCCGCGCCTCACGTCGCTGCGGCTTCTCGGTTCTTCTCCGGTTTGCGCCGCGCGAGCGCGCGGACCTCTGCGATCGTCACCACGCGGAGCGCGAGGAGCAGCCCCGCGTGCGTGATCGCGCCTGCGATCACCGCGGCCCAGAGCCCCAGCGTCTTCAGCGCGACGAGCGCGACGAAACTCATGACCACCGTCGCGAGCGTGGCGCCGCCGAGCCGCCCGATCGGCGCTTCGCGCACGTACCGCAGCACGAGGATCCCCGTCGCGAAGAGCGTGCCCACGGACGTCACGAGCGCCGCGAATGCCGCTCCGAGCGCGCCGTGCCGCGGCACGAGCCACATGTCGAGCACGACGTTCGCCACGAGCGCCGGACCGAGCACCGCGCCGAGATGTCGTTCGCGCTTCGACGCGAGCAGCGGCAGCGCCGCGACCTGGAACGCGAACGTCGCCGGCACGTGCCATGCGAGCACCCGGAGCACGTCCGACGTCCCTGCGAAGTCGCGCCCCTCGTACACGAGCGCGACCACGTCCGGCGCCACGAGGCTCACGCCCGTGGCGAGCGGGAGCCCGAGCGCCGTCGCCACCACGAGCGCCGTTCGAAAGAGCTTCACGAAGCCTGCCTGATCGTGCGCGTAGAGCCGCATCCCGGCCGCGAACGCGGCGCCGAGCACGAGATCGGAGATCAGCTCGAGCTGCTCGATGAGCACCCACGCCGCGCTGAACACGCCGACCGCCGCCTCGCCGTCGAGCCAGCGCAGGATCACGCGATCGGCCTGCCGGATCACGCCGAGCAGCGCGCCGATGAGCCCGAGCGGGATGCTCTTCTTCGCGATGGCCACGAGCTCGCCGAGGCCCACTTCGAGCCTCGGCTGATAGAGCCGCTTGCGCAGGAAGTGGTACGTCAGCACGAGCTCGATCGCGTTGCCGAGCGCGAGCGCGCCTGCCGCCGCGAGCACGCCGAAGCCCGACGCGACGAGCGCCACCGAGAGCCCGATCACGAAGAGCCGCGCGCCGAGCTCGACGTACAGGATGTACTGGAAGCGCTCGTGCGCTTCGAAGCTCAGCCACATCGTCGTGTAGAGGATCGTGGCGAGCTGCGACGCGGCCGCGATCACCACGAGCGTCGCGCCCTCCCCCGCTCGTGTCGCCAGCGTGAACCACGTCGCGCAGAGCAGCGTCGTCGTGCCCATCGCGCCGCGCACGACGAGCGCCGCGCCGAGGTGCCTCGGCCCGAGCTCCGGCGTCACCGCGATCTCGCGCGCGAGATACCCGCGCACCCCCAGGCCGGCGACCACGGCGGCCATCGACGTGATCGCCAGCGACGCCTGCAGCTCCCCCCACGCGGCCACGCCCAGCCTTCGCGCCAGGTAGCCCACGTAGACGATGCTCAGGACGGCCATGATGGCCTGCTTTGCGATCATCAAGGCGGCGTTCCACGCCACCCTTTGTCCCTGGTGCATCCTGCGCGCCCCCGCTCCGCGACAGCGGACTGACGCTTCGATGCTCGAGGTCCTCGCGCGTCGTGCGAGCGCTCGGGCTTGTCCGAGCGGGCTCCGCGGGCTGCTGCGCGGCTCCGCTCGCGACGCGTGGGCAACGCCCTCTCAGGACCACAAAAGCAGCGTGGCGGCCGGAGCCGCCACGTTTGCTGCTTGCGTGTTGTCTTCCCAGGACACCACGACTTTTGCTTCGGAGCGGGACACGAGGCTCGAACTCGCGACCCTCAGCTTGGGAAGCTGATGCTCTACCAACTGAGCTAGTCCCGCGAACTGCGAACGCATGTCTAGCCAATCCCGCGGCGCTTGGCAAGACCCTGCGCGCTCGCAACGTTTCCGCCCCGGCCGATGACCGGATGCCCGGTCACCTCCTCGATCCCACGCGCCCGAGCCCCCCGCGCCGTTCCGACCTGTATTACCTTCGCTCCGTGCCTCCCGCTCGTCTCCGTTTTCTCGCGGCAGCGCTGTTCGTCCCCTCCCTCGCCCTCGCGACCGCGAGCTGCGGCGGTCCCCAGGTTCCGCCTGGCGGCACGCCTGCGCTGAGCGCCGACGTCGAGTGCCCGGATCCGATCGGAACGATCCCGCGGGAGAGCTGCGCCGAGATCGCCGACGACTTCGGCTCCTTCGACGTCTCGAGCTCCCTCAAGCTCGCCGGCGCGAGCCGCGGCGCCGAGGTCCGTATCGAGGCGATCCGCGCCGCCGCCGATCTGGCGGCCAAGCTCAAGGAGCGCCGCGTCGCCCTCTGCGAGTCGTACAACACGTGCAAGACGAAACCCGCCGAGCACGCGGCCGAGGATCAACGCCTCGCGGGCCTCATGAAGGAGCTCATCGATCTCTGGGACGCGCGCAAGTTCCTGAACGCGGATGACGTCGTCCGCTTCCGCGCGGGCGTCACGAAGATCGCGGGCAAGCTCGACGGGACGACCGCGGTCCCGAGCGCGGACGGCGGCGCGCCGATCGTGGTCAAACCTGCGAAGAAGACCGTGCGCGGCGAGGCGCTCGCGCGGATCGAGGGCGCGGGGCTCAAGTTCGCCGCGTCCGATGGCAACGTCACGATCACCTCCACGGCCGCGGGCACGCACGACGCGCTGCGCGCCGCCGCCGAGGAGTTGCGCGGCGGCGGCGGTCGGATGCGCGTGCGTATCTTCGGCTCGTACACGCCCTCGGCGGCGCCGCTCATCGCGGCCGGCGACGAGCTCGCGATCCGCTTCAAGTACCGCGCGACGCAGGCGGGCGAGCTCCACGTCGCGCTCCGCTCCCTCGAAGACCCCGACGCCGTCGAGAGCACGATCGTCTTCCGCGTCGCCGCCGGCACGGGCACCGAGAGCACGACGCTCACCGCCGCGCCCGGATCGAGCGGGTTTTACGTGGGCATCGGCGCGCGCGGCGCGGGCAACGTCGAGTTCGACGACGTCGAGCTCGTGCGCCAGAGCGCCGTCATCGCCGCGGCCCGCGCCGAGTCGGCGAGCGAGCCGCACCTCGTGTCGAGCTGCAGCACGAACAAGAAGAAGCCGCTCACCGGCAAGGCCTCGTTCCTCTGCGAGTCGGGCGACGGGGACAAACTCGTCCTCGGCCAGCCCAAGGGCCACCTCTACCTCGCGCTCAAGACGCCCGCGGGCGAACGCGCCAGGATCCGCACCCTCTCGCTCGAAGGTGGCCGCAGCCTCGACCTGAATGGGAAGGAAGACACCGAGCTCGTCATCGGGCTCGATGGACCGGGCTCGACCACGATCCAGTCCATCGAGCTCCTGCCGGTCGGCGGGGATTAGGTCTCGTTCGCCGCGGGCCGCTCGCGCTCCGTCATCGGCGGGAGCGTCTTGGCGCGCGTGCGGCTCGGGGAGGCCACGGGCGCCGCTTCCTTTTTGAGGAACACGAGCACGCTCGTCGGATCTGCCTCGGGCACGATCCAGGGCAAACTGCGCAGCTCCAGGTCCTCCGCCGGCAGCCACCGCAGGCTCCGCGTGATCAAGACGACCTGCTGACCGCGCCGCATGAGCTCCTTGGCGAGCCTCGCTCCGCCGCGCGGCGCCGGCGGCAGATCCAGACAAACGAGGCAGAGATCGAAGGGCCCGCCCTTCGCCCACGAGCGCGCCGCCTCCACGGAGTACGCCTCGACCAGCTCCACATCCTCGATCAGCGGCTCGAGCCCCTGGACCAGCGCGTCACACGTCGAGAGCCGCGGATCTCTCGCCACCAGGATCCTGCGGCTCCGCGGCGCGACGTCGGTTCGTGCATCGATCATCGTCGCTCGGAACCCCTCAAGTGCCCCCATATTCCCACCCCTCCCGAGAAGCGACCGACTTCAGGGCCGAGCCTACCCTCCTTCGACACCCGCGGGCTACGCCCGATGCGCCCCGCGCCGCCCCCGAACCCCCTTGAGCCATTTTTCGTCAGGCCTTATAAGCGCCCCGGGCGAATCACCGGCCGAGCCGAGGTCCCTCACGTCCGGGGCGGCTCACCGACGCAGGAGATCCATGAGCCAGTTCAGCGTGCAGAGCCGATGCGAGTGCCAGGCGATCCTTCTTGCGACGCTCGACGAGAAACATCACGTCGTCGCCGGCACCGCGTCGCGCGGGCGAGCGCGGGAGGTCGCGCCGGCCCACAGCATCGGGGCCTCGGGTGAGCGCTTCGACATCGGGTGGGCCTGCCCCTTCTGCGGCCGCAACACCCTCCGCTCGTTCCACGTGGGCGCCTTGCGCCCCGTCCGCGCTGCGTCTTAACGCGCTGAAAGCTCCGCTTCGAGCAGCCGCGCCGTCACCTCCGCGCGCGGCGCCTCCCCGGCCCGCTGCCGCAGCCAGCGCGCGTGCGTGAGCGCCTTGGCCGCTTCGCCGTGGTGACCTTCCGCCGACAGGAGCGCGCCGAGCAGCGTGAACGTTCGCGCGCGCCACTCGTCCTGCGAGCACGCCTGCCGCAGGAGCACGATCGCGCCGCGCATATCGCCGCGCCGACGTGACTTCCGCGCCCGGTCGATCAACCCCTCGACCGCATCGAGCGCCCCGTCCGGTCGATGCTCCGTCCGGCCTTCGCGAACGCCCGCGCGTGCGCGCGCGCTGCGACCACCTCTCCGGCTCATGGCGGCCCTCCAGCAGGGCCCGTTCCAGCCGCCGGCGTGGCCGTTCAGGGGGATTTCATCGTCCCGAACACGTAGTCCCAGAGCGGCGACGACACGCCCCAGCGCGCGTGGGCGCCGGTGTGGTGGTGGATCATGTGGTGGCGCTTGATCCACTTGCCCCAGCGCGAGCTCATCCGGAAGTGGTGGATCGCGTAGTGCGTCCCGTCGTACGCGAGGTAGCCGAGCCCGAAGCCCACGAAGAGCGGATCCACGAGCGCAGGTCCCACGATCGCGCGGAAGAGCACGTAAAACACCAGGCCGAACGGGATGCTCGCCCCGAGCGGGAACACGAGCCGGTCCGCGTCCTGCGGAAAGTCGTGGTGCACGCCGTGCAGGACGAAATGCACGCGCCGTTGCCAGAGCCGTGGCCCCACGTAGTGGAAGACCCAGCGGTGCAGCACGTACTCGGCGAGCGTCCACACGAACAGGCCGAGGAAGCCGAGCGACAAACCGCTGACGAGCCCAACGCCGTTCTCGTAGGCACGGAACGCGAGGTAACCGTAGACCGGGAGCCAGAACAGGAACGGCGTCGCCGGGTGGATGCGGGAAAACCGCTCGATGAGAGGGGTTTCGAACATCCGGCAGGTGGCCGGTTTCGACGATCCGATGCGATCCGGGGCCGTGGCTACCATCGACCCGACACCTAACGCATTCCGGAAAGAACCGCCAGAGTACGCAAGGGACGCAAACCCTGGCGAATCGAGACCTGGACCACGTTTCCAACGCCGCCGAGCCAGGGCGCGGCGAGGTTCGAGGCGCGCGGACGATGCGGCGGCGAATCAAGAAACGATTTCGAGAGCTTGTACTGCGGAGTCGAGGTGCGACGCGAGGGATGCGGACCCCGAAACATCCTTCACGTCGCACCTGAGGGGCGCGGGGCAAAGCTTCAGAAAGAGGCCTCGTAGAGCGCGCGGAGGTCGTCCCGGGTGCAGGGCCGCGGGTTCGACGTGTGGCAGGCGTCCTGGAAGGCGAGATCGGCGAGGCGGTCGAGGTTCTCGCGGGGCACGCCCGCCTGCGAGAGGGTCCCCGGCAAGCCGAGCCGATCACGCAGCCGGCGCACGGCCTCGACGCAGCCGGCCGGGCTCGCCTCGCCGCCGAGCAGGACCGAGACCTCCGCGAGGCGTGTCCCCGCCACCTCCGCGTTGAACGCGCAGACCGCCGGGAGGCAGAGCGCGTTCGCGAGCCCGTGGTGCGTCCCGTGCTCGCTCGACAGCGGATGCGCGAGCGAGTGGCACGCGCCGAGCCCCTTCTGGAACGCGACCGCGCCCATCATCGCGGCCTTCATCATCCCGCCGCGCGCTTCGAGGTCGCCGCCGTGCTTCACGGCCCGCTCCAGGTACCGCCCGACGTGCCGGATCCCTTCGAGCGCGATGCCGTCCGCCATCGGGTGATCCCCCTTCGCCACGTACGCCTCCAGGCAGTGCGTGAGCGCGTCGATGCCCGTCGCGGCCGTCAGGAACGCTGGCATCGAGCGCGTGAGCTCGGGATCGAGGATCGCCACGTTCGCGAGCAGGTGCGGCGAGAAGATCACGGTCTTCCGCCGGGGGTTTGGGGGCGTAGCTCCGCTTGTCGGAGCGGAGCCCCCAAGCGTCGACAGGCTTGCGTCGAGCGTCACCACGCCCGAGCGCCCGACCTCGCTGCCCGTGCCCGCCGTCGTGGGCAGCGCGAGCATCGGCGGCACGTTCGCCGTGATGTGCTGGTCGCCGCCGATCGCGTCGTCGTACTCGGCGAGCGGCCGGTGGTGGTGGATGCCGAGGCGCACGAGCTTGCCCACGTCGAGCGGCGAGCCGCCGCCGACCGCGATCACGAGATCCGCACCCGACGACCGGAACGCGCGCACGCCCTCGTGCACGTTCGCCTCGATCGGATTGCCGAGCACGCCGTCGAAGACCGTCCACTTGATCCCCGCCTCGCGCAGCGACGCCTCGATCGGCGCGAGCAGCCCCGCGCCGACGACCCCCCTGTCCGTCACGACGAGCGCGTGCTTGCTGCCGAGCCGCTTGGCCTCGGCGCCCGCCTGCTTCGCGGCTCCAGCTCCGAACACGATGCGCGTCGGAAAACTCCAGATCGACAGTTGTCCCATGCGTTTGCCGCCTTCGTCCTGTCAGATGGCCTCGAAATACCGCGCGAGCTCCCAGTCCGTGACCGCGCGCTCGTACTGACGCACCTCCCACTGCCGGGTGCGCACGTAGTGATCGACGAACCCGTCGCCGAGGATCCTCCGCATGCGCTGGCTCTCCGCGAGCAGCGCCGTGGCCTCGGCCAGCGTACGCGGCAGCCGATCGCGCCCCTCGCCGCCCTCCCCCGCGTTGCCCGTGATCGGCGCGTCGGGCTCGATCGTGTTCTCGATGCCGTGGATCCCGGCGCCGAGCGTCGCCGCCATCGCGATGTACGGGTTGATGTCGGCCGCCCCTTGCCGCACCTCGACCCGCGCGGCCTTCGTCCCGGCGCCCACGATCCGCAGCGCCGTCGTGCGGTTCTCGAAGCCCCACGTCGCCGTGAGCGGCGCCCACACGCCGGGCACGTAGCGCTTGTATGCGTTGATCGTCGGCGACACGAGCGCCGTCATCTCCCGCATGCACGCGAGCTGCCCGCCGATGTAGTGCCGCATCGACCTCGAGATCCCGCCCTCGGACGGCGGCCCCTGGAACACGTTCTCCCCGTCCTTCCAGAGGCTCTGGTGCAGGTGGCCGGACGAACCCGGCAGGCTCGCGCTCCACTTCGCCATGAACGTCACGCTGAGCCCGTGCTCGTAGGCGATCTGCTTCATCGCGACCTTGAACAGCGCCGCCTTGTCCGCCGCGCGCAGGGCATCGTCGTACCGGATCGCCGCCTCGTACACGCCCGGCCCCGTCTCCGTGTGCAGCCCTTCGAGCTCGATGTCGAAGGCGCGCATGCCGTCGTAGATCGCGGCCATCAGATCCTTGTGCTGGCCCTCGCGCACCCACGAGTAGCCGAACATCCCCGGCGAGAGCGATTCGAGCTTCTGGAACCGCTTTTCGTGGAGCGACGCGGGCGTCTCCTTGAACAGAAAGAACTCGTACTCGGCCGAGAGCTTCGCCTGGTAGCCGAGCGACGCCGCGTGCGTGATCACGCGCTTGAGCGCCGAGCGTGGACACGCCGGGTGCGCGCCGCCCTCCGCGTCGCGGAAGTCCGCGAGCATCGCCACGGTGCCGGGCTCCCACGGCACGAGCCGCCTCGTGGAGGGATCCAGCACGGCGTGCGCGTCGGGGTAGCCCGTGTGCCAGCCGGTCACCCGCGCGTTGTCGTAGAGGACGTCGCCGATGTCCCAACCGAAGATGACGTCACAGAACCCGAACCCGCACGACAGCGCCGAGCGCAGCTTCTCCATCGACACGTACTTCCCGCGAAGCACGCCATCGACGTCGAACCCGCCGATCTTCGCACGTCGAACCCCCCGTCCTTCGAGCTCCCCCAAGAGCTCGTCGTACGACGCTCCACCCATGCCCCCACCCCCGCCGCAGTTCGTACCACAGCTTCGCGGCAGGCGCGGGGCGCTACGGGCTCATTCGACGCGCTCCGGAGGTTCGACGGCGACGCTCTCGAGGTCGCTCTTCACGTTTGTCCCGCCAAGATCCACGAGGATCGCCCCGGGCCCGCGGCGCTTGGCTGCGTCGAGGGCAGCCGTGGCGCGGCCGAGTACGTCCGCGGCGCTGTCGGCCGAAGGTGGCCTCCACACGGCCACGCCGACGCTCAGCGTGATCCCGTACCCCGCGTCCTTCGCGGCGGCGGCCATGTGCGCCGCGGCCCGCGTGAGCACGCTCTTCACGGCGGCGTGGTCCACGCAGGGCAAGAGCAACACGAAGTCGTCTTCGCCCCACCGCGCGACCACGTCGTACTGCCGCCGCGACGCGCGCATCGCCTCGCCGAGCAGCCGGAGGAGCGCGTCGCCCTTCTCCCTGCCGTGCGCCTCGTTCACCACGCCCATGCCATCGACGTCCACACGCGCGACGGCGTACGAGTCCCACACGCGTTGCGCGCGTCGATGCTCGCGCTCGCACTCCTCCTCGAAGCGACGCCGGTTCGAAAGCCCCGTCAGCGTGTCGACCCGCGACACCTCGTCGAGCTTGCGCGCCATCGCCGCCGACGCGCTCTGATCACGCACGACGTCGATCCGCCCCACCACCACGCCGTCCTTCACGACGGGCGCGCTCGTCCACACGAACGTGCGCGACGGCGGCCCCGTGATTTCCAGCGGATCGATCTCCACGCGCTCCGGCGAGAGCGCGCTGCCTTCGAGCACCGAGAGCGGCTCTGCGAGCTCGGGCGCGTCCTGCCGGATCCGCGCGAGCAAACGCGCGCGTCCCTGCCCCACGCACGATCCCGGATCGAGCCCGAGCAGCGCGGCGGCGCGGCGCCCGGCGGCGCGGCACACGAGCCCTTCGTCGAACACGAGCACCGCCTCGTCGAGGACGTCGAGCAGCGTTTCGAGCGCGAGGTCCAGGGGGTTCGTCGATCGCAACGACATCGCGTTCGAAAGGTACCACCCGGAGCTCGGTCCGGCGCAACTTCGAGGCTCTGGGATCAGGGCGCGACGGAGAGCGTGCGTCGCGACAGGAACCGGAGCAGGTCCTCCTCGCGCCCCTTGGGCCAGCGCCGGTGGAGCGCGGTCCCGACGATCTTCGTGCACTTCTTGTCGATCGCGCACGACGGCTCCTCGGCGTTCGCCGCGCCGAGGCGGAGCCCGGTCGTCTCGGCCGCGATCGCGTCGCGCGCCCGCAGCCAGCGCTCGACCGAGGCGCAAGGCGCGATCTGATCACACGCCCGGTACATCACGAACGCGGGCGGCGGCGGACCCGGGCACGACCACGCGGCGCGCGGCGCGTCACTGCCGTACGTGGCGAACGCCGCGACCCGATCGGCGCGCATCATCGCGTACGTCGCGGCCATGTGCCCCCCGTGCCCGGCGCCGACGGCGTAGAGCCTGCGCCGATCGACGTGTCCACGCGCCGCGAGCACCGACACGAAGTGGTCCGTGGTCGCGACGTCGACGTTGTCCTCGCCGGTGTAGTCGACGTCGAACATCGCTCCCTCGCGGTTGCCGTGCAGGGCGCGGCCTTGCGGGGAGAGCACGATGAAGCCCGCGTGCGCCGGGTCGCCCGTCAGATCGAAGCGGGCGGCGAGCTTGCGCAGGGAGGTCTCCTTGTCGACGCTGCGCGGGTTGTCGCCGGCATCGTGGAAGAAGACGAGGAGCGGCAAGGGCGCGCGCGTCTCGATGCCCTTGGGCGTGATGACGCACGCGTAGCGCGGCGCGCCAGCGGCGTCCTTCCACTCCAGCACCTCGGCGCCGGGACAGGGCGGCCTCCCGAGCGTGCGCTTGATGTCGCGATCGGGCAGCCCGTCGACCGCGACGCAGCTCCCTTCGGTGGGCGGGCGCGTCACGGGCTTGGCCGCGGCCGACGCCGTCATGGAGGGCAAGGGCGCAGCCCCGCCGTCCTTGCGCCCTCCATCTTTGGCGCTCGCGTCGCTCGCCGTGGCGTCGGCGGCTCCCGCGTCGCGATCGAAGACGCCGTGCAGATCTCCGCCGTCTACATCGGAGGAAGGAAGCGAGCACCCCGCGCCGACGAGTGATACGAGAGCGAGCGGCGCGGCGAGAGCGAGCGCGCAGGCGAAAATCCGGAGCCGCACGGGCGACACTCTAGCCAAGAAGCGCGCTTCGCGAAGCGTCAACGCACCGCGAAACGGAGCAACGCGCGTTCCGAACAAGGGGAACGTGCCGGGATCCAGAGCCGGCAGCGTTGCGACGCGGAGGAATCGTCGTCGCATCGGACGCGGAAGCGGTTGCGAGATGTGGGAATGCTTCGGGATCGGCATCCGAGAGCGTTGCGAGATTTTGCAACGCTCCTTCCTTCGGAGGTGAGCACGTTGAGAAAAAGGGGAAGGCTCTCCGCTGCGGATCCGCGAGCGTTGCGAAGAGGAGGGACGCGCCCCGCCTTGGACTCCACGAGCGTTGCGAGAAAGGGGAACGCGCGTTGCGACGAGGTGGGGCGCGTTCCCACGTCGGGGAGGCAGGTTCAGACGGAGGGCAGGCTTTCAAGCCATGCGATCGCCTCGCTCCAGGAAAGGACGCGCTTGGCTTCCCGAAGCGCGCGCCACTCTTCGCCTTCGTCGTGTGTAACGACCCGCGCGGAGGGATCACTCGCCACGAGGAGGGAGATGAGCCAGTCCGTTGTCATGGGCATGTCGCCGGGGAGGACGGCGAACCCTCCCCGGAGCACACCGCCGAGCGTCTTCTGCTTGGCCCCTTCCCACGCTTCGGCTGTCGGGTACCGCTCGTAAAGCGCGTCAGCCCACGTGGCGGCGAGAGGCTGATCGAGCACGAAAGAGGGCACGTGGATCTTTTCCGTATCCAGGAACCTGTCGAAGAGGGCGGCCTTGAACTGTGAGCCCTTCTCCACGCGCATCTGCCGGCGTCGCTCCAGGTAGACCTGCGGATGGATCACGACGGTGACGCCCTTCCCTCGGGCGAGACCGGCGATTTCCTTCAGGTCGGCGACGCCGCGTGCGCAGTTCGTGTCGATCCAGAGCTGCATCGGCTACTTCGTCTCGTCCGTGCCGGGGAACCCGAACATCTGGTCGAGCTCTGGAGCGGTCCACGCTTCCCAGCGCCCCTTTTCCTCCGAGCGCAGGAACCAGAGGTGACCACCTGCCTGCAGCCTGAGGTTGTCGAGCATGATTTTGGGCAGCTTCGTGTAGCCCTCCGGCGTGACCCACTGCTCCTCCGCGCCACGCGCACGTGCACGCTCGCGGAGATCGGCGCCGACGAGGTCGGACGGCTGTCTCTCGACCGAGGTTGCACCCTCGGATGATCGACTGAAGCGAACGACCTCGGGCCCATCGAAGATCGGGACGTGGCTCTCCAGGATGATCTGATCCACGAGCCCGCTCCGCACCTGCTCGCGCAGCACGTCGCGGAGAAGCTCCTGGTAGCTCGAATCCAAGCTGATCTCCGGCTCCTCGATGGCCACGATGGCCGCGCGGGATGTCAGCACGGCGGCGCAGAGGGCCACGACCTGCTGCTCGCCCGAGCTCAGCTCGGAGACGCGGAGGATCTGTTTGCCGCGGATTTCAAAGCGGAGATCGGCGCTTCCGTCAGGAAGGCGCAGAACGTTGACCTCACGACCCGCGAGGGTCTTGAAGCGTGACAGGAGCTGCGTGAATGCGCGCCAGCGCTCCGTGTCGAGCGGCTCGAGGGAGGTCGCGAGATCGAGGAGTCGGTGCGCGAGCTTGACGGAGAGGGGGCTCTCGGGTGCATCCGAGCGCTGCTTGTCACCCGTGAATTGCGACTCTCGTCGACGCGCATCCAACCGAAAGAGAGGCTGCGTGTCTGGGCCGAGGGGAGCCTCTAGCTGGTTGCGGATCGACGATAGATAGTCGCCTCCACCTGATGACATCCTCGCAGGGGGCGCGATCCCCGGGCCCCACACGCCCTCCATCCGCAGGATGCAGTTGTTACCACTCGGGGTGAGGACCACCGAGAATGGCGTCTTTGCGCCCGCAAACAGGACGTCGATCCGCTGCGGCTCGCGTACGCTCGGCGGCCAGTCGCGCGCCGACGGGAAGCCTTGGGTGGTTGCTGTAGCGCTCCACCAGTTCATGACGCAGTCGTCGGAGCCCAACGTCGTGCGCGTGCGCAACCAGAGGATCGCCGCCCGAAAGAACAACTCCAGCGCCGCCAGCGCGTTCGACTTCCCGCTCCCGTTCCCCCCGTGGAACACCGCGACCTCGTCCGCCACGCCTCCCGCGGACGCGAGCGGGATCTCGGTCGGACCCTGGAACGTGCGGAAGTTCTGCACGACCAGCCGGGAGATGCGGAGCGATGGCGTGGTGCGGGGAGTCACGAGGGAAGCTCAGCAATGGCCGGAGGCTGGGTCAAGAGACAACGCCCCACCGCCGCCGCCCCCCCACCCTCCGCACCCTCGATCGCGAAATCGCCCACCTCCCACCTTGAAAGCACAGGCTGACTGGCTAGGTTCCCTCGACCCTCATGGACCTCTTCGACGGCATCCTCGGCGCCCTTCTCCTGGCTCTCGTGGCTTTCCAGACCTGGCTCACGATCCGGGTGTTCAAGAGCCGTCTCTTCGAGCGCAAGCAGAAGATCCTCCAGGCCCAGCTCATCTGGCTCCTGCCCATCCTCGGCGCCGGGCTCGTCTTCACGATCCTCGTCGAAGAAGAGCGCTCCAACAAGCCGCCCCCCACCCAGCTCTCCTGAGCCGCCTGGCAACTCCAAAGACCACCCTCCCGCCACCCGCACGATCCGCCCTCGGATCGCCCCCACCGTAACGACCACCCCCGGCTCATGTTGAGTGCCGCTGGCCTTCGGCGTTAAGGTGGCGCCGATGTCCATCACGCCCGGTACACTCCGAGCCGAGTTGGAGGCGCGTCGAGCCTCCGGACGCACCTTCGATCTGAGAGAGTCGCTCTCCGTCCTCGTGCCGCTCTGCACAGAAATCCAGGAGCTACATCGCGAGGGCAAAGCGCTCTTCGTTCACCCCTCCGCCATCCTCTACACAGGCTCCGCCGTCAGCCTGCTCGAGGACAAGGCCGAGGGACTCCCCGTGCTCCCGTCCGATCGCGCCTGCATCGCGCCCGAGTCTCGCAAGGGCACGCCCGGCGACGCGCGCGCGAGCGTCTTCAGCATCGGATCCATCCTCTACGAGATGCTCACCGGCGGCAGCGTTGGTCCGGGCATGAAGCGGCCCACGGACGTCGTGCCCGACCTGCCCGCCTCGCTCGAGATGATCCTCGGCAAGGCCCTCGTCGCCGACGCAAAGCACCGCCCCGCCGATCTCGGCGCACTCGCGCAGGCCCTGCACAACGTCGCGCCCGGCGCCTCCATCGCGCCGCCGCCCACGGACGCAGGCCTCGACGACGGCGTCGAGGTCGACGTCGCGATGTCCCTCATCCCGCCCGCCACGACGACCGGCGGCGTCGCCATCCCCGCCGCGCCGAGAGCCCCCAACATCCCCGGCGCGCCCGCCGTCCAAGCACGTCCCGCCGCGCCGGTGAACGATGGTCCCTTTCCCATCGCCGTCGTGAAGGCGCCCGAGGTGCGCAACGCGAACGATCCCACCCAGCGCCTCGCCGATCTCAAGGCCGCGCTCGAGTCCGATCCACGCCCGCGTTACGTGGTCATCAAGGACGGCATGGATCACGGGCCGTTCAGCGCCGTCGAGGTGCTGCAGCAGATCGCCACGGGCAACTTCCTCGGCGAGAACCCGCTGCGCGACTCGATCCTGAACGAGGAGCGGTTCATCAAGGACTGGGAGCAGTTTGCCCCGTACGCCGAGCAGGCGAAGCTGAACCGCGACATCAAGCAGGAGAAGAAGAACCTCGAAGCCGTCGTCGTCGCCGAGCGCAAGGGCACGCAGTACAAGGCGCTCATCGGCCTCGCCGTGATCGGCGTGCTCGGCGCAGGTTTCGCCGGATGGCTGCTCAGCGTGCGCGGCAGCAAGAACGAGACGAAAGAGGTCCAAGGCGACAGCGTCGTCGCCGTGGAGGTCGACGCCGGGCTCGGCAAGGGCAAAGGCGGCCCCGCAGGCGGCGGCGCCGTGGGCGGAGGCGGCGGCGGCAAGTACCCCGTGCTCGGCGGCGGCATGAGCTGCGAGGGCGCGCGCTCGAAGTACATCGAGGACTACAGCAAGGACGCGCCGCCCGATCTCAGCGCAGGCTCGTTCGGCAACGTGCTGAACCGCGGCAACTACCTCAACTCATGCAGCGTGCCCCCCTCGACCGAGGTGAGCATCTGCGCGGCGGTCCAGAACGGCCGCGCCGTCGGCGTGACCGTGACGTCGAAGCCCTCGAACCCGGGCATCAACTCGTGTGTCGCCGGTCAGGTGCGCGCACTCTCCTTCCCGGCGCACCCGCGTCTCGACGTGACGCACACGACGTTCGCCGCAAACTAGCCCCGCGCGGCCGTCCCATGACCGAGCCGCTCATCCGCATCGAAGACATCACGAAGCGCTTCGGCGCGCGGACCGTGCTCCGCGGCGTGAACCTCTCCATCCCACGTGGCTGTCTGTACGGGCTCATCGGCCCCGGCGCCTCGGGCAAGAGCGTGTTGCTCAAGCTCATCACAGGGCTCTACCGGCCCGACGCAGGGCGCATCCTCGTCGAGGGAGAGGACGTGCACCAGATGAGCGATCTCGAGCTGCAGAAGTTCCGTCTGCGGTTCGGGATGTTGTTCCAGAACAACGCGCTCTTCGACTACATGACGGTGGGCGAGAACATCGCGTTCCCGCTGCGCCGGCTCTTCAACCTCCGCGACGAGGAGGTCGTCGAGCGCGTCGCCGAGAGGCTGCGCGTGGTGTCCCTCCCCGGCTTCGAGGATCGTTTGCCCGCAGGTCTCTCGGGCGGCCAAAAGAAACGCGTGGGCGTGGCGCGAGCGACGATCACGAAAGCAGAGATCGTGCTCTACGATGAGCCCGCAGCAGGCCTCGATCCCGTGACGTCCCAGCGAATCTTCGAGCTGCTCCGCGACGAGCAACGCGCCGCAGGAGCCACCGTCGTGATGGTGTCGAGTGATCTCGATCGGCTCCTCACCGTGACCGATCGCGTCGGCATGCTCTACCGCGGTCGACTCGTCTTCGACGGCACGACCGAGGAAGCCAAGACGAGCGAAGACCCCTACGTCCGGCAGTTCGTCCACGGGTTGACCGAGGGTCCCCTGTGAGCAGGTTTTGCTGAGCGTAGGTTTCTGCTTGGGGGCGCGGAGCTGGGGCGTTGCCCCAGGCCCCAGGAGGGGGCTGTCCGCCCCCTCCACCCCGGACCAGCGAGGCGCTGGACCCAGGGTCGATGAACTGCGCGATGCGCAGTTCATCGAACAGCCAGGGTCAAGACCGGCGACGGGCCTGCCAGCCAAGGCCGCAGCGCTGACGGCTCGACTGGCAACGTGCCCGTCGCCAGCTTGAAACGCACGTCCGTGGTCTTGCCACCGGCCCGTTGGAAGAACTGCGCATCGCGCAGTTCTTCCACCTTCGGTCCAGGCCGTGCCTGGTCCGGGTCCAGGGGTGGACAACCCCTGGTCGGGGCCCGGGGTGAAACCCCGGCGCTACGCCCTCAAACGAAATGAAACCACTGCGTGGGGTTGTCCCGTAGGAATGCGCCGAGATCGTCCATCAGGCGCTGCGCGGCTGCGTCGAGGTCGTTTGGGGTGGGCCGGCGGGGGACGTGGATCGGGGCGTGGACTTTGGCCTCGTAGTGCATGAAGCCGAGGCGGCGCGTGAAGACTGGCATGAGGGGGGCGCCGCTCAGGGCGGCGATCATCAAGGGGCCCTCGGGCACCTGGAAGGGCGCGCCGCAGAGGGTGACTGTGCGCGTGCGCATTCCGGGCGGCGCGCGATCGATCTGCATCGCTACGACGTCGTCTTGTTGCAGGTGGCGGAGCAGCGGCAGCGCGTCGAAGGCCGTCTCGCCGATGTGCACGACCTTGACGCCTGAGCGCTCGCGGAGCTCGTCTTGCATCGCGCGGGCTCGCTCGTCGCGCTCGCGGGCCATCACGACGACCACGTTTTTTGCGCGCACCTTGTGCAGCATCGGGCCTGCCACCTCCCAGCCGCCGAGGTGTGCTGTGGCGATGACGATGCCCTTTCCTACGGCGGCGCAGGCCTCGTAATTGTCGACGCCGATCGCGTTCGAGAGCAGCCCCATGGCTCGGCCGCGTGGGGTCCCGAGCAGCATCGCTTCGGTCATGCAGCTCGCGTAGTTCGTGAAGACGGCGGCGATGTCGACGAGCTCGTCGAGAGGGGGGCGTGGGCCGAGGATGCGGCGCAGGTTCCTGCGCACGTTTTTGCGTTTTTCGTGCAGGCCGGTGGCGAAGGCGGGGCCGAAGAGCAGCGGGCCGTAGCGGAGCAGCGCTTCGGGGCCGCTCGTCACCACCTTGACCATCAGCCGACGGAGGAACGCGGAGTCGGAGCGGAGCTCCTCCGCGATGTGCCGGATGCCGCTCTGCATGGGGCGCTCGCTCCCTGGAGTAGCAGCTCGCTGGAAGATGTCAGGGGGAACGGAGGCGCGGGCCGCAGCGGGAGCGGACGCAGGGGCGTGCGCGGTCGCGGAGGTGCAAGACGATGTCGGCCGGGGGGCGCGGTCCGGCGCATGTGTACAGGTGAAACCGGCGCATGTGTACAGGTGCGGCCGGCGCATGTGTACAGGAAGAGGGTTTGCCCGGTGGTTCGTCCGGGCGTTTCGTCACGTCCGGATGGGTTTTTTCCCTCCTGACGGGGCAAACCCGACCCCAAAAGCGGGTTCGTTTCGAGGGGGTTCTCACGGTAATGGTGGGGCGAGGGGGAAAACCATGAAGCTCTTGCTGGTCGATGATCAGAATGTCGTACGGGAATCGCTGGCCAAGGCCCTGCGGGACGAGCCCGATGTCACGCTCGTCGTGGAGGCGGAGAGCGCACGTGATGCGCTCTCGCAGAAGAACCGGCAGCCCTTCGACGTCGTCGTGATCGAGCTGTCGCTCGCGGACCGTTGCGGGACCGAGCTCATTCGGCAGCTCAAGTCGTTCGGCGAGACGCGCGTGCTCGTGCTCTCCACCTTCCGGGACGAGTTCCGCGTCGGCGAGGCGATGCGCGCGGGCGCGGACGGGTATCTGTCGAAGCGCTGCCGCATGAAGGAGCTCATCGACGCGATACGCACCGTGGCCAAGGGCCGCACCGCGGTCTCGCCCGACGTGAGCGCAGCCATGGTGCGCGCGCTCCAGCGGCGCGACGCCGCCCGCGGCGACGTGCTCGCATCGCTCTCCGAGCGCGAGCGTCAGGTCCTGCGGCTGCTCGCGATGGGCAGCAGCGCGAAGGAGGTCGCCGCGCACCTCGCCATCAGCGTGAAGACCGTCGAGACCCACCGCGCACGCCTCTGCGCGAAGGTCGCGACCCACAGCGTCGCCGACCTGACCCGCCTCGCCGTCCGGGCCGGTCTGATCGATATTTGAGCGCGGGTTTCGTCGGGAAGCGTCGCGCCGGGGCGCTGCCCCGGACCCCGCGAGGGGGCTGTCCGCCCCCTCGACCCCGGACCAGCGAGGCGCTGGACCCAGGGTTGAAAAACTGCGCGGTGCGCAGTTTTTCAAACAGGCCGACGAAGAACCCGGGTTGCCAGCCGAACCGCGCCCGCGGCTGTCTGTCGTGGTGGGCAACGTCGTTGCCGGTCTTGACCGGGCCTGTTCGATGAACTGCGCATGGCGCAGTTCATCGAGCCTGGGTCCAGCCCCTGGCCTGAGCATTGGTCTCATCGCAAGCCGCCGCGCCGGGGCGCTGCCCCGGGCCCCGCGGGGGCTGTTCGCCCCTCGACCCGAACCAGGGCCAGCCCTGGACCATTTGGGGAAG
>NZ_SSMQ01000068.1 GCF_005144585.1 Polyangium fumosum | reverse complement strand
ACTGACCTTGCCCGACGGACACTGCACCGCCTGGGCGGCCATGCGCGTCAGTCGCCGGGTCCGCCGCTTGTCTCCAAGGTCCGCATGCCCGAACTCCTCCTGTGCCCACGCTTCCGCCGACGAGGCCGCCTCTGCATCCAACATCTCCCTCGCTAAATGTCGTCAGAGGGGGGGAATGTACCGATCGGAGATGGAACCAATGCTCAGGGCCGTGCCTGGTCCGGGGTCGAGGGGGCGGACAGCCCCCCGCGGGGTCCGGGGCAGCGCCCCGGGTGCGGCGCGGCGGCTGCTAGGTCACGGATTGTCGAGGATGATCCGCTCGGGCGGCAGATCTGCGGGCTGCGGGGGCGTCGTCCCCTCGGGCTCCGGCAATGCGGGGGGTAGCATGGGCACTTCGGGTTGGACGGGAACCGGATAGATGGGGGCGGGTGCGGCGGGTGGATCGATGTATTGCGTCTGTGGGATTTCGGCGCCGCGTGGACCACAACGACCGCCGAGGCTGCCCACGGCGTCGTTGTAATAGTTGACGGCGTCGACGGCGTTGCCGTGTGCGTCGATCTTCGTGGCGCGACCGATGGCTGTCATGATGAGGCCGATGGCCTCGACGCCGAGGCCGCCGAGCAAAAGGCCCCACATGAGATCGGGGTCGTTTTGGTAGGCGAGCCCTGCGAGGCCGGCCATGCCGCCTACGCCGAGCGTGAGGCCTGCGATCGTCAGCCCTACGGCCGCGTCGCCTGCGCTTTCGGCTGCGAGGGCGTGCCGCTCGGCGTCGGGCACGCAGGCTACGTATTCGGCCAGGCCTCGATATCGTACGCCGGTTGCGACGAGGCCTTGGGGCGAATGCACCTGGAATTCGTTCTCGTAGCGGAGCGTGAGCTCGTGTGGGGCGAGCACGCGCGGCTCGACGGTGGTGAACCCGGAGCTGCAGCCTGCGAGCGCGGCTGCTGAGAGCCCGAGGATCACGAAGGCGTGCCGTGTGCTCATTGGATTTCTCCGGCGGGCCGGGCCGCGCAAGGTGAGTCGGGCAGGCGCGCGAGGTCGTTGTAGGCATTGACCTCGTCGATTGCGCTCGCGACGTCGGCCTCGGGCTCTGGCCGGGTGAAGCCGAGGCTCAGCGTGATGATCGGGAGCGTCAGGAGTGCCACGACGGCGAGCACCACCGCGGCTTTGCCCAGGTCGCCGCCGCCGCCTCCCCCGCCTCCGCCGCTGCTCTTGCCGCTGCCGCCTCCCCCGCTGATGCTGCCGGAGCCGCCGCTCGAGGCGACGCTTGGGGTCGCTGCTGTCCGGGGGATGGCCCGGGGCGTGGTCGAGCCGCTGCCGGATCCCACGATCACCAGGGGCGCGGGGCGCACGACGATCCAGGGACGATAATAGACCACGCCGGTCGAACCGCCGTAATACGTCGAATACGGCTGCGGATCCGACGACAGGTTGCGGACGGCCTCGCTGCAATTGATGCCGGAGATCTCGCTCGGGAGCGAGGCGACGACGTGATCGTCTTGCCAGAGGACACGGGCGCGCCCGTCCTGCGGCGGCACGTAGTCGGACGTGTAACTACCGCACCCGGCCAGGATCCCGAGGGACCCGACCGCCAAGATTGCCTTGCTCGTGCCCCACGGGCTCGCCATCGCCATACGCGGCTCCTCTGCAATTGCATGTTTTCGCACTGCCTCCGCGCCCCGTAAAGGACAATTTGCCAGATCCGCGCCGTCTCACGTAGACTCCGACCCCCCATGAAGCTCGGCGCCCGCGCCCTCCTCGCCGCAGGCCTCTTCGCGAGCGCCACGCTCGCGCCCTCGCCCGTCCGCGCCGAGGAGCCCACGGCGAGCGCCGAGGCGAAAGCCGGGGCCCGCGCCGCCGCCGAGAACGGCACGAACGCGTTCAAGGCGTCGCGTTACGCCGAAGCTGTCGACATGTTCCTGCGCGCCGAGGCGCTCTTCCACGCGCCGACCCACGTGCTCATGCTCGCGCGCTCGTATGCGGCCCTTGGAAAGCTCGTCCTCGCGAAGGAGGCCTACCTCTCGATCGTGCGCGAGGAGCTCGGCCCGAAGGCGCCCGCCGCGTTCAGGAACGCCAAGGCCGACGCGGAGAAAGAGCTCGCCGACCTCTCGCCGCGCATCCCGTCCCTCCAGGTGAGCACCACGCCCGAGGCGAAACATGTCGTCGTCACGGTCGATGAAAAGCCGCTCCCCGCGGCGCTCCTCGGCATCCCGAGCCCGATCGATCCCGGCACGCATGTCCTGCGCGCGACGGCCGAGGGCATGGCGGCGCCCGAGAAAAGCGTGACCATCAAGGAGGGGGAAAAAGCGGCCGTCGTGCTGGAGCTCGCGGCCGTGGCGAGCGCCGCGCCGATCACGCCGGTGCGCACGCCCGTGGGGCCGACGGGGCCCGCAGGTGGGCGGGAGCAGCCGCCCGGGAAGACGAGCCCGGGGCGGATCGCGGGGGTCGTGCTCATGGGGCTCGGCGTGGCGGGGCTCGGGGCCGGCGGCGTCTTCGGGGGCCTGTCGCTGGCGAAACGGGCGGAGGCGGACGAGGCGTTCGACACGTGCGGCGCCGGCTGCTGGGGACCGCCGGCGGATGCGGTGCGCGCGCTCGACGAGGACGCGAATCAAAAAGGGACGATCGGCGTCATCGGCCTCGCCGCGGGCGGCGCATTGACGGTCACCGGCGTCGTGCTGTTCGTGGTGTCGAAAGGAACGCCTGGGAAGGCGCCGTCGAAGGCGCTCGTGACCCCGTGGATCGGACCCCAGGGCGGCGGGGTCGTCGGTCGGTTCTAACGATCCCCCGGCAAAGCCGGGGGGTTTCGGAGAGTGAGCCGCTCAAAGCGGCTGATTTATTGGCCGCTCACGAGCGGCCTTGTGAGCCACCTGAAGGTGGCGCTCGATCCTACAGGAGGCGGAGCTGCTCGACCCGCCGGTCTTCTGCCTCCTGATTCCTGATATATGCACGGATGACGGCTTCGTCTCTCCCTACGGTCGAGACGAAGTACCCTCGCGCCCAGAAGTGCTGGCCCACGAAGTTCCGCTTCCGCTCCAAAAACGTCCGCGCGATGTGGATCGCGCTCTTGCCCTTGATGTAACCGACGACCTGCGACACCGCGTGCTTCGGCGGGATCGAGAGCATCATGTGAACGTGGTCCGGCATGAGGTGCCCCTCCTCGACCCGGCTGTCCTTCTGCTCCGTAAGCGTCCGGAACAACGGACCGAGGTGGCGGCGAAGCTCTCCGTACAGCACCTTTCGCCGACATTTCGGGATGAACACGACGTGGTACTTGCACTCCCACTTCGTATGGTTGAGACTGTTGTACTCGTCCACTGGAACCCCTTTCGTGTTGCTTTGAGCGGCTCACGAAGGGGGTTCCGCCTTTAGAATCCCGGAAATGTCAAACTTCGGCTGCCTCCCCGGCAGAGCCGGGGGATCTCCCAAGGTATTAGGTTTTACGGGGCAACCCCCGCTCAATACCCGTAGTCCGTGACGACCTTCTTCGTCACGCTCTTCTTCGTGGCCGCCCCTTGGGTCGTCACGGCCGGCGCGGCGCTCGACGTCGAGGCGGGTTTGACCGCGGCAGAGGCGCTCGCCGGAGGCGCGATCGTGGCCGCCGAGGCCGACGGCGAGGGCGCCGGAGCGGCCTGTTCGGGCTCGGGCGTGGGTGCAGGGGCGGCCGCGGCGCTCGAAGGTGCCTCCGGGACCCGGGAGCCGCCACGGAGAACGATGTACCCCCCGCCCGCGGACACGGCGACCACGACCGCGAGGCCCACGGCGACGAGCCCTCCCTTGCGTTTGCCCGCTGGGACCGAGGCGCGCTCGCTCTGCGCCCAGGTCTGCCGCGTCAACGAGGCGCTGTTCGGCGGCGACGAACCCGGGTCGGAGGGGCTGCTCGGCGGGCCGGCGGGGGCGCCCGCGCCGAGCGGCGTCGAGACCGGCGGCGGCTCGGGCGTGGCCACGCCCAAGCGCGGCGGCAAGGAGAGATCCGAGACCGAGGGGAGCGGCGAACGCTTGAGCTGCCCGCTCGCGCGTTTTTCCTCCCAGGCGGCGAGCGCGACGCGGAACTCGTCGGCGCTCTGGAAGCGCGCGGCCGGATCGCGGTGCATGCCCTTGACCACGATGCCGCAGATCTCGTCGTCGAGCATCGGGCTCACGGCCTTCGGGTGTGGCTGCGACTCGAAGACGATCTTGAACATCAGCTCGGCGAACGTCTCGCCGCTGAAGGGCACCTGGCCCGTGAGCATCTCGTAGAGCATCACGGCCACGGTGTAGAGATCGCTGCGCGCGTCGACGGAGCTCGCCGCGCGCGCCTGCTCGGGGCTCATGTAGAACGGCGTGCCCATCACGACGCCCGTGCGCGTGTGCTGCGCGGCCTCGCCCGACATGCCCGAGAACTTCGAGATGCCGAAGTCGAGGATCTTCACCCAGTCGTCGTGCCCGGCCTTCTTCTTCTGGAGGAAGACGTTGTCGGGCTTGAGGTCGCGGTGGATGATGCCCGCGGCGTGCGCGGCCTCGAGGCCGTCGAGGAGCTGCCGGAAGAGCTCGACGATCTTGTCGATCGAGATCCGCCCGCGCTTGGCGCGCTCCTTCAGCGTCTCGCCCTCGAGCAGCTCCATCACCATGAAGCGATCGCCCTGCTCGGTCGTGCCGAGGTCGAGGACCTCCACGATGTGATCGGAGCCGATCTGCCCGGCCGCCTGCGCCTCGCGTTCGAAGCGGACGAGCGCGTCGCCGTGCAGCTCGGTCGCGGCGCGCGAGAGCACCTTGATCGCGACCTGGCGCTTCACCCGCAGGTTCTCGGCGACGTACACGACCCCCATCCCGCCGCGCCCGAGCAACCGGACGATGCGGTATTTTCCGTCGATGATCGCGCCTTCTTCGAGCTTCATCGGGATCCGCTAGAGCGCCCCCGCCGTGCACGTGCCGCCCGAGCAGGTGAACCCGGCCGCGCAATCCGCGTTCACGGCGCACATCGTCTTGCACGCCGTCGTGCCGCAGACGTAGGGGCTGCAGGCCTTCGTGCCGTTGTCGGCGCAGGTGCCCGTGCCGCTGCACGTGTCGGCCTTCGTCTCGACGCCGTTCGTGCAGCTCGCCGCGACGCAGACCGTGCCCGAGGCGTAGAGCTGGCAAGCGCCGGCGGCGCAGAAGCCGTTCGCGCCGCAGGTCGAGGCCGCGGCGGCCGCGCACTCGTTGTCCGGGTCGGTGCCGGTCGTGATGCTGCCGCAGACGCCGTTCGAGCCGCCCTTCTTCGCCGCCGAGCAAGCCTGGCAGAGGCCCGAGCACGCGGTGCTGCAGCAGTAGCCGTCGACGCAGAAGCCGCTCGCGCATTCGCTCGTGGCGGCGCATGCCGCGCCCGTCCCCTTCTTCGCGACGCAGGCCGGCGCGACGCAGTAGGACGTCGAGGCGCAGTCGGCGTTCGTGGCGCACGTCGCCTTGCAAGCGTTCGTGCTGCAGGTGTAGGGGGCGCAGGGCTGCGTGCCGGCGTCGATGCACGCGCCCATGCCGTTGCACGTGTCGGCCTTCGTGAGCGTCGCTCCGGAGCACGAGGCCGCGACGCACGCGGCGCCCGCGGGATAGAGCTGGCAGCTCCCCATGCCGCTGCAGAAGCCGTTCGTGCCGCACGTCATCACGCCCTGATCGGTGCACTCGTTGTCCGGGTCGGTGCCGACGAGGATCACGCCGCAGGTGCCGTTCGTCGAGCCGCCGCCCTTCTTCGCCGCCGAGCAGGCCTGGCAGAGGCCGGAGCAGGTCGTGTCGCAGCAGACGCCGTCGACGCAGAAGTTGCTCTGGCACTCGTTCGCCGCCGCGCAGGCCGTGCCGAGCGGCTTTTTCGTGCCGCAGATGCCGTTCACGCAGGCGTTGCCCGACGTGCAGTCGGCGTCGGCCACGCAGGTCTGCTTGCAGGTCCCCGCGCCGCAAGCGTAGGGCGCGCACGCCTTCGTGCCGCCGTCGGCGCACGCGCCCATGCCGTTGCAGGTGTCGGCGTTCGTCTGGGTCGATCCCGTGCAGCTCGACGCGACGCAGACCGTGCCCGCGGCGTAGAGCTGGCAAGCGCCCGCGCCATTGCAGACGCCGTTCGTCCCGCACGAGGGCGCGCCTAGATCGAGGCACTCGCTGTCCGGATCACTCCCGAGCGCGATGGATCCGCAGACGCCGTTCGCGCCCGAGCCCTTCTTCAAGGTCGAGCACGCCTGGCAGGTGCCGCCGCAGGCCGTGTTGCAGCAGACGCCGTCGACGCAGAAGCCGCTCGCGCACTCGTTCGCGCCGCCGCAGCTCGCGGCCGCCGCCTTCTTCGGCACACACGCGCCCGCGGCGCAGTACTGGCCCGCGGCGCACTGCACGTCAATCACGCACATCGAGGCGCAGACGTCGCCGGCGCACGCATACGGCGCGCAGCTCGCCGTGCCCTTGTCGACGCAGCTCCCCATGCCGTCGCAGGTGTCGGGGTTCGTCTGGACGCCGCCCGCGCAGCCGCCCTGCGCGCAAATCGTGCCCGCCATGTAGTTGCGGCACGCGCCCTTGCCGTCACACGTGCCGTCGTTCCCGCACGAGCTCGGGCCCTGATCCAGGCAATCCCCGTGGGGATCGGTCCCTTCGAGGATGGCCGCGCACGTGCCGTTCGCGCCGCCCGTGAGCGCCGCCGTGCACGCCTCGCAGTTGCCCTCGCAGGCCGCGTCGCAGCAGACGTCGTCCGCGCAGAAGCCGCTCGCGCACTGGTTCGCCTTGTTCCCCTGGCACGCCTCGCCGATGGCCTTCTTGTCGAGGCACTCCCCCGAGGCCCCATCGCAGTATTTCCCGGCCGCACAGGCGTCGTCGTTCGTGCAGTCGGTCGCGCACACGTTGTTCACACAGGCGGTCGGCGCGCAATCGACCGTCCCCGTGTCCATGCAGGTGCCGGCGCCGTCGCAGGTCTTCGCGAGCACCTTCGTTTGATCGACGCAGGACTGCGGCGCGCATTCGGTCCCAGCCTTGTAGAGCGCGCACGCGCCCTCGCCGTCGCAGGAGCCATCGTGCCCGCACGACGACGCGCCCTCGTCCGCGCACTCACTCTCGGGATCGAAGCCCGCGATCACGGGCGCGCACGTGCCGTTCGACTGCCCCGTATCCGCCGCCTTGCAAGACACACACGTGCCCGTGCACGCGGCGTCGCAGCAAACGCCGTCCACGCAGAAGCCGGATCCACACGCGAGGCTGTCGCTGCACGGCTCGCCGTTCGCGTCGCCGCCCTGCCCGCCCCCGCCGCCCATCCCGCCGCCGCCTTGCCCCGCCGTGCCCCCGTCCGGAGGGCCCTCGCCGTAGGGCCTATCGGGCGAGACGCACCCGTACGTGAGCAGCAGGATCGACAGCGAAACGAACACGAACGTCCACGCCCGTCCCCCGCGCGCGCTCATCGAAGAGCGGCGCAGGTGGCGAGGCCCGACAGCCGAGCCGGAGACGTGGACCGACATCCTGGGCATCCTACGAGCAGATGCCTTTCGCTCGCAAGACGCGCCGTCGCGCCGCGGCTTGCATTCGTGAGGGGCTCGGCGGATGCTCGCTCCTGCGATGTCGAAGCTCCCTCTCGCCGCGCCCCGGAAAACACATCTCCCGCGCCGCCGAGCGCCGCTCGTGCTGCTCGGGCTCCTCGGCCTCGGCTGCGGTGGCCCGGACCCGGGTGCGCAGCCCGAAGGCTGGGATTCCGCGGTCGCCATGCGCCCCGCGACGGACCGAAACACCGACCCGAAGACCTTCGAGATGGACCTCGAAGCTCGCATCGAAGAGCTCGAGCTCGTCGCCGGCCTGAAGACGCCCGCGTGGACCTACGACGGCAGCATCCCCGGACCGTTCGTGCGGGCGAACGTGGGCGATCGGCTCATCGTGCATTTCCGCAACGCGCTGCCCGAACCGACGACGATCCACTGGCACGGGCTACGAATCCCCGCGGCGATGGACGGGGCGGCGGAGCACAGCCAGCCGGCGATCCAGCCGGGCGAGACGTTCACCTACGATTTCGTCCTGCCGGACGCGGGCCTCTTCTGGTACCACCCGCACGTCCATTCGGCCGCGCAGCTCGGCTTTGGCCTCTACGGCGCGCTGCTCGTCGACGACCCGACCGAGCCCGCCGATCTCGGCGACGAGCTCGTCCTCGTGCTCTCGGACATGGCGATCCGCGACGACGGCTCCCTCCAGGATCCGCAGACGGGCCTCGATTTCGGCACGCTCTTCGGACGCGAGGGCGATCTCTTGCTGGTCAATGGCCGGAAGAACCCGGTCATCCAGGCGCGCGCGGGCCGGCGGCAGCGGTGGCGGCTCGTGAATGCCGCGAAGAGCCGATATTTCCAGCTCGCGATGAAAGAACACACCTTCACGCGTATCGGCAGCGACGGCGGCTTCATGGAGAAGCCCGTCGAGTCCGCGGCCCTCGTGCTCGCGCCGGGCGAGCGCGCCGACGTGCTGGTCGTGCCCCGCGGCGCGCCGGGATCGACGTTCGCCGTGCGCTGGGTGCCCTATGATCGCGGCTATGGAACGACGTTCAACCGGCCCGAGGAGGAGGTCTTCCGGGTGCGCCTCACGGACGAGGCCGAGGTCACGGAGACGCCGCGGCCGAAGACGGATCGCGTGATCACGCCGCTGGATCTCGCGGGCGCGACGCCCATCACGCTCGACCTCACGCAAGGCGAGGTCGACGGCAAGATGGTAATGGGCATCAACGGCGTGCCCTCGTGGGAAGCCGTGCCGGTCCCGGCCATGGTGGGCGAGACGCAGGTGTGGACCGTAAAAAACACGATGGACTTCGACCACCCATTCCATTTGCACGGCTTTTTCTTCCAACCACTCGACGCGTCGCTCGCCCCGATCCACCCGATGGAGTGGAAGGATACGGTCAACGTCCCCGTCGACGGCACGGGCCGCTTCGCCGTGCGGTACGACGATCGGCCGGGGATGTGGATGTTTCATTGCCACATCCTCGATCACGCCGACGCCGGGATGATGGGCATGCTCGATTTGCAAGGCGGATCCGGGCATTCCGCGCACTGACGGGTCGGCTGCCGGGGGGCGCCACGTTATGCCCGCGGACGTTTCCGTGGCCGGGCCCGCGCCCTCGACCTTGTGCCCCCGCCCTCTCCTCGTGGATGATGGCTCGCCCTGATGCGCAGCCGCCCCGACGTCACCGTGTACCTCGACCCCGCCGAGCCGACCGCCGGCGACACGCTCCGCGTTCACGTCCACCTGAAATCCAAGACCGAGACGCCCTTCGACGCGATCGACGTCGAGCTCGTGGGCCGCGAGTCGCGCTACAAACGCACGTCCTCCAGCGGCAAGACCCGCACCCGCAGATACCATCGCCGCGAGATCGTGCGGCTCGGGAAGCGTTTTCCCGCAGGCGTCCTCCAGCCGGGGACCTTGGACCAGGCGATCGATTTCCCCCTCCCGCACGGCCTCCCGCCCACCTACCGCAGCGGATACAGCACGATCGAGTACGAGATCTCCGTCCACGTGCACATCCCGTGGTGGCCCGATCGCCACGAAACGTACGTCATCCCGATCCGCGTGCCGACCACGCGGGCCGCGCCCCCCGAGCCGCGCGTGTTCACGAGCCAGGCCGGCGAACACCGCGGCGAAGACCCCGTGATCGAGCTCTCCCTCGAAGATCAACGCCTCCCCGTCCACGGCAGCCTCACGGGCGCCATCGCGCTGACGGGCCTCGGCGATCGCAAGCTCCGGCGCATCGAGCTCGCCACGAGCGCGATCGAGACCGCGCTCGTGACGAGCACCGCCGGCCCCGCCGAGGTCGACCGACGCACGTGGACCCTCTTCGAAGGCACGCCCGAGGAAGGCACCTCGATCCCCTTCCGCATCGGCATCCCCGCCGAGCTCGTGCCGACCTTTCACTCCCCGTTCATCCGCGTCGACTACGCGCTCGAGGTCGTCGCCGTCGTGGCCTTCGGCCGTGATCTCTCCCTGCGCGTGCCCGTCGCCGTCGAGCGCCAGAAAGGCCTACGCAAGCCCGCAAAAGGCCTGCCGCTCGTCGGCAAACAACGTCACCTCTCCGTCTGGCGCGCAGCCGCCGAGGCCATCCGCGCCGCCGGGGCCACGGTCGTCGACTTCGATCCCGAGCAGGCCGTGCTCGTCCTCGACGTACGAGGCATCCGCATCGAGGTGACCGAAGAGCATCGCGAGGGCCTCGGCCCGTGCGTCGTCGCCGAGCTCTCGTTCCCCGCCCTCGGCCTCGATCTGCGCCTCGCCGAACGGCGCTGGACCGATTTCGGCGCAAAGCTGCCCGGCCTGGACAAACGCCTCGCGAAGCGCTTCACGGTGCGGGCGCGCGAGGCCGTCCAGGCCGCCCGCCTGCTCAGCGCCGAGGTGCACGAGGCCCTCGACGTCTTCGACGAGGCCGCCCTCGACGACGAACACACGGTGGTCGTGCAGAAAGGCGGCGTCTACCAGGTCGCAGGCCTCGAGCGCTTCCTCGCGCGTGCCCAGTTGCTCGCGCACCGCCTCGCGATCGCGATCGCCACGTTGCCCCCGCCCGCCGCGCTCGCGCCGGCCCTGCCCGCCTTCCAGCACTTCGCCGCGCAGCGCGGCGCGCGCCTCCGGGTCGGCGATCTCGCGGTGGAAAACTTCTCCCGCGCAGGGATCCCCCTGTCGCTCGATCACCGCTGGGAGGGCGAGCGCCCAGCCGAGAGCCGGCTCTGGTCGCCGCGGCCCGAGCGCGAGCTTCCAGCCTCGTGGAGCGCGACGCTCACCAAAGCCACGGGGCGCGAGCCCCTGCTCGAAGAGACACGCCTCGGCGTTCGTTTGCCGCTCGTGCAGGACCCCGAGGAGATGCTCGCCACGGCCGACGCGTTCGCCGCCGCGGTCGCCGCGCTCGCGGGCGCGACGAGCCTCGGGCCCTATCGCTGAGGGAGAACCGGGGTTTTACCCCGGACCCCGACCAGGGGTTGTCCACCCCTGGACCCGGACCAGCCAGGGGCTGGACCCAGGCTCGATGAACCGCGCTCCGCGCAGTTCATCGAACAGGCCCGGTCAAGACCGGCAACGGCGTCGCCAACCAAGACAGCCGCGCTGCGGGTTCTGCTGGCAACCTGGCTTCTTCGTCGGCCTGTTTGAAAAACTGCGCGGAGCGCAGTTTTTCAACCCTCGGTCCAGGCTGTGCCTGGTCCGGGGTCGAGGGGGCGGACAGCCCCCCGCGGGGTCCGGGGCAGAGCCCCGGCACGGCGCTTCCGGTGCATCGGCTCGGGTTGCGGCTGCACCCGCTCAGGGCGCGGGCGTGGGAGACCGCGCGGCTCGTTCGAGGGCGGCGAGCTCGATGCGGTGCAAGAGATCCACGCTCCGCGCGTCCCCAGGCGTGGCCTCGACGAGCTTGCGCGCATGGTGCTTCGCTTCCTCGAAGATCCCAAACCGCAGCGTCAACAGCGCGAGGTTCCGGCGCGCAGCCGTCAGGCCCGGATCGGCGCGTAGCGCGGCGAGGTAACGCTCCCGGGCACGGTTGTAATCGTTCTTCTTGTCCGCGATGATCCCCAGGTCGAAGAGCGCCTCCGCGTCGTTCGGGGCTTCCTTCGGGATCGGCGCGAGGACCTTCTCCGCGCCGTCGAGATCGTTCTCGCGGATGAGCAGCGCGCCGAGCAGGACGGCCGCGTCACGACCGGCCCCTCCCTCGAACGCCCGCCGAGCGGACGCGACCGCCTCCGCCGTCCGACCTTGCTGATCGAGCGCCAGCGCGAGCCCGTAGTCGAGCAGCGGCTCGCGCGCGTCCACGAGCGCCGCGCGCGCGACCTCCTCGGCCCGCTTCCCCTCGCCGTTCGTGGCGAGCGTGGCGGCGAGCGCGGCCTGCGCGAGCGCATCGGCCGGGCACCTGCCCGCGGCGTCCTGCGCGGCTTCGAGCGCGCGCGGCATGTCCCGGAGGTGAAGCACGACGAACGCACGGCGCGAGGCGCAGGCGCAGCTCGCGGGCTTCAGCGTGAGACACCGATCGACGACGGCGAGCGCAGCCGCGTGATCCCGCGCCCGCGCCTGGGGCTCGGTGATCACGTCGAGGGCGCGCCGCGCGTCGCCGTCGCGGAGCACGGTCTGCCACCACATCTGCGGCGTCGAAAAGAGCCACTCGGCCGACGCGCCGAAGAGCACGAGGCCGAGGGCCACGACGGCGGACGCGACGAGCCGCGCGTTCCTGCGCGGAGCCACGATCCCCGCGCACGCGGCGAGCCCCGCCCACAGGGGCACGGCGACGAAGAGCACGCCGCGGCCGAGCGGCGCGCGAGGGCCGCGGAAGTACGCGCCGACGACGAGGGACGCGACAACCGAGAGGACGAGCGCGACCGCGGCGATCCTCGCTTCGGGCGAGCGGACGCGGGCGGCGAGGCGAAGCGCGCCGAGCACCACGGCCGCGAGCACCACGGCCGCGACGAGGGCGCCCCCGATCGAACCGGAGCCGGGCTCGGGCGCGAAGAGCGGCGGCGCGATCGCGAGGGCGAACGCGTGCGCCGCGCGCGTGACCGTGTCTACGAGGATCGAGAGGATGGACACGACGAACGAGGACGCCCGTCGCTCAGTTGGTCACCATGACCCAGCCGTTGATCGCGTCGTTCGAGTTCAGCGAGATCGCGGAGACGTTCCGCACGCAGAACCCGACGCTGTACGTCCCTACCGCGAGGCCCGACACCGTGCCGGCGGCGGCGAACGGAGCGCGCGCCGAGATGCTCGCCGTGGTCGTGTACGAGGTCGGGTAGAACGGGATGATCTGACCTCCGGAGGCCTGGTAACAGAGGCCAAAGCCGACCGACGTGGCCGTCCCCGAGCTCGACCCGAGGATGGCCACCGCCGAGCCCGTGATCCGTTGCCCGGCCGCGACGACGTTCACGCTCACCGGCGTCGCCGCCCACGCGAACACGAGCGAGCTCCCGTTCACGGAAATGCCCGGCGCATCGAGGCTCCGGACCGATACGACGCCCGTCTCGCCCTTCGGACCCTGCGGACCGATCCCGCCCGTCTCGCCCTTCGGACCCTGCGGACCGGTCGCGCCCGTCTCGCCCTTCGGACCCTGCGGACCAGTCGCGCCCGTCGCGCCCGTCGCGCCCGTCGCGCCTTTCGCGCCCGTAGCGCCCGTCTCGCCCTTCGGACCCTGCGGACCGGTCGCGCCCGTCGCGCCCGTCGCGCCCGTCGCGCCCTTGGCACCGGCCGCGCCCGTCGGACCCACGGGACCTTGCGGCCCCATGGGACCCATGAGCCCCGTCGGATCCCCGACCCACTTGCCCGTGCTGTCGATCACGAGGGTGTCGCCGACCCAGACCGACGTCGGATGAATGTCGCCGATCGCGTCCCCCGCGACCATCGCGTAGGGCACGCTTTGCACGGGGGATCGCGGCGTCATCTCGGGATCGCTACCGACCTTGATGCCGAGATACCGCACCGAGCCGTCGAAGACGTTCTTGTCGAAGGCCGTGACCGTCCCGAGGTTCGCCGAGAAGTACCCCTCCTCGAACGTGATGTCGTGCGACTCGGTCCAGATCGGATCGGCCGCCGCGGGATCGGCGTAGAGCGCGAACGTCACCTGGAGCGTGCCATTCACCGGGGCATTCTTTTCGTCGTAGAGCCGGCCCTGCTGGGTGATGGTCTGCGGCACCGCGGCCTCTGCGACGGCGGCGCCGGCAGAGAGCGCAAAAGCGACGGCCGAAGCCGAGATCAGGCGCGTGATCATCCCGTTGCTCATGGCAAGCTCCCGTTCGCTCCAATGAGGCCGCCCTGCATCCGATAGCTGGGCGATGTCGTCTTCGTCTGGTTCTGCGTCGGCTGCCCGAGCGTGAAGACCATCTTGTAGCTCGGGCTCCTCACCACGTTGCCGGCGCTCACGGTGTCCGTGCCGGGAGGCCCTGGCGGGACGGGAGGGCTTCCTCCGTCGCCGCCCGTGCCGCCGTCGCCGCCCGTGCCGCCGCCACCACCGCCGCCGCCCGTACCGGCTGTGGATCCGGTCGGCGTGGTGGACGACCCGTCGCCGCCGCACGCCGCCATCCCCAAAAGGAGCAGCGCTGAGAGATACAGAGCCCCGTATTTCATCCGGTTCATGGATGGCCTCGCGGTGGTACGCCTCCGAAGAGCATTAAACAGCCGTTCAGGCTGGAAAGACAAGCTCGAATTTCAGCTAAGCTCTGCGATCGTGACAGGCTTCATCGCTTCCTCGAGGCGGCCTTCGATACCCGGACCGGCCCTCGCAGCCGCCGCCTTCCTCTTCCTTCCCGCGCTCCCTGCCGCTGCCGACGAGGCCCCGCGGAACGCCGACGCGCCGGCCGCCACGAAAGCCCAGGCCGCCGGCGAACCCAAGGCCCCGCCGAATCCGCCTCCAAGCAGCGGCCGCAAAGCCCTCGCCGTCGCCGGCTCCTTCGTCCCCGGCGCGCTCGTGCATGGCACGGGGCACCTCGTCCTCGGCCATACCCGCACCGGCCTCGTGCTCCTCGGCGCCGAGGGCCTCGGGGCGGGGCTCATCGTCGCCGGGCTCGGCGGCGCGGCCGCGACCGGCGCGACGCGCAGGTTCATCGGCCCGATCATCCTCGGCACCGTCACCGGCGCCGCGGTTTTTTTCCTCTCGGCCCTCGCCGACATTTACGGCGTCCTCGCGCCCGAAGGCGGCACCGGCAGCCCCCCGGTCTCTTTGCCCTCGGTCGAGACCCAGCTCGGCGTCATGTTCGTCCATGACCCGAACTTCGCCTACAACGCCTTCCTCACGCCCGGCGCCGACCTCCGCGCCGGCTCGGTCCGCCTCTCGGCCCTCGGCTACTTCGCGCTCGACGACACGAACGCCCGCACCCGCATCTCCGCCGCGTATCGCTTCTTCGGCCCCCGCACCTCGACGAGCGAACGCGCGCGCGACGGCTCGTACTTCGACATCGAGGTCGCCCTGACGAACCACAGCTACGGCACCGAGGGGTTTTCGGTGACGACGGGCGAGGTGAACCTCCTCGGCCGGCTCGACCTCGCCCGCATCGGCCCCACGTTGCGCGGCTCCTTCGCCGAGCTCGGCCTCGGCCTCGCGTATGCCGCGCATCGGTACCCCGGCATCGGCGTCGAGGCGAACGATCTCCTCACCCCACGTATGGCGTTCGGCATGTACCTCGGCCACAGCGGATACCCCCGCGGCGAGGCCATGGCCTATTACGAACACCGCCACGACGGCTTCGCCGGCGGGCTGAAGAACCCTGGCCTCGGCAGCGGCATCGCTGGACATTTCGGGGCGCAGACCCGGCTCTTCTTCTCGCCTCGCTGGGGAGCGCTCTTCGACGTGCAGGGCGGCTCGGCGCTCGTCGGCCGCGCCTCGCTCCTTTTTCGGTATGGAGGGAACCCGTGAAGCCCATCGCCTCGTTTTTCGCCGTGCTCCTCGTCGCGTCCGCCGCGCCGCTCTTCGCCTCTTGCCTCGATGTCGCCGAGGGCCGCGCCCGCCGGGATCTCGACATCGGCCGCGCCTCGCAGGGCGCCGTCCGCGTCGACGTCGCCGAGGGCCTCGCCGCCGTTCGCCGCCTCGGCCCGCGCGAGCTTCATCTCTGGGCCTCCGCGCCCACGCTCTCGTTCCGTTTGACCACGGGCGCCGCCGAGGGGGGCGCCTGGGACGTTCGCATCGAAAACCTCCTCCCCGACGCGGAGCTCGTCGCCGCCACGAAGGCAGGCGCGCCCCTGCCTGTCGAAATCGTCGCCGCGCCCTTCCCCACCGAGCGCACCTTCCGCCTCGATCTCCCCGCGAACGAGGAGATCACGCTCTCGCTCGCCGCGCCCGATCGGGCCTTGCTCGACCCGTGGCGGTTTGCCGTCTTCGCCGACGTCCAGGAGGCCATCGGCGACGTCCAGGACATTTATTCGAAGATGAACACGACGCCTGGCATCCGCTTCGCGCTCATCAGCGGCGACCTCACCGCGCAGGGCACGCCCGAGCAGCTCGAAACGTTCCAGCGCGAGATGAAGACGCTCGTGTTCCCGTGTTACGCGACGCTCGGCAACCACGAGCTCGGCACGCGGGACGACCTCTACCACGAGTATTTCGGCCGCGGGAACTACACCTTCGATTTCCGGAGCGTGCGCTTCTCGATGATCGACTCGGCGAGCGCCACGCTCGATCCGCTCGTCTACACGTGGCTCGACGGCTGGCTCGAAGGGAGCCGCGACCGCTTGCACGTCGTCACGATGCACATCGTGCCGATCGATCCGGTCGGCTCACGCAATGGCTCGTTCGCGAGCCGGGCCGAGGCGGACAAGCTCCTCGCGCAGCTCGCCCGGGGCGGGGTCGACCTCACGTTTTACGGGCACGTCCACTCGTATTACGCCTTCGAGAACGCGGGCATCCCGGCGCACATCACGGGCGGCGGCGGCGCGATCCCGGAGCGGATGGATGGCATCGGCCGTCATTTCCTGACGGTCGACGTCCTGCCGCCCGGCAGGATCGAGCACGTGGCCATCGTTCGCGTCGATTGATCCCACGAACAAAAAGAAAAAGCGCCTACTCGACGGCGGGGGGGGGGAACCGGAGCAGGCGCTCGCGGAGGACTAGAGCAACCCGCGTACCAACCTCAGGAGCCCCCTGCTCCGCGAAGATCCACGCCGGATCGACCTTCCAACATCGCAACCTTGCAAGAAGGCGTTGCATCCGTGCGAGACGACCTCGCCTCCGCCACACATCGGCAATGCTGATCACATTGTCGAGCGATGGACAAAAAAGAGCGCCTACTCGACGGTGGGGGGGGACCGGAGCAGGCGCTCGCAGAGGACTAGAGCAACCCGCGGGCCAATGGAATCGATTCGATCTTTCCACGGCTTACGTGCGCCCTACCCCCCTCGAATCGCATCTCTGCAATGCACGGCGATCACTTCTGCATTCACAGAACGTGCCCATTGTCACACGGCGCAGGATGTCGACATGGAGGAACGGATTCGCGCGTCGCCGCATAAGGCCGTTCAGAGTGGATACGGTAGCGTCGCGCCGAGCACGGTCACGAGCAGAAGCACGACGGGCAAGAGCACGAGGAATACGATGAACGTGTAGCCCATCACGTCGCGCGCTTTGAGGCCGAACAGGCCGAGGATGGGCAGCATCCAGAACGGCTGCACCAGGTTCGCCAGCGCCTCGCCGAGATCGTAGACGGCCACCATCCAGCCGAGATGCACCTTCAGATCGTGCGCCGCCTGCATCACGTACGGCGCCTCGATCACCCATTTCGACCCCCCGCTCGGCACGAACACCCCGAGCACGGCCGAGTACACCGCCACGACCGCCGGGTACGTCCGAGGCGTCGAGAGCCCCACGAAAAAGCCCGCGATCGACTCGTTGAGATGCGTCTTGACGATCAGCGCCGCGATCCCCGCGTAGAACGGAAACTGCAAGATCACGCCCCACACGCCCGGCGTCGCCTCCTTCACCGCGCGCATCAGCCGCGCCGGCGTCCCGTGCAGGAGCACCCCGAGCGTCAGGAAGATCAGGTTCACCGTGTTGAGGTTCAACGCGTTGAGCCCCTGCCCGCTCGAAGCGAAGTACCCGACGAGGTACGCGCCCGAAAGAAGCACGAAGAGCACGCTCAGGAGGGGCGAATGTTCGAGCCACTCGCCCGGCGTCGCCTTGCGCGGCGGCTGGTCCGCTTCGAGCGGAGATCGACCCATATCGATCCCGAGATCCGCCGCGCTCCGCGCCCGCGCCGCGGACGGCGCGTACAGGTACACGAGCACCGTCACGAGGACGATCTCGATCCCGACGGACACGAGGCTCTGCCACAGGAAGATCGTGTCGGACAGCGGGATCACGCCGCCTGGCACCTTGCCACCGGCCTCCACGATCGCGCGCGTCGCCGGTTGCAGCGCGCTCGGCGTCGCCATCTGCAGGGCCGCGCTCCCGCTGAGCCCTTGCGCCCAGATGCTCCCGAGCCCGAGGAACGCGCTCGCGGCGACGGCGCGGTAATCGACGCCGCGCACGCGTCGCGCCGTCTCCTTCGCGAGCATCGCGCTGAAGATCAGCGAAAACCCCCAGTTGAACCACGACGACAGCATGGCGAACAGCGCCACCCACGCGATCGCCACCCGCGGCGAGCGCGGCACGGCGGCGAGCGCGCGGATCAGCCGATACACCGGCCGCGTCGTCGCGACGACGTAGCCTGTGATGATCACGAGCGACATCTGCAACGTGAACGGGATGAGCTCCCAGAACCCGCCGCCCCAGATCGCCGCGACCTCGGCCGCCGCGCTCGCCGCGCCCTGCTTCGACGACAGGCTCACCCACGCCGCGATCACCACGAGGAACGTGGCCACGAGCGCGAACACGAACGCGTCGGGGATCCACCGCTCGGCCCACGCCGTGAACCGCGCCGCGACCCGCTCGAGCGCGCCCGCGGGGGGATCTTCGTTGGTGGGCAGAGGCGCTTTGGGCTTTTCGAGGGAGCTCGGCAGCTCGGCACCGGACATGGGGGAAACCCTACCTCGTTCTGCGTGGGTCTACGCGCATGGTTCTGGCAAGGATGGCCTAGGCGTCGAGGAGGGCCTCGGGCTGGGTGACGCCCTCGACGAGGCGGACGACGAAAGCGCTGACCTGCCGGGGAAGGTCGAGGAGGTCGTGCGCGGCGGTCATGGGGCGAACGGGGAGCGGAGCGCTGGTCGGGGTGGGAATGTGAGGAGAACCTCGATAGCGGATCGGTATGCAAGGGTCGCGTCGAGGAACACCAGTTTGTGCTTGCAAGCCGGACCACGCCTCATGTAACGTATTCTATTTGTGCGGAGTCCGTATTTCCTTCGCTTTGGGTCATCCACATCCTGAGCGGCTTTTTGTCTCTGGATGGGACACCGAGGACCGGTGCGGGTCTGAGGCGAGGGGTATGGCTGCCGCCTCATGAAAAGGAGAGGATCATGTCCAGCAAATCGGAAAAGCCGCAGATCCACTTGGGAATCAAGGCGAAAGGCGACATTGCATTTTTCGTGGAGAGCGCGACTGCAAACCTCGGCGACGTACCAGGATCCGTGGGCGAGTACCGGGCGAAGACCCGATCGCTTCCGGTCCCGGAAGAGCTCGTCGCGCGCTTCGTGGACATTCGCGTGCGGGTGCGGACGATGGGGGGAAATGCGCAGCTCACGTTGTATGCCCATTCCTCGGCGCTGAAGAACGATCCGGAGACAAAAGATATCGATGAACGCTGGCGCATCATCGCGACCAAGATCGTGGGCACGACGCCCACGGTGCTGGAAGGCAGCTTCGATCCGCTGGAGCTCAAGGACTGATGCGCGCGCTGCTTTTTGCGGCGGGGCTCCTCCTCGCCTCGACTGGTGTTGCGAACGCTCAAGCTCCGGATGTCGGAGAAGCGCCGGAGCCCGACATCGTCCCGGGGATGCCTGACGAGGTGCTCCTCGGCATACCCGCCGACCGGCGCAGTCTGACCAAGGCAGGCGTCGACCCGGTCTCGACGATTCCCTCGCTGGGCCTCGCGCCGGATGTCGCAGCGCCGACGCTCGACGTCCTCGCGGCGTCGCTCCTCGTGAGCGAGAAAGGCGCTGCCATTCGCGGGGTCTTCGCCCCCTTCATCTTCTTGGACGAGCCGCCTCCGGTGGTCGCGGACACGCGGGTCGAAATTCGCGGCCAGTCCGACTTCGGCAAGCCCTGGGGGGTATCCGTATCGACGGGGTACAACAGGGTCACCGACCGGCTGCGAAAGCAGCTCGGCGGGAGTGTGGTGGCCAGGATCAAGGACAAGTGCAAGAACACCCTGACATCCGATGCTGAAACAAGGGTAAGGAAGGCGGCCGACGAACTCAGAGTCGCGCTGACGAAATTGAACCTCGAGGGTATGACCGTCCCGACCCTTGTAAACAAGGACGTGGACCGATACGTTCGCGAGCTGTACGTCACCTGGCAAAACACGAAGGTTACCCCGCAATCGGGCAAGGAGCAGCAGATAAAAGAAGCCGAAGCTGCTGCCAAGAAGCTCTACGAAACCACCGGATCAACACTGGAGGGAGCGCGGGGCGAATGCATCTACAAGGCCTACGCCCTCGAACGTATGACGGCAGCCTACTCCAACGGCTGGGCCATTCGCGTCGAGGGGAGCGTCGACTTCTTCCCGTACATCGAAGGGCCCAAGGTGAGCCCCAAGGAAGGCGAGCCGGCAGCGGAGCCGGTAAAGCACGGGATCGCGGGGTTTGGCGGGGCCGGTTCGCTGATCTGGTTCCCCAGCCGCAGCTCACGCGTGAGCGCCACGGTCTCGTACGGGGCGAAACGAGCGACCCCCAAGATCGACGCCCCGCAGCGCCGCATCGGTTTCCTCCTCGAGACGGCGCACAACTACGGCATCGGCGACATCGACGTGAGCGGCTTCCAGCGCGGCATCGCGTTCGGAGGCATGTTCGCCATGCAGCGCTGCCTGGAGGACGCAGGCTGCAACGATCCAGTGCCGTATTACGACGGGGCGATGACGGCGCGGACGTTGACGATCGGCGGCTTCATCGACGTCCGCGCCGCCGAGAAGCTCCAGCTCCGCGTGGGTCTCCCGTTCACCATCCACACGTTCGCCTCGCCGCCTCCCAACACCGAAGGGGGCGGCTTGCTCGCCTGGTCTTTCGCTCCAACGGTCGCCCTGTCGACGACGCAGTGGACGCTGTGATCCTGGTCGCTTCGTAGGCATTCCCCCGCAGCGACCTGCCGCGCCCCACCTGAGCCCAGCCGAGATGCCGCCGCCGAACGTCCTTTTTCATGGGCTCATCCATCCTCCATCACGTTTCCCCACGTCCCGCTCTCCCCTTCACGCGCCGCCTCCCCCCTGTCCCCTGCCGCCGGCCCTTCTTCCCCACGCCCCCTCCCTCGTCGCCGCGCCCGGCTCCCCTCTTCACCACGCCCGCCCTCGCCTCACCGCCCCTTCCCCGTCCCCCCGCCCGCGAACCTCGCGCCCCACCACCTCCCCGCGCTCTTCCCCGCCTGAACCTCGCCTCCCCGCGCCCCCCACCCCCCTCGCATCGCCGCTCCAACGCACCCACCGCCGTACCCCGGGTCACATTCTTTCACCACGAACCTCCCGCCTCGCCGTCTCCTTGCGTGATCTTTACGACCCTCTTTCTTGGATTCCTCCCGACACAAAGGTAGCGTATCCGTCCACCTCGGAGGCTCCCCCCATGACAGTCAAGGTCTCCCGCATGGTCGCGGACCGCGTCGCGATCACCAACACGGTCGTCGCAGCCATCCAGATACATGGCCCGAGCGTGGCGCCCGCCCTCGACGCGCTGCTCTTCCCAAACGGCGTGCCCCCCGGCATGACCATGGGTCACGTCGTCACGGCCCTCGGCCAACTGCTCGGTCGCATCACCACGAGCCTCGTCGAGGCCGATCAAGTCCATACCAACGAGCTCGCCGACGACGACGGCTATCGCAAGAGGCGCGAACAAACCATCGCCGACCTCCGAGGCCAGCTCTTCGCGCTGCGCACAGCCTTCACCAACAACTACGACGTCTCCGTCGCCGCCGCCTACGGCCTCGCCGTAGCCCTGCCCGACGACAACCAAAGCCTCATCCACACCGCCGGCAGCGTCGAAAAACTCCTCCGCACGCGCCCCCTCATCGAAAAACCCAAGATGAAGGGCCTCACCATCGATCCCCTGCTCACCGCCGACGATCTAAAAGCCGCAGCCGACGCCATGCAAAGCGCCCTCGGCGACGTCGAGCGCGAAAGACGCGAAGCACAGGCCACGCTCGACAAGAAAAACACCGAGCTCGAGACCTGGGGCCGTCGTTATCCCGCCATCGCGGATCTCGCCTCCCTGCTCTTCGTCCTCGCCGATCGCCAGGCCCTCGCCGACCGCGTCAAGCCCACCGCCCGCCGTCGCGCCGGCCTGCCCGAAACGGAGGACCTCCCCTCGGACGCGACCCCGCCCGCACCTGCGGCCCCCCCAGAGACCCCCTGACCGGCTTGCCAATCGGCCCATTTGTGCGTCACGATGCCTCCGAGGGGAGGCAACACCCATGGCCGTCCAACTCAACCACACCATCGTTCTCTCGCGCGACCGCGAGAAATCTGCTCATTTCCTGGCCGACATCCTTGGCCTCGTGGTGGCCAAACCGTTCGGGCCGTTCTTGCCTGTCGTCACCGCCAATGGCGTCACGCTGGATTTCATGACCGGCGGTAGCAACATCGCGATCCAGCACTATGCCTTCCTCGTCTCCGAGGAAGAGTTCGACGCGATCCTCGCCCGCCTCGTGCAGCAAAAGGTTCCCATCTGGGCAGATCCGCATGGCCGGCAGCCGGGCCGGATCAACCGCAATGACGGCGGCCGAGGCGTGTACTTCTTCGATCCCTCGGGGCATGGCCTGGAGGCCTTCACCCGCCCTTACGGCAGCGACCCGTCCACCGCGCTGAATGGCATCACGGAAGAGGTCCCAGGCGCCACGGTTTCGAGCGAATTCCCTCGCTGAACGATCCAAGCCTTGGGAACTTTGCGCGTCCAAGCACGTTCGGAGTCCCTCGATGCCCTCTGCTCGCCTCCTCGCCGTCCTCGCCCCGCTCCTCCTCCTCGCCTGTAGCCGCAGCTCCTCGCCTCCGCCGCCCGAGCAGGTCGCCTCTCCGGCTCCGCTTGGCCTCGCTCGTGTAGACCTCGCGAGTGTCCTCCTCGAAGGCATCCCGCACGTACGACAAAAGCCCGATTTTTGCGGCGAGGCTTGTGTCGCCATGGCGCTCGCGCGGCTCGGCCGCCCGCTCGATCAGGACGAGATCTTCGCGAGGACCGGCCTCGATCCGGCGCTCGGCCGCGGCGCGTACACCGCCGAGCTCAAGCGGGCCGTCGAGGCCGTCGGCTTCGACCCGGGACCCGTCTGGTACCGCATCGACGTCGTGAAGGCCGACGAGGCGCTCGGGGCCGAGCTCGCCGCGCTCCATGCCGATCTGCAGAAGGGCATCCCCTCGATCGTCTGCATGCATTACGACGAGAGCCCCACGACCACGGAGCATTTCCGCCTCGTCGTCGGCTACGACGCTTCGCGGGACGAGATCATCTATCACGAGCCCGCCAAGGACGCGGGCGGCTACCTCCGCATGTCGCGGGCGCGCTTCCTCTCGCTCTGGCCGCTCAAATCCAGCAAGGACGCGTGGACCGCGATCCGGCTGCGCCTCGCCCCGCGGGATCTCGAGCTCGCCAAGGCGACGCCAAGCAAGCCCGGGTTCTCCCCGGCCGATTACGCGCAAAAGGTGATGGAGGTCAAGGCGAAGACCGCGCGCCTGCGTGGCGACTTCACCGTCCTCGTCGAGCCTCCGTTCGTCGTCGTCGGCGACGGCCCCGAGGCCCGTGTGCGCAAGGGCGCCGAGGGCACCGTCCGCTGGGCGACCGAAAAACTCAAGAAAGACTATTTCGCCAAGGACCCGTCGCGGATCCTCGTCGTCTGGCTCTTCAAGGACCGACCGAGCTACGAGCGGAACGCGATCACGCTCTTCGGCGAGAGGCCGACCACGCCGTACGGGTATTACACCTCGAAGCATGGCGCGCTCGTCATGAACATCGCGACCGGCGGCGGCACGCTCGTGCACGAGATCGTGCACCCGTTCGTCGAGGCGAATTTTTCCGATTGCCCGCCCTGGTTCAACGAGGGCCTCGGCTCGCTCTACGAGCAGAGCGGCGAGGAGGACGGCCGGATCCACGGCTACACGAACTGGCGCCTGCGCGGCCTGCAATCAGCGATCGCGGAGAACCGCGTCCCCTCGTTCCGCGCGCTCACCGGGATGAACGACGAGGCGTTTTACGAGGGTGATTACGGCGTTCATTACGCCGCCTCGCGTTACCTCTTGTATTACCTCCAGGAGAAGGGCCTGCTCGTCCGGTATTACCACGAGTTCCACGCGAACCGCGAGAAGGACCCGACGGGCTACGACACCCTCCGCCGCGTGCTCGGCGAGGAGGACATGGCGGCCTTCAAGAAGCGCTGGGAGACCTACGTGCTCGGTCTCTCGTTCCCGTGAGGCGGGCGCGGAAGCGCGACGGCCTTGGTGGGCAACGCCGCTGCCGGTCTTGACCGGGCCTGTTCGATGAACTGCGCATTGCGCAGTTCATCGAGCTTGGGTCCAGCCCCTGGCTGGTCCGGGTGCAGGGGCGGACAGCCCCTGCTGGGGCCTGGGGCAACGCCCCAGCGAATCGGCCTCACGCGAGCCGCCGCGCCCGCCGCTCGGCGAGCGCCTCGCGTGCTCGCTTCTCGGCCGCGTCGAGGTACGTGTAAATCACCGGCGTGATGTAGAGCGTGAGGAGCTGCGACACCACGAGCCCGCCGACGACTGCAATGCCGAGCGGCCGCCGTGACTCGGCGCCCGCGCCGAACCCGAGCGCGATTGGCAAGCTGCCTGCGAGCGCCGCCATCGTGGTCATCATGATCGGCCGGAAACGAATGCGCGCCCCGAGCACGATCGCCTCCGCCGCGGGCTTTCCGTCGCGCCGCTCCGCCTCCAGGGCGAAATCGATCATCATGATGGCGTTCTTTTTGACGATCCCCACGAGCAAGAGGATCCCGACGAACGAATACACGTTGAGCTCCTGGCCGAGGACGAGCAGCGCGAGCAGCGCCCCGAACCCCGCCGAGGGCAACCCCGAGAGGATCGTGATCGGGTGGACGAAGCTCTCGTAGAGGATCCCGAGCACCACGTAGATCACCAGAATCGCGAGCAGGAGCAACATCCCCAGGTTGCCGACCGATTCCCGGAAGACCTGGGCGCTGCCGAGGAACTGCGTCCCGAGGGTGTCCGGCAATCGCTCCCGCGCGAGCGCCGACACGCGCGCGACCGCCTCGCCGAGCGGCGCGCCCGGGGCGAGGTTGAAGGAGATCGTCACCGAAGGCAATTGCCCGAGGTGATTGACGCTGAGCGGGCCTGCGCCCTCCTCCGTCCGCGAGACGGCCGCGAGCGGCACGAGCTCGCCGCTGGTCGAGCGCACGTACAGGAGCCCGAGCGCGCTCGGATCCTGCGTGAAGCGCCGATCGAGCTCCAGGATCACGCGATACTGGTTCGTCGGCGCGTAAATCGTCGAGACCTGCCTGCCTGCATACGCCGAGAAGAGCGCCTCCTCGATGCTCTGCGCCGACACGCCGAGCGTCGCCGCGCGGTCCCGATCGATGACGAGTGTGGCCTCGGGCGTCCTTCGTTCGAGATCACTCGTCACGTCGATGAGCCCCGGGATCCCGCGCATCGCCTGTTCGAGATCCGTCGCCGCGTCGTAGAGCTCGTCCACGTCCGCGCCCGTCAACGTGAATTGATAGAGGGACCGCGTGAGCTGGCCGCCGAGGCGAATGGGCGGCGGGTTCTGGAGGAACACCTCGAGCCCCGGGATCTTCGCGAGCTCGGGCCGTAGCTCGGCGATGATGGCCTCGGGTTTCTTGCCGCCGCGCTCGTCGCGATCCTTCAAGCGAATGAAGAGCCGGCCCGTGTTGCCCGCTCCGCTCGGCCCTCCGGCGCCGTAGCTCGACATCACCGACGAAACGCCCGGATGCGCGCGCACGATGGCCGCCGCCGCCGCTTGGTAGCCGCGCATCGCCTCGAACGACGTCCCCTGCGCGGCGCGCGTGAGCGCGAAGATCTGCCCCGTGTCCTCGCTCGGAAACAGGCCCTTCGGCACGATCACCGCGAGCACGATCGTCCCCGCGAAGAGCACGAACGAGGCCATCAGCGTCGCGAACCGGTGCCGCAGCACGAAGCCGAGGCTTTTCGCGTATGCGCGATCCATGCGCCCCGACGGGCCTGCGTGTGGATCGTCTTTCGTTTCGGGCGCGCTTGCGTTCTTCAACCGCAAGAACCGGCTCGCCAGCATGGGCGTGAGGAACAACGAGACCACGCCCGAGACGAGGATCGCGATGCTCATGGTCACGGCGAACTCGCGGAGCAGCCGGCCCACGATCCCGCCGAGAAAAAGCACGGGCACGAACACCGCGACGAGCGAGGTCGTCATCGACACGACCGTGAAGCCGATCTCCCCCGCGCCGTCGAGCGCGGCTTTGAGCGGGGGTTTCCCCATTTCGAGGTGCCGGAAGATGTTCTCCAGGACGACGATCGCGTCGTCCACGACGAACCCGACACAAAGGGTGAGCGCGAGGAGCGAGAGGTTGTCGAGGCTGTAGTCGAGCGCCCACATCCCCGCGAACGTGCCGATGAGCGAGACGGGGAGCGCCACGCTCGCGACGATCGTGGAGCGCAGGTCGCGCAAGAAGATGCCGATGACCAGCACGACGAGCCCGATCGTGACGAGCAACGTGTGCTCGACGTCGGCGACCGATTCACGGATCGAGATCGACCGATCGTAAAGGGTCGCGACCTCGACCGAGGCCGGGATCTCGGCGCGGAGCGCGGGCAGGAGCGCGCGCACGGCGTCGACCACGGCGACCGTGTTCGTCCCCGGCTGGCGCTGGATCGCGAGGACGATCGCCCGCTTGCCGTCGTAATGGCTCGCGACCCGATCGTTCTCGACGCTATCCGTGACCGTGCCGAGCTCCTCCAGTCGGATGGGCGCGCCCTCGCGATAGGCCACGATGATCGGCCGGAACGCACTCGCCCGGTAGAGCTCGCCGCTCGCCTGCACCACGTACGTGCGCGCGGGCCCTTCGAGCACGCCCGTCGGCAAATTCACGTTCTCCCGCGCGACGGCGGCGGCGACCTCGTCGATGCCAATCTCGCGCGAGGCGAGCGCCTGCGGGTCGAGCCGGATGCGCACGGCGTATTTCTGCGAGCCGTAGACGAGGACCTGCGCGACGCCGCGGATCATCGAGATGCGCTGCGCGATCGTGGTCTCGGCATATTCGGAGACCTCCGACAGGGGCAACGTCTCGGCGTGCAGCGCGAGGTACATGATGGGCTGCTCCGCCGGGTTGACCTTTTGAAAGCTCGGCGGCGCCGGCATGTTGGGCGGCAGATCCCGCGCCGCGCGGGAGATCATCGATTGCACGTCGAGCGCCGCCGCGTCGATGTCGCGCGAGAGGTTGAACTGGAGGACGATCTGCGTGGTGCCGAGGCCCGACGTCGACGTCATCGAGTCGATGCCCGCGATGGTCGAGAACTGCCGTTCGAGCGGGGTCGCCACCGCCGCGGCCATCGTCTCCGGGCTCGCGCCCGGGAGCGACGCGCTCACCTGGATGGTCGGAAAATCGACATTCGGCAGATCACTGACCGGGAGCGCGCGAAAACCCGCGATGCCGAAGATCACGATGGCCAGCATCGAGAGCGTGGTCATCACGGGCCGCAGGACAAAAGGCCGGGAGACGTTCATCGCGCCTCCACGCCCGGCGCCGGCGCCGCGCCCGCTGCGCTCCCCGGGCCTTCGCCCACGATCGTCACCTTCGCGCCCGGCTGAATGCGCAATTGCCCATCGGTGACGACGCGCTCGCCGCCCGTGAGCCCCGATTGCACGAGGATCCGCCCGCCGGCCACGCGTTCCCCCACCTGCACGGGCCTCATCTGCGCGGCCTCATCCGCGCCGACGACGAAAACAAACGTACCCGCCGGCCCGGTTTGCAGGGCCTCGGACGGGATCACCACCGCGCCCTCGCGCACGCCGAGCCGCACGGTCGCCTGCACGAATTGCCCCGGCCAGAGGGTGCGTGAAGTATTTTCGAAGGTCGCGCGCAGGCGCAAGGTCCCGGTCGCGCGATCGATCGTGCTGTCGATGAACGAGAGCGTCCCCTCTTCGCCAGGGTTCGGGGCCCCCGCGTCGCCCGACGGCGCCGCCGCGGCGGAGACGGGCAGCGGCCCGGAGGAATTCGCCATCGCCTGCTGCAAGGTCGGCACGCTCGCCTCGGGAATGGCGAACGAGACGAACGCCGGCGCGAGGCGGACAATCTCGACGAGCACCGTCTCATTGGCCCGCACGAGATTGCCCTCGCGCACGAGGATGCTCCCGGTCCGCCCGGCCATGGGGGCACGAATCGTCGTGTATTCGAGATCGAGCCGCCGCGCGACCATGGCCGCGCGAAACGCGTCGACCGCCGCTGCCGCGGCCCGCGCCTCGGCGCGCCGGAGCTCGGCGTCCTGCCGGCTCGCCACGCCCTCTCTCGCGAGCTCTTCGTATCGATCCGCCTGCGCCGCCGCATTCGCCGCTTGCGTCCGGCTCCGCTGCAAGTTCGCCTCCGCCTCGCGCAAGGCGACCTCGAACGGCCGCTTGTCGAGGACGAAGAGCACGTCCCCCTCGGCCACATCCGCGCCCTCCTGGAATTTCACGGCCGTGACGAGCCCAGTCACCCGCGGCCGCAACGAGACGCGCGCCGAAGGTTCGACCGTGCCAATGGCAGAGAGCTCGATAGGCACGTTCGCCACGTCCGAAAATGCCACGCGGACCGGCGGTCTCGGCGGTTCAGCGGGCCCTTTCCGCTCGCGCGAGCAAGCAGGCCCGAGGACGAGGATCGCGAGGACGAGCAAGAACGCTCGCATTCGCGCGGCGTCGATCGGATGGAGGAAGATCACGGCTCGCACGGAGTCCGATGCCACGCAGGACGATTTCGGTGCGCGGCCGGGCGAGCGCGTCGGGCGGATCGCTGGGGCTTTGCCCCAGACCCCAGCAGGGGCTGTCCGCCCCTGCACCTGGACCAGCCAGGGGCTGGACCCAAGCTCGATGAACTGCGCTCCGCGCAGCTCATCGAACAGGCCCGGTCAAGATCGGCAGCGACGTTGTCAACCAAAACAGCCGCGCTGCGGGTTCGGCTGGCACCCCGGCTTCTTCGTCGGCCCGTTTGAACAACTGCGCGAAGCGCAGTTGTTCAAACCCCGGTCCAGGCCGTGCCTGGTCCGGGTCGAGGGGCGGACAGCCCCCGCGGGGTCCGGGGCAGCGCCCCGGCGCGGCGGCTCACCGCAGGAGCGCGAGATACCTCGTCGCGCGCCGCTCCCCTGCATCCGCGCAGGCCAGGAGCAGGCGGCGCGCCTCGATCTTGCGGCGCGCGAAATGGGCGACGAGCGCGCGCGCGAAAAGGACGCTGGGCTCCATCCCTCCGGCCGGATCCCCGAGCCAGTCGTGCCAGGCGAGCGCGAGATCCCAGAACCCGTCGGCGTGGACCTCGGGTTCGTCCTCGTGCACGAGCAGGCCCTCGAGATCGTGCTCCACCGCGTGGCAGAGGACCAAGAGGCCCAGGAACGGGAGCCCATCGCCATGGCCGCGGAGCGATGCCCCTTGCAGCGCGAGCGCGTCCGGGCCCTGCCCCGCCGCCCCCCGCAGCATGCCCATGTCGAGCCGCTTCGGGGGCGGGAGCGCGTCGTTGACGAACGCGAGCATCTTGGGCCAGTCGGCCCGCGGCAGGTGATGGCCGGACTTGCCTGCGAGCGTGAGCTCCCGGAGCGGCCGCTCGGACTCTGCGTCGATACGCTCGACGATCGCGACCACGTTCTCGGCCATGGCATCCTGAACGAATTCGAGCGGGACGTGGTGCGGATCGTCGACGCGGATCCAGTCGCCGTCGAGCTTGCGCAGGAGCGCCGCGAGCTCACCTTGCCGGCTCGCCTTGCCGCGCTCGACGAGCGCGCGCCCGAGCGCGAGGCAGCTCCACGAGACGGGCGTGTCGTCCCCGCCGGCGCGCCCGACCATCTCGGGCACGACGAGCGACATGCCCGCCCCGGAGACGGCCGCGAGGGAGAGCAGGTTCACCGGCTGCTCGCCCTCGACGTGCGTGTAAGAAAACCCCTTTTGTCCGCGAATGGTTCGTCCCATCGATCTCTCGCCTGAGGCGCGCGCGGGATAGCGCGGCAGTCTCCCAGCGTCGGGCGAACCGGGCCGCTTCGTCAAGCCCAAGTCACGGACGCTCGGCGCTCTTCGCCCATTTCTTCCGGAAATGAACGAACGCCACGATCACGACGGTGACGAGCGTCAAGGGCAAGGCGTGCTTGACGACCTCTGCCCGCAGCACCGCGATCCAGCCGAGGAGCGCCTCGCCGAAGAAGCGGCAGAGGCCGATCCAGAGGGTCTGCGCCACGACGATCGCAGGCACGAGCAGGCGCGCAGGGGCGGCGAACGCGCCCGCGAGGGTGCTGGCGATGGGGCCCGGGACGGCCATCACGAGCAGGGGTGCGCTCATCCGCATCGGCTTCATGAGACGCTCGACGCGCCCCTCGGAGGCCACCCCCCGCGCGACGAGCCAGCGCAGGGCGTGGGTCCCCTCGGAGCGACCGAACAGGTACGCGAGCAGGCATTGCCCGACGCAGATGGGCCATGCGACGGCCCAGTACGCGACCGGCGAGGAGACCCCCGCGACGAGGACGAGGTTCGCGGGGACCGGGGAGAGCGCGAGGAGCGCGAGGGGCGCGTGCGCGAAGAGCACCGGCGACAGCGCCGTCCCGAGGATGCGGGCGCCCATGATCACCACGAAAGCCGCGGCCAGGTACGGCCGGCGCGTCGCGAGTACGTCGTTCCCCGGGCCCTCGCTCATTCAACCGTCCTCGTCGTCGCCCTCGTCGTCGCCGTCCGCGTCTTCGTCCTCGTACCCGTCCGCGTCTTCGTCGTCTTCGTCTCCGCCGTCCTCGTAACCGAGACGCCGATTCATCTCGCTGTCAAGGTACGGATTGCCGAACGGATCACGCTCCCAGGGCGGCGGCTCGTCGCTCTTCGCCTGCGAGGCCTTGCCCTGTTCGGTTTTTGTCTCTTTGCTCTCGACCGAAGCCGCGACGGAGGAGATGGCGAGCTCTTGCAGGTCGTGCAGCGTCTCGTCGAGCGTGCGGCCGCCGGCCTCCGCCGTTTGCAGCGCCACGAGTGTGACGACGATGTTCGTGCCCTGGGTCGTGGAGATCTCCTGGACAAACCCGGAGAGCGCCTCGGTCGCGCCTGCGACGCGCGCCACCGCGGGCGGCGGCGGCTCGCCCCGCAGCGCGTCCTTGAGGCGCGCGAGGATCACGTCGTCCCCGAAGCCCGCGTCGCGCAGCGCTTGCAGCCCGAGACGAATGCGCGACCAGCGGAAGCGTGATTCGACGACCTCCGCCGGCTCCTTGGGCATGACCGCGTCGGCCAACGCCGCGAGGGTATCGAGCGCCCCTTCGACCCCCCTCTCCGTAAGCACTTGCAAGGTCTGCGCGATGGAGGTGCGGAGCCTCGGATGGATGCGCGTACCCAGGTGCTCTGCCTGCGCGACCGCGCCCCGCGCCGCCTCGATCGCAGCCTCGTGCTCGCCGCCCTGCGCGCGCGTGACGAGCAGATTCGTGCACGTCGTGAGCAGATCGACGCGCGCCTCGACGAGCGAATCGTCGTCCGCCGCCCGCCCCTCGCCCTCGAACCCGGCGATCACCTTTTCGAGGATGGACCGCGCGCGGTGGAGCCGCTCGATCCCCTCGTCCCTCCGGCCCGCGCCGAGCGAGAGGCCCGCCATGTCGCCCCAGCTCTTCGCCGCCATCGCGCTCTCGACCCCGTCGTGTTTCTCCCGGAGCGCGAGCGCTTTCCCATAATGAACCTCGGTGCCCTCGGCATCCCCGGTCATCCCGAGCGCGCTGCCGAGGTGGTGATAGGCCTCCCCAGCCTCGCGCGAGCCGGCGTCGATTCGCTCGCGAATCGCGACGGCCCGACGGAGCGCGGCCACGCCCTCCTGCGGATCACCGCCCCAGGTCGCGGCGAACCCGAGGTTTTCGAGGCACGTCGCGAGGCCCGGATCCTCGGGCCCGAGCGCCTTTTCCGCCTTGCGCAGCGCCTCGCGCCCGGCCGTGATCGCCTCCTCGTACCGCCCGAGGAACGAGAGCCCCTTCGCGTGGTCGGCGAGCGTCTTCCAATCGAAGGGCGCGCTCTCCGGCGGAAACTCGTACGTCCCCGCGAGGATCCCCTCGAAGCGCGGATCCTCGCGGACCGAATCGAAATAATCGTCGGCCCGCGCCTTGTCGATCCATTCCTTGTCTTTTGCGACGACGAGGGCGAGATCCCGCAGCGCGCCCTCGGGATCGCCCGTGATCGCGCGCTCGCAGGCCCGGTTGAACCAGAGGACGTCGTAGCTGCCGCCGAGCAGCACCTTGCCGTCCTTGTCTACGCGCGCGATCGCCTCGGTGTACGCCGCAATCGCGTCCGCATGGCGCTTCATCGACGTGAGGATGAAGCCCTTGTCCATCCAGGCGAGGGCCGAATCCTCGGCGGCGAGCGCGCGCTCGGCGGCGCGCAGGGCGCCCTCGTTGTCGCCGCGCTTCTGCAAGATCCGGATGTGCTCGCGGATGAGATCCTTCGGCCTCCGCGCCTGGTACGCGAGGATCCCCTCGGCCCACGCGTCGAAGGAGGCGATCTCGGCCGAAGGCGGATCGGCCTTCCCTTTTGCCGCAAGCTCGCGCTGGGCCATGGCTGCTGCGAGCGCCTCGGCGTCCGCGAGCGCCTCGTCCCCCGTATCGTCCGATGTATGCAGATACGCGAGGAGCGCGAGCGGCGTGATCGCACCCGGCAAGAGATCCCGGAGCTTTTTCGCGAGCGGCAGCCCTTCGGGGTTATTGCGCTGCGAGATCGCCCGGAAGAGGATACGCTCGGCCTCGAGGTTCTTTACGTGCGCGTCCATCGCGTCGATCGCGCGATCACACGCCGCCGTGTAGTCGTCGTTCAATCGGTCCCGTACGATCCAGAGGATCGGGTGCAGGTCCTCCCGGGTCGGCAGATCCTCGCGCGAGGCCAGCGTCGGCTCGATCTCGGCCCGCACGACGGCCGCGAGGCCTTCTTCCCCGCGAGAACGATCGATTTCCGAGACGAGCAGCGCCGCGAAGTACGCCTTCCAGACGCGCCCGGTCGCCGCCATGGCCTGCGCCCACGCGGCCGCCGCTTCGAGCTCGTAGAGCGGCATCTCCCTCCACAGGAGACGCGCCGCGGCGACCTCCACGCGGCGCCATTTTTTCTCCGTCAGATCACGCCGGATCGCGTCGCGCAGGTAATCCTCGTTCTGCGTGTCGAGATCCTCGACGAAATCGCCGCGCACGGCCTTTTCGGCGAGCGCATGGAGCTCACGCGCCCATGCCCCCATGTCCTCGGGCACGGGCCCGCCCGCGAGCATCTCGCCGAGCGTCTGCTCCAGCGACGCGTCCGACAGCGCCATGACGGCCTTGTGCGCCATCCAGCGGACGGGCTCCTCTCCGTCACGTAGCCTCGCCGCGAGCACGCTGCGAATTCGATCGGGCAGCGTCGGCGCCGTCACCGCGACGGCCTCGCAAAGCGTGGAGAGCTTTTCCTCGGGCGCCTTCGCCTCCTCCGCCCGCGTCGCGAGTTCGTCCACCGAGCGACGCACGACCGACGATTCGAGCCAGGCGGGCATCGGCTTGCCGCTCCGCCATTCGATGTAGCGGACGCCGAACAGGGGAGAATCGACGAGCACCATGTGCCGCCCTTCGCCCATGTCGACGCTCCAGAAGGGCGGCGCATCGGCCCTGCGCGGCGCGCGCCGCACGACCTGAAAACCCTCCAGCTCCATGCCCTCGAAGATCGAGCGCAGCGAGACGGCTTCGCGAAGGAAATACACGACTTGTTCGCTCACGATGTTCCTCGAAGGTCAGGGTCGGAGGGCGCGCCGCAAATCCTCGATGTTCCCGGCCTCCGTCTCGCGAAGGAGCGCCTCGTGAAGAAATCGCTTGTGCCGCGCGAAGGAAGCGAGCTGATAGCCGAGGCCCCGCTGCCGGGGATCCTCGCGGCCTCCGATTTCAGCGAGCAGGGTCCGCACGGCGGCGCCGTCGTCGCCCATCGTCGCGAGGCACGCCATCCCGTGATAACCGAGCGACGGCGTCTCCTCGGGATTGCGGACCATTTCGAGGAGTTCGTCCGCCTGATATCCACGAAACCGCGCCACGACCGCGAGCGCGTCGACGGGCATGTCCGAGGGCAAACCCTTGGGCAACCCCGGCAAGAGCTGCGTGAGCAGCGGCAGGATGCTCTCGTGCGCGACGGGGGCATACCGGACCTCGAGCACGCAGAACTTGTTCATCGAAGAGATGGTGACCGTGGCGCCGAGGCGGCGTGAGCGCAGCGTGATGCTCGGCACGGCCCCGTCGGCTTGCGCCATGTTCTCGGGCATTCGATAGCCGGCCCCGACGAGCGCGATTCCCGTGGGGTGATCCGGCCACGGATCCTCGGCGAACCGCGTGCCCCAGGGCAGGCTGTCGGTGCCGGGCAGGCCCTGGAAGAACCGCACGATGGTCTCGAAATCGGCGCCCATTTCGGTCTCGGTGCCGAGGAAGATCCGGACGCTCCGGGGCAAACCGACCACCGCCGGCAATGGATCCTGCGTCTCGGGCCAGGCGTACGGCGCAAAGGCCGCGGCGAGCGACGCCGCCGTCGTCCCCGCGGGGATCCAGAGCGGCGGCGGCGTGGTCTCGTGCAGCGCGATCCAGAGCTGATCCGGCCGCGCAGGGTCGGCGAACAACGTCGGATTGTGGATCTTCCGCATCCAGCGGTCGGCCCGCAGATCACCACGCGTCGCGAGCGGGACCACGCCTTCGAGCATACCGAGGCAAGCCTCGTGCGCTTCCGCGGGGATCCACGCCCCGAGCGGCGCGTCGTCCTGCGCCTCCGCGCTGTGGATCCGCGCGGACGCCTCGCGGCTCTCGTGCTCGCTCAGCCACACCCAGCCCGTTTTCCCGGGCTGCCCCGAATCCCCCGCGGTGTCTGCGAAAAGCGCGTCGAGGAAAGGCTTTCGATCCTTCCACCAGTGCGAGGGGAGGCCCATGCCCGGGACGCTCGCACGACCTCGGCGCGAGGACAACGGGAAAGCAGCCCGCCGCATCCGCGCCTCCCGTTTGACGGCGCAAACGGGGCGCCGGGGTTCGTCAGCCGAGGCTGCCGAGGGCCCAGCGCTCGGCCGACTCGACGTCGGGGAACATGCGGTAGGGATAAGGCGGCGTCGACATCCAGAAAATCGCGGTGAGCGCGCCTTTGGGAAAAGCCGCGTCGACGACGAACGCGCACGCCGAACAGCGACGATAAATCTCTACGTTCTGCGCGAGGTGATCCGCCATCGTCTTGCGTTGCTTGGGCGAGAGTTCTTTCGTCCCGCGATAATCGTGCAAGAGGGCGAACCTGCCTCCACGGCTCCGGAGGACGAGCGCCAGATTTTTGACAAACTGCTCGGTTTGCGCCTCGTTCGCGCGCGGATGATTGACCAGGACGACGAGCGGCCAGCGCGATACGTCGAGCACCCCCCCCTCGAGTACGCCCTGGCCTCCCGAAAGCGAGGCGAGCCGGCCCGTGTCACGCGGCGCCGGCAGGCCTCCCGGAGGAGGAACCACCGAGGCGCGGCCGCTGCTCGGCGGCGCCGGCGGTGGTGTGGACTTGAGGATGAACGACATCGTGGCGAAGATACCACCCTTGCTGCGAAACTGCCACAGGGACATCCCCCACGCCCACGTCCGAAACAGGCTCGCCGACCTGGACGTGTTCACCCTTGCCAGGGCCGTGACGCTGGGGAAGCTCGTCGTCCCCTGTGGATCCATTTCGATCCACCCTTGAATCGTCGCACGCGACGATTCTTGCACGAAATGGCCGTTCGGCCCTTGCTACCGCGTGCGGCGTTGCCTGGAAGATGCGGATGGCGATGTTCCGCCAACGCGCGACGCAATCGCCTCGAACTGGCCAAGCTCGAAATCCTCGCCGTTGATCCGGAGGTCGATCCGGTGCTCGCCCGGGTAATGGCGGCGCGTCGTCAAATCGACGAGCGAGACCCGGCCCTGAATCGTCTCCCGCCCCGACGGCGAGAGTTCGAGCGTGCGCACCTTGAAGACCTTGGGGCGGAGTTTTCCGGTCGCGCCGGGATAATGAATCACCGCGTCGACGACGAGCCGCTGCGACGCGCCCGCGCGCGAGCGTGAGACGATTTCGCAAGAGAATCGCGCCTCCTCGCCGAGGGGGACCTTCTTCGGCGTGACGCTCGCCCGCTCGATTGCGATTTCCGGCGCGGCCGAGGCGCCGAGGAGCGCGAGCGCCCCCGGATGCCCGCGCTTGACGAGCCAGCGAAGCGCGTGCCGGACGATCCACGCGCGACCCGGCCCCGCGCCCTCGAGCCAGTGGCGGCACAAGGCGACGACCCGATCCGGATGATCCTTGGCAATGTCGTTGAGGTTGTTCGCGACGCTGTTGCGAACGTACGGCTCGGGATCGTCCTTCAAGATCTCGAGCAGCTCGAGGATGGGCGTGGGATCCGCGATGAACGCGGGCAATCGCTCGGCCCACGGAAGCCGCGGGCGCGTGCCCTCGGAGACGAGGCGGCGCACGTGGGCGCTCGGATCGGAAGCCCAGACCCGGAGCCGCGCGAGCGACCGCTCCGGGTCGCGGAGGAGGAAGGGTCGGATCGAGAACTCGGCCGTGAACACCTGGGTGAGCGCGTGCTGGGCGCGCATCGAGGCCTCGAAGTGTTCGAGCCCTCGCTCCGCCACGAAGGTCAGGTGCGGGAGGTAGAAGAAGCTCGACATCGCGCCCTCGTCGCGGGACGCAGGCGTCTCGAGCGAGCGGAGGAGGATGTCCACGGCGCGCTCGAAGTCGGCCGGCAAGGCGCGCCCGAGCGCCGCGGCGATGTGGCGCCCGCGCTCCTTGAGCTCCTTGTCGTCGAGCCCGGTCTTGGCCTCGGCGATGAACGTTCGCGCTGGAAAGTCGGGCCAGGCGCCCCGGATCGAGGCCGCGATGCGGCGCACGAGGCGTTCGTCGAAGAAGAGCTTGAGCGGCTCGGCCATGCGGGCGTCGCCATGACACGAGGCGGCGGAGGCGGGAAGGCGCGCGCGCGCGCGGACGAAATTTTTCGGGGTGGGGCCTTTCCCCGTCCTTTCCGATCGGAAATCTACCCAGGCGCGCGGGACCTCGCGTAGCCTGTACGCGCAGTGGTCCCGGAGTTCAGTCAGGCGTCGGACCGGTTCCTCATCGAAGGTCGCGCAGGCAGCGGCGGCATGGGGGACATTTACAAGGCGACCGACCAGCTCACAGGACAGGAGGTCGCGCTGAAGCTCCTGCGCGACAGCGCGACGCCGCAGGAGCGCGTGCGGTTCATGCGCGAGATCGCCATTCTCGCGGACCTGCGCCACCCGAACATCGTCCAGTACATCACGCACGGGACGTGGAACGACGGGCGGCTGTTCTTCGCGATGGAATGGCTCGACGGCGAGGATCTTGGCCAGCGGCAGCGGCGCGCGCCGCTCGGCATGCGCGACGCGGTGGAGGTCGTCCGGCGATCGTCGGCGGCGATGGCCGCGATCCACGCGCGGAACGTGGTTCATCGCGACCTGAAGCTCTCGAACATCTTCCTCGTCCGCGGCAAGGGCACGGCCATCAAGCTGATCGATTTCGGCGTGGTGAAGCCGCCCGTCCCCGACGAGTACCAGACCGAACGCGGGACGATCATCGGGACGCCGCATTTCATGGCCCCCGAGCAGGCCCGCGGCGAGCCGATCGACGAGCGCGCCGACGTGTACTCGCTCGGCGCGGTGCTGTTCCGCCTCGTGACGGGACGGAACGTCTTCGAGACGGAGCACGTGATCGCGCTGCTCGGCCGCCTCGTGCTGGAAGATCCGCCGAACCCGCAGAGCATCCGCTTCGACGTGCCCGAGGCGCTCGCCGACGTGATCCTGCGCTCGGTCGCGCGAAACCGCGAGGGTCGCTTCGAGAACAGCGGCGAGCTCGCCCGCGCCCTCGCCCGCGTCGGCCAGCTCAACAACGATCCACCCGCGACCGATCGCAGCAGCGCCTCGGCGGTCCGCTCCCTGCCCGGTCAGAAGCCGATCACCATCACCGACGCAGGCGCGCCGCCCGTGCCCGCCTCGCGCCCCGGATCCGCCGAGCGCCGCGTGGTCGCCTCCGTGCTCTTCGAGCTCGCCGGCGCGCGCCTCGACGCCGAGGCCGATCGGAAGCTGCGCGCCGTGCTCGGCGACGACACGCGCCTCGAACCGCTGCTCGATCAGCAGATGGTGGCCGTGCTCGGCGTGGAGCACTCGCGCGGGGACGAGGTGATGCGCGCCGCCCGCGCCGCGCTCGTCGTGACGCAAGCGCTGCCGACGGCGCGCGCCGCCGTGGCGATCGGCCTGGCGATCCGCGGCCGGGCGAACCTCGCGGGCCAGGCGCTCGAGCGCGCCGTGGGCCAGATCGAGCTCGCGAGCCCGGGCACGGTCCGCGTCGACACGCACGCCGCGAGCGCGCTCGAAGGTCGGTTCGTCCTGCAAGCCGACGCGCGCGGGGGCGTGCTGCTGCGCGAGGACACGAGCGGGTTCGTCGCGCGGCAACTCCTCGGCCGTCCCACGCCGACCGTGGGCCGCGAGAAGGAGATCGCGCTCCTGCAAGGCATTTACGGCGAGCTCCTGGAGGACGCGACGCCGCGGGGCGCGCTCGTCCTCGGCGCCGTGGGCATCGGCAAGAGCCGCGTGCGGAGCGAGCTCGTGCAGCGGCTGGAGGTCGCGCCGGTGCGCCCGGAGCTGCTCATCTGCCGCGGCGACTCGCTCAGCCAGACGTCGAGCCTGTCCGCGCTCGGCCGCGCGCTCCGCGCCGTGATGGGCCTGCAGGACGGCGAGGCGCCGGCCGATCAGGTGCTGAAGGTGCGCCGGCACGTGGCCTCGCGCCTGCCGCCGGGACAACGCTTCGTCGCGGGGTTCTTGGGGGAGCTCGTCGGCGTGACGTTCCCCGATCAGGACGACGAGCCGCTGCGGGCCGCGCGCGCGAGCGCCGAGCTGATGCAGGCGCGCCTGCGCATGTCGCTCGAAGCGTACATCCGCGCCGAGGCGGATCGCGCGCCGCAGGTGCTCGTGCTCGAAGACGTGCACTGGGCCGACGACACGACGCTCGAAATGGTCGACTGGCTGCTCGGCTGCGCGGACCTGCGTTTCGCCGTGTTCGCCTTCGGCCGCACGGAGCTCGCCTCGCGGCTCGGCGGGCTCTGGGAGCGCCGCGCCATCACGCGCCTCTCGCTCGCGCCGCTCTCCCCGCTCGCCGCCGATCGCCTGGTCTCCGCGGCCCTGCCGGGCATGGACGCGGCCACACGGACGAACCTCGTGAAACGCGCCGATGGCAACGCGCTTTTCTTGGAGGAGCTCGTCCGCTGCGCCGCCGAGGGCCGGAACGAGCTGCCGCTCACGGTGCAGGCCGTGGTGCAGCTCCGCCTCGATCGTATGTCCTCCAAGGTCCGCGAGGTCCTGCGCGCGGCCTCCGTCTTCGGCCAGTCGTTCTGGACCGGCGGCGTGACCGCGCTCATCGGCCGGAGCGTGGGCCTGGAGCTCTCGGAGCTCTTCGCCGCGGAGATCGTGGCCCGGCAGCCGGAGTCGCGTATCGCCGGGGAGGACGAGTGGATCTTCCGCCAGGCGCTCGTGCGGGACGCCGCGTACGAGGCGATCCTCGACGAGGATCGCGCCGCGCTGCACCTCGCCGCGGGCAACTGGCTCGAATCCGTGGGCGACGTCGACGCGGGCCTCATCGCACGGCACGCAGACGCAGGCGGCGCGCACGAGCGCGCGGCGCGGCTTTACGCGCGGGCCACGAAGCAGGCCTACACGAACGGCGCGCAGCTCGAGACGGCCCTCGAGCTCGCGAACCGCGGCCTCGCCTGCGGGGCGGCCGGCGAGGTGCGCGTGCAGCTTCTCGTCGCGCGGGCGCAGTTCTCGATCTTCATGGGCCGGCTGCTCGACGGGATCGCCGCGGCCGAAGAAGCGGCGCAGCTCGCGCGCGCCGGCTCGGACATGTGGGGCGAGGCGCAGCGGCTCGCAGCGGCCGCGCTCATCGAGTCGGGCCGCGCCGCCGAGGGAGACGATCGCGCGGCGAGGGCCCTGACGCCGCCCTACGCGAACACGCTCTCGCCGCCGATCCGCGCGAGCCTGCTCGCGGTGCGCGTCCGCGGCCTCGTCGATCGCCTGCAGCCCGGCGAGGCGATGCGCGTGGCGAACGACGCCGTCGAAGCGGCCCGCGCCTCCGGGGCCAGCGAAGCGCTCGTGCGCGCCCTCGACGCGCGGCTCTTCGCGATCGCCCACATGAACGACCCCTCCGAGGTCGTCACCACGGGCGCGTCGCTCATCGAGGTCGCCGAGAGCATCAGCGACATCGCCTTCGCCACGCGCGGACGCCTGAACGTGGGCTCCGCGCTGAACCACCTCGGCATGTTCGAGGAGGCGCAGTCGATGCTGGAGCGCGCGCTCTTCGACGCCCGCGCGCGCCGCATGCGCATCCTGGAAGCCTTCGCGCTGCACAACCTCGGCATGAGCTACGCGCGCCTCGGCAACCTCGATCTCGGCATCGACCACCAGCGCCAGGCCGCCCGCATCGCCGACGAGACGAACGCCGCGCGCCTGCGGGTGAACACGCGCATCTACGAGACGATCTTCCTCGTCTGGCGCGGCGCCCCCGGCGACCTCGCCACCGCGCTGAGCCTCGCCCGCTGGGCCATCGAGGAGACACGCGCGCAGCCGGCCCTCCAGGTCCTCGCGCTCTTCGCGCTCTCCCGCGTCCAGCTCGCCCGGCGCGCCGTCGACGCCGCGGTCGAGACCGCTCGCGACGCGAACGCGCGCCTCGCCTCGGCGCCCGTCGAGGAGTGGGAAGAAGGCATCCGCGTCACGCTCATCGAAGCCCTGCTCTCGGTCGGCGAAGACGAAGAGGCGAACGCCGTCCTCGACGCGGCCTTCACGGCCCTCACGGAGCGCGTCCACACGATCCGCATGCCTCATCATCGCGAGGCCTTCGTTCGTCGCAACGAAGAGGTCTATCGGATCGTCCAGTATGCCTACCACCGGCTGGGCCGGTATTTTCAGGCGGGCACCTGATCGGCGCGCGACGCGCTTCTCCGCTCGAACGCGGAAGGTTCGTTCGGTAGCACGCAAGAAATCGTTGCGTCGACCCGGCTTCGGGGTTAGTCCCCCGGGGTGATGCGTGCAGATCGTACTGGTTTCGTGGGTCCTCGGCGTTCGTCTTGGCTCCAAGGGTTGCGGGCTCCCGTGCTCGCGGCCGCGCTCGTCGCAGGTGTGGGCGGGTTCTTCGCGGCGGAGGAGACGGCCGCGGCGCAGTCGAAGATCGCCGTCATCGACGTGCGTCGCGCGATGCTGGAGACCGAGAAGGGCTTGCGTGTCCAGGCGACGCTGAAGAAGCTCTTCGACAGCCGGCAGGTCGAGCTCGACGCCAAGCAGCAAAAGCTCCAGGCCGAGAAGGAAGCGCTGGAGAAGGACGCGCAGAACAAGAAGGTGTCCCAGGACCAGCTCCAGCGGCGCTTCGAGGCCCTGCAGAAGCAGGCGGCCGAGCTCCAGGCGATCGCGATGGAGTACCAGCGCGAGATGCAGCGCAAGGAGACGGAGATGACGACGCCGATCTACCAGGAGATCATCGGCATCGTGCGCCGGATCGCGGCCCAGGACGGCTTCGAGATCATCCTGGAGAAGACCGCCGTCCCCTACATGCGCGCCGATCTGGAGATCACGGATCGCGCGATCCAGATGTACAACAGCGCTCAAGGCGGCGGTGACGCAGGGGGCAAACCGCCCGCGACGCAGCCGGGCAAGCCTGCCGCCCCCGCGGCGCCTGCGACGGCCCCCGCGCCCGCGCCGAAGAAGAAGTAAGCGGCTCGCCTCCAGGCGAACCCCGCAGATACGAAAGCCGGATCCGAGGCGCGAGGAGCGCAGGATCCGGCTTCGTTCGTTCGAACGTGTCGTTCAGAGGATGCGGCAGCAGAACGTCGTCGCGTTGTCCGGCGTGATCGCGCCCGTGGCCTGTCCGCCGCCGGAGACCGCGCAAGCGCCGCCGCTCGGCGGGTTCGTGATCGCCGCCTTGCGCCCGAGGATCGTCGCGAAGTTGTTCGGCAGGTTCGCGCACTGGCCGGCCGTGAAGCTCGCGAGCTCGCTGTTGCAGCCGGTGTCGCTGGAGACCTGGATCGTGGCGTCGCACGAGCTGCCCGTGGGCGAACCGCAGGTGCATGTGGTGCATGCACGCGAATCCTCGACGTCCTCGTAGAAGAGGTGCTTGTCGGCGTACTGCCCGGCGGGGCAGCTATTGTCGCCGCCCTTGAAGACGCAGACCTCGCCCAGGAACGGCAGCGGCGCGCGCGGCTGGCAAACCTCGCCCGCGCCGCATCCGCCGCCCTTGGGCGCGTTGATGCACGCCTTGCCGAGGAACGCCCAGCTCTCGGGCGGCTTGTTCGCGACGCCACCCGCGGGATCGCAGCTCCCGCCGACAATCGTGGGCTTCGGCGCGCTCACCGAGGGATTGCACGGAGCGCCGCCGCAGACCTGCTCGAGCGCGTAGCCGGACTGCGCGGAGCAGGCCCCCGTCCAGTTCTGCGGAGGGTTGAAGGGGTTCGAGATCCCCGCCACCTGGCCGCAGGGTTTGTCGGAGAGGGTGATCGTGGTCGGCAACGTGCAGGTCTGGCCCGTCGGCGATCCACACGTGCAGGCCGAGCAGGTATGCGGCGGCGTGAGCAGCGTGTGGTTACCCGTGTACGTATTCGAAGCGAACGCGCCCGAACACGACGGCTCCTGCGCCTCTGCGCCCTCGAAAAGCGCGGCGAACCCCTCCCAACCGACGGGCGCTTCGGGCACGCAGGAAAACCCCGGCGTGCAATCGTCGTCCGCGCAGTCGACGAGCGTATCGCCGTCGTCGTCGGTGCCGTTCAGGCAATCCTCGGTGCCGGGCACTCCGCCCTGCCCGCCCATGCCGTCGCCGCCCGAGCCGCCCTGCCCGCCCTGCCCGCCCTGCCCGCCGCTGCCCGAAGGCTCGGGTTCGTCGAACGTGTAAGCCGGATAGAGGCACGCGGCCGGCATCGCGACCACGCCGATCCCCGCGACCAAGAGCCACGAAGCCACGCGCACGGACGAACGTGCTCGACGCGCCATCAGAACCTCCCCACGAGGCTCACGCCGCCGAGGCTCGCGCCGGGCGCGGCGCCGATGAACCGCGCGCCTCGCTCGGTCTCCGCCGAGGCCGATGGCGCCGACGACTTTTTCGAGCCCCCCGTCGCGAGCAGGATGACGCCCGTGATCAAGCTCGCGGCCCCGACGCCCACGGCCGCCTCGGCGATCCCCGTGAACAGCCGCCCTTGATCCGCGGTCGGCTTCGCCGACGGCGGGCACGACGTATCGCCGCCGCAGAGATCCTCGAGCTCGTTGATCGTCGATTGCCGTGGCCCGAAGAAGAGCGCGAGCCCGGCGCCGATGCCTGCGACGCCGATGCCCGTGAGCACGATCCCCGGGATGCTGGGCCCGCTCGACGGAGGCGGCGGCGGCGGAGGCGGCGGCGGCGGCCTCTCCTCGTTTTTCGGGCCGTCCGACGTCGCGGGCTCGTCCTTGACCACGACCTCCACGGTCTTCTTGTCGCGCTCGGGGACGTTGATCGAGTCCTTCCAGATCTCGCGGTTGCCGAGCTTCGCCACGATGTAGTGCGGGCCGGGATCGACGGGCATCTCCACGCCGACCTGCGTCGCGCCGAGCTCGGTGCCGTCGAGCTCGATGACGGCCGCCTCCGCGCCCTTGCCACGCGCGATCGTGAGCTTCGGCAGGCGCTCCTCGATGGCCGCGATCTTCGGCGTGGCCGCGGTGGCGACGTCCGCGGCCTTCTTATCGCCCGCGGCCGCGCTCGCCGCGAGCCTGTAATTGCCGAGCGCCGAGAGCAGCTTGCCGAGCTTCTCCTCGCACTCGGCGATGTTGAAGGCGACCTGCGGGGTCATCTTCACGGCGGCGACGGCCTTGAACTTCACGAGCGCGCCGGAGCAGTTGTTCGCCGCGCTGAGCGCGATGCCCTCGCGGAAGAGCGTGCGCGCCTTGTCGAGCTCTTCTTTCGATTGTGCAGAGGCGTCCCCCTGCGAGAAGAGCGCGATCGCCGCGGCGCCGGCCATCCACGCCACGCGCGCCGCGCGACGCGCCCTTCGCTGAGACATGTTCATCGACCTCTGCTCCCGACGCCCGCGATCCCCTCGAGGCTGCGAGCGATTCGATTCTACCCGACCCCCGCGCGCGCCGGAACACCCGCGCGAACGCCGCGCGGGCTCCGCAGAGCCAACGTCACTTCTTCGCCTTGCCGAGGTCGAGCTTGACGCGCGGCCGCCCCGTGGACGTCGTCGCCGTCGCGCTCGCCGTCGCGGTGGTCGTCGGGGCCGCGCTCGCCGTCGACGTCGCCGTTGCGCTCGCGGTCGCGGTCGCGGTGGTCGTCGGGGCCGCGCTCGCCGTCGACGTCGCCGTCGCGGTGGCCGTCGCCGTCGTCTTCACGGTCGTCGTGGGCGCCGTGAACTTCGTCCGCTCCCCGATCGGAATCCGATCGTCGCCGAGGATGCACATCTTCGTCGTGTCGCTGGCCGTGAGCGTGTCGCAGAGCTTGTAGCCCTCGGGGCACTCGCCGGGGCCCTGGCACGTGGCCGAGCAGAAGCCGGGATCGCTCGGCGCATCGGCCTTCTTCAAGCAGAAGCCGTGATCGCACTCCGCCGCGGTCGTACAGCTCGCGCCGACCTTCGAGCCGGCGGCCTTGCTGCACTCCAGCCCCGAGCCCGTGTCCTTGGCGCGACAAACGAGCCCATCGCCGCAGTCCTTGTCGTACGTGCAGCTCTTCGTGCAGATGCTGCCCGTCGCCGCGCACTGAAGCGATGCGCAGTCCGTGTCCTTCGTGCAGGCCACGCCGAACGCCTTCTTCTCGGGTTCCTCCTGCTTCAAGAACCCACAGCCAACTGCCCCGAGACCGAGGAAGAGCGCGATCATCGCCCCGCCTCGCAGCGCCCCACCCACCATCGCCCCACGGGTCTTGCTCATGGTTCCTCTCTCGCCGCGCGAGAGCGCGGGCCGTGGGTCCGTCTACCACAGCACGGCCGCCGAGGGACAAGCTCCTGCGGCGCGCCCCGGCGGGTCCGCTATGATGCGTGCCCGATGACCTCCTTCTTCCAGGGCCCTCACCCGCCGCCCGACGGCGCCTTCGCCACCTCCGCCCAAGACCCCGTGCCCTCGCGCGTCCGCGTCGAAGACGACCGGACGGGCATGCACCCCGCCGCCCTCCGCCGTGCGTTCACCGACCACGTGCAGTTCTCGCGCGCACGCGACTTCGAGGCCGCGACGAGCTTCGATCGCTTCGTCGCGCTCTCGCTCGCCGTCCGCGATCGCCTCGTGGAGCGCTGGTCGCAGACGCAACGCACGTACTACGAGAAGGACGTCAAGCGCGCCTACTACCTCTCGGCCGAGTTCCTCCTCGGCCGCGCGCTCCAGTCGAACCTGCAGGCCCTCGGCGTCGAGGAGACCTACCGAACGGTCCTGAAGGAGCTCGGGATCGACCTCGACGAGATGATGGAGCTCGAGCACGACGCGGGCCTCGGCAACGGCGGCCTCGGGCGGCTCGCCGCCTGCATCCTGGAGTCGATGGCCACGCTGGAGCTGCCTGGCCAGGGCTACGGCATCCGGTACGAGTTCGGCATTTTCGAGCAAATCATCCGCGACGGCGCGCAGGTCGAGCGCGCCGACGAGTGGCTCAAATTCGGCAATCCCTGGGAAATCGAGCGGCCCGAATACGCGGTCACCGTCGGCTTCGGCGGCCGCACCGAGATGGTCCAAGACGGCCGCGGCGGCTACCGCGTCCTCTGGAACCCGGCCGATCACGTGCTCGGCGTCCCTTACGACACGCCCATCGCGGGCCACGGATCGGGCACGGTGAACACGCTGCGGCTCTGGGCGGCCCGCGCCCACGAGGACTTCGACTTCGGCCTCTTCAACGCCGGCGACTACGTGAGCGCGGTCCAGCAGAAGAACGCCTCCGAGGTCATCTCCAAGGTCCTCTACCCGAACGACAACTTCGACAAGGGCAAGGAGCTCAGGCTCCGGCAGGAGTACTTCTTCGTCGCCTGCTCGATCCACGACATCGTCTGGCGCTACACGAAGACGCACGACGACTTCTCGAAGTTCGGCGACAAGGTCGCGATCCAGCTCAACGACACGCACCCGGCAATCGCCATCGCCGAGCTCATGCGCGTGCTCGTCGACGAGCACGCCCTCTCCTGGGACGAGGCCTGGACGCAGACCGTGCGGGCCTTCGGTTACACGAACCACACGCTCCTGCCCGAGGCGCTCGAGCGCTGGCCCGTCGCGCTCTTCGAGCGCATCTTGCCGCGCCACCTGGAGATCATCCAGGAGATCAACCGGCGCCTGCTCCGCGCGGTGACCGTCGCCTTCCCCTACGATCAAGGCCGCGCCCGGCGCATGAGCATCTTCGAGGAGGGCCCCGAGCGGATGGTCCGCATGGCGCACCTCGCGGTCATCGGCTCGCACTCGGTCAATGGCGTCGCCAAGCTCCACAGCGAGCTCGTGCGCACCTCGCTCTTCCGCGACTTCCACGAGTTCTGGCCCGAGCGCTTCAGCAACAAGACGAACGGCGTCACGCCGCGCCGCTGGCTCTTCGCCTGCAACCCGAAGCTCTCCCGGCTCATCACCTCCCGCATCGGCCCGCGCTTCGTCACCGAGCTCGAGCGCCTCGCCGAGCTCGAGCCCGCCGTGGACGACCCGTCGTTCCTCGCGGAGCTCCGCGCAATCAAGCGCGCGAACAAGGAGGCGCTCGCCCGCATCGTCAAGCGCGATCTCGGCTTCGACGTCGACGTCCGCGCGATCTTCGACGTCCAGATCAAGCGCCTGCACGAATACAAGCGCCAGCTCTTGAACGCGCTCCACATCGTCACGCTCTACCTGCGCGCCAAGCGCGGCGAGCGCGTGCACCCGCGGCTCTTCATCTTCGGCGCCAAGGCGGCGCCCGGGTATCGGCAGGCCAAGCTCATCATCAAGCTCATCCACGCCATCGCCTCCGTCGTGAACGGCGACAGCCGCGTCCCCGAGCTCAAGGTCGCCTTCCTGCCGAACTACCGCGTCTCGCTCGCCGAGAAGATCATCCCGGCGGCCGATCTCTCCGAGCAGATCTCGACGGCCGGCATGGAGGCCTCCGGCACCGGCAACATGAAGCTCGCGATGAACGGCGCGCTCACGATCGGCACCTACGACGGCGCCAACATCGAGATCCGCGAGGCCGTCGGGGCCGAAAACTTCTTCCTCTTCGGGCTCACGGCCGAGGAGGTCGAGGCGCGCCTCGCGTCGGGCGTGCCCGGCCGCGCCGTGTACGAGGCCGATCCCGAGCTGCGCGAGGCGCTCGACTTCATCCGCTCCGGCTTCTTCTCGCCGGACGAGCCCGACGCTTTCCACCCCCTCGTCGACGAGCTGCTCGGCCGCGACCGATACCTCGTGATGAGCGATTTCCGCGCGTATGCCGACGCGCAGAAGGTCGTCGAGCGGGCGTTCCTCGACGAGGAGGGCTGGTCGCGCAAGGCGGCCCTCAACATCGCGCGGGTCGGCAGCTTCTCGTCGGACCGCACGGTACGCGAATACGCGAATGAAATCTGGCAGATCGAGCCCTGCCCCATCCGCCTCGTCCCCGAGGATCCTGCCGCCGAGTAGGGCCCCTCCGCCCGCTGCGCCCCGAGCATATCGATTCCCGGCGCGCGACCACCGGCGCGCCGGGCCCTGGCTTGCTAGTCTGTTCGGCCCCCCGAGACGTATGGCGAACGATCCGCGTGAACGAGAGGACCACGAAGGCGATCTCGCGACCCAGAAGAAGCGCAAGGTCGAGAAGGTCCGCCGCTACAAGGTCCTCCTCCACAACGACAACTACACGACGATGGAGTTCGTCGTTCTCGTGCTCGTGAAGTTCTTTCACAGGACCGACACGGAAGCGACACACATCATGCTCAGCGTGCACCACAAGGGCAGCGGCGTCGCGGGCGTCTACACCAAGGATGTCGCCGAGACGAAGGTCACCCAGGTGCAGAGCTTCGCGAGGCAACACGGCATGCCCCTCCGGCTTTCGGCCGAACCCGAGTAGGAACCATGAAGATCAGCCCCGAGGTCGAGATCGCCTTCAAGCTGGCCACGCACGAGGCCATCCGCCGACGGCACGAGTACGTGACCGTCGAGCACCTTCTCTACGCGCTCACGTTCGACGAGGAGACGGCAAACGTGATCCGCAAGGCGGGCGGAGATCTATCGAAGCTGAAGAAGCTCCTGGTGCGCTTCCTCGAAGAAGAGATCGAGGCCTTGCCCGAGCACGTCGAGTCCGAGCCCGTCGTCTCGCTCGGCTTTCAGAACGTCGTGGGCCGCGCGGCCGTGCACGTCCAAAACACGAACCAGAAGGAGCTCAAGGGCGCGAACGTCCTCGTCGCGGTCTTCTCCGAGCGTGAGTCGCCCGCGGTGCAGATGCTCCGCGAGTCCGACCTGCAGCGCCTCGACGTGGTGAACTACCTGTCGCACGGCATCGCGAAGGAAGGCGAGGACGACGAGATCGGCCCGGAGGACGCGACCGAGGGCGCGGACGCCGCCGAGGCCGAGGGCGAAGGCCGCGAGAGCCGCCGCGATCCGCTCGCCTCGTTCACCGTGAACCTGAACAAGGAAGCGGAGAGCGGGCGCATCGATCCGCTGGTCGGCCGGACGATCGAGCTCGAGCGCACGATTCAGGTCCTCGCGCGCCGCCGCAAGAACAACCCTTTGCTCATCGGCGACGCCGGCGTCGGCAAGACCGCCATCGCCGAGGGCCTCGCCATGAAGATCGTCAAGGGCGACGTCCCGCAGGCGATCAAGGGCGCGACGATCTACGCGCTCGACATGGGCGCGCTCATCGCCGGCACGCGTTACCGCGGCGACTTCGAGAACCGGCTGAAGGGCGTGCTCAAGGCCCTCGAAAAGCAGCCGGGCGCGATCCTGTTCATCGACGAGATCCACACGATCATCGGCGCCGGCGCCGCGAGCGGAGGCACGATGGACGCCTCGAACCTGCTCAAGCCCGCGCTCGCCTCCGGCCGCCTGCGTTGCATCGGCGCGACGACCTTCCAGGAGTACCGCGGGCACCTCGAGCGCGACAGCGCCCTCGCGCGTCGCTTCCAGCGCATCGAGATCAACGAGCCCTCGGTCGACGAGACGCGCCAGATCCTCGAAGGCCTGCGCAAGCACTACGAGGAGTTCCACAAGGTCCGCTTCACGGACGCCGCGCTCGAAGCGGCCGCGAAGCTCAGCGACCGCTACCTCCGGGATCGGCGCTTGCCCGACAAGGCGATCGATCTGCTCGACGAGGCCGGCGCCGCGGCGCGCCTCGCCCACGGCGAGGGCTACACGGTCGACGTCTCCGACATCGAGATCGTCGTCGCGAAGATGGCGCAGATCCCGCCGCGCCAGGTCTCGACCTCGGATCGCGCGCAGCTCAAGGATCTGCAGAAGGAGCTCGAAGGCGTGGTCTTCGGCCAGGCCGAGGCCGTCTCGCAGCTCGCGAGCGCCATCAAGCTCTCGCGCGCGGGCCTGCGTTCGCCGGAGAAGCCGATCGGCTCGTTCCTCTTCACGGGCCCGACGGGCGTCGGCAAGACCGAGCTCGCCAAGCAGCTCGCGAAGGTCATGGGGATCGAGTTCCTCCGCTTCGACATGAGCGAGTACCAGGAGCGGCACACGGTCTCGCGCCTCATCGGCGCGCCGCCCGGCTACGTCGGCTTCGATCGCGGCGGCCTGCTCACCGAGGCGATCGCGAAGACGCCACACGCCGTGCTCCTGCTCGACGAGATCGAGAAGGCGCACCCGGACATCTTCCAGGTGCTCCTGCAGGTCATGGACCACGGCACGCTCACGGACAACAACGGCAAGAAGAGCTCCTTCCGGCACGTCGTGCTCATCATGACGAGCAACGTCGGCGCCCGGGAGCTCACGCAGACGCGCCTCGGCTTCGGCGAGCGCGGCAACGTGGGCGACGACGATCGCGCCTTCAAGAACGTGTTCAGCCCGGAGTTCAGGAACCGCCTCGACGCGCGCATCATGTTCAAGCCGCTCGATCCGAGCGTCATGGGCAGCATCGTCGACAAGTTCATCCGCGAGATCGAAGCGCTCGTGGGCGACAAGGGCGTGACCATCCAGGTCACCGACGCGGCGCGCGATTACCTCGCGAAGAAGGGCTACGATCCGGCCTTTGGCGCGCGCCCGCTCGGTCGTGTCATCGAACGCGAGCTCAAGCCTCGGCTCGGCGACGAGATCCTCTTCGGCGAGCTCGAGCACGGCGGAAAGGCCGTGGTCGACCTGAAGGACGACGCGCTCTCGTTCTCGTTCCTCCCGAACGAGCCGCCGGCCGACGAGAAGAAGGCCGAGCCGCCGAAGGAGACCGAAGCCACGGCCCAGGCCTGACGCGAACCGGCGCGGGCGAACGAAGCGGGGGCTCTTCCCACGGGAGGAGCCCCCGTGTTCGTTTCAGTTCAGCGAATACGGCATCGCGAGCGTGAACTCTGCGATCTCGGCGTCGAACGCGGGCCCGCCGCGCTCGGGGTACATCTGGTAGGTGCCGCGCATCGAGCCACGCGGCGTCTCGAGCACACAGCCGCTCGTGTACTCGAAGTGCTCTCCGGGCCGGAGGGTCGGCTGCTTGCCGACGACGCCGGGGCCTCGGACTTCTTCGACCTTTCCGTTTCCGTCGGTGATGATCCAGTGCCGGGTGCGGAGCTGCGCGGTCTCGCTGCTCTCGTTCGAGATGCGCACCGTGTAGGCGAATACGTAACGCCTCGCGCTCGGCATGGATTGCGACGGCACGTACACGGTCGTGACGTAGACGCGGATTCCGTTCGTGATGGCGGTGGACACGTTCCTGCCGTGCCACGCGCCCGCGCCGTCCACAAGGGGACTTTCGGAGGTGACGGAAAGCCGGGCCGTGTTGACAGCTCTCATGCTCGTCCGCACGTTCCCCGAACCGTGAACGACAACGACGACCATTCAGGCGAGAGAGCTGTTCCGGCGCAGGCTTCGTCCCTCCCCTCCCTCTCCTCGCCTTTCGCGGGGGTCACGGGAGCCGCGTCGCCCCCGGCGCCAGGGGGGCTCGTGCCGGTCGACCCGCTCCCGGGCCTCACGGCCATCGGCCCGGTGCACGAGCGCAAGGCGCGGGACTGGTCGCTCGTCCTGCAGTCGATGTCGGTCTGGCACATGATGCGCTGGACGTTCCGGGGCTGGGTCCTCGTCGTGCGGGACGAGGATTACGATCACGCGTCGAGCTCGATCGATCGGTACGAGGCCGAGAACCGGGATTGGCCGCCGCAAAAGGTCCGCGAGCGGCCGCGGCACGCGCCCTCGATCATCGCGCCGCTCCTCTTTGCCGCGCTCGCCCTGTTTTTCGTGGTCACGGGTCCCGTCGCGCACAACTCGTTCTGGTTCCAGCGCGGCCGCGCCGAGAGCAACCTCGTCCTCGGCGCGGAGCCTTGGCGCGCGCTGACGGCGCTCACGCTGCACGCGGACTCGTCGCACGTGATCGGCAACGTCATTTCGGGCGCGATCTTCGCGTCGGCCGTGCAACGCAGGCTCGGCCCGGGCGGCGCGGCGCTCGCGATCCTCACGGCGGGAACGCTCGGCAACGTCGCGAACGCGGTCGCGTATCACACGATGGGCCACGACGTGCATCGCTCGATCGGCGCGTCGACGGCGGTCTTTGGGGCGATCGGGCTGCTCGCGGCCACGCAGCTCGCGCTCGACCGGGATCACGCGGCGGGGCGCAAGCGCACGATGCAGGAGATCGCGGCGCCAATCGTCGGCGGACTCGCGCTCCTCGGCGCGCTCGGCGCGAGCCCGCAATCCGATCTCGGCGCGCATTTCTTCGGGTTTGTCGCGGGCGTGGTGGTGGGCCTCGGCGCGGCGCTCGTCGTACGCAGGACCCGGCCTTCGCCGCGGCCGTGGCTCCAGGCGGGGCTGCTCGGGGCCACGATCGCGCTCCTGCTCGGCGCGTGGCGCCTGGCCCTGCCGTACCGGCTCGTCTGGCCGTTCTGAGTCGGATCAGTCGACGGGCCAGAGCCCGACCGTGCCGCCGACCCAGGTGAGATCTTTGTTCTGATCGACGCCGAGCATCTTGCCGCGCGAGAGCCGCACGAGGTTCAGCACGAGCTGGGGCGCGGGCTCGTCGGGCGCGCGCAGGAACATCATCCGCACCTCGCCCTTCACACCCGAGCCGTCGGGCATCGGCAGCGCGGGCTCGTACTGGATCTTCTCCTGCAAGAGCCAGCCGTGCCGATCCGACGCCGGGATCGCCGCGATGTCTTCCTTCGTCGGATCCACCTTCACGCCCGCGCCCGCGAACGAGAAGAGCGGCTTCAGCACGTAGCGCTCGAGATCGTGCGGGATCTCCTCGAGCTCCGAGAGGTACCGCGCGCGGGGCACAGCCGGGTGATCGATGTACGGCAGCGTGTACTTCGACCACGTCCAGTACCAGTTCGGGTGCGAGCACCACGTGATGTCGAGCTCCTCGGTGTAGCGGAACGGGAGCTCGATCTTGCGCGCCTCGAGCTCGTCGAAGACCACGCGGTTGTAGATGCGGCGCACCTGCACGAGCTTGCCGTTCACCTTGCGGAAGAGCCTCCGCCCCTCGCGCACGAGCGCGGTCGGGCAGACGGCGTCGACGCCGACGAGCTCCTTCGTCGCGAGGAAGTCCGGGTAGGTCTTCTGGTTCGGCGGATCGATGTCGAGCAGCACGACGTTCGCCGGATCCTCGTCCGCGAGCACGGCCTTGCGCAGCCGCGCGACGAACGCGTCGCGATCGAGCCCGCCGAAGAAGATCGACCATTTTCGATCGAGCCCCGGCATCGTGCGCATCACGTCGGCCATGACCTCGCTCTGCAGCACCATGAGCGCGTAGAGCGAGGGGAAGGCCTGCAGCTCGACCACGCGCCCTTCGAGCTCTCCGCTCGGCCCGCGCACGATCGCGAAGTCGACCTGCACGCAGTTCGGCAAGGGGTCCATCCCCGGCGCGTCGAGGTGCGCGGGGATCGCGCGCTTCATCGTCTCGATCACGTTCGGCCGCGAGATCTGCTGCACGATCTCGGTCGCGGATTTCGCGAGATACGCGCGCAGCCCCTCGGGCAAGAAGAGCGGCGTCTCGGCCACGCGGAAGGGGATCTTCGAGCCGACCCTGCGCTCCAGGCGATCGAGGTAGTCCGCGTAGGTGTTGGGTCCGAAGGCTGCGTTGTAGGCGCGGCGAAAGGCGGGATCCATGCGCTCTCCTTGGTAGCACGAGCGGGGTGCGTCGCGGCAGGGGATGGATCCCGAGGCGCGTCGGGTGCTAACGTCTCCCCGTGCTCACCCGACGATCCATCACGGCCCTCGGGGTCGTGATCCTTTCGCTCTCGGCGACGGCGTGTTCGTCCCTGACGCGGCCCGACGAGATCACCATCAAGGCTGAACCCGCGGCGGCTCCCGCGCCCCCGCCTGCTCCGGCGGCGCCTGCCAGGCAGCCCGCCGCTGCGCCGGCCCCTGCGCCTGGTGGAGGTGGTTGAGGCGGTTGACAAGGCCCCGGTCCGGAGCCTGAAATTCCCTGCCTCGACCCCCGCCCTCCGCCCCGCGACATTCCGCATGCGCTAGGCACGAGTTCGCTCGTGTCGACCGGAACGGACGGTACCCCGTGACATCCCTGCCCTCGCTCCACGAGACCCCTGAGCACGCCCGGCTGCGGGACGAGATCCGCCGCTTCGCGAGCCGCGAGATCGCGCCCTTCGCCCATGCCTGGGAGGAGGCAAACGAGTTCCCCCGCGAACTCTACGAGAAGGCCAGCCGCGCCGGCTTGCTCGGCATCGGGTATCCCGAGGCCTACGGCGGATCCGGCGGGGATCTCTCGCACGCGATCGCCGCGACCGAGGAGATGATCACCGCCGGCACGTCCGTGGGCACCGCCGTCGGCCTGGGCAGCCACGCGATCGCGCTCCCGCCGATCCTGAACTTCGGCACCGACGCGCAGAAGCAGCGGTTCCTCCCGCCCGTGCTCGCGGGCGAGAAGATCGCGGCGCTCGCGATCACCGAGCCCGGCGGCGGCAGCGACGTCGCCTCGCTCGCGACGCGCGCGATCAAGGACGGCGATCATTACGTCGTCACGGGCGCCAAGACGTTCATCACCTCGGGGTGCCGCGCCGACTTCGTGACGACCGCCGTGCGCACGGGCGGCGAAGGGCACGGCGGGATCTCGCTGCTCGTGATCGAGCGCGGGATGCCCGGTTTTTCCGTGGGCAAGAAGCTCGCGAAGATGGGCTGGTGGGCCTCGGACACGGCCGAGCTCGTCTTCGACGGCTGCCGCGTTCCGCGGGACAACCTCATCGGCGAGGAGAACGCCGGGTTCATCCCGATCATGACGAACTTCGCCGTCGAGCGCCTGCTCCTCGCCGGCAACTGCGTGGCGATCGCCTCGCTCGCGTACGACGAGGCCGTGCGCTACGCGCGCGAGCGGCGCGCCTTCGGCAAGCCGATCATGGGCTTTCAGGTGCTTCGCCACAAGCTCGCGAACATGGCGACGCGGATCGCGGCGGCGCGCGCCCTCATGAACGACGTCGTCGCGCGCTACCTGCGCGGCGACATGGTCACGGGGCTCGCCGCGATGGCGAAGAACACCGCGACGGACGCTTGCTCGTTCGTCTGCGACGAGGCCGTGCAGATCTTCGGCGGCCACGGCTACATGCGCGAGACGCTCGTCGAGCGCCTCTACCGCGACGCGCGGCTCTACCCGATCGGCGGCGGCACGCGCGAGATCATGAACGAGATCATCTGCAAGACGGAGGGCTACTAGCCACCATGGCAACGCGAAACCGACTCCTCGCTGCTCTGCTCGCGCCTGTCGCGATCCTCGCCCTCTCGGCCTGTGAGAAGACGCCCGAGCCTCCCCCGAGCGGCGCGCCGGACAAGGCGCGCCCCGCCCCCGCGGCGCCCGCGGGCAGCGCGAGCCCGGGCGCAGCCGCGCCGCAGCGGAAAGGCCCGACCGACGTCGCGTACGACGTCCCCGAGGGCTGGCAGAAGGCCGAGAACCCGAGCCCGATGCGCAAGGCGACCTTCAAGATCCCGCGGGCCGAGGGAGACTCCGAGGACGCCGAGATGAGCGTCTCGCAGGCCGGCGGCACGATCGATCAGAACGTGCAGCGCTGGTCGGGTCAGTTCGAGCGCGGAAAGGACGACACGACCACGCGACAGGATCGCAAGGTCGGGGAGCTCTCCGTGACGGTCGTCGAGATCCACGGCACGTTCTCGGGCGGCATGGGCATGCCGGGCGCTGCGCCGGCCGGGCCGAAGCCGAGCTGGGCGCTGCTCGGCGCGATCGTGGAGACCGATGGAGCGCTGACCTTCTTCAAGCTCACGGGCCCCGAGAAGACCGTCACCGCTGCGAAGCCCGCGTTCGAGAAGTTCGTCGAGAGCCTGCGCGCCAAATAGCCCTCGACGTAGCCCTCGCCGCGTTACACTGCTTTGTGCCGCGCCCCCGGAATCCCGGCTGCGGCGCTCTTCCCTCGCACGTACGTTTCCTTCTTCAGCCATCACGCCCCAGCCCGGGGCGGGAGGAGTCCCATGCGTCGCCGTCGCCGCTCCTTGAAACCGCTTTTTTATGTGCTCGCGGGCCTCACCACCGGCGCTGCCATCGCCGCCGGCTGCGCGGCTACGTCCCCCGGCAACAAGTTCGAGCCCGGTGAAGGCGGGTCCGGCGGAGAAACCCATGGCGGCGGCGGCGGCAGCATGCCCACGTCGTCCTCGAGCGGGATGGGCGGCGAAGGCGGGATCTTCATCCCGAACGACGACGGCGGAACGGACGCGCCGATCGACGTCCCGATGAACCCCTGCGGCACGCAATGCGGCCCCACGGAGCTCTGCGACCCCGACCACCTCGGCACCGACGACGACTGCGACGGCGAGACGGACGAGGATTGCCCCTGCGCCGCGGGCCAGGCGCATCCCTGCTTCAAGGGCGATCCGTCCTACCGCGGCACGCCCGGCTGCTTCGACGGCACCATGAAGTGCAGCGAGAACGGCTACTGGTCGTCCTGCAACGGGGGTGTCCACGCGACCGACCTGTGCTTCCTGAACGACACGAGCGCGTGCCACCCGATGACGACGGCGCCGTTCGTCGACGTGAACCTCAAGGACGGCACGGGGAACTTCAGCGCCGACGCGCTCCCGGGCTCCGAGACGTGGACCGTCACCTGCCCCGACGGCGTGAACCCCTGCCCCGGCGTGAACGGCTCGGCCCCCGCGGACGACTTCAAGCCGCTCCAGTCGGGCGAGTACACCGTGACGTACACGAAGGGCGTGGCCGGCGGCGGCACCGCGACGTGCACGTATCCGCTCTTCGTCGGCGCGCCGGGCTTGCGCGTCGAGCTCGAGTGGGAGCACGACCTCGGCGGCGACGGCGTCGACCTCGATCTGCACCTGCACCAGCCGAACAACACGCAGCCCTGGGCCATCTCGGGCGAGCCGCAGGACTGTACGTGGTCGAACTGCGTCTTCTCCTACTTCGACGACAACTCGTCCGACGCGCCGTCCTGGTTCCCGGCGAACGGGAACCCGCCGGACCCCGTGTCCTGGTACCTCGACCCGGTCTTCGAGAAAAACACCTGCTACTTCGCGCCGCGCGGCGTGGGCCAGAAATGGCAGTCCCTCGGCATGGGTTGCCACAACCCGCGGCTCGACCTCGACAACATCGACTGCGATCCGACTCTCACGGACCCGAACGCCTCCAAGTTCTGCGCGCCGGAGAACGCGAACGTCGACTTCCCCCCGAAGAACCAGTGGTTCCGCGTCGGCGTGCACTACTACAGCAATGACGCCAAGACCTACGACGTCCACCCGACGGTCAAGATCTTCTGCGACGGCGCGCTCTCGGCAGAGCTCGGGCCGAAGGGCTACTACGATCCCGAGTCGCCGATCACGTTCACCCCGGTCGACGGCGCGAAGCTGCCCGGCGGCAACCGCTTCTGGCTGGTCGCGGACGTGGCCTTCCGCGAGTCCAACCAGTGCGGCGCGCGCGGCTGCGTGGTCAAGCCGCTCTACTCGGACGAGGCCGGCAAGACTCCGCTCTTCACCTACGACGAGATCGCCGAGCAGAGCTTCGGCCCCGCCGTCCCGCCCCCGGTCTCGCCCTAGATCGGGACGTCCCCTTCGAACACCCGATGAAAGGCCGGAGGCAACACCTCCGGCCCGATCGAAGGCTCCGGCCACGTGGCCGAGAGCGTATTCCAAAGCAGAATCGTCTTGCCCGGATGGGCCACGCACGCGCGGCGCAGGCCCACGAGCGCCTTGCCGCTGTACGTGATCTCGCCCGGCACGCCGAGGAGCCGCGTCACCTCGGGCGCGGCCTCGATCGCCTCGGGCGTCGGATGCCCGTAGCCGCGCCCCGCGACGCCGTGATCGACCTCGAAGCGCGGCGGCGGCAGGTTCCGCCGCAGCACGCGTGATCCCGCGTGACGCGCGAGCTTCTGCGCCGTGGCCTCGACGAGGAGCCGGAGCGTCACGCGGTTGCAGGCGAAGCGCTCGGTGATCCGCGCGGCGATCACCGTCGTCGGCCAGCCGAGCAGCATCATGCCGAGCGAGAGCGCCGCCACCGTACCGCCGCTCCCTGCGGGCAGGACGATCAGATCCGGCCGTGGCATCTCGCCCCGCGCGACCTGATCGGCGAGCTCGAACGCGGCCCCGACGTAGCCGAGGTTCGCCATCGGCCCCGACGCGCCGGGCGGCACGAAGTACGCCTTGCGCGCCCTCGCGAGCTCGCGCGCCGTGACGATCGCCGTCCGGGCGTAGCCGCCGCCGTGGATCAGGCGCCCGCCGGCGGAAGCTTGCACCAGCAACGAACGGCGCGCGAACGAGGTGATGGGCTGGTCGAAGAGCACGCTCGTCACGTCGAAGCCGAGCGCGCGGCCGAACAGGATCGTCGCAGTCACCTGCGTCGAGGCGAGGCCGCCCACGGTGACGATCTCGCGCGCGCCGCGCTCCTTCGCGTCGGCCAGGATGTGCTCGAAGCGCCGGACCTTGTTGCCACCGAAGAGCGACGACACGAGGTCGTCGCGCTTCATCCAGACGTCGTCGCGCCCGAGATAGTCGGCGATCGCCGTGCAGCGCTCGACCGGCGTGGGTGCGGCTGCGAGCGGCAGCCAGGGCACCACGCGGGCGAGGGCTGGGTACTCGGCGAAGAGGCGCGGCTCGCGGGGGCCCTCCGCGAGCGCGCCCGGGGTCGTCCTGGCTGCCGCGTCGTTCTTCATCGCCGGTGCGAGTAGAGCACCACGCGCGCGGCTCCGCCAGGAGGCGCCCTCGTGCTATACGGTCGCGCCACGAGGCGCGCTGCCGTTCGCGCCCGCATCGCAGAGGAGACCCGACCGATGGCTCGCGTGCACAACTTCAACGCCGGACCTGCCGCGCTCCCCCTCGCCGCGCTCGAGCGTGCCCAGCGCGAGCTGCTCGATTTCGAGGGCACGGGCATGTCGATCATCGAGCACAGCCACCGGGGCAAGGCGTTCGAGGGCGTGCACGACGAGGCCCTCTCGCTCTTCCGCGAGCTGCTCGCGATCCCCGACGACTACCACGTACTCTTCCTCCAGGGCGGCGCGAGCCACCAGTTCGCGATGGTCCCGCTGAACCTCCTGCCTCCCGGGAAAAGCGCCGATTACGTCCTCACGGGCGGCTGGTCCGAGAAGGCGTACGAAGAGGCGGGGCGGATCGGCACGGTCCGCGTGGCTGCGACGACGGCCGAGGGCAAGCGGTACACCCGGATCCCGCGGCAGAACGAGCTCTCGCTCGATCCGAGCGCGGCGTACGTGCACATCACCACGAACAACACGCTCTTCGGCACGCAGTGGCACGACGTCCCGGTCGCGGGCGACGTCCCCCTCGTCGCGGACATGTCGAGCGATTTCCTCTGGCGCCCCATCGACGTCCGCCGGTACGCGCTGATTTACGCCGGCGCGCAGAAGAACATCGGCCCCTCGGGCGTCACGGTCGTCGTCGCGCGCAAAGATCTCGTCGAGAACAGCCGCAAGGACATCCCCAAGATCTTCCAGTACCGGACACACGCCGAGAACAACTCGCTCTACAACACGCCGCCGACGTTCGCGATTTACCTCATGCGAAATGTCCTCGCGGTCGCCAAGGAGCTCGGTGGTTTGCCCGAGATCGAGCGGAAAAACAGGGCGAAGGCGGGCTTGCTCTACGGCACGCTCGACGAGCTCTCCGGGTTTTACCGCGCGCCGGTCGAGCGCGAGAGCCGCAGCGTGATGAACGTCGTCTTCCGCCTCCCCACCGAGGAGCTCGAGAAGCGGTTCGTCGCCGAGGCCGCGAAACAAGGTATGGTCGGGCTCGCCGGCCATCGCGTCACCGGCGGCATCCGGGTCTCGCTCTACAACGCCGTGGAGCTCGCGTCTGTCGAGGCGCTCGTTCGCTTCATGAAGGATTTCGCGAAGCAATCGGGTTGACGGTGAAGTAGCTCGCAGAAAGGCCCCATTCCGCGGCCATGGCTCTAAGTCACGCGTGTGAATGCACGGGCTCGTGACGGTCACATGACGGCCCCACGCACGCCGCATCGTAACTTTCCTGCGCGCACGATCCTTCCACGCTCGGTACGACTTGGAGTAAGCTGGGACGAGCATGAGTAGCTTGGGCCCCGGAGCCGTGATTGCCGGGAAATATCGCCTGATCGGCCTCCTCGGAAAAGGAGCGATGGGCGAAGTGTGGCGCGCGGAGCACGTGACGCTCGGCGCGCCCGTCGCCATCAAGCTCATCGACGTCGATCTCCTCGGATCGAACGGTGCGAACGAGAACAGCGAGATCGTCCAGCGCTTCTTCCGCGAGGCGAAGGCCGCTGCCGCGCTGCGCACGCCGCACGTCGTGCAGATCCAGGATCACGGCTACGACGGAGCCCTTCCCTACATCGCGATGGAGATGCTCGAGGGCGAGACGCTCGAGCAGCGCATCGAGCGCGTGCGGGTGCTCCCGCCGCTGGTGACCACCACGATCATCACGCACATCGCGCGCGCCGTGGGCAAGGCGCACGAGGCCGGCATCGTCCACCGCGATCTCAAGCCGAGCAACGTCTTCCTCGTGCGCAACGACGAGGACGAGATCGCGAAGGTCCTCGACTTCGGCATCGCGAAGGCCATCGGCGGCGGCGTGCTCGGCAGCCAGGGCGGCGTCTCCACGCGCACCGGCTCGGTCGTCGGCACGCCTTGCTACATGAGCCCGGAGCAAGCGCTCGGGAACAAGACGATCGATCAACGCGCCGATCTCTGGGCGCTCGGCGTCATCGCCTACGAGTGCGTGACCGGCATCCGCCCCTTCGACAGCGAGGCCCTCGGCGATCTCATCGTGCAGATCTGCGCGCGCCCCTTGCCCGTGCCCTCCGCCGTCGCGCCCGTCCCCGATGGCTTCGACCATTGGTTCGCCAAGGCCTGCTCGCGCGAGCCGAACGAGCGCTTCCAGACCGCGAAGGAGCTCGCCGAGTCGCTGCGCTGGATCCTCTGCCCGGATCAATCGGGCGTCTGGAAGCTCAGCCAGACGCATCCCTCGCTGCCGAACATCGTGATGCCGCATGCGCGCGTCTCGGCCCCGGGCCCCGAGCCGTCGGCGTTCGCCAAAACGAGCACGCCCGATCCGACGACGATGACCCACCGCGGGCTCGTCTCGGCCGTCGCGCCGGCCCAGCCCGCGCAAAAGAAGACGCGCCCCGCCGTGATCGTGGGTGCGATCGCGGCCCTCGTGATCGGCGCTGCGACCGTGGGCGTGCTCCTCTCGACGAAAGGCCCGTTCGCGACGACGGACGCGACAGACCCGTCGGCCTCGCCGCCCTCCGCGTCCCCCGCGGCGCCTCCGCCAGCGGAGTCGGTCGCCGCGCCGACGACGGCTTCGGCGGCCCCTGAGCCTGCACCTTTGCCGTCACCTTCGTCTGCCGTGTCGCCCACGAGCGAGCCTGCCGCGGCGACCCCGAGCACCGCGCCGACGCCCAGCGCGGCGCCGTCGACGACCACGCGGTACCCGATCAACAAGGGCGGGACGACGACCAAGAAGTCCGGTACGACCAAGAAGCCCAACTGGGGGATCTGACGGCGACGGGCACTTCCGTTCGCGGACGGATCGAAGGAGCGTGAGGGAAACGATGCGGTTGTCGAAGTGGATCGGCTCGCTGCTCGTAGGCGCAGCTCTCTGCGCCTCGCCGGCGTGGGCGCAGCCGATCGACGATCAAGTGCGTATCGCCGCCCGCGCGCTCGCGGACGAGGGCTACGCCCTCTACGAGCAGGGCAAATACGCCGACGCGCTCGTGAAGTTCGACCGCGCCGACGCGCTCGTCAACGCGCCCACCGTAAAACTCCTCGCGGCGCGCACGCTGGAGAAGCTCGGCCGCCTCGTCGAGGCCGCGGAGCGGTACCGCTCGATCACGATCCTGCAGCTCGACGACAAGGCGCCCGAGGCCTTCCGCGACGCGCAGGAGACGGCCACCAAGGAGCTCGCCGCGCTCTCGCCGCGCATCCCCACGATCGAGCTCACCGTGCAGGGCGCCGGCGCAGAGATCGCGACCGTCATGCTCGACGGCAAGGTATTTCCGCGCGCGCTCATCGGCGTGAAGACGCCGCTGAACCCCGGCGTGCACCGCGTCGAGGCCGACACGCCGGCGTCCGCGGCCGCCCTCGACCTCAAGATCGACGAGAAGCAGGCCGCCCGCGCCGTGCTGGAGCTCAAGCCGAAGAGCGGCACCGAGCCCGTCGGCGGCGACCTCGTCACGCCCCCCGGCGGGAGCCCCGACACGCCGCCCAAGCCCCCCGGCGCCACGCAGCGGCTCCTCGGCTACATCAGCCTCGGCGTCGGCGGCGCGGCCGCGATCGGCGGCGGCGGCGCGCTGATCAGCGCCTACACCACGCGCAGCGAAATGAAAGCGTTCTGCGAGCGTGAGGTGAACGGCGACAACCCCTGCACGAACAAGAGCGAGACCGACGACACCCCCGAGTCGCCTGTCAGATACAAGAACTACCGCGACAGCATCGACACGAAGGCGGCGATCTCGACCGCCCTGTTCGTCGTGGGCGGCGTCGGCCTCACGGCAGGGGTCGTCCTCCTCTTGACGGCGCCCAAGGCCAAGCCCGCCTCGCCCACGAAGGCGAGCATCGAGCCCTTGATCGGCCTCGGCAGCGTCGGCCTGCGCGGCACCTTCTGACCTCGCCCGCCGGCCTCGCCGGGGCCCCGCTCGGCCGCCTGCACAAAGAGTGAGAACGGGCGGGGGCTGGGCACATGTTCACCATCGATGGGACGAGCGAACCCGCCGATGGGATTGACCCCCGACGAACGTTTGGTGCTCGAAACGCGCGCCCGGGCCCCGACCGAGAAGGACACGCACGAACACACGCAGGCGGTGCGTGCGAAGATCGTGCTCGCTTGCGCCGCGGGCCATGACGTCGCGTACGTCGCGACGCACGTCGGCGTCGGGCGGCGGGTCGTCACGCGCTGGCGCGACAGGTTCGTCCGCGACCGGCTCCCGGGCCTGGAAGACCGCCCCCGGCGCGGCGCCCCCCGACGCATCTCGGACGCACGTGTCGACGAGCTCCTCCGCCGCGCGCTCGAACCTACGCCCGAGGGCGCTCGCGGCTGGTCCCGACGCACCCTCGCCAGGGCCACCGGGCTCAGCCGCTCCACCGTCGACCGCGTCCTGCGCCGTTTCTGCGTCGCCGTGGGCCCCCAAGGCCCACGCCGCCCGCCCGCGCGTACCGGGTACCCGCGGAGCGCCGGGGGGCCTGCGCCTCCTCCCGGGACCGACATCGGCGCCCCCGGGTCCACATCTTCGCGCCGCCGACGGAGCGATTCCAGCCGCGAGGGGCAGTCCTCGACGGCCGACGGCGCCCCGCGGACATCCACACCCTCGCTTTGGCCCACAAAGCTTCGCCTTCGCCCGCTCGTGTAGGTAAGGCCCTCGCCTTACGTGGGATCGCCGAAAAACCCGGCCTCTCTGGCGCAATGCAGGAGGGGTTTGGCGTAACGCACTTGATCTGTTGCGAAAAACCCCACGGTCGAGGGCGGCCGCTTCCCTCGTGCTTTTGCAAGCCGATGGGCGGGCTCGTGCATCGAAGATTGCCGTCGCGCCCGCTCGATTCCGAGGAGCGTCCATCGTGGCGAAGCCGCGTGGTCTCTTCTTTGATTGGCGAGCGTATGCGCCGGAGGGGTGTGCACCTCCTTGCCCGCACGCCATCGCGCGCTCGCTCGGGCAAGGACGGGACAGACCTTTCCATGAGGCGCCGTGTTCGTCCGCTCGCCGAAAGCGAGCGAGCGATCGCGCGCTTTGCAGCATCGAGAATGAGGCTCTGCCAAACCCGATGAAGTCGTCTGTCCGGCCCGATTCTCCCATGCTCGAGCGCCCCCGTTCGTCGGGGCAAAACACGAGCATGCGAACGGTTCGGGCCGGCGTGCACGAGATCGCTCGCTCCGCGACCATTTCTCACGGCATCAGGAACACGCGCTACCGAGCGCAGCTTGACGTCATTTCGCGCGGCCCAACAGCAATCCGCGAAGCAACACGGCGCCCGGCTGGAGCATCGAGCGGGGCGTCACAAGGAGGGGCACATGATCGAGAAGGACCAGCACGAGACCGCGAGGAACAGCGGCGAGGCCGAGGACATGCAGCAGGCGGAGACGTCGCAGGTTCGCGCGGCAGAAGCCGCCGAGCAGGCGGAGGAGCACGAGGGGCCGGTCTCTTCGAGCGACCTCGGGCCGGCGACCGATCGCAAGCCCGCCTCACAGCGAGGCTTCGCGGCCATGGAGCGCGACAAGCAGCGCGCCATCGCGAGCAAGGGTGGCAAAGCCGCGCACGAAAAGGGCACGGCCCACGAATTCACGCCCGACGAGGCGCGCCAGGCGGGCAAGAAGGGCGGCGAGGTCGTCAGCCAGAACCGCAAGCACATGGCCGAGATCGGCCGCAAGGGCGGCGAACGCGTGAGCCAGGACCGCGAGCACATGGCGCAGATCGGCCGCAAGGGCGGCGAGGCCGTGTCGAGCGATCGGGCCCACATGGCGCAGATTGGGCGCAAGGGTGGTGAGGCGCGCGGCACCCATTGACCGCAATCGCTCGCGGGGGAGCGGCGCCCGTCGCTCCCCTCGCGCGAGACGGGTAGAGGCCGCTGGCTCGGCTCGCCGTGATGGGGCACCATCGGGGCGCGCCATGGCCATGTCTCAGCCCGGAAACCAAGGAACGACGCCGCACGACGGGAGGCTGTCGTGAGCTCGCTCGTCGTGCGTGTCGTCGGCGTGGGGGATGCTTTCACCACGCGTCATTTCAATGCAAGCTTCCTCGTCGAGGCCGGCGCGACGCGGATCCTCGTCGACGCGCCGCCCGCGCTCGGGCGGGCGCTCGGCGATCTCGGCGCGCGCGGGGGCCCTCCGATCGGGCTCGCCGACATCGATCACGTGGTCATCACGCACCTGCACGGCGATCACGTGGGGGGGCTCGAGCAGCTCCTCTTTTTTCGGCGGTTCGTCACGGGGAAACGCGTCGCGCTGCACGCGGCGCCCGAGGTGCTCGCGGGGCTCTGGGAGACGCGTCTCCGGGGCGGAATGGATACCCTCATGTCGCCCGACGGAACCCGCACGTCGCTCACCCTGGACGATTACGCGGACGTGTCGCCGCTCGGCGCCGGGACGAACTCCATCGGGGATCTCGACCTCGAATGGCGGCCGACGATCCACCACATTCCCACGTCGGCGCTTCGATTTTCCGCGGGCGGGGCTCGCTTCGGGTACAGCGCCGACACTGCGTTTGATCCCACGCTGATCGACTGGCTCGCCGAGGCGGACCTCTTTTTCCACGAGACGAACCTCGGCGTCCACACGCCGCTCGCCTCGCTCGTGGGGCTGCCGGAGGACGTGAAGCGCCGCATGCGGCTCATTCATTACCCGGATTTTCACGATCCGGAACACTCGCCCATCGTGTGCACGCACGAGGGCGAGCGTTTCGAGATCTGATCAGAAGCACGCGTCCGGCGTTTTCAGGAGCGCCCGCGCCGGCTCCGAGAGCGGCGCATCCGCAAGATCGCCGAGGAACGCGGTCGTCGCGGCCGGATCGTCGGCGAGCATCCGCACCCCGATGCAGATCGCCCGCGCGTGCACCGGCCGCGTCGCTTCGTCGTGCAGGAGGTCGCGCAGCACGACCACGAAGTCGCTGATGCCCGTGGCCGTGTTGAAGACCGCCCACGAGGCCCCGTTCATCGCCGACGACAAGGTCTCCGCGGTCCGCGTCGCGCGGAGCAGGTCGAGGTAAAACGTCACCCACGAGGCCGAGGTCACGTCGCGCGCGCGCCGCGCCAGGTGATCGAGGGCGATGCGACGCGCCCGGAGCGAGGGCGCCTTCGTGGCCACCACGCCGAACGTGGCGAGCTCGTGATCGTCTTGGAGCCGCAACGACGCGAGGTACTGGAGCCGCGTGAAGGCTACGTCCGCGGCCGGGAGGCCCGCTTCGAGCTTCACCCATTCCGCGCTGAAGAGCTCATCCACCGGCACGACGTCGCTGCACGCGCCGAGCCCCGTGCCGATCCACCCGAGCCCGAACGAGGGCGGGCCCGCTTCGACGAGCGGCGCGAGGGCCACCGCCCAGGCCTCTCGCTCCGCTGGATCCTCCGTGCTCGCCGCGAGCCCGCAGCCGAGCTGCAATGCGAGCGCCTTCGCCCCGTCCGCGTCGAGTTCGCCGAGGAGCCCCGTGATCTCGGCGGGCGTGATCATCGCCGCGCCCGACGCGCCAGCCACGCGGAGCGCATTCATCTGCGCCGCCCCGCCGAGCCCCGCGAGCACGGTTTTTCCGTTCGCCGAGAGCGGCACGCGCGCCGAGAGCCATGCGGCCGTGTTCACATCATCCCCCGTGACCTCGAAATCCGGGTGCACGTCGTCCGGATCCACGACGAGCAAGACGTCCGTCGCCGCGGCCGGAATCACGGCCCGCGCGCCGCCGAGCAGCGAGACTTCCTCGGCCGATCCCTCCGCGCCATACCAGCGCACCACGAGCGGCGCGACGAGCGCCCCGTCGGGATCGTCGAGCCCGATCGCGAAGGCGGCGTTGGGCTCCGCTTGAAGCTCGATCCGCGGCATCGCTCTCGCGTCGATCGCGCGCCGCACCCGTGCCGTCGCCTCGGGCCCGAGCGCCTCGGCAAATGCGTCGACGAACGCGTCGGTCCCGATCGTGCCGAACCTGTGCGCGTCGAGGACCTTTCGCAGCGTCTCGAAATACACCTCGTCCCCCGCCAACCCCCGGATCTGCGCGTGCAGCCAGGCCGCGCGGCCGTAGGGGCCCGACGTGTATTTGTCGGCCGGCGCGAGGGAGGGATCGCGGATGGGCACCCCGTCCTCGGGGTAGAATTGATCCCCGTGCAGCGACCCCTCCGCGCTCGCGTCCGTGAACGCGCGCCCGGCCTCGTATTCGAGCTGGTTCGCCATTCCCTCCTTGATCCAGACGTCGTCCCAGGTCTCGATCGTGACGAGGTCGCCGAACCATTGATGCGCGAGTTCGTGCGCGGCGAGGTAAAAATCACCGGCGATCGCGGGCTCCGTGCTGATCGTCTCGCGCTGGAACGAGATGCCCGCGTTCTCCATGCCTCCGCCGGGGAACGAGGGCACGAGCACGAGGGCGTATCGCTCGAACGGATAGGGCCCGACGAGCGGCTCGAGCCGATCGATCATGCCAGCGAGCGCCTTCGCCATGTCGGCGTGGCTGCCGGGGAGCCCGCGGCGGTGCCAGACCTCGACGGGCAAGCCGGTCTTCGTCTGGGACTTGGCCACCTCGAACTGGCTCACGGCGAACGCCATTTGATAGGTCGGCAGCGTCCAGGAGGTCTCGTATTTCACGCGGTGCGCGCCCGTCCCCTCCTCGGCATCGAGCACGAGCCGGCCATTGGCGATGAGCTGCTCTTGGGCCGGGACCTTCAAGGCGACGGAGAACGTCGCGCGGTCGCTCGGATCGTTCGTGCAGGGCATCCACCACGACGTGCCGAGCGGCTCGGAGTCCGTGAAGACGGCTCGGCCGACGACGGGATCCCCGAGCCGCGTGGAGATGGCATACAGGTTGTCGCTCGTGCCGGCCTCGTAATCGATCTCGATCTCGACCGTTCGTCCCTTGCTGGCGCTGGGCGCGTCCTCCAGCGAGATGGCGAGCACGCCGCTCTGCGCGTCGACCTCGTAATCGAGATCCTCCACGCCGGCGATACGAACGGCCTTCACGGCGACGCGGCTGTCGAGGGCGATCGCAGGCGTATCCTCCGTGAGCGTGAGCGTCACGGAGACGGTCGCGTCGAGCTTGCGCGTATTCCAATCGAACACGCCGTCGAGCTCGTATCGATCGACGTCATAACCGCGCGTGGCCTCCTCGAGCGGGGAGCTACCGCAGCCAATGGTCAGGAACGGGATCGTGAGGGCGGGAAGAAAAGCGAGGCAAAGAGGGCGCATGTCGCCATGCTACCCGGGCGGGCTCGGGACGCTACATGGCGATCGCGCCGAGGTCGTGTCGGACCTCGCGCGGCGGCGGGATCCACTCCTCGTCGGGGCCCTCGGCCGGAATCTCGACGGGCCTCCCATCGTACATGCGGCGCTTGGCGGGCCAGAGGAAGGTGCGGAAGAGATACCCGAGCATCGAGGGCTGATCGAGCTCCGGGTGGATGAACGGCGCGACCCGCTTCGCGTGCTCCGCGGGCAAGAGGCTCCAGTGCAGGCCCGGCTCCATGTGGTGGATCGTGTGGTAGCCGTTGTTGTAGGCCATGAAATTGACGAACTTGCCGAGGAAATTCCGCGAATGGTTGTATTCGCTCTCCTGATCACATCCGTCGTGCTGGAGGTAATTCATCGAGATGATGCCCCAGGCCGCATACTGGTGCGGGATGATCACGTAGATCAGGAATTTCTTCCAATCGAGCGCGAGGAGGACGCCCATCGTGCCGAGGAAGACCGTCGCTTCGAGGATCATCTGCCGGAACCAAGGCGGGTTCTGGCGGTACATCGCCTTGAAGTACCGCATGTCGGCGAGGAAGACGTCCCTGCCCACGGTCGGCATGAAGAGCAGGCCGTTCAGCAGGTTCCAGCGATACCGCACCTTCGTCGTGCGCATCACGTCGCGCCGCGTCTGCGTGTGCTTGTGGTGGCTCAGGTTGTGGCCCGGCACGAAGGCGCTGACGGGATGGCCGTAGGTCAACGTGAGCACGACCTGGAAGGCGCGGTTCACCCAGCGCTTCTTGAACACGGGGGAATGTACGGTGTTGTGCGTGGCCACGGCGCCGAGGAACGAGAACACACACGTCACCGCGAGCAGCGGGATCGCGAGCCAGAGCGCGCTCGGCGCGTAGACCCACTGCACGGCGACCAGCGCGAAGTAGATCGCCACGAAGCACAACGTTCGGAGGTCCGCTCGGTAACGAAGCATGAAAAGTCACCCGGCGGGCAGCCCAGCCCACGTGTCGAAAGTTCGACACTGTGTAGCGCATTTTGGACCGTCCAGGGCGTCGAAAATGCGGGCAGGCCCGCACGAGTCCCCTCTTTCGGGCGCAGCGCCGGGGTTTCACCCCGGACCCGACCAGGGGCTGAGCATTGGTCTCATCATGAAGTCGCTTCGCTGGGGCTTTGCCCCAGGCCCCAGCAGGGGCTGTCCGCCCCTGCACCTGGACCAGCCAGGGGCTGGACCCAAGCTCGATGATCTGCGCGGGGCGCAGCTCATCGAACAGGCCCGGTCAAGACCAGTAGCGACGTTGCCCACCGAGACAGCCGCGCTGCGGGTTCTGCTGGCAACCTGGGTTCTTCGTAGGCCCGTTTGAAAAACTGCGCGGGGCGCAGTTTTTCAACCCTCGGTCCAGGCTGTGCCCTGAGCATTGGTTCCATCTCCGATCGGTACATTCCCCCCCTCTGACGACATTTAGCGAGGGAGATGTTGGATGCAGAGGTGGCCTCGTCGGCGGAAGCGTGGGCACAGGAGGAGTTCGGGCATGCG
>NZ_SSMQ01000067.1 GCF_005144585.1 Polyangium fumosum | reverse complement strand
AACAGAAGATGAACCGAACCGTTATAAGCCGTCAGGTGGCCTGTCCGATATGCACCGTGGCGGCCATGGGAACAGGAGCGGCCATCGACCGTCGTCGATGGGCTCGCGATCAACACCAGCCACCTAGAGCCTCGACCGCGCCGCGTGCAGCGCGGCCCAATGCGGCGCCTTGCGTTTGCTCACCACGGTTTCGAGGTATCGCCGCAGCTTCTCCAGGTCCTCGGCGTTGTCCTTCACCGCCGCGCCCGCGAGGCAATCGATCACGTCGCCCGGGTGCGCGGCGCCGTCGCCGAGGAAGGCCGCCCGGACGCCGACGGCGTGCGCGACGGAGACGGCTTCCGCCGTGGAAAGGACGGTCGAGAGCCGCTCGACGGGCTGGCCGTCGCCGGAGACGCCCGTGCGCAGCTCGCGGAACGTCGTGACGAGGACCTCCAGCACCGGCTCGGGCAAGGTCATTTTCACGCCCGAGGCGTCGAGCAGGCGCGAGGATTCGCGGCGGACGAGCTCGATCTCGGCCGCGAGGTCGCCGATCGGGAAGAGGGTCTCGAAGTTGAAGCGGCGCTTGAGCGCCGCGCTCATTTCATTGACGCCGCGGTCGCGGGTGTTCGCCGTGGCGATGATGTTGAAGCCCTCCCGCGCGAAGACCACGCCTTGCTCGCCGAGCTCGGGAATCGTGAGGACACGATCCGAGAGGATCGAGAGCAGCCCGTCCTGCACCTCGGCCGGGCACCGCGTGATTTCCTCGAATCGCACGATCTTGCCGTCACGCATGCCCGTGAGCACGGGGCCGGGCACGAGCGCGCGCTCGCCCGGGCCCTCGGCGAGGAGCAAAGCGTAGTTCCACGAGTGCTTGATCTGGTCCTCGCTCGTGGCCGCGCTGCCTTGCACCGTGAGCGTCGATTGCCCGGAGATCGCCGCGGCGAGCAGCTCCGAGAGCCAGCTCTTCGCCGTGCCCGGCTCGCCAATGAGCAGGAGCCCACGCGAGGTCGCGAGCGAGACCATGGCCCGATCGATCACCGCGGAATGGCCAACGAACTTCGGCTTGATGTCACGCGCCGGATCCCCGAGCACGAAGGCCCGTACCGCCCGCGGCGAGAGCTTCCACCCGGGCGGGCGCGGGCCCGTGTCCTCCGCGGCGAGCCGCGCGAGCTCGTCTTTGAAATGCAGCTCCGCCGGGGCGCGCTGCAAACCCGCCTGCTTCTTCTTCACGAGGCGCTCCCGAGCTGCACGAGATCCCGCACGAGCTCCGAAAACACGACGGGCGAGAGCGTGCCGAGCTTTTCGTCCTCGCGGTTTTTTCCGACGTACACCTCTCCGATCTCTTGCTTCGGCTCCGTCATTTGCATGTCGGCGCTGATGCCGGTGCGGAGGGAGAGCGTCGCCGTCGCGCCGCCGGGCAAAGGCTTGTACATGTCCCAGATCCAGCCCGCGTCCTGGGGCTCGCCCTTGCGCCAGCCGCGCTCGACGAGGCCGAGGAGCTTGCCCACGGGGACGAAGTGCCCCGCGCGGCGCTTGATGCTGCTGTCGTTCGCCTCCACGCTCGTCGGGGCATAGGTGTCGCGGCCGATCTGCGGGAAGGGCTGGACGATGCTGTAATCGCCGAGGATCTGGCCGAACGCCGCGCGCGTCGCGTCCGGGAGCGCGAGCGGGTGGACGATTCCGACGTACGCGCCGTCGGGCAAATCGAACGCCGCGTCGTCGGCGTCGGCGAGCGAGCTGTCCTCGGCGACGCGGAAGGCGCTCAGGTATTTCCCCTCCTCGGTATAGACGCCCCAGACGAGCCGCCGCACGAGGTGCACGAGGAGCGGGTGTTCGAGGAAGAGGGCGCGGAACGAATCCACCTCCCAGCGCCGCTCCGCGCACATCGCGAGTTCGAGCCGCGTGATCTGGTTCTGCGCGATCGCCTTGACGTCCTTCTTGAGCGTCTTCCAGGTGGCATCCGCTTCCTTGGCCTTCGTGGCGTCGTCCGATTTGTTTGGCTTCGGCAGATCCGAGAGGGTTTTTCCGGACCCATCCACGACGAACGGCTTCAAGGCCTCGTCGAACCCGACGCGGAACTGCCGGGCGCCGAAATCGAGCGTGCGCGAGCCGTCCTCGTCGAGGTCGAGGTCGGGCACGAGCCTGTCGGCGAGCTCGTCGGCGGAGAGGCCGCGGTTCTGCGCGACCGCATCCATTTTCTCGCGCGCCTTCTCCTGCAGGCCCTTGAACTTCACCTTCTGCGCGATGCCATTGAGGTGCATCAGCGCGAGGTCGGAGCCGATACGCGCGAGGATGTCGAGGCCCGAGACGGCGCGGGCCTGGAGGTTCTCCCCGGGCCATGCGCGAATCAGCGGCGTGAGCTTGCGCGCGACATGGTCGCCGCCGAGCAAGGCGAGCTGCTGAAAGCCCCACGCCTCCTTGGCAGGCCCGCCCGCGCGCTGCCATTCGTTGAAGAGCGCCCAGGAGAACTCCTCCAGCGAGGCGCGATCACAGGCGGCGAGCACGTCCTCGATGCCGGCATACACAGCCTCGGGCGTGGAGATCGCCAGCATGACGAAAAGGGCCTCGACGGCGGCGCGCGGCAAGGCCTTGGCCCGGCCGGCGAGGAGGGGCGCCGGCAGGGCCTCGGGCTTGGCCCAATCGCCCATTTTTGGCAGCTTGGCCGGGATCCGGTCGCGCGGATCGGCGGAGAGGACGGCCTTCACGGCGGCAGAGACCTCGGGGCCGTAAGATTCGGCGACCTCGCGGACGATCTCGCCCTGGCCCTTCGTGACCAGGAAGCGCAGCGCTTCCTCCGCGCGATCCCGCGCCTGGTTATGGGAAGCCACGGCCGCGGGGACGAGGCCCACGGCCGCGGCCTTGGGGAATTTCAAGAACCACCGCTCCGCGGGTTTGCGCGCGGATTTCAGCGAGCGCGCGTGGGCAAAAAAGGGCGCGAGCCGCGGAGACTCGACGACGTCCCCGAGGGCGCCCGCGAAATGCGCGGGATTGCTGGAGGCGATCCGGGGATAGCCGCCGATCGCGCCTTCGCCGAGCACCACGAGCGGGACGAGCAGGCCGTAGCCGCCGTCCCACGCATACGCGGGCCACTCGGTGAACGCTCGTTTCACGTCCGCGTCCGAGAGCTCGTTCAGCTTGGACGAGACGTACTTGCCGTACCGGCCTTTGCCCAGGTCCTCGGAGGCATCTTCGAAGGACGTCTTCGTGTGTTTTCGCGTCTGCTCGCGCTCCGCTTTCGCCTGCGAGAGGATCTTGTAGGTGTCGTGCAGCGCCTCGGGATACGCCTTCATCGTGACGTTCGCGACGACGGGGAGCGCGGCGGCCCTCCGGTCCGAGAGCCAGGGCGGATTGGCGAGGACGCGGGGCAATTCGTCCGAGGAGGCCTCGGGCCGCGGGGCCATCTTTTCGCGGAGCTTCTGCACGGCCGTGCGCGCGGCGGGACGAAGATCGACCTTGTCGGCGAGGCCCGGGTGCGCGCGGTCGATCCCGAGGAACACCGGCGCGGCCCGATCCCCGAGCGTCGAGGCCGCGGCGATCGCATCGGCGAGCGGGGGGACGGCGAGCGCGGGGTTTTTCGCGAGCCACGCCTCGGCGACCTGGGCGATTTCGCGCTTCTGCGCGAGCTGCGAGACCATGAGCGAGGCGGTCTCGGGCCCGCGGACATGCCCCGCGACGTGGAGCCCTTCGACGATGATGCCCGCGTAGTCGGCGCTGTCGCAATGGATCCGGCAAACCGGGACCACGTCCGCGCCGCAAAGGTCGAAGATCGTCCAGAGATGCCCGCCGAAGTATCCGCCGGAGAACGACATCCCGACGGCCTTTTTCGCGAGCTTGACGAGCATGGGGCGCGCGTACGCGAAATGGAACTCCGGCTTGATGCCGTCCTTGTCCCACGAGGGCCGGACGTACCCCTCGACGTGCCCATCACACGCGAGCCAGTCCTCGCCGAGCGCGTCCGCGAGCGGCGTGTGGTCGGGGATCAACGAGAGCGCGAGGCGCTTTTGCCAGTACGAGAGCGTAGGCCAGCGCGTCGTGACAGCCGCGACGAGGGCGGCGTAGGTGTCGTCGGGGAGGGTTTGCGTGAAAAACGCGAACTTCGAAATGCCGTTCGCATCGAACTCGTAGCGCCCCGAGGTCTCCGGGTGCAGGACGAACCCGCTGAACTCTTTCGCCTCCTTGTTGCGGATTTGATACGGGTAAGGTTCGATCCGGACGCGCACCCTCGCGAGGGTCGCGTCGAGGAGCCACCCCGGACCGTCTTTCGCGATCGAGGCTTCGGCGAGCGCGCGGAGGAAGGGATACGCGGGCGTGCCGGAAGGCATGTCGAGACATGCGTCGAGCACGGCGGCGGCGAGCGGCGAGACCGGCGTCGGGCCCTTGCCTTCGAGCCAGGCGCGCGCCTCGCGAACGGCCGGCGCGAGCTCGGCGGGGATCGCCATTTGATCCCAGGGGCAATACGGCGCCCAGGCGGCCCACGCCGTCCGCACGGCCTGCCAGGGGTCGGCCGCGAGCTCCTCGGCCGTGGGGCGGAGGGCCCCTTTGCGATGCGCGATGTGCAGGTTCGGGCGAATGTCCTCGAGCCGAGGGACGTCGACGACGACGGGCGCCGCGGGCAGAGGCGCCTGCGCGGGTTCGTCCGCGGAGGCCTTCGGCGCGCTCGCCGCTTTCGGCGCCGGGGCCTCCGTCGCGCTCGACGCGGCGGGCGCAGGCGCAGGCGCGGGCGCAGCGGCCTTTTTGGGGGCCGGGGCCGGCGCCGCCGATGCGTCCGGGGCCGCGACCTCGACGTAGCCCTTTTTGGTCTTCTCGGCGACGAGCTTGTCGTGCTCGGCCTGGGCCTTCGGATCGCTCGGAAAATCCTTGACCTGGCTTTGACCCGCGGTGCCGATTTTGCCCCACTGGATCGAGAGCTGCGAGCCATCTCGCTCGATCTGCCAGAACTTCTTCGAGGACCCTTCCACGAACTCGAACCGACGCATGGCGCGGGAGGCTACCACGCGCCCGGCGAGCGATGGTAGAACCTCCATGATGCGCCGCCTTGCGAACGTCGCTCTCGCTCTCGCCCTCGCCCTCGGCACGCTCTCGGGAGCGACCGCGCGCGCAGACGCCCCCGCGAAGCCCGCCGCGGCGATGCTCGACGACGAGGCGATCGAAAAGGACGTCGAGGCGCTTTATGCCGCGGGAAAGTATGGCGAGGCGCTCGCGGCGGCGCAGAGGCTCGTCGCGCTCCGCGAGCAGAAGTACGGAAAGGAGCACGCGAAGACGGGCTCGGCGCTCTCCGATCTCGGCGGAATGTACCTCGCGACGGGTGATGCCCCGAAGGCGGAGAGTTTGTTGCGCCGCGCGGTCGAGATCCTGGAGGCGTCGAAGGGCGCGGACGACTTGCTCGCCACGGCCCTCGGCAACCTCGGCGCCATGCTCAAGAAAAAGGGCGATTCGAAGGGCGCCGAGAAGCTCTACGAGCGCGCGGTCGCCCTCGAAGAGAAGGGCGGCGCGCCGCGCGAATCGGCCCTCGGGACGGTGCTCGCGAATCTCGCCGGGCTTTACATGGCGACCGGGAGGCTCCCCCAGGCCGAGAAGGTGTTTCTTCGGGCCATCACGATCCACGAGAAGGCCGGCCCCGAACGTTCGCTCTTGAATGACCTCGGCAGCCTCGGCGCGCTCTATCGCGGCATGGGCCGCTACGACAAGGCCGCCGACCAATTCAACCGCGCCTTGCCGCTCGCCGCGCGTGTGCACGGGACGAACCACCCCGACGTGGGCCGGCTGCACCACAACATCGCGGTGTTCCTGACGGGGTCGAACCAGAAGGACCTCGCCGCGGAGCATTATCGGAACGCCGAGGCGATCCTCACGCGGACGCTCGGGCCCCGGCACCCCGATCTCGCCACGGTCTACAGCGACTGGGCGCTCCTCTGGGCGCGGAGCGACTGGAAGCAGGCCGCGGGGCTCTACGAGAAGGCGCTCGATATCGAGGAGCAATGGCTCGAGAGCGCGCTCGTCGGCGGCACGGAGGAGGACAAGACGCTCTACGCGACGCGCCTCGAGACGCTCATGGATCGTGTCGTCTCGTTCGAATACGGGGGCGATGGCAGGGGCCGGCCGGAGGTCATGCGGATCGCCCTCGGCGCCGTGCTGCGCAACAAGGCGCGCGTGCTCGAAGCGTCGGCCGCACACGTGGGCGCGCTGCGCGAGCGCATGAGCCCCGAGGACCGCACCTTGCTCGACGAGCTCGCCCGGGTGCGGGGCGCGTATGCGGCCGCCATGACGCGGGGGCCACGCGGAATGACCGTGGCCGAGCACAACGCCGAGACGGATCGGCTCCGCGCGGAGGCGGACGCGATCGAGGCTCGGATCGCCGAGCGCAGCGCGGGCTATCGTCGCGGCCGGGCGAAGGTGACGATCGAGGCCGTCGCCGCCCGTATCCCGAAGGACGCGGTGCTGATGGAGTTCGTCCGGTACCAGCCGCGCAACACGCATTTCTACAGCGCAGCGAGCGAGAGGCTCGGCCGGCCGAAATACATGGTCTACGTGCTCTGGCCGGACGGCAGGGTCTGGCACCATCAGATGAGCGTCGATGCCTTCGAGATCGACCGGAAGGTCGATCTCATTCGCAAGGGTCTGCAAGATCCGAGCGCGCGGCCCCACGAGACCGGGACGCAGCTCGCGTTGCTGCACGACGTCCTCTTCGGGCAGGTCGGCGCGGAGCTCGGCCCGGTGAAGCACGTCTTGATCTCGCCCGACGCGGCGCTCGCGCTCGTTCCGTTCGGCGCGCTCATCGATCGGGAAAACAAGTTTCTGATCACCAAGTATTCGTTCACCTACCTCTCGACCGGGCGTGATCTGCTCCGGCTCGGCGCGGGGGGCGGGGCGCGGCGCTCTGCGCCGCTGCTCGTGGCGAACCCCGATTACGATGCGCCCGGCGAGGCGGGGGCGACGGCGCTGCCGGACGCGCCCAAAGGCTCGTTGCCCACGATTGCACGGGTGAAATTCTCGCCGCTCCCGGGCACCGCGGAGGAGGCGGATGCCCTTCGACGCCTCCTGCCCGATCCGTCGGTGCGGCTCGAGCGCGTCGCCACGGAGACGGCGCTGAAGCAGGCCTCTTCGCCGCGCATCCTGCACGTCGCGACGCACGGGTTTTTCCTGGGCAGCGACGGGAAAGCGGGGCAGGGGAAGGCGCGCGGGCTCGAGCTCGAAGTGCCGCCCGAGAGCCTGCCGCAGGTCGCGTCGGAGGTGGACGGGCGCAAGCTGCCGGTGCCGCACCCGATGTTTCTCTCGGGTATCGCGCTCGCCGGCGCGAACGTGCGCAAAGGGCAGGCGGACGACGGGATCCTCACGGCATACGAGGCCTCGTCGCTCGATCTCACGGGCACGGAGCTCGTGGTGCTGAGCGCGTGCGAGACGGGCCTCGGCGAGCGGGCCGGGAGCGAAGGCGTGCGGGGGCTGCGCCGCGCGCTCGTGCTCGCGGGATCCGAGACGCAGGTGATGAGCCTGTGGCAAGTCGACGACGAGGCGACGCGCGACCTCATGACGACGTATTACCAAAAGCTCTTCCGCGAAGGAAAAGGGCGCGCCGAAGCGATGCGAGAATCGCAGCTCGCCTTGCTTCAGCGGCCGGACCATAGCCACCCGTACTACTGGGCGAGCTTCATCGTGTCCGGCGCGTGGGGCCCCCTCGAAGGCGTCACGCCTGCGAAGAACGAGGCGACGTCGGCCGTGCGCGGCGCCGTTCCGCCCGGCGGGGCGCGGGGCTGCGGATGCGAGGTGGCGGGGAGGAACGGGGGCACACGTGTGCCCTGGGGCGGGTTCGCGGCGCTCGTCGCGCTCGCGGTCGCGCGCCGCATGCGTGGGGCCCGCGCGCGAGGGCAGGGAGAAGCTCGGCCCCGCCGGATCGGGGTCGCTCCCCGCGTTTCGCCTCCTGCCCCACCGCAACCCGGCTCCCGGCCGCCCGTCCCCCGACCTGCGGCGCCGTGAACCCCCGATGCCCGGGCGCGTCCTGCCCCCTGCGGCGCCCCAGACGGCCCCCCGCGCTCTCCCGCGCCCGATCGACGGCGCCGCAGGTCGCCGATTCCACCCCGGGAACGCCCCCCTGCGGCGCCGCAAGTCCCCCTCCGCGAGCCCGTTTCCCGTCCTGCGGCACCCGAGGCCCCCGAACGCGCCGTGCGCCCCCCATCCTGCGGCGCCCGAGGCCCCCGAACGCGCCGTGCGCCCCCCATCCTGCGGCGCCCCAGGGCCCCCTCCGCGCTCGCGCGAGCACGTCAGCCCCACGACGGGCGCGGCGGGCCGCGCGCCGCATTCGTGTGGCTCGCGCGTGAGGGCAGCGATAAGCTCGGCCCCATGTCGCGAAGGCTCTCCGGCATGGGGGACGTCGATCCCCTCGCCGTCCCGCTCCCGCATGGGACGGAGGTGACGACCCGCGTGGATCGGACGCTCGGCGAGCGCCTGGTCCCGCAAGGCGCGCTCGGGCGTGTGGTCGGATCTGGAGAGGGATTCTTTGACGTCCTCGTCGTCGGCGTGGGGACGGTGCGGTATTCGCGCGAGGAGCTCGTGCCGCGCAAGGTCGGCCAGGTGCGGTACGCGCGGCGGCGCGAGGACGCGTGGTCGGCGCTGCTGCCTTGCGTGGTGGTCGACGCGGTCGTCGGCTCGCGGACGTGGGGGTTGTCGGACGAGAGTTCGGACGAGGATCGGCGCGGCGTGTTCGTCTTGCCGTTCCCGTTCACGACCGGGCTCGTCGAGCCGCCCCAGGACCTCGTGTCCGAGGACGGGAGCCGCACGTACTGGGAGATGGGAAAGGCGATCCGGCAGGCGCTGCGGGCCGATCCGAACACGCTGGAGATGCTGTTCGCGGCCGCGTCGCAGCCGGCGAGCGAGAAGGATCCGATGGGCCGCTGGCTCGTCGAGGCGCGCGACGCGTTCGTCTCGGTGGAGATCCACGCGAGCTTCGGTCGATACGCGCTCTCGCAGCTCTCGCGTTTGTCGCACGACACGCGCCTCGCCGAGCATCGCGCGATCGTGCTCGGCTGGTTGCGCGAGGATCCTACGCTCGGGCTCGACGAAACGGCGGCGCGGCTCGCGAAAGAAACGCAGATCGTGGCGCCGACGCCCGAGGACGCGCTTTTGCGCGCGCGCGAGTACCTGAAGCAGCTTTACCGATCGATGGCCGATCAGGGCTTGCTCGAAGGGCGCGAGTGGGCGGCGCTCGCCGCGTATGCGCGCGCGGGCGAGAGCACGCTCCTGCCTTCGCCGCGCGAGCTCCGGCCGAAGAATGCCTACAACCTGGTGCGCCTCATCGATCTGTCGATCCGATGGCTCCGGACGGGCGCGCCGGAGCTTTGCGTGCGCGACGAGCTTCGGCCCGTGCTGCTCGACATCAAGAAAGGGCGCGTGCCACTCGCGGACGTGATCACGCTGGCGGAGTCGCTCACGCCGGAGCTCGAAGCGGCGCGGCGGGAGAGCAAGTTGCCGCGGCGCGCGGACGTGCGGCGGGCCGAGGCCGTGCTGCGGAGGGTCCGCGAAGAGGCCGCGCGGAGGTTTTTCGAGGGCAGGGAAGGGCCCTTCGGCAAGGATGCGGCGCCCGCACCGGAGGCGCGCTGGGATGAATGAGGGAGCAATGACGAACGAGAAGGGCCGAGAGGCGATCGAGCTCGTGATGCAATTCGACGTGCTGCCCGACGCGCAAGCGAAGGTGGCCCGCGGCGTCCTGGAGGAAGAGGGCGCGGCCCGCGAGCACATCGTCGTCCTTTTGAGCGGCGCGCACGCGTATGGGTTCGCCTCGCCCGACAGTGATCTCGATCTGAAGGCGGTGCACGTGGTGCCGACGTCGCTGCTCGTGGGCCTCGACACGGCGCCGGGCGCGCGGGACCGCATGGAGGTGATCGAGGGGGTGGAGATCGATTACACCTCGAACGAGGTCGGCCCCGTGCTCGCTGGGATCCTCGGGGGGAATGGCAATTACCTGGAGCGGATCCTCGGCGCGCCCGCGCTCGTGGCGAGCCCGCTGCTCGAAGGGCTGCGCCCGCTCGTGCGCGGGGCGCTCTCGCGGCGCGTGTACCGGCATTACGCGGGGTTTGCCAAGAACCAGCGCAAGGCGGCCGAGGAGGAGGGCGGGACGACGGCGAAGCGCGTGCTCTACGTGCTGCGCACGGCCCTCACGGGGACGCACTTGCTCCGCGCGGGCGAGGTGGTGACGGACGTGGCCCGGCTGTTCCCCGAATACGGCTTCGAGGAGGCGAGCGAGCTCGTGACCCTGAAGCGGGCCGGCGAGAAGACGAAGCTCTCGTCGCGGGACGTGAAGCGGTTTCGCGCGTGCCTCGATCGGGCGATGCGCCTGCTCGAAGAGGCGCGCGAACGCTCGGTCCTGCCGGCGACGCCGTCGGATGAGGCGTCGCGCGCGCTCTCCGAGTGGCTCATCGCGCTTCGCAAACAGCGGTTTTGAGGCGTCTCAGCCGCGGCCTTTTCCCATCCGCACGAGCCGCCCCGGCCGCGCCCCCGTGAATCGCCCCTTCTCCACGATGACCTCGCCGGCCACGAGCGTCGCCACGTAGCCTTCGGCCTGCTGCATGAGGCGCTGCCCCCCGGCCGGCAGGTCGCGCTGCATGAAGGGGGACCGGAGGCGCAGGTTGTCGAAATCGACGATGTTGATGTCGGCCCGTTGCCCCGGCTTCAAGGTGCCGCGGTCGTCGAGGCCGAGGAACCGCGCGGTGTCGTGCGTCTGCATTTTGACGAGGTGCTCCACGGGGATCTTGCCCTCGGCCCGATCCCGGCCCCAGTGCGTGAGCAGGAACGTCGGGAAGCTCGCGTCGCAAATGGTGCCCACGTGCGCGCCGCCGTCGCCGAGGCCCGGCAACGAGAGCGGGTGCAGGAGCATGCGTCGCACGACGTCGAGGTTCATTTCGGTGTAATTGTAGAGCGGGAAATACAGGAGCGCGCGGCCGTCCTGTTCGAGCATCGCGTCGTAGATGACCGAGAGGAGCGGCAATCCGCCGCGCGACGCGTCGCCCGCGAGGCTCGTGAGCCCGGACGGCTCGTAGTTCGGCGCTTCGCCGAGCCGGAAGAGGCGCATCGCCACGAGGAGCGGGTTTGCCAGGAAAAAGTCCGCGAGCGGCGGCAAGGGGCTGCCGTCGCCGGCGACCTTTCCGCTTTTCTCGGAGAGGAGCCGGGCGCGGAAGCTGGGATCCCGCATCTGCGCGACGCGCGCGTCGAGCGGCAAGGAGGCGATTTCCCGGTAGCTCGGGAATCCCATGAACGGGTGGAACGTGGCCGTGAGCCCGAGCAAGACGCCAATGGGCCGCGCCGCGACCTGGCAACGAATGTCCATGCCGGCGCGGGCGGCGCGCTCGGCGCGCTCGAAGATGCGCTCCCATTGCCGCGGGGCGTGGTCGCGTTGCATGGTGGAGACGCTGAGCGGCCGGCCGGAGACCTCGGCCATCCGTTCGAGCAGGTCGAATTCGCCCGGGAAGCAATCCTCGCCGCGGAACATGTCGAAATCGCTGACGGCCTGGACGACGCCGTGCGGGAGGCCGGTGAAGGCGCGCGCGATTCCCGCGAGCTCGTCGCCCCGGGCTTCGGAGGCGGGCGTGGGTTTGCCCTGCGCGCTCCTGTGGTTGTCGGTGCGGCCCGTGGAGAAGCCCGCCGCGCCGGCGAGCAGCGCCTCCCGGAGGAGCGCGCGCATGGATTCGACGTCGGATTCGGTCGCGCTCTCCTCGGCGACGGCGCGCTCGCCCATCACGTACACGCGCAAGGCGTCGTGCGGGACCTGGCAGATGAAATCGATCGTGCGGCGCCTCTTTTCGAGGACGTCCATGTACTCCGGAAAGCTCTCCCAGCCCCACGTGAGGCCCTCGGCGAGCGCGCTGCCCGGGATGTCCTCGACGCCCTCCATCAGCTCGATGAGCTTTTCGTGGTCGCTCGGCCGCACGGGCGCGAATCCGACGCCGCAATTGCCCATGACGCAGGTCGTGACGCCGTGGATCGACGAGGGCGCGAGCTCCTCGTCCCACGAGATCTGCCCGTCGTAGTGCGTGTGGATGTCGACAAACCCCGGGATCACCAGGGCGCCCTGGGCCGAGATCGTGCGCGCGGCGCTCTCGGGGCAGTCGCCGACGTCGACGATCTTGCCGTCCTTGATGCCGATATCGCCGGATTGACGCGGCGCGCCCGTGCCGTCGACGAGGGTGCCACCCACGATCTTGACGTCGTACATGGCGCCGATCATCGGCCGAAGCCCGAGGCCCTGGCAAGGGCATTCGGACCCCGGGCGCGAGGGCGCGTCGTGGACGGAGGAGGCCTTCGGGGGAGCGAGGTTCGGGCCTCGCCCCCCGGCGCCCGCGATTCACCGGCCGCGGATGCGGTCGACGAAATCGCTCCGGATCTGCGGGTTGTGGCTGCCGCGCGGGACGCGGTCGGGCACGATGATCGCGTAATCGGGGTGATCCCATTGCGACCGATCGGTCCAGGCGCTCGACGACACGCCGAATCGATTGCCCTGCCACTTGCCCTTGAGGTCGTAGGTGTACTCGCGAGAGTCCTCGAGCATGCCCACGAAATTGCGATCGTCGACGTGCGGGCTCACGAGGAAGAGCCACGTGCGGACGTGCGCCACGCCCTTGTCGTTTGCATCTCTCTCGACCCGCGTGATGGTCTTCCACGCCGGCTCGTTCCACACCTCGGGGCCCGCGTCCTCGTCGATGATGAAGGCGCGCTTCCGGCCGATGAGCTCGGTCTCGAGGATCCGATGCAGCTCGTGGGGCAGGACGTCCTCGTAGACGTCGTCCCATTCGCCATTGAATCGGCTGCCGACGAGCGTGAGCGGCGGGACCTTTTCGTACGTCTTCAGCAGGAGCGCCTTCAGGTCCCCGACCGTGAACGTCACCTCGCCTTGCGTCAACGAGCGCGTCGGCTCGGGCTCCAGGATCGACGCCAGGGCCCACGCGTCGCAGAGGCCCGACCACGAGGCCGCGCGCGGCTGATAGAGCTCCTTGCGCTCGTAGGCCGCGGCCGACGTGCGCGTATTGCCCTCTTTCTCCACCCAGATGTCGTACTTCTCGAGCGTCGAAGCCTCGCCGTTTTTCCCCTGGAACAGCGTGTCCTCCCAGAGCGGGTACCACCAGGATGACCAGGGTTTTTTGGTCGCTTCCGCCTTGCGTTCTCCCTCCTCGACCCAGTAGAGCGGCTGCCCCGTCGCCGAGCTTCCGCCGCCGGTGCCGCCGGTGCCGCCGGCTCCCCCTCTGCCGCCGCTTCCGCCGTCACCTCCATGTCCGCCGGTGTTGTCCGGGCAATCCTCCGCCTGCTCGCAATCGGGTCCGCCGCCGGTGGCCGTGGTGCCGCCGATGCTGCAACCGGCGCCTACGAGGCCGATCACGAGGAGGGTGGAGGTCGTCACGATACGAATCGCCATGAGCCGTCTCCTTGGATGTTTGTCCCGGAATGCTCAGGGGATTTTTGAAAAAGGCCAGGCGGCCGAGCCACGCGGCCCGGCCGCCTGACGAGCGCGCTCCTTGTCACCTCAGCGCGACTTGCGGCCGATGAGGCCCGGGAGCGCCGGGAATTGCCCGCCGATGGTCGGACGCACGCCGATGGCCGGATTCTGGCTCGGCTGCGCGCTGCCCGGCGCCGCCTTGCCGCCATTCTGGATCGGAGCGGCGGGCGGCGACGGGGCCTTCGGGGGCTCGTTCACGAGCCCGGGCGCCGCGCACAGGTTGTACACGCGACCCGTCGCGGTGCGCGTGGCGAGCTGCTGGTTGCCCTTGATCGCGGCGTCGAGCCGACCCTGGCAGAACTCGTTCATGTTGCCCTGGAAGCTCTGGATCTCCTGGCACGAGAGCGAGAAGCTCTGCGTGTGCGAGACCTCGTACTCCCGGAGGCGCGGGCAGCTCGTCGACGTATCCGGCATCTTCACCGATTGCTCCTGCCGGATCACGTAATACTTGTCCGAGCTCAGCGACGCGGTGATTCGCCGCGAGTTCTCCTGATCCACCATGTCGCTATGCTCCGCCTCCCAGACGAGCCGGTTATCCTCGCAGGTCACCCGGATTGCGTTCGGCGGGCGCTGGCTTTGGAATGCCGCCGGGTTTTGACAGGCCGACTGGAGTTGCTGCCACGAGAGCTGCTTGAGCCCCGCGCTCTGACCAGCCCCCGTCTCCGCGAAAGCCGTGGCTCCAAGAGCGAAGGTCGAGACGAGAGCGGCGGCTGCGATGTGCTTGAGCATGGGTTCCTCCTCCACTTCGTTCCGCGTTCCGAGACCGGGCGAGCGCGCCTCGGCCGGCTTCGTTCACGCTGCCAGACCCCAATGCAAGGCCCCTGCCGTCCCCCGTTCCAAGCACATTTCCGCGTGAATCGCGGGGTCGACGCTTTGGAGGCTCTGCGGCGTCCGATCCGGACGGATACAGGGAGCGAGCGTGATCCCGCACATGACCGGCACGGACCCTCACGCCCGACCGATACGGAGGGGACTGACGTCCGTCCGTGCAGGGAGGCAGCACCCGACCCTGCACACCACGGCCAACTCGTCAGTCGCGAAAAGCAGCGGAGGCCATTCGGCGTGCGCTGGACGTCGAGGCTGCGCGGACAGGCCGGAGAACTTGCACTCGGCGTGGCGCGGCGAAAAGCCGGCGTCCATTCCGACCCTCTTGGCGTTCGTGGTCGGCGGCTGCGGCATCGCTGCCTTTCGCAGGTGCCGGAGGGGCGCGCGCACGGGAGGGACGTGGTGCGTGTGCGGCGCGAGGTGCGCTGGGAGGGGCGCAGAACGTCGACAAAAACTCGAAGGTGCGCTAGTCGGTCGGCCGTGGACCTTCTACGCGAGTTCTTCTCCAAGCTGCGCCACCTCGAGGACCTCCTCACCTGGGGCGGCTACCCGGTGCTCATGGCCATCATCTTCGCCGAGACCGGGCTGCTCGTGGGTTTTTTCCTCCCCGGCGACTCCTTGCTCGTGACGGCGGGCGTACTCGTCAACGCGAATCTGATCAACCCGTTCCAGCTCTCCACGTTCTCGAACCTCCTGCTCATGAACGCCGTGCTCTGCGTCATGGCGATCGTGGGGGATACGGTGGGCTACTCGATCGGGTACAAAGCGGGTCCGAAGCTCTTCAACCGGGAGCAAAGCCTGTTTTTCCGGCGTGACTACCTCGTGGCCACGCAGAAGTTCTACGAGAAGCACGGCGGCAAGACGATCGTGCTCGCCCGCTTCATGCCGTTCGCCCGCACGTTCGCCCCCGTCGTCGCCGGCATCGGCAAGATGAGTTATCGCCGCTTCCTCATGTTCAACGTGTTCGGCGGCATCGGCTGGGTCGTGTCGATGACCTTCCTCGGCTACTTCCTCGGCAAGGTGCTCGGCGCGAAGGACATCGAGCGGGTCGTTTACCTGATCATCCTGATTTCGGTGCTCCCGCCCTTCATCGGCGCGCTCCGGACGCACCTCGCCTCGAAGAAGGCGGCGGGCGCGGAGAAGGCGTAGTCGCCGTCATTCAGGTCGGGGGCGGCTCGGGGACGACGCGCATGTGGATGCTGCCCCGGGGCCGGAGCGTGATTCCCGGCTCGGGCGTGATGGTCTGTCCGGGGACGAGGTCGAGGCGGACGCGGCGCAGGATCGTGGCGAGCACGAGCGTCCCCTCGACCATGGCGAAGCTCGAGCCGATGCACTGGCGCGCGCCGCCGCCGAACGGAAAATAAGCAAAACGAGGCATCCGCGCGAGCGCGCCGCCGGCGAAACGATCGGGATCGAAGCCCTCGGGGTTCTCCCAGTACGCCGGGTGGCGGTGCGTGACGTAGGGGGCGAGGAAGACGAGCGAATCCTTGGGGATCAAATATCCCCCGACGACGTCGTCCTCGGCCGCGCGGCGGGTGATCATCCAGGCCGGCGGATAAAGGCGCATCGATTCCTGAAACACACGGCCGACGAGGTCGAGGGCGCCGAGGTCCGCGAACGTCGGGAGGCGGCCGCCCGTCCCCGTGAGGACCTCGGCGCGGGCGCGGCGCCGGACGTCGGGATGCGTGGAGAGCAGGTAAAACGTCCAGGTGAGCGCGTTCGCCGTGGTCTCGTGGCCGGCGGCGAACATGGTCATGACCTCGTCCCGGAGCTGGCGGTCGGTCATTCCTTCGCCCGTCTCGGGGTCTCGCGCGGCCATGAGCGTGGAGACAAGGTCCGTCCCGCCCTCGGGCGCCTTGCGGCGGTGCTCGATGATGCGGAGGACCTCGCGGTCGAGGACGGCGACCGCCTCCTGAAACCGCCGGTTGTCCGGCGTGGGCACGTGGCGGGGGATCTTGAGGATCCGCGTGACGCCTTTGCGCGTGTCCGCGAGGATGAGGTCGAGCGCGTGCGCGGTCGCGGCGGCGTCGATGGGGACGTCGGTCCCGAGCAAGGTCTCCGTGACGATCCGCAGGGCGAGGCGCATCATCTCGCTGACGACGTCGACGGGCGCGTCGGGGCGCGGCCTTCGCATCCATCCGTCGACGAGCTCGTCGGCGGCGCGGACCATGACGTCGGCGAAGGCGGCGATGCGTTGCTTGTGAAAGGCCGGCTGGGCAATCCGGCGTTGCCGGCGCCAGAGGGCGCCTTCGCTCGTGAGCAAGCCGTCGCCGAGCAGCGCGCGGACCTCGCGGACGCCGGGGGTTTGTTTGGTAAAACGATCCGCGGCGTCGATGAAGACGTGCTTGATGTGGTCGGGGTGGCGGAGGAGGTGGCCGGTGCGCTTTGGGCCGGGGCCGAATTGAAAACGGACGACGTCGCCGTAGGTATCGGCGGCGTCGAGGAAGATGCGGATGCGGTCGCGGCGAAGATCGGGGAGGTTGCCGAGGAGCGGCGCGCCGCGAGGTCCCGGCGCGAGGGGGGCGGCGTGCGAGCGCGGGGCGGAGGCGTGGGTCACGGGAGGAACATAGCAGCGAGGCCACGTCGCGGGGAGATCCGGTGTAAGATGCCGGTATGCGAGCGCAATCGATCCTGATTTCGGTGATGTTTGCAGCCGGCCTGTCGCCGACCGTTTCGGGGTGCAGCGACGAGGGCGAGGGGGCCACGGGGAGCGGGGCGTCCGGCGCGGGGACGGGTGCGTCCGGGGGCGCGGGCGGAATCGGGGGCGGCAGCGGAGGCGGCGGCGGAATCGGGGGCGGCAGCGGCAGCGGCGGCGGAGGCGGAATCGGGGGCGGCAGCGGCGGCGGCAGCGTGAGCAGCAGCGGCAGCGGCAGCGGCGGGAGCGCGAGCGGCAGCGGCGGCGGCGGGGGCGCAGGGGGCGGCAATGGGGTCGGCGCGCCGTGCAACGGGGGCGTCGGCGGGTGTGATCCGGGTCTTTATTGCAATGCGCCGGGGTGCGGGGCGGGGGTGTGCGCGCCGAAGCCGCCGCCGGGGCTACAATCGCAGACGCCCTCCCTCGTGTGCGGCTGCGACGGCGTGACGTACTGGAATGCGGAGATCGCCGAGGTGTTCGGGTCGAGCGTGAAATCGGCGGGCACGTGCCCCGCCGCGGAAGCCATGGCCTGTGATCCGCAGATGCCCTGCCCGGCCGGGCGTCAATGCAATCGCAAGGTGGAGACGGCGAACGCCTGTTCGCCCATGGCCACGGGCGTTTGCTGGGGCATGCCCATTTCGTGTTCGGTGAACGGGGCGAAAGCGAAGGGGTGCGCCGGGGGGACGTGCTTCGATCAGTGCAGCCTGATCCAGAGCCAGAATCCCTGGTACGACGACGGCGGCTGCTGAGGCGGGAGAATGGGGGGGGCGGCGCGCGGCGCGGGTTATTGCGTCGTGATCGCCTTGAGGTCGAGCATCTCCTCGACGCTCGGCACCACGATGACGTCGCAGCGGCGGTTCTTCTGCCGCCCCTCGTCCGTGTCGTTCGTGGCGATCGGGTCCGTGTCGCCGAAGCCGGCGGCGCTCCACTTCGCGGTCGGCATGTTGCCGCCCTTGTCGCTCACGAGGTACATCAGCACCTCGCGCGCGCGCATGAGCGAGAGGCCCCAGTTGTCGCGGAAGACGCCGCCCGCGAGGGGCTTGTTGTCCGTGTGCCCAGCGACCTGGTAGTCGCGGCCGAGCAGCGAGGCGTCGTTCTTGATGATGCCCGCCACCTTCGTCAGGATCTCCTGACCCTCTTTCTTCAGCGTCTCGCGGCCCGAGTCGAAGAGCACGTCGCCCGGGAGCGAGATGACCATGCGGTTCTTGCGGATGTTCACCGCGAGGCCGAGCTTCGTGAGCTCGTCGAGCTTCTTGCGCAGCATCTCGAACCGCGCCTTGATCTGCTCGAGCTGCTTGGCGCGCGCCTTGTACTCGGCGAGCGCCTTCTCGCGCTCCTCCAAGGTCGAGCTCAGCGCCGACACCTTCGTCGCCGACGCCTGCAAGCTCTCGTTCAGCTTGCTGATGTCGACGCCGGCGTCCGAGAGCTTCTTCGTCAGCTCAGCGACCTTCGCCTGCTCTCCCGCGAGCTCCTCGGCGAGCCTCTTCTGCGCGGCCGCCGCGGCCTGGTCGTTCGCGTTTTTGTCGGCCAGGAGCTTGTTGTACTTGTCGAGCTGCGCCTGCCACTCTTCCTCGGAATATCCGCAGCCGCTCACAGCGAGCGCCGCGGCGAGCGTGGAGGCAGCAAGGATGCGCACGTTCATGACGATCTCCCCGGTGCATCCCAGGAGAAAATACGTCCCTGGGACGAGCGTTTTTGCACCGTAGCGAGGTCGTCCCTCCCGCGAAAGTCCATTCCGCCCGGAGTCGCCAGGCGGATGCCGAAGCCTGGGCGTTCCATGTAGGGATTCTCTCTTCGACGGGCCGGGGAGCCCCCTGCCCGACGCTTCCGGTTTGCACCCGAGTCGTGATCTTTCCCGCGTACTGCACACGCGAAGGACAAACCAGCGACGTCGCGACAGACAAACCAGGCTCCAGAACGACAAACCGGGCGGACCCGAGATCCCCCGCGGGATCCCGCCGATCGAGGGCGTGTACATCGTTTCCCTGACGAAGACGGGAAGTTCCTCGAACCCACGGCCCCGAGAGCCCGATGGCCGTTTCTTTCCGATGCGCCAGATCGTCCGTGTTCGTCGGGACCACGTTCGTCCCGGCCCGGCCGCGCCGCCGCGCAGGCAAACAAGGGCGCGGCGACGACGCTGCGCGCGAGGATGGCCGCGTCGCCGCGTCGAGAAAGACCCATCCGCCGGAGGAGATCCGATGCGATCCGTCCGTCCGAGTTTCATCGCTTCCGTGATCGTTTGTGCCTCGCTCGGGGCCGAGAGCGCCCACGCCGCTCCGCTGCCCTCGCCCGCGGACACGCTCGCCGCCGTGCTGCGACAAACCGCCGCCGTGATCGAAGGCGACGTCGAGGACGTGAGCTTCCATTTCGACGAGGTCGAAGGCCCGCGGACCGTCGCGACCCTGACGAACCTGTCCGTTCACCTGGGCTCGCTCGGTGCATCGGCGCCGAACTCCGTCGAGATCCGATCCTTCGGCGGGTACCTGCCCGACGGTCGCGAGATCGTCGCGACCCACGTGCCCGAGCTCGCCGCGGGCAAGCGGTACGTCCTGCTTCTGCGCAACACCGAGTGGACGTTGTCGCCGATCGCGTTCGGCCACGTCTTCCGCCTCGACACCTTGGGGAAGACGCGCGCGCTCGTGGACGCCTACGGGCGGCTCGTCACGGGCGTGGGCGCGACCGAGATCCTCACCGGGCCACAGCTCTGGGTGCAGCCGAGCGGCGCCGTGGATGGTGCGTCGTCGCCGCGGCTCTCCACGTGGATCACGGAGGCCGACATGGAGCGCGCGCTCGACGCCGCGGAGCTCGCCGAGGCGCTGCGCGTCTTCGCCCGCGCGACGGGCGCGTGGCCCCACGGGTCGTTCTCGCCCGCGCCGATGTCGGCCGGGCCGTGGCGGCGCGTGACGACGTGGCGCGCGCCCACGCCCACGGAGAGCCCCGCGAGCACCGAGGGCCTGCTCGCGTGCTTCGACCCGCCCGTGGGCCTCGCGGACACATCGACGAAGGAGCTCGCCGTGTGCGAGGCCGGAGGTGCGCCGTGATGCGCATGCCTCTCTCGATCGTCGTGATGTGCGTGCTCGTCGCGTGCATGACGCTCACGCACCGCGCCGAGGCGTTTCGTTACCTCACGTGCGAGGGCAAAAACGTCCGTTGGAAGTCGCCGTTCGGGCTCGTGCAGAACCTGTGCAGCATCCCCTCGGGATCGAGCCAGGCGAAGGCCTACGCCGCGGCAGTTGGGCAGTGGCGCGGCGTCGGCGGCATGCAGGACGCCGTCTACCACTACGGATCCTGGTCCACGAACCACTGCTGGGTCGACCTCGACGACGGCTGGAACGACGTGGCGCTCGTCGAGGCGTCGAGCATCGACGGCTCGCTCGGGACGACGGTGGTCGTGCGGAGCTGCGATCGGATCGACGAGGTGAACGTGCTGCTCGCGAACCTGGCGACGCAGAGCTTCGACAACCCCGACGAAGCGTTCGCCTCGGGCGCGTGCCCGTACAGCCCGACGCGGACAGGCCGATCCACGTTCCTCCACGAGCTTGGTCACGCGCACGGGCTCTCGATCTCGACCCCGGGCGGAGCCGACAACCACACGCTCGACTTCACGGTCATGCGGCCCTCGCCGCCCGTGCCGCTCGGCGGCGGGCCGAGCGCGATGTTCGCGCAGCCCATGCCCGACGACGCGGCCGGCGGGCGCTTCTTGTACCCGTCGACGACCGGCGAGACGAACCTGATGGCCTCCGCGCAGCGCCTGACGAGCGGCAACATCCGCAGCACGGCGCCGTGGAAGACGATCCAGCGCTGCCGCGGCGAGACGTTCTCGTTTCACTTCACCACGGCCAACACGGGGACGAAGAGCGTGGCATCGGACCAGCGCTTCTTCCTCGCGACGAGCCCGACCGCGCACGCGTGGGCAGGGATCACGCTCGGGACGTGGTTCGGCGCGACGGTCAACGCGGAGAAGCAGGTCCATCCGAGCGTGACGACCACGGTGCCGTGCGGCACGCCGAAGGGTTTGTACTGGCTCTACCACCAGGTCGACGCGGGCAACGCGGTCGTGGAGAGCTCGGAGAGCGACAACGTCATTCACAACCCGCTCACCGTCCAGGTGCTCGACTGCGGGTGCTGAAGCCAGAGGATACGTCGATGAAGGACGAGAAAAACCTTTTCTTACTGCGCGTATGCGCCGCGTCCGCCGCCGCCGTGAGCACCACGGCCTGCTCGGTGGGTGACGTGAGTGATCTGTTCGCATTCCGGACGACGTCCGTGGACGACGACCTCACGATCCGGACCTCCGACGGGCGCGTCTTCCGCGGGGATCCAGGGAGCATCGAGATCCGGGCGCCGCTGCCGAACGGCCCTCCCGCGATGGCGTCGGTGACGCTCTCGACGGCCGATCGCCGCGGCTACGGGCTCAGCATCGCGTTCGACATCAGCACGGAGACGCTGCTCGAACGGAGCTTCTCGGTGGCGCTCTCCGAGGGGTACAGCGGAGGGACGCTCGCGTACCTGTCGCAGAGCGGCGCGAGCATCATCGGTCCGGGCACGCTCTTTTTGCGCACGTCGTACGGCAAGCTCAACGGGCAGTTCGAGACGGCGGACGAGGCGTTCCCGGTGGGGACGATCGAGGGTCGTTACGAGGTGGTCTGTCTGGTCCTCCCCGAGATGCTCGGCGCGTCGCCGAACGGAGAGGCCTCGCAGGGGACGTGGATCCTCGTGGAGGACGAGGCCAAGACGAGCAAGTTTTGCCAGACGTTCGCGGGGCTTTAGGGAGACGGTCTCCCGAGGGTGTCGCCACGTGGCGACACCCTCTCCCGGCTGGGACGCGTGGGCGCGAGCTCGCTCTGGAAGTGCATGCGCCGGAGCGAGCCGTCCATCATGACCGCGAGCCGCTCCATCACGACGCGCTCGCTCGCCCCGCGCGTGGCGAAGACGTACACGAAGCACCGCTTGGCCCAGCCGCCAAACGCGAGCACGAAGCCGTCCGTAGGCCCGCCGTTCGTGGCGCGGGGGCCGAGGAAGACCTCGGCGAGGGTGTCGTGATCCGGGGGCACGGCGAGGCGCGAGGCCGACACGAGGCGGGCTCCGTCGCGGGAAGGAAGGTCCCGCCAGGTGCGCGCGCGCGCCTCGCACCGCGCGCGGTTGCCGACCTCGTCCTCGCGCCACGTGCGCACGAGCAGGAGCGAGCTCGTCGCGTCGTGCCGCGCCACGAGCCACCGCTCGGTCCGATCGTCGACGCGGAAGGCCGCGCCGTCGGGCAGCGGCAACGAGAGGTCGAAGCGCGCGGAGGTGAAACGCGTGAAGGACGAGGCCGCGGCGAGGGGATCCGGCGTGGCCCGGGGCGCCGCGCTCCCCGCGGAGGGGAGCGGGCGCGGCGGGTTTGTCGCGGGGGGCGAAGGCGCGCTGCCGCATCCGCAGGCGAGCGCGAGGGCGAGCGCGAGGGGCGCGCGCACGGTCAGACGCGCGTGAGCCACTCGGGGTGCGCGTTGTCCTCGCCCCGCACGATGCCGAAGAAGCGCTGCTGGAGCCTGCGCGTGATCGCGCCGACCTGGCCCTCGCCGATCGCGCGATCGTCGACCTCGCGGATCGGCGTGACCTCGGCGGCGGTGCCCGTGAAGAACGCCTCGTCGGCGAGGTAGAGCTGATCACGCGTGATCATCTCCTCCGCCGCGGGGATGCCCTCCTCGCGGGCGAGCGTGAGGATCGTGTCGCGCGTGATGCCCTCGAGGATCGAGGCCGAGAGCGGCGGCGTGATGAGCCGGCCGCGACGCACGATGAAGATGTTCTCGCCCGAGCCCTCGCTGACGTAGCCGTTCGGATCGAGCAGGATCGCCTCGTTGTAGCCGGCGATGCGCGCCTCGCGCTTGGCGAGCGAGCTGTTCGTGTACTGCCCCATCATCTTCGCCTTGGGCAAACCCACGTTGATGTGGTGCCGGGCGAACGCGCTGATCTTCGCGCGGATGCCGGCCTCGGTCGCTCCCTTGCCGAGGTACGCGCCCCAGTGCCACGCGACGATCGTGGTGCGCACGGGGTTGTCGTGCGCGTACACGCCCATCGGCCCCTCGCCGAGGTACACGAGGGGGCGGATGTAGCCCTCCTGCATGTCGTTCTGGCGCAGCGTCTCCACCGTCGCGTCGGCCACCTGCTGCCGCGTGAACCGCGGCTGGATCGCGAGCAGCCTGCACGTGTCGAAGAGGCGATCGATGTGCTCCTTCAGCCGGAACACGTACGTGCCGCCGTCGGCCCTGCGATAGGCGCGGATCCCTTCGAAGGCGCCGAGCCCGTAGTGCAAGGAGTGCGTCAGGATGTGCACCTTGGCGTCGTCCCAGTCGACGAACTCGCCTTCCATCCAGATCTTCTTCAGCTTGTCGACCATCACGCGCTCCTTCGGAGAATCGTCGTTCCGTGCTTCCTTCGTTGCCCTAACCCCCGCGTCCGACGTCCGCAGCGAGGGGGAGTGCGAGAGAGGAAGTAGCCCGATCCCGTCATCGTGCCAAGAGCGCGAGTACGACTCCGGTGCCGCCCTCCTCCTCGGGCGCCGACGCGAACGCGGCCACATGGTGGGCGGCCGGACCCTGGCTCAACCAGGCTGCGATCTCGCCCCGCAGCACGCCGATTCCCCGCGGCGAGTGGTTCCCCCGACCGTGGATCAGAGCCACGACACGATCTCCGTCCGTGCGGCGCTTGCGCACGAACTTCTCCACCTCACGACGCGCTTCACCTGCGTTCATGCCATGCAAATCGAGCCGACCATCGACCGTATACGCACCGCGTCGAAGGCGGCGCACCTCGCGCGGATCCACGTCGATGCGCCGCCCCTCGATGCGCTCGCCGTCGTCGGTGACCTCGAAGCGGACGCCCTCGGCGACGAGGGAGTGCAGCATGTGACGCGCGTCGGCATCGTGGTCCTTCACCTCGCGCGGAGCCCTGGATTTCGGCTCGATCGGCGTCGAGGAGCGAGGGACGCGTGCCTTGCGATCCTCGAGCATGCGCACGCCCGCCATGTACATCGCGAACGTCTCGGCGTCGCTCGGCTGCCCCTGCGGCTCCGCCGGCTCGGCCGTCGACTGTACAGGTACACGTTGCGACGGCTGCTTCTTCGTCCCGCCTTCGGATTTGTTTGAGGACGCAGTTTTTTCGGGCTTCTCGACCTTGTCGGCCTTCGCGCCCTTCTCTGTTTTCCCCTTGCGTCCCTTCGACGCGAGCTTCGCGAACGGGCGGAAGAAGGGGCTATCGGCCGCCTGTTTGCTCGGCTTCTTCTGCGTCTTCTTGGTGCTCGTCCGCCCGGCTCGCGCCTTGGTCGCCATGAGACAGAACTTCACCCGAGAGCGCCCGCAGCGCAAACCGCACCGACTGAATTCCCGTCAGTTGCCCGTCCTCGAAGTGCCAGTCGGGGTCGTCGAGGTCCGGGAAATCATGAGGATTGCGGATGTCCTCCGGCGTGAGCCCCGGCAAGAGGCGCCGCGCCAGGGAGAGGACCTTCTGCCGCTGGTTCTCCTCCATCGCCTCGAGGAGGGAGAGGATGCGTTCGAAGAGCTGCCTTGTGTCGGGAGCACCCGTCATGCGCGGGAGCGTAGCAAAAGGCCCGGGCGGTCGAGGCGGTCGACGCGGTCGACGCTGGCGCGCGTTCGCGCGTGACGACGGCGAGCGAAGGAGCGGAGGCGGAAACGGAAACGGAGGCGATTGTCAAGCCCTACCGTGGCTACGACTTCGTCGACGCGTCGCCTTCGGCGAGCTCGGCGAGCAGGGCCGCCTCTTGCGCCGCGAGGTCGGCCTTGAGCTTCTGGAGCGCGTCGAGCTTCGCCTTCTTTTCTCGTTTCTCGGCCTGCGCCCGCTGGGCGGCGAGCCTCGCCTCCTGCGCGACGAGCGCTTCCCGCTGCTTCGTCAGCGCGTCGAGCTCCGCCGTGGCCGCGCCAATCTTCTTGTCGAGCTGGGGCAACGTCAGCTCTTCGGCGGACTCTTGCAGGAAGAACGACTCTGCCCATCCGGCGCCGAGCTTGTGCGCGTGCTGGACCTCGCCGAGCTTCCCGTGGAGGGACTTCCGCAATCCGTTGTGATCCTGATTCAGTTTCACGCGGGTGCCGATCGTGCGGAAATCGACGAGCTTTTGCGTTGCGCTCTTCTTCTCCTCCGCGGCCATTGCGCCGGCCTGCGCGCGCGCGGCGACCACGGGGGCGTGGTCCTTCAGCACGGCTTTGTCGGCTTCCACCAGGGCTTCGGGCCAGGTCTTCATGATATCGAGCTGCCCGCCGAGCGTGGGGCGCTTCAATTCGCTGGGCCGCAGATCCCCGAAGAGCCGTTGCGCGAGGAGCGAGCCCTTTTCCACGTTGGCCCAGACGAAATCGACCGAATCATCGAGGTCGTGATCCGCGAACTGGACGGCCGCGGCGGCGGAGGCCTCGGCTGCGAGCAGGTTCCTCTCCTCGGCGATGGCGGCCTCGATGCGCGGCTCGAATGCATCCACCTCGGCGACGAACGCCAGCGTGTGGGGGTTGCGCCGGACGCGGGACGCCATGAAGCGGAAATGGGTCTCGCCGGTCGTCGTGGTCGCTGTTTCGGGGAGGGTCTTGATTCCAACCATGGTGGCGGATGCTAGAGATCGCGCATCCTGGGCGTCAAGGGCAGAGACCGCCCGGCGACGCCGCCGTCCTCTGCGTGGGAGGGCTCGAACGCCTCGGCGACGGTTTGCGGGGGCGTTCGAGCCGGCTGAAGCGGCGTTGCAACGCGTCGCAGGGGCGGTTCGGGCGCCGGACGTGAGGTCGCAACGTCGACGGGCGTGCCGCGGGCGCGTGGAATGGCGGCGCGAGCGCTTGCGTGGGCGCTCGGGACGACGGAAGTCGTGGCGCGAGCGCGCGCGGGGCCGCGCACGGCGTTCGAGGCGACATTCCAAGCGGGTTACGAAGCGGCCCCGGCGCGCATGAGGAGGCGGTGAAATGTCGACGTGCCGGTTCAGACGCGCAACGACACTCGGCAAAGCAGCGCGTATGCGGAGTGATCGGGCGAAGCGGGAGGGCAAGCGGTGTGTCGGGCCGTTCGAACGTCCGAAATGGCAGGGCGACGCGTCGCGGGACGATTTGCGGCATGTCGGCGCGGGAAATGCCGGGAAAACACGGGTCGATGGCTGCAAGCTCGACGTCGGGGGGAACGCACCGGGGTGCGACGCCCGGTGAGGGCGGACACGCACCTCGTTGACAGAGTACAAGGGCTCTGATCGCCTCTAGGCGATGGCCTCACCACGCGTACGGACCCTCGTCTCGTTCGGGCTCCTCGGCTGCGCGACGCTGGCGCTCGTGCCGCTCGGCTGCGCGTCGGCCACGATCCGCTATCCCGCGGACGACCGCCCGCGTGTCCCTGCCGCCACCGCGGAGCGGCTGCGGGCGTGTGTCGCCGAGCTCGGTGGCGAGCTCGGAGGGGGGTACTACACGTTCGACGCGACGGTGAAGGTCGACGAGGAGGGCGGCGTCGTGGATGTCAAGGGAAAAGGCGTACCCTCTCCGGAGCTCGCGGTCTGCATGCGGATCGCGCTGCGAGGGATGACCGTGCCGGAGGAGCTGCTCCGGCTGCGTAAGCTGCGCCTGTCCGATACGTCCGCGCCTGCGAACGGGTAGGCGCCGGCCGAGCGGGGGCTCGTCGGCCACCCCGCGCTCGTGGCCGTGGCGATCGCCCTCGCCGACCTCATCATCGAGGCGGCCCCCATCGTTGTCGTGATCGCCGCGTCGGTGGAGATTGGCAAGAATGAGGACCTCATGGAGGCGGCTCGGAGGCGGCGGCCCAACCGGAACTTGAGCCGTTGCCTTGACGCGGCTGCGGCGGGTGGTGCGCTTTGGGAGAACTTCTGCAACACGATTCCCAACGACATCGACCGTGCGACATGCTGGAGCAAGACGAAGTTGAGCGAACAGGACAGGCGCGGCTGGTGCAACGAAAAATTCGGGTACTGGTGATGTCCAAGCCTACAATGACAAACGCAGAAGCAGAACAAATACCCTGGATGGCCGAGCGTCGCCTCGAGCGACGTGACGCCGTCGGGGGCCTCGTCGTGGTGCGCGTCGGTCATCCTGAATGGCCCCCTGCCGCCGAGGAGTGGAGATGTCCCTACATGATTTCGGGATTGGGTGACGATTCGATCGAGTTTGCTCACAGCGTCGACTCGATAGCCGCTATCCAAAATGCCCTGAGGGGCATCTACTGGACGTTCGAGCAGACCGGCATTCCGCTACGATGGGAGGGGTTTGATGACGACGCTGGGAACGACACGGGTTTTCCCATGGATACGGACGCGGGTTATGGCCTCGCGTTTCGACAACGTATCGAACGAATGATCCTCGATGAAGAAGCCAAGCTCGCCGAGCCCACGCGCGAGCGCGAGGAGCAGAAGCGCCGCGAGGCTCGCCGCAAGGCGCGGGCGGCGAAGGCGCGAAAAGATCCCCAGGTCCGGGACGTGAACATGCCTGCTCCACCCAGAACCACCTCCGAATCCAAACGAACACGCTGGATCGCTGAGCGCCGTCTCGCGCGATGTGATGCCGTCGGGAGCATCGTCCTGGTTCGTATGGGTGCTCCCGAGCTACCCTCTCGCAAAAATGTGTGGAGATGCCCCTTCACGATCCTGGGGCTGGGGGACGACGATTCGATTCATTTTGGTCATGGTGGCGATTCGATGGCGTCGCTCCAGAACGCCCTGCGGGGCATTCGTTGCACATTCGAGCAGAGCGGGGTGCCCCTTCGATGGGCGTTGCAGGGGCTTGAGGAAAATGACACGGGTTTTCCCATGGACACGGACCGAGGTTATGGCCTCGCGTTTCGACGACGCATGGAACAAATGATCCAAGCGGAGATCGAGGAGCTCGTCCGTCCCATTCGCGAGCGCCACGAGCGTCGAGAGGCGCGCCGCAAGGCGCGGGCGAAGCCGCGGACGGAATGACTCTTCCCGTGCGCGAAGTGCTCCCCCACCTCGCGGGCGCGACGCCCGGTGAGGGCGGGCACGCACCTCGTTGACAGAGTGCAAGGGCTCTGATCGCATGGAGGCGATGGGCTCTCCGCGCGGACGAACCCTCCTCTCGTTCGGGTTCCTCGGCTGCGCGACGGTGGCGCTCGTGCCGCTCGGCTGCGGGGCCACGATCCGCTATCCCGCGGACGACCGCCCGCGTGTCCCTGCCGCCACCGCGGAGCGGCTGCGGGCGTGTGTCGACGAACTCGGTGGCGAGCTCGGGGGCGGCTACTACACGTTCGACGCGACGGTGACGGTCGACGAGGAGGGCGGCGTGGTGGATGTCAAGAGCAAAGGCGTGCCCCATCCCGATCTCGCGATCTGCATGCGGATCGCACTGCGAGGGATGACGGTGCCGGAGGAGCTGCTCCGGTTGCGCAAGCTGCGCCTGTCCGAAGCGTCCGCGCCAGCGAATGGGCAGACGACGGCCGAGCGGGGGCTCGTCGGGAACGCCGCGGCGCTCGTGCTCGTGGTGGTCGCCCTCGCGGACCTCGCGATCGAAGTGGGCCCCTACGTCATCGTCGTTGTGGCCGCTTCGCTGGAGATCGCGGAGGTGGCGCGGAGGAGGCCCCCGCCGAACCTGAATCGTTGCCTCGACGCCGCTGCGGGGGGCAAATATATGTGGGAGGAGTTTTGCCGCTCGATCGGCGAGGGACATCCCGGCAGCCCGTGCTGGGGAGAGGGCCCTGAGAGCGAACAACACAAAAGAGGCTGGTGTTATGCCAAGTTCAGGAGATGGTGAAACGCATGAAAGCCAAGTCGAAGACCCCTGTGAAAAAGCTGCCGCCTTCATGGATCGCCGAGCGTGAATACACGCGACTCGACGTACCGGGCCGGGTTGTCGTTCGCATTGGGTGCCCGGAACCCGACCCCATCAAGAGCGCCCATGGCGAAGTTTGGAGATGCCCACTTCAAATCGAGGGGCTTGATCTGACCCAGATCGAAGACCTTCGTCTTGATAAGGATGCTCCGCTTTTCGGATACGGCGTCGACTCGATGGATGCGCTGAAAAACGCGTTTCGTAGCATCCACGTGCTCCTCAAGAGGCACGGCACCCCCCTTCGCTGGGAAAGGACCCAGGAGGAGACGTTTGGTCTCCCCGTACAAGTGCCCACGGGCTACGGGGTCGAATTTGATCGTCGGATGGAAGAGGTGATCAACGCGATCGACGCGGCCATCTCGGAGCGCTTGCGGCCCTTTTACGAGCAAATGGAACGTTACGAGGCTCGCCGCAAGGCGAGGAAAAAGCCGCGAACCGAATGAAGCGATGACCGCCATCCGCGTTTCGACGACGCATGGAACAAATGATCCTCGATGAAGTCGCGAAGCTTCCCGCGCCCACGCGCGAGCGCGAGGAGCGGGAGCGCCGCGAGCGTCGAGAGGCGCGCCGCAAGGCGCGGGCGAAGCCGCGGACGGAATGACTCTTCCCGTGCGGCAAGTGCTTCCCCCACCTCGCGGGCGCGACGCCCGGTGAGGGCGGGCACGCACCTCGTTGACAGAGTGCAAGGGCTCTGATCGCATGGAGGCGATGGCCTCTCCGCGCGTACGAACCCTCCTCTCGTTTGGGCTCCTCGGTTGCGCGACGGTGGCGCTCGTGCCGCTCGGCTGCGGGGCCACGGTCAGACAACTGGCGCAGCAGGACGACCGCCCGCGTGTCCCCGACGCCACCGCGGAGCGTCTGCGAGAATGCGTCGAGGAGTTCGGTGGCGACTTTCCCCGGGGGGCGGTCGTGCTCGACGGCACGGGACTCAGGAGACCAGGAAGGTGATTCCTTTGATACCGCGGTCATCGCTTCATTCGGTGCGCGGCTTTTTCCTCGCCTTGCGGCGAGCCTCTTGACGTTCACGGCGCTCGCACTTGGCCTGGACGAGCTTCGTTTCTTCGTCCAAGAGAATTTTTTCGAGCCGTTGTTGAAACGCGCGCCCGTACGTCCATGTTACGAACGGGGAAAACCCCGTGTAGTCTTTTCTAGCCCCTTCCAATCGAACCGGAATCCCGCTCCGCTCAAGGTCGTAGTGAATGCCTTGAATGGCGTTTTGGAGCGCTGCCATGGACTCGTTGCTGTGAGCAAATCGAATCGAGTCATCGCCCAATCCCTCGATGACATACGGGCATCTCCACTCCTCGGCGCCAGGAGGCCATTCGGGAGAACCGATACGGACCACGACGATGCCCCCGGCGGCGTCGCGTCGCTCAAGACGGCGCTCGGCAATCCATCGTATTCGTTTGGCCTTCGGCGTGGTTTTTGCACCAGTGGACATATTCAATTTCCGAATAGATTCCGGCACCAGTTCCGCTTCTCTTGTTCGCTCATTGATGTCTTGCTCCAGCATTCCTGCGCATCGTATGGGTCCGGCAATTTTTCCGCTACTGCTCGACAAAACTCCTTCCACATAGATTCGCCACCCGCGGCAGCATCCAGGCAGCGGTTCAGGTTCGGATTGGGCCGATACTTCCGAATCGCCTCGATGACCTCGTCGGCGATCGCCAGCGTGATCGTAAACAGGATCGTCACCCCGGCCGCTTCGATGATGATGGGGGCCAGCTTGACGACCACCCCCACGATGACGAGGACATTGCCGGCGAGCCCCCGCGCCGCGTTCGTCTGTCCGTCTCCCCGGGCGAGCGGCCGCGACATCCACGTCAGCAAAAGCTCCGGCGGCACCTCCATCGCCCGGAGCGCCGCCCGCGTGCACCCATCGAAATCGGCATTCAACACGTCCGACGTCACAGAGACCGCCCGCCCCTCTTCGTCGACCTTCACGTCATAGTCAAACTCGAAGCTTCGTCCACCCAGGTCTCCGCCGTACTCCTCGACGCACCATCGCAGGCGCGCGATGGTTTTGTTCGGCGCGTGTGGCCCTTCGACGATCGGCGCCTGTTTCAGCGGAGGATATTCGATATTGCTCGCACAGCCAAACGCGACAACCGCCATCGTCAGGCACGCGAAAAACATCCCCTCGATCCAGACGTTGACCTTCGACATGATCTCTCGCTCGGCCGTCGCTCGGCCGTCGCTGGCCGAGAAGGCTACTGGCTTAGAACACCGAAGAGCAAGTTTGGTGAGCCTGCTCCGCCACGCTTACGGGCGTCATGCTCGACGGCGCAGCCCTCGGAGTGCTCTCGACGCGCGGCGCAGCCTCGCGACGCGCAATGGCCCACGGCGCACCGGTTTGTCCTCGAAGCTCGACAGCCTCGTTGGTCTCCGGTAAGGGTTGTCCTCGGAAGCCGACGCGGAGCCGCTGTCGTTCGAGCCTAGACGGGCGGCGGTGGTTCCGCGTCGGCTCCCTGGACGAACCTCCCTTGCGGTCCCGGTAAAACTCCGGCAACATGGAGTTCGGGATGCGACGCCCGGTGAGGGCAGACACGCACCTCGTTGACAGAGTGCAAGGGCTCTGATCGCATGGAGGCGATGGGCTCTCCGCGTGTACGAGCCCTCCTCTCGTTCGGGCTCCTCGGCTGCGCGACGGTGGCGCTCGTGCCGCTCGGCTGTTCGGCCAGGATCGTCCATCCCACGCTGGAGGACGACCGCCCGCGCGTGCCGGATGCCATCGCGGAGCGCCTGCGAGAATGTGTCGACGAGTTCGGTGGCGACCTTCCCCGGGGGTACTACACGTTCGACGTCGCGGTGAAGGTCGATGAAGAGGGCGGCGTGGTCGATGTGGAATCGAAGGGCGTGCCCCACGCGGACCTCGCGGCGTGCACGCGGATCGCGCTGCGAGGCATGACCGTCCCGGAGGAGCTGCTCCGGCTGCGCAAGTTGCGCCTGTCCGAATCGTCCGCGCCTGGGGACGGCCCGCCGACGGCCGAGCGTGGGCTCGTGGGCAACCCCGGGGTGCTCGTGGCCGTGGCGATCGCGCTTGCGGACCTCATCATCGAGGCGGGATCGAGGCGGGCCCCATCGTCGTCGTGATCGCCGCGTCGGTGGAGATTGGCAAGAATGAGGACCTCATGGAGGCGGCTCGGAGGCGGCGGCCCAAGCCGAACTTGAATCGCTGCCTCGACGCGGCCGCGGCCGGCGGCGTGATGTGGGAGAATCTGTGCAATGATATGACGAATTCCACGGATGCCGGCGAATGCTGGGACAAAACTCTGCGGAGCGAGCAAATGAAGCGCAACTGGTGCTTTAACCGGTTCAAGAAACATTGAATATGCCTGCCAGCGTAAAAAACACCTCAAAAGCGAAACAAGCGCGATGGATTGCCGAGCGCCGTCTCGAGCGACGTGATGCCGTCGGGGGCGTCGTCGTGGTCCGCATCGGTTCTCCTGAATTACCCCCTGGCGACGAGGTGTGGAGATGCCCCTTCGCCATCCTGGGACTGGGTGATGACTCGATTCAATTTGGCAAAAGCATCGATTCGATGGCGGCGCTCCAAAATGCTCTGATAGGCATTCGCTGCAAGCTCGTGCAGAGCGGCGTTCCGCTTCGATGGGAGGGATTTCCTGAGGATTCGGAAAATGATACTGGTTTTCAGATGACTATGCCCTCGGGATTTGGCCTCGCGTTTGAACAACGTATGGAAAAAATGATCCAAGCGGAGATCGAGGAACTCGTCCGTCCCATTCGCGAGCGCCACGAGCGTCGAGAGGCGCGTCGCAAGGCGCGGGCGAAGCCGCGGACGGAATGACTCTCCCCGTGCGGCACGTGCTCCCCCACCTCGCGGGGGCGACGCCCCGTGAGCGGCGGACACGCACCTCGTTGACAGAGTGCAAGCGCTCTGATCGCATGGAGGCGATGGCCTCCCGCGCGTAGGAACCCTTCTTTCGTTCGGGCTCCTCGGTTGCGCGACGGCGGCGCTCGTGCCCCTCGGCTGTTCGGCCAGGATCGTCCATCCCACGCTGGAGGACGACCGCCCGCGCGTGCCGGATAGGGCATCGTCGCGCTGGTGATGAGCCACCGAGATGAGGATCCGATGCGCGAGATGCTCCGCGAGGACATCACAGGCGTCGAGCTGCGGGTTCGGGTTTGAACGAACCTACCCGGCGTAGCTCACGCCTCCGGATGATCCGCGGGCGTGATCAACACCGCGATCATCTGCGCGCGGCGCTGCGCCTCCTCGGCCGGGTAGAACATCTGAAGCGCGTCGCGGAGGGCCGGCAGAGCACGCTTCAAGCCCTCGACGCCGAGCACGCCCGCGTCGACGCCGGCGCGCGCACAAGCCTTCGTGAGCACGCTGCGCGCGAGCATGGGCGCGAGCCCCATCGCCGCGACGACGCGCAGGAGCAGGGGGCTCTCCGAGACCGGGCCGTTCGGGCGCGATGGAGGCGATCGTTCGACGCTCGACGCGCGCGCAGGGGGTGTCGTGGTCTGCGCGGCGCGACGGTTGCGCAGGAGGCTCCGGATCTTCGCGCGCACCGCATCGAGGTCCACGCTCTTGTGGACGAACTCGGAGGCGCCCGCGTCCGTGGCGCGCCGCGCGACAGCGGGATCCTCGCTCGCCGTGAGCATGACCGTCGGCGTGGACTCGCGGCCGGGCAAACGCCGGAGCCTGCGCAACGTCTCGATGCCGTCGACGTCGGGCATCACGAGGTCGAGCACCACGCAGTCGACCGACTGCACCGCGAGCAGCTCGAGCGCCTCGACGCCGGAGCGCGCGAGCACGACGTCGTGGCCGTCTTCGCGCAGCTTGCACGCGAGCTGCGTGAGGAACGTGGGGCTGTCGTCGACGGCGAGGATGCGGCGCGCACCGGCGACGGGTCCGGTCTCCTCGCCGCTCGTCCGCTCGCAGAGCGAGCGCGCGCGGCGGACCAGGTAGGTGATGTCGTAGGGTTTGCCCACGTACTCGTCGGCGCCCGTGGTCAACCCTTTCACGCGGTCGCGCACCTCGGCCTCGGTCGAGAGGAGGAGGACCGGAAGCCGAGCGAGCTCTGCGCTCGCGCGGATCGCGCCGAGCAGCTCGATGCCGCTCCCGTCGGGCAGGATCACGTCGAGCACGACGAGGGAGAAGGCGCGCTCGCGGAGGGCCTTCTCCGCTTCGCGTTTGGACTCGCAGGCGGTGACCGCGAAGCCCGCGGCCGCGAGGGCGCCGCGTAGATCCATCCGAACGGTAAGGCTGTCGTCGACCACGAGGACATGTGGTTTCATCGAATCCCCCATTTCCCCCAAACTACCTTTTACACGTTTCCACCTCGAACCGGGCGACCGAGTGCGAGCAGGGTGCGCCCGAAGTCGCCGACCGGGAGGATCCGGCTGGCGGCGCCGAGCCGGATCGCCTCCCGCGGCATGCCGAAGACGACCGACGTGGACTCGTCCTGGACGAGCGTCGTCGAGCCGGCGCGCTTCATCGCCAGGAGGCCGAGCGCGCCGTCCTTGCCCATCCCCGTGAGCAGGCAGCCGATCGCCGTCCGACCGATCTCCGCGGCGACCGACTCGAACAAGGCGTCGACCGAGGGCTTGCACGAGTGCCGCTCGGGGCCGTCGTCGAGCCAGAGCCGCCCCGCGCGCACGACGAGGTGACGCTCGGGCGGCGCCATCAAGATGCGCCCCGCGCCCGGCGGAGGCAGAGGCTCGCCGTGCTTCGCCTCCAGGACGGGGAGCGGCACCATGCCGTCGAGCCAATCGGCGAACGCTCGACCAAAGGGCTGACCGATGTGGATCACGAGCAGCACCGAGAGCGGGAAGGTCTCGGGCAGCTCACGCAGGATCTGCACGAGCGCGCCCGGCCCGCCGGTGGAGGCGCCGATCGCGATGATCGAGGGGGACATGCCCGTCTCGGCGAGCGACGTCGGCGAGGGCGCGGCGGGGATGCGCGCGGGCGAACGCTCGGGGATCCGCTCGGGCGAACGTTCGGGGATCCGCTCGGGCGAACGCTCGGGCGTGCGCGCGCGCAAAGGGCTCGGCGGCGGGGCCGGCGGCAAGGCCGGGTTCGACTTCAGCTTGGCCCGCGGGTGCGTGATCACCCGGATCTTCGCGGCGAGCTTCACCGTCTCGACGAAGCGCCGCGACCAGTCCTCATCGGGCTCGTCGCCCGTCGGCTTCTCGATCACCTCGAGCGCGCCGGCCCGCAGCGCGTCGTAGGTCTTGATCACGTCGCGGCGGTTGAACGAGGCCGACACGATCACGATCGGCGTCGGGCAAAACGCCATGATGTGCTCCGTGACCTCGACGCCGGTGCCGTTCTTCAGGATCAGATCCAGCGTGACGACGTCGGGACGGAGCGACTCGCAGAGCGTGATGCCCCGCGCGCCGTCCTCGGCCTCGCCGACCACCTCGCAGGCGGGATCGGCCCGGAGCGCCTGGACGAGCCGGCGTCGCACCGTGAGCGAGTCTTCGATGACGAGCACGCGTGTCTTGGTCATGAGGCCGCCCCCAGAAGCTCGGCGACCTTCCGGACGAAGTGCTTCTGGTCGAACTCCCCCTTCACGATGTACGCCGAGGCGCCCGCTGCGCTCCCCTTCTCGCGATCCTTCGTGGTGGCGAGCGAGGTGACGATGATGACGGGCACGTCGCGGAGCGCCGGATCCGCGCGTGTCGTCGCCGTGAACTCGAAGCCGTTCATGCCTGGCATCTCGACATCCACGATGAACAGGCCGTACCTGCGCGCCTTCGCCTTGTGCAGGCCCTCCTCCGCCGACGCGCTGAGCTCCACCTCGTAGCCGGCCGATTCGAGGATGCTCTGCTCCAGCATGCGCGTCGTGAGCGAGTCGTCGATGACCAGGATCGGCAGCCGCTTCGGCGCGGCGCGTGAGGTCGCAGGCGCCGTTCCCCCCTGGCGCGCGCCCGTCCGCGCGAGTGCAGGCGGGTCGAGCACGAGCATCGGATCACCCTGCGCGTCGAACGCCGCGCCCGCCACGGCGGCCGGTGATCCCGCGCCCGGCGGCAGCGGCCGCAACACGACCTCCATCGTGCCGAGCAGCCGATCCACGCCGAGCGCGATCCACGCCTCGCCCGACTGCACGATCACCGCCGAGCACGCCTGCGGCAGAGCGTGCCCCTCGCCCTCGGGCGCGAGCACCTCGCCGAGCGGCGTGAACGGGACGGCCCGATCGCCGAACAGGATCCGCTCTCCATCGGGCCCTTGCAGCCGCTCCGCCGCGGTCACGCGCCGCGTGCCGCGCACGGCGTCGAGCGGCACGAGCGCCGTCGATCCGCCGAACATCACCGAGAGCACCGGGATCGACGAGAGCGACACCGGCACCTCGATCTCGATCGTCGTGCCCTCGCCGAGCTTGCTCGAGAGCTGCACCGATCCGCGCAGGCGGCTCGCCACCTCGCGCACGACGTCGAGCCCCACGCCGCGCCCCGAGATCTCCGTCACCTCCGCGGCCGTCGTGAGCCCCGCGCGGAACACCAGGGCGAGCGTGGCCTCCTCGTCGAGCTCCTCGTTGCCCGAGGCGAAGCCACGACGCACGGCCGCTTGCCGCACGGCCGCGACGTCGATCCCGCGCCCGTCGTCGCTGCAGCGGAACGCCACCCGCCGGCCGCGCCGCTCGATGTCGAGGTGGATGCGGCCCGCCTCCGGCTTGCCCCAGGCGATCCGATCCTCGATCGCCTCGATGCCGTGATCCACCGCGTTGCGGATCACGTGCAGGAGCGCATCACGCACCGCCGAGAGCACGTGCCCTTCGAGCCGCACGTCGCCGCCGCGCGCCGAAAAGTTCACGCTCTTGCCGAGCGCATCGGCCGTGTCGCGCGCTGTCAGCTCCAGCGTGCCCAGGATCGCGCCCACCGGCAGGAGCCGCAGCGTCGCCGCACGCGACTGCACCTCGCCGAGCTCGCGCTCGATCCGGCCGAGCCCCGCGCCGATGTCCCGCTCGGCGTGGACGAGGCTCTGCGTGATCTCGGCGATCGTCGCCCCGAGCCGCGTGCCGCGCCCGCGCTCCCCGACGGCTTGTCCGAGCTCGAGCTCCTCCCGCAAGAGGCTCGCGAGCCGCAGCGCGTGTTGCAGCGCGACGAGGCCGCCGTTCAGCGGGCCAATCTGGATGGACGCCTCGGACAGGCCTTCGAGCAGCGCGTCCATGTCGGCGATGTCGACGCGCACGGTCTCCAGGCGATCGTCGATCGGCGCGGACGGGGGTTTGCTCCCGCCCTTGCCCTCGGCCGGGGAGGCGTGCGCGGGCTTGGCCCCGAGCTTCGAGGTCTCCTCGCGGATCCGTTCGAGGATGCGCAGGAGGTCGCTCACGTAATCGCTCGTGATCGTCTCCTCGCCGTCGCGGAACGGGGCGAGCGCGTCCTCGATGGTATGCGCCATCTCGCCGATGCGCGTCTGCCGGACCACCCGCGCCGCGCCTTTCAGCGTGTGCGCGAGCCGCAGGCTGCGGGCGAGGATCGACGTATCGGTCGGGTTTTTCTCCAGCGCGAGCAGGTCCCGCGTGAGCCCTTCGACGATTTCGTTCGCCTCGTCCCGGAAATAGTCCTCGAGCTCATTCATCGCCGATTCTCCCGGGGCGCGCTCATGGCGCCTCCTCGCGGCGCTCTCCGGCCCGCTGCTTTGCGAGCGCGACGAGCGATTCGAGGACGAGGACGCCGCGTGTTTGCCCAGCGAGCGTGACGATCTCGCGGATGTGCCCCGCGCCGTCCTTCGTCGAAAGGGCGGGCAGGAGATCGGCCGGGTTCACTTCGAGGCAGGCTTCGATCGACGCGACGCCGAGGGCCACGGGCTCGTCGCCGCCCGCGATCAAGAGCCAGCGCGGCGTTTCGGTCCACATCGGCAGGCCGAGCAGCGACCCGAGCGCGTGCACGGCGAAGAGCCGCCCGCGGATCCCCGTGATCCCGAGCAGGCCCGGCGGGCTCCCGGGCAGGGGCACCACCCTGCGGCACTCGTGGACGCCGTCGATGTCGGACAGCCGGATCGCGTAGCCCTGGCCGCCCGCTCGAATGGCGAGGACGAGCTCGCCGGACTGCTCGGCGTGGCGGGGCGGCGCGGCGAACGAGGCGTCGAATGCGTGGCGCAGCTCCGCCACGTGTCGCACCGCTGCAATGGCGCTTTCGGGAAGCGGCGCCCCATCGCCCGGCTTGTCCCGTTCTTGCGACCGAACGCTCATCGCGCCCCCTCGACCCGTAAAATGGATTCACGAAGGTACCACGGGCCCTCGGGCCCGTACAATCCCTCGCCTCCGCCCATCCCCGCTCGTTTTTTGCTTTTCTCCTTCGCCGCGGGCACCCGGATCACGCCGCCTGCTCCTCTTGTCGTTGTCGGATGAGACGCACGAGGTCCCCGGACAACCCCGAGAGCTGCGACGCGGTGTTCAATGTCTGCGACGAACCGGTCTCGCTTTCGCGCGCGGTCTGCGCGACGTCCGCAATGGCGGAGGCCACCTGCTCCATCGCGCTCGTTTGTTGTTTCGTGCTCAGCTCGATTTCGCGCGACGCCTCGGCGGTCGACCCCACGTACTCGACGATCCGCCGGAAGCTCTGCGCCACCTCGCCGAACCGGCGCGTCCCGGCCTCCACGGCCTTCGCGCCGTCCTCGGTGGCCATCACGGTCGTGTTCGCCGCGGCCCGGATCTCCTCGATGAGCCGGCGGATCTCCTTCGCCGAACCGCCCACGCGATCCGCGAGCTTGCGGATCTCGCCCGCCACGACCCCGAACCGCCGCCCCGACTCGCCCGCGCCGACGGCCTCGATCGTCGCGTTGATCGCGAGGATGTTCGTCTGTTCGCTGAGCTCCGAGACGATGTCGAGGATCCCGCCGATCTCCTGGGATTTGCGCCCCAGATCGAGCATGTGCGTGACGATCTGATCGACCTGCCGCCGCACCGTGTCGATCGCGCCCTGCGCGCCCTCGACGGTCTGGTTGCCGCCCTTCGCGGCCAGCGCCGTCTCGCTCGCGACCTGCGTGACCCGCTGCGCGCTCTCCGAGATTTGACGCGAGGTCGTGACGAGCTCGCGCACGGTCGTGCTCACCTCGGTCGCGGCGGAGACCTGGCCTTTGGCGCCCCGGACCTGCTGGGTCGCGGCCGCTTCGAGCTCCGCCGCCGCGCTCCGGATGTGCTGCACGGCCGCGCCGATCCGCGCCCCGAGGCCGCGGGTCACGAACACCGCCACGCCCGCCACGATCAGCACGGCCGCGAGCGTGCCGAAGATCAGGATCTGGCTCAGCCACGCGGCGGCCTGCTTCGCCTCGGTGCTCCGCTCGGTGAGGAGCTTTTGCTCGTGGGTCTTCATCTCGGCCACGATCCGCCGGATCTGCTCCATCACCTTCGGGCCATTGCCTTCGAGCACGAGCTTCAGCGCCGCGTCGAACCCGAGGCTCTTCCGCGCGTCGATCGTCTCGTCGATCTCGCGCAGGCGCTCCTCCACGAGGGGCCGGAGGTGTTTGACGCGCTCATTTTGGTCCGCGTCGTCACGGAAGAGCTCTTCGAGCTGCCGGAGCTCGGTGCCGACGCCTTTTTTTCCCGTGTAATAGGGCTGCAAGAAATCCTCGCGGCCCGTGATCACGAAGCCTCGTTTGCCCGTCTCGGTCTCGTCGAGCGCCGAGAGGAAACCCGACAAACCGGTCAATTCTTCGTGCGCGTGCGTGACGGCCTCGGTCGTCGCGAGGAGCCGCTGCGTGCTCCGGTACGAAAACGTGCCGAGCGTGATCAGGATGAGGAGCGGGAGCAAAAACCCCGCTGCGATTTGCTGTCCGACCGTCCATGACTTACCCACGAGCCCCGCCTCCTTCCTCGATGCTGATCACGCGCGCGTCGAATCCCGTTTCGGGACGCCCAGCGCGTCGAGCTGGGCCTTGCACAGCTCCAGCAACACTTCCCTTCGAAACCCCCCACCGAACATCACGATCCTCGCGCGATCCTCGCGTTCGAGCAACACGAGCGCTTGTTCGAGCTCGACGCGCGCGCTCGCGCCGTGCCCCTCGCGCCGGAGCACCATGCCGAGCCGCAGGCGCGGCAGCGAGAAATGAGGATCCCGCCGCTTTGCCTCGCGGTAATGCCACGCCGCCCGCTCGATGTCGCGCTCGTTCTCGCGCAGGAGCCCGAGCAGGTAATGCGCGCCCGTCTCGCATTGCCCCCGCGCGAGCAGGGCGCCGAGCGTGCGCTCCGCGTCCCGCAATCGCCCTTTTTCCCCGTAAATGGCCGCCCGGCAGAGCTCGAGCTCCGGCGGCGCGTCCGGGCCCGCGGCCGTCACCACGACGAGCGCATCGTCATGCCGCTCCGCTTCGAGCAGATCGAGCACGCGCGCGAGCGCCGAAGGCCCCTCCGCCGCCCTCGCCTTTGGCGCGCCCGCCGCCGCGCCCCCGACCTCCCGCGTCTCTGCGATCCGGGCGATCCGCGTTGACGCGCGCTGGATTTCCTCCGCCCACGAGAACGCCCCTTCCGCGGGCGTGGGCAAGGGCGCGCGGATCGGGGGCTCGGGCAGCAGCCGGGGCGCGGGCGGCGCGATCGTCGTCGCAGCCGGGGATACGTTCGGGCTCTTCGCGCGGTAATAAAACGCGTCGTTCTCGTGGACGAGCTCGAATTCGTCGGAGATCCCGCGCAGCGACTCGCTGTGACCGAGGAAGAGATAGCCGCCCGGGAGGAGCGCCCGGGCAAACCCCGCGAGCGCCCGGCGGAGCGCGCGCTCCGAGAAATAGATGAGCACGTTGCGGCAAAAGACGACGTCGTACGTGGCCTCCGGCAAGCGCGCGAGCACTTCGAGCAGGTTGCCCTCCTCGAAGACGACGCGGCTCTGGATGCGCGGATCGAGCACGAACGCCTCGCCGTCTTTCTTGAAAAACCGATCGCGGATCGGCTGCGAGGCCCCGCGCAAGGCCCAGGACGAATACCGCGCCCGCCGGGCCTTTTCTATTGCGGCCCCGTTCACGTCGAGCCCCGTGATCGACAGGAGCGACGAGAGCTCCGGCGTGGCCAGGTCGGTCGCGATGGCCATCGTATAAGGCTCCTCGCCGGAGGAGCAGCCCGCCGAGAGAATCCGGAGCTTGCGCCCGCGCGCCCCCGCGAGCGCGCGCTCGGGCAGCACCCGCCGCACGAGCGCGTCGATTTGCATCGGCTCGCGAAAGAAATAGGTCTCGCCGACCGTCACCGCCTCGACCAGGCGTTCGAGCGGGATCGGCCCGCCGCTGCGCGCCGGTTTTTCGCCGAGGATCATCTCGATGCGGTCGCGCTGAAAGCCCGAGGGCGCGAGGCCGAAGCGGGCCTCGATGAGGTCCTCGATCCCCTTGGCGTCACGCGGGGCGTTCATCGCGGCGGCGGTGGCAAGGCGGTGGCAAGGGAATCGGCGCTCGGGAGCGAGGCGAACACGGCCTCCGGGAGCAGGCGGGCGGCGTCGAGCACCGCGAGCGCCCGCCCATCCAGCACGCCCAGGCGCTCGACCTCCGCGGGCAGCGCCTCGCCGAGCAGAGGCGGCAGCGTATCGAGGCGCGCCTCGTCGAGCTCCTCGATGCCCACCACGTCTTCCACGAGCAGCGCCATTCGCCGCTCCCCCGCGCGCACCAGCACGAGCCGCCGTGCCTCTGCCCGCTCGCCGCCTTCCCCGAGGACGGCCGAGAGCGATACGACGGGCACGATCTCGCCGCGGACCACGGAGAGGCCCGCGACGAAGCGCGGCGCGTGCGCGAGGGGGTCGATCGCCAGCGGGCGCATCGTCTCGATGACCGACGACGCGGGCAACGCGCAAATCCAGGAGCGCGCCCGGACGAGCAAAAAGCTGCGTCGACCCGTGGGATTCTCCATGGTCATCTTCCTCCATCGCACGCGCCGACATCGCTTGTAAAGCGGATATCGGGCGTTTTCCCGGCGTCAACGCGTCGACGAGCCCTATCTGGTGAAACGGCGAATGGCTGGTGAAGTGTCGGCGCGATGGCGTTTCAACGCCCAGGCTCGCGTCGCACCTTCCAGACGTGCTCTGCCGGATACTTCCGCGCCCATTCGAGCGGGACATACCCTTCGTAGGTCGTCTTGGCGTCCGCCGGCGGACGGATCTCGACGAGGTCCTCGACCACGAACCCCGCGCGCCGAAAGAGCCGGATCCACTCGCCGTACGGGAGCTGGAACGATGTCGAGCCGTCGTCCTCCTCCCACGCCTTCATGCCGAAGTAATCGTTCACGAGCGCGGGCCCCACCAGATCCGTGGCCTTGTCGATGGCGAGGTAGAGCAGCGGCGTCGCCATGTTGAAGATGAACATCCCGCCCGGACGCAGGAGCCGCGCCGCTTCCGGGACGGTTTTGTGCGGGTCGGCGAACGTCATCGCCCCGTGATCGCAGAACACGAGGTCGAAGCTCGCGTCCGGCAGGGGCACCGCCTCGGCGCTGCCCTGCACGAGCGTCACGGAGACGCCCTCCCGCTCGACGAGCGCGCGCGCGTGGCGGAGCTGCTCGTCGGACAGGTCGAGCCCCGTCATGCGCGCCCCGCGCCGCGCGAGCGCCACCGACCACTGCGCGGCGCCGCAGCCGAATTCGAGCACGTCCTTGCCCGCGACGTCGCCCAGGAGCCCGAGCTCGCGCTCCGGGATGCCCCACACGCCCCACGTCGGCTCCACGATGCCGAGCTGATCGGCGTGCTGCTGCTGGTATTCCGCGGCGATACGGTTCCAGTACGCCTTGTTCTTCGCGACATGGTCGGACATCGACATTGCAAGCTCCTCGAACGTGCTTTCGTTGCGTAACGATATCATGCCCTCGCGCCGTATTCGAAACGCAAACGGTGCGCATGACGCGCAATCCGCGCGCCTTCCTAGCGTGAGTTTTTCGCGATTCTCGCGCGGCGCGCGAGGTCATGGCCCCATGTTTTCTCGCTGGGTCCGGGCGGGCACGCGAGGTGCACCGTGGGGACGTTCATGGAGCGCATGGAATCGGCGCGGGAAGGGCAGGCCACGCAGGGTTCGCCCCGAAAGGATCTCGTCCTCGCGGGCGTCTTCACGGCGGTCGGCCTCGGCGCCGTGATCATCGGCCGCGGCGGGCTCGGCGTCATGATCGCCGGCTCCATCGGCTCCGTCGCGGCGAGCGTCGTCGCCGTCGGCCTCGCGGCCGTCGATCCGCGCCTGTCCTACCGCGACCAAGCGCAAGCGGGCGTGTGCATCGTGCTGATGATGCTGCTCGTCGGGTTCCTCGTCGGCGATTCGGCCTTTTTCCTGGCCGGATACCCGCTCCTCGCCCTCGGCGTCGTCGGGCTGCTCCAGGCCCTCCGCGCTCAGGCCGCGCCCGGTCGCTCGCGCGCGTTCGCCTCGTCCGCGATGCGCGCGAGCTCGGACCCCGTCAAGGTCTCGCGGGCGACGAGCGCGTCCGCCGCCGCCTGAAGGCCCGCGCGCCGGCCTTCGAGCAAGCTCCTCGCGCGACCGAAGAGCTCGGCGAGCCGGTCGCGCACCTCCTCGTCGATCTCGCGCGCCGTCTCGTCGCTGCACATCCGCTCCTCCTGCATCACGCCGAGCAGCGGCGCGCCCACGTTCCGCGTGAGCGCGGGGAGCCCGAGCCGACGGCTCATGCCGAAGCGCGTGATCATCTCCCGCATGAGCGCGGTCGCCCGCCCGAGGTCGTCGTGCGCGCCCGTCGACGGCGATCCATGGCAGAGTTCCTCGGCCGCCCGGCCGCCGAGCAGCACCATCACGCGCGTTTCGAGCTCGGACTCGGTGAGCACGTGCCGCTCGTCGCGCGGGACCTGGATGGTCACGCCGAGCGAGACCGCGCGCGCGACGATCGACACCCGCTCCACGGGATCGGCCTCGGGCAAGGCGAGCGCGACGAGCGCGTGTCCCGCCTCGTGCACGGCGACGCGGCGCCGCTCGCCGGGCGTCATCATGAGGCCGCGGCGGCGCAGGCCGAGCTGCACGCGGTCGAGCGCGTCCTCGAAGTCGGCTTGCGTGATCTCCGTGCCGCTCCTGCGCGCCGCGGCGAGCGCGGCCTCGTTCACGATGTTCGCGAGATCCGCGCCGGCCATGCCGGGCGTGCGCCGCGCGACCGCGCCGAGGTCCACGTCGCCCCCGAGCGGCAGCCTCCGCGCGTGCACGGCGAGGATCGCCTCTCGCCCGGCGAGATCGGGCCGATCGACGATCACCTGCCGATCGAAACGACCGGGCCGGAGCAGCGCGGGGTCGAGGACCTCGGGCCGGTTCGTCGCGGCCATCAGGATGACGGTGGCGCGTGGATCGAAGCCGTCGAGCTCGGCGAGGAGCTGCTGGAGGGTCTGCTCGCGTTCGTCGTGGGTGGCGAGCGCGCCGAGGCCGCCGCGGCTGCGGCCGACGGCGTCGACCTCGTCGATGAACACGATACACGGCGCGCTTTTCCGGGCCTCGTTGAAGAGGTCGCGGACGCGGGCGGCGCCGAGGCCGACGAACATCTCCACGAACTCGCTCGCGTTGAGCGAGAAAAACGGCACCTCGGCCTCGCCGGCCACGGCCCGCGCGAGCAGGGTTTTTCCGGTCCCCGGCGGCCCGACGAGCAGGATCCCGCGCGGGATGCGCCCGCCGAGCGCCCGGTAGCGCGCGGGGTGCTTGAGGAAGTCGACGACCTCGACGAGCTCGTCCTTGGCCTCGTCCACGCCGGCGACGTCGGAGAAGCGGACCGGCTCGCGCCCCGCGCGGTCGTAGAGCCGCGTCTTCGCGCGGGTGAGCCCGAGCGGCCCGCCCACGCCGCCCCCGGCCGATCGTCGGAACGCCGCGAAAAACAGGAGGTTGATGGCGATGAGCGGGACGATCCACCAGAGCGCCATGACCCAGAACGGCGTGCGCGAGGGCCGCGCGTCGACGGCGATGTTGCGCGTGAGCAGGGCGTCGACGAGCGGCTCTTGCTCGACGCCGGGGATGCGGCCGGTGCGCACCTCCTCGCCTTTGGCGGAGGGCGTGGGCAGGAGGTTCGGCGGTTTTTTCGTGGGCTCCGTGGGCGGCGCGCCTTCTGGCTTCAGCCGGAGGACGACGTCCTCGGCCGTGATCGAGGCGGATTCGACGCGCCCTTGCTGGACGAGGCGCACGGCCTCGTCGTAGGGCACCGTGCGCGCGCCCGTGGGCCCGAAGACGCCCGAAAACGCGAGCGCCGCGACGATCAGGAACGCATAGAAAAGCCAGCTCCACGTGCGTTGTTTTGGGTTGACCTCGGGCATTCCGAGGGGGGCATGGAGACGGCGTGGTGTCCCGGCAACCCGCTTGCGCCCATGCTTTCCTTGGACAGGGAGCGGCCAGGGCCCTCCGGGGAAGCGGACGAGCGCGCGTCACTTCCTGCAGTTGTCCCAGCGCTCCCTTTCGTTCTTGCAGCTCGTCGACCAATCCGCGCCGCCGCAGCGCCCGGTGTCGTATTCGCACGCCTGGAGCTCGTCCCAGTAATCGAGGCAGCCGCGGCGGTCGGACTCGAAGGCTTCGTTGTCGGTGTGGCGATAACAATCGTCGAGCTGCATGGCGCTACAGCCCTCGCATTCGCACTTGTAGTCGCAGACGGCCTCGGCGTCGGTGCGGCACGCGGGCAACGCCGCGGCGAGGAGGGTGAGCAGAAAGAGCGGACGGATCGCGGAAAGGAGCAAGTTCTTCATGGTCCGAGCGTACCAGAAGACCGCCGCGCGCGCGACCCGCTGCTCGATTTCAACGTTTGGGGTGTGAACCTTTTCGGTGGTCACTCGGGATTCCACGCCGGAGGAGCCAGCCGAAGACGAGCGCGACGAGGCCGAGCGCGCGTCCATCGGATCCTTGCGTCCCGGGGATCCCACAGCCGCAGCCGCCGTCGTCGTCGATGACGGGGCCGGGGTTGTCGCCGCCGCCGACGCCGCCCATTCCACCCGCGCCGCCGCCGCTGCCGCCCGCGCCGCCGCTGCCCCCGCTGCCGCCCGCGCCGCCGTTTCCACCCGCGCCGCCGCTGCCGCTGCTGCTGCTGCTTCCGCTTCCGGTCGTGAAGCTCAGCGGCGCGCTGCACGCCTTGTTTCCTTGTCGATCCTCGGCGCACGCGCGATACACGACCGTCGCGTCCGCGGGGGCCACGAACGTCGCCCGGAACAGGTCTCCGCCGATGAAGTGCGCGAGCGCCGCGCCGCCCGCGTCTTCCAGCTCGACGAAGGCCTTCTTGAGCCGCGGACCCGTGTCCGTCGTCGACGCATCGCTCACCGCGAAACGCACGACCCGCTCGCCGCCTGGCATTCCGCTCGGGAGCGCCTCGACGGACCGGATCACCGGCGGCAGCGTGTCGACCGGCTGCGGCGCTACGCCGAAATACAGCCGATCGAGATACTCCGAGCCCTCGCCCTGGGCCGTGATCGCGTCGAGGATCCCGTCGCCGTTCACGTCGCCGAGGTCGAGCCCGAGCGTGGGATCCTGCACCGTGGGGAAGGTGTTGGCGAGGAGCGTGAAATGGCCCGTACCGTCGTTCAAGAGGACCCGCTCGTTGCCGGAGAGCGACGCGATCACCGCGTCGAAATCACCGTCCCCGTCGATGTCCACGCATTGCACCTCGTTGTCGTCGGCGCCGACGTTTCCCACGACGCGCGCCGCCGTCTCGTCCGTGAAGACGCCTTTCCCGTCGTTCACGAGGAGCTGCTCGTGCAAGTTCGCCGCGCCATTGTCGAGCCACAAATCCAGGTCGCCGTCGCCGTCGATGTCACACGCGTCCGGGCCGTACACGTACGGGCCCGGCTGATCCGGCAGGTCCCCGTTCGCGTCGACGAACGTGCCCGTGCCGTCGTTGCGGAACAAGAGCGACTCGCCCTGGCGGCTCGCGAGGAGCAAATCGAGATCAAAATCGCCGTCCACGTCGACGAGGTCCACGTCGATGGGCCCCGTGCCGATGGCCTGCGTGTCCTGCGGGACGGCCGCGGCCTTTTCCTGGAAAAACCCGTCGCCGTCGTTGAGGTAGATCCGCGCGGTGCCGGCCGAGCCGGGCGGGTCGGCGCCCCAATCCGTGGAGACGAGATCGAGATCCCCGTCGCCGTCGAGGTCGCCGAACCGCGCGCCGGCCGAGCGCGACGACGTGCCCATCCGCGCCGCCCCTTCGTCCGCGAACACGGGCGGGGTCTGGCCGTTGTTCACGAAGAGCGCGTCGGGCTGCATGCCGTAGGAGTCCGGCACATACAGATCGACGTCGCCGTCGCCGTCCACGTCGGCCGCCGCGATTTGCCTCACGCGCCCGGAAAAACCCCCGAACGAGGTGGCGCCGACCTCCGTGAACTTGCCCGTACCGTCATTGAGGTAGGCCGCGAGTGGAGCGGTCGTGGACGGCGTGTAATACCCTCCGCCGTTCGCGAACACCGCGTCGAGGTCGCCGTCGCCGTCGAGGTCGACGAGCAGCACATAATGGGAGTAGCAACCTTCCTTCGTGTCGGCGCAGGGCTGCGGAGAGCCGAGGTTTCCCGTCTTTTCGACGAAATACGGCGCAGCGGCCGCGGCGCTCGGGAGGACGGTGAGGGTAAGAAGAGCGAGACAAGCTGAGAATCGAGGGCGCATGCGGCGCAGGGTAGGCCAGCATGCGCCCCGATGTCGAGCGCTCGGGTATCAGGCGCCGGCGGGCGCGCCCTTCGTGAGATCCGCGGGGTCGAGCTCGATCGGAAAGATCACCTCGAGCACGCCCTTCGTCGCGGCCGGCAGCGTCATCGAGCCGAGCTCCTTCGCGAGGCAGGTGCCGAGCGCCGCGTCGCCGATCGAGCCGCCGCTCACGCGCGAGGAGCTCACTGCGCCGCTCGCCTCCACGTGCATCCGGACGATGACCTTGCCGCTGAGGCCGGGCTCCTTCTTCAGCGCCTCCGCATAACAAGCCCGGAGCGCCGGGATCTTCGCGTTCGCCTGGCGCAGGACCTCTTCCGGCGCGACGCGCCCATCCGGCGTCACCGCGTCCGCCGCAGGCACGGCCTCGCCCGCGACGAGGCGGAGGTCTTTCATTTCATAACCATAATCGCTCTTCGCATTGCCGGACTCGGAGGCTGCCTCCGCCGTCGTTTTCTCGTCGATGCCCGCCGCATCGGCCGCGCAGCCGCCGATGCACAGCGCCGAGAAGAGGCCAATCGTGAGCGAGAGGATCGAGTGCTTGAGCGTCGTCATGGGAACCTCCATCATTTCAGCCGGGGTTATCGTTGGCTTCGTCGAGGAGGCATTGCAGCGAGCGTGCCAAGCTCAAAAGGGCGCCGCAGCGCAGAGATTCGTGGGCTGGCGCCCTGAAACACGGCTGCATCCGGGTGCTGCGTGGCGGTTGCACCCGTTGCACCCCCCTGTTGCACCCGTTGCACCCGTTGCACCCCTACTTCTTGAACGCCTCCGGCTCGATCCCGTACCGCTTCATCCAGCGCTGCACCTGCATCCGCGCCTTGCCCATCACGCGCGCCACGGCCGACACGTTGCCCTTGTGCTCGCGGAAGAGCCGCACGAGCTCCTCGCGCAAGGGTTCGCCCGCGCCGTCGTTCGCCGCCGTTGCGGGCTCCTCCGCGGGCGCCTCGCCCCGCGCCCAGGGCGGCAGGTGGTCGAGCGTGACCTCACCTCCGGCCGCGAGCGCGAGCGCCGCGCCGAGCACCTTCTCCAGCTCGCGCGCGTTGCCCGGGAACACATGCTCGAACATCGCGCGCGCCGCCGACGGATGCAGCCGCACGCGCGCCGCGTCGGCCCCCGCGTGGCGCTCGATCAGCGAGGCCGCGACGAGCCACAGATCCTCGCGACGCTCCCGCAGCGGCAAGAGCTCGATGCGATGGCCCGCGAGCCGGTGGAAGAGGTCCGCGCGGAACGTGCCCGCCTCCACCATGCGTTCGAGGCCGCGGTTCGTGGCCGAGACGAAGCGCACGTCGACCTTCACCGGCGACGTCGCCCCGATCGGCCGCACCTCGCGCTCTTCGAGCACGCGGAGCAGCGCCGCCTGCGCGGGTGGCCGAAGCTCGCCGATCTCGTCGAGGAACAACGTGCCGCGATCCGCCGCGCGCACGAGGCCCGGCCGATCCTCCTTCGCATCCGAGAACGCGCCGCGCCGATGGCCAAAGAGCTCCGCCTCGACGAGCGACTCCGGCAGCGCGCCGCAGTTCACCGCGACGTACGCCCCCGGCCGCCCCGAGAGCGCGTGGATCGCGCGCGCCGTCACCTCCTTGCCCGTGCCCGTCTCGCCCGTCACGAGGATCGGCAGCGTCGCCCGCGCGATCACCCCGAGCGTCTCGTACGCGCGGGCGAGCGAGGGCAAGAGCGTCGCGAGGCCGGGCGCCTTGGCCCCGTCCGAGGAGACCTCGACGACGGGCGGATCGTCGGGCGCGACCTCGAGCCCCTCGCGGAACACGAAGAACGTGCGGCCGAGCTCGATCAGATCTCCATCCGCGAGCGCCGCGCGCGTGACGGGCTCGCCGTTCACGCGCGTGCCGTTCTTCGAGCCGCTGTCCTCGATCGTGAACCGGCCGAGGACCTTCCCGAGGCGCGCGTGGTTCGTGGACATCCAGGCGTCGTCCACGCGCACGGCGAGCCGCCGCGGTGGTACGCGTTCGAACGATCGCGCGGCGCCGCGGCCGAAGGTGATCTCGTCGAGGCCCACGAGCGAGAGGCGCGCGGCGGGGGCGAACGGGCGGTGACTCTCGAGGCAGAGGAGAAGGATCGGCGCGCGGATCGCCGCGCGATCACTGCCGGCGTCCCTCGTCGGCGAGAGCGTCTTCGTGTCGCTGCTCGTCATCGCAGAGCCGTTTTACTTCATGCGGCGAACGAAGTCGCGTAGGCCCGGATCCGCCCCGGCCCAGGCCTTGTCCACGACGGCATCGAGCGAGCGGGCCTCGTCCGCCTTGCCCGCCGCGCGGAACATCTCCGCGAGCCGGACGCGCGCCGCGATCGCGTCGAAGGGCGCGCTCCACGGCTCCACGAGGCAATCCCGGTAAGCGCCCTCCGCTTTTTGTTTCGAGCCACGCGCCTCCAGGGCGAGGGCCGCTTCCAAGGAGCCACGCTCGCCTTCCGCGCGTGGTTCGCCTTTCTCGCGCCCGAGCAAGCGACGGATCCGGCGTTCGTCCTCGGCGAGCACCTTGGCTTGTTTTTCGCGTCCCAGCGCCTTCTGACGACCCGCTTCGAGCTTCGACGCCGCGAGGGCATCGTCCACGCGGCCGGACAGGAGCATCGCGTCGATGCGCAGCGCGGCGCCTTCATGGTTCGCCTCGGGATCGGGCTCGCCGAGCATCTCCTCCGCGGCCGCGATCGCCGCCGCCCCATCGAGCGAGGCGAACGCGATGAGCGCTCGATCCCGCGCGAGCGCCGCGCGCGTCGCCGACTCCACGCCGAGGGTCCGCCGGATTTCCTCCGCTTCGCGCGCCTCCTCGATCCGGCCGGCGCGGAGCAACGTCTCGACCCACAGGCCCCGCAGCTCCGGCAGCGTCGCGCTCGTCCAGCCGAGGAAACGCGAGAGCCGCGCGGCGTCCTCGTCCGCCCAAGGGAACGCGCAGCGCAGGATCGGCAGCGCCAGCGTGGGCCATCGTTTGGCCAGCCAATCCGTCATCGGCAACGTCTGATCCGTCAAGATGCACCCGCACGACGTGTAGAGCGCCGCGAAATCCGGGTCCTCCGCGAGCTCGCCGTACGATTGGATCAAGAGCGACACGCCCCGCCCGACCTCGTCGTCGTTCGCGGGCTGCACGTACGTACGGAGCAGGCCTTCGAGCACGCTCGCGCGACCCTTGGGCACGTCCGCGAGGCGGCTGAGCGCTTTCTCCTTCGCCGCCGTGGCGCGGGCCGGATCGGCGTGGCTCCGCAGATCACACGCGAGCAGCGTGTGCGCCACGACCGACGTCGGGTTCGTTTGCACGAGCGCCTCCGTCTCGACGCCGTCCCGCGCCGCGAAGCCAAAGGCGCGCCGCCGCACCAGGCGCTCGATCCGGAACGCGCTCGCCGCGTCCGAGACACCCCACAGCACGAGGAGCTCCTTCGACGGCGCCGGCCTCGTCAGCGCAGGCAGGAGCGCCTGGATCGCGGCGTTCGTCGCGGCGATCGGCGTCTCGCCCTTGCCTTCGGCCTTCTTGCCGGCGATCCCGAGCGTGACCTTCGTGGTGCCCTCGCCGATCTCGGCGTTCACGTCGAGCCGCGTGGCGGGCTCCTTTTTCCAAACCACGCCGAGCTCGACCGCGAGGCGCGCGCAGGCCCCTTTGCCGAGCGCGTCGCCGAGCGCGGCCGTCGCGCCTGGCCCGGTGATGGTGGCGGCCGTGCATTCGACAGCCTCGACGATCACGGGCGGCGCAGGCTTCGGCGGCGGCGTGGGGGCCTCGGTGTTCTGCCGGAGCGCGAGCCAAGCGCCTGCCGCCATCGCCGCGATCACGAGGGCCACCTCGATCGTTCGCTCGAACGAGCGCCTCTTCGTGGGAGGGGCGTCCGCGGGCGCCTGCGAGATCGCCGCGGCCTCCTTCGCGGGGACGACCCTCAGGTTTGACGGGCCCATCTTCTCTTCGCCCCCGAGGGAAAGCGTCCGCGTCGCAGGCTCCGCCGGTGCGAGCGCGGGCATCGTCTCCGCCTCCGATGACACCTCGCGCCGAGGCGCCTCCGGGGCCGCGCGTGTCGGGCCCTCGGCCTTCACGTCGAGCGCGCGCGCGAGCGCCTCGGCGGCCGCGCCCGCGCTCGGGAAACGATCCTCGGCCTCCTTCGCCGTCGCTTGCGCGAACCACGCGTCGAACGCGGCGGGGAGCGAGATCCCGGCCTGCGCCGCGCGGGCGGACGCGGGCTCCTTCGGCCCGTCGAGCGTCGTCAACGCGAACGAGAGCGTGCTCTCCGAGGCCTTCGCCTCGTCGGCCCAGTACTCGCGCCCGACGAGGAGCGAATACGCGACCATGCCGAGCGCATACACGTCCGTCGGGGGACCGACCTTGCCGTTTCGGAGCTGCTCGGGCGCCATGTAGAACGGCGTCCCGACGGCCGCGGTCGAGCCCGCCGTCTCGGCCACGCGCTTCACGACGCCGAGATCGAGCAGCTTGATGCGCGGCGCCTCGCCCGCGCGCTCCGCGACGAAGAGGTTCGAAGGCTTCAGGTCCCGATGCACGATCTCCGCGGCGTGCAGCGCGTCGAGCCCACGCGCGGTCTGCGTGATCCACGTCGCGACCTCCTCGGGCGGCAGCGGCCCGAGCCGCGCTTTCCTGCGGCCGAGGTCCTCGCCGCGCAGCAGCTCCATCACGAGGAACGGGCTCTCGGTCGCCTCGTCGACGCCCGCGTCGAGCACCTCGACGACGTGCGTGCTCTCGACGAGCGCGGCGGCGCGCGCTTCGAGCCGGAACCTCTCGCGCAGCGCCGCGCTCTCGGCGACGTGCGGCAGCATCACCTTGAGCGCGGAGGGCCGCTCGGTTTCGAGGTGCCGCGCCTCGTAGACCTCGCCCATGCCGCCCGCTGCGATTCGACGTACGATCCGGTAACGCCCGGCGAAGACCGTGTTCTCGGGGAGCATCGCGACTCGACGACCCCGCATTCTGCACAAGGTCTCCGGTCCGAGGTATCTTTTTGGTAGACTCGCCGAATCTTTTGCCAGCGGCCTCGGGCCGCGGAGAGGCGTTCAAGATGGTTATCTTGGAGGATGGGAAGCGGTGGTGCGTCGCCCTGGCCCTCACGCTCGGCGCATTCGCGTGCTCTTCGGGCGGCGGAGAGAGCGCGGGCGGCGAGGGCGGCACGGGAGGCGTGGCAGGCCCGGGATCAGGCGGGAATGCGGGGACGACGACGGTCGCCTCGTCCTCGTCGAGCGTGGGCGCGGTAGCGAGTTCTTCGGCGAGCGTGGGATCCGGCGGCGCCGGCGGGGCGATGGGCTTCGTCTGCGACCCGCCCGCCGCGCCGGGCAGCCTCTACGAGCATTCGGTCGAGTCCTACGACGTGAACGACCTCGAACCGGTGCCGCTCTGCAAGTACCGCGGGGAGGTCCTGCTCATCGTCAACACCGCGGCCGCTTGTGGCTACACGCCACAATATGCGGGCCTCCAGGCCTTGGCGGAGAGCTTCAGCGGTCAGGCGTTCCACGTGCTCGGCTTCTTGAGCAACGATTTCGGCAACCAAGGAGGTTCGGACGAGCAGATCGGCGGGTGCATCGACAGCTACCATTTGAGCTTCAAGCAATTCGCGATCGACCACGTGAAGGATCCGGACGGCGCCGGGCCCGAGGTGCCGCAGCCCGTGTGGCAATGGATCCTCGCGCAGCAAAACCCCGGCCCCGCGTCCACGATCGAGCCCTTGTGGAACTTCCACAAGTACCTGATCTCGAAGGACGGAAAGCTCGTGGCGCAGTGGACCTCGTCGACCTATCCCGGTGACGATCCGCAGAACCCGAACGACAGCTTCGACACGAACCCCATCGTCCAGGCCATCCAGGCCGAGCTCGCCAAATAGTCGAATCGCTTCAGCGCGCGTGCCGGTGCTCGACCATCAAGCAACGGTCCTGCACGACCTCGATCCCCGCAGCGGCGAGGCGCGTGGCCACCTCGTCGTTGCGGATGCCCGACTGGAACCAGACGACCTTCGGGCGTTTGGCGAGGATGTCGTCCACGTGCGGCGGGAGGTCGCTCGGGCGCCGGAAGACGTCGACGATGTCGATCTCGCCCGGCACGTCCGCGAGGCGCCGAACCACGGGCTGGCCGAGGATACGCGTGACGTCGGGGTAATACACGGGGACCGGGACGACCTCGACGCCCGCGCCCTGGAGATACGCGGGCACGTAGAAGGCGGGCTGCTCGGACTGCTGTTCGGTCTTGATGCCGAGGACGGCGACCCGCTTGGCGCCGCGGGCGATCTCCGCGATGCGCCGGCTGTCCGTGACGATGCGACCCTTCGGTTCGGCGTTGGCCATGCGGCGGAGCCTAACCACGGGCTCGTGCGCGTGCACGTCAGAGGGTGTTCCCCAGGCTGCTGCGCGGCTCGATGCGTCGGTCGGCCTCGCTCGACGTACCCCTCTCGGGGCCTGGGGACGAACAGGAGCTTCGAGTCCTTGCATCCAGAAGCGTGCTGCCCGATGCTTGGACCTCGGAGGAATAACATGCGCACGAAACAAACCATCTTCCTTTGCGCGTTCGCTGCTTTCTCTCTCGGCGGCGCGGCGCTCGGCGTGGGCTGCTCGGGCGGGGACAACACGGCCTCGGGCTCGGCCAACACGGGCGGCAACTCGTCCGGCTCGTCGCAGGGCGGCGGCGGCAATGGGCAGGGGGGCAGCGGCAATGGCGGTGAGGGCGGCGACATCAACTTCTTCGACGCAGGGCCGGGGGACGGCGGGCTGACCGAGGACAGCGCGTGCGTGAGCCAGAGCTCGGAGGCGACGCTCGTCAAGAAGCCGGTCGACGTCATTGTCCTGATCGACAACTCCGGCAGCATGTCGGCCGAGATCATCGGCGTTCAGAACAACATCAACCAGAACTTCGCGCAGATCCTCGAGGCGAGCGGGCTCGATTACCGGGTCATCCTCATTGCGAGGCACGGCAACGCGTCGAGCGCGCAGAGCGTGTGCATCGAGGCGCCGCTCTCCGGCATTCCCGCGGGCGGCTGCACGCCCCCGCCGGTGTCGCCCGTGAACAACCCCGGCAAATTCTACCACTACAGCGTCGAGGTCGCGAGCCACGACTCGCTCTGCAAGGTCCTCTCGACGTACGGCGTGCAGGACGAGTACGGCTTCGCGCCGACGGGCTGGAAGGAGTGGCTGCGGCCCGACGCGTTCAAGACGTTCATCGAGCTCACGGACGACGGCGTCAACTGCAGCTACGGCGGCAAGACCTACAACGACAGCAACTCGGTCAACGGCGGGAACACGGCCGCGACGAACTGGGACACGGCGCTGCTCGCGCTCTCGCCGGAGAATTTCGGCACCGCCGAGAATCGCAACTATCGCTTCTACAGCATCGTCGCGATGGCCTACAACGACCCGGCGGACAAGCCGTACGAGCCCACCGACCCGGTCATCACGGGCAAGTGCCCGACGGCCGCCGATCCCGGCACTGGCTATCAGGGCCTGAGCAACCTCACGGGCGGGCTCAAGTTCCCGCTCTGCGACACGACCTCGTACGACGCCGTGTTCAAGGCGATCGCGGAAGGTGTCGTCGCCGGCGCGCAGGTCGCCTGCGAATTCGGGATCCCCGATCCGCCCGAGGGCACGACCGTCGATCTGGCCAGCGTGGTCGTCGATTACACGCCCGGCGACATGTCCCCGAACAAGCAGTTCAAGCAGGTCGCGGACGCGGCGGCGTGCGCGGCGGATTCGTTCTACATCGACAAGGCCGCGAACCAGATCATCCTCTGCCCGGATACCTGCGGCGTGCTCAAGAACGACGCTGCGGCCAAGGTCGCCGTGCTCTTCGCCTGCGACCCGGGCGGCGCGAACTGAGCGGATGAAAAGGACCATGCTCCATCGAAAGACAGTTCTTTGGGCCTCGGTCCTCGCCGGGTTCGTCCTGGCGTGTGGACCCGAGGTCGGCAATGGCAGCGGCGCGGGCGGCTCCGGCGGCGCGGGCGGCTCTGGCGGCTCCGGCGGCGGCACCCCGGTCGATCCGCCCGGGGCCAAGGATCCGGACGACGTCCTGAAAGCGGCGATCCTCATGGCGAGCTGCGTTCCCGACGACCGTGTGGACAGTTGGCTCCGCAATTTTTATGCGGAGCGCGGGGTCCACAGCGACGAGCTCGACGTCCGGAACTACACGAAGTGCCTCGCGAGCAAGAACAACGGCTGCAAGGCCATTGAGGAGTGCCTCGGGCTGAAGGTCGATCTCTCCGGTCCTTGCATGCCTACCTGCACGGGCAACGTGCTCAAGGTGTGCGACGACCAGCTCGCCTTCACGGTCGATTGCAGCGTGATCGGCCGCGCGTGCTCCGAGGAGGCGAGGGACTGCGTCGACACGAGCGTTCAAGCTGGGCCGGCGTGCAGCTACGATACGTTCAAGGAGGTTTGCCAGGACGGCGCGCCCCGGGTGTGCTCGGGCGAGGTGGAGACGAGCGGCCCTGTCTGCGCTGATGACGGGCTCGCGTGCAAGGACCTGCAATTCGGCGGTGTCGGGTGCGTGGGAACGGGCGCGACGTGCCAGTCGGACACGGGCGGTGGTCTCACGATCGACTACAGCTCAGGTCTCACGTGCGACGGTCCGGAGCTGCGCGCCTGCGTCAACGGAGGCGAGCAGGTGGTCGACTGCGACAAGCTCGTGAAGGGGTCTGTCTGCAACAGCGCGGGAGCGTCGTACTTCTGCGGATTTGGGAACGAGTGTGAGCCCTTCAACGGGGACAACTCGAAGTGCGAGGGCGATTCGATCGTCGTCTGCAACGCCGGCCGGATCGACAAGGTCGACTGCAAGTCGCTCGGGTTCACGGGCTGCAATGCCAACTGGGGTACATGCAGCCCGAGCATCTACGACCAGGCCCCCGCGCCCGATCCCGGGCCCGCTCCCGCTCCCGATCCCGGCCCCGGGCCCTGATCCCATCCTCGCCGAAGAGGGGGTTCCACGAACCTCACCCCCCTTCCCCCTCTCCGCGCGGCCTGAGCATTGGTCTCCTCTCGAAGGCGCCTCGCCGGGCAACGCTCCGGCGCGGTGAGGGTCGGCAAAAGGGGCCGACCCCGGACAGACAACGTCTGCCCACCTCGTGTTTTGTCTTGCCCGACCCGTTCGTCTTCCTGATAGATAGGCCACAGCTCATCGCAGGAGGGGTTCCAGATGAGACGAGGGGATCTTCTCGTCGCGGCGCTCGTCGTCGCGGCGCCGGGCGTCGTGTTGCCTGGGTGTTTGTGGTCGTTCGGGGAGGACGAAGGGCAGGGCCGCATTTGCGCGGCGCTGCTGCGGTTCTTTCGGCTTGGGCTTTTGTTCCTCGGCGCGATTTGCGTCTCGGCATGGCTTCTCGGGTGCGGCGCGACACCCGCGTATACGCAGACGTGGGCGCAGGCGACGCCGAACGGAAAGCGCTTGTTCCGTATATGCCGGCGCCATCCCCAGGTCGATTCGAATGCGCGTTATTGGTACGATCGCGGGGACGGAACACCTCGAACGACGTCCCTGCCGCTCGACGCGCTTCTGGAGAGCCGCGAGGCCAAGGCCATCTTCATTCTTGATGCCAGCGCGCCACCCGAGAGCCGAAAGCTTTTGGGAATTGCATTCCAGGATCTGCCCTGCGACAAACCACCGCCGCCGCCACCCGCGCCGGAGAAGCTCGCGGCAAAGGAGAAGGAGGGCGAACCAAAGAAGGACGAGGCCCGGAAGGACGAGCCGCCGAAGCCGCTGCCGCGACCGAATCCGCGCGGCGCGTCCGCGGTGGAGAGGCGCGTCGAGGTGCATCGCTGCACGGCGTACGTAGAGCCGGGCCAGACGCGAAGGCGTAGCAAAACGGGCGGGCGGACCTGCACGAGGATCCTCCTCCACCGGGGCCGGGGCGACACGGAGCCCATCGTCGCGGAGAACCAGCCGCGCCCGGTCGAGGCGCCCGTGCCCGCGCCGAGTCAGGTGCCCCCAGGTGAAGTCTGGCGGTATGACGACGGGAGCTTGCCCCCGGAGGAGATGGCTCAGCTCGAACGAGCCTACGAGTGCCTCCAGGGAGTTTGCCATGCAAGGCACAAAAACTTTCAGGAGGGAAAGAACAAGCCCGCTGGGACGCACAATGGGCAATCGTTGTCCACGGGGAGCGGTGGGGGAGCGAGCCCGCCGCAGCCCCCGCCGAAGACGAAGGTCCGGACCAAGACGCGGACCTTCGGGAAGCCAAACGGCGCGAAGCCAAACGGCGCGGCGGCGGGAGAGGCGTCACCGGCGAATACGGGCGCGGCGGCGAATGAGAGGCGCGTGCCGAATCCGAATGGGAGGAACGGCGGGGATGCGCACCAGGCGAAGGTGAGAGAGGTCACGGAGAACGTCAAGAAGCGCGGCCTCGAACCGGCGAAGGAGGATCGCGTCAAAACCCCGGGCGGCCACAAGGAAAACCGCTATGTGGACGTTGCCGGAAAGCGTGGGAACGAGGTCGTGGAGCGGCACCAGGTCGGAAAACAAACCAAGGACGGACAGCCGGTGGCGCGTGAACGGCAGGCGCTCGACGACGTGGAGCGCGCGACGGGTGAACGGCCGACGTTTCATCCGTACAACAAGGAGAAGTGAGGAGAGCCATGGGACATCAATCATGTTTCTACATCACGCCCAAAGACACGGCAGCTCTCGAGCAGCGGCTCCGGGAACGGACGGACTTCATCATCCTCCTCTGGAAGTCGCCTTCCGCGTCGCCGCGCGTCGTGGACTCGTTGAACTTCTACGAGAACGGGGAGCAGTGGTACGGCCTCTACCTCGCGCGGCCCGAGGACCTGGACGCGATTGTGATGGACCACGTAGAGACACAGGGGTACTGGACGCTGGAGAGCGATCCTTCGCCCGTGGTCGAGTTCAGTTGTTGCTCCTTGAAAGGGAACCGACTGCGGGAGGGACGCGTGTACTACGTCGACAAGTTCTGGAAGCCAGACAGCGGGTGGGAGGAAAAGAGCGAGGCGTTCCGGAAGTGGGCCAGGATGGTGCATACCACCCTCAAGAAATCGTTGAAGCGGCGTGATTCGCGGTATGTCGAGTACATCGGCGAGGATGCCCAGGCGTGGCTCGATGCCGGAGGAGGACAACTCGAGACCTCCAGCGGGCAGCCTGTGACCTGGTAGCGGACGGCCTGTAGACCTGAACCCAGCGCATCCTCGGGCCCGAGCAGCGCGCCGGTCGTCCGCTGCGCAAATCGCAACGACGCCGAAAACCCTCCACGACCGCCGTCGCAGCGGCAATGCTCGCAGGAACCGCGCTTCCCGCTCGCGGGTGGCGCGGGCGGCCGGGTTTTCGCCGGACGATCCGTTCGAGGATTCGCTGACGTCGTCCGAGGTGCCGTGGGTGGAGGTGCCCGACGTCTCGGGCACTGCGGGGGCGTTCGAGCCGGGGAAGGATCCTTATGCGGCGTATGCGGATGCGGTGATCGAGGCGCTTTCGCAGGACGTCGAGGGCGGCAAGGTGGTCCTGCGCGGGGACTTCGTGACGAATATAAAGGCGTGGCGGTCGAACACGGCGGCGATCGAGAAGGCGCTGGCCACGCGGGTGAGTGTTTCCCAGGCGGAGACGAGAGCGTTTCTGGCCGCGCAGATCCGCGTCACGGAGTACGTGCGGCAGTTCATGGATGCGTCGGATTGGTTCCTGGATTCGCCGATCCCGCCGGATGTCCGGGCGCAGGTGGATGGGGTTCTGAAGAATGCTTTCGCCGAGATGGCGGAGCAGATGAAGGAGAGCCTCAATGGTTGGGAGGCGATCGTGCTCGGGCCGGAGCAGGGCTCCTTCGTGGAGACGGTACGTGCATTTGCCGGGGCGATGTCATTCGTCGGGGAAGGGGCCGCGGCGTATGCGGAGGTGATGCAGACGCTGGTGCATGCGTCGTCGCGCATTGCGATCGGATTCGTGCCGTATGCGGGGCCGGCGCTCGATCTCTGCGAGGCGGTGCTTTGGCCCCTCTGGGCCGACGCGCTCGCGCTCCTTGGAATTCGGCCGAGAGGCGGAGGCTGAGACCCCTCAGCCGAGACGGCGGCGCTGACGGTTCAACGGGCAACGTCCCCGTCGCCAGCTTGAAACGCTCCTCCTTCATCTTGCCACCGGCGCCTTGGAAGGACTGCGCATCGCGCAGTGCTCAGACCATGTGGAGAGGGAGGGTTGGGGTGGGTGAGGTCCGGAAACATCCCCCACCTCACCCTGGCGCGTCCCGCGCCACACGCTCGCTGACTTCGTGGTCGAAGGGCGAGGACTCCGATCACGGGCTCGCCGACCCCGATCACGGGCACGCCGACTCCGATGTCGGAGAGGGAGCACTCCGATCACGGGCACGCCGACTCCGATGTCGGAGAGGGAGCACTCCGATCACGGGCACGCGGACTCTGATGTCGAAGAGGGAGCACTCCGATCACGGGCACGCCGACCCCGATGTCGAAGAGGGAGCACTCCGATCACGGGCACGCCGACTCCGATCACGGGCACGCCGACTCCGATCACGGGCACGCCGACTCCGATGTCGAAGAGGGTGCACCCCGATCACGGGCTCGGCGACTCCGATGTCGAAGAGGGTGCACCCCGATCACGGGCTCGCCGACGCCGATGTCGAGCGGGCTCCTGGAGGAGTCGCGCTACAGCCCCCCGTCCCGCAGCCATTCCCCGAATCGCTCGCCGATCATCAAAGCCGTGACGTTCGTGTTCGTACTGACGATCGTCGGCATGATGCTCGCGTCCGCCACGACGAGGCCCGAGACGCCGCGCACGTGGCCGCGGCCGTCGACGGCCGCCTCGGGATCTCCCTCCGGCCCCATGGGGACGGTGCCGGAGGGGTGATACCCGGAGCCGGAGCTCCATTCGATCCAGCGCGAGATTTCGGCTCGATTGCGGAGGACGCGGTCGTTCGGCCAGAAAGGGACGACGAGGTCGCGCATGGGCTTCGTGCGCGCGACGTGGCCGGCGAGTTCCATGGCCTCGACGGCGCAAGCGCGGTCGTCGGGGTGGAGGATGATGTCGAGCTCGATGCGGGGTTTGGCGGAAGGGTCGGCGCTGGTCCAGGTGATGCGGCCGTGGCCGCGGGGTTTGCCGACGCAGCAGGAGATGCCGACGAGCGGCATGTAATTGCCCGGCCAGGCGAAAAACGAGAACGGCTGGAGCTGCATGTCGCTCGGGAAGGGGCTGCCCTCCGAGGTGTATCGCAGCACCGTTTGAATGAGCGGGTGCCGGATGCTCGCGAATTCGTAGCTTCGCGGGACGAAGAGCGCGAGGGAGCCCGGGTGATCGAGGAGGCGCGCGCCGATGGCCGGGATGTCGGAGACGACGTCCACGCCGAGCCGTTCGAGCAAGTCGCGCGGCCCGATCCCCGAACGAATCAGGATCCCCGGCGTGGCGATCGCGCCGGCCGCGAGGACGACGTGGTTCGTCGCGAGGACCTCGATCTTGCCCGAGGTCTCGACTTCGAGGCCCGTGACCTTGCCATTGTGGAAGAGGACGCGGCGCACGGAGGTGTGCGGCCGGATCGTGAGGTTGTCCCGGCGGCGGACGTCTTCGCCGAGGTAACAACGCGCGGCGCTCATGCGGACGCCGCCGAGCTTGTTCATGGGCTGCGGGCCGACGCCGAACGGGTCCGGGTCGTTTTGATCGGGGCAGGCCGGAAACCCGAGGGCGCGGCAGGCTTCCATGAAGGCGACCTGGAAAGGCGCGAGCTCCTCGGGCGGGTGGCGCCGGATGGGGAGGGGGCCGCCGCGGCCGTGCCAGCGATTCTGGACGTCCTGATCGTCTTCGAGGCGCTTCAAGGCGGGCAGGCACTTCTCGAAGCTCCACTCGGGCAGGCCGAGCGCCGCCCATTCGTCGTAATCGTAGGGCTGGCCGCGGAGCGCGATGCAGGTATTGACCGCGGAGGAGCCGCCGACGACCTTGCCGCGGGGGTACACGAAGGGCTTGTGCCCCGGCATGGGAAAATAGGAAAACCCCCAGTCGTGGGCGTTGATCGAGTTGCGGGTGCCGTCCACGAGGTCCGAGGGGAGCGTCACGCGCGGGGGATAATCGGGCCCCGCCTCGACGAGCAGCACCTCGCGATCCGCGCGTTCGGTCGCGCGGGCCGCGATCACCGCGCCGGACGAGCCGGCGCCCACCACGATGGTCTCCGCTTGCATGGGTCCGAGCCTACCATGTTTTCGGGGCGGTTCACGTCGTCCGGACGCCCGGGAAACATGGCAAACGGTTTTACAGGAAGACCCGCTTCACCTCGGCGGCGAGGGGCTTGTCTGCCCAGCCGGAAGGCAGGTGGCCGAGGGCGGCGCCGATCTTGGCGGCGGCGCCGGGGCGATCGGTGAGCGAGAGGCCCGTGAGGGACGCGGCGATCGGGGCCGGGAGGCCTTCGGGCGCAGGGTCGCCGTGGGGCATCGTGAGGAGCGCGAGGGCGAGCAGGGCGAGGTGTTTGTCCTCGGCGGACATTCCACCGAGCTTGCCGCGCAAGGTGACCGTGGTGCGGCGGAGCTCGGCGCGGAAGAGGCCCTCGCGGGCGGTGTGGCCCCGCGCGACGAGGGCGGCGACGGCGGCGAGCGTGGCGCCGAGATCGGCGTCGAAGAGGCCGTCGGCCTTTTGATGGAGGAGGAGCGCGCGGAGGCCGGCGTCGTCGTTCGTGAGGCGCGGGGCCGCGGGCGGCGCGGATCGGGCCATTTCGACAGCAGGGGCCGGGGCAGCGGCACGGCCCGGGGGCGGCGGGGGCGGCGCGCCGGGGACGGCTAGTCTTGGCGGCGGCGGTGGGGCCGGCCTTGCAGGGGAAGGCGGCGGCGCGCCCATGGCGGGGGGCGGCGGCGGGCCGAACCCGCCGGGCGGCGCGGGCGCGGCCGAACGGAATGCGGCGGCGGCCGGTTTGGCGCCGGGCGGGGCAGGCGACCCGGGGAGCGCATTCGCAAAGAACGCTTCCTCGGCCACGTTCGCCGGCAAGGGCAGGGTGACCGGGACCTTTCCTTCGATCGTCACGTTGCGATGGTCCGGATTCACGCCGATGAGCGCGACCGTGCGGTTGACCAGGCCAAAGGTGGTCCCGAGGCCTTCGAGGGTGGGGTCGTCGTCCGGATCGAACCGATACGTGAGGCGCTTGTTGCGGAGCAGCGCCCATAACGTGGCCGCGCCCTCCGCGCGCGCGTCCGCGGGCACGGCGAGCGAAAGGGCGACGCGCTTCTCCTCGCCATCCGCGCGCTGGCCGAGGAGCACGAGGCGATCGCCCGGCTCGACGGGGCCGCGAAATGCGAGAAGGACGGGCTCGGCGGCGAAGAGGTCGATCGGGCCGGGGGGTTCGAGCATCTTCGGGCTTTTCCGTTCGCCCTCGCGCTCGACGAACACCCGAATGCCTGTCCACAGCGGCGCGGTGATCGCATTTTTGAGCCGCACGAGCGCGCGCTCGAGGTCCTCGTTCGTCGTGACGGGCGTGTACGTGCCGCCGCCGAGCTGCGCGAGCTCGGCGAGCATCGAATGCTGGACGGACTCGCCGATGCCGAGCACGTGCAGGCGCGTGTCGAGGAGCTGGTCCTTCGCGGCCCGGAGGACGTTCGCTGCGTTCGCGACGTCGCCGTCGGTCATGAAGACGACGATGCGGAGCCGGTAGATCTGATCGGGGGGCGGGAGGTTCGTCGTGGCGACGGGGACCTCGGTGCCGAGCCGCGACGAGAGCGCCGCGCGGAGGGCTCTGGATGCTTCCGTGCCGCCGCGCGCGGTGATGCGGCCGATGAAATCGTCCGCGGCCTGGAGGTGCTCGTCGTCGAAGGGGACGGGCGCGACCGCGAGGGCTTCGAGTCGGTCGTCGAACGCGATCACGTTGAAGCGATCGTCGGGCCCGAGCGAGCGCAAGGCGCCGCGCACGGCGCGGATGGCCGATTGCATGGGCGCGCCGCCCATCGAGCCGGAGCGATCGACGAGGAAGGTGACGGTGCGGGGAAGGACGGGTCCCTCGTCCGCGAACGCCGGCGGGACGATGCCGATCGCCGTCGATGGGCCATTCTGATCGGGGCCCGCGGTCGTGTCGTGGCGGATCCACAAGGCGGGTTGGTCGCCCCGGGGTCGATTGGCGATCTCGATCTGCAAATCGCGATCGAGCGGGGCGTCGCGCACCTCGATGCGCCGCTTGCGCGCGCCGGCCTGCATCATGGTCGTGGAATGGGAGGTGCAACGAAGGGTCGCCCGTTCGTCCGGACCATCGTCGATCGTGATGTCCACCCGGGCCCGCGCGGCGAGCGTCGTCGGTCTCGGGCGATCGAGCGCCGCGGCCTCGGTCTCCGTGACGTTCGTCGCGTCCTCCACGTACCGCGGCATGTACGTGAGCGGGACGATGAGCCGGTGGCCGTCGGCGATCGGCAGGAGCCTTTGATCGACCGTGAGCGTGACCTCGACGTCCTCGCCAGGCTCGATCGGTGCGATGCGCAGCCGCGCGAGGTCTTCGCCCTCGGATTCGGCGAGCGCGGCCGATTGCCCCGCCTCGACGGCGCGCTGGTAGTCGGCGCGGGCGCGGGCCCGCCCGCGGATGTTGCCCTCGATCGTGCGGCCGCCGAGCTTCACGACGAGCTCACGCAGCGCGGCCATGGGCGGGAGCGGAAAGACGAGGTCGCCCTCCAGCGTGCAGCCGAGGTCATTGTGGAACGTGACGACGAGGCGGGCCCGCGAGAGGAGCCCGTCGACGTGGATGTCGGCGGTGACGCCTCGGACCGCGAGGAAATCGCCTTCGTTCGCGTCCGAGAGGAGCACGCCGTTGTGGTTCGGAGCGGGTTGTCTCGGCCGCCTGCGTTTTTGCGGCAGGCCCCACGGCTGCTTGCGCGGCTCGCGCCAGACGGCGGGGTCGGCCTCGATGCGCAGGCGCCTCCCGCCGATCTCGATCACGTCGTCGGGGGCCAGATCCATCTTGCCCTGGATCTGCTTGCCATTGACGATCGTGCCATTCACCGAGCCGAGATCCTCGATGCAGACCCGGCCGTCTCGCCATTCGATCTGGGCATGGCACCGCGAGGTGCCGTTCGAGGCGATGACGACGTCGCAGGTGCTCGCTCGGCCGACGTAGAGGATCGGCGTGTCGAACACCTCGCGCGTCTCGCGCCCCCTCGCGTCCTCGACGACCAGCGTGATCATGCCCGCCTCCTCACACACGCATTTCAGGATCGGTCCCCGGCGTCAAGGGTTGACGCGCAGAGCAAGGGCTTCCTAGCATGCGCGTAATGCTGGCCGAACGCCTCGGGACCGCCGAAAAAACGGGCAAGCTCGATCTGCGTGGCCTCGTGCTCGGCCAGGTCCCCCCCGTGATCCGCGCGCTCCGGAACCTCGTCGAGCTCGACCTCGGGAGCAATGCCCTCACCGAGGTGCCCGCATGGCTCGGGGAGCTGACGTCGCTGGAGGTCCTGCGGCTCGAACGCAACGCCCTCGAAGACCTGCCCCGCAAGCTCGGGCGGCTCGACAAGCTGCGTGTCCTCGAGCTGAGCCACAACAAGCTCCAGGCCGTGCCCTCGTTCGTGGCCGATCTGCCAGCGCTCGTATCACTCGACCTCGGCCAGAACCGCGTCGAGTCCGTGCCGCGGTGGCTCGCGGACCGGTCGGCGTTGCGGGCGCTCGTGCTCGGGAAGAACCCGCTCGACGCGTTCCCGGAGCCGGTGCTCGCGCTCTCGGGCCTCACGGAGCTCGGGCTCGCGGGGCTCGGGTTCGAGGCGCTGCCCGGTGATCTCGGCGCGCTCGTGGCGCTCCAGAAGCTCGACCTCGGGGAAAACCGGCTCTCGGGGCTGCCCGCGTCGATCGGCAAGCTCGGCGCGCTCCGGGCGCTCGTGCTACGCGGAAACCGGCTGACGGAGCTGCCGCCCATGCTCCCCGGGCTCCGGTTGCGCGCGCTCGACGTGGCGGGCAATCGCATCGGCGCGCTGCCGCTCGCGGGGCACGCGTGGGACGAGATGGAAGCGCTGGAGCTCGGCGACAACCCGCTCGTCGTGTTGCCCGAGGAGGTCGCTGCGTTCGCCGCGCTCCGGCGGCTCGACCTGCGAAGCACGTGGCTCGAAAGCCTGCCCGACGTGCTCGCGCGGCTGACCGGGCTCCGGACGTTGCTGCTCGCCGGGTCGCCCGTGGGCCTGCGGGACGGCAAGCCGCCGGACGTGCTCTTCACGCTGGAGGGGCTCGAAGAGCTCGATCTGTCGCTGACGGGGATCACGGCGCTGCCCGAGGCGCTCGGCTGGCTCTCGCGCCTGAAGTTCTTGTGGCTGCAAGGCATCCCGCTCACGAGCGTCCCGGCCGCGCTGCGGTCGATGAAGCACCTCGAAGAGCTCGACCTGACGGACACGCCGTTCGGCCGGTCGGATGAGGTCGAGGCGCTCACGGCCGCGCTGCCGACGACCCGGGTGGTGTGCGTCGATTGGGCAGCGACGTACCGCGCAATGCTGGGGGACGTGTACATTCTGCGGGACGACACGGGGCTCGACGATGTCGAGATCGCGAAGTGGGTGCTCGCGCGCGAGCGTGGAGGGCGTTTGCCGGCGGCGGGGCGGCTGCGGCCGGTGGACGAGGAGGTGCTCGAGCGGCTCCACACGCTGGTGTTCATGCAGGCGCCGCGGCGGCGCGTGACGACGCGGAGCGCGGTGGGCGTGATGGTCGATCTCGTGGCGAGGGATCAGCTCGGCTGGCACGAGGTGCTGGAGCAACTGCTCGAAGGCGCGCATGCGAGCGGGATGAAGAGCCGGCGCATCGGGGACACGTCGCGATGACGAGGAAGCGACGACGCCGCGCGGATGTTCGGGTATTCGCGGGAGGAGGCCCTCGGCCGCTCCTTCCCATTGCGGGCGGGGATCGCCTGGGCGCTCAGGGGTTGAGGTCGGCGCGGTAAGGTTCGAGGGTCGCGCGGAAGGTGTCGGTCCAGGGGACGGGCCGGTGCGTCGTGGGATCGACGCGCACGACGGTGCGGGTGCCGCGGGCGAAGTCCTCGTCCTGGTCGGTGGGCAGGACGCGAAAGCCGAAGGTGAGGCTCGATCGTCCGAGCTTCTCGACCCAGACCCGGACGCGCACGTCGCGGACGCCGACGACGGGGCGGAGGTATTCGATGTTGTTCGCCCGGACGAAGTGGAACTGGTCGGGGTTCTTCTGGGCGTCGAGGACGCCGCCCCACCCGAGGTGCTTCCAGAAGGAGCCGATCGTGCGCTCGAAGAGGAGGAGATACCGCGCGTTGTGCAGGATCTGGAAGGCGTCGAGGTCGTCGAAGTAGACGCCCATGAGCGTCTCGTGAAAGCGGGTCATGGTGGCGGAGCGTAGCAGCTAGCGCGCGAACCGTTCGGATCAACCTGACCCGGGGGCGCCAACCCCGCGGATCTTGGCTGGACTTCCACGGACGCGGGCGTCCCTCGCCGCGAGCGTGGTGCCCTTTCCGCCGCCCTTTCCTCCGTGCGGGCCCGCTCGTCCCTCGTCGCGTCGATCGGACGGGGGCGCCACCGACTCCGACGGCAAGACTGGGGCCTCCTTCTTCGCGGGCGGCGGCGGTGGCGCAGGCTTTGGCTTCGGCGGAGCGCCGAGACAGCCAAGAGCCGCGCGCAGTTCCAAGGCGAAACGCCCGAATACGGACGGCGCGCGCCCTTCGCCGGGCGTGGCGCTGCTCGAAGAATCGGCGCCTCCGCAGTGGCATTTGCAGATTGATGGAGGGAGGTGGGTCGTAAGGGTGCGGGCGGGACGGGCCCGCAGCGCTCCGGGCCTATTCGTCGACGACGTGGATCGGGAGCCAGTGGAAGCCGGTGACGCCTGCGTCGAGGAAGATGCGGCGGACCTTGGGTGTGACGAGGAACCTGGGATATGCGAACAGGGCATCGCCCACGTCGCCTTCGTAGTGAGTATCGCCGAACCATTCCCAGGTCACGTTGACATCGCGAATCCCTGTGAGGTCCGAGGTGCGGTAGACGAGGCGGATAGGGACCTCCCAGGGCGTATCGAAGCCGCTCCTTCTGCAAGAGCAGAGGTCGCCAGGTAGAATCGCGGTCGAACGTGGAGACATGGGCGGCATCGTGTGCGTGGCGCAGAGCTGCCGCCACGGGAGTTGGATGTGGCCCCTCTTCTCGAACGCGGCGAAGACGCCCCGGAACGAGATCCCGGTGACGCTGCTCTCCACGAGCACGGCGGCCAGCTTCTCGTCGACGAGTATGTCGTTGTAGGGGGTCGCGGCGACGCGCTGGCCTTCGAGTTTGTGGAGGTCTTCGCCGTCGATGATCATCGCGGACGTCTGCCGGGCCCCGACGCCGCAGCGCTCGCAGGCTTTGGACATGTCGTAGGTCGTGCCCATCCGCGGCCCACCGAAGACCGTGTCGGTGACGTTGAACCACATATTAAGCAGCGGCGCCGCTTCGATCTCCTCTTCGGTGAAGCGGTCGCCGCGAAGATCCCGCCATTGAGCGCCGTGCTCTTGGAGGAGCGCCAGAAGCTTGGAAAGTCGCTCGTCCGTTACGTCGAGGGTGACCCACACGTGCAACACATTCAGGACCGGGGCGTCATCTATCTTTGCGACGTCCGCCCCGCAGCCGATGGATTCGAGGACAGCTTGTGGATCGCCGAGCAGGTCCAACCCATCAAACCAGATCTTCGCTACGGTTCTCATCGCTTTCGCTCCCTGCCGCAACGACACCCTATTTGCCGCCGAAGTACGGCTTGATCGCTGCCAACCAGCGCGGGTTATCCGCATACACTTTCTCATATATCCTCCACAGCTCACGTGGGTTCAGGTTCCTTCCCTCCTCCTGCAACGCCTTCCGCGCATCGCCCAGGAGGCCCGTGATCCGCTTGTGTTTCGCCTCCGTCAAGATCACCGACGGTATCTCGTCAAGCTGCTTTTTCGTGAGCTTGAGGTCACGCCCCATCGCCTTTTCCAGGATGTGATGCGCCTGGAAGTCCCCCTCAAGGCCCCGCGTGAACTCGCGCATCGTTTTGTAGGGGCCGATTGCACCGTTTTGCTCCAGGGCCTCCGCGATCGCCCGCCCATACTTCTGCGCCAGGAGCTCCGCCGTCTCCTTCGATACCTCCTCGGCCCCCTGGAGGATGATCGGCGTCTTCTTCGCGCAAGCCTCCTCCAGCTTCTTCGCGAACGTCTCCGCCTGCCCGATGAGCACACCGGAGGCGATCTGCGTGATCGCCGCCGCTGCCTGGACGATGGCGTTGTCGACGCCGTCCTCGTCGTCGCCGCCGATGATGCCGAACCGCTTGCCGTCTTTCCGCGCGAGGTCGTGGTTGAACTCGCCGTTCAGCATCGCCGAGGCGATCGCCAGCTCACGGACCATCCGCTCCATCGGCGTCAGGGCTTTGCCTTTGCCGGTCCCGTCCCCCTTTCCGTTGCACCCTTGCTTCGTGTCCTGGCAGCGAACCGCGCTCACGAGCGGGCGCCCTTGCCCGTGCTGGAGCTCCGGCAGCGCGCCTCCCCGATCTACCAGCGTGCACGCGTCGTCCACGCATTCCGGCGGATGCACCTCGTCACGTGAGGGCAACACCCGCTCCTTGCTCAGGGCCCCCGACTCCGACGGCAAGACCATGTCCTTCGAGCGCGGATCGTGCGGCGCAGCCTCCTTCCGCGGCGGATCCTCGCGACGAATACGATGCTTCTCCACCCGCTCCTCGACGCTGTCCGGGTCGCTCCCGCCTTTGCCGCCGCTCCCGTTTTCGCTCCCGCCGCCGCCGCCCTTGCCGCTCCTGCCGCCGCCTTTCT
>NZ_SSMQ01000066.1 GCF_005144585.1 Polyangium fumosum | reverse complement strand
AGGCGCCGCCACCCAGAGCGGCGCTTGCTTCTCCCGTGTTCGACCCATCGACATGACGCGGACAAACCTACCATCGTCTCCCGTCTCTGTCGATCGTCCCTTCGGGATAGGTCCACGGGCTGCTAGGCCAGGCGCGCCAGTGTGCGATCTCGGCCACGCTGCCGATCCTGCCTCGAGCTACAGATCTTTCACGCAACGGAAACCGATTGCATGGTGTCGCGATTCGCGAGCTTGATGATCGGTGGTACCGTTCCGTAGTTGATCTGGTAGTTTACTCTCCCAGCTTCCACCGCGCACGACGAAGGACCCTGATCCTTCCGATGAAGGTGTCGACGTCCACTCGGATACGTTTCCGCTTAGATCGCTGATCCCCTGCGGCGAGTCCCCGTCGACAAAGAAGCCGACCTCGCCCGTGCTACTCCGTTCGACCCTGCCCGACCACCAAACCTCGAGCGAAGGCGGATAGTTGCCCCATGGGTAAAGGGTGGCTGCATTCCTTCCTCCGGCAACCCATTCCCATTCATCGGCCGCTGGCAGACGCGCGTTCTTATCCGCGCAATAAGCCTGGGCACTGTCAAGACCAACGCAATTGATGGGATGCCATGCGCGTCCGGACACGCCCCAATTGCACGCCCCGCCGGTTTTGGGCTCCTGACATGCCCCCTTTTTGACGCAATCCGCATAGCTCTCTACTGTGACCTCGAACCGATCCACACACATGGTTCTGATATCGACTGGAACGTTACCGCGAGCCCTCAGCTTTCCCCCCTCGACAACCAACATGTTCTCCGGGCATCCCTCGCTAGATTCGGACGGCCGTGGAGCGGGCGGACTCATGACTTTGATGCACCGGAATCCGTATGTTTCATATCGGCCATCGGGGGTGTCGTGCTCCGCGGCAATGGTCTTCAGGGCGTTGGGATCTTGATCCGACCACGATCCGCCCAGCAAGAGGAAGTCTCCCGGCGTCACGAAGAACTCGGTTGTCGTCCACTCATCGACGTTTCCGCTCAGGTCATGGATGCCCTGCGCAGAGTCGCCTTTGGGAAAGGCGCCGACTGGACATGTGCCGCTCCGCTTGGCCACGCCCGACCAGCACGCATGATCCGAAGGCGGGGCGTTGCCCCACGGGTAGCTGTTGGCAGTGTCCCCCCCGTCGGCGACCCATCGCCATTCATTAAAGTTTGGCAGCCGTGCACCCCGTTGCTGGCAATATGTCTCGGCGCTGTTCTTGTCAATGCAGTTGACCGGATGCAGTTCGCGCCCAAGCACACCCCAGTTGCATGCTCCTCCACCACCCGACTCTCTGCTATCCGGCTTCTGGCAAACCCCCTGGACAACGCACGCAGCGTAGCTCTGCACCGTGACCTCGGTTCGATCAACGCACATGGTTTTGATCACCCACGGGACCTTCCTGCGCGCCCTCAGCTTCCCACCCTCGACCCTCGCCATACCATCAGGACAGCCATCGCTGGCTCTTTCCGCTGATGCATCCACGGTGGCGGAGCCATCCTGCGATGGGTTCGACGCAGCCGGGATCGCTGAACCCGTCGTTCCTGGGTCCGCGCCGCACCGAGTCGCACACGAAGAGCACATCAGTGGCGGAAGGAGCAGCCCCCAAGCCGCAGCAGCTCGGACCCAAGTGTATCCTCTCCAATTTAATGTGGTGCTCATTGTCTTCTCGGAGCACGCAGCTCGGCAGCGAGCTGGATTGCCCATGCTCTCGTCTCGGCACTCATGGACTCGGGCAAGCTCTCCAGCATGCGAATGACCGCAGGCAGTACCCTGTCGTACTCCTTGACGAAGTTGTGGGCGTTAGGGTCGGCAGGCATGTACGGTTGCTGTGAATAGCCCACGGCTGCCCGAGCGTAACTATCAGCAGTGGCCTCGGCTCTCACGATATCTTTGCCCATCCGGACCAGAGGCTCAGGATGTCCCTTGGGGATATCCCGTCCAATACGGTACGCGATGTCCAGTTGAGCCGAGATGGACTCGCGGATGCTCTTGTACTGGGGGACGGGAGTAATAGCCCCCTCGCCAGCATTGCCGCGAGCTTCCTTTTTTATAGAGATGCCACGCGCGATGAATTCGTGCCACAGTTCTCTTTTGGGCTGCAGCGACAGAAAGTTGTTAACTCCCTCTTCTGCGTTCGGATTCCTGCGCGGCTCCTTGCCCGGTTCCTCTATCGTTTTGCGGCCATAGCTTGTCTCTAAGCCCGCCTGGGCAAGCAAGAGCATCGCATTACGTCGAGGGATTCCTCGTTTCTGTAGTTCATCCACCGCGTAAAGGAAGTACCGCGCAACGAACGGTTCCGATTCCTTGGTCAGAAATGGTGCCTTGGCTCTGACCTTGCCTTCGTCCGCGGCCGTGAGGAGTTCCTCTGGCACCCTGTTCTTGTCGACTTCCGGCGGCGTCGATACGGGTGGAGGGGCAGGCTTCTCTTTTTTCTCCAGAGGAGGTGGAGGTGGGGGCGGCGGGTACGCCCAGATTGGCGCGGGGGCTGGGACGGGAGTCTTGGGTTTTGCAGCGTCGTGCCCCTGCATGCCGCTCGGATCACGAAGCCGAACTGGGTTTCCCGTCACGTAGGCAAAGAGGTTCGGCCCATCCACCATCCCCGCCGGATCCGCGCTCGTCCACCGCCCGAGCCACGGCGCGTAGTACCTCGCCCCGTGGTAGTAGAGACCCGTCTCCTCGTCCCGCTCCTTGCCCGTATACCGATACCGCTTCGCGCTGACCTCCACGACGGCCGCCGCCGCGTGGAAAGCCGTCGTCCCGAAGGGGTGGTACTCCTCGTAGGAGATCACCAGACCGGCCTCGTCGAGTTCCAGCGCGGCCGAGCCGAGGTGGTTACCGAGCTGGTAGCGCACGCGCGACGACACCGCGAGGTTCGGCACCGAGGCGTCCACGGTCTTCGTCTCGGTGAGGACGATGCGCTGGGCCCCATCCCTCACATGGAGCGTCTCGCGCTCGAGGACCAGCGAGCCCGCCTCGCTCCTCCGGTAGATCTCGAAGCCTCCAAGGTAGATCCGCTCCTCGACGATCCCGTTGTGCTCCCAGACCTTCCGGACGCGCTGCCCCGCGGCGTCGTACGTGAAGTACACCTGGCCGCCGCCGCCCTTGTCGACCTCGCGCTTCTGGTCCTTGAAGTCCCACCCGATGCTCGGCAGATGCGGCATCGAGGTCATGTTCCCGTGAGCGTCGTGGCCGTACTTCGCCGAGAAGTCCCCGTCCGCATCGCCGGGGAGGCTCGTGCGGAGCAGCCGATTGTTCCCCGGCGCGACGTCGTAGCGGCGTGTCCAGCTCCCCGAGAGGCCCACTACCTCGTGGATCATCTTCTCGATGTTGCCGACCGCGTCGTACTTGTAGCGCTCGGTGTAGTTCCGGAGCGCCTGCGGGTCGTTCGGGTGCGGCACGTTGAGCAGCGGGAAGCCGCCCTCGTCCTGCTGGATCTCCGCGTTCTGCCCCGCATGCTCGCGGCCTGTCGCCTCGATCAGCCTGTACAAGGCATCGTACTCGTACTTCCAGACCGGCTCGACAGGCCCGTTGTTGAACACCGTCTTCTGCGCGAGATCCGCGATCTCGACGATATTGCCAACTGGGTCGTAGATGTAGCGAAGGTCTTGTAGAAGCGCCCCATCCGAGGGCCTGGTCGTCTTGATCCTTATCAGCCGGAACGTGAGCGGGTCGTAGCTGTACGCGGTGACGACGCCGTTCCCGTAGACGATCTTCTCCCGCTGCCCCTTCGCGTCGTAATCGATATCGTCGACGAACGTCGACCAGTTGATCGCCCCCCGCAGCCGCACTTCTACCTGCTCGAGCAGGCCCGCTTCGTTGTACTTCGGCCTGACCTCGCTCTGGTCCGGCATGGTGAGGCTCGTGGGCCTGTTCAGCGCATCGTATTGTGTCTTTTGGACGAACGTCTCCACCTCGAGCACCGGCGACGCAGACCAGTCGAGGTCGCCCTTGTAGTTCTTGGCGAGCTGCCTGTGCACCTCGAGGGGGTTGCCATTGAAGTCGTAGGCCACGCGCGTGACGAGGCCGGCGCCGTCCCTGACCTGGTACACCTTCCCGCGCAGGTTCGCGGCCTGCGCGTTCGGCTGCCCTTCGCCGTAGCTCGTCTTCTCCGCCAGGATCTCCGCGCCCGCGTCCTTCTGCACCCAGAGCTCCGTGCGCCGGTGAAGAGCATCGTAGACCGAGCGGACGACATGCCCGCGGCTGTCCCAGCTCCTGATCGGGTTGCCGAGCACGTCGAAGAAGGTCCACCGCTCGCCCGCGTCGATGCTCTTCTGGGTGAGCGGCCGGCTCAGCATGTCGAAGAGCTGCGCCATCGCCGTATTGCCTCGGGCGTCGATGAGGGTGAGCGGGTTGCCCTCGATGTCAAGCGTCGTCGCGGTCGTGTACTTCACCGAGGCCCCGTTGTCCTCGACCTTCACCACCGGCCGGCCCAGGACATCCAGGTGAAGCGTCGCGGGGGTGCCGGCGTGCTTGGCGGCAAGCAGGGCAGCGCGCTGCTCCTCGGCCGACGGTGAGGGCGAGGCGCCGGCCTGCCGGGCCGCGTACCACGCGCTCTCCAGAACCGTGTCGTTCTCGTCCCAGCTCGTCTGCTTCCAGGGCGTAAACTCCACGCGGGAGAACGTGCCGTTCGTGTGATCGGTCCTGACGAGTCGCCCGAGGGGGTCGTACCGGAGGATGGGCGTCACGCCCCACTCGACGAGCTCGTTTTCGTCCTCGTACTCGTGCGTCGCGCTGAAGAAGCGCTCGTACTTCTTGACGGGATTGCCCTTGTTGTCGAAGACGGTGCGTCCCGTCCCCACCCAGCGGACGGTCGTGTTCTCGAGGACGAGCTGCCCCTGCGCGTCCTTGACCAGAAGGCCGTTCTGGTCCCGCTTCGGTGCCGGCCCGGCCTCGGCGCGGACCTTCTTCATGACCTCGCGCCCGAGCCCGTCGAGGTACGTGTAGCTGTGCTGCCAGGGCGTGGCGGGATCCCCATGCCGCTCGCGCGCCGCGGCGTGGACGACGTTCGGCTTCTTGTCCTTGCACCACCGCTCGAGGTCGTACTCGAACGTGGTGGTCGGCTCCGCGAGCGTGTCCCCCTCTGCCGCGCCGACCTTGCCCATGACCGCCGTGGCCACGACCAGCCCGAGCTCGTCGAGCTCTACCGCGGTGCGGTTCTTGTTCGGGTCGGTGACCAGGACCGGGGACATCGTGCGGTAGTCGTTCTCCGCCGTGATCTCGTTGCCCAGGGGATCAACGACCGAGATCACGAGCAGGTTGTGGCTGTCGTAGCCGATCTCCGTGGTTTGTCCCAGGGGGTCTCTGACCTCGATGGGCAAGTAGAACCTGGTCGGATCAAAGGTCTCCCGTCCACTTCGGATCCAGAACAAGCCGTCTTGCTCGACGTACCCGCCCTCGGCGAGGAGCTGCGGCGTGACGCGCGAGCCGTACGCCCCGGCCAGCAGCCCCGGCGTGAAGGCGAGCGCGTAGGTCTCGTAGGGCAACGCGAGCCCGTCCACGGCTCCGAGAGGCAGCGGGCCGGCCAGGGTCGAGCTGTCCCAGTAGAGGTGCCTCACGTGCTCGACGAGGCGCTTCTGGAGGCTGCCATCGGGGGTGGCCTCGTAGGGGATGGTTACCGCGTTGTTCACCGAGGCGAGGACGCTGGCGAAGGGCAGGCACGCGCTCTGCGCCTTCGGCAGGCCCGTGAGCTCGTACGTCCGGGTCTCGACGGGCACCCCGAGCCGGTAGAAGCCGGACTGGGCGGGCTCATTCGCCATCGTGGCCTCGGTGATCGTGGCGAGCAGGCCCTGCTCGGGCAGCTCCATATTCCGGCGGGCGTAGGCCACTGTCGCGGAGCGGATCACGTGCCCGAAGGCATCCACCTCGAGCGCCAGGGTGTGGACGACGCGCGTATCCTTCGGGTTGCGCTCGTAGTGGGCCTCGAGCTTCTCCCGGACGTACGGGAAGAAGACCGCGTGTGCCTTGTCCGTGGCTGGGTGCAGCTTGCGAATCTCGTGGCTGGCCGAGGTGACGAGGTACGGGTGCTCTTGCTGCGGCGAGCCGTCGAGCCCGTAGACCTCCTGTCGCAGCATCTGGCCCTTGAGGGCCCGCGCCGCCTCCCGTGCCTCCCTCGGGCTCATGCCTTGGGGAAGATCGGCGTCGGGAAGTACAGGTGCCTGGGCGTCGAGCGCGTAGTACTCCCTCGCGAACTGGTTCTCGATCTTGTCCTTCTCGAAGAACGCGCCGGTGTGAAACCACGTCTTCGTCAAGACCGGCGGGAGGTGGAACTCGTTCTCGGAGAACGATTCTGCATCCCATTGTTCTACAAGGCCGAACCCCCTGAACTCCTTCTCCGCGCTGTCGTAGTAGCCGTGGTGGTAATTGTATGTACTGACGAACCTCGTGCCGCTCACGGCGTCGTGGGTCTCCACGCGGGCGAGCACATGCACTGGGAAAGGCAGGCGCGTGACCCAGGGCGTCCCGTTCTTCAAGTCCTCCAGGTAGAACTTCGTCGAGGGCGCGTACTCAAGCATCGTTTCGGCCCCGAGGTTGTTCTTCACCGAGGTGAGTAAGTACGGCTTCTTCGAGCCCAAGAGGTCAATGTAGCGCATCGGCGGCTGCGCCACGCCCTTCCAGGGCGAGGACCAGACGATGCAGGCCGTCCCCGTGCCCAGGAAGTCGAGCACCGAGATCGGCGACCCGAGGTCCGCCGTAGGGAACCCCGGTAGCTTCTCGACTTTGCTCCAGCTATTGCCCGCCTGGTTGAAGGCGATCTGAATCCCGTCGGCGCCGATGTAGAGGATGTCCGTGGTCCCCGAGCCGTCGATGTCCGCGAGCCGGATGCGCCGAGGATCGAAGCGGAGCGGGTCATCGAACCGAGGCGCATTGCTCATCTCGACCTTGGGCCCGAGCCGCCCAAGACCACGGTTTGGCCAGTAGCAGATGCTGCCGTTCTTGATCCGTACGATGTCGGGCATGCCGTCGCCGGTCATGTCCGCGACGAAGACAATGCCTCGATTGTCCCGGTACACCTCCGTCGGCGACAGGTCCTCCTCGAAGACCATCGGCAGATTCCGTGGCGGCCCCCAGCCCTTCTTGCCGAGCGAGGGAAACCAGATGTGCACGTGCCCGCTCGTGAAGATGATGTCCTGCTGGCCGTCGCCGGTGATGTCGATGAAGCGCACGCCCGGGTCGTTCCAGGGGATGTTCGGATGGGAGGAGAAGGGCAAGAACGGCCCCCATTCGCCATCCGCGGTGCGCTCGTGAATCCCTGAGCCGGTCCTGTTGAAGAACACGAGGCTCGGGCGGCCTTCGTGCTCGAGATCCAGAAGCTCCGTGCGGCCCATGGTAGGTGCAAGGGCATTGGGACGGCGCATGAGTTGCCTGGCCGGTGCGAGCTCGGCATCGCCGAGGTTCTGCTTGTAGAACAAGCCCTCGCCGTGCTGGACAAGAACGCCGGGCAAGCCCTCGCCCTCAAGATCAACCCACCGCGCTCGCTTGCCGTCGACGTTGCCGACATCCGACGTGTATTCGGGGTCAACCGTCTGTACGTAGGTGTGGAGCTCGGGCAGAGAGTAGCCGAGCTCGAGCGGCGGCAGCGACTTCTTCGTGTAGCCGCCGTTCTTCTGGATGTACCCCGACTGCGTGACCGCGACGAGCTGCGAGAGCGGCGGGGCCTCGGCATAGGCGAAGTCCGTCGACCGGACGAGGACGGGCTCCGCGCCGAGCTCGGGGAATTGGTGGAAGACCAGAACGCGCCGGCAGAGGCGGTAGGTGCGGATCTCGAAGGTGGCCCTGTAGCTCGAGAACGGGTCTTTCCGGCAGAGCCACGGCTTCACCTCGTCCGGCGTCGGGGCCTCGGCGTCGTGCTCGCCGTAGTCGAAGACGACCTGGAAGTAGAAGTCGTCGGCCTGGCCAGGCTTCTTGTTCCCGTATCGAATGCGCTTCAAGTAGCTATTCGAGAAGAGCTTGGGATCCTCGTGCCGGTGCTTCTCGTGGAGAGACTTCAGCACGCTCGCCAGGTCTTCGGCCTTGTATTCGTACTGAATGATGTTCCCCCGCGCGTCCTCCATGCGCTCGAGGAGCCAGGTGAGGATCCGGTCGGGGTACAACGCATCGGCAACCCGGGCAGTCTTCGACTTTCCGTAGATGTGCCGGATGTTGTCCTGCGTCGTCACCTGCCAGTAATGGGCGCCCGCCTCGGTGATGCGCTCGACGCGGGCGAAGGCCCCCTCGACGCGAGGCTGATAGCGCTGGATCCTCCGGCCCTGCTCGGTGGTGATCAGCTTCTTCCCATCCGGACCGAGCACCGGAACAAGGTCCTCGGCGCCGGACAGGATGAACGTGTCCGTGTCCCATTGGTCTGTGTATTCGGGCAGGCCCTTGTCCGTCTTGCGGGTGATCGACGGAACCGAGAGGTGCCAGCCGACGCCGAAGGGGCCGTTCCCGGTCCCCGAGTCGTAGGTGAGCGCGAGCTCGGGCGTGAGGCCCCTGCAAGGCGTCGTCGCGATCGGGACGTTGAGCGTGCCCGTGCCCATGGCGAGGTTCGCTCCGAACTTCTCCCCGAGCCCGCGCTCGGCGCCGCCGCCTTTGGGTAGCGCGGGGTTCGGCGCCTTTACCGTCGGCGCGGGAATGATGGAGGACCGCTTCGGCATCCCCTCCATGATCAGGCCCCCTGCCGTGAGAAGTCGCAGAGGACCCAGATGTTGTCGAGGCCGTCGCCCACAGCGCCCGCAGCCGAGAGCGTCCACGCACCCGTAGCCCAGGATGTTCCGGGGGCAGGCGTCAGCGTCGGGCTCACGGCGAGGCTGTCGAGCGGGTCGGGGCCCTTTACGAGCGTGGTCTGCACGGAGGCAGCCGAGGGCGGCGTGACGTTCACCGCGAGAGGCGTGCCCGCGAAGTAGGCCGTGGGGTCTTTCCAGGCGGCGAATATCCGCACGGCGTTGATCTTCGGGGCGCCTCCGTTGCGGCACCTTGGGAAGACGCTCTTCTCGAGCGGCAGTACCAGCGTCTGTGCCGCGCCGGCATCCGCCTTGAAGAAGTGGCGCCACTCCGTCGGGAACTCGTCCTTCACCGGCAACAAGCGCAGGCCCGAGAGGAGCAGCGCGGCGTTCTTCTGCGCTTCGGTTTTCAATGAGTCTCCGCCGTCCATCGCCGTGTAGCGGACGTGGAGAACAACGTCACTCAATGCGTCGAGGTCGGTATTGTTGGCTGAGAGCTCGATCTTCCAGGTGCCGATGGCGCCCGCGCCCTCGAAGGGCAAGTACCGCTCGTCGCGTAGAGACAGCTCGAAGACGCCCGCGTCGTTCTGCGCGCCGCTGATGGCGAGCGAGATCGGGGCGACGTACGGCGTGGTGAATCGGCCGTCGTTCGCCTTCTCGGCGTAGCCCCCGGTGAGGTCGGCGTTCTTCCGAACCCGGCTCTTCACGAGCGTGAGCGTGGCATTGAGCGTGCCGTAGGCATCCGTCACGCAGGGGATGGAGAGGCTGACGGTCTTGATCCGGCGCAAGTAGTGCCCCGGGAAGTCGAGGTCGAACTCGAGCTCGGGCACGTCGAACTCGCAGACGCCCTTCTGCTTCAGCTCGAGGAGCTTCTGCGGGGCGAGCTGCGCGAGGGAGATGTGCTTCGTGATCTCGTACTCCCGCTTGTTCTTGTCGAGGTACGCGGCCTCCATCTGCCGGAGCTGCTGCAACAGCTTCTCCCCTGCGAGCAGGCCGTTCTTCATGCCCTCCCAATGCGTCGGGGAGATGTACGAGGTGTCCTCTACGAGCTCCATCTGGATTGCCTTCTCCGCGCGCTTCGCCATCCCGAGAGCGAGCTTGTACGCGTCGAAGTAGACCTTCGAGACCTCGTCGACCGTCCAGGAATAGAGCGCCTGGTTCGTGAACTTGTCACGCAGCGTGGCCTCGACCTCCTTGGCGTTCTCGACCGTGAGATCGTGGTTCTCAAGCTCCTTCTCCGCGAGCGCGAGCCTGATCTCGGCAGCCAAGATCTGCTTGTCGAGCTGCTCGATCTCCTTGGCGGCGAGCCTCTCCTGAAGCTTCCATTCCTCGGCGCGGCGGGTGTAGTAGCCCATCGTCGCACTCATCGCGGCGCCATCGCGCAAGAGCGACGTCGCCACGGAGAGCACATTGCCAAAAGACTCGCCGGACTTCGCCGTGTTCTCGCCGCCATATACCACCAACGCAGCAGGGCTGGCGATGCCGGCGCCTCCGGTGATCATCGTGGGCAGCAGGTAGGACGCGCCGGCCTCGGTATGCGTCGCCTGCATGAGGAACTGGGTGAACGTCGCAGCGCTCGACATCACCATGGCCTGCTCCTCGTAGCTGTTCATGAGCGGCAGGCTCTTGTAGTGCTGGAGCTTGATGCCCGCGGCCTCCCGGGCCTTCTTCAGGCCGGTGAGAGTCTGCTTGGCCTCGTCAATCTGCCGCTTCTTCACCTCCCGGGTGGCAGTGAGCAGGGCTGTCTCGTGCTTGGCCCGGATCTTCGACAGATTCTCCACGTCATGCTTCTCGAGCGCCGCGAGGAGAGAAGAGCCCAAGGCGATCACGCCGCCGCAGAACTCCACCGCCTTGGCGTGCAGTACCCCGAACCGGTAGTGGGGCATCGGGACGAACTGGTTCTGGAGGACGTCACTCAGATCAAGGTCCATGGCCGCCGCCTTCACCAGCAGTGCCGGATCGATTGGCGGCGCAAACAGTGGCAACGGTCTCGCCTGGCCCTCGATGTTGAGGCCATGCCGGATCTTGAAGAGCCGATCGGCCATGAGATCCCAGTACCCGAGAAGTTTGTCGTTCGGCGGAACGCCGAAGTGGGCCGTGTCGATGAAGGGAACATCCCCGGCCCCGTTCAGCTCGGGGACGAGGTTCTCGAAGTCGGCGAGCGGAGCCGAGGCAAGAAGCTCGGCGTACGTCTTCGGAGCAGCCTGGGAGTTGTTGTTCAGCTTGGGCTTCGGGCCCAGGATATCGGCGGCGAGGATGTAGAGCCCGGTGGCTTCGTTGATGGCCTCGCGCGTGTCCTGGGAGAACAAGTCGTCGCCCCAGGCAATCAGGTTGTCGATGTACTTCATCACGACGGCCCGCTGGTACGCGATCGGCCGCATCCGCGCGATGAGGTGCGGGTTGAACGGCTCCTCGCGCCACGCTTCGATCTGCGCAGCGAGCTCACCAATCGCTTCTTCATCCCCTGCCGCGAGCGCGGCGAGCTCGACCGCGAGCGCCTTCGGGTCGGCCTTCTCCCGGAGCGGCTTCACCTTCCAGAACCGCTCGGGCCCGCTTCCGGCTCCGGGGGTGGGCTCGAAGATGCGGTGGAACCAGCGCTGGGCCTCCTCGTGTCTGTGGTTCCTCATGAGCATGCAGGCAATCAAGAAGGGAGCGTGGAAGAAGACCTCCCAGTTGTATTGCCCGTAGGCTCCGCCGAACGAGAAGTCGATATCGTCGACGGGATACGGCGTGGCCACGACGAGAGGCGTAGGTGCATACTTTGCGTCGAAGAAGCTCTCGCTGCGAAGCTGGACGCTCTTGCCGTTCGCAGGCCACCCGAAGAGACCATCGATCCCGTCGCGCTCGAGCGTCTCCAGCAAGGCGCAGGCGTGCGGGTGATAGAACACCTCGAACCGCACCTGTCGCGGCTCGAGCTCAACCGAGACGACCGGGGCGATGTCGATCTGCGGATTGAACGGTCCCGCAGGCATGCCGGGCAGGAACTGGATCCACGGGTTCTGCTGGACGTCTTGTTCGCCGACGTCGCCTTCAGGGCGCTGCGTCATCTGAACGAAGAACGTTCTCTCCTGGTCCTTGTAGAAGAATGGCGGGAGGCCAAGGCCCCACTTCAGCGCCAAGGCCAGATGGATTCCCCGGTGAGGGACGACCATCGCATACGGCCCCGGTGTCTTTTCCAGAACCTGTACATCCTTGTCCGTCAGCGCGAAGCCCCGGAGCCAGAGCCCCACGGTGTCGTCATTTCGGACGAACTCCATGCCTTGAAGGGACGTTCCGAGGACAGCCGAAGTCTTCCAAGTGGCGGATGACTTCACGACCTCGAGTCGTCCGTCGCACCCGAGCACGAGCTGATAGACGCGGCTCGAGCGGTCGGGAGGCCCCGCCTCCTTGACCGCGCAGGAGATCGCTAGCTTGCCCGCCTCCAGGGAGGGCCAGAGCGACAGCGCGACGGGATCTCCGTCGGGCACTGCGACGGTGAGCGGCTCCTCGGGGCCCACCTTGCGCGGCGACCAGCGTCCGTTCTGCCGTTCGCTCCACGCGACGCGCAGTCGCAATGGCTTCTTCTTGATCGTCGGCGCCTTCGGTCCCGGCGACTTGTTCGGCTCGTCGATGTCGATGCCAATGTCCGGCTGAGGCTTGCCGCCATCGTCGAGATCGTACTCCTTCGGCTTCTTGTAGCCCGTGGGCTTGCCGCCCTTCGGCGCGGGGGAAGCCTCAGTCCCCGTGTCTTCGGCCTCCTCGAGCAGCGCCCAGAACAAGTAAAGCCGGCGGTTGTGTACGACGGCGAGAAAACAGTCGCTCTGGATGTCGAGGTCGAGCTTCTCCCACGAAGTCCAGAACCGACCGTGGAGGCGCTGGCGATAGAAGTAGACGCGGGGCGCCGTATGCGTGCGGGCGATGATGTGCAGGGGCGCAGTCGTGGGCCCCCCTGGGACACCAGCGTCCCTGTCGTTGCAGATTGCGACGACATCCAGATGGGCGACATCGTGCAGCTTCTGCAGGTACTTCCGGAATGCCTGCTCGGCACGTGCGTCCGTGATGTCTCCTTGAAGTAGCTCGCTTTCGAGCTCCTTGAAGAAGGGCGTCTTGTCGTCGCGCAGCTCGGGCTCGATCCAGTTCTCCGGGTGGAAGAAGATCTTTCGGTTGGCCTCCCAGACCCGGTAGTTCTTCATCCAGGCCCATTGCGCGGCGGCCTCGTCGTCGAGGGACGTGACCGCGGGCTCCAGGCCCATGAAGCAGCGCTGGACGAAGAGCTGCACCGAGCTGATCGCTTGCTGGATGCGCGACGTGGTCGGCTTCGGGCTCATCTCCACGTCGACGAGCAGCTCTGCGAAGAGGTCGTTCGTGGAGTTGTACTTGCCCAGCGCGAGGGCGGCAGAGACCAGCGCCTTTCGTTGTAGTTCGCGCAGTCCATCGCGAAGAACCCGCCCGATATCGGGCCAGGCTTCGTCCGTGTACTTCGCCTTCACGGCCAGGCGGACATCATCGGCAAGAGCCGGGGCGGTGAGCACGGCGGGGTTGGCGCTCTCGATCGGAGCCGTTGTGGTGGCCCAGGAGATGGCCCGCGTCGCGGACACGCCGAGTCCCTTCACGACTTGGATCGCGTTCCAGAGACGGCCGACCGCAGCCTCGTTCTTGAAGCTCGAGGGGAAGACGAGGCCGAGCTTGCTGACGAGGACATCCAGGTCCGCAGCGGGCAGCCCAGTGCGCTCGGCGACGGCCGAGAAGAAGGCGGAGGCGTCCTCCTTGGCCTCCTTGAGCAGCGCCGAGAACGCATCGAGCAGGCCGGGGGCCGGCGGCGCCGGCGTGGCCGGGGCCTGGGAGAAGACGTCAACGAGCTCGGCGCGCGAGGTGCCGAAGTGCGCGAGCAGGATGTCCGTCTCCTCGGCCCAGACGTTGAACGGCGGCGCCGGGGGGAACTTCCCCTGCGCGAGCGCCTTGTAGGCCGTGAAGCGCGCCTTGCCGTGGATGGGCTGGGGTGAGAGCGCGAGCTCCTCCGCGGTGCCCACGGTCTTGATGTGCGCGTCGAGGGCAACGGATGGATCAACCGCGTGGGCGAGGCGGAACTCGAGAATCTCGTCGGCGAGGTCCACATACGGCACCTCCGTCAGGGTGTTCTCGCAGGAGAGCTCGATGCGTGAGAGATCCGGGCGCCGGGCGAGAAGAACGTCACGGGCCGTCGCTGGATCCCCGGGCTTGTTCTGGGTTGCCGGGTAGCAGCCGAGGAAGTCGAGGACGTCGACGAGGTAGGCGGCCGGGCCGTAGATCGACGCGCAGTGCTCGCAGGCGAGGTTCTGCGGGCCGAAGATGTCCATGAGCGCGGCGGAGTCTCCCGTGCTTCCGAGGTCCGGAGCGGGGAGAACATAGAGCCCAGGCGGCCGAGCTATGGAGGCGAACTTCCCGAAGAGAGCGAGTGCGCCGCTCGTGATCTGCTGGGCCTTCTGGAAGAGGCTCTCGGCCTTGGACTGGCCCCCGAGCACCTGGCTGTACGACTTGATGAACGCCGGCTTGCCGAGCTTCTGGATGCTCTGCGCCGAGTGGATGCCCGCGGAGAAGAGCGTGTTCATCTCGGTGGGGTTCGGCGTCACCTTGAAGAGGCGCTCGAGGGCCTCGAGGTTCGCCGTCGCGGTCTTCGGCGAGGATAGGCCGTCGAGGGCACCAGGCTTCTCCTGCAAGTAGGAGCGTACCTGGGTCTTGCCGATCTCGAAGTCCGGGTTCTTCGAGAAGAACAGCGCGAGGTCTTGATCCGCCTTGCCCTGGAGCTGCCCTGCGAGCGCGGCAGTGGGGAGGGAATTCGCCAGCGTGTCGGTCAAGAGAAGCGCGTAGTTCGCGCTTTTCTCCTTGTCGTCGGCGCCAGGCATGTCGGGCGGGGCGCCGATGGGTGCGCCGTCGATGCCCTTCTCGAGGAGGGCGAGCCAGTCGGGGACAGCGAGCTTCGCGAGATCGGCGAGCGACGACCACTTCCCGCTGCGACGCGATTCGTCGAGGGCACGAACAAGGGGCAGGTGCTGGCGACTGAGCGTGGCGAGCTGCAGGGCGAGCTGCACGCGGTCGACGAGCCCTTCTTCTTTGAACGTCGGGTGCTCCCGAAGTCCCTGCCAGAAGCCGTCGACCGGCCCTTCGTACTTGAGGTAGGCCGACACCAGCGCTTCCTGCGCATCCCGGGCGGGAAGAACGATGGCGAGGAGATCGCCCAGAGAGATCCCGGTCTCCGCCGGCTCGAAGGCGAGCTGCACGGCGGCCTTGTGGAGCGCTGCGAGGATGGCGTCGACCTGCTCCCGGAGCGTCGCCGGGATCAGGTTGTGCTCGAGCGCGAGAAGAAGCGCCCGGAGCTGCTCGGATGGCCTCGTCATGAGCAAGCCACGTCGCTCGCGAGGGAGTCCTTCGCGGAACAACCCGTAGAGGGCCGCGGGGTGGATCCCGAGGGCACGTGCGAGCTGCGTGGCCGTGACGAGGGCGTCGAGGTCGTCCAGATCGAGGCGCAGGCTGCACGCGAGATGGCGAATGTCCTCCTCGGTGAGGTCCGTCAGAGAGGCGCCGCGGATGGCAGGGGCCAGAAGAACAACAAGGCGCTCGTAAGCCGAGGGGCCGCGGTAAATCTCGCCCCCCAGCACCAGGTTCACGGTTGCCGTGGGTGGCGCGTGGCAGAGCTTCTTCTCGGCCGTGACGGCGCGCTCCGCATCGTACACGCGCACAACGAGGTCAGCGGCCGACTTTCGGTACCCGGGTCCGGGGCCCGGATCGAAGAGCGCCACGTCGAGCAACTCGCCGCTGTACTCGAAGTCCTGGGCGAGCTTGTCGGCCGCGTAGACGATTCGGTAGCTGCCAGTATCGCTGGTTGTGGCCTCGCCGAGGAGCTGCTCTTCTCGGAGGTTCCGGTTGTAGGCGCGCACGACGAGGCCCGCGCGTGGAGCGCCTGCGGTGGTGACCACCCGACCACGAACGATGAAGGGTGCCGGGATGAAGCTTCGCGTGCTCGTGGAGCGGTTGATCTCGATCCGCACCGCACTCTCCGGGCGATCGACCCGCCAGAGGACCGAGCGCTCCGTGCTGGCGATGCAGGTCAGGCCCTCGAAGAGGCGGAAGAACAACACCGGGACGCGGTCGAGGAAGAGCTCGCGCAGGTGCCGGGTCTCAAGAACAATACGGAAGATGCCGAGCGCGTCGGAGAAGGCGCATGCGACCAAGTCGTTGCAGAGCCGCCCCTTGTCCCACGCCTCGACGCGCACATCGGGCAGCCCTTGCCCGGTCTGGATGTCGACGACTCGCCCCGTGAGGATGTACTCGCCGCCCCCGTACCCCTGCTGCATCGTGACCTCCCCGTTCCGGTGGCGATGATAACGCCGAACGGGCGCAGGCTGCTCCGACTCCGTGCAGCACATCGGACCGAAAACGTCACTGCGCGCCCGCCGGGCACGACATCGAGGAGAGCCGAGAAGAAGCTCGGCTCGTCGAGGTTCATGGTGTGCAGGAGGCAAGGAGCTGGGCGAGAACCCGGCCGAGCACGAGGGCATGTCGGGCTGCGTCTATCGCCGGCAATGAAGCTCCTGGCTGCGGCACGAGCGCGCTGGTTTGACCATCCCTGGAACCCCCGTAAGACGCACCGGCGCGCCTGCCCCGGACGTGGCCATATGGCTACCGGAGGTTCCAAGGCGTTATCGCTGTTGTTTTCGTTACTTCGACCAGCGAGGCATGATCTTCGGCTCGACCAGGATCGGCACCGAGGGCACGTACCTCTGCATCCCGGCGATCATGCAGTCGCGCATGAGCACCTTGACCTCCTCGGCATGTTCCTCGGGCGCTTCAACGAGGAGCTCGTCATGCACGGCGAGGATCATCTGCGCCCCGAGCCGCTCGAGGGGCGGGGCCAGGAGCACCATCGCGTGCTTCATGCCGTCGGCCGCGGTGCCCTGGATGGGGAAGGCCAGGCGCGCGTTGTAGTCCTCGTCGGGGTCGAAGTAGTACGAGACCCGGCCGCTCCTGGTGCGTAGTTCGGCCGGCATCTCCTCGGCCATCTTTTTCTGCCACGCGGCGACCCCTGCGTGGTTCTGCAAGAACATCTGCTTGAACCGCGCCGCCTGCTCTCGCGTGAGGTCCACCTTGTAGTTCTTCTTCGCGTAGGTGATGAGCTTGTCCACGCCCATCCCGAACGAGCCCCCGAAGTTCACGGGCTTTGCCCGATTGCGCTGCTCGTCGGTGACCAGGTTCTCGGGCACGCCCATCAACAGCGATGCCGTGTGGCGGTGCGGGTCTCCGTCGCTCTTCCTGAAAACCTCCTTGAGCTTCTCGTCCCCCGTCTGGTCTGCGAGCACGCGCAGCTCGATCGCGTTGTAGTCCCCGACGACGAGCGTCTTGCCTGGGGGAGCCTGGATGCACGAGCGCACCTGGTTGTCGCTCGACAGGCCGAGCAGGTTTGGCTCCTGTGCGCTGAGCCTGCCAGTCACGGCGCCGATCTGGTTGAACGTCGCGTGCACGCGCCCGTCCTCGGAACGGCTGAGGGCCCGCAGCACGCCCTTGCCGGCACCCGTGACGAAGGCGTTCTTGCGCCGGTAGAGGACGAGCTGCTGGGCCACCGGCAGATGCATGTACGGCGCGAGGGCCTCGCTGTTCGTGCGCTCGACCTGGAGACCGAGTCGTTGGAGAGCCGCGAGAATCGCATCGTTGTGATCGAGATCCTTCACGCCCAGCATGGCGACCAGGTTCTTCTTCAGCTCCGCGGCCTCGCTCGCCCACATGTCGACAAGCCGATTCCACTGGTCTCGGTTGATCGGCACGCCGCTCACCTCCATCTGGGCGACAATGGGGAGGAGCTTGAACTCGAGCGCGGCTACTTCTTCGAGGCGCTCTTTTCGGAGATTCTTTTGGAAGTTGTCCGCGAGACGCAGGACATCCCGCGCCTCTTGCGCGAGTTCATCGCGTAGCTCGCGGCTGGGCGTCATCCACCCATTGATGTTCTTCTGGACGGTCTTCTTCTCAAACGCGTGCTCACACGCGCGCTCGAAGGAGAAGTACTTGTCGTTCTCGAGGTGCCTGCCGCCGTTGAGCAGCCGCCACGCGATGGCCGTGTCCACCACCGTGCCCAGCATGAAGCCGAGGTGGTACTGAAACTGCGCGAGCGCGCGCTTGAGGTCGTGGCCGACGACCGTCACCTGGCAGAGGGCATCGGCGACGGGGCCGAGCTCCTCACCGCCGAACGTGTGGAACACCCGCGCCTGGCCATCGGGCAGAGCGACGGCGACGAAGACAGGGCCCTCGGTGATGTCGGAGCCCGTCGAGTGGACGACCAGGCCCACGCGGCCAGCACGGAGAATCGCGCCCGCGAAGTGGTCCCGATCACCCGGCCCTGCGTCGTACCGCGCCGCGCCCCGGTGGGGGTGTGCTTCGGGGCGCGCTTCGGGGCGCGAAAACCGTAGCGATTCTGCGATATTGGGCTCATCGGGCCCCGAAGCCCCGCAAGCCCGGGGGGAGAGAGAGGGCCCATAGGCAGACTCTGCATCCGCGCGACCAGCCCCCACGTCGTTCTGCGGCACGTAGGAGTAGAGCCTCTCCCCCTGAGCGAACGGGGCTTCGGGGCCGGATGGAATATCAACCATGCCCAGCTCACCATCTGTTCCCGTGACCATCGGGATCTGCCGCGTTTCGTGCGTCTCGCCGGAGCCCGAGCTGGGCCCCGTTCCGCGCCCCGTTCCGTTCTGGGGAACGGGGCCTCGGGGCGCGGCCCCGGGGCCGGACGAGACCACCCCCGCCGGCTCGGGTGAGCGGATGACCGGGAAGGGCAGGCCGAACTGCGGGCCGGAGCTACCGCCGCCCTGATTGCTGCCGCCGTCGCCGCCGGCCCCTCGGCCGCCGGGGCCATCGTCGGGGTCGTCATCTCCTTCGTCATTCTTCTCCTCGGCGCACTCGTCGATTCGCTCGGAGATCGCGTCCCGCAGCTCGAGCTTCTCCCGAACGAACCACAATACGCGCTCGCGCTGGCCGTTCGGACCACCCACGAACTTCTTGCGAGTCGACCGGCCTTCCTCATCGCCAGGAAGAACGAACCCGTCGTCCACGAGCCGTGACCAGAGCATGCGCTGCGCGAGGGGCATCGACTGCCCTGCCGCACGCATGGCCTCGACCACAGCCGTGTAGACGGCATCGGGGAACAGGTAATAGTGGTCCTTGTCCTCCCAGCCGATGCCTTTCCCCTCGGCGGTGTCGAGCGCAAACCCCACGTCGACCGTCTTGACCTTGCCCTGCACGAGGAGCGTGCGGAGCACGTTGATGAAGCGGTGGACGGGGTTCACGTCGACGGCCGCGCGGCACTGCTCGGCCGCGTTGGCGCGCAGCGCGGTGCGGGCCTTCTGCATGAGCACCGTGGACCCATTCTCGTCGAGGACGCCGATGTCCTTCGCGAACAAGCAGAAGTACTCCATGCCCAGCAGCAGGTGTGCCATCGCCGCCGGAGCGCGGAGGTGCTGGCCTTCCTGGTGCAGCTCGGCGCGCAGCTCGATGAAGCGCTTCTCCATCAAAGAGCGGAGGCCGTTCATCTGCGACTTCAACCACAAGATGTAACCGAGCATCGCGTGCGGCAGCCGGTCACGGTTCTTCTGCAAATCGGTGAGCCTCACGCGATCGACATCGCCCGGCTTCATGCGGACCGTGATGAGACGCGCCTGGATCGATTCCCCGCTCGGCGCGTCCTCACCCGTGCTCAACACGAGGGCGCGTGGGGGGCGGTCGGGACGCGCGGTAAGATCGGCGCGGAGACGGCCGCGGCTGTTGGCGTTGCCGATCGCACGCAGTAGCTGCGCCGCCTTGCGATGCAGCTCATCTCCGGCTTCTGCCTTCGTCGGAGCGAAGTCATCGATGGCGACAAGCATGTCCTTCGCGGTAAAGATCATCTGTTCGAGACGGTTCACCGTCCACGACCAGCTCGCGGGCAGGTGCTCTGCGTCGAAGTTCCCGTAAAACCCCATGAGCAGGGCCGCGAGCGTCGTCTTCATGGAGCCTGTGGGCCCGCAGAGCGAGACGGTCGAGTCGCAGTACAACGCGTGCTGCAAGGGGGCTCGAAACGCAGCAGAGAAGGGCGGGATGGTGATCTGCGGATCGGCCAGCTCGAGGAACGAGAGCGCGAGCTTCACAGCCCCCGGGATGTCCTCTGCCACGGCCGGGAGCTTGTAGCGCGCGAGCTCCCCTTCGAGGCAAACCGATACATCCGCGGCCCCCACTCCGCCGTTGGCGTGCAGGAACATCATCTCGCCGTTGTGCTCGCGCCAGCCGCTGTGTGTGAACGAGTAACCCCTCGTCCACCTCGACGACTCTTGGATGGCAGCGAGCAGATGAAGGGGCGCCCGCTGAACGGGATACATGATCGCGTCGGGGCCCCATTGCTCGATCGGCCACAACCCGTGATCGAGATCCTTGGCCTCGACCCGCCCCGCAGGCAGGGGCTCACCAGTCGCCAGCTTCCCGGACACGACGAGGTGTCGCTTCTGCTCGGCACCGTCGTCGACAACTTCTTCCCGCTCGATGTGCGCCGTGAAGTTGCAGAGCTGCTCGACGCGCGTCGTGTCGCCGATGCCGGACAGAATGCAGAACTTACCTTCCTGGACGACGTATTTCGACATGGGCGGCGCCACTTCGGCGTCGTGCTTCCTCCTCGCCTTGAGCTTGCCCTCGAACTCCTTCAGGGCGCGCTTCAATACGGTCGGCTTCACCTTGTACTTGCTGAGCTCATCGGCCACCCCCGTCTCGACACCGACGCCACGTTCCCCGATCGACGCCAGGAACGGCATGTCATCGAGAAGCGCAGTGGCAGCGCGAACGCGCTCTTCGTTCGTGGAGAAGTGCGTGGAGATGTACCGGACCCGCTCAACAGGGTTGGCGGGAACGGCCGCGTCGATGATCGCCTGCAGGGCGGCACGTCCTCGGGCCGCGAGGAAGTCATCGGGCCCCTGGTCCTTGCCGTTCGGCTTCGGTGGGAGCGCGGCCACCCGCACCCTCGCGCCGGCACCCTCGAGCGCCTGGGCGAGCCTTGCTTCGTCGCGGGCGACGTTCGGGTTCGTCATGCGGTTCGAGTCGAAGAGGATGAAGACGTCGCGCCCCGTAAGTTCCAGCCCCGCCCACGAATCGTTGAGCCGACGAGCGTTCTTCTCGAGGGTCGTCCCGGTCCCACCGAGCCCCAAGGCGTTGAAGTGGTAGTCCAGGAGCGAGAGGGCCTTGATGGGGCCTTCTACGACATAGACGGGATGGGGCCCCTTAGCGTGAAAGCCAGGCGGCAGATATACCGGCACTTCGCGTTCTGCGGGAACAAGGAAGCGCGTATCCCCTCCGTCGAGTCGGATCCGCCCGTAGCCCTGCGCATTGGGATACGGGATGTACAGACCGCCCGAAGAGAGCGGCTGCGTGAACCCGAGCAGCTTTGCGCCCTCCTCGGGCGTGACCGAGCGCAGGCCGGCACCCATGCCAGCCCATTCTGGATCGACGCCGCGCTCCTCCAGGTACTGGATGTGAAGGGGCTCGAAGGGCAGTCGCCGTTCGCCCCCATTATTGGATTCCGTGGAAGCGTGTGCTAGTTTCACAGTCATCTCCTGGATGGCTCCACCCGCGGCGTCGCAAACCCAGCGGATGGAGCCGTTCTCTTTTTCAGCTTTTGTTCCCCCGGCGCGGGCGCTGCCTGGATGTAGTGGTGAGCCGCTCGATCCCGCGGCGCACGTGCTCCGCAGCGGGGCCAAGATGGAGGACGATGCTGAAGGCGTGCTTCTGCGCATCGCAGTGGCTCTGCTTGCCATCGAGGACGACGACCTTGCCTCGTCCTCCGTTGATCATCAGCGTGATGTCCCGGATCTCGTCGAGCGGTGGGAGCCTCGGATCCCGCTGTACGAAGTGAAGGAGCGCCATGAAGGGCTGGAGGCGGAGTCCAGCGGCGAGAATTTCTTTGGCCAGTCGCAGCGCCAGCAGGTCCCGGGTGCTGAACTGGCGAAGGGTGCCTTGCCCCTGTGCAGCCTGGTGGCTAGGCCGTAGAAAACGGTTGCGGACGATGTGGTCGAGCTGCCGGTACGTCAGTCCGGTCGCTCGGAGCGTGTGCCCTGCAGTGAACATGCTCCCATCCCAGCATGGGGATACCCAATAAGAGAAATCGGCCGTTCTAGAGGGCACAACTGTCCCCGAACACCGATGACTTCGTTGTTCCAAAACCGCCTGTTTCGTAGGCGTTGACGAAGTAACTCAGGTGCGGCGTTACGTGGGGCCGTACTTCTTGGACTCGTAGTTCACTTTGTCCTGGCACAACTGGCGCGTTGCAAGCGAGGGCGTACACTTCTCTGATCTTCGAGAACGACGCCTGTGGCCGTTCTCCCGAGGCCGCGATGATGAAGTCAACGCAGAAGCGCAGGACCAAGACCTACGACGACAAGAAAGCGCTACGCGAGGAGCTCGTCCGGCAGTGCGAGAAGGAGTATGCCGCCACGTTCGGTCACCCGTGGACAAAGAACCCGCTAGCCGGATTCGAGGAGACTCTCCAGCGCTCGCGGATCGAAGAGGAGGCCTGGCGGGTGATGAACAAGCTCCGCAAGGCCGCGGCCGAGGTCATCGACTTCTTCGACTCCCGTGGCCTTGATCCGCGCCGAGACGATCACGGGATCTACTACGCCCACAAGCTGCACAAGGCGCTCCATCAGCGCCGCCGCTTCTTCGATTCGCTCGTGCAGGACGTCGGCAAGTACAGACACCGCCTGGAGAGGCGTAAGTTTCTCGCGCACTTCGTGAACTCTCGTGGCCCTAACTTTTTCAGGGGGCTTGTCTACGGGCGCGAGCTCAACAGCCGCGAACTTGCGGTCATCAGCGTGCTGATGACCAAGGGTGAAGATCTCTCCTTCAAGCGCGGCATGACCGTCGGCGACGCGATCGAACAGGAAGTGCGGCGGATGGCTCGGGCACGAACGCGCGACGCCGCGGCGCGCAAGAAGCTGTAGTTCCCCAGCCGAACTGCGGCGTGGTGCACGCGTGTCGGTAGCGCCCGCCTACAGCGGTTGATCCGTTTGGAACAGTGGTCGATCGGCCCCTGTTCCGTACCCCCTGCCGCCCTGAGGCCTACCGTTTGGGCCATGGAGCATGCTGGAAAGGGCATCGCCCTGTCCGTCGACGAGTTGCGTGCGCTGCGCCGGCTCATCGAGAAGATGGGGGAGCGAGCGGTGGTCGCTGAACTGAACGTCTCGCGCCAGGCGCTGGGCCGCACGCTCGCCGGGCTGCCAGTGCGGCGCGGGACGCTCGCCCTCGTCCGCGCGGGCCTCGCCGCCCCGAACATCCGCGCGAAGCTCGAGGACAAACGCCCCACGCGGCCAGCGCGGAGGTCGACGTGAAGCGCAAGATCTCCCACGCGACCGAGCCCCCGATGGCGCGCGGCTGGGTCTCGATCAAGACCGCGGCCGACTTCCTCGACATGTCGCCCGATGCGCTCCGTCGCAGCATCGAGCGCCACGCCGTTCGCGCGCCCGACGGCGGGATCGAGTCGAACATCGACGGCGTCCGTGCCCGCAAGTTCGGCCGCCTCTGGCGCGTGCAGTTCTCCTCTCGCTGGAGTGCGAACGCGGAGCCGGGCTCATGATGCAAGCGCGATGGGCTCGTGGTAGTTCTTCTTCACCCAGGTGCGCGGCCAGGTCGGGGAGGACCTCGACATGACCGTTCGCAAGAAGACCCGGAGAGGGAAACTCCGGTGGATCATTGAAATTCCGTACCGTGACCGAAGAACCGGCAAGCGCGTCCGCTTCCGGAGGGACGCCCAGGTGCAGACCTCCCAGGCCGCGCACGCCGAGGGGCGACGCCTCATCGCTCAGCTCGAGGAGCTCGGGTACATCCCGGCCGTTCCTGGGCAGCAGGACGAGCCCGCAGAGCCCGTCGCCCCGCCCCTGGCGAGCCCGCATCGCTTCACGTTCCGCGAGGCCGTGGAGCTCTTCCGAGCCACCAAGGCCATCACGAAGCTGAAGCGCACGACGCGTCGCTCGTACGAGGTGTCGTTCGAGTCCGAGCTCTTGCCCCGCTTCGCCGACATGCCCGCGGCGGAGGTCGACTTCGTGAAGGTGACGAAGCTCGACGCCGACCTCGTGAAGGCCGGGCTCGAGCCGTCGTCTCGACGAAACATCCAGGTGGCTCTTCGCAGCGTCCTCCGATGCGCTGTCGAGGCCGGCCAGCTGGCCGCCATGCCGAAGCTTCCGAAGCTTCCCAAGGTCGGCCAGAAGGTCGTGCAGCCGCCGAGCGTCGAGGACGTCGAGCTCGTCCTCGGGCTCGCCTACCCGGCCGCGCGGATGGCCCTCACGCTGGCCGCTGACGCGGGTCTCCGGGCAGGGGAGATCCGGGGCCTTCGCTGGATGGATGTCGACCTCGACGCTGGCCTCCTGATCGTCCGCCAGACGATCTACGGCGGCGAGGTGGACACGCCGAAGTCGGGCCACGAGCGGACGATCCCGCTCACCGCTCGGCTCGCTCGTATGCTTCGCGAGGCGGCGGCGAAGCCGCATGAGCCGACCGACCCCGTTTCCCCTTCCTCGAAGGGGACCATCTGGGGCGAGTCGAGCTTGCTGCACGCGTTCCAGCGCGTCCTGACGAAAGCCAAGCTGCCGAAGTCGCGTCTGCACGACTTGCGGCATTTCTTCGTGACACGGTGCTTCCGTATCGGAGCGGATGCACCCACGGTGCAGGCGCTGGCGGGGCACCAGCACCTGAGCGTGACCCAGCGGTACGCGCACACGAATGAGGTAGCGAAGCGCGGGGTCATCGAGCGGCTGAGCCTGGCGTCGTAGGCCAGGCTCAGGATGGGCAACAGATGGGCAACAGGCGGCAGTGCGGCGTTGACAAACGCCTAGGGAGGTGGCAGAAAACGCAGTCGAAATAGGTATTTGGAGGAGTGGCCGAGTGGTCGAAGGCAGCGGTTTTGAAAACCGCCGTACCCGGAAGGGTACCAGGGGTTCGAATCCCTTCTCCTCCGCTGATTTGTGTAGTGATCCTGGGTAGTTGGAGCGGTTGCCGGGGTGGCCAGGAGTGGACAGGCGCGGACGGGGCTGGACGCAGGTTCTGGCAAATTCCTGGCAAGCGGGAGGGGCGGCCCGGATAGCGGGAGACGCGAACGGGAGATGCAGGAACCGAGGTCTATTCGCGAGCGTTCCCTGCGTCCTTGAGCGAGCGCCATGAAGTACACGCCCCGGGATTACCAGAAGCGAGCCATCGATCGGGCACGCGCTGTCATCCGGGGCGGCAAGAACAAGCCGCTCATCGTGGCGCCTACCGGTTCAGGCAAGACCGTCATTGCGTGTGCGATTGTCGAATCGGCCGAGAAGAAGGGCAGCCGCACGCTGTTCATCGCCCACCGGCGTGAGCTTATAGAGCAGACGTCGAAGTGGCTGACCGTCGTGCGGTGAACAGCGAGCACAGCAAGCACATCGCGGCGTCGTTTCTTCGCGCAGGGATTCCCGCAGGGCACGTCGATGGTGAGATGAAGGAGGACGAGCGTACGTCCGTGCTCGAGAGGCTCTCGAAGGGTGAGCTCCGCGTCGCGTCGCTATGAAAGCAGATACGCGGACGGGGAAAAGTCGATTGCTTCATCCTGGACTACGCTGGGTAGCCGAGGCCAATGATACGCCGCTCATGAGGCTGCGTTGAAAGCGTGCGTTTGCGGTATACGAAAAGACACGGCGCCGAATGCGGATGCCATAACGAAGGAGCTGGAGAGTACAGGCAGGATCTCGATGCCAACCCCCGCGACCTAATGCCGCTTTCGGGAGCGGTCGCCGCGCGCTTCCGAGCGCTTCCAGTGCCAATGACGGGCGCTCGCGGTGTGGGGCCTCTCCGTCACGGCCCGAGCGAAGCTACTCGAGCGGCGCGCCGTTCAGGATCCACGTGCGGATCGACATGATTTCCATTTCTGTCAGGGACTCGCCTGCGCTTGGCATGAGCGCCGTCATTGGGGCACGCGACTCGCACGCCGGGTCCACCTTGCAGAGCAAGTAGCTCGCCGCCGGCTGGCCCGGCACCACGCGCAGCACGCTCGGCTGCTGCGTGGAGGCCACGCTGATCACGTCCTTCACGAACGTTGCCGATGTCGGCGTCAGGTCCAGACCTCCCGCCCTGGCCGCCTCGGTGTGGCACCCCTGCGTCGCGCAGCGCGAGCCCATCAACGTGCGCACACTGGACCAGGCCCCCGTGGCATTGGGATCGGGCGCGTCCGGATCGAGCGGGCAGCTCGCGTAGTCGATGGGCGCGAGCGCCTCCGGCGAGTCCGGTGTCGCTCCCTCGGGCAGACCGCGAACCCAGCAGAAGAGAGCGCGCGTGGCCAGCGGGCTCCAGGTGCGCGGGATGAGTGGCATGCGCGGCCCGTACTGATCGTCGAGCAGGCGGCGGTAGAGGTAGCTGCGCTTGGGATCACCCGGATGCACCTGCGACCACGGCGCAGGGGTGCCGTGAGCGATACCGTTGCCGTTGGGATCGCCCATGCGCACGTGATCCTGATCCACCACGCGCACGTCCAGGAAATCGCGTAGCGCGATCGGCGCGCCTCCAAGCTCGATCTTCACCGAGGTCGCGTCGCTCCCCGGCCCCACTGCTGCGCCGTCGAGTGGCACGCTCTTCACCTCCGCGCCCCCGTCGTCGAGCCGCCGGATCCGCGCGCCCATCACGTCGAGCGAGGGCGGCGCCGCGCCGAGCGAAAGCTCCACGCTCACGGGCGGGAACGGCGCGTCCGACGGCACGATCACGCGCAGGATCTCCAGATCCATACCACCCAACACCAGCTTGTCGCCGGGCCGCTCGCACTCCTCGGGCACGAGCGAAGGATCGGCCGGCGATACCTGACAGGGCGCGTTCACGAGCGCCAGCATGTCGCTCACCGCGCCCAGCTCCGGATACTGCCGCGCGTGATGACAGACGCCCTCGTTCAACGCGCACGTCCGCATCACGCCCAGCGCATGCAACGTCGTCACGTCCGGGTACACCGCCGCAGCCGGATCCACAGCGGTATCGCCGCCGCCCGCGCCGCCGCCACCGCTGCCGCCGCTGTCGTCGGGCTTGATCTCGCCGTCCTGATCGCCGCAGCCCACCGCAACGCTCAGGACCGCAAGGGCCCTGAGCGCGCGCCACCTCATCCGCACGACCACGCGTCGCTCACTTCCTCGTCACAGTGACGGTGTCCGGGCCGCACGTCATCGTGTACGGCGCCCCGATGTTGCCGAGGAAGCTCGCCACGTAGCCGCACGTCGCCTCGTACGAGACCTCCGGCGGCGAGAGCTTCGGCACCTCGCGCGTGTCCTTCGCCGGCTGTCCGCCCATCATGAACTGCGGCGACGACACCAGCTCTCCGCACAGCGAGCGCAGCTTGCCCTCCAGGTCCGTGACGTCCGTGTCTGCGAGCGACCTCCCGAGCAGCGCCTCCATCTGCGGCTTCTCGCTCGTGGGCTCCACCCACGGCTCGCCGATCAGCCGATCCTTGAGCGCGATCACCGCGTCGCCCACCGTCGCGCCCGGCGTCTGCGTGGCCCATTGGGCGACCTTCGCCACGAAATCGTTGGCGCCCCATGAACTGCACGCCCCGTACATCGACTCCCACGACAGCCGCCCCTGGAAGTCGAGCCCGCGGTAGCCCGGCTCGCCGTCCTTCAGGAAGAAGCCGATCGCGGTTTGGAACACCTCCTCGTCGGTGCCCTCCGGATACTCATTGATGAACGGCCACTCCATCGCGCGGTGCAGCGAGCGCCGCAGCGGACGCGACGAGATCGCGAAGACGCCGTCGGCGGGGCTATTGCCGCGCCGGGCCAGATCCATCTCGCTCAGCGTCCACGGATCGAGGATGCGCGCCACCTCGTACGGACCGCTGCCGCAGCCCTCCTCCGGCGCCTTCAAGTTGAACGCCGGATGCGCGAGCACGTCGGCGAGTAGCGTCTTCAACGAGAAGTGCGACGCGATGAAGTGCTCGGTCAGCCCCATCAGGATGTCGCGCTGCTCCTGCGTGCGCGGGAAGTAGGTCGCGATCGTCAAGCGCGTGCCCATCACCTCCGCCCACACCTGCTCGACCACGTTCTCCGCCAGCAGGTACGCAAAGGCCTCGTCGGGATCAGCCAGCTTGTTCCCGGGCAGGCGCTGTAGACCGTGCGCTGCGAGCAGGTCCACGCCGCGATGCAGCGCGCGCTCGAGGTCCCAGACGCTGGCGCGAAGGCCGCGGTTCGGCGCGTCCGGCGTCGAGCGGATCGATCCGAAGTACGTGTCGACGCCGAGCGGATCGTCCTCCTGCGGCTGCTGGAACATCCCGCACGACAAGCCGTTCCATCCGTACGGCGCTTGGTCGCCGGCGTCGGCCACGCCCCAGTAGCGCAGCATCGACAGGCCGCGCAGCTCATCCGTGCCCTTCTCGGCTTGCTCCTCCACCGGATGCAGCCCGTTCGACGATCCGTACAGCGCCACCTCGAAGAGCCCCGGCACCGGCCAAGCGCGGTTCAGCGATGGATCCTCGTTGTACGTCACCGAGAACTCGCTGTTGTGGCAGGACAAACAGACGAGGTCGCGGTGGATGTACGCGCTGTGGAAGATCGCGCCGAAGTTCTGGCGGCGCGCGCGCTCCATCTCGTACGGACCCACGGCCCCCGCGGTATAAGGCCGTGAGAGCATGGCAAAGAGGTGCGCGCGGTAGACCGGCGAGAGGTCGTCGAGCGCGATCGACGAGCTCAGGAGTTGGTCCATGGTGAAGCCCGGCTGGAGCGGGTTCGTCGACGAAGGGTCGTTGTCGCGCACCCACGCGGCCAGCGCGCCATCATCAAAGGCCTCTGCCAGCGGCGTGCCGTAGCAGTCCTTCTGCGACTTCGTCTCGACGCGCACCACCTTCAGCGCATCCATGAAGAAGTCGCTCCAGCGCTGCCGGAAGGCGTCCTCGTTCGCCAGTGCGCGCATCACCAGCTTGCGCGCGTTCACCAGATCCTCGCCGCCGGGCGGCAGTGCGCCACTGGGATCGACGTCCTTGCCTGCCGCCAAGAGGTCCGCCTTGCGGATGCCCGCGATGACGTCCTCGTACGCGTTTACCTCGGCCTGGCCCCAGGGCCGCCGCCCCGTGACGGCCAGGATCGCGCGGCGCACCCAGGCCTGATCGCTGGCCTGGCACTCGGTCCACACGTGGCTCGGCGTCGGCGGAGGCCCTGCGTCCTCGCCCGTATCGCCGCCTGCACCGCTACTGCCTGCGCCGGGGCGCGACGGGCTCGGATCGAAGCCGCTACCGTCGCAGGCCGGCACGGAAGCTGCCAGCGAGGCGCTCGCGAGCGCCAGCCACAAAGCCCTCACCTTCCAGGCTCCGCGCGCGCTCACGACTGCACCCCCAGCTGCCGCTGCTGCACGAACTGCGCCCCCTGAAGCTCCGTGGCCGCGCCCGGCACGTCGGAGACGTTGTAGCTCTCCTGCGCGAACGGCCAGATTCCCAGCGCGAGCAGCGCCGCCATCCGGTTCTCCTGCGCCGTGGATGCTTGCGTCGCGCGGGCGTCGGGCCCGCACGCGCCGAAGACGCCCTTGCCCGTGCCGCGCACCGGCCCGCCGATGAACACGATCGGGAAACCGTAGGGCCAGTGATTACGCCCCCCTTCCGCCTGCTTGAACGGGGTGCGCCCGAACTCCGTGGTCAGCACGATCATCGTCTTGTCGAGGTCGAGCTTGTTCGGGTCATTTTCACCCGGTTTGTTCACGACCGAGAGGAGCGCCCGAAGTGTGTGCGATAAGTTTCGCGATTGTGTATGGGAATTCTCGACGTGTGTGTCGTAGCCGCCGCCCCCGTCAGCCGAGATCAGGCCAGTGTCGATGACGCAGACGTACCTCGCGGGCGATATGGGGTGCGTGAGCAAGTGCGTGGCGAGCTTCAGGTTCATGGTCATCGGGTCGACTTCCACGCTGTCGCCACAGTTGGAGGCGCCAAACTTCTGGAAGTACTTCGGCTCAAGGACGTTCATGATGGCGCTCGCATTGGCGATCGAAGACGAGGCCGCGACCAGCTCCCCAAGGCGTGGTGAGCGCAGCGGATCGCCCTGCCCTCGCCAGCGCAGCCGCGCCTGGTAACGCTCGATATGGCCATTCATCAGCGCGTCGTACTGCGCGCGGTTCGGGCCCACGCTGCCGCGCGCGAGCAGGCTCGCGAGGTCACCTGCCGCGTCCACCTTGATGCCAAGCGGCCGCGCCGCGCCAGGGTGCATGCCGATGGCCACCGAGGTGCGGATGTTGTCGGTGGGCAGGCCGGTCGCTTCGTTCGACATCAGCACGTAGGAGAATGGCGCACGCCCAGGGCTGGGCTCGCGCTCGAGGAAGTAACGCTGGATATGCGCGCCCAGCCCTGAGAGCGCCGGATGCCCGAGCCCACGTCCAGCGAGCACCATGGGGATCGCCCCCTCGTGCGGCTCGAGGTCATGTGCGGTGATGGATACGCGTACCCTTTGCATCACGTCCGGCCGCTCCCGTAGCGGCATGACGAAGGGGCCGAAGTGCACGGACTTGCCGTTGGCGTCGCCGGCGAATGGCTCGGTCAAATTTCCCGAGAAGCCGCACTGGTTCACGGCGGACAGCACCTCGCCCGAATTGAGGAAAGCGTACCAGCCCGTGCTGTCGGCCTGGCCATACTCGGGCACGCAGTAGAACGACTCGTACTGGCTGATGCCGCCGTAGAGGAAGATTTCGAGGATGTTCTGCGCACGCAGCTCCGGCGGGAGCATGATGCTCTGCGCGTCCTTGGGCACCTCGCCGAATGCGCGGGCTTGTCGCATTCCCCAAAGCGAAACGCCGACACCGCTTGCCGCCGCAGCCATTGCGGCTGCGCTCTTGAGAAAATTGCGACGCTTCAAGCAACCCTCCGACCGTTGAGGTCCACGGCCTGTACGCTCCCGAAGAGAGATCGACCGCAGCGCAGCAGCAGTGTGACTTTAAAATGTGCTCACTGTCAATGGTCCAGCTTGCACAATTGCGCATGTTTCGCGTCGGTGTAAAATTCTACACCACGCCCTGACCTCGCCGGGGTCACTGCATGCTAGAAGTCATCTCATAAGCCGTCCAGGAGTCTCCTGAGGTACACGACGATGCATCCGAGGTGGACGAAGCCGAGGAAGTTTTCGGTGTGGCGCTCGTACCGAACCGCGATGCGGCGGAAGCTTTGGAGCCAGGCGAAGAGGCGCTCTACCTTCCAGCGGCGCTTGTATCGGCGGAGGGGGCGGAGGTCTTGGGTGAGGCGCTTGCGATTCGACCGATTGGGCGCGATCATCTCGATCCCCCGCTCCTCCGCGAGCCGCGCGTCGAGCGCGACGCTGTCGTAGGCTTTGTCGCCAATGAGGCGCTTGGGGAGCTGGGCGAGGAAGCTGTTATCGAGCGTTCGGTCGACGAGCCTGACTTCATGCGGCGAAGCACTTGCGATGCAGACGGCGAGAGGAAGACCAGAGCCGTCTGCAATGGCCATGATCTTGGTCCCCTTGCCACGCTTCGTTTTCCCGACGCAGGCCCCCCCTTTTTGGCGCTCACGAACGTACCGTCGATGAACGCCTCGCTCAAATCGAGCTGCCCTCTGTCACGTAAGTCCCCGGCCAAAGCGTACAGGATCCTTTCAAGCGTGCCGTCCTTCGACCACTGCTGGAACCGCCGATGGCACGTCTGGTAGGACGGATATCTCTCGGGCAAGTCAGCCCATCGAGCGCCGGTGCGCATGATCCACAAGATGCCGTTGAGTACCTCGCGCGCATCCTTCCACGGCCTCCCGCGGCGATCGGCGCGCACGCGAGGCGCAGGGATAAGAGGCTCGAGGAGCGCCCACTGAGGGTCTGTCAGGTCCACACCTGCATATGTCGCCAGCACGAGAAATGTACCGACCGCTGGACCATCCCTCGTTCGATTGATCCTACAAAGTAGGATGTTGGAGCTGATGGACCTACTGGATGGTTTATGAGATGGCTTCTAGCGAAACATCGCGAACGAGCCCAGGAGGCCTCCCAGCACCTTCATATCCATTGGATGGACCTGAATTCGTCCCTGCTCGAGAAGCGCGGGGCCGTCGGCAGGGCTCGCCGCGAATTGCAGGAAATCTGCCAGCGATGAGGATATCCTCAGGGAGGGGCTGGGGTGTTCGCCTTCGCTGATCTGCATGGTGCCATCCGCCAGCTCGATATAGAATGCTTCCGGCTGCTGGCCGGCGATCAGGCGGAACTGGGCGATCAGCGAGAGGCCGCTCGTTGCCTCGGGGACGAAGGTCTCGCGCATACGCTGGCATACCTGCGATGCGCTTTCGAAGGTCGGACGCGTGGGCAGCACGTCCGTCCCACGCATCGGACCGACCGCGGTATCCAATGCGGCCAGCAGCGCTTCCATTTGCCTGAGCGCCCGCTCTGTCGTGCGATGCGCCGGCCCACCGCTGCCCCCCGGTACGGGCCGACGCCATTCAGTGTGTGCCAGCAATCGACGATGCAGCTCGCGCAGGACGATGTCGGCGCACGAGGGGGTTCGGAATCCGATGGAAACGGAGAATGACTCGTCACTGCCAGCCTCGGTCTGGTGCCAGTAGCCTCGCGGCACGAAGAGCACGGAGCCTGGTCGAAGCAGCACGGTTCGCAAGTCGGAAGGCGCAGGATCCGCGCCCCAGCTTGCTGCCGCCGGTGGGGCGTAAGCATGCAATTCGCCAATGATGGGCGTGCCTGCTACGTGATTGACGGTCGGATAGCGCACTGCTGGCTGCTGCGATATGTGCCACTTTTTGGTGCCGTGGATCTGGATGATCAGCACATCGATGGCATCGAAATGGCGGTTGAAGCCCATGCCAGGCCGTGAGAGGGCGCCGATCGCGTCCACGGTTCCTGGCATCACACCCGTGAGCTGCTCCAGATATTGCGTGAATGCACCCAGCATGGGAATGCTGCGTTGCATGTTCGGGAAGGATACGGTCATCCCGCTCTGATAAAGCACGGCCGCCTTTGCTGGCGGGAGAAAGACATTGCCAAAGCTATTCGTCGTTGTTGGGTCCGCACGGAAGACGAGCTGAACGTCTTCTGGATGGGTGTGGAAGAGCGATGTTGGATTGCGCAATTCTGGCATATAAAAAAGGCTGGAGACGCGCTCGGGATCTCCCTCGATGTGGAGGGACCTCTCCGGCCAGTACTCGTCGACGAACTGCTCGGCCGTGTGCGGCTCGAACAGGCGAGCAAAGGACGCTGGATCGACAGGTGGAAAGGCACGTGCAGTCATGTTCGTGTGTGCACACTAACACGGCCTGGCGCAGATGCATAGGCGGGAGTTAGCCCGCATCCAGTCGAACTGCTACGATGGTGTACCCCTACACCGCGTGAGCCAAGGATGTGTCTCGGGTTGCATGATGGTTCGGACCGGATGGTGCTGCTTGCGGCGCGCCTGGGGACGCTGGTTCTCTTCGCGCTCGCAGTGGCGCTGGGGTTTGGTACATTCTCGCGTTTGCCCCCAAGAGATGTGACCGCGCCTACGGCCGAGTTCTCGGCACAGCGCGCCTATGAGCACCTGAAAGTCGTGGGCGCAGCGCCGCACCCGCCCGGCACGCCAAGGCACGCCGAGGTGCGTGATTACCTTCTCGCACGGCTCCAAGCGCTGGGCGCTGAGGGGCACGTGCAGCGGGAGGCGCTGTTCGCTCCGCAGCAGGACATCCCTCGGCCAGCGGCGACGGTCGAGAATGTCGTGGGCCGGTTCCGGGGCTCGTCCCCGGGCGCCGCGGTGCTGCTCGTGGCGCATTACGATTCGGTGCCCACCGGGCCCGGCGCCGCCGACGATGGGGCCGCCGTCGCTTCCCTTCTGGAGGTGGCGCGCGCGCTGCGTGCCGGTCCGGACCTCGTCCACGATGTGATCCTGCTGTTCACAGACGCAGAGGAACTGCACAGCCTCGGCAGCCTGGCCTTCGTGCGCTCACATCCTTGGGCCCGGGAAGTCGAGGTCGTCCTCAACGTCGATGCCCGCGGCAACGAAGGCCCGGTTCTCATGTTCGAGACGTCCGCAGACAACGGCGGGCTCATTCGCCGGCTCGGGCAGGCCGCGCCCCATGTGCATGCATGCTCGCTCTACGCGGAGATCTATCGGCGAATGCCGAACGATACGGACTTTTCCGTCTTTCGCGAGGCCGGTTGGCGCGGGTTGAACTTTGCTAATATCGAGGGATCGATTGCCTATCATACCCGGTTGGAGACGGTCGACCAGATGGACATGGGCACGATCCAGCAACAGGGGGAGACGCTCCTTGCGCTGGCACGTCGGCCCGGGGAGGTTGCTACGAGCGAAGAAGGGGACCGGATCTACATCAACTGGGGCCCGTACCTCGTCCATTACCCGGAGCGCTGGGCACGAGCGCTTCTGGCCGTGGTGGCCATGGTCCTGGTGGTCGTGCTCCGCTCCGGCGTACGACGCGGAGCCCTTCGGCCCTCGAGAGTGGCGAGGGAGGCCGGGGCGCTGCTACTCGCAGTTGTCGGTGCAGGCGCCCTGGTGAGCTTGGGCTGGCCGCTGTTGAAGATACTCCAGCCTGAGTACCGAGCTTTCCTTAAAGCGGAATCTTATGGCAACGGCCTCTATGTCGCTTCCTTCGGAGCGGCGACGCTTGCCGTGGTGCTCGCCGTGCTTGCCCTCAGGCGCCGTGCGCGTCCCTCCGAAGTCGCCGCCGCAGGGTGCCTTTTGTGGACCGTACCCACGGTCTTCACCGGCCTCGCCATGCCCGGGGCAAGCTGCGTTTTCATCGGACCACTCCTCTCGGCCACGGTGGCGCTCGCGCTCTTGTGCCGCTCGTTCGATCGTACGGCTCGCCCTCGCGTCGTGCTGCTGCTCGGTCTCGCTGCCGTGCCCAGCGTTCTGCTGCTCGCCCCCGTCGTCCATGATCTTTTCTTCGCGCTCCAGCTCGATGAGGCAGGGCTCGTGGCTGTCCTCCTGGCGCTGGCGCTCGTGCTGTTCGCCCCTTCCTGGCGGGCTTCCTTGGGACGCGCTACGCCCGTGGCGGCCGCCAGCGCCGCGATTTGGGCGCTCGGGCTCCTGGGTTGCGGGGCCCTGGCGCAGCGCTTCGACGCGCGCCACCCGCGCCCCACGAGTCTCGTGTATCTGCTCGACGCGGATTCCGGGTTGGCTCGCTGGGTGTCCAGCGACGCACACCCGGATGCATGGGTCGAGGCTTTCGTGGGCGATGCATCCCCGATCGCCTCGCTGGAAGCTCTACCCGAATGGCGTGAGCCGCTCCGTGTATCCCGGGCCCCGTCGATATCGCTGGAAGCGCCCGAGGTGGTCGTCACTGAGGATCACACCGAGGGCGAGGTTCACACCATTCGCTTGCGAATCTCGTCCAGGCGTAGAGCCGCCTTCGTGGACGTGCAGGTTATGTCGGCCCGACCCCCGGCGGCGGTGTGGCTGGCAGGGCGGCGGGTGGAGGGGTCGACGCTGGTAGACGACAGCTCGAAGCAGGGGGTGCTGCTGCGTTACTGGGCGCCGCCGCCCGAGGGCTTCCTGCTGGGGATCGAGGAAGAGCCCGGCGGTGGCGCGCTGGGGGTACGTGTGAGCGACCATAGCTACGAACTTCCCGCAGAGGTGATGGCTGGCCCAACCCGGCGTCCTGTAGAGACCATGCCCGCTCCCTTCCGCGAGGCGCTCGACGAAGGAATACGGGTGACGCGCGTCGTCGACCTTCGTCCAGCGCCATAAGCTTCGCCCTGAAGCCGCTCAAACGCGGATGATGGGCCGCGACGAGACGATACGAAAGCGCAGAAGGAGCACCATGGCCGCCGTGGTCACACCGAGAGCCAGACCCCACCACAGGCCCACGACCCCAAGCTGGGAAACCAGGCCCAGCACCACGCCGAGGGGTAGGCCTAGCGCATAATAACCGAGGATGTACGCATAAACGGTCACCCAGGTATCGCCCGCGCCTCGCAGGGCCGCGGAGGAGACGACCTGGGCGCCGTCGCATACTTGATAGAGCGCCGCAATGCGCAGCAGGGCCGGCGCGGCGGCCACGACCGTTTCGTCGTCCGTGAGCAGACGCGCGATCCCGGTCGGGGCCACGAAGAGCAAGAGTCCACCGAACACCATGGTGCCACAGCCCACGAGTAGCCCTGCCAACCACGCCATTCGCACGCCCTCGGCGTCCTCGCGGCCCACGGCATAGCCCACGCGTACCGTCGTGGCGCTGCCCACACCCAATGCTATGCTGAACAGGAAGGACATCACCGTGTTGGCGAGGCTATGCGCGGCCGCCGGTACGCTGCCCAGGCTTCCCGCCAGCGTCGTCACTGCGCTGAAGGCACCGACCTCGGCGAGGAGCTGCAGCGCGACGGGCACGCCTACCCGCAGGGCAGTTAGCATCAACGAGAGCGGTGCCGACTCCTCCACCTCATCCGGCTGGCGTCCTCTCGTCGCCCGCCAGAGGAGGATGGCGAGAGCCACCACCGTGGATATCACTGTGGCTAGGGCCGAACCCTCCACGCCGAGCGCAGGCAGGCCCAGCCCAGGCAGGCCCAGCGCGTGCAGCGAGCCGTCGCCGAATACGAGCAAGGCGTTGGCCACGGCATTGACGATGTTTGCGATCACCATAGCCACAACCAGCGTCCGCACCTGCTGCGTGGCCTGCAGGTAGCTACGCACGGCCACCGTCATCAGCGTGGGCAGCAGCCCCCACAGGCGCACATGCACGTAGCTCGTAGCGACCGAGGCCACCTCGGGCTCCACGTTCGCGAGGGCAAACAGGCGCGGGAGGGACAACGCTGCCAGTGCCAGGGGTATCGAGGCGAGCGCGGCCAGCACCAGTCCCTGGCGCAACACTGCCCGGGCCCGCGCGTGGCGCCGCGCGCCAATGGCCTGGGCGAACAGCGGATCGAGCCCGAGCAAGAGCCCCACGCCGATCACCTGGAACGCCGTCCACACGGCACTGCCGACACCCACGCCGGCCATGGCGAGGGCACCCAACCGGCCGACCATCACAAAGTCGACGATGCCCATCAACATGTACCCGAGCTGAAACCCAGCGAGCGGCATGGCCAGTGCGGCCGTCTCGCGCACTTCTGTCCACAGCCTGTTCGGGGACGACAAGATGGGACGCGGAGCGTAAGGAGGAATGGACATTGACCTGTCAGACGGAACTGATGTACACCAGCACCACCTGTTATCTCACAAAGATGGTTAGAACGAAATGAGCTTGCACTCTACGTCGGCCCGAGCCTTGGACGCCGTGTCGCAGTTGATGGAGGGGTTCCGGCATCGCTACCCCCCTTCGGAGCTTGCCCGTCTCGAGGAATGCCTCCGCATCAACTTCGGCGGAGCGCCGCTCCCGGAGCTGCCGACCTACCAACGTCCCAATCTTTTTTTCTTCCCGGGGCTCACGCGCACGCCCTACGTGGATCCCTTGGAGCACGTAACGTTGCGTGAGGCCGTGGAGAAGCTGGAGCGGGCGGCGCCCCGCTTGCGCGAGGAGTATCTGAAGGTCGTCACTCCAGAGGATTTGCGGCCCTATCTGGACGAGCATCCCGACCGCTTCGCGCACCTCCGGGCGCAGGACTGGGGCACGTTCTACCTGCAAGCGAAGGGCGGCGAGCGAATCGCGGAGAGCTGCGTGCGCAGCCCCCAATCCGCCGCGCTGCTGGATGAGCTGGAGCCGTACATGAGCCCGGGCGGCGCATTCCTCTTTTCGGTGATCGCTCCCGGCGTGAGCGTACCTCCTCATCACGACTCGGCCAACTTCAAGCTCACCTGCCACCTGGGCCTGATCATCCCGCCAGATTGTGCTATCCGCGTCGGTGGTGAGACGCGCGTGTGGGAAGAAGGTCACTGTGTTGTGTTTGACGATACGTTTCAGCATGAGGTATGGAACCGTAGCGACCAGCCGCGGGTGTGCTTGATTGTGGATCTCTGGCATCCGCTGCTCACAGCCGTGGAGCGTGAGGTGATTGCGACGCTCGCCCCGATCGTCGGGGAGCACGTAATGCAAGGCTTCCTGCCCACGTGGGCAGTGGACTCGATCGGTAGCTCGAGCAGCGCGGCAGGGGGTGGGGCGTGAGCGAACCCGTGCAGGATTTGACGGATCTGGACGAGGCCCCCTTCGGCCTGGAGTATGGACCGGCCGTGCGGGAGGCGCCGGAATATTTTTGGACGTCCTACTTGGGCACCCTCGTGCGTTATCGCGACGACGAGGCCCGTCCGCTCGGCGAGGGCACCGCTCCACGCAGGTATCTGGAGGGGGTGCCCATGGAGATGCGGACCTGCCCCTACGCAGGGTCGCGAAACAGGCATCCACTGCCCATGAATGTCTCGGCGTTGCGGCAGGTCACCCAGCACTGGAGCGAGGTGGCGGGAGGAATGGCCCTGCTGCGCGAACTTTACGTGAAGCACCGCGAGCGCGGGCGAGCCGAGGCTCCGCTGAGCCTCACGGACGTGTGGAAGGTGAGCCGCCTCGGATTGATGCTGCCGGCTTACCTGCTGCGGCGCGCCCACCATCCATTGGCGGACGGCGAGATCCCGGCCATGGCGGCGGTCATCTACAAGATCATGCTCGGCCTCAATCGAGTGGCGGACAACCAGGCGCTCATGGCGTTCGCCGCCGGCGTGTACGACAGCGTTTCTCCCCTGGATCCGGCGACCCTCTTCGCCTTCTCCGAGGGGAACGATCTCTTCATCGGCCGTCACAGCGTGTGCGCCGGGACGCCTGCCATGGTCGAGGAAACGTTTCGCATCATCCTCTATGGTCATTGCACGAGTGATTACGACACCGCGCTCATGGCTCGGCTGCTCGAGCCCGGCGCGTTGGAATATTTCAACCTGCTGATGGCGATGGACATCCACAAGTACGATTTCGGCCTGCGCTCGACACTGCAATCGTACGACCTGGCGCGGCTGGTGGATGCGCCTGGGTGGCAGGATATGGGCGCGCTGGCACAGGCGGCGATAGACTTCGATCAGCGTACCATGCAGACCAGCTCCCTGGCGCGCGAGGTGGCCTACGCGGGTTCTCAAGCGAGACAGCGCGTGCTGGAGGGGCTCAGGCAATTCCGTGACGAGCTCGAGGAGGAGCGCTTGAGCATGGGCGCCGAGGGGTTCGCCTGGGCGTATGCACGCGCAGAGTCGCTGGCCGTTCCCCCGCCCGGGCACGCGGAGGCGCTGGTCGCTTTTCTCGGCCGCTTCCGTCAAGATTCGCCTACGCTTCGCGCTTTTGCCGATGCGCTCGCGGACTATTTCGCCCTCGAGCGCGCTTCGCTGTGGCTCTTCGAGACGATGCAGCACCGCATCGACCTCGCCCTCGGCCACACGCCGACGCCGCTGCAGCTCGTGGGCGTGGACGTGCCGAAGATCTTCGGCCCCAAGCTACGCGACCTAGCCGCCGAGCTGTTCGGCTTGCAGATCGAGGTAACCTCGCAGGAAACGCTGCTTCGTAAGGATGGTCATGAACTCTCTCTTCGCTTCTGACGCGGGCTTTTCACACGAGCCTCCGCCAGCCCAGCCACTCGAGCGACTATCGGCCAGCGAAGCGGCTGCGCGGCTCGCACGCCCGGAAGGGAGGGAGCGGCCCTTCATCATTTCGGGCATGACTCGGTCGTGGCCGGCCTGCCGCCGCTGGTCGCCGACGTTCTTCAAGGAGCGCTACGGGGACCGGTCTATCGTGGTCGAGCGCTGGCGCAGCGGCGTCGCAACGACAGACCCCATGGCGTTTCTGCGCAACCGCTATTACAGCCGCGAGTCATTGCGTGCCGTCATCGAGCACATGGAGGCTGGGCTGGAAGCGCCGGGTAGCTGCTACATCACCTATGCCAACATTTTCGAGGACGCCCAGGAGCTCAACGCGGACATTGAGCCCCTGCACGAGCAGCTTGGCGTGCCGAACCATTATCCGGCACAACTGCGGCGGTGGCTGTGCCTGCGGCCCGGCTTCTGGCTGGGGCCCGCCGGCACCGTGTCGACCGTCCATTATGATCGGCACGAGAACTTCAACGTACAGGTGTACGGGCGCAAGCGGTGGACGCTTTTTGCGCCCGGGGACGCCGCCGCGCTGTACGCCAACTCCGCAGAGCTGCCCGTGGTCCTCTTCAGTCCGGTGGACGTGGAGCGGCCGGATTATGGCCGCTACCCGAGCTTCCGCCAGGCCCGGCCGCTGCAGGGCGATCTGGATCCAGGAGATGTCATCTTCGTGCCGTGCAGTTGGTGGCACCACGTGCGCGCACTGGAGATGTCGATTACGCTCAACTACTGGTGGTGGTCTGCGCGGGCCGCGTGGGCGGCGGCCCGGGTGGGCTATTTGCAAGCGCGGCGCCACGTGGGCCTGCGTATCGCGAGCGGCGGAGAGTCGGAGGACGCCGCCTCCATGCCGACGGAGTGATTCGAGATTACAGGAGCGGACCGCGGAAGATGATGGCGCCCGCGTAGGGCTTATAGCCCATCAACTCGTTGAGGTGCCGGATCGGGGCGTTCCCAACGATGTTCTCCGTCACCAGACGCCGGAAGCCAGCTTGCTTCGCGCCTGCCACTTGTGCACGCTTGAGCGCGCTGGCAATGCCCCGCCCGCGCCATGCACGCCGCACGCCCGTGAGGCTGTGGAACGCCACCCCATCTCGGCCACGTTGTAGCACAGCGTAACCCACCGCCTCCTCGCCATGTAAAGCGATGAACGTCAGGTCATGCGTGTGGATAGGCCTGTCCATGTCCGTGGCGAGCCATTCCTCGAAGGAGCCCACTTCATCCGCATCATCCACCGGCATGTCGGGAATGGCTTCCAGCGCCACTCGGTACATGTCGGGTAACAGGTCGGGCCGCTCCGCCCGGGTGACGATGGTGATGCCGGCGGGCGGCCGGATCTCCGGCATGGCTACGGAATCAAGCTCCAGTACCAGCTCGGCGTGGCGTCCCACTTCCTTGTAGCCGCGCCGCTCCAAGTAAGCGCAGGCATCCGCTAGACTCTCTTGGGCCTCGATCTCGAGCTCGTGTAACCCGAGCCGGCGCGCGTGCTCGGAAAGCTCGCGGTGCATGGCCGAGCCTACGCCTCGGCGCCGGTGCCCGGGCCGCACCCAGATGCTCGCCACCCCGCACGGCTCCTGACTTCCGCCGCCAGGAGGCCGGACGAAGGCGGCACCCACCGCCTGACCATCCAGCCGCAACACATAATCCCGTCGAGCTGCGTCGAGGCCGCGCAGATAACGTGCGTCCTCGAACGAGGGTATTCCCCACACGTCCGCAGTGTTCACAACGTCGACCCAATCATGAAGGGCCGCATCGTCTTCGATGAGTTCAATTTTCATTGTGGTGTTCCCTTTGTGACGAGGGCATAAGACTCGCGAAATTGACTGGCCAGATCCCCTAGCACGGTGCAGTAGCGCTCGGCCAGCTTTTCTATCGTAATACGCCGATGCAGGGCCTCGCTGTAGCGCCATTGTATTTCCAGACCTGTCTCGGCCTGCGCAGCGACGATGATCTGGAGCTGATGCGTGCGCGGTGAGACGGGGCAGCGATCCGGGCCGCTGGATTCGAGCGCCAGCTTGAAGCCGGCCGTTGCGACGGGGGGCTGCGCGCCGAGGTAATCGAAGCTCACGGTAGCGCAAGGTAGGGCGCGCGCTTCCCGCGCCACCTCCTGGTCCTGGCAGAGGTAGCGAAGTAAGCCGTAGCCAAAGCCGCGATGTGGCATGCGCTGCCGCCGTGCGTCCAGGGCGCGGAGGGACTCGAACGTGTCCCCCTCGGGCAGCTCCAGGCGGAAGGGGCTATCGCTCGTAAAGCAACCGATCGTGCGAGATACCTCCAGCCCCGTCAACGAGGCCTGTCGGCCATGGCGCCCCAGGTCGACAAGGACCGGCGCTCCGTCCGTGCAGGCGCAAAGCACCCGTGCCAGCGCCCACAGGAGCACGGACTCCACGTCCACCTGTAGCGTTGCGGGCAGATCGTGCACCAGGATGCGCGCGTCCGCGTTTAAGAGCCGCGCATACACGACGCGCAGCGAAGCCTCCGTGTTGGCGCCAGACGGAGTATCGAGCGGCAGGGCCGCCACCGGTCCGCCGAGCTCCTCCCGCCAATACTCGAGCTCGTGCCGAGCTTGCGCGCTTTCGCTGTAGGCCATGATCTGCTCAGCCCATGCATAAAAGGGGACTGTGGTCAGCGGCAGCCGTACAGGCTCACCTCGGCGGATCCAGCGATATGCTGCATGCAGATCCTCCAGCAGCAGCGTCCACGAGAAGGCATCCGCCACCAGAAAGTGGGCGATCACGAGCAGGCGCTGGCCATGGCTCGGGCCCAGTTCCATGAGCGTCACCTTCCATAGCGGCCCGTGCTCGAGGTGCAGGGTTGTCTGCTCCCGCGCAGCCGCCGCTTCGATGGCGCTCCCGAGCTCCGCGGTCGGTGTCGCGGAGAGATCGCTCCGGGAGAATGGGATCTGCTCGGCGGTCTCGACCGGGCTCTGGCGCATGCCATCCGCATTACGGTGGAAGCGCAATCGAAGCGCCTCGTGGTGCCGTTCCACCTGACGTACCGCCTCGCGGAGCGGTTCAGCGTCCAGTTCCTCCTCGACCTCCACCAGGAGTGCGCGGTTCCAGTGGTGCAGGTTTTCGTGCGGATGCTCGAAGAATCGCTGCTGTCCGGGCGCCAGCGGGAAGTCGGGGCCCGTCGGCGCCTCGGTCGTGGCCACCAGCGCGCGCTGCCCAATGTGCGCTGCAAGCGCGGCGATCGTGGGGCGCTCGAAGACGTCCCTCACGGAGAGCTGGAAGCCCTGCTCGCGGGCACGTGCCACCAGCCGGATGGCTAACAGCGAATCGCCTCCCACGAGGAAGAAGTCATCGTGAAGCCCGGCATGCTGCACCCCGAGAACCTCGCCCCAGATCCGGGCGAGCGCCCGCTCGACAGCGCCGTCCGGCTCCACCTGGGCATTGGGCTCCTGTTCCCTTGGCGGGAGCGAAAGCAGCGCCTGCCGGTCTGGCTTGCCGCCCGGCGTGCGTGGCATCTGCTCGAGCACGTTGAGGACAGCGGGCACGAGGTGCGACGGCAAGTACATCCGGACCCGTTCGCGCAGCACCTGCTCGGTGAGCGGTTCGGAAGCCACCGGCTCGACGAAGGCTTCCAATCGACCATCGCCCCCAGGGCCCTCACGGTACAATACGGCCGCCTCGGCCACCCCGGCCAACTGCCCCAGGGCGACCTCCACTTCCGCGAGCTCCACGCGGAAGCCGCGCACCTTCACCTGCCGGTCCATGCGCCCCAGGAATTCGACCTGCCCATCGTGCCGGTAGCGGCCTCGGTCGCCCGTCCGATAAAGCCGCGCGCCCGGCGTACGCGAAAAGGGATGGGGCAGAAAGGCCGCCGCCGTCGCGTCCGGACGTCGACGGTAGCCGCGGGCCAATCCCTCGCCACCCAGGAAGATCTCGCCTGCGATTCCAGGCGGTACGAGGCGGAGCTGGTCGTCCAGTACGTAGAGCTCGACGTTGGCGATGGGGCGGCCGATGGGGACGTTCGCCTGCGGCTCACGAGGCCCTGCAGGGGGCTCATGCAAGGTGGCGGTGATGGTGGCCTCGGTGGGGCCATAAGCGTTCATCCAGCGCACGTCCGGTGCAAGCTCGCGCCACGCGGCGAGCTTCGTGGCGGATACGGCCTGGCTGCCAGCGATCACAAGCCGCAGCGACGGCGGGGGAGCGCATGCAGGATCCCGCACGAGGGCCTCGACCCACGCATGCCAGTAGGGCGCGGGGAGGTTGGCCACGGTGATCCGCTCGCGTGCCAGAAAGCGCACGAACTCGGGGATGGGGGCGCTGAGCCGATCCGGCCACAGCACCACCGTCGCGCCTGCGAGCAGCGAAGGATACAGCTCCTCGATGGCCACGTCGAAGGCGAACGACGCAAATTGAAGTACGCGATCGCTGGGCCCCAGGCCATAATGCATCACCATGGCTTGGGCATGGTTGAGCAGAGCGCCGTGCGGGACGACGACACCCTTGGGCGTGCCGGTAGAGCCCGAAGTATAGATAATATAGGCCGCTTGTTCGGCCAGGGGTTGCTCCAGCCGGGGCGGCGCAGGCTCGTTGGCGAGCGCTTCTGCCACCACCTCCTCCGCGGCATCGATATGCACGGTGCGGAGCCTTTGCGTCGCGAACCGCTTGCTCAGGACCGTGTGCGTGATGAGCACGGACGCGTTGGCGTCCTCCAGCAGCAGCTCCAGCCGGGCGTCAGGATAGGCGGGGTCGAGCGGCAGGTAGCAGCCCCCTGTAGCGAGGGTGGCGAGCGCTGCCACAACAAACTCTGGCGAGCGCTCGAGGCACAGGCTGACGACAACCTCACGGGTGACCCCGAGTCCACGTAGCCGCTGGGCAAGCTGATGAACCTGGCTCCACAACTCGCCGTAGCGGAGCGTGCGCGCGCCATGCTCGATCGCCATCGATGCCAGGTGCTGCTCGGCGCGTGCGGCGAGCAGGGCCGGCAGGGGGCTCGCCGGTGTGGGCATCGATATGCCCCGGCAGCCCTCCAGCAGGAGCGGTCGTTCGTCCGCGGCGATCAGTGGCAGTTCGTCGACGGGCACGTCCGGCTCTCGGATCAGAGCCATCGTCGTCTGGGTGAAGCGCCGGGCGAGCGCGGCCACGGTGGCGGGCTCGAATAGATCTGCGCAATATTCGAATGCCCCGCTGTAACCTCGTGCATGGCGGGTAAGCACCAGGGTGAGATCGAATTGCGCCGTGCGCCCGGCGAGTGGCACGCGCTCGAGCTCCAGGTCGCCCACTCTCGTCCGCTCCAGCGTGCCCGCCTCGAGGGAGAACATTACTTGAAAGAGCGGCGTGCGGCTCAGATCACGCTGAGGCTCCAGGGCGGCAACGAGCTTTTCGAAGGGGACGTCCTGGTGGGCTTGGGCCCCGAGCGTGATTTCGCGCACTCTACGCAGGAGCTCGCTGCCGGTGGGGCGGCCCGAGAGGTCGACGGGCAGCACGAGGGTATTCACGAACATGCCGATGATACCCTCCAGCTCGGTGCGGTTGCGGCCCGCCACGGGAGTGCCCACGGTCACGTCCTTTTGGCGTGCGTACCGGCCGAGTAGCACGGAGAATGCCGACAGGAACGTCATGAAGGGCGTGAGCCCCTGGCTGCGGCTGAAGGCCTCCACCTCGTGGGTCTGCTCCTCGGAAAAGGCGAAGGTGTGCATGGCGCCGTGGAGACTCTGCGTGGCAGGTCGGGGCCGATCCGTGAGTAAATCGAGCGGTCGCAGGCCGGCGAGCTGCTGCCGCCACCATGCGAGCTGGGCCTCGAGCACCGGCCCTTTCAACCAGGCGCGCTGGCGGCGGGCGTAGTCTCCGTACTGCAGGGGCAGCGCAGGAAGCGCAGCTGCGCGACCCGTCTGCAAGAGCGCCATGTAGTGGGTCGTGAGCTCGTTGAGCAGCACACCCATGGACCAGCCGTCCGCCACCAGGTGGTGCATCGTGAGCATCAGCAGATGTTCCGTTGCGGATAGCACGATGAGAAGCGCCCGGAAGAGCGGACCTCTTTCGAGGTCAAACGGTGCCAGACTCTCCTCGAATGCGTGCTCCCGGGCGAGGACCTCACGCTCGGGCCGGTCGCGCAAATCGAGCCGACGGAACGAGACCTGTGACGGTGCGGTCACGTGCTGCACGGGCTCGCCCTCCACGATGTGGAAAGTGGTACGCAGCACCTCGTGACGACGGGCGACCTCCTCCAGGGCCCGCGAGAGCGCATCGCTGTTCAGCGGCCCGCGCAGAAGGACACATTGCGACAGATGGTGGGCAGCCGTCATCGGCAGGAGCTGCTCGATCACCCAGAGACGTTGCTGCGTGAAGGAGAGCGGATGGGTATCCTGTCCGCGCGGGCTTTCCTCGGGCTCCGCGTTCGGCGCCGCAGGTTCGCTGTTGGTTGAGATTCGGCGTGCGATGCCCGCGATGGTGGGCGTGTCGAAGAGCTCTCGCATCGATAGCGCAGGGGCCATGGTCTCGCGCAGGCGGGCCAGGAGCTGCGTGGCCAATAACGAGTCGCCGCCGAGGGCAAACAGGTCGTCGTCCACGCCGATCTCGGCATAACCGAAGCACTCGCGCCAGATGTCGGCTACGCGGCGTTCGATCGCGGTGCGCGGCGCGACGTAAGGCACCTCTAGCGGAGGTCGCGCACGTCCCGAGGGGTCTCGTGGCCCTGAGGCGTGATCTTCGGGCTCTGGCCGTGCCGCGGCAGGTGGGGCGATACGCGGTCCGCGCGGCGGATCGATCCAGTAGCGGCGGCGTTCGAAGGGATACGTGGGTAACGAGACGCGACGCGGCGGGGCGCCTCCGTGATAGCCAACCGGATCCACCGGCACGCCCTCGGCCCAAAGCCTGCCGAGCGCCTCCGTGGCGACGTGCAGGTCTGTCGTGCTCGAATGCCGCAGGTACATCAGCGATACGACCGGCTGCGTGGACGGACGCTCGGGGTGGCGGAGGGCAAGGGTAGAGAGGGCGTTGCCAGGCCCGACCTCCAGCAGGACCCGGTCGGGCTGCTGGAAGAGTTGTCTTAATCCATCGCCGAAGCGCACCGTTTCGCGCAGGTGGCGGGTCCAGTAGTGCGGGTCGGTGGCATCCTCCGGGCGAATCCATGTGCCGCTGAGGTTGGAGATGAAGGGCACCGTGGGCGGGCGCAGGCGAAGACGGCGGAGCTCGGCGGCAAAGGGCGCCAGGGCCGGCTCTACCATCCACGAGTGGAATGCATGTGACGTGCGCAGCAGCGTGCTGTGCACGCCGCACGCGGCAAGCTGCTCCCGAAGCTGGTCCAGGGCCTCGTGAGGGCCAGCCGCTACGCTCAGCGAAAGGCCGTTCACTGCGGCCAGCGATAGCTGCGGGCCGAGCAGCGGCTCGAGCTCGTGCGCGGGCAGCTGCACCGAGAGCATGCCGCCCGTCGGAAGCCGCTGCATCAGCGCGCCGCGCATGGCCACCATCCGCAGCGCGTCCTCCAGGCTGAACACCCCCGCGCGATACGCAGCGACGTACTCTCCCAGGCTATGGCCGATCATCGCGGCCGGCCGTACGCCCCAGCGCTCCAGCAAATCCGCCAGGGCAACCTCGATCGTGAAAAGCGCCGGCTGGGCCAGCCGCGTCTGGAGAAGTTCCGCCTCGGCTTGCTCGCGGCGCGCAGGTTCGGGGAACACCGTGGCGCGCAGGTCCATGCCGTCCAGATGCAGCCGTAGCAGCTCGGCGCAGCGATCCACCTGCTGGCGGAAGACGGGCTCCTGCTCGTACAGGCCGCGCGCCATGTTCACGCGCTGCGCGCCCTGCCCAGGAAACAGAAAGACCACCTCGCGGCGGGTGGACTCCTGCACCGCGGTGTACACTCGGTGTGGCGCCGCGCCCTCGAGCGCGGCGACCGCCTCCGTGAGGTCCTGGCACACGAGCGCGCGGCGGTGTGGAAAGAGCCGGCGTCCTGCCATGAGCGTGTGGGACACTCCTGCGAGATCCAGCTCGTGGTGGTGCATGTACTCTGCCAGGCGGTGGCTCATTCGCTCCAGCGCGGACGTGGAGCGCGCCGAGAGCACCAGGAGCCACGGTCGAGCCGGGAGCGCTGGCTCACGAGGCAGCGGGGGCGCCTCCTCCAGCACGACGTGCGCATTGGTGCCGCCGATGCCGAAAGAGCTCACTCCGGCGCGGCGAGGAAAGCCCGGGGTACGCCATTCCGTGAGCGCGGTCTGCAGCCGTAGCGGTGAACGCTCGAAATCGATGTTTGGATTTGGAAATTCGAGGTGCAGGGTGGGCGGGAGCTGCCGGTGCTGGAGCGCGAGCACCGTCTTGATGAGGCCTGCTACGCCGGCAGCCGCGTCCAGGTGACCCAGGTTGCCCTTCACCGATCCGAGCGCGCAAAAGCCTTTCGACTGGGTGCGACGCTGGAACGCTTGGCAGATGGCAGCGACTTCGATGGGATCCCCCAGGGGCGTCCCGGTGCCGTGGGCTTCGATGTACGTGATGGTCTCCGGATCCACCTCCGCCATCGCCTGCGCCAGCGCGATGACCTCGGATTGGCCCTGCACGCTGGGGGCGGTGAAACCTGCCTTCTGCGCCCCGTCATTGTTGATGGCAGTGCCTCGAATGACGGCGCGGATGGGATCTCCGTCGGCGAGCGCGTCCACGAGCCGCTTGAGCACCACGACGCCCACGCCATTGCCTTCCACCGTGCCGCGGGCACGTGCGTCGAAGGGGCGGCAATGCCCGTCCGGTGAGAAGATGCCCCCCTCCTGGTAGAGGTATCCACCTGCCTCGGCTGCGCGCAGCGTGACGCCCCCGGCGAGCGCTACTTCACATTGCCCCGCGAGCAGATGCAGACAGGCCAGATGCACCGCGACCAGTGAAGTCGAGCAGGCCGTCTGCACCGCCATGCTGGGGCCACGTAGATCGAGCTTGTAGGAGAGGCGCGTCGTCAGATAGTCGCTGAAGCTCCCCATCGAGAGCTGCAGGATCTGCTCGGGCGGCAGGCCGTAGGCGGCCTGAATATTGAGCAGGTAGCCGCTCGTGCCCGCACCGGCGAAGACGCCGATGCGACCGGGGTAGCGGCTCGGATCGCAGCCGGCATCCTCCAGCGCCTCCCAGGCGCACTCGAGGAAGTGCCGGTGCTGGGGGTCCATCAGCTCTGCCTCGCGTGGCGTGCAATCGAAGAACTCCGCGTCGAAGCTGGCGACACCATCGATCATGCCCGCGGCGGGTACGTAGTTCGGATCACGGAGCATCTGCGCATCCACGCCCGCGCGCAGCAGCTCCTCCTCCTTCCAGACGGAGATGGACTCCACACCCTTATGAAGGTTTTCCCAGAACTGTTCGGCGCTGCGCGCCCCGGGAAAGTGCAGCGAAAGACCAATGATAGCGACGCCTTCGGTGGCGAAGTCGTTATGCTGATCCGTCATAGGGGACTCACCACGTTTTCTTGGTCCTCAACCGCTCCAGGCGACGGAGGCCCTGACGCTGCTGATCCTCGCGATCCTCCAGCTTGGCTTTGCCTCCCGTCACCGGCCGCTGCCCAAGGTGGTCGGCCAGCGCCCCCACGGTGGGGTATTGAAACAGGGCTATCGCGGGGAGATCGATATGCAGCTGCTCGCGCAGCTCGGCGTACACGCGCATGGCCAGCAGCGAGTTGCCGCCCAGGTCAAAGAAATTGTCGTCGCGCCCGATCCGCGTCGTCTGCAGAACCTGTCGCCAGATGGCCGCGATGGCTTGCTCGAGCTCGCCCTCCAGCGGCAGCGAATCGGCCAGCGCAGGCTCCACCGCTGAAGGCGCGGGCAGGGCACGGCGATCCAGCTTGCCGTTGGGGGTGCGCGGCAGCCCCGCGAGCCCCACGAAGAACGAGGGCATCATGTACTCGGGGAGCTGGCTGCGCAGGGTGCCACGAACCTCCGCGATGAGCCGCGCCTGGCCAGAAGGATCCTGCGGCTCCGTAGCTACCAGGTAGGCCACGAGCCGCGAATGCCCCAACCCATCGTCCTTCGCCACCACCGCCGCCTCGCGCACGGCGGGATGCTGGCGCAGGGCCGTCTCCACCTCGCCCAGCTCAATACGGTAGCCCCGGATCTTCACCTGCTGGTCCTTGCGGCCCAGGAACTGGAGCTGCCCGTCCGGCAGATAGCGCGCCAGATCTCCTGTGCGGTACATGCGCGCGCCCGGCATGGCGGAGAACGGATCCGGCACAAAACGCTCGGCCGTCAGCCCCGGGCGGTGCAGGTAGCCTCGCGCCACCCCCCTGCCACCGATATAGACTTCCCCGGGCACGCCGATCGGCACCGGATGGCCAAAATCGTCGAGCAGGTATACCTGCGTGTGCAGGATGGGTCGGCCCACCGTGGGCGTGCCTTCGCCCGTGCGACGCGTCCAGGTCGAGTACGTGGTCGTCTCGGAGGGCCCGTAGAGATCGAAGACGTCGGGCACGCCGCGCGCGTAGAGCTCCTGCACGATCTCGTTCTTCAGCGGCTCGCCAGCCAGGTTCACGGCCCGAAGGCCCGCGGGCAGCCCGTCCACGCGCAGCAGCTCGGTGATGGCCGAGGGCACCGTGTTGAGGAGGGTGACGTCGGCCGCAGCGCGCAACGTGGGTAGCCGTAGGACATTGTCGGCCAGCAGCACCTTGCCACCCACGCTCAGGGGGACGAACAGCTCGAAGATGGACAGGTCAAAACATATGGAGGTCGCGGTGAGAACGCCGGCGAGCGCCTCGCGTGAGAATGCGTCGCGTGCCCAGGTGCAGAGCGTGGTGGCGCTACGGTGCTCGATAGCGACGCCCTTGGGGCGGCCGGTAGAGCCGGAGGTGTAGATGAGATAGGCGAGGTTGCGCGGGGAGGCGCCTCCGCCAGGAGTCGTCGCCGGCTCACGAACGAGGAGCTGGCGGATGGCATCCACGCGTATCGTGTGCAGGCTCCCTGTCGACGGTACGCGCGCGGCCACGGCGTCCTGCGTCAGGAGCACACGCGGGGCCGCATCATCCAGCATGAATGCCAGGCGGGAGGCAGGGTAGCTCGGGTCCAGCGGGAGGTAGGCGCCGCCCGCCTTCAACACCGACATCAATGCCACCACCATGTCCGCGGTGCGCTCCATGCACACGCCCACCACTACCTCGGGGCCCACCCCCGCCTGGCGCAGGTGGTGCGCGAGCTGATTGGCCTCCTCGTTCAACTGCCGGTAGGTGAGCGTCCGCGAATCATCCACGAGCGCCACGGCATCCGGCGTGCGTTCCACCTGGGCCTCGAAGAGCTCGTGCAGGCAGCGGTCGTCCGGGGTATGCGTGCTGGGCGCATTCCACTCGACCAGCACCTGGTCGCGCTCCTGCGCCGAGAGAAGCGGCAGCTCATGCACGCGCTGCTCGGGCGCCCTGGCCATGCCCCAAAGAAGCTGCTCGAAGTGCACCAGGAGACGCACCATGGTGGCCGCCGAGAAGAGATCTCTATTGTATTCCAGCCACCCGCTCAGCCCCGCGTCCTCCTCGTGAAGGTTGAGGAGCAGCTCGAACTTGGCCGTATCCGTTGGCAGTTCGAGGATTGTCATGTGCACGGGGCCTAGCTGCGACGTCGGCGGGAGGGCTTCCTGCAGGACGAAGAGGGCCTGGACGAGCGGCGGGCGGCTCGCGTCGCGTGTGACCCCCAGCATGTCCACGAGTTTCTCGAAGGGCACGTCCTGGTGCGCGTAGGCGCTGAGCGTCGTTTCGCGCACACGCGCCAGGAGCTCCCGCGTGGTCGGGTGGCCGGACAGGTCGGTGCGCATCGCCAGCGTGTTGACAAAGAATCCGACGACTTCTTCAGTCTCCAGCCGGCCGCGGCCAGCCACGGGAGAGCCCACCACCACGTCCTCTGCGCCCGTGTAGCGGGACAGGAGCGCCTGGAAACCGCCCAGCAGCGTCATGAAGAGGGTGGTGCGCTCGCGGCGTCCCAGGCTGCGCAGCGCCGCCGTCAGCTCGGGGGAGAGCCGCACCGGAACGCGCCTGCCGCGTACCGATTGCACGGCTGCGCGCGGTTGATCCGTGGGCAACTCCAGCGCCTCGGGGGCTCCGGCAAGTTGCTGGCGCCAGAAGGCCACCTGTCGCTCGAGCACGCCGTCTTGCAGCCATGTTCGCTGCCATGCTGCATAATCCGCGTATTGCAGCTCCAGTGTTGGCAGCGGCGAGGGCCGACCGGCCAGAGATGCCTCGTAAAGCGCGACCAGCTCGCGCAAGAAGATGCCCACGGACCAGCCGTCCGAGGCGATGTGGTGCACTGTCACCGTGAGCAGATGCGACCGTGGAGCGAGCCGCACCAACAGCGTGCGGAACAGCGGCGCCTGACTCAGATCGAACGGGCGCTTCGCCTCCGCGGCGATGAGGGCTTGCAGTCGCTGTTCCTGCTCGGGTTCGGGCAGGCCGCCCAGGTCCTCCACCAGCAAGGGCAAGGGGCCGGGTGGCTCCACGACTTGCATGGGGCTGCCATGGACGAGGACGTAGCGCGTGCGCAGGACCTCATGGCGGCCGACCAATGCCTCCAGCGCGTCGCGCAGCGCGGCCTCGGATAGCTCGCCCTCCAGGCGCAGGGCTGCCGGCACATTGTAGACGGCGGTCCCCGGCTGGAGCTGGTCGAGCACCCACAGCCGCTCCTGCGCGAAGGACAGGTGCAACGGGGCCCCGCGCTCGACGCGTACGAGCGGCGGCGTCGAATCCGGTGCGCTTCCAGCCCGCGTCTGATCGATCCAGCCCGCAAGATCGGCGAAGGTGGGGTGCTCGAAGATCGCGCGCAGCGGCACCTCCATGCCCAGCACCTGACCCAGGCGCGAGGTGACCTGCGAGGCCAGCAGCGAATGGCCGCCCAGCTCGAAGAAGTTATCGTGCGGCTCCACGCGCGGTATCGCCAGCACCTCGGCGAAGATGCTGGCCAGCACCTGCTCCGTCGGCGTGCGCGGCGCCCTGGTGCGCGAGGTGGCGATACGCTGCGGAGCGGGCAGGGCCGGGCGATCGACCTTGCCATTGGGGGTGAGCGGAAAGGTTTCCAGCACCGAGATGAAGGCAGGCACCATGTGCGCGGGCAGGGCGGACTCCAGGCTCTCGCGTAGCGCTACGACCGAGGGTGAACGGCCCTCCGAGGCGACGACGTATGCCACCAGATCCTTGCGACCCGGCGTGTCCTCCCGCGCCAGCACCACCGCATCCTTCACGTCCGGGTGCTGCCGCAGCGCGGCCTCGATCTCACCTAGCTCCACGCGGAAGCCGCGCACCTTCACCTGATGATCCAGGCGCCCGAGGAACTCCACAGTGCCGTCCTCCAGGAAGCGCACCAAGTCTCCCGAACGGTAGAGCCGCGCGCCGGGCTCGCTGCTGAAGGGGTGTGGCACGAAGCGCTCGGCGGTCAGCGCCGGGGCATTCAGGTAACCACGAGAAAGGCCGATACCGCCGAAGTACGCCTCGCCCGGCACACCCACGGGGACCGGCTGCATAGCCCGATCCAGCACGTAAAGCTGCATGTTGCGATTCGGCCGCCCCACGGGGACGATCTTTTGCGGCGTGCCGCGGCGGCAAACCAGATAGGCCGGATCGATGGTGGCCTCGGTGGGACCGTACAGATTGATGAGCTGCACCTCCAGCGTACCAAGCAGCCCGTCCTGCAACCCCACGGGCATGGCCTCGCCGCCGCAGTAGACGCGCCGGAGGCTGGTGCACGCGGGGAAACCCGGCTCCTGCAGCAAGAATTGCAGGAGCGAGGGCACGAGCTGGATGGTCGTGATACGCCCCTCGACGATGTGCTGCACCAGCCGGGCAGGCTCGCGCTGATCGCCAGCTCGCGTGAGCACGAGCTCAGCGCCAGCGATGAGCGGAGTGAAGATCTCCGAGACAGAGGCATCGAAACTGATGGCGTTCAGCTGCAACGCCCGGTCCTCGGGGCCCAGGGGGAAGGCCGTCTGCATTGCGTGCAAGTAGTTGCAGACGGAGCGGTGCGTGGTCATCACCGCCTTGGGCGCGCCGGTCGACCCGGAAGTGTAGATGATGTAGGCGAGGTTGTCCGCTAACGCGCCGCAAGGCGGCTTGCTGGTGGTCTCGCTCGTCACGAGATGCCAATCGGAGTCCAGGCACAGGACGCGGCCGGGGAATGCTGGCAGCAGGGGCCTGAGCTCCTCCTGGGTTAGCAGGATTTGAACCTGCGCGTCCTGGAGCAGGTATTCCAGACGAGCGCGCGGGTACTCCGCATCCAGAGGGACATACGCGCCGCCTGCCTTGAGCGTACCCAGCATGCCTACCAGCATCTCCGGCGAGCGATGCAGGCAGACGCCTACGCGCACCTCGGGCCCCACGCCCAGCCGGCGCAGGTGCCATGCGAGCTGGTTTGCTCGCTCGTCGAGCTGTGCGTACGTGAGCCGCGCCTCGCCAGACGCCAGGGCCGTCGCGTGAGGCGTGCGCCGGACCTGCGTTTCGAACATTTCGTGCAGGCAGGTTTCGGCGGGCGGCTCCATCTGGGTGGCGTTCCATGCCACCAAGATGTCCTGCTGCTCTTGCGCCGTGAGCAGCGGCAACACGCTCAGCCGCAGCTCGGGCCGTGCGGCCGCGCCTTCGAGCAGCACCTGGAAGTGCTGCGCGAGCCGGCCCATGGCCATCGCGTCGAACAGGTCGGTATTGTACTCGAACACGCCCTCCAGCCCGACCGGCTCGACGGCCAGGTCCAGCACCAGGTCGAATTGCGCTACCCCACGTTCGAAGGGGAGCAGGCGCGCCGGCAGGCCCGCAAGATCGAAGCGTCGCGGGGGCTCCAGGTCCACGGAGATCAGCGCCTGGAAGAGCGGGGGGCGGCTTGGATCACGCCTGGGCTGGAGCTCGGCCACGAGCCGATCGAAGGGGACGTCGGCGTGGGAGACCGCACGCACCGCGTTATCGCGCACGCGCCGCAACAGTTCCCGGAAATCTGGATCGCCCGCAAGGTCGGTTCGTAGAACGACGGTGTTCACGAAGAAGCCGATGAGCGGCTCGGCCTCCGGATGATTGCGTAGGCCTACCGGGGTCCCCAGCGACAGGTCTTCCTGGCCCGTGTAGCGATGCAGCAGGGCCAGGAAGGCAGCCGTCAGCACCATGAACAGAGTAGCGTTCTCGGCGTGCGCGAGCGCCTGCAGGCTCTCCAGCACGCGTGCGGGCACGTGGAAGGCTAGGTGTGCGCCACGGAATGTCTGTACCGGCGGTCGGGGTCCGGCCGTGGGCAGGTCCAGGGCGGGAACCGGGCCGGCCAGCCGTGTTCGCCAGTAGGCGATTTGCTCCTCCAGCGGCCCCTGCTCCAGCTCTCGGCGCCGCCATGCCCAATAATCCGCATACTGCGCTCGCAGCTCTGGTAGCGGTATGGGTGCACCGCGGTGGAGAGCGTCGTAAATTATGGACAGCTCCCGGAGGAGCAAGGGAATGGAGCGACCATCGGCTACCAGATGGTGCAGCACGACGAGCAGCACGTGCTCGTTCGTCGCCAGCCGCGCCAACCGCAGGCGCAGCAGCGGCCCGCGTTCGAGGTCGAACGGAATGGCGCTCGTCTCGGCGGCCAGGCGTTCGACCGCGGCGCGACGCTCGGGTTCGGGGATATGGCGTAGGTCCTCCACCGGCAAGTCCAGCGTCGGCGGCGCGGCTGGTAGCGCCACGGGTTCGTCGTCGACCAGGAGGAACGTCGTCCGTAACGCCTCGTGGCGGCGCACCACTTCCTCGAACGCGCGCCGCAACGTCTCCGAATGCAGCTCCCCTTCCAGGTGAATGGCAGCAGGCATGTGGTAGGCGCCGCTGCCTGGCTGGAGGCGCTCCAGGAACCAGAGGGCCCGCTGGGCGAGCGATAGGGGCAGCGGGCCCTCGCGGTTCAGGCGGGGCAGGGCCAGTACCGGGGCGCGGCCCGCAAGAAGGGCCGTCTCCACGCGGCTGGCAAAGACCGCCAGCGTGGGAGATTCGAACACGGCCTGAACGCCCACGGCTGCGCCGAGCTGCGTGCGTACCCGGGCCGTCAGCTCGGCGGCGAGCAGTGAGTGGCCACCGAGCTCGAAGAAGTTGGATTCGAGGCCCACTTGCGGCACTCCCAGGAGCCCTTGCCATAGCTCGGCCAGCGAGCGCTCCAGGTCCCTGTTGGGCGGGGTGATGTGGCCCGGGGAGGCTGCTTCCGGCACGGGCAGCGCCCTGGCGTCCAGCTTGCCGTTGGTGGTCAGGGGCAATGCCGCCAGTGACATGAGCGCTTGCGGCACCATGTACTCCGGTAGCGTGAGCGAAAGCCGCATCCGCAGCGCCGCCGCGTCCAGCGTCTGGTCAGGATGGGTGACGTAATAGGCGAGAAGCTGCTTGTTACCGCTGGCATCGGGGCGCGCGATTACCGCGGCCTCCCGCACCTCCGGTTGGCGGTGCAGTTCGGCCTCGATCTCACCAAGCTCCACGCGGAAGCCGCGCACCTTCACCTGATGATCCTGCCGGCCCAGATACTCCAGGCCTCCATCCGGCGCCCGCCGCGCTCTGTCCCCCGATTTGTAGAGCCGCTCACCGGGGTGCGAGGTGAGCGGGTGGGGCACGAAGCGCTCGGCGGTGAGCGCCGGTCGATCGTGGTAGCCACGCGCAAGGCCAGGGCCACCCACGTAGATCTCCCCGACCTGCCCCTCTGGCACTGGCTGCATGTAGCCGTCCAGCAGCAAGATCTCCATATCCTGCATGGGCAGGCCAATTCGGTTCCCACGCGCTTTCAGATCCTGCAGCGTCACCGGGTGATAGGTGACATGCACGGTCGTCTCCGTGATGCCGTACATGTTCACGAGGCGCGGGTGTCGGTCGCCATATCGGGCGAACCAGGGTTGCAGGCTCTCGAACTGGAGCGGTTCGCCGGCGAAGATGATGGCGCGCAGCGCGAGCGGCTCGGGACAGAACTCGTGGAAACGTAGCAGCGGCTGGAACGCCGAGGGCGTCTGGTTGAGCACGGTGACGCGCTCACGCGCGAGCAGTGCGTGCAGTTCCTCGGGGGAGCGGGTGGTCGTCGATGGAATGATGATGAGCCGGCCGCCATAGAGCAGCGCACCCCACATCTCCCAGACGGACACGTCGAAAGAGATCGAATGAAACAGTGGCCACACGTCCTCGGGGCCGAAGCGATAGCTGGGATCGGTGGCGTCGATCAGCCGTGTCACCTGCCGGTGGGCGATGAGCGTTCCCTTGGGCCGGCCGGTGGACCCAGAGGTATAAATGATGTAGGCGAGGTTATCTACATCCGCTGCTGCTTGGGGATTCGACTCGTCCTCCCGAGCCAGCCCCTCTGCGTCTCTGTCGACGCATAGCAGGGTCGGGCCTCCCTCCTCGGGCAGCGGCAGCGCCGAGACGAGGTGCTCCATTGTCACGATCACCGACACACGCGAATTCGCCAGCAGGAAGGCAAGACGCTCGCGAGGATAGGCAGGGTCCATGGGCACGTAGGCGCCGCCTGTCTTGAGGATGCCGAGCACGGCGGCGACCTGATCGGGGGATCGCTCCAGGCACAGGCCGACCCGGCTCTCGACGCCCACGCCGAGCTTGCGCAGCCGGTGGGCCAGTCGGTTGGCGCGGGCGTTGAGCTCGGCATACGTCCAATGCGTGTCGCCGTGGGTCAGGGCGCGCGATTCGGGCCGCGTGCGGCACTGCTCCTCGAAGCGTGCGTGCAGGCACCGCGGTGGAGGCAAGGCCGGCACCTCGCAGCGCACCAAGCGCTGGAGCTCCTCGGGCGTCAGCAGCGGCAAGTCCCCGATGCGCTTGCGTGGATCAGCGGCAATGCCCTCCAGCAGCGTGCGTAGATGGGCCACCATGCGACGCACCGTCGAGGCGGCGAAAAGATCGCGATTGTACTCGAGCGAAATCGCGAGCCCCTCCTCTACGCTTGCCATGGAGAGCTGTAGTTCGAACTGCGCCGAACGGCGTTGCAGCGGGTAAGACTCGAGCTGCAGCGATCCCAGCGAGATGGACGCTCGGGGGGCACCAAGCGCAAGACCCTGCAGGCCGCCTCCACCCAGCGTGGGCATATCCTGCAGGACGAAGTACGCTTGAAAGATCGGCGAGCGGCTCGGATCCCGCCGAGGCTGCATGCGCTCGACGAGCAGGGGGAAGGGGTAGACTTGGTGCTCGATGGCGCCGAGCACTCGCTCGCGTACGTCCTTGAGGTGCTCGGTAAACCGCGGGTTTTGGCCCAGGCGGGCGCGCAGTGGCACCGGACTCACGAGATAGCCCACCGTGCGCCTCAGCTCCGGACGCACGCGGCCGACCATGGAGGTGCCCACCACCAGATCGTCTTGGCCTGTGTAGCGGTGCAGCAGAAGCTGCCAGGCCGCCAGCAAGACAGTGTACTGCGTCGCGCTCTCGCATTCAGCTACCTCGCGTAACCTGCGCACCAGCGAAGCGGGCAGCGTGGCATGCTCGACCGCCCCACGGAAGGTTTGCAGGGAAGGGCGCGGGAAATCCGTGTAGAGGTCCAGCGGATGCAAGTCTCCTGCGAGCTGCTCGCGCCACCAGGCGAACAGACGCTCGCCCTCCGGGCTGTCGACGAGCCTCTGCTGCCACCGCGCCACGTCCGCAGGCTCGACCGCCGGGGCCGCGAGCTTTGCAGGCGGTCCTCCCGTGTACTCGGTGTAGAGCGCCCCCAGCTCCTCCAGCAGCACGCCGATGGACCACAGGTCGGTGATGAGGTGGTGGGCCACAAGCAGCAACAGGCGCTCGGAGACCGTGCGCTCCAGCAGGTGAAACCGCAGCAGCGGACCGCGCTCCAAGTCGAAGGACCGATGCGCTTCCTCCGCGAGCGTTTCTTGCAGTTGCTCCTGCGTCCATGCCGATGCTTCATGCCGCTGCAGGCACAGGGTTGCTTGCTGGTGCACCACCTGCACGGGCCGCCCTTCATGGACGGCGAATGTGGTCCGCAGCGCCGCGTGCCGTTGCACGAGCGTGTTCAGCGCGCGCTCGAACGCCTGCGTCTGCAACGCACCGTGTATGCGAATCGCGCTCGCGACGTTGCACACCGCACCCTCGGGATCCAGCTGATGCAAGAACCAGAGCGCCTGCTGTCCCGGCGAGAGCGGATGGACGCCGTCGGTGCCGGCGTGGGAAGCGCTTTCCACCGGCGGCAGGCGGCCGGGAGCAGTGTGCGAGCTGGGCAGCTCGGCCAGCTCGTGAAGCGTGCTCCCCTGGAGCAAATGGGCCGGCGATACAGGTGCGCCTAGAGTTTGCTCGAGCTCCAGCGCCAGCTCCAGCGCCACGAGCGAATCCAGACCGTAGCGTGTGAGCGGCACGTCGCGCGAGATCTCCTCCGCGCGCAGCTGCAGATGCCTCGCCGCCAGCGCCGCCAGCGGGTCCACCTCCGGGCTGCCCGTGGGCGCCGCGCTCGCAGGCTGCTGCCACGTGTGGAGCGTCGATAGCCGGCCGGAGAGGTAATCCTCGCGGCACGCGCGGCGCTGGATCTTCCCGCTGGAGGTCTTGGAGATGCTGCCCGCCGGCAGCAGCACGACGGCATGCACGGCGACCTCGTGCTCCTCGGCTACCGCCTGGCGGATGCTCGCTACGACCTCCTCGGGGTCCGCGGACCGCCGAGCGTCCAGTTCCTGGACCAAGACCAGCCGCTCTTCGTGCTCTACCTCCACGGAGAACGCCGCGCCGCAGCCCATGCGGGCCGCTGCGTGGCTGCGCTCCATCGTGCGTTCCAGGTCCTGCGGGTAGAGGTTGCGCCCCCGGATGATGATGAGGTCCTTGGCCCTGCCGGTGACGAAGAGTTCGCCATCGTGCAACACCCCCAGATCCCCCGTGCGCAGCCAGGTCAATCCCTCGACGCCCGAGAGCTTCACCCGGCACGTGCGCATCGATTCCTCGGGCTGGTTCCAGTAGCCCGAGGTCACGCTCGAGCCGGCGACCCAGATCTCCCCCACCTCGCCGGGGGCGCACGGGGCGCACGTCTCCGGATGGGCGATGAGCACGCGCTGGTCTCCGAGCGGCCGACCCGATGACACGAGGCGCAGCGTCCCCTCCTCGCCGCCGGCAGCGAGCACCATGCGGCCCTCCGCCAGCGCCTGGCGGTCGATCCGCTCCACCACCATGCCCTGGCCGCGCTGGCTGCCGGTGACGATGAGGGTTGCCTCGGCGAGGCCATAACAGGGGTAGAAGGCCTCGCGGCGGAAGCCGCATGCTGCGAATGCGGCGCTGAACTGCTCGATCGTCTCCGGGCGGACAGGCTCGGCGCCATTGAAGGCCACTTGCCAAGAGCTCAGGTCGAGCGCGGCCTTTTCTGCCTCGCTCACCTTGCGTACGCATAACTCGTAGGCGAAGTTGGGTCCGCCACTGGTGGTCGCCCTGTAGCGGGTGATGGCCTGTAGCCAGCGCACCGGTCGCGCCAGGCAAGCGAGGGGCGACATGAGGATGCACGGAATTCCCATGTACAGGGGCTGCAGCACGTTCCCGATGAGCCCCATGTCGTGGTAAAGCGGCAACCAGCCGACCACGATGCTCTGTTCATCGTGGCAGAAGCCCTGCTGGATGAGCAGCTGATTGTGCAGTATGTTCCGGTAGGTCAGGACCACACCTTTGGGCGTTCCGGTGGATCCCGACGTATATTGGAGAAAGGCCACCGATTCCCCGTCGATGCGCGGCGGTCGCCACGCGCTCGCGCGGTCACGACGGATGGTATCGGTCGCCATCCATTGCAGCCTCGAAAGTTCGGGCGCCTGCTCGAAGGCGAACGTGGCCAGGGCGAGCACCGCCTGCGTGGTCAACACCGCGTTCGCGCCAGCATCGCGTGCAATCGTCGAGAGCCGCGGCAGCGAGCGGCTCAGGCGCGTCGGATCCGGTGGATACGCTGGCACGGCGATGGAGCCCGCGTAGAGGCAGCCGAAGAACGCCGCGACGTAGTCCAGCCCCGGGGGGAAGAGGAGCAGCACGGGCTTTCCCGCGAGCCCAGCCTCCTGCAGTGTGGCGGCCACGGCCCGGGCAGCCTCGTCGAGACCGCCGTAGGTGAAGGCGGCGCCCTCGATTTCTCCGTCATCAAGGAAGCGCAGCGCGAGCACATCGGGCTTGTGAGCGGCTCGCTCGCGCAGCAGGTCCACAAGGGTATCCACTTCGGGAAGGAACATATCGATTGCTATGGTTCGTTACGGCAGGGGAGTCCGTTCGCGGTAGGCATCAAGGCCTGCGCCCAGCAGCGCGAGTGCATTCTCGAGCGTGCCGGGCGGCGCACCCATGGGCAGCCGCACGAAGGCCCCTTGCACGCCCTCGTAATTGGAGGCGGAGACCAGGCAGAGTCCCAGCTCCGCCAGAGCGAAGTCGCAGAACTCTTCCACGTCCGTGACCGGCAGCTCTGCGAAGATCTGCGTGCCTCCTGCAGGCACGCAGAAGCGGATACCCGCGATCTGCGGCAGCCGCTCGCTGAGCATTTGCCGGCCCGCGCGGACCGCCTCTACCAGCACGGCATTGCCCCTGTCCAAGAGATCGCTTGCGATGGCCTGGGACAATCCGCAAACGGAGATGTTCTCGAGCTCCAAGACGCGCAGCAGCGCGTGCACGTTCTCCGGCGTCGAGACGATCCAGCCGACGCGCAGCCCAGGTGAGCCGAAGTTCTTCGACATCGAGTTGACGACGTATACATTCTTCCAGCTCACGCCGAGGTCCTGCGGCGACGTCACGCGCGCATGATCGAACGCATAGCTGTCGTAGACCATGTCGGCCACCAGGATGGCCCCCAGCTCGTGCGCGAGAGCGCACAGCTGTTCGAGCGTATCGGGTGCGAGGATGTCGCCGCTGGGATTGAGCGGCGTGTTGAGGTAAATCATGCGAACGTCGGAGGAATGCAGGCGCCGCAATGCTGCGATGTCCACTCGGCCGTCTAGCGACTTGAAGAAGGCCGGGCGGTAGCCATAGCTGCGCAGCATTTCGGGGACCGCTCCCAGCACCGGGGCCTGACAAAGCGCCACTGCACCGGGCTGCTGGTGCTGGCGAAAGATCATGGCGAGCGCATGCAGGGCTCCGTTGGTGACCAGGATCTGCTCAAGCGTGACGTCGCTCTCGCGCCTCCGAGACTCTCGCGCGGCGATGCGCTCCAGTAGATCGCGCTGCCCGCGCGAGGGGGCATAGTTGTGGACGTACCGCCATGCGGAATCAGGCGCCCCCTCGACGCTGGGCCACTGCGGTACATTCTCGACGATGTTCACGAAACGTCGCTCGGGGAACCGCTCCATGTACAGCAGCCTTTGCTGCAGCGTGGAGAGCGGTGAATCGTCAGAGACGACGCCGGAGCAGCGCGGGCGCGCTGCATTTGCGCGGTTCATATTCACGATTTCTTGCGCAGTAGATACCCGACCTCCAGCCCTGTCGAGTCCACGCTTGGGTCCACATCCTGGCGTGCCAGGACTTCCAGCCCGGCGCGCGCGAACAGATCGTCCCAGAACGCCCGTGTCTCCAGCCGCTGCTGGGTGAAGGGATGCAGCAGGTAGTAGGCATTGTAGTAGGCCATGGCCAGCCCGTGCCGCATGACGCGCGGGTTATTCATCTGCTGGTCGACCTCGATGACGATCAGGTGCACGCCCTGGAAGCGCTCGGTGGCGCCCCTCAGCAACTCGAGCACTGCCGCTTCGCCACCCTGGCCGAGCAGTTCATGCAGCACGAAGCCCAGTACAATGAAATCGGGCCGGTACGTTGTGTCAACGACGCGGAAGAAGTCCAGCGCGGTGCTGCAGGTGAGCCGGATGCGCGACTCCAGCCCGCGACTGCGTACCACGCGGACGGCGGCCTGGTAGCCCTCGGGGTCTGGCTCCACGCCCCACGCCTCGACCTGCGGCAGCGCTGTGCAGAACTCCGCCAGGTAGAGCGCATTTCCGCATCCGAGATCCAAGAGGCGGTTCGGATTGCCCGGGATCCGAGCCATGAGCGAGCGCGTGAGCGGGATAGCGTCGAAATAGCTGATGGCGCAGCTCCCCACGCCCACCCGTGCGGCATCCCGCGTGGCCGGCGGGCTTCCTCGCTGCAACCGCTCGCCCATTTGGAGAAACGTCTGCCCGTAGCCACCTACGAGCATGGTGTACCAGCCACGGAAATCCTCGAGGCCCAGCCCCCGCGCGGTCAATCCGTAGCGGCCTTCGTGTTGCTTCAGTATGCCCTCGTTCTGCAGAAACGAGAGAAGCGCCTCCAGCCGCGCGGGATCCATCCCGTGTCGCTCGGCCAGCTCGCCCAGAGCGAGCTCGGAGTCGCGGAGGCAATCGAAGAGGCCAGTCTCGAAGAAATGGTACAACGTGGTGGCGAAAGCAAACCCACGGATGGGCTGCAGGGCCTCGATGAGACGAGGTTCAAGGGAATCGACGCGCAGCATGGATGGGGCTCCATCCCCAGATGACAGGTAGCGTTGAGTTTAATTCGTGGTGCGAGGGATGAAATCGATGAATACCACTTCGAGATCACATTCCCGCGTCAATCGCGCCTTGATCATATCGGCACGCTCTCGACTACGAGTAAGAATTCTCACAAACGGTCGATGCGACCCATCCCAGGCAACAACCTGTGTGGGGCCTTGCAGCACAAAGACGATATCGTTACGAAACGGAAGATCGAGAAGCAAAGCACGTGCCATGGCCACCGTGCGCTCGGCTTCCTCTGAGGAGTAGCCGTAGAGTTCGAGTGTAGGCATGCTTCGAGCCTACTAGCACATCCTTTCCAGGTGCAAGTGACAAAAGTGCGTTGGTGTAGTAAGAGGACCAGCAGTCCTATGAACCAACACACTCCTTCGAAAAAGGCTTTGGACGTGCAGCGGCAGCAACGGCTCACCGCTGCCGAGGTGCGAGAGGGCGTGCAGAAGGCACTCGAGGAACTTCTGGCCCGTCACGGTGAGCAAGCGATGGCGCGCGTCGTGGAATGCTGCGAGATCGCCGTCGGCCTTAAAGAACCGACCTATGGCCACCCCTTGCAACGCCCCTCGTTCATCTTCTTTCCTGGCCTGCCATCAAAGGCCTGGTACGCCCCGGCCTCCTACGAGAAGACCGGGCGGCTCACGAGAGCGCTGGAGGAGGCCTTTCCTTCTATACGCCATGAACTGAAGGCGCTCCAGGGCCGCTCCGAGCCCTGGGCGCCCTACATCGACGGCGAGTATGCACTGGCCAAGTTCCACCCGCTGCAGCAGGACGCATGGGCCTCGTTTACGCTGCGCCACGACGGCCAGATGATCGAGGCCACGCGGGAGTTCTGTCCGGCCACCTACGCCGTACTCGAGGAAATCGAGCCCTACCTGACCTCCACCGGCGAGGCCTTCTTCTCCACGCTCCGACCGGGCGTCTCGCTGCCTCCGCATCACGACGACAGCAACCTCAAGCTCACCGTGCACCTGGGCCTCGACATCCCACCTGATTGCGGCATCAAGGTAGGCATAGAAACGCGCACCTGGCAGGAGGGCCAGTGCCTCATGTTCGACGACACCTTTCTCCACGAGGCCTGGAACCATAGCGACCGGACTCGTACCTGCCTTCTGCTGGACGTGTGGCACCCGGAGCTCACGCCCCAGGAAATTGATGCCATCACGTTCCTTTCCCGCTTGATCGGCGACGGCTGGGGTCTGCCTGGCGCCGACGGAACCGCGCGCGCCACCCTTGCCACCTAGTGACCATCATGACAAGCACGTTCTCACCTGGCCTGCGTACCCTGCTGCAGATCGATGATCCCCGCACGTTTCTCGATCAATGCTGGCCCGACCGGCACGTGGTGGTCCACGGTCCGATCGAGCGACTGACCGGCTTTGCAGACATCTCCGCCGCCGAGGATGTGCGGGCGCTGCTCGAGCACGGCCACACCTACCGTCGCGTAGATTATCGCTCGTCCACCCAATTCTTCAGCGTGGAAAACCCCTCCATTGAGGAGGCATACCATCTCTACCAAATTGGTTTTACGCTGTACGTCTACGACGTGGATTCGCCAGCGTTCAACGCCTGGAAAGTGGCGCTGGCCGAGGAGCTGAACCTTCCGCCTGGGGGGGTCGTCATGACCGCTTTCGCTTCGCGGCCGGGGGCGGGCTCGCGCGCGCATTTCGATGCACAGGAGAACTTCATGGTGCAGGTGCGCGGCCACAAGCGCTGGCGCATCGCACCGAACAAGCACGTGGCTTACCCCTCGGACAATTACTTTGTCGGCAGCGAGCCGAACGCAACCCTGCGCAAGCAAATTCAGGGCCCGCTCCCCCAAGATATCCCTGAGGATGCGCTCACAGTCGATATGCAGCCGGGCTCGGTGATGTTCCTTCCTCGCGGTTATTGGCACGAAACCGACACCGTCGAGGATTCGCTGCACTGGGTCGTGCAAGCACAAGTGCCCATCTGGTCGGACGTGTTGCAATTCATCCTTAAGCATACGCCGCTGATGCACGAGCTGCCGTGGCGCAGCCCGGTGGCCAGGGCCTGGAAAGGCACAGGGCCGTCAGCCGATCTGATGCGCGAGCTCGGCGCGAAGCTACGCGAGCTCGGCTCCTGGCTCGAGCAGGCGAATGCAGAGGAACTGCTAGGGAGCGCCGTGCGGGAGCAGGTGCAGCAGGAAATGATCCAGTCCATCAAGGCCGCACAGCCGACACTCAATCCGCCTCCTGAGGGTCGATGAGCGAGGACCGACGGGAACACGGGCGATGACCTCCTGGTTCTGGGCCGCGCACCCGCGGGTGGCGCCCCGGATACGATTGTTCTGCTTTCCTTACGCGGTAGCGGGCGCGAACGTGTACCGCGGGTGGGCGAGCCGAGTACCGCCGGACGTGGAGGTCGTCGCTCTGCAGTTACCGGGCCGCGGGCCACGGCTTCGGGAGCCTGCGGTGGATCGGCTGGAGCCTCTGCTCCAGGCGCTGCGGGGCGCATTCTTGCCGTATCAGGGCGTCCCGTTCGTGTTCTTTGGACACAGCATGGGAGCAGTACTTGCGTTCGAGTTTTGCCGGTGGCTACGTCGCCACGGTGACGCCGCTCCGGTGCATCTCATCCTCTCAGGCTGCGAGCCACCGCCGCCTGAGAGCGACTCCCCCCCTCCCCGGCGATTATCCGACACGGACTTGATCGCATGGATGCGCAGCATGGGTGGGACGCCTGAAGGGGTTCTGGACAACGCGGAATACATGCAGCTCGTGCTGCCGGCCCTGCGCGCGGATCTCGCGCTCGTGGACGCCTGGCGACCCATGCCCGAGGCCCCACTCGACATCCCCGTGACCATCATGGGCGCTCGCGACGACACGCTCGTGCCCGCGTCCGTTCTTGAGGGCTGGCGTGACCACACACGGAGTGCGTACGCATGCCATCTTTTTTCAGGAGGGCACATGTTCATCCGCACCGAGGAAGCTTCGGTGCTGGAACTGATATGCAGCGTCCTCGTGAGTGGTAGGTAACTGAAACGTAACATCATAGGAGCGTTCGATGTCCGAAGACAGCTCGGAGTACCTGGTTGTTGTGAATCACGAAGAGCAATATTCCATCTGGCCCGCCCTCCGAGAGATCCCAGCGGGCTGGAGAGATGCGGGGAAGCTGGGGTCGAAGCAAGAATGCCTCGCCTACATCGAAGAGGTCTGGACCGATATGCGCCCGCGAAGCCTGCGTGAAAAGATGGCGGAAGCGCAAAAGGCGCAGGATGGATGAAGTGCGACGTCGCCTTGAAGGAGGCGTTGTACTGTGGGACGGAGTCCACGACCTCGTCGCGCGTGTCGTGGGGAACCCACCGGTTAGGTTGGTCCCGTTCCGAGGTGGCAGAACACGGTTCCCAACCGCAAATGGATAAGGTCACAGAGGGATAAAAGCCACGGCCCAAAGAAAGGAGGCCCGAAGCTGTGGCAGATCCGCTCGAAACTCCGCCTACCGACATCCAACAGCTCTCCACCGCATCCCTGATCGACCTCCTGCTCGGACGCCCCGGCGTCGCAGCCCATCTCCTCGAATCGCTCGGCAACCTTGCCTCCCTCGCCCGCCTCTCCCCCCTGGCCCTCACCGAGCGCTTCGCCCTCACCCACGAAGAAGCCACCCGCATCCTCGCCGCCCTGCAGCTCGGCCACCGCCGGTTCGTCGAAGCCGCAGACGTCACCTCGATCGCGTCCTGCCTCGACGTCGTCACCTGGGCTCAACCCCGGCTCGGGCACCTCGTCCACGAGGAGATGCACCTCCTCGCGCTCAGCGGACAGAGCCACTTCCGTGGGGCACGGATGATCGCCCGAGGCGGCCTCCACGCACTCGCCGTTCGCACATCCGACATCCTGCGTGCTGGCCTCGAGCTCGCCGCTTCGGGGTTCGCGCTTATTCACAACCACCCCAGCGGCAATCCCGATCCCTCGGCCGAGGACATCGAGCTCACCCTGCGCGTCAAGGAAGCTGGAGACCAAGTCGGCCTCCTGTTCGTCGACCACGTGATCGTCACAGCGTCGGGCCGTTTCAGTTCGTTCGTGGCGAACCAGTGGGCAACCGAATCTGCGCAGAAATAATCGACGAGACCCGGCATAACAATCCGGGAGGCTCCACTGGAGTCATTATGATGTCCCGGTTCTTGAGCCTCCTTCGCGATCCCAAGCTGGTCAGCAAGGCGATGCATATCGGGGCTGTCGTCCTCACGATGGTCGCCCAGGTCATCTCCATCATCACCGGATAGGAAACCCGAAATGGCCAACAACGCCCAGAACAACAACGCCCAACCCGCCCAGGACCTCTCGACGCCTTTCCTCAAGCGCGTCATGGCCAATGACTCGACGAAAAAGGGCGCCGCCGCCCTCGTGGCCGGCGTCGTGCTCGCGATCATGACCGAGGCCATCTGGCCCTCCAACTCGTAGCGGACATCCTCGGCGAGGCGCTGTTCGATGAGCTGCGGCGCCGCCTCAAGGACATCGGCCCCGTCGCCGACGACACGCTCGAATGGCTCCGGGAGGCGGCACGTCCGCCTCCGGGCGTCGAGCTCGTCAGCGAGGACGGGGCCATGTTCACCGGTGTCGTGTTCGTCGAGCGAAACAGGCCCGTGGCGATGCTGGCATTCCGGCATGCGCCGACGCGGCCGATGCCTCGGTACGGTCCGCCCCAATACCCCAACCAGTACCCGCCTCCCCATCAGCGCCACCTCTTCGACGAAGACGAAGAGGAAACGCCGCCGGCCTGGAGGCCCAGCAGGTTGTGGGATCGCTGAAAACGTTCATCGTCCGTCGACCAGGGCGTCCCGCTGGTACGTAATGACGTGCTCCGGGGCGCCCTTCTGTTTTCCGGAAAGGAAATTTCCATGCGCGTCAATGGCCGCACGCTTCGCTACTCCACCCTCGCCGAGCGGCGCATGTTCCTCTCGCTCGGCATCACGGAGCTGCGCGTGCCGCGTTCCATGAACCCGTACACCGTCGCCCGGCGAATCGCTCGGGCGGCGAAGAACAACACGCCCGACATGGAGCTCTTCAAGACCCTCGCGACGCAGGGAAAGCGGGCGCCTGACCAGGCGCCGGGGCCGTCGCCGGACTTCGATCGGCCGGAGCCCGTGCTGCCGGAGCCGCACGAGCCGCTCCATGCCGCGGCGTAGCAGCCTCGAAGAGCTGCGGTGCGCGCTTCGGATCGAGGAGCCCAATACGAAGAGCCTCAGCCGATATCTCGAGGAGACGTCCGAGCACGTCGCCGTTCTCCTCGGGGTCGAGCGCGAGGCTCTCGAGCAGCTCGTCGGCAAACCCGACCGAGAAGTGGTGCCGATGCTCGAGGCCCTGCTTCACCGGCGAGCAGAAGCGCAGGAAGCCAGGCGCGCGGAGCGGGCGGCCCAGATCGCCGGCTCCGCCGCCGAGCATCTCGCTCGCACCGCCGTGTGGCACGAGGGGCGGGCGCATCTCGACCCGAGCATTCTCTTCGGTGCCATTCTCGCGGATGTCGGGCGCAGATTCATCGCGTTCCACGGCGGACGTGCCTTCGAGGTCCGCATGCTGCGTCATACGCTTTGGAGCGCGGGCGAGGCGCTATCCCCACACGATGACCTTACCGCCTGGGTCGATGCCGAGGGGCTCCACTTCCGCTGGAAGAACGGGCGGGGCGGCCTGAACTTTCTCTCACAGCACGTGCCCGCGCGCGACATCGGGTTCGGGCTGCACGTGTATCTCACGCCGCCCGTACAGCGGCCGAGCGTGCACCGGGCGCAGCGGCCACCGCGGCGTCCGGTCTCGCTGGGCGATGAAGTCGTGAACATGACGCTCTTCACGTAGCGCCTGGCGACAACGTATCACCGCGACGAACCACGTCTGCGGTGCCCTCTCTTCGGACGGCATGCTGCAAAGGCATTGCGTCCTCTCTCCGGACAATCCCATGACCAGCAGCGCTGCTTCGACCCTCTCCCGGTCCCAGCGCCGTGTTGCCGCCGCCGGAGGTCGCCATATCGGCGACATCGTCGGATGGAACACGGAGCGCATCAATGTCTCCCGCGAGGATGCTCGGAAGCTCCTTGAGCCCGAGAAGTTCGAGCATCTCATCGTGAACATGGATCCCGCCACGGCGCTCTCCCGCGCCGCCGGCGAGGTCAAGCCGGACTCGAAGCGGCCCTCGCGCACGCCGAGAACATCGCCGCGCATGCGAACCACCTCGTCACGCATTGCGAGACGCGGGACATCTCGAATGTCCTCGTCGCCATGGTGAAGGCCCTCTCGGGCGTTCCCATCCGCAACCGCGGCGGGCTCTACCTGCTTCCGCCGCCGTCCTGCGGCACGTGGAAGCGCCTCAAACCCGCGCTCGAGGAGCTGCGCGTCGAGCCGCTCACCATCGAGATGCACGACGCGCCGGACAACCTCGCTGTCGCGAAGTCCGCGGCGCAGAGCGCGCTCGAATCCGACATCGCCGAGCTCCTCACGGATCTCGAGAAGGCGAAGACCGACGGCATGCGGCAGGACGCGCTCTCGCGGCGGGTCC
>NZ_SSMQ01000065.1 GCF_005144585.1 Polyangium fumosum | reverse complement strand
ACGACAAACCGGCCCCGTCTCGGGTGACACCGGGGCGGGGCGCCGCCGCGGCTTCAACCAGTCGCGGATTTCCACAACATGAAAAAGAACGGTTCCATCGACATGGGCTCCGTCCGCGCACGGTTTCGCGCCGTGCGTGATGGGCTCAATGCGGTCTTTCGGGAGCGTGAGGATGCGATCGAGTGCATCATCCTCGCCGCGCTCGCGCAGAGCCACGCGCTGCTCGTCGGGCCTCCGGGCACGGCCAAGAGCGCGCTCTTCTTCGGGTTCCTCGCGTCGTTCACGGATGCGCGGAAGTTCCAGACGCTCGTCACGAAGTTCGGCACCGAGGACGAGTATTTCGGACCCGTGAAGCTCTCGGCGCTCAAGAACGACCTTTGGGAGAGGAACCTGGATGGCCGTCTCGCGGCCGTCGAGTGCGCCTTCCTCGACGAGGTCTTCAAGGGCTCGGACAGCGTGCTCAATGCATTCCTGTCCGCGATGAACGAGCGGCTGTACAAGGGGCAGTCGATTCCCCTGCGGCTCCTCGTCGGCGCGTCGAACGAGCTGCCCGAGGAGGAGATTCTCGCGGCGATCTACGATCGTTTTCTCCTGCGCGACGTGGTCGAGTACGTGCAGGCCGATGCGACGTGGGTGCAGCTCGTCGCCGCGCCGCCGGAGTACAAGCCGGCGGCGCAGATCGGGCTCGCGGAGTGGGATGCCGCGTGCAAGGACGTGCAACGCCTCGAGCTGCCCCAGCGTGTCGTCGAGGAGCTGCTCCGGCTCCGTACGGCGCTGAAGGCGGATGGCCTCGTGCTGTCGGACCGGCGCTGGATCGCGCTCACGCGTGTCCTCAAGGCCGCGGCGTGGCTCGACGATGCACCCACGGTCGAGCTCGATCACCTCTCCGTCCTGAAGTACGGGCTCTGGAACAAGCCGGAGGATCGGGCGCGTGTCGTCGCGGTCTTGCAGACGGTCGATCGCTCCGTCGTCGCGCAGGCGATCGATATCGTGGACGAAGCGCTCCGGGGATACGCGAATCGGCCGACGGAGCCGGCCGCCTATCAGTCCGCATTGCCCCAGCTCGCGGACAAGGTCACGGAGGCGGGAAAGCGCGTGCAGGACATGCTGAAGAACGGCGTGTCGCGCCGTGCTCACGCGCGCATCCAGCCGAAGCTCGACGAGCTCAAGAAGGCCCACGACGCGCTCACGGCCGACCTCTCGAAGCGCTACGCGCTGGCGTAGGCCATGGGCACGTTCCTGCAGGCAAGGCGCCGGCATCTCTGCGTCAAGGAGGCTTCCTTCGAGGACGCGGAGAAGGCCGGTGACCTCTGGAATGCGATCGTGGGTCTCGGGAGGGATCCGCCGACGCGGTCCTTCGCGGAGGCCGTGAGGGATACGGTTCCCGCCGAGTACATGGCCTTTCTCGCCCTCGACGAGGTCGGCGCGGCCTACGCGTTCGGGCTCTTGTGGAAGGCGGGTAAGCACATCCCGGAAGGTGCCTCGGCCTTCGAGATGCGGAGTGCCGCCCGTGAGGAGTGGGCGACGTTCGACAAGAAGGCGAAGCAGGTCAAGCACCTCTCGGACGGGTTCGGCTGGGATCTCTCGGCGGCCTGGGCACAAGTCCGGCAAGTGGATGCTACGGGGGACGACATGGATCGGGTCGAGCGTATCGCTCGGCTGGCAGGTCGCATGTTCGCCTCGCTCCGCGGCGCGCACGCGAGCAAGGTCCACGGGGTCTCGGGCGAGGTGTACTCGGTCGAGCAGGGCAATGACGTCGCCCGGCTTCTTCCGGCGGAGACGGTGCTCCTTACCGATCCGCAGATCGAGATCGTGGCCCTCGAACGAATCGCCTCTCGCCGGGCCGCGCAGTACGCGGTCCGGGGGACGACGAAGAAGTCGAAGGGCCCGCTCGTGCTCGCGCTCGATGAATCGGGCAGCATGTCTGGAATCCGGAACGAGTGGGCGAAGGCCGCTGCGGTGGCGCTCGCTCGCGTCGTCGCGGAGGAGAATCGGCCCGTCGCAGTGGTCCATTACGCGACGTCCACCGTGGGGCAGGTCGTAAAACCCGGCGACAGCGCTGGGGTCGTGAAGATGATCCTTCACTTCCTCAGCGGTGGAACGGCGATCGGCCTGGCCCTCAGCGTCGCAGTGGATCAGGTGAAGGCGCTCGCGCAGAAGGGCCAGCACGGAGCCGACATCATCCTCGTCACGGACGGCATCGACCGGAACGAGGAGGAGCAGAAGAAGTCGGTCGACGCTGCGTCGAGCATCGGCGCGCGGCTCTGGACGGTGGCGATCGAGTGCTCCATCGCGGAGGACTCGCCGCTCCGGAAGAAGGCCGCACAATACACCGAGCTCAACGACAAGGCGATGACCGAGGGCTCGAGTATCACGCTGCTCGCGGGGGCAACGTGAGCGACGAAGATAATGATGTCGGTGGAGAGTTTGTCCTGATTGCGGCATACAGCCGCGCGCAGGCGCTCGAAGACGGCACGCTCGTCGATGTCACCGAGCTCGCGAAGCAGGCCGGAATCAAGGCGCCGGTGGCGCTGACGCGCTCCGTCTGGGAGAAGTACGTCGAGCTGTCGCCGGCCGCGGAGAAGGCAGGGAACGACACGACGGGCAGGCTCTGGGACATCCTGTGGATGTTCCGCTGCGCCGCCCTGCAACGGCCGGATGAAGCTGAGATCCGGTACAAGTTGTATATCGTCACCGACGCGATCGAACCGTCCCTCGTCGAGCTGAAGGCCATCATCGGGCCCGGCGACGATGCCGAGGCGGTCATCACAATCCTCTTGCCCGAAGAGGATTGAGCGATAAACCAACAACAAGAATGCGGCGTGCGGTTCTTCCGTGCGCCGCATTCTCTTTTTCAGGGAGACACATGTCGTCCAAGCAGTCGCCCACGAAGAACGCGGAGACCGAGGAGCAGGACCGCGTGGAGGAGTGCATGGCGTCGTTCGCGCTCGCCAGCGACGGGCACGTCTACATCCACGAGGATGAGCTGCCCGCCGACAAACGGCGCGGGCGGAAGGAGTGGCGGGGCGTGCGCCTCACGCGGGCGGAGACGGAGTTCTTCGCCGAGGAGGTCGAGCTCATCATGCCGAACGTGGCCGTCGCGCTGCGGAGCGCCATCGAGAAGGGCAAGCTCGGCGGGCAGGAGCCGCCCGAGGGCGCCGAGCCGGTGAACCCGGGGACGGGTCCGGAGTCGGGCGTCTTCTGATCGAAATGGGCCCGGGGGCATCTGCCTCCGGGCCCATTTCTTCCTTTTCGCAGTCAATCGTCCGAAGGGAGTCGATATGGGGAAGCATCCCCAGTCGGAGAAGTGCCTCCGGAGCGAGGTCCTCTCCATCTCGCTCACGGGCCTTGTCGCGTCGCTCGTGAGCATCGTCGTCACGATCGAGACGGGCGCGAGCATGTTTCACCTCGTTGGTCTGGCCGAGGTGAGCCTGCGCGAGACGAAGGTGCGCGTCCGCTCCGCTCTCGCGCAGGTCGGCGTGCGCCTCGATGGCTACAACATCACGGTCAAGATCTCCCCCGCAGGTCTCCGGAATGATGGGTTCTTCGATCTGGCCATCGCGACCGCCGTGATTCTCGCCTTCGAGAAGAAGACGCTGCCCGGCACCGTCGTGCTCGGCGAGCTGTCCCTCTCGGGGGGAGTGCGGCCTGTTCGCGGCGTGCTGCCGGCGCTACGGGGTGCGGCGAGCAAGGGGATCCAGCATGCGATCGTGCCCCGTGCCAACCTCGCGGAGGCCGCGAGTGCGTCGGAGCTCGATGTGCGCGTGGCGGGAAAACTGGATGCCGTGCAGGACTACCTACGTGGAGACTGCGAGCTCGAGCGCGCGAGTGTGCCCTTCCGACTGAAGCAGCCTGCGGCGCTCGATCTCGCGGACATGCGCGGGATGGCATCCACGCGGCGAGCTATCGAGATCGCGGCGGCAGGCCAGCACTCGATTCTCTTCATCGGCCCGCCCGGTGCGGGAATTACGATGACCTCGCGCCGCATTCCCACACTCCTGCCCCCGATGTCCGCGGACGAGGCGCTCGAAATCACGAGCATCCACTCGGTCGCCGGATTGCTTAATGCCGAGCAGGGGCTCGCCACGAACCGGCCTTTCCGGGCACCGCACCATACGGTCGCACCAGCGGGGCTTGTCGGAGGCGGCGAGCCCGTGCGTCCCGGGGAGGTGTCCCTCGCCCACGGCGGCGTCTTGTTCCTCGACGAACTGCCGGAGTTTCGTCGGAGTTCGCTCGCCGTGCTGGAGACCGCGCTCGCCCAGGGGGAAGCGGTCATCATCCGGGGGCAGAACCGCACGGTCTTTCCTGCGCGTCCTCTCCTGGTGCTGGCGACACACGCGTGCCCGTGCGGGTTCTACGGGGACGCGAAACGGCGGTGCACATGTTCTGTCGAGCAAATCCGGCGTCATCGGGAGCGGGTGCGCGGACCGCTTTTCGAGCGAGTCGACATGCAGATCGTGGTGCCGCCTGTCGACGTCGCGCAGGTCGGTGGCAAGGCGAAGGGCGAGAACAGCGAGACGGTGCGGAATCGGGTCGTTGCAGCACGAACGATCCAGCATGCACGGGCGGCGCGGCAGAAGGTCGCCTCCTCGCTCAACACCGCGTTGAACGACCGCGACCTCGAGCGCATTGCCGCGTCGGATGCACAGGGGAAGCGGACCCTGGAGCAGGCCGTCGAGCGGCTCGGGTTGTCTGCGACTCTGCGGGCCAAGGTGCTCCGTGTGGCTCGAACGATTGCTGACCTCGACGGGAGCGATATCGTCCGCGCGCCCCACGTGGCCGAAGCCGTTCTCCTCGCTCCTGTCTTCGGGCGTGGCTGATGACCGATACCGAAGGACTGGAGGAGGCCGACAACGAGCCTCCGACCGAACCGGGCATGAAGGCGAGGCCGACCATCCCCCCGAACGATCGCTGGCACATCGCCTCGTGTTCGGAAGGCAGGGCCATCATCTGTGACCAAAACGGACTATTCGTCGCGGAGGTCATCGAGGCGGATGCCGAGCTCATCGCGGCGGCTCCCGAGCTTCTCGACCTCGTGAACGACCTCCTGGACGACCTGCGTCGCGATCATCGCATTGCCGAGGCCCTGGCGCTCTGCGAGCGCCTGGCCATGCACGCGAGCGGCGGGCAAAAGCAGGGATAACAACCACGGCGCTGCTCCTGGGCATCGCACGAACAAGCACCCGAGCCCGGATGTGCCGCGAATGGCGGCTCCTGGGAGCTTTGACCCGCGCACCTTCCCGGGGAGGTGCGCTTTTCTTTTGTGGACCAACGACCATGCAGCAGAACAACGGCGCCCTCCGCGGCGCCCTGCAGGCCATCGAGAAACAGTACGGCAAGGGGGCCATCATGAGCCTCGGGGACGACAATCCCGATCGCGGCGTGCGGGTTTTGCCCACGGGCTCGCTCGCGCTCGATGCCGCGCTCGGGATCGGAGGATATCCGCGCGGCAGGATCGTGGAGATCTACGGGCCCGAGTCCTCGGGCAAGACCACGCTCACCCTGCACGCGCTCTACGAGGCTCAGAAGGCGAAGGGCATCGCGGCGTTCATCGATGCCGAGCACGCGTTCGATCCGAACTACGCGCGCAACATCGGCGTCGACGTCAACCGCTTGCTCATCTCGCAGCCGGACAACGGCGAGCAGGCGCTCGAGATCGTCGAGACGCTGACCCGCTCCGGCGCCGTCAACATCATCGTCATCGACTCGGTCGCGGCCCTGACGCCGAAGGCCGAGATCGAGGGCGACATGGGTGACGCGCACATGGGCCTCCAGGCGCGGCTGATGAGCCAGGCCCTGCGCAAGCTCACGGCCATCGCGTACCGCACCGAGACGCTGCTCATCTTCATCAATCAGCTTCGGCACAAGATCGGCGTCGTCTTCGGCAGCCCCGAGACGACCACGGGTGGCAATGCGCTCAAGTTCTACGCGAGCGTGCGGCTCGACGTCCGCCGCGTGGGGCCCCTGAAGCTCGGGGACCAGGTGGTCGGCGCGAAGACGCGCGTGAAGGTCGTGAAGAACAAGTGCGCGCCTCCGTTCCGGGAGGCCGAGTTCGACATTCGCTGGGGGCTCGGAATTGACGCGGCCGGTGACCTCATCGACGTCGGTCTCGCGCTCGGCGTGCTCAAGCAGAGCGGGGCATACGTCTCGTTCAACGGCGAATCGCTTGGGCAGGGAAGGGAGCGCGCCAGGGAGGCGCTCAAGGGGCCCATCGGCGCGGCAATCCGGGCCGCAGTCGAGGCGGCGAAGGATACGCGCGTAGCCGCCGAGTAGGAGCAGGACGCACGGATGTTCACCGAAAAACAGCCGGGCGCCCCGCGGGTCGCACTCGTGGGGTGCTCAGCGTTGAAGAGCAAGAAGCCTGCGCCGGCCAAGGAGTTCTACACGTCGGCGCTGTTTCGAGCGGCCTACGAATATGCCGAGAAGACGTGTGACGCTGTGATCATCGTCTCCGCCTTCTACGGTGCGGTCGCTCCGAAGACCGTGCTTCGTCCCTACGACCGAAACCTCCGGAAACTCCGCAAGAGCGAACGCGAAGATTGGGGCGCACGGACGGTCGGTGAAGTCTTGCCGTCGTTCAGCGTGCCTCCGCAGCTCGTGATCCTGGCCGGGGAGGTCTATGCCGATGCGCTCGTGCATGGAGCGCATTGGCATAACCTTCCCAGGCCGGAGCAGCCGTTGCGGGGGATTCGGGGATGCGGGGCACGGGTGGCGTGGCTGAAGGCGCATACGCCGGAAGGTTCGAAACCAAATCGATCGTCGCGAGGTTCTGAATGACCAAGGCGAAGAATATCAGGGCCAAGAAGAATGCGGTCGGCGAGCCGGCCGCGCCGATGGCGACCGACACTGCGTCGGAGTGGGCGTTCCCGGCGATCCGAGGCGTGCAGGCCGGCGGCGAGTATTACTCGATCATGGTGCGGCTCCGGGATATCTCCAAGCTGTTCGCACCAGTTGATGCAAAGCTGCCGCCCGAGCTTCGGGCGCAGCGGGTATTGAGCAGGACGCGCGTGCCGAAGATCGCCGACTACATCACCAGCAATCCGACGAGCTACACGCTGCCGGCCCTGGTCGGCGCCGTCGATGGTCTGCCTCGATTCGAGCCGGCCCATGATAAGAGCCTCATGGGCACGCTCTACATCCGACGAGACATGACGGTCGCTATCCTGGATGGGCAGCATCGGCGTGCGGCGGTCGCGATGGCCCTTTCACAGGAGTATGTGCGAAAGCGGCGGGGCTCGCTCGGGGATGAGAGCCTCTGCGTGACGTTGTTCGTCGACGCGGGGCTCGAGAAGGCGCAGCAGAGGTTCGCGGACTTGAACCGCTTCGCGGTGCGGCCGAACAACTCGTTGGGGCTCCTGTACGATCACCGCGACGAGCTCGCGAACCTCACGCGGGCCGTCGTGCGGGAAGTGCCGCTGTTCGCGCAGCTCACGGACGGGGAGAAAAGCTCGGTCTCGGGCGGCTCGAACAAGCTCTTCGCGCTCGCGAGCATCCACGCGGCGACGAAGGCGCTGCTCGCGGGGTTCAGTGGCAGCTTCGAGGCCGCGAAGAAGATCGCCGTCGAGTTCTGGAACGAGGTGACGCGCGTGATGCCGGACTGGCAGGACGTCGGCCTCGGGCGAATCAAGGCAGCGGTGTTGCGAGATCGGTGCGTCCATGCACACGCGGTCGTGCTCGAGGCGCTCGGCCGCGTCGGCAACGCCGTGCTGCGGGAGCGGCGCGAGGACTGGAAGAGCGTGCTGGCGGGGCTCAGGACGCTCGACTGGTCGCGGGCCCATCGGCGGTGGGAGGGGCGCGCGGTTGTGAACGGCAGGGTGCTGAAGAACGCAGCGAGCGTCATTCTCACGGCCAACCTGGTCAAGGTGCACCTCGGACTCGATCTCTCCATCGAGGAGCGACGGTGCGAGCCGGCGCTGGTCGTCAAGGACGTGCAGAGCGACGCAGACGCGACTGCCGCCTGAAGAGACCAATCAAGCGATGCTGCTCTGGAGCAGCATCGCTCTTTTAGCCACGCACATCGTAGTCAAGTCGCCCCGTCGGCGATAGCCTTGCCCCGCGAGCACATTTGGACGGTCTATACGATGCTGATAGCGCTCTCGACGATCTGGGCGCCCCCTGGAACCCGGCGAAGAGGAGCGTGACGTGGTGCAAGCACGAGCCGCTCAGCTCGTTTCTCCTCAAGGCGAGCGCAGGAAACTCAGCCCACGAGCGCAACCTACGCATTCGGGAGGGGTGGTGATGGCGGAATACCTGACACGTCTACGAAACGGAACCGAGGTGCGGGTCTACCCCCTCGAAGCGGCGGACTTCTCGGCGGCGTGCCGGTTGGCACGCGTCATCGCGCGGGGCACAGGCCCGAACTGGCGGGCCACGAACGTCAACGTCGTCCAGAAGTTTCGACTGCTCCCGGGAGAGCGCATCTCTGATCCGCCGCCACACTTGCTCGAGGAGTCATCCAGCGGCTCCGCTCTTGAACCGCTCAACGGCGCAGCTCGTCGGGAGATCTGCCGAGTGGTTCTTCACGGGTTACGATTGGCCGAGGTGCGAGGAACATCGGCTCTCGGGAGCCATCTCGTGCGTCACGCGCAGTGGTTCTGGACTGCCGACGGCCTCGTTGACGGGGCGTACGTGCGAGACGCCGTGAAGCTCGATCTCTCCGTCCTCCCACACACGGAGGCCGCAACTCGCGCCCTTGGACGCAGCGAGCTGCGCCACGAGCACGCAGTGCCGCGAGGCGTCGTTCGACGCTACCTCCAGGGCCTGCACGATGGATGGTCCGACGTCGACGACGACGCGGCGCTCACGGAGATCGCGTCCGTGCTCGATGCCTGCCCTCCGGTCATCGTCACACGCGATGAGGACGAGCGCCTTGGTGGCCCACTGCGCGCGAAGATGCCGAACGGCTGGCAGTTCGGTGACTCGCCGTTCGCTCGCTACATCGAAGCGGGGCTCATCAAGCGCTTCGACGACCTACGCTTCCCCCCGAATGGATTTTGGCCCCGGAGCGGCCGCCTTCGATGAACGCGGGCAGATTGCTGAAGAAGCTCGGCGGCGAGATCAATGTCGTACGCTTCGACGCGAGGGGTATGTCGTTTGGCGTCGGCGACGACCTGGTTCGGTCCGGCTACCCGCTGTGCGGCTGTACCGCCTGAGCGCGAACCGAGGAAAAGCTGTCGCGCGGGCGGCAGAAGACGAGGAAAAGTCGTCGCGTATCCCGAGCCGTATCCACGCCCCGATCAGCGGGGGAGGAGGCTGGCCGCGCCTCGGCCTTCCCGTCCGCCGGACCACCTTCGTCATGCAGGCGGTTCTCGGAGGGGCTGTGGTCGATGCTCCGTCCCCAGGCCCGGCTCACCCGGTCCGCTGCCGTCCCGGCGTTACAGTAAGCAGGAGGCGCAGAACGGCGTCTTGGACGTCCTCCGAGGCGCCTAGAGGATCTGTGCTGCCCCGACGGCAGCCGGCTCAAGGTTGTGAACGCCTCCCATGAGCTGCCCTGGCGCCCCCAGGCCCAGCGCGAGCGCGAGGATGCTCGACAGCGAGGGGTCGCGCCGGCCGATCTCGATGCCCCCGATGTCGCTCGGGGTGAGCCCGGCGCGCTCGGGGCGCTGCTCCAGGGTCAGGCCCGGCGCCTCTCGTCGTTACTTCTGCGCGGCCATCGCCCGCAAGACTGCCAACGCCACGGGGCGGAGCTGCTTGGGCATCGTGGCGGCGACCGTCACGATCTCCTCAAGCCAGGGGTCAGCCCTGGACTCTCCTAACAGATCGGCGACGGGCACATCGAGCGCCTTCGCCAGGGCGACGAGCGTGTCGAGGGTCGGCAGCTTCAAGCCCCGCTCGAGCACTCCGACGTAGTTCGCGCTGATGTCGACCTTCTCCGCCAGCTCGGCCTGGCTCAAGCCGAGGGCTTCGCGCCGCGCACGTAGGCGCGCTCCGAGTCGGGCGCCGAAGCTCTTCCCTGCCATGCCGGGGAGAAGACCGCCGGTCGCTCCGCGGATCGACAAACCACTAGACCTATATCACGGTCTGTTAGATGGTGTCGACATGGGATCGAGCGATGCCGAGGAGCATGTAACTGCCGCGGAGCCGTCGCGTGGTTTGGTCTGGCCTTCACCTACGGGTGCCTGGCGGTGGCTGATGGAAAACGGAGCACTCCGCATGAGCTGGATGCGCGCCCCCTGCCCCCCTCGTCCTGCTGCGATATTCACCCCGCCGCATATCTTCTCGTGCATAATCGTGCTAGTTTTGGCCGTCATTGGCGCCGGTTGTGGGAAGCTCTCGAAAGATAAGGCTCGTGAGATCCTGCAGAAGAAGTACGACGCCGATAGCACCGCTTACTGCTCGATCGACGTGCGCCGTGAGGGGACCGGCGCGACCGAGCGCTATCGGATCATGGACATGCTGGACGCTAATGCCGCGGAAGCGTGCATCGACGCCCTGATGTCGATCGGTTCAGCGAACCAAAAGCGCTGCATGGGCGACTCACAGCCCTGCGATTGGTGGACCTTCGAGCCGGGTGACACGGTATCCGTTTCGGGGACGGGCACGTTCCGAAGCGTGAAACTGCCGTGTGGTGAAAAGAAGCTTCTTGACGTCGTGTCGGTCACGACTGAGGAGAGGACGGCTAAGGTTCTCTACAAGCAGAGCGTCCGCGTGGATGAGAGCAGGATCAAGGGCCTCGCCTCGTGCAAGCTTTCTGCGCCAAAGGATGGCATCGTGGAGAAGAACGCGACCTTCAAGCAGGACGACGATGGTAACTGGTACGAAATGAACGAATAAATCGGACCCCGTTGAGCAGACGCCAGTCTATCTCCGCGTTCACCGAGACCGCTGCGCACAGAGGCCCGTCGACTGCCTGCGGTTCGTAATACGGGTACATACGCCTTGCTACCGTCCGTGCGGTGCATTGACGACATCGTCAAGATTGTGGCGCTGGGGGTCTACAGCTTCGCGGGCCGCACGAGCCGCGCTGGTCGCCCCCATGGGATCGGCAACGGCGCCGCCGTACGGCACACGAGGTGCAGCTTCATCCCCTCGTGATCGACCGCGGACACCTGAATCGCTGGGGTCTTCACACCATCCTTCGCCTGCCAGGCGCGCAGCGTGAGCAGGCCCCTGCGATGCGCACCACGAAGCCGAGCCTTGAACGCCGAGAGACCGAGCCCCGTCGCCTCACCGCGGTCATCGAACTCCTGGAACAGCTCCACGATGAGCGCATCGTGCGAGCCTTCATTGACCACGGTCTGTACGCGGGCGGCAAAAGCGTCGAGCGGCAGCGTGATCAAACGCGGGCGCCCTTCGCGGCGCTTTTCATCATCTTGGACCCTGCGCGCGAAGTTTTTGGCTGCGGCGTAAGCCTTGGGAGAGAGCGTTGCGACGACGTCGTCGAGCGCGGAGAAGATGTTCCGACGCGACCATCGCTGCACGAGATGAAACGTCGTTCGTCGGAAACGAACCGCAGATGCGGCCACCACCAAGGGGTTCACATCCTCGGCGCGCTCGCAGCTGGCGAGCTCGAGGAGCCCGCGGTTGTACGCTTGGAGCAGCCGCGCCTTGAACGCCGACAGCGTTGGGCAGGACGGGACCTCGTCACGCTCGCGGAGCAGGCGGAAGAGCGGGGCGATGAACACGCCGTCGTCATGTACCCATTCGGTCACGCGGCGAGCAGCTGACTCCACGCCCGAGGCGAAGGAACGAAGGGATCCGTTCACGAGCCCAGATGCACCTCGACGCTCAGCTTCGAGCTTGGCACGGGCGAAGAGCAGAACCGCGGCCGCGCCGTCCCGCGAGAGGACGTCGAACGCGTCGGGCCCCGATCTGAGCCGCTTTCGCGAGGGCGGAGGCGGGGGCTCGAAAGACGCGGACGGCGGACGAGCGGAGGACATCGAGCCACTCGATCGCATGTTCCGGGGCAAACTGCAAGAGAGGACAAACCCTGGCTGGTCATCCTGGTGGAACACGTGGGAAGGAAAGATCACGGGATGAGCAGCTCGCGCTCCGTGCCGTCGACGCTGCGCAGGATGATCCTCTCCCGGCCGTTTCGGATCGCCGAGAGCAGCACGTCGTACAGGGTCACGGCTCTCTTCACCACCTGGGTGATCGTGCCGGCCTCGCTCATCGCGCGCAGCTGATCGAGCCTGCCACGGAGGCGCTCGGGAAGCTCCAAGTTGAGCCTGACCTTGGGTTCTTCGCTTGCATGCCGTGGCACTCGTTCATCCCCATCTGCTGTCGAGGCTCATCTGGTTATCTGTCGAGTCCGACCACTTGGTGTTCTACGTGCGACGAGTTCCACGCGAAGGGCGAGGCTTCTCTGCCCGTGGGCTCGAGGCGGACACCTGTTCGCGGAGCTGCGCGAGCTCCTCCGCGCTCATGCTGCCGATCTGCTCGACGACTGCCTCGAGCGCACTCTCCTCGGGGAACAGAACCAGGAACATCGGCGTCAAGCCGAGCGCGCGTGCGATGCGATCGAGGGTGCCGACGTTGATCGCGACATACCCGCGCTCGATGAGCGACAGGTGGCTCGCGACGATGCCGGTCTTCCTTCTGAGGTGCTCGAGCGACATCCCTTGTGCGAGGCGCAGATCCCTAATCCGATGACCTAGTTTGAGGGCAAATGGATCCGGCTCGTGTCGGCGGCCCATGTCAGGGCTCCCGCCGTCCGCGTGCCTCCGGAGCGGTACAGAAGTAGAGCAAGCCTCGCTTCGGGTCGTGGATGCCCGCGGCGTGCTCGACGAAAGGAGCGAGCTGCGAGGCAGCGACCAGCCGGATGCGCCCCTCGCGCTCGGCGTGAAGCAGCGCTGACTCGAATGCCGCGCGTGGAACTTGAACAAGCGCCCCGCGGAGGATCGGCAGCGGCACGCCCAGCGCGTTCTTGTAGGCCGGATGAAGCCGGCCCATCGCCGCAAGGATCTCGCTCACGACTGCCGGAGCTGGGCCTGCGTCACGCGCGGCGAGCGCGCGCTGCGCGTACAGCAGGACGTCGGCGAGCTCGGGGATGCGGAGCTGCCGGAGGACATTGTTCACCTCCTCGATCGGCGTGCGATGACGCCGTCGAGGCTCGACGGGTGGGGGCGCAGACGGGGAAGGTCGGATCGTCGACGGCGGGTTTGTTGAGATGGGCGCGGCCGGCGCATTGGCGCCGCCCGGCGGACGTGTTGTGGCGCGCTCGCCGCTCAAGACGCTCTCCTCGCTTGTGCAACGAGAGCGACACGCTCAAGCAGCCCTCGCGTCGGATGTTCGATCCCTGCAGCAACTTGTCGTGTCCCGGAGGTCGGATCCGCAGGCCGGAGTACAACCTGGCCTTGCTCTTCGAGATGAAGGAGCGCTTGGTCCACTGCGGATCGAGCGAGCCCGAGGAGCTTGCCCCGCAGAACAGCGAGGCCGACCGCCCCGTCTTCGTCCGTGCGCATGTACATGAGCGCGTAGATGATCTGCGCCTCGACGCGCCCCTCCGGCCCCGCGAGCCTAGCTGCGACGATGTGCTCGATGAGCTTCGCCGTCGCCTCGAGCTCGTGCGGCTCGAAGCTCCAGAGCAGCATGTGCACCTCGTCGACAACCGCCCGTCGCCCCGGGGAGAGAGGCGAGACCAGGGTGGGAGCGGGCCTGCGCGCCGCCTTGGGCGCGGACACGTGCACGTGCGATGTCGACGCAGAGGCCGCGGGACGCGCAGGTGCATGGGCCGGAGCCGCAACGACCGCTGCTCCTGGACGGCGCCGCCAGAAACACAAGACGCCGATGAGCATGCGCCACCATGAGGGCCTCACCGGGATCGACGTGGCGGGAACGGGAGGCGCGGGAATAGCCGGCCGCACGAAGAACGCCGTGGGGGCGTTGTCGTCCTCTTCGTGGCTCGTTCCCAGGCGCGTCATCACGCGCGTGGCGGCTTCGTCTTCTTCCTCGTCGGCCATGTACTCCTCCGAGCGCACGAATGCCGTCTGCAGCCTGAAAAAGCCGCGAAGACGCTTGTCGTCGGCTTTGCGACGTCGACTCGGGAGACGCCGCACACGACAGCGGATGACGATCGGAGCGATGATCGCCCGGAGGCGGGCGCGGAACCTGGGCTAGCGAATGCGAGCTGTGTCCCGCGACCTCCGTCGAGCGATCATCACCATCCCCAGGCGACCGCGGTGGTATGCCTCGACGAACGCACCCCAATGCGCGCCCTGCACCGCGGCCGTCTGCGGATGATGATAAATCGCAAGGACAACCGCGCCCGCGAACCGGCAGTCATGGCCGGGCCCAGAAGCCGCATGTCCCTTACTCTCCAAACACGAGCCGACGCTGGCGACCGTCCAAGAAAAGTGCCTGCCCCCGTGCAAGAGGCTGGTCAGGGCGTGGTGCCGCGCTTCTGATCGTTCTGCCGCAGGCCCTCAAGCGCCGTGGCGATGTAATTGTTCCGGACCGCCGCGTGCTGACTGTCCCTGTAGTCCCGTTCATGCTGTCGCAGCGTGGAGAGCGCCTCGGCGAAATGCCCGCGCGAGAGCATCTCTCGAGCTTGTTCGAGGTTGGTCGTCTCCGGGTCGTTGAGTGGCACGGCGGCGGTAGGAGGACGCGAGGGCGCGACGACAACCACGGTGGGGCTCGGTCCGGGAGTGGCAGGGGGCGCGACGACAGAAGAGCTCTCGCCACGTCCGCTCTCGTCGACCACGACGGACAGCACCATCGGCACAGCATGCCGCGCAGCAGGCGACTCGTCGTGGGGCCAGAGCGCGACCGCGCCACCCCCACCCAGGGCGCCCACGCCGACCAGGAAGAGCGGGTGCTTGATGATGCGCTCGAGCACCGCCTTCACGGTGGCCCGAGCGACAGGCCCAGAGCCCGGGAGCGCAACCGCCTGGATGAGCCGCTCGCCCGAAGCCGGCGGCTCGGAAGGCGGCGACGGGCTCGGTGCCAGGGCGGGAGGAAGCTCCTCGTGGAAGCCGAGCTTGCGGGCGACGCCGCGCCAGACTTCGTGCCGCTCCTTCTCGATGAAGTCGGGCGTGAGGTGGTCGGTGCGGAAGACGGTATCGAGGCCGAAGGGCAGCAGAATGAACGGCGTGAAGTCCCGGCCGAACAGCTTCTTCACCCTGCGACGGAAGACGTCCTTGGCCTCGACGAGCCTGGCTTGCGCGGTGTTACGCGAGACACCGAGCGCCGCGGCGATCTTCGGCAGCGACTCCCCGTTGAACTCGGCCCTGACGAGTACATCGACGAGCTCCGCGTCCATGGTCTGGAGCACGCGTTTGACGACTTGATCGAGCTCATGATGCTCGAAGCGCTCGTGCGGGTTCTCGTCGCTGGGCACGTCCACGCCGACGTCTGCCTCGGGGGTCTCGAAGCGGTGACGGTAGAGGCGATAGTGCTCCGCCGCCTGCTGATCGCAGATCATCTTGAGCCAGTCCTCGACCCCCGCGGACGGGACCTTGTCGAAGTTCTTGTAGACCTTCACGAAGACGAGCTGCGCGAGGTCATCTACATCCGCCTGGCGCACGCCCATCCGCGCCAGGATCCCGAGAACGGTCAGAATGTGCGTCGCGTAGAAGCGGAGAAAGGCGTCGCTGGCGTGATGCAGGAACGGGAGGAGGAGGCGCACGACTACAAACACGCGCCGAGACGGGCGACCCGTCCAATAAATCGTACGGCTTCCTGCTCGAAGGCGACTTCACCGGATATCGAAGGGAACAACCAGGCCGACCCGGACCGCGCCGGTGAGACGAGGAGAGCGCCAAAGCTCCTCGCCATCGACGACGAACCTACGCTGACGAGCCGCGTAGGCCATGTCCCCGTGGAGCTGGAGGCCCACGAAGCGAGCGAGACGGAACTCGCCGCCGAGCCGCGCGCCGAGGTCAATGACAAGGTCATCCTCCTCGTGGATGAGCTTGAATTTCTGCACATCGAGTGAAAGCTGCGCCACGTCTCCGAAGACGCAGGCGCGGACGAAGACGCGGGCAGTAAGGAGCTCATGGCGTCCGCATGCCAGCGCGGTCAGACCCACCCGTCGCGCCTCTACGTCGAGCTTCGTCGGTAAAGCCCAAGCCCGATCGTACTGCCCTTCGACACCGATGGAGACCCACCGCCACCGCGCCTCGATGCCCGTCGCGAGGCTCAGGGCGGTTTCGGAGGCACTCCACCAGGCAGCCCCCATGTTCGCGTAGATGGCAAGCTGCGGCAGCCCTGCCAGGGGCGGCGGGGTCTTCGGTGCCGAGGGGCCTGCGGCGGGTTGAAGCGGCTCGACGCGAGCAGGCGTCGAGGGAGCTGGGGGCGGAACGGCTGATGAAGACGCGGAGGGCGCGGGCGGCGCCGACGAGTTCGACGCCGCCGGTGCCGCGGGCGGGATCGTCAGTGGGTCGATGATGTCGCGCAGGTAGAAGACAGTGCGATCGGCGAGCTGGTCACAGCGCCAAGATTCCGCGTACGTAACATGGTTGGCGACAACCTCACCGGTCTCGTCGCGGGCCTCGATGTGCGCCTCGATCCGCTGCGGATTGAGCACCAACTTCACGGAGATGGAGCGCGGCGCGTCATCGGTGAAGGGGTCGTGGCCCTTGAGCTTCGTGGCGAGGGCGGCCTTGATATAGCTCCTGTCCGGGCAGTTCTTCGGGGCGTCAGGACCGGGGGTGTAGTCGAGGCGCCACGGCAGCACCTGGGGCGACTGCGCCGTCGCCTCCGAGGCGCCACAGAGCAGGGCCGCGACGAGCAAAAAGCGCGCCCTGAAAGGGCATAAAGAGGCGTCCCGCATGACCCGAGAGAGCAGGTTTGTCCCTGGTGCAGAGCATGCCCGGGGGGCGCGTGAGGCGCAAGCGTTGGTGGAACGCGACGGCGCCCCGCGTTGGTTTGTCCGTCAGGTCCGAACGTTGACCGTGCCTGGTTTCGGGAGCTAGCCTTTGGGGCATGCGCGCGTTCAGGATCCTCGCCTGGTACCTCGGCATGTTGGTCGCCTCCGGGGTGGCTGCATGTGGCTTCGCGACGAGCGAGTACGTGTCCGTTTGCTACAACGACGCGCAGGAGGAGGTCCCCTGCTGCGGCCCGGCAGGGGAGAAGTATGCGTGCCCGCCCGATGCAGGCGATGATGCCGACGTGGATGCCGGCGACGATGTCGATGCGGGCGAAGATGACGGAGGTCCAGAAGCGGGCTCGTCGTGCTCTGGGCAGTGCGTCACGCCGGGCATCGGGGTCTGGGAGCACTTCCCTTCGTTCGTGTGGATGGGGAAGGAGACGGATCCCCTTCCTCCGCCGCTGCCCGGAACCGTCCGCGAGACGTGGGTCGACGTCATGTTCGCCGAACCTGCGTGCCCTGCCTGCTCGTGCGCGACGCCATCGGAGGCATGTATCCTCCCAGCAGCGTGGAACGTCGAGTCAACCGCTTGTCAAGATAATACGGACCCAACTACCACCCCGTTCGGGGCGCCGGCCGGGTGGGACGGCACCTGCTCGCCGGAGAACGCCCTCCCTGCGGGACTCGACTGCAATGGCGTGCCGTGTGCTGGGTCGTTGGTGGTCGAACCGCCGACACTCGCGCCGTGCGTGGCCGAGCCGGCGATTCCTCCCGAGGGCCAGCCCCTGCCCCCGCCCGTGCGCACAAGGGTAATCGAGGTCGTTTCGGCTGACTTTGGCAACTGCGACGGCTTCAAAGCCTGCATCCCGAACACGCCAGCGGGCTATCGGCTATGCATCGTCGCGGATGGGCTCGGCGCGGCCCACCCATGCCCTGATGCCTGGCCCGAACGGCACACCGGATGGGAGCAGGCGGAGGAGGGGCGGTACTGCTCGACATGCACCTGCGGTCCTGTGGAAGGGGGGTCATGCACGGTGCGAGTCAAGGCGTATACGGATGGTGCCTGCGGGAACGAGCAAGCCAGCATGTCGCTTTCGTCGAATGGAGGGACGAAGTGCGTAGACCTGCTGAGCGGCGCGGCGGTCGGCAGCAAGACGGCCGAGATTCTCTCATACGATGCTGGCGCGTGTCAGCCGAGCGGCGGCGAGATCGTCGGCGAAACGTTCACCGCGTGGCCCGTGACGTACTGCTGCCTCGCAGAGCCCACCCCGCCGCCTTGAACTGGGACGGAGCAAACAGCGATTATGTGCATACGCCATTGACGCAGGAGAGGTGATAACAGTCCTCGTTCTTTGTGCAGGAGTGGCCATCAGGCCAAGAGCACAATCCACCCCATCCACAGAGCTGGCCCTCGGCACACCCGGCCCATGGCACGTAGCCGACATTCAGGTTGCAATCACCTGTACCGTTGCAGTCGTAGCAGCCCTCGCAGGAGACCTTGCAACACACGCCATTCGCTGAACAGATACCGCTCGTGCATTGTTGATCGTGCTCGCACTCGTAACCAAGGCATATGCGGCAATGTCCAAAGATTGAGCCGCAGTCCACGCCTTGTTCGTCCCCGTTCTGGATTCCGTCATCGCACCGAGCGCACTGCCCCTCCCAGCAGTACCCACCTGGGCAGTCCGCGTCCACCTTGCACGTCCCCGGGCATAGCGGGCATGAGCCGCCGCAGTCGACGTCGGCCTCGTCCCCGTTCTTCACGCCGTCATCGCACCGCGAGCACACGTTCCCAGCCTCGCAGGTATGCCCCGGCTTGCAGTCCGCGTCCTGCAGGCACCCGATGCACGTGCCCGCGCCGTCGCACACGCCGGGACACTTCTCGCCGCTGGGGCAGGGCTCGATGCGGCAGCGGAACCCCACGCGCTCGTTAAAGCTGTGACAGGTGCCGTCGCAGATCCATCCCGTGCACATGGGCGGCCTGCCGCACTCGACGCCCGTCGTACATGGGCAGCCCTCGCCGCCGCCGTCGCAAGAAGCGCTACTGCATGACGGCAAGATTTCAAGGCCGGCGAGAAGAAGTGTGAGGGTGATCGCCGCAATGAGGTGACGCAGGTTCATCTGGGCCTCCTTGGCCGCCGCGATGGTAACGCGAGGGCGCCAGCGCTGATCAGCCCAGCGTTCATACGACATCGGACCCCACGGTCGCCGCGTGAATCCTCGAAGCGACGTTCGACAACTTGTCGGCGAAATATCAAGGATTCATGACCGGGCGTGGGCAGGTGTGGTTTCACCTGGGCACTCAGTCCCGCCCAAAGTTCACAGGTTTGCACAGCAGCTCTGGCCCAGCCAAACGCTCAGGTAGAGGCTCATCGCAGTCTGTCAGCTTTTCGGCATCCGGGTCCTTCGCTTGGTATGCTTTATCGAACAGCTTCATGCGTAACCGATCGCATCGACTGTCGGCAATGATCTTCATGCCGGCGAGTGGGCCAGCTTTGATAGTCCCACAGTGCTCGACACCGGGTTCAGGTCGATCGGTGGCGATCAAGCCGATTGTTCTGCAGGTGAGACGCTTCTTAGTGTCCTCGTCATCGTTTAGTATAAAGTGAAAGAATGCGCCCGGTCCGTTTTGGGGAACGGCGACGGACACGAGCCCGTCCTCGTCGACCTTGGTCCGTCCGCAGATGTCGGCGGTCGACGAGATATCACAGTAAAGCGGCTTCCCACCGAATGCTCGGTTTGGATGATGCCGCCATCGCGCTACGAATCTCAGTTCACGTGCAATGAGTTCGCACTGATTGGACTGGCGAGTGCCCGACGCTGCAGCATCTTCGCTTTCGTCTGCCCCACTTTCGCTGTTCGCATCCAGAGGCTGCGCGTCCGCCACTGAAATAGTGCTGGCGCGATCGGCTGGGGCGGACGAATCACTGGCGCAACGCGTGCGAGAGGTCGTGCAAGCGATGGACAGGGGCAGGGCGAATAGGATGCTGCCGGCACGTGGAACAGATATGGTCATGGGATGAGTCCTTGTTGGCGGGCCAGACCTATAAACCGGCGCTGCAGCTCGGCGAGCTTTGCGCCCTTCTCTGCCCTAGATGCCTTATGGACCTCGTTGTTGTACGCTTGCGTGAACTCCCTGCTGAGGGCGACTACCGCGGGCGTGCGACGTGATGGGTAGCCCGCGCCAAAGAATATCTGGAGTTCCTCGAATCGACGTTCCGTCAGTCCTTCGATGGCCCCCTTTCCCCGGTGCTGAGGTTCCTCCGATGTCACCGTATCAAGCATTAGGGCAGCCACCTCATCACTGGTCGCCTTGCGCTTCAGCGCATCGAGCGTCTTCGACTTTCCGTTCTTATAGAGCGCGCCGTTAAAGCCTTGGCTGACGAGCGCGTCGAATTCACCTTGGGTCAGCGCCACGCCCTTCAGGCGCGTACGGATCTCCTTCGCTTGGCCTTCCAGATCCCGGCTCAGGAGGTCTTTTGCCTCGGCGTCATCTAGCTCTGTTCCGTACCTGCTCCTGACTTTGCTGAGTTCTTCTTCATCTCCAATGTCATGGCCATATCCGATGCTTAGCCCGATCTCGACCTTCCGCTTCATCGGGGCGCCCGGGGCGAGCTCGCGCTCTGCGACGAACTTTTTCAGCGATTCGCTAGGCTTTAGCTCCGAGACAGGCTTGCGCTCGGGCGCGGCTGCACTCTTGTCGAGCTCCGGCTCCTTGGGGACCGGCTTAGGTGCAGGTTGCTCCTCCTCTTTTTTAGGCTCTGGAGGCGGTGGGTGCCGCATCTGCTGTGCCCGATGCTCCGCCTGCACATCAGCGGGCGTCCGAGGAGGACGTACCATTGTCTGCTTGACAAGCGCCTGGCGCCCATCCGGATCAACAAAGCGGAGGGGGTTATTTCGGCCATACGCATACAGGTTCGGCCCATCCACCATCCCCGCCGGATCCGCACTTGTCCACCGTCCGAGCCACGGCGCGTAGTACCTCGCCCCGTGGTAGTAGAGGCCCGTCTCCTCGTCGCGCTCCTTGCCCGTGTACCTGTACCGCTTCGCGCTCACCTCGACGCCGCTCGCCGCCGCGTGGAAGGCCGTCGTCCCGAAGGGGTGGTACTCCTCGTAGGAGATGACCAGGCCGGCCTCCTCAAGTTCGAGTGCAGCCGAGCCGAGGTGGTTGCCGAGCTGGTAGCGCACGCGCGACACCACGCTGAGGTTCGGCACCGAGGCGTCCACGGTCTTCGTCTCGGCCAGGGCGATGCGCTGGGCCCCGTCCATCACATGGAGCGTCTCGCGCTCAAGGACCAGCGAGCCCGCCTCGCTCCTCCGGTAGACCTCGAAGCCACCGAGGTAGATCCGCTCCTCGACGATCCCGTTGTGCTCCCAGACCTTCCGGACGCGCTGCCCCGCGGCGTCGTAGGTGAAGTACACCTTGCCGCCGCCGCCCTTGTCGACCTCGCGCTTCTGGTCCTTGAAGTCCCACCCGATGCTTGGCAGGTGGGGCATCAAGGTCATGTTCCCGTGAGCGTCGTGGTTGTACTTCGCCGAGAATTGCCCGTCCGCATCGCCGGGTACGCTCGTGCGGAGCAGGCGGTTGTTCTCCTGCGCGACGTCGTAGCGGCGTGTCCAGCTCCCCGAGAGACCCACGACCTCGTGGATCATCTTCTCGATGTTGCCGACCGCGTCGTACTTGTAGCGCTCGGTGTAGTTCCGGAGCGCCAGCGGGTCGTTCGGGTGCGGCACATTGAGCAGCGGGAAGCCGCTCTCGTCCTGCTGGATGTCCGCGTTTTGGCCCGCGTGCTCGCGGCCTATCGCCTCGCTGAGCCTGTACAAGGCGTCGTATTCGTACTTCCAGACCGGCTCGACAGGCCCGTTGTTGAAGACGGTCTTCTGCGCGAGGTCCGCGATCTCGACGATATTGCCGACGGGGTCGTAGGTGTAGCGAAGGTCTTGTAGAAGCGCCCCGTCCGAGGGCCTGGTCGTCTTGATCCGCGTCAGCCGGAACGTGAGCGGGTCGTAGCTGTACTCGGTGACGACGTCGTTTCCGTAGACGATCTTCTCCCGCTGCCCCTTCGCGTCGTAATCGATGTCATCGACGAACGTCGACCAGTTGGCAGACCCGCGCAGCCGCACTTCTACCTGCTCGAGCAGGCCAGCTTCGTTGTACTTCGGCCTGGCCTCGCTCTGGTCGGGCGTGGTGAGGCTCGTCGGCCTGTTGAGCGCGTCGTATTGTGTCGTCTGGACGAACGTCTCCGCCTCGAGCACCGGCGAGGCCGACCAGTCGAGGTCACCCTTGTAGTTCTTGGCGAGCTGCCTGTGCACCTCGAGCAGGTTGCCCTTGAAGTCGTAGGCCACGTTCGTGACGAGGCCGGCGCCGTCCCTGACCTGGTAGACCTTCCCGCGCAGGTTCGCGGCCTGCGCGTTCGGCTGCCCTTCGCCGTAGCTCATCTTCTCCGCCAGGATCTCCGCGCCCGCGTCCTTCTGCACCCAGAGCTCCGTGCGCCGGTGAAGAGCATCATAGACCGAGCGGACGGCATGCCCGCGGCTGTCCCAGCTCCTGATCGGGTTACCGAGCACGTCGAAGAAGGTCCACCGCTCGCCCGCATCGATGCTCTTCTGGCTGAGCGGCCGGCCCAGCATATCGAAGAGCTGCGCCATCGCCGTGTTGCCTCGGGCGTCGACGACGGCGAGAGCGTTGCCCTCGATGTCGAGCTTCGTCACGGTCGTGTACTTCCCCGCAGCCCCGTTGTCCTCGACCTTCACGACCGGCCGGCCCAGGACATCCAGGAGAACCGCCGCGGGGGTGCCGGTGTGCTTGGCGGCAAGCTGCGCGGCGCGCTGCTCCTGGGCCGACGGTGAGAGCGAGGCGCCAGCCTGCCGGGCCGCGTACCACGCGCTCTCCAGTAAGGTGTCGTTCTCGTCCCAGCTCGTTTGCTTCCAGGGCGTGAACTCCATACGGGAGAACGTGCCGTTGGGGTGATCGGTCCTGACGAGCCGCCCGAGGGGGTCGTATCGGAGGGTGGGCGTCACGCCCCACTCGACGAGATCCTTCTCGTCCTCGTACTCGTGCGTCGCGCTGAAGAAGGGCTCGTACTTCTTGACCGCGTTGCCCTTGTTGTCGAACACGGTTCGTCCCGTCCCCACCCAGCGGACGGTCGTGGCCTCGAGGACGAGCTGCCCCTGCGCGTCCTTGACCAGGAGGCCGTTCTGGTCCCGCTTCGGTGCCGGCCCGGCCTCGGCGCGGACCTTCTTCATGACCTCGCGCCCGAGCCCGTCGAGGTACGTGTAGCGGTGCTGCCAGGGCGTGGCGGAATCCCCATGCCGCTCGCGCGCCGCGGCGTGCACGACGTTCGGCTTCTTGTCCTTCCACCACCGCTCGAGGTCGTACTCGAACGTAGAGGTCGGCTCCGCGAGCGTGTCCCCTTCGCCCGCGCCGAGCTTGCCCATGACCGCCGTGGCCACAACCAGACCGAGCTCGTCGAGCTCTACCGCGGTGCGGTTCTTGTTCGGGTCGGTGACCAGGACCGGGGACATCGTGCGGTAGTCATTCTCCGCCGTGATCTCGTTGCCGAGAGGATCAACGACCGAGACCACGAGCAGGTTGTGGCTGTCGTAGCCGATCTTCGTGGTTTGTCCCAGGGGGTCTCTGACCTCGATGGGCAAGTAGAACCAGGTCGGATCAAAGGTCTCCCGTCCACTCCGGATCCAGAACAAGCCGTCTTGCTCGACGTACCCGCCCTCGGCGAGGAGCTGCAGCGTGACGCGCGAGCCGTACGCCCCGGCCAGCAGCCCCGGCGTGAAGGCGAGCGCGTAGGTCTCGTAGGGCAACGCGAGCCCGTCCACGGCTCCGAGAGGCAGCGCGCCGGCCAGGGTCGAGCTGTCCCAGTAGAGGTGCCTCACGTGCTCGACGAGGCGCTTCTGGAGGCTGCCATCGGGGGTGGCCTCGTAGGGGATGGGCGTGGCGTTGTTCACCGAGGCAAGGACGGTGGCGAACGGCAGGCACGCGCTCTGCGTCTTCGGCAGGCCTGTGAGCTCGTACGTCCGGGTCTCGACGGGCACCCCGAGGCGGTAGAAGCCCGGCTGGGCGGGCTCGTTCGCCACCGTGGCCTCGGTGATCGTGGCAAGCAGGCCCTGCTCGGGCAGCTCCATGTTCCGGCGGGCGTAGGCCACTGTCGCCGAGCGCGTCACGTGCCCGAACGTGTCCACGTCGAGCGCCAGGGTGTGGACGACGCGCGTATCCTTCGGATCACGCTCGTAGTGGGCCTCGAACTTCTCCCGGACGTACGGGAAGAAGACCGCGTGCGCCTTGTCCGTGGCCGGCTGCAGCTTGCGAATCTCGTGACTGGCCGAGGTGACGAGGTACGGGTGCTGTTGCTGCGGTGAGCCGTCGAGCCCGTAGATCTCCTGCCTCAACATCTGGCCCTTGAGGGCCCGCGCTGCCTCCCTGGCCTCCCTCGGGCTCATGGCCGGGGGAAGTACAGCTTCAGGGAGCACAGGCGCCTGGGCGTCGAGCGCGTAGTACTCCCTCGCGAACTGGTTCTCGATCTTGTCCTGCTCGAAGAACGCACCCGTGTGGAACCAGGTCTTCGTCAGGACCGGCGGGAGGTGAAGCGCGCTCTCCGAGAACGACTCAGCATCCCATTGTTCTACAAGACCGAACCCTCTGAACTCCTTCTCCGCGCTGTCGTAATAGCCGTGGTGGTAATTGTATGTACTAACGAACCTCGTGCCGCTCACGGCATCGTGGGTCTCCACGCGGGCGAGTACATGCACCGGAAAGGGAAGTCGAGTGACCCAGGGCGTCCCGTTCTTCAAGTCCTCCAAGTAGAACTTCGTCGAGGGCACGTACTCGAGCTTCATCTCCGCCCCGAGGGTGTTCTTCACCGAGGTGAGCAAGTACGGCTTCTTGCTGCCGAGCAGGTCGATGTACCGCATCGGCGGCTGCGCCACGCCCTTCCACGGCGAGGACCAGACGATGCTGGCCGTCCCCGTGCCCAAGAAGTCGAGCACCGAGATCGGCGACCCGAGGTCAGCCGTCGGGAACCCGGGTAGCTTCTCGACCTTGCTCCAGCTATTGCCCGCCTGGTTGAAGGCGATCTGGATCCCGTCCGCGCCGATGTAGAGGATGTCCGTCGTGCCCGAGCCGTCGATGTCCGCGAGCCGGATGCGCCGTGGATCGAAGCGGAGCGGGTCATCGAACCGAGGCGCGTTGCTCATCGCGACCTTGGGCCCCAGCCGCCCGAGGCCACGGTTTGGCCAGTAGCAGATGCTGCCGTTCTTGATCCGCACGATGTCGGGCATCCCGTCGCCGGTCATGTCCGCGACGAAGACAATGCCTCGATTGTCCCGGTACACCTCCGTCGGCGCCAGATCCTCGTCGAAGACCATCGGCAGATTCCGCGGCGGCCCCCAGCCGTTCTTGCCGAGCGAGGGAAACCAGATGTGCACGTGCCCGCTCGTGAAGATGATGTCCTGCTGGCCGTCGCCGGTGATATCGATGAAGCGCACGCCTGGGTCGTTCCAGGGGATATTCGGATGGGAGGAGAAGGGCATGAACGGCCCCCATTCGCCATCCGCGGTGCGCTCGTGGATCCCTGAGCCTGTCCTGTTGAAGAACACGAGGCTCGGGCGGCCTTCGTGCTCGAGATCCAGAAGCTCCGTGCGGCCCATGGTGGGTGCAAGTGCATTGGGACGGCGCACGAGCTGCCTGGCCGGTGCGAGCTCCGCCTCGCCAAGGTTCTGCTTGTAGAACAAGCCCTCGCCGTGCTGGACAAGAACGCCGGGCAGCCCCTCGCCTTCGAGGTCAACCCAGCGCGCCCGCTTGCCGTCGACGTTGCCGAGGTCCGCGGTGTACTCCGGGTCGACCGTCTGTACCTCGGTGTGGAGCTCGGGCAGGGAGTAGCCGAGCTCGAGCGGCGGCAGCGACTTCTTCGCGTAGCCGCCGTTCTTCTGGATGTACCCCGACTGCGTGACCGCGACGAGCTGCGAGAGCGTCGGCGCCTCGGCATAGGCGAAGTCCGTCGAGCGCACGAGGACGGGCTCCGCGCCGAACTCGGGGATGTGGTGGAAGACCAGAACGCGTCGGCAGAGGCGGTAGGTGCGGATCTCGAAGGTGGCCCTGTAGCTCGAGAACGGGTCTTTTCGGCACGGCCACGGCTTCCCCTCGTCCGGTGTCGGGGCCTCGGCGTCGTGCTCGCCGTAGTCGAAGACGACCTGGAAGTAGAAGTCGTCGGCCTCGCCGGGCTTCTTGTTCCCGTACCGAATGCGCTTCAAGTAGCTGTTCGAGAAGAGCTTGGGATCCTCGTGCCGGTGCTTCTCATGGAGAGACTTCGGCACGCTCGCCAGGTCTTCCGCCTTGTATTCGTACTGAATGATGTTCCCCCGCGCGTCCTCCGTGCGCTCGAGGAGCCAGGTGAAGATCCGGTCGGGGTACAACGCATCGGCAACCCGGGCAGTCTTCGACTTGCCGTAGATGTGCCGGATGTTGTCCTTCGTCGTCACCTGCCAGTAGTGGGTGCCCGCCTCGGTAACGCGCTCGACGCGGGCGAAGGCCCCCTCGACGCGAGGCTGATAGCGCTGGATCCTCCGGCCCTGCTCGGTGACGATCAGCTTCTTCGCATCCGGACCGAGCACCGGAACAAGGTCCTCGGCGCCGGACAGGATGAACGAGTCTGTGTCCCAGTGGTCGGTGTATTCGGGCAGGCCCTTGTCCGTCTTGCGGGTGATCGACGGGACCGAGAGGTGCCAGCCGACGCCGAAGGGGCCGTTCCCGGTCCCCGAGTCGTAGGTGAGCGCGAGTTCGGGCGTGAGGCCCCTGCAAGGCGTCGTCGCGATCGGCACGTTGAACGAGCCCGTGCCCATGGCGAGGTTCGCGTTGAACTTCTCCCCGAGCCCGCGCACCGCACCGCCGCCCTTGGGCAGCGAGGGGTTGGGCGCCTTCACCGTCGGCCTGGGGATGACCGAGGACCGCTTCGGCACGCCCTCCATGATCAGGCCCCCTGCCGCGAGAAGTCGCAGAGGACCCAGATGTTGTCGAGGCCCTCGCCCACGGGGCCCGCAGCCGAGAGTGTCCACGAACCGGCAGCCCAGGATGTTCCGGCGGCAGGCGTCAGCGTCGGGCTCACGGCGAGGCTGTCGAGCGCGCCGGGGCCCTTCACGAGCGTGGTCTGCACGGAGGCAGCCGAGGGCGGCGTGACGTTCACCGCGAGAGGCGTGCCCGCGAAGTACGCCGTGGGGTCTTTCCACGCAGCGAACATCCGCACGGCATTGATCTTCGGGGCGCCGCCATTGCGGCACCTTGGGAAGACGCTCTTCTCGAGCGGCAGTACCAGCGTCTGTGCTGCGCCGGCATCCGGCATGAGGAAGTGGCGCCACTCCGTCGGGAACTCGTCCTTCAACGAGAACAAGCGCAGGCCCGAGAGGAGCAGCGCGGAGTTCTTCTGCGCTTCGGTTTTCAATGAGTCTCCGCCGTCGGTCGCCGTGTAGCGGACGTGCAGAACAACGTCACTCAATGCGTCGAGATCGGTGTTGTTGGCGGAGAGCTCGAGCTTCCAGGTGCCGATGGCACCAGCGCCCTCGAAGGGCAAGTACCGCTCGTCGCGCAGAGACAGCTCGAAGACGCCCGTGTCGTTCTGCGCGCCGCTGATGGCGAGCGAGATCGGGGCGACGTACGGCGTGGTGAATCGGCCGTCGTTCACCTTCTCGGCGTAGCCCCCCGTGAGCTCGGCGCTCTTCCGGACCCGGCTCTTCACCAGCGTGAGCGTGGCGTTGAGCGTGCCGTAGGCATCCGTCACGCAGGGGACGGAGAGGCTGACGGTCTTGATCCGGCGCAGGTAGTGCCCCGGGAAGTCGAGGTCGAACTCGAGCTCGGGCACATCGAACTCGCAGACGCCCTTCTGCTTCAGCTCGAGAAGCTTCTGCGGGGCGAGCTGCGCGAGGGAGATGTGCTTCGTGAGCTCGTACTCGCGCTTGTTCTTGTCGAGGTACGCAGCCTCCATCTGCCGGAGCTCTTGCAACAGCTTCTCCCCAGCGAGCAGGCCGTTTCTCGTGTTGTCCCAGTGCGTGAGCGAGACGTCCGGCGGATCCTTCGCGAGCTCGTGCTTGAACGCCATCGCGGCCCGCCTCGCCATGCCCAGCGCGAGCTTGTAGGCGTCGAAGTACACCGTCGAGACCTCGTTCACCGTCCAGGAATAGAGCGCCTCGTTCGTGAACTTCTCGCGCAGCGTCGCCTCGACGACCTTGGCGTTCTCCACGATGAGGTCGTGGTTCTCGAGGTCCTTCTCCACGAGCGCGAGCCTGATCTCGGCGGCCAAGATCTGCTTGTCGAGCTGCTCGATCTCCTTGGCGGCGACCTTCTCCTGGAGCTTCCAGTCCTCGGCGCGGCGTGTGTAGTAGCCCATCGTCGCGCTCATCGCTGCACCGTCGCGCATCAACGACGCCATCACGCCGAGGGCATTGCCAAACGACTCACCGGACTTCGCCGCGTTCTCGCCCCCGTACACGACCAATGCAGCGGGGCTGGCGATGCCGGCGCCGCCCGTGATTGCCGTGGGAAGAAGGTAGGCCCCCGCTGACTCGGTGTGCGTGACCTGGACGAGGGCCTGGGTGATGGCGGCGGCGCCTGACATCACCATGGCCTGCTCCTCGTAGGAGTTCATGAACGGCAGGCCCTTGTAGTGCTGGTATCGGATCGCGGCGGCCTCACGAGTCTTCTTCAGGCCCGCGAGCGTCTGCTTCGCCTCGTCAATCTGCCGCTTCTTCACCTCGCGGGTAGCGGTGAGTACCGCCGCCTCGTGCGTCGCCCGCAGCAGGGTCAGCTTCTCCGCGTCCTTCTTCTCAAGCGCGGAGAGCAGGGCCGCGCCCAGGGCGATCACGCCGCCGCAGAACTCCATCGCCTTGGCGTGCAGAACCCCGAAGCGGTAGTGGGGCATCGGCACGACCTCGCTGACGTCCTTCCAATTGACGCCCATCGCCGCCGCCTTCACCAGCAGCGCCGGATCGATCGGCGGCGCGAAGAGCGGGAGCGGCCGTGCCTGGCCCTCGATGTTGAGCCCGTGCCTGACGTTGAAGAGCCGGTCTGCGACGAGATCCCAGTACCCGAGGAGCTTGTCGTTCGGCGGGATCGCGAAGTGGGCCGTGTCGATGAGGGGAACATCCCCGGCGCCGTTGAGCTCGGGCACGAGGTTCTCGAGGTCGGCGAGCGGGGCGGAGGCAAGAAGCTCTGCGTATGTCTTCGGAGCAGCCTCGGGCTGCTTGTTCAGCTCGGGCTTCGGGCCGAGGATGTCCGCCGCGAGGATGTAGAGCCCCGTCGCCTCGTTGATCGCCTCGCGCGTGTCCTGGGAGAACAAGTAGTCGCCCCACGCGATCAAGTTGTCGATGTACTTCATCACAACGGCCCGCTGGTACGCGATCGGCCGCATGCGTGCGATGAGATGTGGGTTGAAGGGCTCTTCGCGCCAGGCTTTGATCTGCGCCGCGAGCTCACCGAGGGCTTCTTCATCTCCCGCCGCGAGCGCGGCGAGCTCGGCCGCGAGCGCCTTCGGGTCGGCCTTCTCGCGGAGCGGTTTCACCTTCCAGAACCGCTCCGGGCCGCCTGTGCCCGGGGTGGGATCGAAGATGCGGTGGAACCAGCGCTGGGCCTCCTCGTGCCTGTGGTTCTTCATCAGCATGCAGGCAATGAGGAATGGCGCGTGGAAGAAGACCTCCCAGTTGTACTGGCTGTAGGCACCCGCCAGGGAGAAGTCGATATCATCCACCGGATACGGCTTCTTCACCACGGAGAGCGCCGGCTTGTAGGTCTTCTGGAAGTAGGCGTCGCTCTGGAGCTGGATGGCCGAGCCGTCCGCCGGCCAGCGGTAGAGACCGTCGAGGCCGTCGCCGTCGAGGGCCTCGAGCATGCCGCAGGCGTGCGGGTGGTAGAACGTCTCGATTCGGACCTGGCGCGGGTCGAGCTCGATCGAGATATTGGGGATGTAGAACGGCCCTTCGGCCTGGGCGGGCGGAAGTCCGGGCAGCACTTGTCCCCACGGCTTCATGGGGGACGCCTCTCCCGCTGCCGCGCGCTTGGGCGCTTGAGCTTGGTGCTCGATCCTGACGAGGAAGGTCCTGCTGTCGTCCTTGTAGAAGAACGACGGGTGCGGGAATGCTCCGTGGAGCATGGTCCAGAGCCTCGGCCCGCGCTCCGCGCAGACGAGCCGGTACGCGCTCGGCGTCGCCCCGAGGACCTTCACGTCCTTGTCGGTGAGCACGAAGCCGCGCAGCCAGAGGCCCACGGTGTTCTTGTCCTTGATGAACTCCATCCCCGCGAGGTGCGTGCCGTACGGCGCGCCCGTGGGACATGGATTCGACGCTGAACCACCAGTCAGGCGTCCGTCGCAGCCCAGCACGAGCTCGTACACCCGGCTCGCTCGATCCGGCGGGGCCAACTCTTTTACCGCGCAGAGGATGGCGAGCTGGCCGTTCTTGTACGTGCTCCAGAACGTCAGCGCAGCCGGGTCGCCCTCGGGCAGATCGAGGCGTAGAGGCTCTTCCGGGCCTGTCTTCCTGGGGGACCAACGGCCATTCTGGTACTCGCTCCAGGCCATCTTGAGCCGCATGGGCTTCTTCTTGATGGCAGGCGCCTTGGGGCCTGGGGACTTGTGCGGCTCGTCGATGTCGGGGTCGATGTCCTTCTCGGGTTTTCCGTGCTCGTCGAGCTCGTACTTGTTTTTGTTACCCGCGGGCTTGCCGCCCTTTGGCGCAGATGCCGCATCTTGCCCGGTGTCCTCCGCCTCCTCGAGCAGCGCCCAGAACAAGTACAGCCGGCGATTGTAGACGGCGAGCAGAGCGTGCTCGCTCTGGATATCGAGGTCGAGCTTCTCCCAGGGCGACCACAACTGGTCGACGCGCTGCCGATAGTAGTACACGTGCGGCGAGGTATGCGTCCGGCCGATGACGTGCAGGATGGTGATCCACGAGCTTCCGGTCTTCTGACCCTCCTCGCACACACCGACGATATCGAGGTGAGCCACATCGTGAAGCTTCTGGAGGTACTTGCGGAATGCCCCCTCGGCACGGGCGTCGGTGATGTCCCCCTGGAGTAGCTCGCTCTCGAGCTCCTTGAAGAAGGGCGTCTTGTCGTCGCGCAGCTCGGGCTCGATCCAGTTCTCCGGGTGGAAGAAGATCTTTCGGTTGGCCTCCCAGACCCGGTAGTTCTTCATCCAGGCCCATTGCGTGGCGGCCTCGTCGTCGAGGGACGCGACCGCGGTCTCCAGACCCATGAAGCAGCGCTGGACGAAGAGCTGCACCGAGCTGATCGCCTGCTGGATGCGCGACGTCGTCGGCTTCGGGCTCATCTCCACGTCGACGAGCAGCTCGGCAAAGAGGTCGTTCGTGGAGTCGTACTTGCCCAGCGCGAGCGCGGGGGCGACAAGCGCCTTTCGTTGTAGTTCGCGCAGATCATCCCGGAGCGCCCGCCCGATATCAGGCCAGGCGTCTTCGGTGTACTTCGCCTTCACGGCCAGGCGGACATCATCGGCAAGAGCCGGGGCGGTGAGTACCGCGGGGTCGGCGCTCTCGATCGGAGCCGTTGTGGTAGCCCAGGAGATGGCGCGCGTCGCGGACACGCCGAGTCCCTTCATGACTTGGATCGCGTTCCAGAGGCGGGCGACCGCAGCCTCGTTCTCGAAGCTCGCGGGGAAGACCAGGCCGAGCTTGTTGACGAGGACATCCAGGTCCGCAGCGGGCAGCCCAGCGCGCTCGGCAACGGCCGAGAAGAACGCGGACGCGTCCGCCTTGGTCTCCTTGAGCAGCGCCGAGAACGCATCGAGCAGGCCGGGGGCCGGCGGCGCCGGCGTGGCCGGGGCCTGGGAGAAGACGTCAACAAGCTCGGCGCGCGAGGTTCCGAAGTGCGCGAGCAGGATGTCCGTCTCCTCGGCCCAGACGTCGAACGGCGGCGCCGGGGGGAACTTCCCCTGCGCGAGCGCCTTGTAGGCCGTGAAGCGCGCCTTGCCATGGATGGGCTGGGGTGAGAGCGCGAGTTCCTCCGCGGTGCCCACGGTCTTGATGTGCGCGTCGAGGAGAACCGACGGGTCAACCGCGTGGGCGAGGCGGAACTCGAGGATCTCATCGGCGAGATCCACGTACGGCACCTCGGTCAGGGTGTTCGCGCAGGAGAGCTCGATGCGTGCGATATCCGGGCGGCGGGACAGAAGAACATCACGGGCCGTGTTGGGGTCGCCAGGCTTCTTCTGCGTGGCCGAGTAGCGGCCCAGGAAGTCGAGGACGTCGACGAGGTAGGCAGCCGGGCCGTAGATCGACGCGCAGTGCTCGCACGCGAGGTTCTGCGGGCCGAAGATGTCCATGAGCGTGGCGGCGTCACCCGTGCTTGCGAGGTCCGGAGCGGGGAGGACGTAGAGCCCAGGCGGCCGAGCGACGGAGGCGAACTTCCCGAAGAGCGCGAGGGCGCCGCTCGTGATCTGCTGGGCCTTCTGGAAGAGGGTCTCGGCCTTGGACTGGCCGCCGAGCACCTGGCTGTACGACTTGATGAACGCCGGCTTGCCGAGCTTCTGGATGCCCTGCGCGGAGTGGATGCCCGCGGAGAAGAGCACGTTCATCTCGCTGGGGCTGGGCGTCACCTTGAAGAGGCGCTCGAGGGCTTCGAGGTTCGCCGTCGCGGTCTTCGGCGAGGATAGGCCGTCGAGGGCGCCCGGCTTCTCCTGCAAGTAGGAGCGCACCTGGGTCTTGCCGATCTCGAAGTCCGGGTTCTTCGAGAAGAACAGTGCGAGGTCTTGATCAGCCTTGCCCTGGAGCTGCCCCGCGAGCGCGGCCGTGGGGAGGGTGTTCGCCAGCGTGTCGGTCAAGAGCAGCGCGTAGTTCGCGCTCTTCTCCTTGTCGTCGGCGCCCAGCACGTCAGGCGGGGCGCCGATGGGTGCGCCGTCGATGCCCTTCTCGAGGAGGGCGAGCCAGTCGGGGATGGCGAGCTTCGCGAGATCGGCGAGCGACGACCACATCCCGCTGCGACGCCATTCGTCGAGGGCACGAACAAGGGGCAGGTGCTGGCGGCTGAGCGTGGCGAGCTGCAGGGCGAGCTGCATGCGGTCGACGAGCCCTTCTTCTTTGAACATCGGGTGTTCCCGAAGTCCTTGCCAGAAGCCGTCGACCGGCCCTTCGTACTGGAGGTAGGCCGAGACCAGCGCTTCCCGCGCATCTCGGGTGGGAAGCGCGATGGCGAGGAGATCGCCCAGAGAGATCCCAGTCTCCACCGGCTCGAAGGCGAGCTGCACGGCGGCCCTGTGGAGCGCAGCGAGGATGGCGTCGACCTGATCCCGGAGCATCGCCGGGATCAGGTTGTGCTCGAGCGCGAGAAGAAGCGCCCGGCGCTGCTCGGATGGCCTCGTCGTGAGCAGGGCACGGCGCTCGCGGGGGAGTCCTTCGCGGAACAACCCGTAGAGGGCCGCGGGGTGAATCCCGAGGGCGCGTGCGAGCTGCGTAGCCGTGACGAGGGCGTCGAGATCATCCAGATCGAGGCGCAGGCTGCACGCGAGGTGGCGAATGTCCTCCTCGGTGAGGTCCGTCAGAGAGGCGCCGCGGATGGCAGGGGCCAGAAGAACAACAAGGCGCTCGTAGGCCGAGGGGCCGCGGTAGACCTCGCCGCCCATCACCAGGTTCACGGTCGCCGTGGGCGGCGCGTGGCAGAGCTTCTTCTCGGCCGTGACGGCGCGCTCCGCGTCGTACACGCGCACGACGAGATCAGCAGCCGACTTCCGGTGCCCGCGCCCGGGGCCGGGATCGAAGAGCGCCACGTCGAGCAGCGTGCCGGTGTACTCGAAGTCCTGGGCGAGCTTGTCGGCCGCGTAGACGATTCGGTAGCTACCAGTATCGCTGGTCGTGGCCTCGCCGAGGAGCTGCTCCTCCCGGAGGTTCCGGTTGTAGGCGCGCACGACGAGGCCCGCGCGTGGCGCCCCCGCGGCCGTGACTACCCGACCACGTACGAGGAAGGGTGCCGGGGTGAAGCTGCGCGTACTCGTCGAGCGGTTGATCTCGATTCGCACCGCGCTCTCCGGGCGATCGACCCGCCAGGGGACCGAGCGCTCTGTGCTGGCGATGCAGGTGGCGCCCTCGAAGACGCGGAAGAACAGCACCGGGACACGGTCGAGGAAGAGCTCACGCAGGTGCCGGCTCTCAAGAACAATGCGGAAGATGCCGAGCGCGTCAGAGACGGCGCACGCGACCAAGTCGTTGCAGAGCCGCCCCTTGTCCCACGCCTCTACGCGCACATCGGGCAGCCCTTGCCCGGTCTGGATGTCGACGACTCGCCCCGTGAGGATGTACTCGTCGCCCCCGTACCCCTGCTGCATCGTGACCTCCCGTTCCGGTGGCGATGATAACGCCGGACGGGCGCAGGCTGCTCCGACTCCGTGCAGCACATCGGACCGAAAATGTCACTTCCGCCAGCAGTACGAGAACCGTCGAAGGTGGACGAAGCCCCTGCTCAAGACATCTACGTGCACGGAGGGCCGCGTGATGCACGCGGGTACGCGCATGTGGGTAGAAGCCGAGGGAGAGCCGTTGATGTTCCGCTGGTCCTTCGGCTTTACTTGGGGGCTCTACAAGCGGCACGCCGAGGCGGGCGACATCCTCGACGACGCCCTGCTCGTGCATGCCTGCCGTCTACGCGCCATCGACCTGAGCCGCCATCTCGCCTCCGGCGATCGGACGCAGAGGCTCAAGGACGTCTTCGACCAGCGCAACTACAACCGCCGCCGCGTCGAGGTCCTGGGCCTCGGCGAGTACGTCGCGGAGTTCGAGGACAACCCGCAGATCGACAACGAGGAGTCGAACGCGGATGTCGGCAGGGCACGGGCACACAGCCTGAACCCGACGGGTCGGATCATCAGCGCCATCAGCCTGAACGAATGGCTCGAGACGCTGGCTCCGCGGGACCGCCAGCTCATCGAGCTGCGTGCCGCCGGACACGGCCTCGACGAGGTCGGCGCCGCGCTCGGCATGGACAGGGTTGCCGTCTGCCGCAGGGTCAAGGTACTCGGCGAGCTTCTGGCCGAGCATGCCGGCATGCCAGATGCTGTCCATCACAGGCAGCTCAAGCGCGCAAAGGCGAGCGAGGAGCCGGCGCCGGAGAGCGGCATCCGGGCGAAGGTGATAAGGGGCAGGCCCAAGAAGTCGGTGGCGTCTCAACAGTCGCACAAGCCGTCTCGGCGAGCGCGGCAAGCGGCTTGATGCCGCAGAGAACGGGCTTGTTCCGTTCTCATAGCTCCGGGTTCGGTGACCGAGTCGGCCCGCAACGGAGATTGTTCCGCGCACCTCGTCCGGACGCGAGGCCGGTTCACCGATGCTAGGCGCGCATCGGGGACGTGCCGGAGTCTTTATGAGTAACTGGGGCTACAATTGGGTCGTGACGAAGAGGGCCTGCTCCTCGTTGAGCCAGTACTCCGTGGTCCGTGGAGCACGCTTCGCTGCGAAGTGCTGGTCGTCGAACACGAGGCGCCTGCCAGCCGTCCGATGGGGTGCTGACGGTTTCGTGGCACAGAAGTGGTTCTGTGGTACGGGAATCGCTGCGTAGAGCTCGATGGCACTCTTCTGACGGAGCGCCAGGAGGCGAAGCCGCTGCTCTTCCGCACTGACATCGTCGACAGGCGCGTGCGTCTTCTGAGGGACCTCACCTCGAACCACCGCCAGGAAAACCCGCACGATCGCTTTGGTAAGCTCGATCGCCTTCGGCATACGCAGACGCGTCACGAGGAGCAGCGCAGCCTCCTCGTTGAGGTAGTACTCGGGCACCCAGCGCTTGGCCCCAGAACCGATGGCCACCTGGACCTTCACTTCATGGACCAGCGGACCATTCTCGGCGCCACCGAGAATGGTCATGGCGTCGCGCACCAGTCCATCAGCAAGCGCCTTCTGGATGGTCGTACGGATGTCGTGCGGGTTTGCGAGGGCTGCCTTCTCTGCCAGGTCGAGATCCCGCAGCCAGTGCTCCCCGCCATCGCTCGTGAACAGGGTCCAGTCCTCCACCGTGACCGGCACGAGCGTCTCTGTGGGCGCTTTCACGTCTGGCTCTGCAACCGAATCCGTAACGTCGTGGTCTGCAGGTGCAGCCTTGGGCGTGGTCCGGGGGCCGTACTTGGGCGGGTTCTCGACGAGGTCCTTGGCCATCGCCACTGCCTCCTCGATCGGTTTGCCCTCGATCTTGATGGCGAGCTCGACGAGAAGATCCTGCCGATTGGCGACCCTGGTATCGACGGGCTCCGCGCACACCCAGGCGGGCAGCCGGCCGTTGCGGCGCAGGCGCCGTATCATGGCGCGGTCGGTGCTGGTCTTGGGCAGGGCCTGGCCCGGCCATACGTGGTGGTTATCGCGCGAGGAGCAGCTTGGCAGCCCATGAGGCTCCCCCGCCTGGGCGCTTCCGGTTACTTCGAGATTGCTGCCCTGACGAGCTGCTCGAGGCCGCACTGCGCCGAAACCATCCCGGCCGCCAGCGCAAAGCAGAGAACGATCTCCAGCACGCTCTTCACCAGCGGGGGCAGGTTCATCTTGTTTTTCATTGCGCTTCTCTTCCACCCTACTGGAGGCTATCGAGCTGCTTGATCTTGTTCTCCAGGGCGAGCTTACCCCGGGTATTGTAGACCCAGTTGTTATGCACGCCGCGCTCGTTCGTGAACGCCTTGAACTGCCCGAACGCGAGGTCGCCGTGGAGTCCCAGCGTCTTCGCGATGTTGTTCACGCGCTGCCCGCTGTAGTTGTAGGGCTGGCCGATCTCGGACGCAGTGAACGTAGCGCCGGGGGTAAAGGGCGGCGGCGGGAGCCGCAGATCAACAGCCGGAGGGGGCGGCACGGGCGTCGGGATGAGCCTCGCCCCATCAAGCGGAGGCAAAGGCGTGCCTGCCGTCATCTCCTCGAACGCGCGGTCGAAGAGAGGCCGATCGCGCTCGGTGTACGAATACACCAAACGATCGGCGCCGTTCACCTCGCGCGGCTGCTTCGGCGGATCCTGCCCATAACGCTCGAAGTACAAAGCCTTCACGCGCTTGCCGAACTTTGGCCCGTTCTCTTTCTGCTGCTTGGGCGTAAGGCCACGACCCTCGAGATAGCCTGCCACCGAGAGGAGCGGGTTCTCGATGACCGGCTTCTCGCCTGTAACGAGCGCGACGGCGTGCTCGACGCGATGTCGCAGGTAGTCCTCGCCGTAGAGGCCAGGGATCACCGTCAGCAACTCCAGCGCGCGCTTCTGGCGGAGCGCCAGCATATTGATCTGCTCGGCCAGCGACGGGGGCGGGGTAACGGCGCGGGGCTCTTCTTCGCGCACCTGCGCGGGCATCGGGATGCCGACGAAGTACGCCGCCAGGACATCGGCTGCCTCCTTCTGGAAGCGCTCGAGCGTGGTGCGAATCCCTGGCTTCACCTTCGTGACGTTGATCGTGGCGAGCCACATGGGGAACGCCTTCAAGGGGATGACGGAGGTCTGGTAGCGCTTCCCGTCTGGTCCAGTCGTGAACATCATGTTCACACCTGCCCACGGCTTGCTCTTCAGCTTCGAGAGCTGGCGGTTCTCTGCCACCCCCAGCACCTCACACACCCTCCGAACCGAGACCCAAACCGCACCTCCGTCATCCTTGCCGGCCTCGAGCTCAGCGTCGCAGACGTTGACCTTCACCAATTGGATCTTCTTCTCGTCGTTCATGGTTCACTCCTTCTTGTTTCCGATCCGGCGCTGGTAGAGCTCCCGAATCGCGACACGCACCACCTGCGAGCGGTTGCCTTCAAACGCCGGCAGCATCGCCAGCTCGCCCAACTTCTTATCGTCCTCCGGCGTCACCCGCGGTTGAATAACGGGCCCGGCAATCGTCGCTGGCCTTCCCGGCGGCCGACCCGTGCGCTTTCGACTGCTCGACATTGCAGCCTCCTTTTGCCCGAGATTAACGAATGCGTTCTTTTTTCGCAAGCAAGGGCTCCGATGTCAATTTGATCTGGATTAGCGCCGCGCGCATAGAGCAGCTATGAGCGGCGATTCAAGGCACTACGGGGCAGCCGGTCCACGGAATATTGCCGCGGTCCACGGATGAATAGAACTACGCAGCGCGGAGCACCCGGTCTTGCCCCCAATTCCAAGCATTTTCTCTAGCGCAATTCGCTCAGGCGGGGTAGATTCGTGGAACTACAATTCAGCGACCATGCAGCGCTGAGCGCCCGAGGAACTACGCTGGATGCTTCGCGCTGCCGGCGTCGATGCGGAGGTCGAGATGTTCGTGCATTGGAAGAAGGTCCCGCTCTCGGACCGAGCCTATCGAGATCCATACTGCAGCCACGCTGGTCCCGGGCGGTCGACGTTGACGCCGCTCATCAAGGAGTCCTATCGCAAGGGCGGCAAGCCCAGAAACCGCACCCTATGGCGTCCTTCGCGGGGCATCAGGACGTGCTGCGTGGAGGACAAGAACGACCCCACGGCGCGTGTTGAATGGTGGCAGCAGTTCGAGATCGATTTCTGGCGCCTTCAGGAGGGTCTCGACGAGTCCGAACGCGCTCGCCTGCGTGAGCACTACAAGTGGATCACGGATGGGATCGCCCAGGTGGTCCCACGGCCCTCGCCGGCCGAGGAGGCATTGTGGTTCTGCATGAAGAGCCTGCAGCAACCCTGGCGATCTGGAGAAACGTTTGAGCAGCGGCGTACGCGTCTTCTTCAGGAGGCGCGGCGGCTCGTGGAGGAACGACAGCGCCTGTGGTGGGAAACTGAGCGCGGCTTCTGGAGGCAGAAGGCAGAGACCGCTCAACGTGAGCCGCCCCGGGAGCGCACAGCAGGCAGCACGCAGGCTCCTGGTCCGAAAAAGGCAGCGGACACGACGCCGTGGTTTATCCGGGAGCTCGGGCTGACGTGGCCGTGTACCGAGGAGGACGTGAAGGCTGCTTGGCGCCGGGGGGTGAAGACACGTCACCCCGATCAGGGCGGATCGAGCGAGGCGTTCATCGCCTTCAAGAAAGCCTACGACAACGCCGTCGAGTTCTTGCGAAGGCAGGCGGCTGCATAGCCCGGCGGGCTTACCCGCCGATGAGCGAGCCGCACCTAACAGGCTGTCGCGCTCACTGCAGCGCATTCGCCGCCCCCCACGTCGGCGCGCGGTACAGGCGCACGTGCGGCCCGGGAGGAGACGACGGGGTGTTGGGGACCATCAACCACAAGAACCAGCCCCACCTCCTCGACCGCATCGCTTGCAAGTCCCCGAGCAAGATCAGGAATCAGGCGCCGAGGCGAATCAATCGCGCACCTGGATGGCTGGATCTGAATGCGTCGGTCGAGGTAGTTGGCGGCAGCGCTTCGTATCGGGAATGTCGATTGTTCTGCGGAAGAAGGGCCCGTCGGCGATGGCCGCAGACGCCCGGCAACCCCGTTCTCAAGGCTCGCCAGCGAGGTCGGGCCACAGCTCGGCCGCTCGGCGACAAAGTCGCGACGTCGCGACTTTTTAGGCTGCGGACCTGCCCCAGACGCAGCTGTCGGCACCTCGGGCGCGCAGCGGGACCGGCAGGTACTGACAGGGCTCCAGAGCCAACCTCTCCGAGGAAGCATCTCCATACGCGGCCCGCGTCGATCCCAAGCCCCCGGAGAGCGAAACCCTGGCTATCCAGCCACTTCGCGATCCGGATGGGTCCTGAGCTTTGGGCCCGCTCGGAACATCCAGGTGCCTGATCCCCGAGGGAGTCATAGCGCTGTGTAGAATCACAAGGGGACGTGCCGAATCCCTGTACGGGCAAAAGAAGCGCCTATTCTCGTGCTTTACCTGTGCTTCACGCCGGGTTGGTGGAGGGCGTGGGGGTTGATCGGCACGCCCAGGATCGTGACCACGGTGGGCGTGAACCGATAGGCGGGGAGCTCGTGTGCCCACCGCCCGTAGCCCGTCTACTTCTCCCAGCGCGACATCACCTTCGGCTCGACCACGATCGGCACCGAAGGCACGTACTTCTGCATCCCGGCGATCATGCAGTCGCGCATGAGCACCTTGACCTCCTCGGCGTGTTCTTCGGGGGCTTCAACGAGGAGTTCGTCATGCACCGCGAGGATCATCTGCGCCCCGAGCCGCTTGAGGTGCGGTGCGAGGAGCACCATCGCCTGCTTGATGCCGTCGGCCGCGGTGCCCTGGATGGGTGTGCACAGCTTGGCGTTGTACTGGTTCGGCTCGCCGAACCATCGAATGCGCCCGCTCGCAGTACGCAGCCCGTCCGGCTTTTCTTCTCGCACGTACTCGTGCCAGTACTGCACGCGGACGTAGAGCTCGAAGTACTTCCGCTTGTACTCCTCGGCCTCTTCGAGGCTCATCACCACCCCGAAGTTTTCGAGGGCGTAGGTCACGAGCGACGCCGCTCCCATGCCGTTCATCAGGCCGAAGTTGATCGCCTTGGCCTTATTACGCGCATCTTTCGTAACAGCATCAGGAGACACGCCCAAGATGTGCATCGCGGTCTCGGTGTGCGGGTCTCGCCCTTGCTGGAACAGCTCGACGAGGCGCTCATCGCCGGTGAAGTCCGCGAGGACGCGAAGCTCGATCGCGTTGTAGTCGCCGACGATCAGCTTCTTGCCCCGGGGAGCCTGGATGCATCCCCGGACCTTGTTGTCGCGTGGCAGCGCGAGCAGGTTCGGCCGGGAGCAGGACATGCGCCCTGTCGCGCAGCCGAGCTGATGCAACGAAGCATGCACCCTGCTGTTCTCGTCCAACATTCGCAGGACTTCTTTTCCTGGCCCGGCGACGAAGCCGTGGAGGCTTCGGAACCGCACCAGGTCTTGAACGAGGGGAACATGCGCGAAGGGCGCGAGCGCATCACCGCCAGTGCGAGGCACGATGATGCCCTCCTGGCCGAGCAGAGTGCGCACCTCCTTGTCGTTGTGGATGTTGACGCCCCTGGCCTCGAAGCGCTTCTTGATCAGCTCCGCCTCTGCGCCCCACGCGGCCACGATGCTCGCCCACTCCATGCGGTTGATGGGCACGCCCGCGAGCTCCATCTGCGCGATACGGGGGAGGAGCGCCAGCTCGAGCGCGGCGACTTCTTCCAGGCCGCATTGCTTGATCTCCTCGCGCAGGCAGTCGGCGATGCGAAGCACATCCCGCGCTTCTGCCAGCACCGTCTCGTGTTCTCGTTGCACGCCTGTTCCCGCCCGCGCATTGTCGTTCGAGGAGAGCCCCGCTTCCGCGCGAGCGCGCTCGAGGTTGAAGTACTTCGGATCATCAATGTGCTCTCCGAGATCGCGTAGCTTCCAGAGCAGCATCGTGTCGAGCGCGGCCTTCGGCTCCACGCCCAGGTGATGGGCGAGGTGCATGAGCGACGCCTTCATGTCGTGACCCACGACGGTCACATCCCGGAGGACATCGGCGAGTGGCCCGAGGGCCCCTGGCTTCGACAGGTCGAGCACGCAGAGCTGCCCGTCCGGCGTGGCCAGGGCGAGCAGGCTCGGCCGGTCGACGATCGGGCGGGCCCCCGTCGAGCGCATCGCCATGCCGACCCTACCGGCACGGGAAGCGGCCGTGGCGAACGTGGCGACATCTGGGGTGAGGTCCGTCTCCTGGCCCGACCTCGGGCCCGACGTGGCCCTACCAGGCTGGACCACGATTCCCTCTGTAGATCCAGCGGTTGGAGCCCCTGGCCCTACTGGCCCTACCTTTTCAGGGGCAGGGGTGGCTCCCATAGGGGAAGCACCACGTAGGGAGAGATCTCCTCCCACCTGCTCCGAAGCGCCGCCCTGTTGGGAGCTACCCTCTGGGAGGTAGGGCCGGTAGGGCCACCTCTCAGAATTGGCTGGATTCGCCTCGGAAACGCTCGATTCCACGGTAGGGCCACGGTAGGGCCGCGGTAGGGCCAGTAGGGCCGGGTGCGGGAGCTGCAGCGATACCGGGTGGAGAGCAGGCGGCCCAGCATCCCCACTGCACCCCGCAGGGCGCTGCCCGGACCCGCTCGCAGGCCCCGCACCACCTCCCGGCCCAGAGCCCCCCTCGGGCCCGTCGTCGGGGTCATCGTCGTCGGGCTCGTCCGCGTTGTTGCCGAACTCCTCGTCGATGCGCGCCTCGATCTCGCTCGGATCGAGGAGGTAGTGTTTGGGCAGCTCCACCACCCGCACCCGGGCCCCGCCGACGCGCCGCTTGGGGTGCAGGTTCTTCCCATCGCCCTTCGAGGTCAGCCCTTCTTCCACGAGCTGCGCCCAGAACGCCTGCTGGTCGAGCGGCATCGGCTCGTTCATGGCCCTGAGGGCCTGCACGAAGGACTCGTACGCAGCCTCGGGGACCAGGTAGACGAACTTGTCGTCGACCCAGCCGATGTTTTTGCCGCCGCCGACATCGCACGACGTGGGAACGGTGCCGTGCTCCTCGGTCTTCGTAAGCGGCAGACTCTTGGTCACCAGACCGACCCGACCTTGCGTGAGGAGCGACTTGAGCACGGAGAGAAAGCGCCGGCTCGGCTTCATCTCCGTGGCCAGGCGCGCCTGGTCGCGGCTGTTCGCCACGAGCGCGGCCTTCACCTTCTCGATGTAGGCGCTTGCCCCGGCGGCGTCGAGAACGCCCATGTCGACCGCGAACTCCGCGAAGTAGTGCGCGCCGACGAGCAGGTGCGCCATCGCCTCCGGCGCACGCAGATGAACATCACCCTGTTGCTGGAGAGCCGCCGCGTACTTCTCGTGAATCTCCACGGCCTCCGTGCGGATGCTGTCCAGGCGCGGCAGAAGCCATTCGATGTAAGCTCGAAGCGCATGCGGCAAGCGGCGGCGTGCCTGCTGCAAGTACCTCAGCTTCGCGAGGTCGACATCTTCGCGCCGCATGCGGATGGTGATGAGACGCGCCCGGATCGAGCTGCCCTCGGGGAGTTGTTCTCCGGTCGTGATGACGAGGGCCCTCGGCGGCCGGCTCTGCCGGAGGTGTAAGTCGCGGGTGAGGCGCTGGCGCGCGTTGCCGTTGCCGACCGATCGGAAGACCTGCGCCGCCTTCTTGTGGTACTCGTCGCCGGGGTCTGCACTCTTCGGCACGTAGTCGTCGATGACGACAGGCATGTCCTTCATCGTGAAGAGGTGCGCTTCGATCGCATTGGACGTGGAGGTCCAGCTCAGCGGCAGCGTCTTGTGGTCGAAGAGGCCGTAGTGCGACAGGGCAACAGCCGAAACGGAGCTCTTCAAGCTGCCGCTCAGCCCGTAGGGCGCGATGGCTGCGTCGCAGTAGAGCACGCTCTGCAACGGCGCCCTGTACATCGCCGCGTGAAGCACGGCCGTGATCCTTGAATCGGCGACGTCGAGGAAGTCGAGCGACAGCCGAACGGCATCGGCGACGTCTTCTGCCAGCTCAGGCAGCTCGTAGCGGTGGAAGATGTCGTCGATGTCGACGGCGACATCTGCCGCTCCGACCGCGCCGTTCGCATGGAGGAAAATCAGATCTCCATGGTGCTTGCGCAGCCCCGTGTGCGTGTACGTCGTAGACGAGGCCGGATTCGAGTTCTCCTGGACCGCAGCTCGGAGATGCCCGGCCGCGCGGGGAAGGGCAAACACAACCGCCCTCGCGCCCCACTTCTTGAGCGGCCAGTCGTCGCTCGCGAACTCCGACGGGTTGACGTGCACCGCGTGGAGCTGCTCGCCCGTCACGAGCGTGCCGGCCACCGTGAAGCGCCGTTGCTGCTCGACGCCATCATCGAGCACCTCCTCGTGCTCGATGCTGGCAGTGAAGTTGCAGATCGGCTCATGCGTGACGACGTCGCCGATTCGGTGGACGAGGCACAACTGGCCATTGTGGACGTCGTATTTCCTGCAGGTCGAGACCACCTCGGGCGCCGATGCTGCCTTCTCTTTGCCCTTGTCCTCCATCCGCCTCATCGCGCGGTGGAAGTCGCTCGGCGTCACCTTGAACTTCTTCAAGAGCCACAGCACCTCCTTTTCGGTGCCGATGCCGCGCTCCTTGATCGAAGCCAGAAAGGGCAGCTCATCGAGGAGCGCAGCGGCCGCGCGAGCGAGCTCCTCGTTCGTGGTGAAGCGCGTGGAGAGGTACTGGACCCGCTCAACAGGGTTGGCGGGAACAGCCGCGTCGATGACCGCTTGCAGGGCGGCAGGCCCATGGGCCGCGAGGAAGTCATCCGGCCCCTGATCCTTGCCGTTCGGTTTCAGCGGGAGCGCGGCCACCCGCACCCTCGCGCCGGCCTTCTGGAGGCCCAAGACGAGCCTCGCTTCATCGCGGGCGACGCTCGGGTTCGTGGCACGCCCGGCATCGAACAGAATCCCGACCTCGCGGCCTTGGAGCGGGATCTTGTCCCAGCTCCCGTTCAGGTATCTATCACCACCCTTGGTGGTGAGGGTCGTCGCGGTTCCCCCGAGACCGACGGCTGGAAAACCATGCTGCGTGAGCGCCAGCGCCTTGATGGGCGCCTCGACCACGTAGAGACGCTGTCCCACGTCTTGCGGCGGGATATCTGCCGGAACGTAGATGGGGACCTCGACGCCCGCAGGGGCGAGATACCGCGCGTTATCGAGCGGCGTGTCGAGGCGGATACGCGCGTAGCCTTCGTTCGGGTAGGGGATGCACAGGCCGGAGCAGGGCAGCGGGGTGCCCCTCCCGATCCGCTTCGCCCCTTCTTCTGGGGAGACAGTATGCAAGCCGGCGCGGGCCGCTCGCTCCGGATCGATGGCGCGCTCTTTCAAGTAGTTGATGTGATGAGACTCGAGGGGCAGCACCTGTGCGCCCTCTGTATTGGTTTCCGTAGAAGCGCATGCTAGATTCATGTCTACCTCCTGGACGGCTCCATTCGCGGCCTCGGCAGACCTAGCGGATGGAGCCGTTCTCCTTTTTCAACGATCCTTCTTATTCTTTCGGCTCTGCGGCTCCGTGTTCGCGATGCGCTCGATACCGCGGAGCACACGCTCTGCGGCGGGACCGAGGTCAACGACGTGGCTCACGCACCGCTCGCTCGATCCCGCGGCCGACTTCTTTTTCGTCTTGTCGAACAAGACGACGCCATCACCATCGGTCCAGACGGCCACGTTCACGAGCTCGTGGAGCTCGGGGAACCCGTGGCCCCGCTGCACGTAGCGCAAGAGCCCGACCATCGTCCTCACGCGAATACCCGCCTTCAAGATCTCCCGCGTAAGCCGCAACGCGAGCAGATCTCGGGCCGTGAACCGACGCGGCGAGCCGCGCCCCTGACCTCCGCCGGCGCTGGGCTTGAGGAGCCCGCTGCGAAGAATCTCGTCCAGCTTCTTATAACGCAACCCGGAAACCCGGACCGCGTCGCCTGCCGTATAGGTAATATCCATGGTGTGGGTATTCCATCACGGGGCATCGTAGAAAGGGAACCCCACCCCCTTCTGCAGGTCTTCATGGCACAACAAGGACTTGTGCCGATCGCGCAAGAGCCTTCATTTCAAGCCGAAAGAAGAACGCGCGCCACAAGTAGTCAGCGACAAGAACAACTACTTGTTCTTCTGAATAAGCACGTTCCCAGACAAACCTTCAGCGGGCAGATGTCGTACTCCCGGCTCCCGGAATTCCAAACTCCCGGAGAAGGGCGCCTGGTGCCCTGGCCAAGATGACAAGCTTGTAGTATCCTTGCCGCTTCCCGAGGTGACAGTGATGGAAGAGCAGATTCTGCCGCAGGAAGCCCAGCCCGGCGCGCATGGCGAGCTCGAGCAGTTCGTCGATGGGCCCGACGAGGGGGATGTCTGGCGGCTCGTCGACGACGACTACTACCGCGTAGCTGAAGCCGAGCCCGATGAGGACCCCGAGGACGTCGACCCGGTCAAGTCGGCGCTCCTCTGGCAGTACAGCATTGCGAAGCTCAGCCGACAGACCGTGGGTGTGACGCCCGAGCAGTTCGCGGCGATCCGGCGCCGAACGGCGGCGCGGCGCGCCGAGATGGCTCGGGCAGAGCGGATGAAGGCGCGGAATGACGCTGCCCGCACCGCACGCCCCGAGACCACGACGAGCGCGCGGCCTCGTACGCCCAAGGCGCGCCGCCCCTCGACACGCGTGAACGCGGCGATGGCATCGCCGGAGCCACCGCGACCAGAGCCAGAACCAGACGTTGTTGCGCTCGGACAACCTACGGACCGTCCGCACAATACGTCTGCACTAAGCGCTGGGCGAGAACGCTCCGAGCCCACAACGTCGCCTCGAAAACCCAGCCGCGACGCAAACACGCTCCCTGTCGTACGAGGATCCTTCGTGGTCTCGCTACACCGCTCAACGCCAAAGGAAGGAAACTACGAAGTCACGGCATGTATAAAGCCCGTCGACCAACCCACCCGTGAGCTTGCGACTCGCGGATTTCGGCTCTCAGATGATGTTCTCGACGTCGTAAGCGAGCTACTTGTAGAACTGGTGCACGAAGATGATGACCGCAGCTGAGCTTCAATCTTGGGGAGACGGCCCGGCGCCTGCACGTTGGTGGGCCTTTTACGTGCGTGTCACCAGGGAAGAGAGCGTCACCGTCGACCTCTCCATCCCGAACCAGACGAACCGTGCACGCGAAGTGGCGAGGCAGCGTGGCTGGACGAACTACAAGATCTACATCGAACCGAAGCACGTCTCGGCCGAGCTCTGGGTCGACAAGAGGCCCGCACTCAAGGTGCTTCTCGATGATGTCGCAGCTGGACGCATCGTCGGGATCTGCGCACGCCACACGGATCGACTTTGGAGAACCAACGAGATCCAGGCGCAAGTACTCAGCGCCCTGCGGGCTCGTGGCGTAGAGCTATGGGATTTCTCCCATCAGTACGATTACAAGAGCGCCCACGGGCGCTTCTCGCTGCAGGTTCTCGGTGCCGCCAGTGAACTCGAGGTCAACCTCACGGCTGAACGCATCCGAGAGATGAAGCGTGGCAAGGCCACCAAGGGGAAGACCGGAGGTGGCCCTCCGCCGTTCGGTTACACGTCACAGTCGCGCCGTATCAAGGACCTTGTGGCGGTGGGCCACTCGCCCGATGAGGCGTACAAGGGTGCGTGCCTCGAGTACCCCGTCGGGAAGTGCTGGTACATCGATGAAAAAGAAGCCGAAATCGTTCGTCTCATCTTCGAACTCTACACCGCGCCCCAGTACCGGTACGGCTGCAAGCGGATCTGCAGGCATTTGAACGAGCGCGGCTACAAGACGCGCAACGGCTGTGCCTGGCTCTCGAACTACGTCAACCGCATCATTAACAATCCCGCGTACGCAGGCTTCACGACCTACGACGAAGGGGCGTACGAAGAGCGGCTCCCTTCTCGCCTCCCGCGTTACAAGCAGAAGCTCTACCAGGGCGAGCATCCTCCGCTCATTACGCCCGACACTTGGGAAAAGACGCAGTCCGTCAAGACGTCAGAGAACACCGTCAAGAGGCAGCGGCCGGGGCCGAAGGCGAACGAGACCTTCTCGCTCACGGGCATTCTACATTGTCCAAGCTGCGGCAGTCGCGTCATTGGAAAGTGGACCCATCATTCGACGCGGCGCTACTACATCTGCTCTCGCCGACATACGGGAGGGCCAGATCTCTGCTCCTTCCCGCTCATCAACGCCACCGGCCTACAAGACGGCGTCTGGAGCTGGCTCCACGAAATCCTGTCCTCGCCGGAGTTCGTGATGGAGCACGTGGAGCGGCTCCAGAAGAAGCTCGAAGCAGAGCAACCTGCCGTGCAGCGACGGGTGCCTGCACTCAGGCGCAGGCGCGACGAGCTCAAGGGCGCGATCGCGAAGTACTTCACCCTGTTCGAGTCATCGCAGGATCTTGAGGGAGACGCTGCCCTTCTCGGCCGTGTACGCGAGCTACGCGCCGAACTCCAGGTGGTCGAAGCGGACCTTGCCGAGCTCGAAGCTCAGGCCGCCGCGGCGCCGAGCAAGATCACGGTCGAACGCGTCCGCGAGTACCTCCAAAAGCTCAAGAAGAGGGTCGAGGACCGCCCCCAGTACCAGCGCGCCCTCTTCCAGGAGTTCAAGCGCGCGCACGACTTTCAGGTGCGTGCCATGTCGAACACCGAGTTCACGGTCTCTCTGGCGCTACCGATCCGCGAGATGCTCCCGGCCAACGACGCCGCTCCACCCAGCGAACGGCTTATGACGGTGCTGGCAGGCACGAGAGCACGTCGTGGGTCAGAGGAACCAGAATCCCCCGCGCCCGGCGGGCCCATCATCAGGAGGTTGTGCCCGCCCGCCGCCGCGATCTCCAGCGCGCGCCGCGCCACGTGCTGGCCCCGCACCTCCGCGAGATCCACGGCCGCCTCCGCGTGGTTTGTCGCGAGCGACGGGCGCGGCCCGGCCGACGGGAGGTCGTCTCCGCCCGCGAGGGCCGACACGACATCGCCGAGGTGGTCGGCCACGAGGACGTCGATGCCCGGCACGCTCGCCGCCTCGGCCCCGTTGTGCCGCGGGACCACCGCGCGCCCGAGCCCACGCGCCGCCGCGCCGCGCAGCGCGGGCAAGACCCCACGCACGGGCCGGATCGCGCCGGTCAGCGAGAGCTCGCCGAGGAACGCGAGCCCGCGCAGCGCCTCGCCCGGCACCTTGCCGAGCGCGCCGAGCACCGCCATGGCGATCGCCAGGTCGAACGCGCCGCCGCTCTTGCGCAGATCGGCGGGCGCCAGGTTCACCGTGATCACGTGCTCGTCGAGGGCCACGCCGATCTGCGAGAGCGCCGCGCGCACGCGGACGCGGCTCTCGCGCACGCTCGCCTCGGCGAGCCCGACGAGCTGGAACGACGCCGGCCCGCGGCCGGAGTCCACCTCGACGCGCACGGGAAACGCGTCGAGGCCGACGAGGAGGAAGGTCAGGGCCGTCGCCTGCATGCCCGCCCTTTTTGCGAGCGCCGTGCCGGACCGAGACCTGCGGAAAACCCCGCGGTTTTCGAGCGGCGCGGGGTGGCGGCGCGGATTTCCGCCTGGCGGCCGCCAGGGGTCCCCCCTTCCCCGCGCGCATGGTAGGGTCGTCGCCGATGGGGCGTCGCCTCGTTCGATCCAGGGTCGTGCTCGGGCTCGGCGCGCTCGTGATCGCGGGGTGCGACCGGACCTCCCGCGTCCACGTCGAGGGGCGAATCCGGCTCCCCCGAGCCACCGACGCCGCGCTTGTGGTCCCGCTCGAAGGCGCGAAGAGCGTTTTCCCCGTGGACACGTCGGGCCGGTTCGTCGGGACGTACGGCGCGCGGAGCGTGCCCCCGGACCACATTCCGCTCTTCGTCCACGTGCCCGGGCTGCGCCCGCGCGTGCTCGTGCCCGGCCGTGATTTCCGCATCGAGGAGCAGGACGGCTCGCTTCACGCGGCGATCGATCTCGATCCGGCCCACGCGCGCCCGCCGCGGCCCCTGCCGCTCGCGTGCACGAACGAGTCCTGCACCACGGATTTGCCTGCGGACGCGAAGGGCTGCGCCTCCACGGTCGTCGTGCTCGACGGCACGAAGACCACGCTCGTCGCGCCCGAACACCAGCGCGGGGAGGACGGCGGCACGCACCTCGTGGCGTTTTTCCCGCTGCCGCGGCAACGCGCTCGTTCACTCGTCCTCGTGAGCACGTGCGGCGACGAGGCCTACGTCTCCGAGGTCGCGACCTTCGACGGTCCTTGAGGCGGCTCGTCCGGGCGGTACACTCCGCGTGATGATTCGAAGGCGTTCGTCAGGTACGCTCCTCGTCACCGCCGCGCTCGTCGTTCTCCCCGCCTGCCGCCGCGACGAGAGCGCCGCGCCAGCCGACGCAGGGACCGACGCTTCGCCCGCGGCGACCACCTCCGCGGGCGCGAATCCCGCGTCGTCGCCGCCCGACCTCGCGCCCGCGCCCGAGGGGCCCTCTGATCATTCGCTGCCAGCGACCGAACCCCGACGCTCGGACGTCAAGCGAATCGAAGACGATCCGCGGCTCTCCCTGCATCGTGACGCCGTCCTCTCGCATTTCGGGGAGCACGTGGGGCTCCCGCTCTCGTTGCAGGTGGAGACGCTCCCGGGCGATCGGCAGGCGCTCTTGATCCAGGATTCGTCCCAGCCCGACAAACCTCTCGTGCTGGTCGTCGCGGCGGACGGCACGCGGGCGTGGACGAAGGAAATGCCGCTCGCGGGGGTCGTGCCGGGCGTGCGGGAGATGACCGTCGTGCGGGGCCCGGAGGCGTCGGTCGGCGTGGCCTTTTGCGACGCGGCGGGCGGGCTCGCGGCGCTCCGCGCCTGGACCTCGGAGGGCGGGATCTTCGCCGATTACGAGGTCGTGGAGATCCCCCATTGCGAGGCGATCTCCGCGCTGTACTGGCCCGGGCACGGGCATGTCGTCGTGGCCGCGGGCGAAGGCGAGGCGCGCGCGTCGCGGATCGACGAGCGGGGCATGCGCGCGTGGGGCCGCTCGGGGCTGACGCTCCCGTGGAAGCCGGATCCGGGCGCGGCCGTCGGGATCCTGGTCGATACCGAGGATACGTTTGTCCTCGTCGGCGCGGGCACGGCCGAAGGGCCGCTTTCGCGGCGCGAGGAGGCCGTGTTCGCGATGCGGTACGACGAGCGCGGGAAAGGGCTCTGGCCCGCGCCCATCGCGGTGGGGCGCCCGTCCGGAAAAACGCCGAAGCGCCCCACGGCGCGTGTCGTCGCGCCCGGAAAGATGGAGGTCGAAATGACGGAGGGAGCGGCGCGGCGGAGGCTCGAGCTTTCGTCCGAGGGGACCGTGATCGTCTTGCCCGAGCGGCGCTGAAGGGCCCGTCGGGCCGGGAGCGACGTCGCGACGTTCGAAACGAGGGAACCATCCGCTGCCCTCGTTCGTGGTACGTCCGGACGCATCATTTCGAACGTCGCGACGTCGCGACGTTCGAAATGATGGAACCATCCGCCCCCTCCTGCGTGGTACGCCCGGACGCTCCATTTCGAACGTCGCGACGTCGCGACGTTCGAAATGAGGGAACCATCCGCCGCGCTCGCTCGTGGTAGGCCCGGACGTTTCATGATCAAGCGACAAGCAACACACCGCATCACCGTCGAGCTGCTGGAAGCGGCGGCTCGGGGCGACAGGGTGGCGGGGGGCACGCTCGCGGATTTCATCTACGGGTGGGTCCACAGCGTCCTCCACGCCGGCCCCGACGTCGACGACGCGGCCCAGGAGGCTTTCATGGCGGTCATCGTGGCCATGCGCACGCACCGGTACGACGCGTCCGTCGAGGACAAGCACGCGTGGGTTGTCAAGATCACGGTGCGCAAGGCGATCGACGTGCGTCGGAGGCGGGAGCGGGAGCGCCAGGTGTTCGAGGAGCCGGGCGCGGACGAGGCCACGGACCCGGCGAGCACGGACCCCATCTCGCGCATCGAGCAAAGGCAGCGCGCCGAGCGCGTGAGCGGCGTGGTGAAGGACCTGAACGAGACCGATCGCGCGCTCCTCTTGCTCCGATACCAGGAGGATCTCAGCTACGATGACATCGCGCAGGCGCTCTCCATCCCGCTCGGGACCGTGAAATCACGGCTCTCGCGGCTGATCGAAAAACTCAAGCTGTCCGGGGGCGAGTTATGAAGCGCTCGCAGGCGAGGAAGCGACAAACCCAGGCGCCCGCGCCGAAAACGGGGTTCGCGAAGCTCATCACGCTCTTCGTCCGCCCACGCAACGACGTCCGCGAGGCGGCCAAGAAGCGCACCGAGCCGCACGCGCCGCGCCCGATGCCCGCGCCGTTCGTCCCGCCCGCGCCCCCGCCGAGCGTCGCACCGGAGCCGGAACCGGCCTCCGATCCGATCCTGCGCTCGGTGCTCGCGGCGCTCGCGCCCGACCCCGACGTGCGTGCGCCGGACGCGTTGCGCGAGCAGCTCGTGACCTGGGCCGAGGAGACGTCGGAGCCGTTCCCCGAGGAGCTCGACGGCGTCCTCGAAGCGCTCGCGCCGCGCGCCCCGGCACCCGCGGCCTTGCGGGAACGCCTCATCGCTTGGGCCGCGGAGACGGCCGAGCCCGAGGCGCCCGCGCCGCTCGACGCCGCCGTGGTGGAATCCCCATCGCTCTGGAAGAAGCTCCGCCGCCTGGCCCGCGTCCTCCTGGAGAGGCTGCGTAATGCTTCGCGCGGCGCGCGGTGACGTTCTCCGCTAAGCTCGGGTCGAGCCATGCACCCCGACGGGTATTTCGCGCTCGTCCTCGATCCGGCCTCCGCCGAGACCCTCCGGCGAGGCTTCTGCACGTTACCTCGCCCGATCGCCCACCATTGCACGGTCCGGTACGGCACGAAAAACCCCGCCGATCTGCCGCCTCCGTTCACGGCGAACGACCTCGGCCGCACGTTCACCCTCGCCGTCACGGGCTACGCGCGACGAGACGACGGCGGGATCGAGGCCGTGGTCGTGGGGCTCCTCCTCGACAACGGGAGGCTCCTCGAACATGGTTTTACGGAAAATGCCATTCCGCACGTCACGGTCGCGACGGACGGGATCGTCGAGCCGGCGACGGCGAACGATCTGCTCCGGGCCGGCTTCGAGCGGATCGCCGGGCCCCTGCTCCTCGCGCGGCTCGAACATACGTGGGCGTCGTCGAGCCGGGAGGAGCCCGCGGGCGCGTGATCACCGATGGAGCTTCGCCAGCGCCGTCCGCGCCCGCCCGCGATACCCCTCCGCCTCGGTCCCGAGGCTGGCGATCCGCGTGCGGAGCTCCTTCACGCGGGCTTCTTTCTCGAGGATCTGCGCCGTGAACTTCTCCGCGTCGTTCTTCGCTCGCGTGGCGGCGAGGTAGCCCCGCAGCCGGCCGAGATCCTGGACGAGCTCGTCGAGATCGGCCCTTCGTTTCGGCAAGAGGCTCTCGCGCGCCTCCGCGTCCGTGAGGTGTTTCGCCGCCTCCTCCAGCGAGGCGCGTTGCGCGGCGCTCAATTTCGGCGCGGCCGCGATGGCCCGAAGCCCCCTCGGATTGAGCGCGCTCACGAGCGTCCGCCGGGAGAGCCCTTCGTCGGCCTCGACGCGTCGCACTTTTTTCGATCGCGGCTCGCTCGCGAACACCGCGAGCGGCTTGTTCGACACGACGTCGAAATCGAGCTCGTCCGCGCCGGTCACCGTCGCGTTGCGCACGAAGTCGAGGTTCAAAAACACCGTCCGCGCCCCGCCGCTCCGGTTCTCGACCGTGTAATCGACGCGGGTGTGCCGGATGAAATGCTCGACGAGCTGATCGCCCTGGAGCTCGACGAGCTGCACCTCCTCCGTGACCAGCATGTTGTTCTGTGCGAGCTCGACGTCGATGTCCGTGCCAAACGCGAGGAACCGGCTCTCGCTCGGCTTCAGGCGGTCGATCTGCGCCTCGCCCGCGAAGCCGCCGTCCGCGAAGAACGAAATGGGGCCCGCGGGCAAGGTCTGCTTCGTGTCGTTCTTGATGCGCGCCGCGCTCCGGCCAACGTCGTACACGCTCCCGAACCACACGATCCGCCGCGCGGAAATCGATTGCTGGAGGAACGGCAAGAGCGCCGAGCCGTGCGCCCGGAGGTCGATCGGAAGGGGCATCGAATACCGGAAGAGCGCGCCCGCTTCCATGCCCTCCGCCTCGGCCACCTTCGCGAGATCCCCCACGGAGAGCACCGTGCTCGAATTCGGGTCGATGCCCGTCCCCGTGCCGCTCCCGTGCCCGATCGTGCCGACGCGACCGAGCCCGATCCCCTCCCCGCGCCCGCCCCCGCCCTCGCCGAGGCCCGAGAGCCCGAGCCCGCCGGCGCCGAAGGTATCGCCGATCATCTCGCTCCACATCGCGTCCGCGGTCTGGAGGACGAGCTGCGGGACCGTGGAGAGCGCCTCGGCCGGCGCGACGAGCTCGCGGCGCGTGTAGCGCGGGGCGGCGAGCGGATACAGGAACGAATCGGGGCGGCCATTGACGAGCTCGACCTTGACCTTTTTCCATTCCTCGTCCGTGTCGTTGTGGACGAGCGCCCAGCCCTGCAAAATGCCGCGTTGCTCCTTGTCGCTGAGCACCATCCGGTACGTCGAGCGCCAGACCGGCGCCTCGGCGACATACCCGAGCGTGACGTCGGACGTGCTCTCCGCGAGCACCCGCAAATCGCGCCGCGCCAAGGTGCCTTGCGTCGAGGACACGGACGCGCTCGCGCCGAGCCGCGCCGCGAGCGCAGGATCCGTGGGTTTGACGCCGACCACATCGGACAGGAAAAACTTCCGGATCTCGGCTTCCGTGGTGAGCACGAGCAACGTCGTCTCTTTGCGCGGCACGCAGGGGACGGGCGCGCCCTCGCCCTGCTTTTTCGGGGCCTCGCCCTCGGCGACCGGCACGCACGGGCCCGGCTCGCCGTTCTCGGGATCGAGCACGTCGACGAGCTTGCCTTTCACGGTCTCGCGCGCCGTGCGGAGCTCGATGCCGCCGCCCTTCAGGCTGCGGAGCAGGCTCGCGTGCGTGACGGGGCCCGATCCCTCGGGCAAACCGGCGAGCGCCCGGCCATTCTCCACGCTGATGCTGCTCGCGAACTCGATGCCCGCGACGCTGGTCTTTCCGTCGGTCCCGAGCACGACGAGCGTCTTCAGCGCGTCGTCGAGGTGCGAGACCGGCACGGGCAGCGCGAGGCCGGCGTCGCGGCCGACCCTGCCCGATCGCTCGAAGTAACCGACCCCCGACTCGTAGAGACGCACGGTCTTGAGGGGAAGGGGCGCCTTCGGCGCGGTCTGCGCCAAAGCATGCCCGCTCGTCGCGAGGAGCGCCGTGACAAGAATGGCGGAAAAGTAGCGGGGAGTCGAAAGCATCGAAGGGGCCTCGGGGGGTTGGGCGGTCGGGGCAAGGACACGCCGCGCCTCAGCGAGTTCCCCGAAATCTCCGAAGCTCCTTCCGCCCCGAGGCGCCGCGTGCGCCCGGACGGGAACGTGGTAATGACGCGGCACTCATGCGGCGATACAAGACGGTCCTCTTTGATCTCGACGGCACGCTGATCGACTCGATCCGGCTCATCCTCGACAGTTATCACCACACGTTCGCCGTCCACGGCCTGCCTCCGTGCGAGGACGACGTGCTGCTCCGCGGCGTCGGCACGCCGCTCAAGGCGCAGCTCGCCGGCTTCGCGGACGATCCGGAGGCGGTGCTCGCGATGATCGAGACGTACCGAGCGTACAACCTCGCGCACCACGACGCGTGCGTGCGGCCCTACCCCGGCGCGGTCCCCTGCGTCCGCGCGCTCGCCGAGGCGGGCGTCAAGATCGCCGTCGTGACGAGCAAGAACCGGCACAGCACCCTGCGCGGTCTCGACGTCGCGGGGCTCTCGGATGTGTTTTCGGTCCTCGTCTGCGCCGATGACGTGACGAACCCGAAGCCGCACAAAGAGCCGGTCGATCTCGCCCTCGCGCAGCTCGGAGCCCGGCCCGAGGAGGCGATCTTCGTGGGCGACAGCCTGCACGACATGCACGCCGGGCGCAGCGCCGGGGTCGCGACGGGCGCCGCGTTATGGGGACCGATGTCGCGCGCCCACCTCGCCCCGTCCGAGCCCTCGCACTGGCTGGAAAAACCCGAGGACATCGTCCCGCTGGTCCTCGGCTGAGTCGATTTCTTCGTGCCAAACCCGGACGAGGTTCGTCCGGATGGGCCGGACCCGCGTTCAGGGCTTGCCCCAGAACGCCACGAGATCCGGCAGCGCGGTCGTCGAGAATTGAATGAGGTGCAGCATGTGCGTGTAGGGCCCGGTGCCGCCGTACCCTCGCACGTGGAGCGCGCCGCGGTGCGCCTCGGTGAGCGGATCGAGCGGCTTCATGTACGCGTTCGGGACGACGTGTTTCATCGCCGCAACCTTCGGCAAAGGCTGCCAGACGTTCGTCGGCGTCCGCGAGACGCCCACCGAGGCGAGCACGAAATCGGTGGTGCGGTGCGCGTTGTGATACCCGTACGTCTCGATCTCCGAGTGCACGATCGAGAGCAGGACCTTCCCGTCCACGGCCTTCTTCGCGAAGCGGCGCGTGGGCTCGATCTGGTCGACCTTGAGCGCCTTCGAGTGGGGGTCGTACCCGCAATGAATGGAGTCGATGAGGACGATCGCGTTGATTCGATCGAAAAACTCCTCGTGCTGGAGGATCTTGATGATGCCGCCGTACCCTGAGCTCCAGGCCGAGAGGCCGATGCGCCGGAGGCGGGCATTCTTCAAGCCACGCGCCACCATGACGTCCTGCGCGCGTGACAGGATGAGCCGGAGGCCGGCGGGATCGGCGAACCTGTCCTCGTAGACGCCCGAGCCGACGCCGAGGTTCAGGATGGCCACGACCGCGTTCACGCCCGCGTATCCGTAGTTTTCCTCGACGAGATCCGTATTGCCGTTGAGGTGGAGGACGAGGTCGTACTGGCCGTCCTCCGACGACCACGACGGCGGGAACATCAAGAGCCCACCGGCGAGCGGCGCGCGCCAGGAACGATCAAAATGGGCGTCGGCGCGTTCGCTCGGCTTTGCTTTCGCGGGAGGCAGAGGCGCGGGCGGCGTTTCGGGGGCCCGCACCGCAGGCACGGTCGCGGGAGACACGCTCGCAGGCGGGGGCGCGGGCAGAGGCGGAGGCGCAGGCGGGGAAAGCGGCGCCTCGACCTGCACGGCCGCCGATGCCATGGGCGCCGATCGCGAGCCCAGCGACAAGACCGCGAGCCCCATCACGAGGATCGCGAGGCCGCCGAGGGCCATGGGGGCGCGGGCACGGCGCAGCATGCGGTCAGAGTCCAGCAGACCGGATGTTTCACGCTTGTGTCAAGGGAGAACCGCGCGGCTATGGGGTGTGGACCCGAGCCGCGCGGGGTCACGGGCGCGCGCGGAGGCGCTCAGGCATGGAGGTCGGCCAAGGCGACCGGCGCCGCGGCAGGCGCGAGGAGCGCGTCGGCGCAAGGACGCACGACGTCCCGCAAAGCCTGGCGGCGGAGGGCGCCGATTTGCTTGGAGGACAAAAGGCCGACGTCCTCGGCCACGACGGCGCGCCGGAGGGAAGGCTCGGCGGACGCAGCCTCGATCGCCCGGTCGAACGTGGCGCGGGCGAAGTGGCGCGTGTCCTCGTCGGCCCCGGCGAGCAGGAAGCGCAAGGTGCGCCAGGCGAGCTCGGCGTGGCGTTGCTCGTCCTCGGCGATCCGCGCGTGGACCTCGCGCAGCGCGGGATCACGCACGAGCCCCGCGAGCGCGAGCGCCTCGGCCGCGCCGATCGTCTCGCCCACGCAAGCCTCCTCGATGAGGGAGGCAAGCACGACGCGCGGGTCGGTGTCGAGCGGGACGCCCGTGAGATCGAGCTTCGAGGGGCCGATCGGGCGATCGGCATACCGGCTCGCGAGGGCATACCCGACGCGGGCATGCTCGACCTCGTCGGCGGCAGCGCGTTGCGCGGCGAAGAGCAGCTCGGGCGGCGCGCCGAGGGCCATGAGCTGGAGCGTGAAGCGGGCGAAGCTCGCGACGGACGCGTGTTCGAGCGCGGCGATCTCGGTCCACGCCTCGGCGAGGGCGCTCCGGACGGCCGGATCGAGCGACGCCGTGTCGGGCGTGATTTCAGCGAGGATCCAATCGGCGCGGGCCGAGGTGGGCGCGGTGCGGGCCGCGCCAGCGACGAGCAAGGGGCGGCCGATCGCGCAGTTTTGCGTCTCGCAGTTGAACGTGCCGGCCTCTCCGACCGCGCTATACGGAAGCGTCGCGCAGGCGTAGCCGGCCATGCAATCAGCGTCCACGCGACAAGCGTCCGTGTCCGCGCGGCAGGCGAGGCCGATCTGCTGGAAGCAGCCGTCGTGGAAGGAGGTGATGCCACACTCGCCGCTCGCGCAATCGGCGTCGGTCGCGCATTTCGCGACGGCCGAGCAGCGCGACCAGGCGACGTCATTCTCGACGACGCCCTGACAGACGCAGACCGAATCGGCCCCGCACTCGGCGTCGTTCGCGCACGAGTACACACAGCCGCAGGAGGGCCCGGGGCTTTCGAAGTTCGCGTCGCGGTGGATGCACTTGCCATGGGGCTTGGCCGTGCAGTCGGCGTCCGACGTGCACTCCTTGAACATCTCGGTGCCGTCGCAGGCCGCCGTGTTGATCGTGGGATCACATGCGACGGCCGCGGCGCGGTGGATCGTGCCGTCGTCGCAGCGCACGTAGCCGCTGTCGGAGCCGTCCGGGAGCGGAATGGGTGTCCCGCCGACGCAGCCGGACGAGCCGCCGCCCTGGCTCGAGCTCGTGCTGCTGCTGGAGCTACTGCTGGTGCTCGGATCCCCGCCCGCGCCCCCGGATCCACCGGAGCCGCCGTTCTCCACGGTCGTTCCGCAAGCGATGGCGGAGAGGCCGAGGGCGGCGAAGAGCGAGAGGCGTAACGAAAGAAAAGCAAATCGATCGTGCATGAGGGTTCCTCCTCGTGGCGTGAGGGGCCGATCCTAAGGCGCTCGCCGTCGCAAAGGAAGGCAAGGATGGTGTCGAGATCCGGCGCACGCTCGCGTCGCATCGAAGACTCGCGCGCGGACGCGGCGGGCGCTACCCTCGCGCGCCGTATGCTGAAAGCTTCCGACGTGGTGGCAAACCGCTTCGAGATCGAAGCCGTGCTCGGCGAGGGCGGCATGGGCGTCGTGTATCGGGCCCACGATCTGAAGCTCGATCGGAAGGTCGCTCTGAAGACGCTCGCGGCCGGCGACGAGGAGGCCGCGGCGCGGGCGCTGCGTGAAGCGCGGGCCGTCGCGGCGCTCGATCATCCGAACGCGATCGCCATCTACGACGCAGGCGCGTGGGAAGGGCAGCCGTTCATCGCGATGGAGCTCGTCGAAGGCGAGACGTTGCGCGCCTACGTCGGCGATCCGAGCGTGCCCGTCGGTCGCAAGATCCGCTGGCTCGTCGACGTGGCCCGCGCGCTCGCGGCCGCACACCGGGCGGGCATCGTGCACCGCGACATCAAGCCCGAGAACGTGATGGTCCGGCGCGACGGGCGGGTGAAGGTGCTCGACTTCGGCATTGCGCGGCGCAGCCAGGCGCCCGTGGATCCCGCGGGGCCCACGGCGAAGCCGACCGCGGCGTCACTCGCCACGAAGAGCAGCGTGAGCGGGACGCCGATGTACATGGCGCCCGAGCAGGTGCGCGGGAAGTCCGCGGACGGGCGCACGGATCAGTTCTCGTGGGCCGTGCTCGGCTACGAGCTCTGCGAGGGGACGAGGCCCTGGGACGCGCACGACGCGCTCTCGACCGTGGCGGCGATGATGTCCGAGCCGCCGCGGCCGATGCGGGCCGAGGGCGTGCCCGCGGTGGTGCGAGAGGTCTTCGGCCGCGCGCTCTCGCGTTCGCCGGCGGAGCGGTACGGATCGATGGACGACCTCGTGGAGCTGCTCGAACCGTTCGCGGAGGAGGCGGATTCGAAGGGGCCGAAAGGCGAGCCGCGCGTGGCCCCGCGGCCTTCGTCGGGGCCGATCACGGCGGGGCGTTACTCCACGCAGGAGCTCGGGCAGGCGATCGCGCTCGCGCTCGAGCGCAAGGCGAAGCTGGAGGCGGCGGGGGGCAAGTACGCGTATGCCGATCTCGCCGCGGCCGCGCGGGAGGTGGGCGTCGAGGAGGAGGAACTCCGCGCGGCGCTCGTGGCGCTCAAGCCGGCGCTCGAACCGGCGCCCCCCGCGACGCCTCCGGCCGCCCCGGACCCCGACGGGAAGACCGCGCAGCGGGCCCGTCAGAAGCAGAAGCTCGAGCGGCATGCGGCGATGTGGGGCGTCTTCAGCGTATTCTTTTTCTTGTTCGACATGGTGACGGCAGGAGGGAAATGGTGGTTTGTCCCGGTGCTCGGCTGGGGCGTCGGGCTCGCCGCGCACGCGGTGAAGTATCTGTTCCCGGTCGATCCGACCCCCGAGGAAGAAGCGGAGCTGCGCCTGCGGCAGGAGATCCGGCGGGAGAAGCTCGCCCGAAAGCACGGGGGCGAGCGCATGCGCATCGCGGCCGGGGGAAAACGGATCGAGGAGCTGCCGCGGCCCGAGAAGGACGCGCGGGAGGCAGAAGCGCGCGCAGAGCTCGCGGCGCTCGCCGAGGAAGAGGCGGGCCTCCGGGCAGCGAAGGGCGAGCGGCGACGCAAGGCGCGTTGAATGCGAGAACGATAAGGTGCGACAAACCACCACCGAAATATTCTTCTGCCATGGGACACGTGTGGCGTGTGGCGTGGATTGGCTGGAAGGTGGGACGACCGGGGGTCGGCGCGGACGGAAGCCTGGGGCACGGAATAGGCGTACCTTTTTTCTTGTGAACGGCGCGGGGGTGCGTTCCAATGCCGGCGCATGAAACGACGATGGTTGGCTCCACCGGACGGTAAGATCCGGCGCACAACGAAACAGGGTCGCGCGGCGTGGGCCGCGCTCGGGTTCGCGGCGGCGCTGGCGAGCGTGGCCTCCCCCGCGGCAGCGGACGCGCCGAAGTCGGGCGGGGCATTGCCCGCGAAGCCTGCGGCGCCCGCCGCGCCGCCCCCGGCCGCAAAGGCGCCGGCCACCCCGGCGGCGGCTCCGGCCGCTGCGTCACCGGCAGGCGCGAAAAACCCGGCCGCTGCACCCGTCGCTGCACCGGCCACGCCTCCGGCAGGCGCAAAGGCCCAGGCCGCGCCCCCCGCCGCTCCGCCTCCCGCGCCTCCGGCAGGCGCAAAGGCCCAGGCCGCGCCCCCCGCCGCTCCGCCTCCGGCCTCGCCGCCGGGAGCAAAGGCCCCCGCCGCGCCGGCGGATGCAAAGGCGCAAGCCGCGACGCCCGATCCGAAAAAGGATGCCGCGACGCCGGACGCGAAGGCACAAGCTGGCGCCGATGCAAAGGCGCCCGCTGCGCCCGCCGCCGATCCGGAGAAGGAAGCCGCGAAAAAACTCGAAGAGGGTCTGCGCGCGCAGAAGGCCGGCCAGCACGACAAGGCCCGCGAGGCGCTCGATGCCGCGTTCCGGATCAAGCCAAACGCGGAGATTGCGCTCGCCCTCGCGCGCTCTGAGATGCAGCTCGGAAACCCACGCGACGCGGCGGAGCACCTCTCGTATTTCTTGCGCGAGGGCCAGGCGGCGAAGCCCGAGGATCGTCAGGCGGCCGAGAAGATGTTCGCCGAGGCGAAATCCAAGGTCGGCACGGTGATCGTGAGCGTCGACGTGGACGGCTCCGAGGTGCAGGTCGACGGCAAGCCGGTCGGGACGTCGCCGCTCGGCGGCGCGGTCTTCGTGGAGCCCGGGCCGCGTATCCTCACGGCGCGCAAGGAAGGAATGCCGGAGGCCAAGAAAGAGCTCACGGTCGCAGCCGGCGCCGAGACCACGGTGCCGCTCGCGGTCACGCCCCCGCCGCAGCCCGTGGCCAAACCCCTGCCCCCGCCGCCGCCCCCGGCGCCGGCGCGGAACAAGACGCTGATCCTCGCGGGCGCGGGCATTGCGGGTGGGCTCGCGCTCGTGAGCCTCGGGACGTTCATTGGGTACTCGGTGGTCGAGTCGGGGAGCTTCGACACCTGGGAGTCGAACCAATGCACGCGAGCGAATCAGCAATGCGTGAATGACTTCAAGGATGCGCAGGGGACCAGCACGGCGCTCGGGATCACATCCCTCATCACGCTGATCGGCGCGGGGGTCATCGGCGCGGGTACGGCGGTGTACGCATTGACGGGCCCGAAATCGCAGCCTTCTGCGTCCTTCCACGTGACGCCGGGCGGCGTCGTGGTGAAGGGTAGCTTTTGATCGAGGGCCGGACGCCCCGACGAACGAGAGGTTGGAATCTCCAAATGAATCGGTACGGATCATCGATGACCTTGGCTTTGGCCCTCGGCGCGCTCATGGCGGCGCTCGGGGGCTGTCCCTCCGAAGACCCGCTTCCGCCGGACACGACGGGCGGCGCGGGCAACGGCGGCTCGGGAGGGATGGCGTCGAGCTGCGGCGACGGCGTCCTCGACATGGGCGAGACGTGCGACGACGGGAACAACACGGACGGCGATGGATGCTCCGCCTGCGCGGTGGACGCTTGTTATACGTGTGACGCGAACGCGCCGAGCGCGTGCACGCCGAAAGCTGCGGGCGAGGCGTGTGAGGACACCAAGATCTGCAATGAAGCGGGTCAGTGTGTCGAGTGCATCGACAATTCGCAGTGCGGCACTGGGTACTGCTTCCAGAACGCGTGCGCGGCGTGCGATGATACCGTAAAGAACGGCGACGAGACGGACGTCGATTGTGGTGGCATGCATTGCGGGCTCTGCGAGCAGGGCAAGACGTGCCTCGCGGGCGCGGATTGCACGTCGACGTTCTGCGCGGATGGCGTTTGCTGTAGCGCCGCATGCGATAGCGCGTGCGCCGCATGCAACATCCCCGGGCTCGTCGGCGAGTGCAACTTCATCGACAAGTACAGCGATGATCCGAGCTACGGCATGGGGGAGTCGTGCCTCGCCGCAAATGGGAAAACGTGCTCGGGACTGGGGAATTGCCTCTCAGCTGAGGGTGCGACCTGTGCAAATAACAACGAATGCATCACCACGCGGTGCGGCGATCCCGACGGGGACGGGACGAAGACGTGCGTGAAGCAAAACGGCGAGCCGTGCACCGAGAACGCCGAATGCTTCAGCAACAACTGCATGGATGGCGTTTGCGCCATGTTGTGAAGTAGCCGTGGGGGCTCGACGAGCCCCCCGCGCGCTCCCTTCCCCCAACAAGCTCCCCTTCACATCTTTCGTCTCTCTTCACGCCCGCCTGAAGCTCGGCTAGCGTCCGTCCGGAGGCCTTGAGGTACCGGTGAACGGAGCGTACGCGCGGATCTGCGGATGGTTGGCAACCCTGGCGCTGATCGGGGGCGGCTGTGGTCAGCTCCTCGGGCTAGACGAGTACGTAGGCGTCGACGGGGCCGGCGGTTCGGGCGGGGCCATGTCGGCTTGCGGGGACGGCGTCGTCGATCCGGGCGAGACTTGCGACGATGGGAATGACACTGCCGACGACGGCTGTACGTCGTGCACAGTGGACGCTTGCTACACTTGCCCAGGGACGGTCGGTACGCAAAGCATCTGCGTGGCGAAGAAGGCCGGCGAGTTGTGCGCGGCGGGTCTGTGCGACGGCGCGGGGCAGTGTGTCGAGTGCCTGGTCAACCAGCATTGTAGCATTAATGGGTATTGCTTCGATCATAGCTGCAAAAGCTGTGAGGACGGGCTCAAGAACGGCGACGAGACGGATGCAGATTGCGGCGGCACGCATTGTTCGCCGTGCGCCCAGGGGAAGACCTGCGAGACAAAAACTGACTGTGCGACGACGTTTTGCGTGGATGGCGTCTGCTGCGGGGAACCGTGCGACGGAGCGTGCTTGACGTGCATCTCTCCGGGGTTCATCGGCGAGTGCAGCGCCGTCGACAAGTACGGCGAGGACCCCAGCTATGGCGCGGGCGAGGCGTGCCTCGCCTCCGAGGGTGAGGCATGCATAGGCAACGGAGGAAATTGCCTCAAAGCCTTCGGTCAACCATGCGCAACCAACATCGAGTGCTCGACGACCCGCTGCGCCGACCCCGATATGAACGGATCAAAAACCTGCGTGAAGCTCGTCGGCGAACCCTGTGCTCTGCCCGCCGATTGTTACACGAACATCTGCACGAACAGCCTCTGCGCAATGTGACGGCCCTCGGCCCGTGTTCGCCCGAACCAAACACCCCCGTTGCGCCCCCTCCCCCACCCATGGTAGTCCCCGCGCCATGACCGGCACGCTCCACGACGATATCCCCATTCTCGATCTCCAGGACGTCGGCTCCGGCGACGTCGAGCGCGAAACACGGGCCGCCGCTGCGATCGAGCGTGGGCTCGGCCGGTACGGGCTCGTGTACGTGAAAAACCACGGCATCGACCCCGCTGCGCTCGATGCGTTCTACGCCGAGTTCCTCGCGCTCACCGCGCTCCCCGAGGCCGAGAAGCGACGCTGGGCCCGCGCCGACCTCTGGTTCCAGCGCGGATACACCCCGCCGAACACCGAAAAGGCCGTCGTCGCCGGGGGTCAGCCGGATTTCAAGGAGTGCTGGTTTGCCGCGCCCATCGACGTCGATCCCGTCGCGGCCGAGCTCTACCCCGAGATCCATCCGCCGAACGTCTGGCCCGAGGACCGGCCGCGCTTCCGCACGTTTTACGAGGCGATCGGGCTTGCCCTGCACGAGGCCGGCCTCGCGCTCCTCCGCGCGTGCGCCGACGCGCTCGCCTTGCCGCGCGAGACCTTCGTGGACGTGACCCGCGGCGCCCCTCACGTCACGCGCGCTCTCAAGTATCTGCCGCTCGACGCGCAGCAATGCGAGAGCGGCGTGCTCTGGGGTGAGGAGCATACCGATTTCAACTTGCTCACGCTCCTGCCGGGCGGCTGGTTCCTCGACCGGGATCAAAATCGCTGCGCGCGTCCCGACGACCGGAGCGGGCTCTTTTTGCGCACGCGCGGCACGGAGGGTCGTCCCGGTGGTGCGCTCGTGCCGGGCACCGCGCCGCCGGGCTGCATCGTGGCCCAGGTGGGCCAGCAGCTCGAGATCCTGACCGGGGGGCGCCTGCTCGCGACGCCCCACGTGATCACCGCGCCGAAAACCCCAGGGTATGCGCGCACCTCGATGGCCCATTTCGTTCACGTGCACACCGATACGCGCCTCTTCCCGTTGCCGCCGTTCCAAACGCGGGAGACGATGACGGCCTATCGGCCGCCGGTCCTGGCGGGCACGTATGATATCAAGACGCTGGTCGACATCGGCCTCGCGCCGCCCGAGGTCCTCTCGAAGCTCGGCTATCGCCATTACGACAGGCTCGCCAGCGTGCGCGCGGGCGAGCCTCGCTGAACGGGCCCCGCGCGAAAGGCCGCGCGTTGAGTCCCGAGGGCCCGCGTGGTAAGAAACGCGGGCCCATGCGCCTCCCCTCCCCGCGCTCGTCGTTCGTCGCGCTCGCGCTCGCGCTCGCGCTCCTCGCCGCGCCCGCGCCCGCGCTCGCAGCTCCTCCGAAGGCCGATCCGCCCCCGGCGCTGCGCCTCGCGATCCAGCGCGCCACGCTCGACAACGGCCTGCGGGTCGTGATGAACGTGGATCACGCCTCGAACGCAGTGGCCCTCGCCGTCACCTACGACGTCGGCGCGCGGGACGAGGCGCCTGGCGAGGGTGGGTTCGTCCGGCTCTTCGAGCACCTCCTGTTCGGCGCAACAAAACACCTCGCGGCGGGCGAATTCGAATCCCTCGTCGCCGCGCGCGGCGGGTTCGTCACGGCGAAGAGCACGGTCGATCGGGCGGCGTATTCGATGATCGTGCCCGAAAACGAGCTCGCGCTCGGCCTCTGGCTCGAAGCCCAGCGCATGCGGGGCGTCGACCTCCAGCAAGCGGCGATCGACGCCGACGGCAAGGCCCTCGCCATCGTGGATCACGTGCCCTACGGAAAAACGGTCGTCCGGCTCCGCGCGCTCGCGTTCGAGGGATGTCCGGCGTATGCGCACGGGACGTCGGGCGCGGATCTCGCGCGTGCGGATCTCGCCGCGGTCCGCGCCTTCCACGCGGCGCATTTCGGTCCGAACACAGCCGTGCTCGGGATCTCGGGCGATTTTGATCCCGACATGGCCATGTCCCTCGTGCACCGCCATTTCGACGACATTGCACGTATCCAGGCCAAACCCTTCGCCGAGCCCGCCGTGCCCGAGCAGACGGCAGAGCGGCGTGAGGTCGTCGAGGACGCGCTCGCCCGCGCGACGGCGCTCTCGTATGGATTCGTGATGCCCAAGCTCGGGACACGCGAGCACGACGCGCTCCGTTTCGCGCAGGTGATCCTCGGCGACGGCGAGGGCTCGCGGCTCGTCGCGCGCCTCGTGCGCGCGGATGCGCTCGCGATGGAGGCGCGGGCCGAGGTCGATGCGCGGTTCGGCCGCGGGCCGGGGCTCTTCCGCGTCGAGGTGCGGCTCGCGCAGAATGCGGCCGTTCCGGAGGTGGAGAAGCGGGTCGACGCGGCGCTGAAGGAGCTCGCCGACGCGCCCCCCACGGAGGCGGAGACGATCCGGGCGCGAAAGAGGCTCGAAGCGGCGTTCGTCCTCGGCCTCGCGTCGAATCGGAATCGCGCCGTGGAGCTCGGCAAGCACGAGCTCTGGAATGGCGACGCGCGGGCGATCGGACGCGAGCTCGAGCGGCTCGCCACCGTGACGCCGTCGGACGTGCAAAAGGCCGCGGTACAGTATCTCACGACGAAACGTCGAACCGTGATCGAGACGCGGCCGAAGCCGGCCTCTGCGGGCAACGTCGCGGCTGTGGCGGAGGGGTCGCGATGATGCGGCGCGCGTGGGCCCTCGGGCTTTTCGCTTTCCTCGTCGCGGGTTGTCCCGGCCAAACCGTCGCGCCCCCGCCGCTGCACACACCTCCGCCCGCGAAGACGGCCGACGCGAAGCCGCAGGAGCCACAAGCCGCCCCGGACCCGAAAGAGCCGCCGCCCGATTCCGCGCCGCCGAGGCCGTTTTCCACGCCGAAGACGACCTGGATCGAGCTGAAAAATGGCCTGCGTGTCGTGAGCGTGCTCGATCGCGCGGTGCCCGTGGTGCACCTGCGGATCGCCGTGCTCGCGGGCACCGCGGTGGATGGGGAACGGACGGGCCTCGCGGCGGTCTGCGCGCGGGCCGTGGCTTCGTCGGGGGCGGGGTCGCTCGATGCGATCGAGCTGCAAAAACGCATCGAGGGGCTCGGGGCGAGTTTGTCGGTGGACCTGAATGCGGATCGGGTGGTGTACGGCATTTCGGTGCCCGGGCCCCGCCTCGCCGAGGCGGCCGAGGTGCTCGCGTCGGTCCTCGGCCGCCCACGCCTCGATCCGAAAGAGGTCGAGCGTGTGCAGGGCGCGCTCGCCGAACGCGCCGCGGGGAAAGCACGCAGCGACGGCGCCTGGGGCGCTTTGATGATGCTGCACCGCGACCTCTTCGCGCTCCCGAGCGAGCACCATCCGTATGCCTCGTTCGACGCGACGGCCGAGGAGCTCGGGCAGATCAAGCCCGCCGATTGCAAGGCGTACCATCGCCGGTATTTCGTCCCGAAAAACATGATCGCGGCGATCACCGGCGACGTGCCCGCGGACGAGGTCCGCAAGGTCGCCGAAAAACACCTCAGCGGGCTCTCCGGGAAGGCGGCGCCCGCCCTCTCCTTCACGGACCCGATGCCCCCGGAGTCGACGAAGATCACGCTCGTCGACAGGCCTGGCAGCACGCAAAGCGAGATGGTCGTGGGGTCGCTCGGGCCGAAGGAGTCGGAGCCGACCCACGCGGGGTTCGTCACTGCGGCCGAGGTCCTCGGCGGCGCGGCCACGGGCAGGCTCGCTTTGGATTTGCGCGACAACCGAGGGCTCGCCTCGAACGTCTTCGCGGAGATCGTGCCGTTCGCGAACGGGCCGTCGGCGTTTTACGTGTACACGAAAACGAACCACGAGAGCACCGGCGAGGCCCTCACAGCGGTGCTCGCAGAGCTTCGCGCCCTCACCCAGGAGGCGCCGAGTCCACGCGAAATGGAAACCGCCGCGCGTTTCCTCGGCAGCATCCGCGCGGTGAGCACGAGTCGGCCCGGGGCGCGCGCCGACGAGCTTTGCGACCTCGGATCCCGCGGGTTGCCCGACGAGGCCCTCGACGAGCGTATCGCCACGATCCGCGCCATGGCCCCCGAGGCCGCGGCGAAGGCCTTTGCCGAGCACGTGCGTTCCGGCCACGCCGTCGTCGTGGTCTCGGGCGACGCCACGACCGTGGGCCCGATCTTGCAAAGGTTCGGCGAGGTGAAGGTCGTGGATCCGATGCGCCGCTTCGCCCGAACCCGCACGTTGCCCGCCGCCGCGGCCCCCGCCCGGCCCTGAAGATCCCGCGCCCTGGATCGCGAAGACGAAAACCGGAAGGTGGCCCCGGATTTCAGGGGTGAAATGCGTCCGTCCGCATGGGGGCCTGGTCAGCCCGGTGACCCCCCGGGAAATGCCTGAGATCTGCCCCCTCGTGGGGCGGCGGGGATCTTGGCCCGGCCCTTGCTACTACGTCCCTCGTTCCTTTTTTGAGCCCCACGGGAGGGAGGTGAGACATGCCCAGCGTGCTCATCGTGGACAGCGAAAGTACACAGCGCCGTTCTCTTTCGCTGGCTTTGCGCCTCGAAGGTTACCGGGTCGCCCTCGCGACGTCTGCCCAGGAGGTCAAAGACCACCTCGACGACAAGCAAGGATACGACGTGGTGATGGTCGATCTCATGATCCCGGAGCTCAACGGCCTGGACCTGGCCCGGGAGATCCGCCACGGCTTCCCGCGGGCCCGCATCATTCTCACGAGCGCGTATCCGCTCTCGCAACGCCAGCTCGAACGGACGGAGTGCGGCGCGATCGGGTTCGTCCCGAAGCCCTACGAGCTCGACGAGGTCTCCCGCTACCTGCGCTCGAAGATCACGGCCGCGGCCTGAAGGTTCACGGAACAAGGGAAACCTCGGTGGAGCGCCCCCATTCGCTCCTCCGAGGCTTCCCTTGATCCTTTCGAATCAGGGCATGCCGAGGTTGTTTGGATCGGCGCAGCAGCGGAAGCCGACGTTCTTGTTGAAGGAGTCGCGCCGACGATCGATCGAGGGGGACTTGCAGGACAAGAAGCCCTCCTGGTCCCAGAACGAGCCGCCCCGATCCCGGCACTGATCGTCCTTGGGATCGTTGGGATTCCCAATGGACCGGCAGGAATCCTCCCACTCCCAAACGTTGCCGGACATATCGAAAAGGCCCGCGAAGCCGCTCCCGCCCTTGCAGTTCGTGGCGGTCTTGACCGGCTCGGCATGGCCGTTGCCGGCGTTCAGCATGTTGTCGAAGGGATCGTCGACGCACCTTTTCTGTTGGTAGCCATCGCCGTACGGATAGTTCCTCTCCCCTTTGTTGGAGCAGGCGTACGTCCACTCGCTCTTCGTGGAATCGTCGAACTCGTTATAGCCGAGCGGTTGGTCCCCGAACGCGCCGCAAAGACGCTTGCCCACACCCGCGCAGAAGGCACGCGCGTCGCACCAATCGACACAAGCTACCGGATGGTTCGGCTTCGTGATGGGATCGTAATGGGAGCCGTTGCAGTTATTGCCGCTCGAACGCGGGACGTACGAGTCTTTCCAGCCGCACACGGGATCTTGCGTGTTCGGCACCGGCAGCGTGGCGAGCCACAAGGAATACTGCAGGCTCGTGACCTCGGTCGCGTCGATGCAGTAGGGCCCCTCGGGCCCTTCGACGAGCACCATGGGCGTGCTGCCCACGGGGCACGTCGGCCCGCCCCCGCCCACACCTCCCTGGCCACCCATTCCACCCATTCCACCTGCTCCACCTGCGCCGCCCATCCCGCCCATTCCACCTGCTCCGCCGACGCCGCCCATCCCGCCCGCGCCGCCCATCCCGCCGGTGCCGCCCGCACCCGCGCTCCCGGTGGTCGAACTCGCGTCTCCGCCCGCGCCGTTGCCCGCTTGTCCGCCGCCCCCGGTAATGGGGATCGCTCCATTGGTATCGAACGAACAGCCGAGGATGGGAAGGAAGAGCACGCCAAACAGGACGAGAGAGGTGCGGTGCATGGGATATGCTTTTACCACGGAGCAACGGTGCATAGAAGTGGGCGGAATGGAAGGTTCGGAGGTTCGAACGGTGGTGTAAAATTGAAGATGGGCAGCGAGTTGTAGGCCGTAACCCACGCCGGTTCAGGGGGAGCCGAGAACAGCGGGAACGGCGCAGCAGCGGAAGCCGGTGTTCTTGTTGAAGTGATCTCTCCTGCGGTCCACCGACGGGGATGTACAGGATAGGAAGTTTTCATGATCCCAGAACGAGCCGCCCCGATCCCGGCACTGATCGTCCTTGGGATCGGCGCCGTTGCCGGCGGGGCGGCAAGAGTCCTCCCACTCCCAAACGTTGCCGGACATGTCGAAGATGCCTGAGAAACCGGCATTGACCTTGCAGTTCGTGGCGGTCTTGACAGGCTCGGCATTGCCGTTGCCGGCGTTCAGGGTGCCGTCGAAGGGATCGTCGACGCACCTGGCCGGTTGGTAGTCATCGCCATACGGATAGATCCTCTCTCCTTTGTTGGAGCAGGCGTACGTCCACTCGCTCTTCGTGGGATCGTTGAACTCGTCATAGCCGAGCGGCTCGGCCCCGAACGCGCCGCAAAGGCGCTTGCCCACGCCCGCGCAGAAGGCGCGCGCGTCGCACCAGTCGACGCAAGCCACCGGATGATTGTATCACCTCGCCCACCCCCGTCCTGACGCCCCGTGTCCCTCGTGCCCAGGCTCCCCGCCGGAAGGAGCCTCAACATGTGTACGGAACAACAAGCGGCAGCCATTCGTGCGGAGGTCTCGCGTATCG
>NZ_SSMQ01000064.1 GCF_005144585.1 Polyangium fumosum | reverse complement strand
ATGGTGTCGAAGTTCGAGTTGACCCACTTCGGGGTCAGGCATAGCTCCTTGGCGATGGCTTCGATGAGCTCGACATCGAATCCCGTCGTTTCGCCGCTCTCGGTGAACAACTCGAAAGGGGGATAGGGGAGGTCCGATCCGATCGTCAACATCTTCGGCTGCACGGTCGATAGCGAGGGGCAGCCGGAGAAGGGTACGGCCGTCGCCTCCTCCACATGAGACGGGAGCTGCTGCCTGGGAAAATACTTGGTGAAGATCGCCTTGTAGGTGCCGTCTGCGAAGAGGTTCTCGAGCGCCTGGTCGATGCCCTGGAGGAGCGCGAGGTTCTCCTTGTGGACGGCGAATGCGTATTTTTCGCCATTGTCGATCCGCTGGACGATCTTTAGATCGGGCTTCCTCTCGACCACGTCCTCGGAGATCGGAAGGTCGTTGATGATGGCTTGGATCTGCCCCGCCTCAAGCGCGTTGTACATATCCGGGGCCTTGATGAAGGTCACGATCTCGACGCCCCTCGGCGCGAGCGTGTCCTCCGCGTAGAAAGCGCCGGTCGTGCCCCGCTGCACGCCAACCCTCGCCCCGGGCACGAGGTCGCTCACGCTCGTGATCGGGTGGGTGGGAGGCGGGGGCGGAGCCCTCTTGTCGCACGCCGCAGCGGCCAGCACCATCGCGGCGAGCAACGCCGGCGTCCAGGCGAATCGCTTCTGCATCCTTGTCCTCTCCCGGCACGAACCGGGCACGAACCGGACCAGACGCCGGGCTCGCCCAGCTCATCCATGCGTCGGGCTGACGCTCGAAGAGGCTGCACAGGTTGTCCAGGCGGGCGCAGGCTTCCTTCACGCCGAGCCGACAGAACCCCCGGAGCGGGCTCCTCGCGTATCCGGAGGAAGGCTGTCCTCGGCGTAAAGCTCTACATCAATTCGGCCGCGCGGCTGCGGCGTTGGTGAGCAGGTTTGTGACCACCTGGTCGAGCCACGTCTCGGTCCCCGAGCGCAGCCTGCGCCTCGCCTCCTAGGGCCATTGATCACGCCGCTTCCGGCGGCGACGATCACACGGCCGCTTGCGCTCCTCGAGAAGTTGTCGGAGTTCTTCCCCGACGCGCCCGCGGAAGCCTTGCTGGGCACCGTCGCCGGCGATCCCAATACGGGCGTGGGCACTTGGACCGAGCTCCACTGGGACGACGACGTCTCCGAGAACCCTGCTGTCGGTGCCACGGAGCTGTGGGAGTTCTACAACGCGACCCCAGACGCCCACCCGATGCACGTGCACGAGGTTGCCTTCGAGGTGGTCAACCGACAACCGATCCTCGTTGACGAGGCCACCCAGCAAGTCCAGGTCGACATCGGCTTTGCACCGAACCCGCCCGAGGCGTGGGAGACCGGCTTCAAGGACACCGTCATCGCCTATCCAGGCCAAGTCACCCGCATCCGGGTGCAGTTCAAGACGTCCGGGCAATTCGTCTGGCATTGCCACATCGTCGAGCACGAGGACAACGAGATGATGCGGCCGTACCGGATCGGCCCGTTGCAGCCTGGCCAGCCGACGTAGGCGACATCCCTCTGCAGGCCGGCCGGGAAGCCCCAATCACGAGCTACCTGGTGAAGAGCCCGGCCGCCTGTGCTTCTCGACCCACAGGGCCGCGGCTGGAGACGTCCAGGGGCATCCTTGGTTTCGCCAGGCCCACGCGCGTCTACATCGGCGCGCGACCCGTTCGCTGGCCCGTGATTGGATGGGCCGTACCCAGCGAGGCCAAGCAGCGTTCCCTGGCACGGGGCTCGCTTCAGCATTGCGGCGATCCGGTACCGAAGACACCGTCGAGAGGGAAGGGCAATATGAGGGCGAACGAGGAGATCGTCCGGGAGAGGGCTGGTGCGCCGGCCTTCGAGGTCGAGCGCGTACGGCGGGACTTCCCGATCCTCCAGCGGCCGGTGAACGGGCGGCCGCTCGTGTACCTCGATACCGCCGCGAGCGCGCAGAAGCCGCGGGCCGTCCTCGACGAGATGACGCGCTTCATGAGCGAGGACTACGCCAACATCCATCGGGGCGTGTACGCCCTGAGCCAGCGATCGACGGCGCTCTACGACGCCGCGCGGCAGACGGTGGCCCGCTTCATTCACGCCGGAGACGCGCGTGAGATTGTCTTCGTCCGCAATGCGACCGAAGGGATCAACCTCGTCGCCAGCAGCTACGGGCGGCATTTTCTTGAGAAAGGCGACGAGGTCCTCATCACCCACATGGAGCACCACGCCAACATCGTGCCGTGGCAACTCCTGCGGCAGGAAAAGGGCATCGCGCTCCGCGTCGCGCCGATCACGGATGCGGGCGAGCTCGATATGGATGCCTTCGAGCGAATGCTCACGGACCGCGTCAAGTTCGTCTCGGTCGTCCACGTTTCGAACTCGCTGGGGACCGTGAACCCGGTCCAAGAGATCGTCCGTCTCGCGCACGCGCGCGGGATCCCCGTACTGATCGACGGCAGCCAAGCGGCCCTGCACATGCCGGTCGACGTGCGCGACCTCGACGCCGATTTCTACGTCTTCAGCGGTCACAAGGTATACGGGCCGACCGGGATCGGCGTCGTTTTCGCCAAGCTGTCGCACCTCGAGGCGATGCCGCCGTACCAGGGCGGTGGCCTCATGATCTCCTTCGTGACATTCGAGAGCACCGAATTTTCGCCGCCACCGCAGAAGTTCGAGGCGGGAACACCCAACATCGTCGGCGCGATCGGCCTCGGCGCTGCAATCGATTACGTGTCCTCGCTCGGCCTCGCGCATATCCACGCCCACGAGTCGGCGTTGCTCGCCTACGGCACCGAGTTGCTCCGAGAGATCCCGGGGCTCCGGTTGATCGGTACGGCCCGGGAGAAGTCGAGCATCCTGGCATTCGTCATCGATGGGGTGGACCCGCAGGAGATCGGCGCCGCCCTTGGCAGGAACGGAGTCGCGGTGCGGGCGGGGCACCATTGCACGCAACCGTTGATGGGCCGCTTGGGGATCCCCAGCACGACGCGCGCGTCGATAGGCCTTTACACCACGAGGGAGGATATCGATGCGCTCGCCAGATGCCTGCGCGAGATACGATAGCCTCCGGACGCCCGCCCGACGCGTCCGGGATCAGGGCTCCGGGACCGGGTGGATTTTCCGGATCTCCACGTGCCCGTGCTCCAGGAATGCGGTCACCACGTCCGCGTGCGCTTGAATCAACGCGACGACCTGCGGGTCCGTCGACGTCTCCACCACACGCACGCCCTTCGGCGTGGGCTCGATTGTCATCTTCGCTCCATACCAATACTTGGCACGCTCCTTGCTGTGCTTCACCGATGCCATGTTTGATATAGAGCCGTTTTACGATCCCGCTACCTACACGCTGTCGTATATCGTCTACGACCCCGACTCGAAGGACGCCGTCATCATCGACTCCGTGCTCGATTATGAGCCGTTGTCGTCCACGGTAGGCACCACCTCGGCCGAGAAGGTCGCGGCGTTCGTCGAAGCAAAGGGCCTGAGAGTCCAATGGGCGCTCGAGACGCACGCCCACGCCGACCACCTGACGGCCACGCCATGGCTCAAGAAGCGCTTCGCTCTCCGGACCGCCATCAGCGAGCGCATCCGGGAGGTCCAGGCCACGTTCAAGACGATATTCGGCCTGCCCGCTGACTTTCGCACGGACGGCAGCCAGTTCGACAGGCTCCTGGCCGATGGCGACGACATCGAGGCGGGCACACTGCGCATCGAGACCATCTCGACGCCTGGCCACACGCCGGCCTGCGTGACCTACAAGATCGGAGATGCGGTGTTCACCGGCGACGCCCTGTTCATCGAGGACTACGGCACGGGGCGCTGCGACTTTCCGAGGGGCTCGTCCCAGGCGCTCTACCACTCGGTCCACGACAGACTCTACGCCCTGCCCGACGACACGCGCGTATTCGTGGGCCATGACTACCAGCCGGGCGGCCGTCCGCTGCGCTGGCTCACCACCATCGGCAAGTCGAAGGCGCAAAACATCCAGCTCCGCGCCGCGACGACACGCGACGAATTCGTGGCGCTGCGCGACGCCCGCGACGCGACGCTCCAGGTGCCCCGCCTGTTATGGCCGAGCGTGCAGGTGAACATCGATGCCGGACGACTGCCCGCCGAACACGAGAATGGAGTCCGCTACCTCCGCGTGCCGCTGAACCTCAAGAAGCCCGTGGAAGACGACGGGACGCCCCGCGCCGCCAGGTAGTGTCCCTGCGACGGAAACACGTGTTGCAACAAGAACTGTCGCGCGCGTGCTGCCGACCGATCCACCGATAAACATCGTGAAACAGCAGTTGAAACACCGTTGCGAGCTTTTCGCTTCCGCTCGTTTCACGGGAGGGCGCCCGAGCCCTCGTCGCGCGTTGGCAAGATCGTTGCAAACGGGCCGGATATGCTCGTGCTCGCAGCGCCCCTCGCCCTCGTGATCGGCCTCAGCCTCGGCCTCCTCGGCGGCGGAGGATCCATCCTGACGTTGCCGGTCCTCGTATACGTGCTTGGTGTCGAGCCCCGAAGCGCCATCGCCATGTCGCTCTTCACGGTGGCCATCACCAGCGCGGCCGCCGCGTTTGCGCACGCGCGGAAGGGGCGCGTCTCGTACCGGACGGGCGCGGTGTTCGGGGGCGCGGGGATGGCCGGCGCCTTCGGCGGCGGCTTCGTGGCGCACGCCATTCCCGCCTCGCTCCTCATGCTGGTGTTCGCCCTGATCATGCTCGCCACCGCGGTTGCGATGCTGCGCGGCCGGCACGAGCCGGCCAGGACGCAGACCGCGCCGCTATGGAAGATCCTGGTCCTCGGCGCGCTCGTGGGCGTCGTGGCAGGGCTCGTGGGCGCGGGCGGAGGCTTTCTGATCGTCCCGGCGCTGGTGCTGCTCGGCGGCCTGGCCATGCCGGAGGCCATAGGTACGTCGCTCTTCGTGATCGCTCTCCAATCTGCGGCCGGGTTCGCGGCCCACCTCGGCCACCAGACCGTCGATTGGACGCTGACGCTCTTGATCGCCGGCTTGTCCGTGGGCGCCAGCCTCGCCGGCGCCCGCCTCGCGCATCGTCTCTCGGGCGACGCGCTTCGTCGAGGGTTTGCTTGGTTCGTCCTCGCCATGGCGATCGTCCTGCTCTTCGAGCATGTCCCCGACTCGTTGCGCCCCGCGCTGCTCGGAGGCTCGCTCATCGGGCTCGCCGCCTCGATCCTGATGCTGTTCCATGGCAGGATCGCCGGTGTCAGTGGCATCCTCGGCGGGGTGCTCTCCCCCAAAGCGGGGGACGTGGCGTGGCGAGTCGGCTTTCTTCTCGGGATGGTCGCCGGAGGAGCCGCCCTCCGCGCGCTGCGCCCGGCGGCCTTCCCCGCCGCGGCGAGCGGTCCCCTCTGGCTCCTCGCCATCGCCGGCCTGCTCGTCGGTTATGGCACGCGGCTCGCGAATGGCTGCACGAGCGGGCACGGCGTCTGCGGCATCTCACGCCTCTCGGCCCGCTCGCTCGTGGCGACGGCGACCTTCATGTTCTTCGCCTTCGTCACCGTCTTCGTCTCCACCCGCATTCTTGGAGGTATTCGATGAAATCGTTCGGCGCTGCATTCGCGGCAGGCGCGCTTTTTGCCGCGGGGCTCGGGGGCTCCGGCATGACCGACCCCACGAAGGTGCTCGGCTTTCTCGACGTGACGGGGGCATGGGATCCCTCGCTCGCTTTCGTGATGCTCGGCGCCGTGGGGGCCCATTTCGTGACCCTCCGCCTCATCCTCCGGCGCGGAGGGCCCATCTTCGGCGGGAGCTTCCAGATCCCGACCCGCAAGGACATCGATGTCCAGCTCATCGCCGGGGCGGCCGTCTTCGGGGTTGGCTGGGGGCTCGGGGGTTATTGCCCCGGGCCTGCTCTCGCCTCGCTTTCGACGTTGGCTCCCGCGGTCCTGGTCTTCATCGCAACGATGGTCGCAGGCATGCTGCTCCAGCACCTGACCGCGGACCTGTAGAAGGCGCAAAAGCTCAACACTTCGCGTTGCCCACCACGAACCGCAATGGCGTAGGCTTCTCCCGCGTCGTCCCCGCGCCAGGGGCCAGCACGACTTGCAACTCTGCGCAGGTGCCTGGGGTCCGGAAAAGCTTCACGTGGATGGCTCCGCCGGGTGCGGCCTGGATGGCGCCGAGCAGGCAACGAAAGAGACCACGTGACAGAGCACGCGGGTCGGCCTCGACCTCGATGGGCTCGATATCGCGCAAGACGAGCTCCACCCTGCGGACGCTCGCCTCGACCTCGAGCATCTCCAGAAGCTCGCGCACCATGACGTCGAGCTCCAATCGGCGCGGGGCGGCCGGCTCGTCGTCCAGCGCGAGCCCTCTCCACAGCGCTGCGTGACGCCTGAATCGCTCGAGCACCCGCGAAGCGAGCGCCAGCAACTCGCGCGCGTGCGTGAGGCGGCTCCGCGAGAGCTGCTCCGCGGCGAGCTCCAGCCGCACGCGTACGGTCGCCTGCGCTTCGAGGACGTCGCCGAGCAGCCGCTCGATCGCCTCGGGGGCCGGGCCCTGGGTGAGGACACGCCGCAGATCCCCCTCCAGCCGTACAGCCAGGAGCTCCATCTCGATGGCGTGTCCGGCGCAGAGCATGATCTCCCGCAGGCGAAGCCCGACCTCCGGCCTCCGCACGGACACGCTGAGCACGCCGGCGAACGCATCGGTGCCGTCGCGCAGCGGCATACCCTGGCAGGTAAATGGGTGAAACCCTTCGATGAAATGCTCCGGTCCGACGAGCTCGACGTACTGACCGTCCGCGAGCGCCGTGCCAATCCCATTCGCCCCGCAAGCCGCCTCATCGAGCAGCGCGCCGGGGCCGGGGACCCGCTCGGGGCCGTGGAGGGTCTGCTCATCGCCGAGTACGTCGAGGACCACCGCCCGAGCGTCTCCCAGCATGGCTGCATGGCGCTCGCCACCCGAGGCGCGGGAGAGCGCCCGCATGTAGGGCTGCGCGGCGCGAATGAGCGCCTCGTGCCGCCCTCGCAGGCGATCGGTTTCGAGCGAGCCAAGTGCTTCGGCCCTTGGACGTTTCGGGTCGGCCTTGCCGAGGTGCGAGCGCTCCCAGGATCGAAAGACATGAGGCCGCAAAAGCGACGTGGAAACGGCCCCTGTGGACCGGTAGAGACGCCCTGCCTCGAGCACTGCGTGTGGTGACGCCGTTGCCATGATCCCCCCTGATGCCGAGCGGCAGCTTCGACGCTATCCCCCGCCCTCGTTTGGTGTAGGCTATGTGTGGGCGAAGAGGAGTGTAAGGGCAATCCGCGGGTTGTTGTCCATCAATTCGTCGAATTTCCGCGCTCGGTTTCATGGCACGCTCGGCCATGGCATGACCTTACGTAACGTGAAACGAGGCAAACGGCGGCAGTAGGGGGGTGTCGTGGGGAGCGCCGATGAAAGGGTCGTGGGTTTCGAGGTGGACGAGCGGCCCGGCGCGACGTTCGACCAGGCCGCTCTCGGTATGGCCCACGTCTCCCTGGATGGCGCGTTGCTCCGGGCGAACCCGAGGCTCTGCGAGTCCCTCGGCCTTGGCCTCGATGAGCTCACGGGGCACCCCGCGGGAGACATACGGCACCCGGACGACAGGGAGGCCGCCCGCCAGCACCTCCAGGCGATGCGCGACGGCGTCATCCAATCCTCCACGCACGAGGAGCGCTTGCTACGACGGGACGGCTCATCCTTCTGGGTCGCCGTCACGCGCTCGCTCGTCCGCGGGCGTTCGAGGGCGCCGCTTTACATCATCGAGATCATGTTCGATATCGATCGCCACAAGCGCGTCGAAGAGGCACGGGAGAGAGCCCTCGCCGGCGAACGTGCTGCACGCATCCGGGTCGAGCTCGCCGAAGCGCGGATGGCACGCCTTCAGATCATCACATCCGAGCTTTCGCGTGCCTTGACGCCCACGCAGGTAGCGGACGTCGTGCTCACGCAAGGGCTCGCAGCGCTCTATGCCGATGCGGGTTACGTCGCGCTCCAAGAGGAGAACGGCATGGTCGACGTCCTCCTCGCCCCCGGATACCCGCAGGAGCTGATCGAGCCCTTGCGTCGCTTTCCTCCCTCCGCGCGCCTTCCATCTGCCGACTGCATCCGCACCGGACAGCTTCTGGTCTTCGAGTCGCGCGAGGTGTTCCGCGATGCCTACCCGGAGATACCCACGCAAAACTGGGCCAGGACCTGGGTGGCCGTTCCCATGACGGTTGGCGAGCGGGTTCTCGGAGCGCTTGGTATCACCTACCTCGAAAATTGCGAGATCACCAGCGAGGATCGGGAATACATGATGACGCTCGCCCAGCATTGCGCGCAGGCCCTCGAGCGCGCGCGCCTTTACGAGGCGGAGCAGCGGGCGCGGCTCGCGCGGGAGGAGGCGCTGGCCATCGCAGCGCATGATCTCAGGAACCCGCTTTCGGCGCTCTCGCTGGGCGCGGCGTCGATTTCGCGGATGGCTCCCGAAGGCGACGCAGGGCAACGGATCCGCGAGAGAGCGCAGAAGCTGAAGGCCACCACGGAGTACGCGATACAGATGCTCCAAAACCTCCTCGACGCAGCGATCATCGAGGCGAACACCTTGACGCTCGAGATGGCCCCGTACGAGGTCGACGCGATCATCGCCGAGATCGCGGAGGTCCACGCGCCGCTCGCAGAGCAGAAGGAACTACGGCTCCACGTCCGCCCGCTGGGGTATTCCCTGCGAGTTCCGTGTGATCGCGGTCGCCTTGCCCAGGCGCTCTCGAACCTCATTGGCAATGCGTTGAAGTTCACGGCCAAGGGCGGCGAGGTGACGCTCGCCATCGCGCTCGACGGTGCGTTCGTGCGATTCTCCGTCACCGACACGGGCGCGGGTATCACGCCCGAGAATCTGCCACGACTCTTCGATCGCTACTGGCGGCCGCGGGCGGTGCGCGGCGCGGGCACGGGGCTCGGCCTGTACATCGTCAAAGGCATCGTGGAGGGGCACGGGGGGCAGATCTTCGTCGACAGCCAGCTCGGCGTGGGAACAGCGTTCTCGTTCACGATCCCCATCGAGCGGCCGCGGGACCGTACGTAGTCGCCAGCAGGATGCGCGGGGCCTCGTCGGCGAATCGCAGCCGGGAGAGGCGAGCTTTGTCCGATCCGAAGAAACTTCCTGCCGAGCGCGACCCAGCGGAGCCGCCGCTCGACCTCGCGTTGCCGATCGTGATGCGCGCGTCGACTGCAACCGCGGTGACCTCGACGGTTGCCCTCGGGCGTACCAATACCTTCTGCATGATCGTGGAATCCTTGCTCCCCTGGCCAATGATGAGGCTGACCAGCACGGGTGAGGTCCAGGCGAGCGCGTCCTTGCGCGAGCTCCTGGAGATGGAGTCACCGACCCCGGAACGGCTGTCGGAGCGCTTCGAGATATCCCGGCTCGGAACCCAGGCGGTCCTCGCCGAGAAAGAGTTGCCGTGGCGTCGCGCCCTCCACGGCGAGTCCTTCTGCGACGAGGAAGTCTGGTACGATCGACAAACCGCTCGCCGCCTCCTGCTCCTGGTGCGCTGCCGCGCGTCGGCCGGCGAGGCGCTGCTCGCGTTCGAAAACGTCGCCGACGAGCCCTTCGCGGTCCGGCTCGCCGACCTCGTGGCCAGCATCGGCGCCGCGCTTCTCAGCGCGGACGAGCCCTCGACCCTGGCCCATGGGCTGCTCGACGAGGTAGCTGCCGCCGTTCGCGCCGACGCCGCGTTTCTCATCGCCACCGGGGGCGGTGAACGTCTCAGGCTGGTCGCCTCGGTCGGGGTTCCCGAGGCATTCGCGCAAGATTTGAATATGAATTTGGCGAGCACGGTCGCGGCGCTGGCAGCCGAGACCGGGGACATCCAGGAGATCGCTCGCATCGAGGAGCTGCCGGAGGGCGCCTTCCGTGGCACCCTGCGCCTGCTCGAGCTGGGGCTCCACGCAGTGGTGGCGTTCCCCCTGAGCGTAGGGGGCGAGCTTGTCGGGGTGCTAGGGCTCGCGCGGCGGCAGCCGGGGAAGCTCAGTTCGCTCGAGCGCCGCCTGCTCCGGGGCGTGGCGGGCGCCTGTGCTCTCGGGCTGCGGCAAGCCCGGCAGCGCGACGCCGAGCGCCGCGAGGCCCGAAGGCTGCGCTTGCTCCGCGACATGGCCATGACCATCGAGGCCGCCATGCCCCTGCGCGAACTGCTGTGCCGCCTGGTGGAGCAGGCCTGCGAGCTGACCCGCGCCCGTTATGGCGCCCTGGGGGTGCTCGACGCCGAGGGCACCGGCCTTTCCGACTTCGTCTACGTGGGCGTCTCCGAAAAGGTCGCCCGTGACATCGGCCACTTACCACAGGGCCGAGGGCTCTTGGGCGCGCTCATCCAAGACCCGCAGCCCAGCCGGGTCGCGGACATCCACGCCGATCCGCGATCGGTCGGCTTCCCCGCGCACCACCCCGCGATGACGTCCTTCCTGGGCGTCCCGCTGCTCATCGGGCAGAAGGTATTCGGGAATTTCTACCTTTGTGACAAGGATGGTGGCGCCGAGTTCACGGAGGAGGACGAGCGTCTGGTCCGGCTCTTCGCCACGCAATCAGCGCTGGCCATCGCCTACGCCCAGCAAGTCGAGAGCACGCAGGAGGCCCACCGCGAGATGGACCGCCTGCGAGACGAGTTCGCAGCCGTCATCGCTCACGATCTCCGCAACCCCGTCGCGGCCATGATGTTGCTTTTAAAGAAGCTGCTCGCAAAACCCGATGGTGATTCGGTCGTGGTGCCGGTGCCGCAACTCCAACGTTTGCTCCAAATCGGCTGCCGGATCTCGCGCATGACGCAGGACCTGCTCGATGCGTCTCGCATCGAGGTCGGGCGGCTATCGCTCGATCGAAAGCCCGTGTCGCTGGAGGAGGAGACGCGCTCGTTGCTCGCTGAAATCGAGCCGACCCTCGGGCAGCACCCGGTGACCCTCGATGTGGAGGGTTGTGTGCCCGAGGTCTTCGTCGATCCGGCCCGGCTGGCGCAGATCCTCACGAACCTGCTCGACAACGCCGCCAAGTACTCCGACGCCGGCTCGCCGATCCGGGTGACCCTCCGTGCGGAGGCGGGAGGCGCGGCGCTGACGGTCGAGGACCGCGGCCCGGGCATCTCGGCGGCGGATCTTGGCAGGCTGTTCGATCGCTTCTTTCAGGCCGCGCGGGCGCGTGAGAAGAACACGGGGCTGGGCCTCGGCCTCTACATCGCCAAGGGGCTGATGGAGGCGCACGGCGGCACCATTGCCGTGGAGAGCACGCCGGGCCAGGGCTCGACCTTCCGGCTATGGTTTCCGGCGGAGCAATCTGCGCTGGCGGCATAGAAAGGTGTCCCGAGTCGCGGGCGCTTTGCCCTCGCCTCCGCACCCTCGCGGCAGCCACTCCGGCTCGTGCTGGCACGCTCCGGGCGGCCTTGGCCATGAAGGGCCCGCGTGACGTGTCTCGGCATCGAAAGCTCATCAGCCTTCAAACAGGCTGTACAGCTCCTCCTCCTGAGCGAAGTGCAGCGTGAGGATGGCGTGGAGGCCGTAGAGCACGCGGCGCAGGTCTCGGAGATCCTCCAGCCTGGGGCCCTCCGCAGGAAGCTGAGCGACCAGACGACCGAAGAGCCGCGTGAGCCGCCGGATCTCGTGATGCGTCTGGATCAACGGGCCGGTCGGGTCCTCCTCCTTCAGCAGTTTGCCGAGGAGTGGATAGGCCGTCTGCTGCTCCTCTCGCTCGTGGGGCAGCAGCTCCTTCTCGAACATGTCACGAATCCGCTCGAGCTGTGCACGCGCCTCCCGCGCTGGCAGCGAGTCGAGGCGCGCGGCCAGCGCGGCGAGATCGCCGACGTGTGGACGCAGCGAGCGGTGCGCCGAGGCAAGCCCCTGCGCGAGGCCCTTGACGTCACCGCGCCTTGACATGATGAGCGGGCCACCGTCGCCAAGCGCGCGAAGCGCATTCAAAATCACCAGGACGTCGATGCCCTCCTGGAGTACGGCTCCGGCGACCGGCGTGATGCATCCCGCGGCGGCGAACACCATCGCGACGAGCGAGAGCCCCATCCCTACGAAGACGCTTTCCAGCGCGATGCGCCGAGTACGCTGCGCGATCCGCGTCGTGAGGAGAAGCCCTTCGAGCCGGTCCGCTGTGAGGACGACGTCCGCTGCTTCGGAGGCGGCCGTGGCGCCGCGCGCTCCCATCGCCACTCCAATGTCGGCGAGCGCGAGCGCCGGGGCGTCGTTGATGCCGTCGCCGACCATCACCGTGAGGCCCTCGGCACGTACCAGCTTGATAACCTCGACCTTCTCCTCCGGCGCTCGCTCCGCAAAGACGCGGTCCACGCCGAGGGCGTCGCCGACGAGCTCCGCGACGTCGGGATGATCCCCCGTCACCATGTGAATGCGCCGAATGCCAGCGGCGCGAAGCGCGCGGAGGACACGCGGCGCTTCCGGCCGGATCGGGTCCTGGAGGAGCAGCACGCCTGCGAGCGAGCCGTCGATCGAAACGTATACGCTCGACGAGCCCTCAACCGCGGTACGCAGTTCGATCGACCGAAGCTCCGGCGTGCGCGGTGCACTCGGAGCCACGAAACCGAGCTGTCCCACGGCCACGCGTCGGCCGTCCACGTTTCCTCCGATTCCCGTGCCCATCTGCTCGCGCACGTCGACGGGGAAGCTCAGCTCGACGCTCCGGCTCCGCGCCTCCGCAAGAATCGCGGGCGCGTATGGATGGACCGAGACCTGCTCGATGGACGCGGCGTACCTGACGACATCATCGGAGGAGATGGCTCCGAAGGTTTCCACCGCCACGACCTGCGGACGCGCCGAGGTCACGGTCCCGGTCTTGTCCAGCAGCAGCACCGTGGCACGTGCGAGCGTCTCGAGCGGACCGCCGCCTTTGACGATGATGCCGTGCCTCGCCGCGCGCGACACGCCGGCGATGATGGCTGCCGGCGCGGCCAGGATGAGTGGGCACGGCGTTGCGACAACGAGCACGGTGAGTGCGCGGGTCGGGCTTTCCCCGGCGATCCACGCGAGCGCCGCGAGCGTAACGGTAAGACCCAGGAAGGCGAGCGCGTATCGATCCGCGAGTCGCACGAACGGCGCCTTTGATGCCTCCGCTGCCCTGACCAGGCGAATGATGCCGGCATAGGTACTTTGGGCCGTGGGCGCAGTTACGCGCAGCTCGAACGGGCTGCCCGCGTTCGTGCCGCCGCTGCGTACAGGGGACCCGGTGTCGATCTGCACGGGTTTGGATTCACCGGTCAGCGCCGACTCGTCGAGAATCGCGGTTCCCAAGCTGACGATGCCGTCCGCCGGAACAACCTCACCCGGCTTGACGACGAGGACGTCGCCGAGCACGACATCGTCGATGTCGACATCGACGATGTCGACACCCGCTCGGCGATGTGCTGTATGCGGAGCGCGCTCGAGCAGGGCGCTCAGCTCGCGTCGTGCTCGGGCGACAGCAAACCGCTCGAGTGCAGCGCCGCCTGTGAGCATGACCGCGATGATGGCGCCCGCGAGGTATTCGCCGAGGACGAGTGCGCCTGCCATCGCCAAGACGGCGATGAGATCGACTCCCGTTTCTCCTCGGAGCAATCCCCTCACGACAGAGGAAAACGTCCAGATGAGAACGATACCGGTGACACCAGCCCATACCCACCGGTCCGCATCGCCGACCCTTGCGAGATGCAGAATGCTACCTGCAGCCAAGCCAACGAGGGCGAGCCCGAGGAGAGCCAACTGCCACTGCGAGTGGACGTGCTTGCGCACGTGATCACCGCCCGCGCATGGCTTGCATGGCTTCCCTCCCTAGGTCCTGCCGCTGTTCATCCTGGCGCATATCGTATATGCACTTACTGGACCAAGGCGAGCCATGGGCGAGCGTCTGCGGAACGCAGTGAAGTTCTTGCAATTGCCGCAGCCGGCCTCTTCGGCGCGGGGACAGCAGGAGCTCGCTCGAGGGCTGACGGCGACAATCATAACGGGACCTCGCGCTCGACGCCATTGGCCTACGAGCAGCGCCGTGCTTTCGATACACGCCGCACGACGCGCGATCCCCATCGCGTCCACAGGCACTCGGCCGCGACATGATGAATGGTGCCGAGGGCCGCGAGGACCAGGCCTGGGTAGCTGATCGTGATGCACTTGCCCCCGCCGATTGGGGCATTCACGTCGAGCGTTCGAGGAAGGACACCGCTTTCGATTTCGCCTCCGCGTCCGTGGAGCACCAGGTAGGCCGTCAAGGCCCACTGGAGAATGGAGAGCAAGATGCCGATCCCGATCAGCACGCTGCCCATCCAGGCGAGGGCCCCCGCTCGAGCACACCGTGTCGTCATCGTCCTCCCTCCTGCCACACGAAATGAGAATCCGCGGCAATGATACGGGGGCATGAGCCACCACGCGCCCGACACGCCGTCCGGGCGATCTCATGTCGTTGCGCGCGTTCAACGTCAAGCGAGCACTCGGCTAGAAAAATGTCATTTAAGTGAGCACTGCCATCCGCACGCATGCCAAGGCCTGCAAAATATCTCAGTGAAGCCCTCTACGCGTGCCTGCGCTGGTATACCAAACACTTGCGTTCGTTCGAGCAATGCTTGGTCATTCGGATTCGGAAGGCGATCCTACCCCGTCCTGGGACTGAGCATAGACGGCTCGATTGTATCCGGCATAGCTGCTGCCTCCCGTCCAGCTAGATGTGGAGAGGAGACAGGTAATCATGACATGTGGCAAGGGTCGCACCCCACACGTTCACAAACCGTTCAATGCCTCATCACGAGTAGCGCCATCCAGGCCTGATACGGTTCCAAAGTTCGTAGACCCTGTTCCGATTCCCGAGACGCTCCAGCCGGTCGGCCACCAGAAGGGAGTACCCCTCTTTCAGATCACCATGCGGCAGGTCGAGCAGCAACTCCACCGCGACTTCCCCCCGACCACGGTCTGGGGGTACGAAGGGCAGTATCCCGGCCCCACCATCGAGGCCCGCGTTCGCCAACCCATCCTGGTACGGTATCTGAGTGAGCTGCCAATCACCCACCTCTTGCCCATAGACACATCCGTCCACGGGGCCGCCACTTACCTGCCGCAAGTACGGACGGTCGTCCATCTCCATGACGGCGAGCTACCAGCGGAGGCCGACGGCCATCCCGAGGCATGGTTCACCCCCCGCCTGACGACCCACGGCCCTATGTTCACGACCAACCTCTTCCGGTACCCCAACCGACAGCGGCCCACGACACTTTGGTACCACGACCACGCGATGGGAATCACGCGACTGAACATATACGCCGGACTGGCTGGCTTTTACCTCTTGCGGGATGAAAACGATGCGCGGCTGGACCTTCCTTCCGGCCCCTTCGAGCTACCACTGCTGATCCAGGACCGTTCGTTCAACAGAGACGGCTCGCTCCAATATCCAGCGACGATCCCGCCTGAGTTCTTCGGCAACACCAATCTGGTGAACGGCAAGGTCTGGCCATTCCTCGAGGTGGAGCCGCGGCGGTATCGCTTCCGCTTGCTGAACGGCGCGAACGCACGCTTCTACAACCTCATGCTGAAGCCAGCGATCAGCATGATCCAGATCGGGGGCGACGGCGGTTACCTGAAGCGAGCGGTTGCCGTAAAGGAAATCCTGCTGGCGCCTGCCGAGCGTGCCGATGTCATCATCGACTTCACGGGGCTCGAGGGGGCCACTGTCACCATGACCAACGACGCCCCCACTCCCTTTCCAACAGGGACCCCTCCTGCTCGACACACCCGCGTCGTGATGCAGTTCCGGGTGACCCTCCCGCGGTCCGGTCGGGATCGGAGTCGGATCCCGCGGGATCTTCCGGCGGGCCCTTTTCCGCGGCTCAGGGATGTCGTGCGGTCTCGAGATCTCATTCTGGACCAGCAAAAGGATCACATGGGCCGGCAGATGTCACTGCTTGGCATCCGAGACATGCACGGGCGCCCGCTGCCGCTTCATTGGGGTGACGCCACCACCGAAAAGCCGCGGTTGGGAACGGTCGAGATCTGGCGGTTGATCAACACGACCGTGGACACCCACCCGATTCACCTTCACCTCGTTCGATTCCTCATCCTCGACCGCCAGCCCTTCGACGTCGAGCGATTCCGGTCGGCAGGTGAGCTGGTCTTTACCGGACCGGCCGTCCCGGCGGCCGAGAACGAGCGCGGCATGAAGGATACCGTTCGGGCCAATCCAGGCGAGGTTACCCGCTTCGCTGTCCGATTCGGCCGCTACACCGGGGAATTCGTGTGGCACTGCCACATTCTCGAGCATGAAGACATGGAGATGATGCGCCGCATGGAGGTGATCGCGGAGGACTCGAACCGTCGACGATGATGCTTGCTGTTCAGTCGATTTCGTTAACCCGTTTTTCGGAACAGCCCCCCAATCCGGCGGCGCGCCCGATGCCGCCAGGCTGCGGCGCCGACGCGTGTCTCGGAGCGAGCAGGAGCCCCTGCTCGACCTCCTCCACGGTTCCTTCGGCTGGATGCTCATGCCGCTTGCGTGATCCACGACGAACTTCGGGGATGATGCTCGAGGCTCTATCGACCGAGTCAATCCCGAGCTCGACGACACGCGCGATCACGTCATCGCCACGCTCCACCACCTCACACGACGATAGGCCTTTGGCGCAGGCCGCCCACGAAGGACGGCCCGCCCCCCCTTCACGCCCAACCCTTCCCGCGGCGCACGAGCGTGGCGACGACGTGATCCATGCGGTCGAGCGTCTGCGGTTCAATGCCGACGACGCAACGCGGGAGATGGAGCCGGCCGTCCTACGGGACGCACGTCGTGAGCAACACGCTCACGGAGTTGCCGCTCGCGTTCGCTGTCGCGAGGTCGGGCATGCTGTCGCCGTTCAGATCGGACGCCACGAGGCTGTAGGAGAGAGCGCCCGTGGGGTAGTTGACCCTGGCGGCGAAGGTGCCGTCGCCGTTGTTGAGAAACAGGCCCACGGTGGAGGTGGAAACGCTCGAGACGGCGAGATCGAGCTTGTTGTCGCCATTGAAATCCCGCGCCACGACGCCGGCCGGTCCTGCACCCGCGGGATAGTCGACCTTGGCGGCGAAGGTGCCGTCGCCGTTGTTGAGAAGCACGCTCACCGTGTTCGCGCTCGCGTTTGTAACAGCGAGGTCGGGCATGCCGTCGCCGTTCAGGTCCAGCGCTGCGACCGAGAAGGCCGTTGCGCCCGTGGGGTAGTTGACCTTGGCGCCGAAGGTACCGTTCCCCGTGTTGAGCAGGACATTGACGCCCGCGTCAGCCTGGGTCGGGATGGCGAGGTCGGGCATGCCGTCGCCATTCAGGTCCATCGCCACGACAACGCCGGGGCCCCCGCCCACGGGGAAGTCGGTCTTGGCGGCGAAGGTGCCGTCGCCATTGCCAAGGAACACGCTCGCGCTGGTCGCGCCGAAGTTCGCGGTGGCGAGGTCGGTCTTGCCGTCGCCATTCAGATCGAGCGCCGCGATCGATCGGGGAGACGTGCCAGCGGGCAAGGTCGACCCGGTGAACTGGTTCGTCCCGGTGCAGGCCGGGTAGACGCACGCTCCATTGACGCAGCTCGTGCCCGTGCCGCAGACGAGCGGAGGGCCCGCGGTGCAAACAGCGTTCTGGCAGGTGTCGCCCGTGGTGCAGCCGTCGCCGTCGCTGCACGCGAAGCCGTCGGCCTGCACGGGGTTCGAGCACATCCCCGTGCTCGTGTCGCAGGTGCCGGCCGCATGGCATTGATCGAGCGCGGTGCACACCATCGGGGCTCCGCTCGTGCAGGCGCCGGCCTGGCAGGTATCCGCCACGGTGCACGCGTTGCCGTCGTCGCAGCCCGTGTTGTCGGCCTTGTTCGGGTAGCTCGGCACGCCGGCCGTGCAGACTTCGTCGGTGCAGGCGTTGTTATCGTCGGGCGGGAGATCGGTGTCGGTGGGGGTGGCGATGATGTTGCCACTGCCATCACACACCGCTGTCACGCAGTCGCCCGCGGTCTGCGCTGCCACCGGGGTGTTCGCCGCGGTGAACGCCGCACCACACATGCCTGCGGTGCACGTGCGCACCTTGCATTCGTCGTCCGTGCCGGGACAATCGGCCGCGGTGTTGCAGCCGATGCAGGCGCCGTTCGCGTCGCACACGAGGCCAGCACCACAAGTTGTGCCCTGGGCCTTGTTCGGGTTGGAGGGGACGCCGGCCGTGCATACGTCGTCGGTGCAGGGCTTGCTGTCGTCGGGCAGATCGGTGTCGTCGTTCTGGGAGATGGTGGCGCCGTTGCCGTCGCACACGGCTTTCTTGCAGTCCCCTGCAGTCTGCGCGGGCAGCGCGGTGTCGGCCGGGGCGAAGTCGAGGCCGCACTTCCCCTGCGCGCAGGTGCGGGTCTGGCAGGCGTCGTCCATGCCGGGACAGTCGGCCGGGACCATGCATTCCACGCTGCCGCCGCCGATGCCGCCGCTGCCGCCGGTGCCGCTGCTGCTGGAGGACGAGGCGCTCGTCGCTCCGCCGGCGCCACCCGAGTTCTCGATTTGGCTCCGATCGACCGCGGCGATGAGCTCACAACCGAGTGAATTGGCGAGAAAACCGAAGCACACCAGAGCAAGCGGGAAGCTCGATTCATACGGATTCCTTGATCATGTTGAAGATGGCGAAGCTCGACGCGTAGACGCGGCCGGCGACCTTATCAATGGCAAGCATCCTCGGGGCGAAGCAGGCCCCCTGCCCCGCCGGAGTCAGCCACCTTGACCTTCCCCGATCCCTCCGGCTTTCCTTCGAGCCGCACCTTTCTGAAAAGGATCCCCTCGATGGCAACCACCCCCGCATGGAAGCTCCGCCGCCTCGCGACCTGCGCCAAGCGCGAAGCCGGCACCGTCGTTTCGAGCAGAATGGAACGCCCGCGCCTGGGGCGCGGAACGAGCCGTTCGTGAGCGAGCCGATGAGAGGACCGATGGATACAACCGACGAGACGCCACGCACGCCGCTCGCGTGCGTCGACGGCGAACCCTTCGTGTATGCGGACGTTTCGCCCATCCCCGGCCGCTCGCCGCGCCTCGATCTCCCGCTTCCTAGAGCGCCGACCCGTTCGGCGCTCTGCGAGATCGCGAAGCGAGCTCGCCTCGGGGGGTGAATCGACCGGGCTTTGCCCGGGCGAGAGGGGGACGCGAGGCGTCCCCCTCGGGACAAAAGAGCTAGAACATCGAGCGGTTGTCAAACCGATCGATGTTCTAGCGTGGGCCCCGCGCTCGATCACGACTCGTCGCAGCACGCGCCGCAGAGGCTCATCGCGTATCGTCTGCGTCAGGGGGACATGGCGGTCCTCGATGACGTGACGCGCGCCCTCTCGCGTGCGCCTGCAGCGGAAGGCAGCAATGCCGGCACGGCCTACGGGTATCGCGTGTGCGCTTCGCTTTGCGACGATTCGATCGGGCCGAAGGTCGTCTCTTGGCTAGAGAGCTGCTTTGCCGACGAATCCATTTCCCGCGCGGCGCGCGCGGCGCTGGCGCGCACGATCGCCTTTCATCCGCGATGCGCTTCGCCCACGCTCGATGCACTCTTCGCGTCGGACGTCGTCGACGACGAAGCACGAGAGACGTATGCTGCGCTGCGCAGGGCGAGGCAAGGCGCACGCTCTGAGCCCTCCGAGCCGGAGCCCGACGAGGCGCGGCGCGCGCTGCTCGCGAATCCGTTCCTCGCGGTGCGTGAGCTGAGGGATGGCGCGCGTGAGGTGCTCGCGGCTCACCCCGAGCGTCGCGGGGACGTGCTCGCCGCTCTCACGGTCGTGGTCACGGACGAGACCGAGCAATACGACGTCCGCTTTCACGCGCTCGAGCAGCTCGCGGAGCTCGATCGCGCGTACGCGGTCTCCATCGCCGAGATGGTGGAGGACCCCGGGATGGCCCCGCGGGTCGCGCCGCTCGTGAAGTTTCCGGAGCCCGGCGCGCTTGCGCGCTACGCGCACGACGTCGGGCTTCTCCCCGAGCTCACCGACGGGGGGCTTCGTGCGCTCACGATCGAAAATGTCCTCGGGTCGCGTACGGCCCTCTTCGCGAAGGAGACCGACGCGTACCCGAATCACTACGACGACGTGCTCGCTCGCCTGGCGCGGCTCGTATCGCCGGTGCTCGACGACGTCCTCTTCGAGGAGGTGCCGCACCATGAGTTCTTCGATGACGACGAGGACGAGGACGAGGACGAGGACGAGGACGCGTATCGGCCGGTGAACGACCCCGATCAATTGCGCGACGCGTACAGGCTGCGCGCGTTCTTGCCGGATTGCACCTACGAGATCGTCGCCGGCGACACCACGGATTGGATCACGGTGGAGCCGGCGCTGGCGCTCCTGAACACGCTGTGCGAGGCGCGCGGGTCGGACCTCCGCTTCGTCGAGCTTCCGACCGGCTCGCAAGACGGGTGCGTGCTCGCGGCGCCAGCGCGGGCCATTCAAACCGCCGTCGACGAAGGCGTCCTCGTCGTGATATGGCCGAACTGAGAGGTGAAACGGTGACGAAGAACGTGACGGGATGCTCGTGCAAAGCCTTTGCCGACGCACGCAACTACAGATTCGTGCGCGAAGATGCACAGGGCTTCTGGCTCGCCGATCTCGAGCAGGGCTCGTCCGGCATGGGGGGGTATCAGCGGACATATGGCCCCGCGATCGCTTTCTGCCCGTTCTGCGGCACGAAGCTCGTGACGGCGCCGCGCGGCTAAATCCGGCCTGCGGCGTCAGGCGAGCGTGACCAGCTTCCTGGAGACGTGAGCGTTCGCGCCTCAGCCGTCGCCGCGGAGGCGTTCGAGGATCACCTCCGCCCGCGCGAGCGCATCGCCATAGGCGTTCGGCGGAAGAGCGCCGTCGATCTTCCAACGCGGTCCGCGGCCGCGGGCGCGGTCGACCTGCTTCTTCACGCCACGACCGCCGACCGAGGCCGCGTCGCACATCGCATTCCAGTGCTGAAGGCTCTCGGCCATGAAGAAGAAGCCTTCTTCGTGCGAATAGTAGAGGACGACGGCGTCGTCGTCCGGAGCCTCGAAGAAGACGAGCACGCCGACGTAGTCGCCATCCGCTCCGGCGATGGGGAAAAACGGCGCGTCGAATCGGGAGCCGACGAGCTCGTCCCAGTCGGGATCGGCGCCCAGCCAATCGAAGTTCGACATGTCGAGCGACGTGTTGCCCTTGGGCGTCAGCGCTTTCCCGTATTCGACGAAGAAGTCCTCGACACGTTCGCCCTGGGGGTTTTGCAGCGCGGCCGCGAGGGACGGAGAGACCGCGGCGACCGCGGCGAGCGGTCGTGGCAGGACGCTCAATGCATCGCGCTTCGCGGATTCGCGCGCCTCGTTGGCCGCGCGTTCCTGGCGCACGAGCTCGGGCTCGGGGATGTCGATCAGGTACTGGAGTCGGTGGTAGAGCCGTGCCTGCTCTTCCGCATCGCCGATCTCGCCGAAGTGATCGAACCATTCGCGAAGCACGTCGAGCGCCTCCTCGACGAGCGCGCTCGGATCTTCGAACGCGTCGGGCGTCGTCTTCATGCCGAACAAGATCGTCCGGTCCCCTTGGAAGAAGCTACGTAACGCGAGCAAGTCATCAACAGCAGTCATTGTCCGCGACGGCGGGCGAGCCTCTTCGATCATCCGCATCGCCCAGCTCTGCATTTTCTCTTTTGAGATGGCCACGCGGAGCATGTACCACCGCAACGGAAATCCTGCACTCGCGAGGGTCGAAATTCGGAGGGCGAACCCATGCCGCAGAAGCCACGCCCACGGCTTGCGTCGCGCTTTCGCCGGAATGGCGCCATCCATATTGAAAAAGATCACCAAAGCAAGCGTGGGGGGCGCGGGGCTCTGGACAGCGGCCGCCCCCCTTGTCACCGTAGGCGCCCTCGCTCCCGCCTCGATCACACGCGGCGACCGAGCCAGAGACTTCATGAGCCGAGCCCAAAAGAGCCTCGAAGCGTCCATCCTCCCCGCGCTGGTCCTCTGCGCAGCGGCCTGCCGGGAGCCCCCCCGCGACGGTCCGCCCGCGCTTGCCGCTGTCAGCGCGACCCCGGCTGTTTCACCAAGCCCGGCGACGCTCTTCTCCGGCAAGCTCGCCGCCGATGAGCCTTCTTCCAGCGGACGGGCCGATCTCGACGGCGACGGCGCCGAGGACTGCTGGGAAGCGCAGGATCAAGGTGGCAGCGGCTCCGGGGGCGTTGTCCTGAAGATCGAGTCTCCCTGCGGTGGACCGGCGTCCACGATCGACACGAGCTCGTCGTTCGGCCATTTCCTGGCGTTGACGGCGCTGCCGCCGGCGATCGGCGCTCGCCCCCGCCTGGTCGAGGGGGTCATTGACCTGCTTTACGGTCGCGCGCATCTGCGGCAGCTCGGCGCTTCGGGCGGCGGGACGATCGACGGCTCTTTCCATCGACTGCTCGACCACCACCTCCACGTGCCCGGTCCGGCCCGCCCGCCCTTCGCCCAGACCGGCAAGTACACGCCGGTCTGGTCTCCCGGCCCTCCGGCGTTGCCCCCGAGCCAGGTGGTCGTGCTCTCGGATCCCGCGTATCGCTCCCTCGCATCCTCCTTGAAGCCGACCGAGGACCTCCCGCAGGCCGCGCCTTATGCGCTGCTCGCATACCATGCCCATAACCATCATGGGTTGAAGCAGGTCGCGCAGTGCGGCCCGCGCGAGGTGTACACGACCGATCATGGGGTGATCGTCCACGACACGGACAGAGGCGCTTCGAGCTGGGTTTTTGTCTCGACGGGCGTGACCAAGCTCCGGCAACCCAGCCTCGGCCGGGTCGCCTGCGCGGGCGACCTGGTCGCGGCCGACCGCCACGTCGGCGACGGCGTATGGGAGCTCCTCGTCGCGGAGCCCCGGACAGGCCGCTATGGGCGAATCCCGCGGGAGGGGCCCTGGTCGCTCGACGAACGGGCGCTCACGGTCGGAGAGGAGACACACACGATCGAGGACACGGCGCGGGCGCTCTCTCGTCCGTGACGATTGGAAGATCTCGGTCTGGAGCCTACAGCTTCGTGCAGGTTCCCCAAGAATCGCAATTGGCCTTGATGGGGTAGGCTTCGCCGATGCACGAGTCCGTCTCGTTCGTGCCCTTCGGCCGGCAGGTCAATCCGCCCGCCTCATTTGTGTAGCAGCAGGAGGTAAAGGGGAGCGGCTGAGCATTCAATGGCACCACAGCGAACCCAATGGCGCCAAGCGCGAGCGTTGCGAGGACGATTCTGCGAGCGTGAGCGTAGATGGACATGGCGTAACCTCCGGGGCAGCAAAGCGTTGTTTCTTGGTGAGGCGAACCTCGCCGCCGCGCTGCCTTTCTCGTGATGAAGCACGCCCCGTGCCGCACCCGCCGAAGGAGCGCTCTGGCGATTTTGCCGAGGCGACGAAAACGCCCGCCCCATGATGTGTACGTGTTTCCGACGCCTGTCATGCGGGCGTGACAGAGGTCCGTCATGCGGGTGTGACAGTGTCCCGCGGGCGTCACACTCGAATGCCCGGCCCCCAGCCGTTGCCGACAAGCGCGGCGAGCACGTCGACAACGACCCCGACCGTTGCCGGCAACCACGGCGAGCATGTCGACAAAGCCCCCAGCCGTTGCCGGCAAGCGCGGCGAGCATCTCGACAAAGACCCCAGCCGTTGCCGGCAAGCGCGGCGAGCATCTCGACAAAGACCCCAGCCGATGCCGGCAACCACGGCGACCCTGTCGACAAAGCCCCCAGCCGTTGCCAGCAAGCCCGGCGACCCTGCCGACAAAGACCCCAGCCGATGCCGGCAAGCCCGGCGACCCTGTCGACAAAGCCCCCAGCCGTTGCCGGCAAGCTCAGCGAGCATGTCGACGAAGTCCCCGACCGTCGCCGGCAACCACGGCGACCCTGTCGACAAAGCCCCCAGCCGTTGCCGACAAGCGCGGCGAGCATGCCGACGGAGCCCCCAGCCGTTGCCGACGAGCCCGGCGGGCATGGGAAGGCACGCGTGATCCCCGCGCCCCACCCCCGCCCCCCGCGGCGTCACTCGATGCGCTCGCCGCCCTTCTTCACGTCGTCCTTCGTGAACCGGCGTGATCCCAGCGTGATCGTCTTCGGCACGGACTCCCCCTTCAAGATCCGCAGCGCCGTGTCCACCGCCTCGCGCCCGCCCGTCGGATACTGGAACGTCGCGTCCAGGATCCCCTGCTCCACGTAGCTCACGCCCTCGTGGGGCAACGCGTCGATCCCCACGAACTTCATCTCCTTCTCGCGGCCCGCCGCCCGCGCCGCGAGGTAGGCGCCGTGCGCGCCCGGATCGTTGTGCGCGTAGACGAGGTCGATCTTCGGCAGCCGCGCGAGCGCCGAATCCATCTCCTTGCGCGCCTCGGGTTCGAGCCATTTCATGTCGGCCTCGAACGCGATCTCGATCTCGGACCCCGCGAGCGCCTCGCGGAACCCCGCGCTCCGGTCCTGCCCCGGCGTCGACGTCATGAGCCCCTTCAGCTCGACGACCTTGCCCTTGCCGCCGAGCACCTTTTTGGTCCATTCGCCCGCCGCGCGGCCAATCTTCTTGTTGTCCGCGCCGATGAACGTCGTGTACCGCTCCCCGAGCACGGCCCGATCGAGCACGAGGACAGGCAGGCCCGCATCAAACGCTTTGCCGATCGGCTCGGTGAGCGGCTGGGCCTCCTTGGGGCTCACGAAGAGCACGTCGACCTTCGCCGCGACGAGCTCTTCCACGTGCGCCCGCTGCTTGAGCGTGTCGTTTTGCGCGTCCTTGAAGACGACCTCGATGCCGGGGTGCTCCTTGGCCGCGGCCGCGATGTCGGCGTTCATCTGCACGCGCCAGGGCTCGCCGAGGTTGCATTGCGACATCCCGATCACGAACCGGGCCTTTTTGGGTCCCTTCGGCTCGCGCTCGCAGCCCGCGGCGAGGACGAGGGGCGTGAGGAGAACCGCGCGACGTGAAAAGAAAGGCCCATCCAACGACATTTCCTTGTGACCTCCGGGCGGCCCTCCGCGCGCCCCTCAAGCGTTTTTCTGGGCCACCGCCGCGACGATCACGATGGCGCCCGTGAGCATGAGCCGGCTCGCCTCCGGCACGGCATTGATGCTGAGGATCTTGTCGAGGTACCCGATGGTGAGCACGCCGAGCAGCGTGAGCCCCATCCCCCCGCGGCCGCCTTTGAGGCTCGTGCCGCCGATGACGACCATCGCGATGGCCGTGAGCTCGTAGGTGACGCCGGCCTCGGGGTCGCCCTGCTGCTCCTGCGCGGCCTGGCAAATGCCCGCGGCGGCCGCGCAGACGCCGGAGATCACGTAGGCGAGGATCTTCGTGGCGCGCACGGGGACCCCGGACAAACGCGCGGCCTCCTCGTTTCCCCCGACCGCATAAAGATACCGGCCGAGCCGGTGGCGGGCGCATACGACGCCCACGATCGCGGCCATGGCGAGGAAGACGAGCGTGACGGCGGCGACGTTGCCGCCGAAGACCTGGGCGTCGAGCGCGCGAAAGAGCGGCGGGACCTCGACATAACGGAGGACGCCGTCCGGCCCGGGGACGGCCGTCGCGACTTTCGTGCCTCCGCTCGTCGTTTTTGCGAGGCCCCGGGCGAAGACCATCATCGCGAGCGTCGCGACGAAAGGCTGCACGCGGGCAAACGCAACGACCGAGCCCGAAGCCGCCCCACACGCGGCGCCCATTCCGAGGACGAGGAGCACCGAGAGCCAGGCCGGCTCGCCCGCGTGAATGCTGAGTTTCGCGGCGACGACGGCCGAGAGGCCGAGGACGCTGCCGACGGAGAGATCGATCCCGCCCGCGAGGATCACGGGGAGCAGGCCACAAGCGAGGATCCCGACGACGGAGGCCTGCCGGAGCGCGCCCTGGTGCGTGCCGAGGCGAAAGAAGGCGCCTTCGGCGGGGAAGATCACGCCGAGGGCGAGGACGAGCGCGAGGGAAACCAGGGCACGCGCGAGCGGGGCGTGGTGCCACGCGGCGGGTTTTCCAGGGGAACGCGGGGCGGGCGTTTCGAGGTGTTGGGGGGTTTCGCTCATGCGCGGGCCTCATCGTGGCCCATGGCGAGGGCGAGCAGCGCGGCCGGGGTCGCTTCGGCGCGCGCGACGTCGGCCGCGATCCGGCCACGTCGGAGCACGAGGACGTGGTCCGCGAGCGCGGCGATCTCCCGCGCATCCGAGCCCGCCACGAGGACGGCCGCGCCCGCGGCGGCGAGGGCGCGGATCTTCGCGTGGATCTCGGCCTTGGCGCCGATGTCGACGCCCCGTGTGGGTTCGTCGCAAAGAAGGACGCGGGGCGCCTCGAGCAGCCATTTCCCGAGGACGACCTTTTGCTGGTTGCCGCCCGAGAGCGTGGCGGCGTCCATGGCGAGGGCCTCGGGCCGGAGGCCAACGTCCGCCGCCATGGCGAGGGCCGCGCGGCGCTCGCGCGCAGGGCGCAACCATCCGAGCGGCGAGAGCGCCGGGAGCACGACGAGGGTCCCATTGTGCTCGGCCGTCATGCCAGGCACGAGGCCCATGGTGGTCCGGTCCGCGGGGACGAACGCGACGCCGAGCGCCCTCGCCTCGCGTGGCGAGCCGATTCGAACGGGCACGGACGAGATTCGCACGGCTCTGGCCCGCGCGCGCGCGCCGAGCGCCCCGGAGAGCCCGAGCAAGAGCTCACTCGCGCCCGCGCCCGAGAGGCCGAAGAGCCCGACGATCTCGCCCGCGGACACCACGAACGAAGCCCGATCGACGAGGCGCCGTTCGCCGTCGGCCGAATCGACGGAAAAATCCTCGACCGCGAGGCGCTCGTCCCGCGCCGAGGGCGAGACCGGCAAAACGTCGGCCGGCGCATGCCGCGGGCCGAGCATCCACGTGACGACCTGATCGAGCGGAATCTCGCCCACGCGCGCAGAGCCAACGACGCGGCCGTCGCGCAGGACCGTGAGGCGATCGGCGATCCGCTCGATCTCCTCCATGCGGTGCGAGACATACACGAGGGCGACGCCGCGCGCCCGGAGGCCGGCAATGAGCTCAAAGAGGCGGTCGATCGCAGGCCCCGCAAGCGCGCTCGTGGGCTCGTCCATGATGAGCACACGCGCGCCGCGGCCGAGGGCCCGCGCGATTTCGACGAGCTGTCGCTCGGGGAGCGAGAGGCGCTCGACGAGCAGGTCGGGATCGAGATCAAGGCCGACCTCGGCGAGGATCCGCGCGGCGCGGGCCCGCTCTTGCCGGCGATCGATGAAGCCAAACCAACCAAGAGGTCGCTCGACGAAGAGGTTCTCCGCAATCGAGAGCGCCGGCAGGAGCGAGAGCTCCTGATGAATGACAGCGATCCCGAGCGCGCCCGCATGCGCCGGGGAGCGAGGACGGACCGGCCTGCCATCAAGGAGAATCGAGCCGCCGTGATCCGTGTGCACGCCGGCGAGGATCTTGAGCAGGGTGCTCTTGCCCGCGCCATTCTCCCCGAGGAGCGCGTGGACCTCGCCGGCATGGAGGTCGAGCGAGACCCCGTCAAGGACGGTCGCCCGGCCAAACCGCTTGGAGATGTGCTCCATGCGGACGACCGGAGCGGACGCACGATCGGGCTCAGCCATACGGGCGTGGGAAGGGTAGTGCGAGGTGGAGCGGTACGGAAGGGGCGAAGGTCACGGCCGCGCGAGCGATGCTGCAATGCCCGGGACGGTGTTCCTCGGTGACGTAGCGCCGGGGTTTCACCCCGGACTTCGACCAGGGGGGCTTGGGAGAGGACGAAGGGGCCGGCACGGCGACGTCGAGCCGGGCCTCCAGCATCGCGGACTGCCCCACAAAACGCCAGGATCCCGCCTTGACTGGCTCCCGAGCTCTGCTTGCCCCATCCGCACCGAGCGGCCGTACGGGTTCCGGTCAAACAACGGTTGGCGGGCTGGTATTGGTGCATTGGTGCCCCCAATGAGGCACCTTGGATACATGCCCCACTACCGGCAGGCGCGGCGGCTACCGCACCTTGGGAGCCCTGCCCGGCGGCCTCCGCATGGATACTCGATGCACAGGCAATCCCGTCGGCGGAGGGCTCTGCTCGTTCGCAAGTTGCTCGACCTGATCATGAAGCGAGGTCAAAAGGTCTCGCTGGGTAACATTCCCAGGCGATTTGTTGAACAGCTCGATGAACGCTTTTTCTACCTCGTGATCCGTCGGGTGGAGTTCTCCCAGTTGCGCGTCTCTGGAGATCATTGCAGTTTTCTTGTACGCGGTGGCGAGCTCCACAGCGGCATGTGGATCCTGTACAGGCAGCAACTCGGCGACGCGCCCGCGCCAACGGCTTGCAAGCGATGGATAGGACGTGGCGATCACCTCGAACGCGGCAGGTGCTCCGGCGACGATAACGTAGAGTACTTGCCAATTGAACGTATTCAAGAGGCCTTTGAGCGTCTGCACGTAATCGGTGCGCTCCGACGTCCTGAGGAGTTGAATGTCTTCGAATTCGTCGAGCAGCAGGATGATCCGGTCGAGCTGCCCGTCCGCCTGAAGCATATCGACAAGGCCGCGCAAATAGGGGAGCGCCACCGCAGGGGGCAACTTCTCCCGTGCGATGATGGCATATCGATCGCGCTCGCTCTTGTACGTTTGATGCCCACTGATCCAACGGATGAGGAACTGGGCGTGAATCTCGGCGGCAAGATCTGGATAGAGCTCGTTGCGGCGAAGTACGCCCTGCCAAAATCTGCCGAAATCGGTATTCTGGTATGTCGCCGGGAAGTCGCGCCGCTCTTCGAGCAGACGCGCGATTCGGGCCGGGCCGATGGCGTTGAGTATTTCTTCGGCGATTCGCGAAGGCGTGAGCGACCTGCTTGGCACCAAATGGTATGCCGTACGTTCGATGGCCCCCGTCGCCTCGAACTCCCTGAGCACGTGCTCTAGGTGATGCAAGAAATTGCTTTTTCCGAGCCCTTGTCCCCCAGACAACGCCCAGACAGCACCCTGCGATCTGCCTTTGAGAAACGAGGCCAGATCCTTCTGAAGCGCATCGAGCTCCGGGCGCTCCACGAAAACGTCAGGCCGCACTTCACCCTGCCGGGGAAACGGATTCGTCGTATACCCCAGACGTTCGTACGGATTGTCGTCTCCCCCTCGACCCATGAGGTCTTTGATGAGGCTCATGCTCCCTCCTGTTTCGTACGAGGGCTGTCGGCGGGCTCAACCACGACGCATGGAACTCCGGGTAGAAGAAAGTCACCACGTCCGAGATCGACTTCTCGAACCGCCACGTAAGGGTCTTCCCGCATGGGCTCGAGTACCCGAATCTTCACGCCGACTTCCTCAGGCGATGAGCCGGTGAATCGAAGGCGCCCCGCACCTCGTAGACGATTGAGCGCAGCACGAAAGACCGGCAGTGACATAGGCTTCTCCGGCAGAAAGGACGTAAACAGGCGCGCCGCGAGGACCGAACGAAGCCCCGAGGATGACGCTGCCTCGGACGTTTCGATTCCTCGAAGGATGGCTTGCTCTGCGTCCTCATCTGTCCATGACGCCCCCGTCCAATTCTTTGCGCTGAGCCGAATGGCACGGCCGAACGCAGCAGCGAGGTTCATCTGAGCGCTCAAGGTGCGGTCGGAATCTCCGGTCAGCTTTGCGAGCCTCGTATCCGTAATTCCGGGCTGCGTCTCCACCACTCTCAAGGTAGCACGCACCGGAGCGAGTCGATCGAGATCTGCCCCTGCATCCAACATCCAATCGACCCAGCCCTGAACGTTCTTGGGGTCCAAGCGCTGCCAACGGGAAGCGAGAGCCCGGCCGCGTTCCGTTAAAGCCTTCTCTCCTTCTTGAGCCGCCAACCAGCCAAGCGCCTCCAGGTAGGCGTCCGTCACCTGTCCTTCTTCAGCTTTCCATCCTTTGCTTGCCACCGATTCCGCGCCCGCCAGCCATAAAAGGACTCTTTCGAGGAGCCTCAACGCAGATGGCGATTTTTTCGGCACCGTTGCGACGGTACCACCTTTGGCAAGTGAATGTTCCTCCGTACGTTCAGTTCTTACAGAGTCAGCGCTGAAGATACTTGGCTCCCAGATCTCATTCGTGCTCTGGTTGCTCCACCGGACCTTGAACCCTTGCTCGCCCATGGCGGCCAATACGCGCTCGCGCCTCTCTTCGGGCACACGGCCCACGAGGAGATTTCCCTCGTTCTCTCGCTGAAGTGTCAGGACGGAGCACGACCACACGAGTTCGTCGATGAAATCACGAAGAGGAACGTGCTTCAGCTCCAACGTGCGTGGATCGATATACGGAGACGTCAGAAAGCGCGGCCGAATCGTGTTGGTTAGCCAGCCAAATCCTACCGTCAAGCCTTCTATCTTCGCCTGTTCTGCGAGAAGAGCGTCATCCGTGAGAAGCACGAGCTGGACGCCCGGAAGATTGATCCGCTGCTGAAACGCAGCTTCCAGAATGAGACGATCCCGTAAAAGGTTACTCCCTACGGTATCCCCATCTCCTCCCCCATCGTCCTCGTCCGCGGTATCTCGGCTACCGCCGAAATACCGTACCATGGCAGCTTGCGGCCGTGCCACATGCACGACGTGGCCAGCCTTGCGCAGTCTCTCGAGCGTTCGCCCGCCGGTTGCAAGAAACCGGGAACGGTCCGCGGCCCTTGACCAGTGCTCGTTAATGGATGGCTCATTCGCCGATGCTTCGGGTATCGCCGAGGTGCCTTCTGCTTGTTGCTTCTTCCCGCTTCCGGAGGGAGTCCATGCCCTCTCCCTCTGCCGTTGCATCTCCATCATCGCGACATCTGCGATGGCCACATGGGTCGCTCGACCCTCACGCACACGAAGCGCTTGGGCCAGCGTGCCATGATACAGCGTATTCGTATCAGCGACAATGCAAAGAGGGTTATCTCTACGAAGAATTTCTTCGAAAGATTGAGTAAAGCGCACGGGTAGTAGCCCCAAGCGGCTCGCCACCTCGATAAAAAATCGTTCGCGGTGATTACCGTCCCGATCCGCCGCAATGGACAATACCCACTGCCCATTTGCCACGTCCTGATCGCCCGCCCGCGATGGGAAGACACGAAGAGTACCGAGTTCGAGCCAGTCCTCCCTCGCCCCTCGCTTCACCCGGGAGCCAATGCGGAACGTGCCCCTCAATGCGTCAATCGGACCCTCTGAATCGCCTTGCATCGTTCAAAGTCCCCCGATCTCCAGATCGCCACCAATGCCGAGATCACGCAGATCCCTAGCCAGGACGAGAAAGAGCAGCGCAGGATCGATGTCCACCGCCACCTCATTCTCGTTCCATAGCCAACGCATCAAATCCAACCTTTCCATTCGAGGAAGCTGCCCCTCAAGTTCTTCCGCGGCACGAGACAAGCCTTCGATGGCAAGCCGTTCCCCTTGCCATTCCTTGGCCTGAACATGCGTTTTGACCCACTCGGGCACGGGCACGGGCATCTCCGAATCCAGTCCGCGTAGAAGCCGAGAACGAGACTGGCCGGAGGGCTCGATGAGGGATAGACGAAGAGGAGAAGAGGCCATAGCGATGCTGAACGAGCGCTCTAGTCCAAGCGTGCCGGTAAGTCTACTGCCTTCCCACGACCAGGGAAGCCGGAAAGCCCGCCGCGGGAACTCCCAACGGGTGCGGCTTCCTGCGCCTGGTCGGCGGGGGCAAGGGCGAAGGTCACGCGCGGCATGATGTCCCATCTCCCCAGGCCCGCGACGCCCGCTCCCGCGGAGGCCGCGTACGCCGGACCCCTGGCCGACGAGCGCGGGCAGTTCTCCCTCTTTCCAGACAACGAGCCCGGAGATAGTGGCCGGGCGAATGTCCCGCCACTTTCGCCTTGTGGCCGGATCTAGCCACTACCGGACCCGGGGTCGATGAACTGCGCACCGCGCAGTTCTTCCACTTTCGGTCCAGGCCGTGCCTGGTCCGGGGTCGAGGAGGCGGACAGCCCCCCGCGGGGACCGGGGCAGCGCCCCGGCGCGACGCCTCACGCTTCCACGAGCGCGCGGCCGAGCGGCATGACGACCTCGTCCATTGCCCGGACGAACGCGGCACGGGCGTCCGCGCAGGGCACGTGGCCATGCGCCGCAGCCACGGCGGGCGCGAGCTGCGGCTCCGCGGGCGGCGGCGGCAGGCGGCCCGCGGCGTCGCGAAACGCTCGCGCGACGGCGTCGCGCACGGGGGCCCCGCCTGCGGCGATCGTGAAGGAGATGATGCGGAATGCGAGTTCTGCGTGGCGCGCTTCGTCCTCTGCGATGCTTGCGAGGACGCGGCGCACGGCGGGGTCTGATGCGCGCTCGGCTTGCTCGGCTGCGAGCACGGCTGCGAGCGTCTCGCCCACGGCGCCCTCGATCACGGTGGAGACTGCGAGCTCCCGGAGGCCCTCGTCGAGTGGGAGGGAGAGCGCCTCGGGCAAACCTCGGGGTGCGACGGGCGCGCCGCGGTAGGCGGCTGCCAGCGAGAGGGAGAGCCGGGCGTGCCGTACCTCGTCGAGCGCGGCTTCGTGTGCGGCCCGGACGAGGGATTCGTCGGCCCCGTGCGCGAGCAGCACGAGGGCGAGGCGCGAGAAGGCGGCGACCGAGGCGTGCTCGAAGAGGCCGTCGCGGATCCAGCGCTCGGCGAGCACCTCGCGTGCTTCGGCGGAGAGGCCTTCGACGTTGGGCGCGAGTGGCTCGTCGGACCAACCTCGCCGCGTGGCCTCGACGGGCGCGACGGCGGGGCCGTCCTCGGCGCGGAGCGGTCGCCCGATGGCGCACGTGGTCTCGATCGTGGTGTCGTAACAGCAGAAGCCATTGCCGCTCGGATCGGGCTTCGGGCCGGCGTCGACCGAGTGCAGGCAGGAGCAGATGTCGAGGCTCTCCGCGATGGCGCCGTGGGCCTCGTTCGTCGGGGGGCAGGTCAGGCCCGTCGAAGGGAAGCAGGCGAGGAACGACGTGAGCGGTCCCGTGCCCTCGCACGCCGTCGTGCCCGTGGAGCTCGACGTCGCGTCCGTCGTCGAGTTCGTGCTGCTCGTGCCGCCTGCGCCGCCTGCGCCGCCTGCGCCCGTGGACTCGCTGTCGACGACGACCTTGGCGCCGCAGCCGACGAACGCGACAGGCGCGGCGAGCGTGACGCCGAGCGTGGCCGCGACGCGGTATACGAGTGTTCTCCGAAAGATAAGCGAGCTGTCCATGGGCGCATGATACATGACGAAGCGCGCATGCAACCCCCCCAGCTCGTGACGATCACGTTCAGCCACTACTGCGAGAAGGCGCGGTGGACGCTCGATCACGCGGGCATCCCCTACCGCGAGTCCGGGCACCTGCCCGCATTCCACATGCTCGCCGTGCGCCGCGCGGGCGGGTATCGCAGCGTGCCTGCGCTCATCACGGACGAGGGCGCGATCAACGACTCGACGGACATCGCGAAGTGGGCCGATCGAAGAGCGCCGGGGGCGCGGCTCTACGGGACGAACGACGCCGAGCGCCGGGAGGTCGAGACGCTCGAAGAGCACTTCGACGAGCATTTCGGGCCGCACACCCGGCGATGGATGTACTTCCACATGCTGCCGGATCGCGACCTCGTGCTCCACCTCTCGAACAAGCAACACGCGCCGGCGCTGGAGAAACGCCTGCTCCCCTTGTTCTTCCCCGTGGTCCGCCCGGTGATGCGCAAGGCCATGCGCATCACGCCCGAGGGCGCCGCGCGCTCGCTCCGCAAGATCGAGGCGATGTTCGCCGAGGTCGGCAAGAAGATCGAGGACGGTCGATCGTTCCTGGTGGGCGACGCGCTCACGATGGCGGACATCACCTTCGCGAGCCTCGCGGCGGTGGTCCTGGCCCCGCCGGAGTACGGCGCGCCGCTCTTCCCGATCGAGATGCTGCCGCAGGAGCCCGCCGCGCACATACGCGCCTGGCAAGAGCTGCCCGCAGGAAAGTTCGGGGCGCGCCTGTTCCGCGAGCACCGAGCCCGCGCGCGCGCTTGAGGGTCGACGGCGAACCCATCCCGCGTGACAAGCCGTCCCACCCGCACCGGCACGCATGGTAACGTCAAAGGGCAGACGCTCACCGGGATCCCCATCCCGCTCACCGAGCCTCGGTTCTCCCCATGCCCCGCCGCTACCTCGTCCTTCGCACCGATCGCACGCAGCGCGCGTTCCTCACCCGCGAGCTCGAGCAGGGCCGCCTGCGCCAGGGCTTCGGGTGGCGACGCGAGCACGATCTGCGGCTCCTGCGCGACCAGGTGCGCGCAGGAAAAAAGCTGAGCGAGGAGGAAGCGAGCGTCTGGCGAAACCGGCGCCTGCTCGACACCGAGCCCGACGGCCTGAAGCCAGGCAACGTGCTCATCCTGCCAAACCTGCTCGATCAAGGCCGATGGGCCCTCGCACGCGTGAAGGGCGCATACGAGTACGCGCCCATCGTGGCGCCCGGGCGGGAGGGCCCCGATTACGGCCATATCATCGCCGTGGATCCCATCCGCACGCCCGCCGGGAAGGTCGCCAGCGTGGAGGCGGAGAACACGCACGTCGACGCAGAGCTGCGCGCGACGATGCGAAACCCGTCGAGGATGTGGTCGATCGACGCGCTCGGCTCCACGGTGGAGGCGCTCGTCCACGCGATCGAGTCCGGCAAGGATACGTGGACGCCGGACCCGGAGACGCAAAAAGCCGAAGGGTTCTTCACGGCGGTCCGCGACGCGGCGTGGAAGCACATCCTGACGAAGTACAAGGGCAACGAGCTCGCGCACCTCGTGCATCACCTGTTCATGTGCATCTACGAGGGCGGGCGCGTCGAGCATTGGGGCGGCGCCGGCGAGAGAGGCACGGATCTCATCGTCTACACGCGCGATCCGCTGGGCCTCGAATACAAAGTCGCCGTCCAGATCAAGCAAAACGACGGGCTGCACGACGACGAGCGCACGCTCGATCAAATCGAGCAAGCCAAGGAGCTGCACAAGATCGACGCAGGCGTGATCGTGACGACCGCCGAAGCGACGAGCAACGGATTCGAGGAAAAGTGCGCCGCCCTCGAAGGCCGACTCGGCCTCGACATTCGCGTGATCGCGAGGGGCGAGCTCATCGAGCTCGTGATGAAGTACCTCGGCAAAGCCCGAATGACAGTCCGCGAGGCGCTCATCGACCTCCTCCGCGCAAGCACACCCACCCCCGAACCAAGGGAACACACAGCCGTCACGGATCGCATCTACGACGAGCTGCAACGTCTCCCGGAGCTCGAACGCCAAATCGCCGGAACCAAGGTGGCCCACCAGAACCGCGGCAGCGGCATTCACCTGATCCGCGTCGAGCTCCCCCAGGAAATGATCGGCGCCGTCGTCGAGCCCATCGCCCAAAGCATCGTCTCCTGTCTGCGGCGCATGGTCCCAAGCGCAAAATGCCAGCGAGGCAAACCCAGCGGCACCACGAAATGGATGGTCGTGGACACCCTGCTCGAGCTTGCTTGATGGGCGCCGCGCTGGGGCTTTGCCCCAGGCCCCACCCGGGGCTGTCCGCCCCGGGACCCGGACCAGCGAGGCGCTGGACCCAGGACGATGAACTGCGCTCCGCGCAGTTCATCGAACAGCCGGGGTCAAGACCCTCCACGACCCTGCCAACCAAGACAGCGGCGCTGCGGGCTCAACGGGCAGCGTGCCCGTCGCCGGCTTGAAACCCACCCCCGTGGTCTTGCCACCGGCTCGTGGGAAGAACTGCGCATCGCGCAGTTCTTCCCCCTCGGTCCAGGCCGTGCCTGGTCCGGGTCGAGGGGCGGACAGCCCCCGCGGGGTCCGGGGCAGCGCCCCGGCGCGACGCCCCAGCCCCGGCGCGACGCCCCAGCCCCGGCCTGGTGAGGCGGAGAACCGCTTGCCGGGACCGACGTAGCGCATCGCGGCGAACCTCCCGTTCCGGAAATTCCCTGATCGGGTATCCTCCTTTCCGCCATGCCCCCGCCTTCCGCCCGAGAGCACGCCGAACGTCGTGTCGGCAGAACGCTCCGGGACAAGTACCGCATCGAGCGTGTGCTTGGTGTGGGTGGGATGGCGACGGTGTACCTCGCGGTTCATCGCAACGGCCATCGGGTGGCGGTCAAGATCCTTCATCCGGAGCTCTCGGCCAGCGTTACCCAGCGGGATCGCTTCGTTCGTGAAGGGTACGTCGCGAACTCGATCGAGCACCCGGGGGCTGTGCGCGTCCTTGATGACGACGTCTCGGATGATGGGTGCCCTTTCCTCGTGATGGAGTTGCTCGAGGGCGAGACCCTCGACCAGCGGCGGAGACGCGCGGGCGGCAAGATTGCTTGCCGTGAGGTCCTCGTCATCGGGCATGCGCTCTGCGATGCGCTTGCGGCGGCCCATGACAAGGGCATCGTGCATCGCGACATCAAGCCGGAGAACGTGTTCGTCACGTCGGACGGCACCCTCAAGATCCTCGACTTTGGCATCGCGCGGGTCGTCGCCGACGAGGAGGGCGGGCCCGGCGGCGTCGCGGGCACCCCTGCGTACATGCCGCCTGAGCAGGCGCTTGGGGATCGGGGCGCCATCGATGCGCGCACCGACCTCTGGGCTGCGGGCGCGACCATGTTCACGCTCCTCACGGGCAGGCTCGTGCACGATGCGAGCCGCGCGACGGAGCTCCTCACGAGCACGGCGACCAAGCCTGCGCCGCGCCTCATGGATGTCGCGCCCGAGGCTCCGCGTGATGTGGCCCGCGTCATCGACCAGGCCCTTGCTTACTCGCGCCATGACAGGTTCGAGGATGCGCGTGAGATGCGGGATGCGATCGGCTCGGCTCACATCGTGGTGTATGGCGAGCCTCTCTCCGTCGTTCCTCGCAACAGCGGCAGTTCTCTCGCGTTTGCGCCTTCGTCGTCGGGGCGTATCTCGCTTCAGCCTGCTTCGGGGCGCGTCGTCGCTTCGCGACCGCGGGCTGAGCTCGTCGAGACGGTGCTTGATGTGCCTCCTGGACAGGAGGGCACGCCGCGCCCGCCCTCGCTCGCGCCGGCGGCTGCGCCTGTCGACGGCGCGCCGCAGAACACGGTGAGTGAGCCTCTCTCGTCGAGCCCGACCGAGGAGCGCCCTTCCCGGGCGCGGGCCCTGCTCATGATGTCGGCGGGGTTCGGCATGATCGCCACGCTCGTCGTCCTCTTCGTCGCGCGGGCCAGCCGCACCGCGCCGACCGAGGCCCCGCCGCCTCCGACGCCGCGGAGTGCCTGCGTCACGAACGCCGACTGCATGCCCCCGGGTGGGGACAAGCATGCCATCTGCCGCAAGGATCGCGGCGCTTGCGTCACGCTCGAGACCGATCAGTGCCGCGTCCTCGCCGAGGCGGGCGACGTTGAGAACGACGGCACGATCTGGATCGGCGCGATGTACCCGCACGACGAGAAGAAGGGCACGACGTACGGCCGGCAAGCGGCGCGCGCCGTGGACCTCGCCCGCCGTGATTTTGCGGGCCTCACGGGCGGCTTGCCGCCTGCGAGCGGCGCGGGCAAGCCTCGCCCGATCGGGATCGTCCTCTGCGATGACACCGAGGCGGCCGAGCGCGCGGCGTCGCACCTCGTCGACGACGTCGGTGTCCCTGCGGTCCTCGGCTTTGCGCGTAGCAAGGAGGTCCTCGACCTCGCGCAGGCGTACTTCCTGCCGAAGGGCGTGCTCGCGCTCGCCTCGAACACCGCCTCCATGCTCACGGACATCGCGCATGCGCCGGACGATCCGCGCCTCGTCTTGCGCGTGACCTCGAGCGCGACCATGTCGACGGGCGCGAAGGCCGCGTTCCTCGAACATGTGCTCGAACCGGAGATTCGCAGGCGCCCCGGGATCCTCCGCCCCGGCGAGCCGCTGCGCGTGGCCATCGTCCGCGTGGACAATGCGTCCGGCGTGAGCCACGCGGACCAGCTCCTCTCGGTCTTGCGCTGGAACGGCAAGAGCGCCGCCGAGAACGGCGACGACCTGCGCCAGTTCGTGGTGAAGGACGAGCTCGCCGGTTCGCAGACGGGGGACGCTGTCGCGAGCTTGATCACGTCGATCGGCACGTTTGCGCCGCACGTCGTCTTCGAGGCCGGCGCGGGCGCGCAGTTCCTCGTCGAGCTCGAACGGCGCTGGCCGAAGAGCCTCTTCTTCCGGCCGCATTACGTCATGTCGGGCTCGCTCGGGTCCGACGACTTCCTCAAGCTCGTCGCCGAGCGCCCCGACGCCTCGCGCCGGCTGCTCAGCGTCGACGCCGCGATGAACCCCGCGCTCGCGAAGTTCGTCGTGCACCACAACGAGATCTTCCCGGACAAGGTCACGCCGTACGACTCGACGAGCGCCCCGTACGACGCGTTTTACGCCGTCGCGTACGCCGCGCTCGCGCTCGGCGACGAGCCGATCACGGGCCGCGGCCTCGCGCGCGCCGTGCGCCGCCTCGTGCCCCCGGGCGAGCCGGTCGAGGTCGGCCAGGGCGGGATTTACTCGGCGATCAGGGTCCTGCGCGGCGGTAAAAATATCGACCTCACGGGCTCGCAGACCTCGCTCGACTTCGATCCGGAGACCGGCGACGCCACGGTCGATTTTGCCGTGTATTGCCTCGATCCGAAGCGACGTATCGCGGCCGAGTCGGGCCTCGTCTACCGCGCGAAGACCGGCAAGCTCGAAGGCGCGATGCGCTGCCCCTGACGGATGCGGCAAGCCGTTGCGCGCGCGGGCCGAGTGCGGATACCGTGCGGATCCCCCCGCGCCATGCGAACGCCCGCTGCCCTCCTCGCCTCCCTCCCTTCGGCCCTCGCCCTCTCGCTCGTGCTCTGTACGGGCGACGCGCACGCGCAAACGGAGGCGTGGTCGGATCCGGATCCGAAGGGCCAGGGGACGCGGTATGCGCTCGACAAGTTCGGCTTCCGCGCCGGCGCCGAGTACCGCGCGAACTTGCTCTACGTGAACCCGATCGCGGTGAACAGCGAGTCGAACCGGCGCGTGAGCTGGATCGAGCACCGCCTGCGCCTCGACATCGGCGTCGACTACCTCGACAAGGTGCGCCTCTACGCCTCGGCCGACATGCTCGACGGCGTGCTCTGGGGCGACAACGGCACGCTCGCCTCCGGCCCCAAGCCGAACTTCGGGACGAACATCAACGCGCGCAGCCCCAACGTCACGACGCCCTGCGTGGGCCTGCGCGGCACCGACCCTTTGAACGCCGACGACTACGGCTACACGCTCTGCTCGCAGGAGCAGATCCGGTTCCGCAAGGCCTACGGCGACGTCGTGCTCCCGATCGGCTTGCTCCGCGTGGGCCGCCAGTCCGCGAACAACGGCACCGGCATCCAGGCCGCGGACGGCGACGGACGGACGAACCGCTTCGGCTTCAGCCGCCAGGGCAACCTCGTCGACCGTGTCCTCTTCGCGACGAAGCCGCTCGAAGCCTTCAAGCCCAAGGAGGAGCGCGACACCTCGGAGAACCGCGGGGTCATCCTCGCCCTCGCCTACGATCGGTGGGTCACCGACAGCGTGCAGCTCTTCGCCGACGACGTGCAGCAGGTCGACGTGGCCGTGCGTTTCCTCGCGCCGAAGCTCGGCCCCGCCCGCGACCTCTTCGTCGGCGGCTACTACGTGCATCGCTGGGACGACGCGAACAGCTCCAGCATCAACAGCTTCGGCCTGAAGGCGACGTCTCGCTTCGGCGACTTCCACGTCACCGCCGAGGCCGCGATGAACGTCGGATCGACCCGCGAGATCGCCCAGGCGAACAGCTACATCTCGAACGATCCCGTCGTCGATCAGCGCATCCTGCAAGGCGGCGCGCGCGCCGTCGTGCGCTACGACCGGCCCCTTTACACCGCGTACCTCGAGTTCGATTACGCCTCGGGCGACGCCGATCCGAACAACCGCACGCCGCTCACGCAGTTCGTCTTCGCCGAGGACGCGAACGTGGGCCTCTTGCTCTTCGAGCACGTCGTCGCGTTCCAGACCGCGCGCGTCGCGGCCGCGGGCACCGAGCTCTTGAACCGCCTCGGCGCCCCGAGTTTTCCCTCGGACTCGGTCTACAACCGCGGCGCCTTCACGAACGCGCTCGCGCTCTTCCCGCAGTTCGACATCCGCCCCGTCCGCGGCCTCACGCTGCGCGGCGGCGTGCTCTTCGCGTTCGCGGCCGAGCCCGTCGTCGATCCGGTCAACTCCCTCCTCGCTCGCGACGGCCTCACGATCGAGGACGACCTCGTGAACTTCGCCGGCGGCAAGCCCGGTCAGTACTGGGGCACCGAGCTCGACGGGCGCATCTCGTATCGCTACCTCGATCACTTCCTCTTCGACCTCGAGGGCGCGGTGCTCTTCCCCGGCGACGCTCTGCGAAACGAGGACGGCTACGCCGTGCGCAGCGTCCTCGTCCAGGGCCGCACCACCTTCTTCTTCTAGGTCTCGCGGAGCACGGACATGCGACGTCTTCCTCTTTCGCTCCTCTTGCTCTCCCTCGCGGCCTCGCTCGGCGCTGGTTGCGAGCTCTACGATGGCCCCCCGCAGCCGCGTATCATCGACGCCGAGGACGGCGTGCTCGAAGACGCGACGGCGCCGATCGTCCTCGCCTTCTCCGAGCCCGTGGATCCCACGACGCTCGACGTCTCGATCCTCCGCCTGGAGACCGACGTCGAGGGCAACCTCTTCGACGAGGACGACGATCCCGAGAGCACGCCCGAGGAGTTCTTCTCGTTCACGACGAGCCTCACGGAGGGCGGCACGGCCGAGCTCGTGGACAGCAATGCGACGCTCGTGATCAAGCCGAGCGCGCCGCTGCCCGTGGGCCCGAAGCTCGCGCTCGTGATCGAGGCGGGCCTCGCGGATGCCGAGGGCCACGTCACGAAGACCCGCAAGCGCCTGCTCTTCGGCTACAAGTTCAAGCTCGAGTGCGACAAACCCTCGACGGTCTTCCCGACCGGGAAGTACTTCCTGCTCGCGGACATCGAGAAGCCGCTGCAGACGCAGGTCCAGCTCTGGGCCGCGTTTTACGTCGACCCGGAGACGGGGCGCGTGCGCGGGCAGGCCACGAACGCCGATCGCGACAAGACCCAGGTGTGTCCGATGTCGTGCGGGACCGGCGAAGTCTGCCGGCTCCTGCCCATGCCCCAGTGCGTCGCGCAATCCGAGCGCGCGGGCACGGTGGACGAGCACTCGGATTACGTGCCGTATGGCACGCCGCCGACCGGATACTCGTTCACGATCGAGGGCTGCGCCGTGGACCAGCCCGGTGGCAAGGCCGTGTTCGCCACGGCGCCGACGGACATCGTCGTGCAGATCCCGCCGGTCACGCTGCGCAACGTGACGCTCACGGCCGAGTTCGCCCCGGGCGCGGACGGCGTGCTGCGCGGCACGGGCACGCTGGCGGCGGACACGGTGCTCCTCGGCACGTCCGCGAGCGGCAAGGGCGAAGGGAACATCGTCGGTCGGATCGTCGCCGCGGACGAGGCGCCGCCGGACATCCCGGACCCGCCGCCGGCGCCGTAGAGCATCAAACCGGACGATGGCCGATTCGTGACACGGGAGCGGGCGGCTTCGCGGCGGAAATTTGGTAAAAAGCCGAGACCATGACCACGACGACCTTCGAGGCTCCCGAGGCACCGGCGAAACCGACGAGCGCGGCTGCGCTGCCGCCGATGAACCGCTGCATCGACATGCCGCGCTTCGAGCTCGGCGAGCGGCTGACGCCGGAGCAGGTGGAGTTCCTCGACACGTTCGGCTTCATCCGCTTCAAGAGCTTCCTGCCGCGCGCCGAGGTCGCGAAGCTCGTCGAGGAGGTCGAGGCCATCGACGCGCGCCTCGTCGCCGAGGGGCGGACGGTCATCAACGGCGTGCCGCTCATCCTCGGCAAGCGCAAGGACGGCCGCGGCTTCGTGCAGCGCATGTGCTTCTCGTCGACCTTCGGCGAGCGGCTGCACGCGTTCCTGCAGGATCCTCGCTTCAAGGCGATCCTGGAGATCGCGGGGCCCGGGTATCGGATCGGCGAGCGGGAGCGGGATGGGCTCGTCATCAACCATTACCGCCGCGAGGAGGGGTCGAGCTACAAGCGGCTCGGCTGGCACACGGACAGCTTGCGGGACCTCTTCTATTTCGAGATGCCGCGGCGGTACCTGAACGTCGGGTTTTACCTGGACGATTCGCCCATCGAGAAGGGCGGCGTGCGGCTGATTCCGTTCTCGCACCAGCAAGGGCTCTGGCCGATGCTGACGCGGAAGGCGCATTTCATGGATACGGACGCGGATCCGGCCGAGTATGCGCTCGTGGCCGAGGCGGGGGATCTGACGATCCACGACGGCCGCATCTGGCATCGGGTCGCGGAGGCGAGCGCGACGGGTGACGCGAGCCAGCGGCGCGTGATGTACGTGCCCTTGATGGAGGGGCCGGAGAAGCTGAAGGACGAGAACAGCCCGACGCCGGTGTACTTCCGGCTCCGGCGATTCGCGCGGTTCTGAGGCAACACGTGACGCCGCGACGCACGGACTCGTCCCTCCAGCTCCTCGCACGCGCGGCGGGGAGCCCGGCGGCGCTGGCCGGGAAAATGGCCCGGTTTGGGAGGATGCTGGCGGGCTACGGCGATGGGCGCGAGCTCGACGCGCGGCTCGCGCGCCTCCTTCAAGCGGGGGTCCTCGACGCGGCGCCGACGCGGATCCAGCTCGTCGTGGGCTCGATCGACATGCTGCGGTTCTGGATCTCGCCCGCGTCGTCCGAGTATTACGAGACCCTCGGGATCGATTACACGTTCCACCAGATCCTGCGTTTCCTCGAAGAGCCAGCCTCGCTCGCCGATCCGGTCGGGTTCTTCAGCACCCGGGACAACGTGATTGGCCACCTGATGCAGGTCGTGCACGCGAATCCGCGCTACGACCTGGAGCTGCTCACGATGTGGGACGACGGGCTCGCGGAGCTCGAACGGCAGGTCGAATCGATGATCGCGGGGACGCACCCGCGAGGCGAGGCGATCGCGGCCATCGTGGAGGAGCCCGAATACCACGGGCGGCTGCTCGCGTATGTGCGTGTCTTCCGCAAAGATCCGGCCGCGCCCCCTCCCCTGCGCGCGAACGTGGAAGGGAGCGCCCACTGGGAGGATCGCGAGCGCACGTTCGGATCGCTGCGGACCTCGATGCGATACTTTTGCAGGCTGCCGACGGATCCGATGTCGGCGGCGCGGCATCTCCTCACGGTGAAGGAGTTTCCGCGGCACCTCGGGGAGCCGAATCCAAGCTGAGGACGAGGGAGGGACCCTTTCATGCCCATCGTAGCCATCGATCACGTGCAGCTCGCCATGCCCGCGGGGCGCGAGGACGAGGCGCGCGTGTTTTACGGAAAGCTCCTCGGGCTCGCGGAGGTGCCGAAGCCGGCGGACATGGCCAAGCGCGGCGGCGCGTGGTTCGAGGCGGGCGCCGTGAAGATCCACCTCGGGGTGGAGGCGGAGTTTCAGCCGGCGCGCAAGGCGCACCCGGGCCTGCGCGTGGAGGGGCTCGCCGCGCTCGTCGAGGGCCTGCGGGCCGCGGGCGTGACGGTCGCCGACGGCCCGCCGATCGACGGCATCGCGCGGGTCTTCGTGGAGGATCCGTTCGGCAATCGCATCGAGCTTCTGGAGCACACACCGAGCTGACGTTCATTGCCCCGGGCCGGTGCACGCGCCGGGCTGCGCGGGCGGAATGGCGCGCAGGTATTCGTACATGGCGAGGAGGTCCTCGTCGGCCATGATCCGGTAAAGGGCCCAGGGCATGACCTGGAGCGTTCGATTCGGGTCCTTGGGATCCCTCCCCGTGCGCATGACCGACATGAATTGCTCGCGCGTGAGCCCGCCGGGCAAGCCCTTCGCGTCGGGCGCGAGGCTCGGCGCCTTCAGGTTCTGCCCGAAAGGCACGCCGCCCGCGAGGTACGTCGCAGCCGAGAGGCGGCCGCGTCCGCCGGTGAACGGGGACGCGCCGGGGCGATAGGTCGGGCAGCTATGGCAATCGACACACGCGGACGCGGCGTTGACGAAATAACTCCCGAGCCCGACCTGAGCCCGATCCGCGCTCTCCAGGTTCAGCGGCACGGGGGCGAATCGCAGCCCGATCACGACCCGCGGGTCGAGCGGCACGGGCGCCTCTCCGGGGTCTCCGGTTCCCATGTCCTCGGACGTGCAGGAGAGGAGGAGCCCCACGAATCCGATCGTGATGAAATGCCGCCACTGCATGGATGAACCCCTCCCCAGAGCCCACGGCTCCGCGTCGGCCCCATGCAAGCGTGGCGCCCGTCCGTCCGTGCGCGAGGTGCACGGGCGGAGGCCCCTGACGTCGGGGGTTATTGCGGCCGGCCCTGCGCGATCCAGGTCTCGACGAGCTGGATGTCCTCGGGCGTGACGGGCGGGAGCGCGAGCGGCATTCCGCGGACGACCGGATCGGTTTGTCCCGCCTCTTCGCGGTACCGGGCGAGCATGGCATACACGAGGCGCGGCGTGCCGTCGGGCATCGGCGAGAAGATGCTGCGGCGTTCGCCCTTGTCGTCGACGTACCCCGCCTGGATGCCCTCGTACTCGGCGAGGTTCAGGCCGCGGGGCCGATAGCCAAAGCCGCCCGTATTGCCAGGCCCGCCGTCGCCGATCGCGTAATCCGGTTCGGCGTGGCAATGCCAGCAGGTGTTGCGGAAGACGCGGCGGCTGACCTCGTCGTACGTCACCTTGCGGTCGAGCACGGGCAGGCGCGGCGGGATGATCTTGGCCACCTTGGGCGCGAGGTCGGCGCGCAAAAGGAAGGCGGAAAGGTCGCGCTGCTCGTCGGGCGTGAGCGGCGTCTTCGGCATGAGCGTGTCGGGCTTCTGCGCCTTCGGGTCGTCGAGCCAGCGGACGAGCTCGCCCGGGGCCATGCGCTCCCGGACGTACCGCAGATCCGGCGCGAGCGCGCGGGCCATACGCTCGCCCTTGCCTTCGAGATCGGCCACGCCCGCCGGGAGCGCGGCGCGCGGGGCGCCGGTGTATTCGTGGCACTGGCGGCAGCCCTTCGCCTCGAAGAGCGCGCTTCCCTTTTCGACGCTCGCGCCTTCGAGCGCGACCGCCGGGGCCGGCGTCGCCGAGGACGTGAGCCACGCGGCGACGTCACGCGCCTCCTCCGGGGTGATCGCGAGGCGCGGCATCGTCGTGTCGAGGTGCGGGCGGACGTCGTGTGGTTCGAGGAGGAATTTTTCGAGGAAGCCGCGGCGCAATCGGCCGCCGATGTTGGCGAGCGACGGCGTCTCGCGGAAATGGACGATGCTCTTTTGCCACTTCGCGAGCGAGGTCGCCGAGGCCTGGTACGTGCCGGCGTGAATCTCCTGGTGGCAGCGGACGCAATCCTGGTCGAGCGCGGGTTTTTCGAAGCCGGTGCCCTCGTGACAGCGGTTGCACTGGAACTTGGCGACGAGGGTTTTCCCTTTTTCGGCGTCGCCAAGCGGCGGCTCGGGGCTCGGGGCGGACGCCGCGAGGGTCGTGGAGCTCGAACGCGCGGAGGGAGCGGCAGGAGGTGCCTCCGCGCGCTCGTCCTTGCGACAGCCGAGAAGGAGGAGGACTAGACTGACAAGGACGAGCGCGCGGGGCACGGAGGAAATCCCTTCGATGGGCCTAGCTCTGGCCCCCCGAGTTCGTGGGCACCTGGCAGACGGAGCTGTCCTTGGCCATCGTGTTGCAGCGCTGGACGGCGGCGTCGCGGGCGGTCGTATTGCCGGCCTCGTGCTGGAGGCGGCCGAGGGCCGCGTAGCCCTGCGGGCTGGCCATGAGGTCGCGGTCCGCGAGGCCCTGGAGCAAGCTGCGCGCCTCGTCCTTGCGGCCCTCGACCTTGGCGAGCGCCTCGCCGAGATCCGTGTCGACGGAAGGATCGTTCTTGCGCTGCTCGCGCAGCCGCTCGAGGGCCGCGACGGCCCACGCGACGTTCTTGGCGCGCTGCTCGGTCGTCTTGCCCCGCCAGGTCGGGTCGAGGTCGATGCCGCCGTCGGTGCGGACGAGGGCGACCGCGAGGGTGCGCTGGGCGCGCTGGAGCATGCCGTCCTTGCCCGGGTTGATGCTGCGGATCTCAGGGAACATGCGCACGATCGACTGGGCCGAGGCCACGATCTTGCCATCACGCATGGTCTTCTCGGCGCTCGCGAGGCCCTGGATGCGGTGGTCGATCTCGGGAATGAAGACGTCGCCACACGCCGCCGCGTCGTTCGAGACGGCCGGAATGGCGGCGAGGGCAGCGAGACCGAGGGCGAAACGAACGGCGAGACCCTTGATGGTGAGCATCGAAACCTCCTCCTGGTGCGACGAGCGGTTCAACCCGGGTATCGGGGCGGGCGGTTCTTCTGTGACAGCGGCCGGCGAAAAAAGTTTTGCGAGAAGCCCCGAGCGTCGAACGAACGACAAACGCGCTTCGGGGGCGGGATCTTTCAGCGGTCAGGCAGAAGGAAGCGACGCGAGCGAGAGGCGGGCGACGGCGGCAAAGAGGAGGTTTCCGTCGAGGACGACGGCGTCCTGGTAGAGGCGCATGCGCTCGGCGGGGTCGTCGACGAGGTTGCCGAGCTTGACGAGGAGCTGGGTGCGGACGTCGGGCTCCTCGGCGACGTCGAGGCCACGGCGGTAGGCGGCGCGCGCTTCGAGCGGTTTTCGCTGGGCCGCGAGGGCGTCGCCGAGCCCGACGTGGAGCAAGCCGAGGTCGGCCTTCGCGAGGGCCTCCCGGGCGCGTCGGGCTTTTTCCGCCGGGTCGAGGTCGGGGCGGTCGAAGTCGGAGACGAGGGCGAAGACCGCCGGTTCGAGGGCGCCTGCGGCGATCCGTTCGGCGAGGAGGCGGTAGGCGCGGCAGCGGAACCAGCCCGGGGCGAGCTCTTCCGTTTTGCGGAAGAGCTCCGCGGCCTCGGCGGCGCGGCCCATGAAGAGGCACGTGACGCCGGCCTGGTAGACGGGCGAAGGGGCATGCCGATCAGCGACGGCGCCGCGGCGGAAGGCTTCGAGCGCCCGGACGAACTCACCGGCCGCGCCGAGGCGCTCGCCCTCCTCGGTGGCAATGGACGAGGCGCGGAGATCGGGCCGATTGCGCTCATAGATGAACTGGACGGAGCCCTGGAGGCCGCCGAGCTCGTCGATCTCGGCGGGCTTGCCGTCGACGAGGGCGACGACGCGGCATCGGGGCTCGCCGGCCCGGACACGCTCGGCGCGGCGGCGGAAGGCGCGGGCCTCGTCGGCGTCGCCGAGTCGATCGAGGACGGAGGCAATTCGCTCGGCCCGGGCGGCGGCCTCGGCCGTCTCGCCGAGGTACCGGTGGACCTCGAAGAGGGAGAAGAGGGCGGCGAGGGCGCCCTGGTCGTCGCCCGACTCTTCACAAAGGGTGAGGGTCTGCTCGAAAGGCGCGCGGGCCTCGGCGACGCGGCCGGTGTGAAAGAGGCATTCGCCGAGGCGGCCGACGAGCATGGCCTGATGGCCGCCCTTGGAGCCCTCGGCCTCGGCGAGCGCGGCGCGGGCCATGGTCTCGGCCTCGGCATACCGGCCCTCCGCGGCGAGGGCGTCGATGTCGGCGAGGGCCTGTTCGAGGCGCCGAAGGAGGACCTGGGTGCCCTCGGGGACGGTGGTGAGGGCCGCGAAGAGCTCGGGGCGACCTCGCATCGCGGCCATGTGCTGCGCGACGGAGGTCATGCCCTGGATGTACCAGCGCAGCCGCGGGCCCTCGCGGAACGGTTCGGGGAGGGTGCGCCAGCCGGGGAAGGCGTCGCAGATGGCTTGCTCGTGCGCCTCGCAGAGGGAGGAGAGGCGGTCGAGGTCGCCTTCGTCGACAGCGTCGAAGAGGGCCTCGCGGAGGGCGTCGGGGGGGAGCGGCTGCATCGGGCGGGAAGGTAGTCGAGGGGGGACGGGAGCGGAAGCGGAAGCGGGAGCGGAAGCGGAAGCGGAAGCGGAAGCGGGAGCGGAAGCGGGAGCGGATTCCGGTCCTTCGGATCCGGGGTCGCCACGGTCGAGCGGCCGGCACGCCCCGACCTGCCGCCGCGCACCCTCATGAGGGGCCGGCGCGTACGGCCCCGGCGCGCGCGCCCCCCCCGTTCCCGGGAACTCGAACAGCTCGGTGGAGAGCTCGATGTCGCCCCGGCGCTCCCCGCGCTCCATCTTCTAGTTTCTAGTCGAGCTTCACCCATACGTGCACGGTCCTGCCCGTGCGGACGTCCACGATCCCCAGCCTCACCTCGTCGCCGCTGGACATGCCGCGCAACCTCTCGGCGAGCCCGGCCTCGTTCAGGACCCGCAGGTCGTTGACGGACGTGATGATGTCGCCCGCCTCGGCGATGTAGGTCCCACCTCCCACGAGGCGCGCTCGCAAGAGCGGGCTGAGGGAATGAAGTTTGAGAATGCGAGCGCCCTCCCGGCCGGGCCTGGCGCGGGTATCGAATTCGGCGCCGAGGAGCTGGGCGCTCAGGGGGATGACGATGTCAGCCCGCGCCGGCGCGGGCGGCATCCCGAGGAGGCTGCTGGTGACCAGCGCAAATGCGAACGTCATGGACCTGATGAACGGCATGATTCCCCCTTCCGGCGCAGTCGCGGCTGCGCCCCCCACATCTTCAATGCGTCCCCGGCCCAGGCGCGTCAACGCAGAGGACGGCCGGAGGGAGAAGCGGACGCGCACGCGGCAACCCTTCCGCCAGGTGCACGGCGCGCCGTGCGCGCGCGCAACGGGCCCGATGGTAGCCGCTCGGTGGGTGTTGCACGCGCGCAAGACACGCCAAACGATCTGCACCACGTGCCTTGCACGTGCGCGAGGGACGTCGCGCCCGCGGCGCGGGAGCCCTTGCGCACGCGCAAATATCGCCGTGACAGGGTCCAGCCGGCCCTTGCATCGACGCAAGCGCACGGATCCCACCGTCCCACCCCCCATTGCGCCGAGGCATCCCACGCCGTGCGCGTGTCCCGGCCGCCTTCGCGCCGATGCATGGCCGACCGCGCAGCCGACACGCGCCCCCTCGCGCGCGGGCCGCAGCGGCCCTCAGGACACGCGCGCACATGTCGCATCACCGCACTCGATTCCGGAGCGACGCACAGGAAGCACGAACTCGTCGCAACCCCGCCGCGATGATTTTTTCTTTCACACCTGCACGAACCGCCGGGGAATTTCGAGATGGACGCAGGGCTCAAAGCCACGTGTGTCACATCGTGGCACATCGATCCCTGCAAACGTGGCACGTAAGCGCCTTGACCCTCCCGGAGGCGTCGGTTAGGTAAGAATGCTTTTATTCCTTCATCGTGTGTGAAGGAAGAAGGGAACGAATCGATGCGCAGCTTTTTGAATCGTGGTCCCACGGCACGAACGACGGGTCTCTTGACCGCGCTCCTGTTCGTGGCTGGGCAGGGATGCGCCACGAATACGGTGGATGGAGAAGAAAACACGGGCGAGAGCAAGGAGGCCGCAAAGGCGACGACCTCGTTCCTCTCGGCCGACGCCCCGACCTACCGGTTCTTATGGGGCGAGGAGGAGGAAGAAGAGGAAGAAGAAGAGGAGGAAGAAGAGGAAGAGGAGCAGGAGCTCGAGGAGGGCGACATCTACCGTGTCATGAACAATGGCACCCTCCTGAACCTCAACGCGTATCGCGGCTTGCAGGTGATCGACGTCAGTGACGTGAGCACGCCCAAGGTCGTCGGCCAGCTCCAGGTGGCCGGCGTGCCGGTCGAAATGTACGTCGACGGGACCCGCGCGATCCTCTTGATGAACGGCTGGAACGGCTTCAAGGGCAAGCCGAACAGCCTCGAAGTCGAGCAACTCTCGGGCAGCACCGCCCTGCTCGTCGACATCTCGAACCCGTCGAAGCCCGTCGTGCTCTCGCAGCACGCCGTGCCGGGCAACATCCAGACGAGCCGTTATGCAAACGGCGCGACCGAGGACGCGCTCTTCATCGCGTCAGGTTATTACGACTGGTTCATCAACGCCCAGGGCGACTGGGAATGGGTCATGGGCAGCACCGTGAAGAGCTTCGACGTCGGCTCGACGGGCTTGACGGAGAAGAGCGAGCTGCCCCTCGGCGGCTACGTCTCGGCCATCCACGCGGACAACGAGGTGCTCCTCGTGGCGCGCCAGAGGGACTGGTGGTCGAACCATCAGAGCGACGTCGCGATCATCGACATCTCCGACAACGGCGGCACGATGGTCCAGCGCGACGAGGTGACCGTCAACGGCTACATCCGGTCGCAATTCCACATGGACTACCGGAACGACCAGCTCCGGGTCTTCTCGGGCCCGCAAGGGGGCTGGGGCCAGCATAGCTACCTCCAGACGTTCGACGCGACGAACCTCGACAACGTCACGCCCGTCGACGCCGTGCCCTTCGGCGCGGACATGAACCTCTTCGCCGCGGTCTTCCTCGACGATCGGGCGTTCGCCGTGACGTACCGCAATTTCGATCCGTTCCACGCCTTCTCGATCGACGCGAACGGCCACGCCGAGGAGAAGAGCGAGTTCATCGTCTCCGGCTGGAACGACTTCTTCCGGCCCGCGTTCGACAACACGCGCCTCGTCGGCATCGGCGTCGACGATCAGAACGGCCGCAAGCTCGCCGTCAGCCTCTACGACATCACGAACCTCGAAAACCCGAACCCGCTGCTCGCGCGCAAAGAGGTGCAAGGTGATGACAACGGCTGGAACTGGTCCGAGGCGAGCTGGGACCACCGCGCGTTCAGCGTGCTCCACAACGCGGTGAACGTGGCGGCGCCGACGGGCGAGATCGAGACGGGCCTCGTGCTCCTGCCCTTCGCCGGCTACAAATACACGGACGATACCTGGAGCAACTGGACCTACGAGTCCGCCGTCCAGATCTTCACGTTCTCGGCATCGACGATCACGCGTCGCGGCATCATGAACCATCCCGATTCGGTCCGTCGCACGTTCAAGCTCGACGCGACGAACGGGGCGAACCTCTCCGAGACGCAGCTCCGCATCTGGGATCAATCGAACCTCGACGCGCCCGAGAAGGTCGGCGAGCTCAGCGTGGCGCCGGATTACACGAAGGTCTGGGTCTACGGCAATTACCGCGCGCGCCTGCGCAGCCCGGACGACGACAGTTATTGGTACTGGTACGATCCGAGCGCCAAGGCCAAGGTCGACATCATCCGGAACAACCAGCCCGTCGACACCGGCACGCCCGTGGCGACGATCGAGGTGCCGGCGAACGCGCAGCACTACCAGGTGGACGATCTGTTCGTCGCCGTGTCCGGCAAGTGGCTTGCCTACCCGACCTACGAGACGACCATCAAGGTCTGGGACCTCTCGAACCCGAAGCACCCGGTCGAGCGTGGGCAGCTCGTCACGACGGAGCTGTCGAGCGACGCGTCTGCTTATTACAACACCACGGGCGTCGTCGGGAAGAAGACCCTCGGATTCGTCCAGACGAGCCAGGTCACGGAACCGGTGACGCTCGACATCTGCACCTGGTACCCCACGAGCTACTCGGCCTGCGACGGCGAGCAGGGCTGCTTCCTCGCCGGCAGGCGGACCTGCACGAAGATCAACGGCGGCCAGCCTTCCTGCAACGGCGGCTTCGCCGAATGCGTCATCACGAACCTGGAGACGACCTGCACGCCGATCTCCCCGGAGCAGGCGGACGCGTATGAATACTGCTACGGCCCCTGGTATGGGAATGAAGGGGAGCACATCCGGCAAAAGGCCCAGGTCAAGCTCGTGAACCTGTCGAACCCCTCGCAGCCGACGATCCTGCCCGCGATCGACGTGACGCCGGCGCCGGCCGAGGAGTTCGTCGCGATGAGCGGGCACGACGACGACCTCTACATCACCGTCAAGAAGCCGGAGCAGGTCGCGGGCGACACGCGGTCGCATGCCCGATATTTCCTGAAGAAGCTCGACCTGAAGAAGCCCGCGCAGCCGAAGCTCGAAGCGGGGATCAACGTGCCCGGCACGATCATCGCGAAGGATGGATCGACGATCTTCACGCGGGATCAGGTCTGGGGCTCGCAGTACATCGAGACCGCCGTCTCGAGGCTGAAGCTCAAGAGCAACAAGGCCGAGCTCGAGAACCGGCACCTGTTCGCGAACCGCATCGTGCGCGAGCTGTTCATCGACGACGACAGGCCCGTCGTCACGCACGACCTCGTGTGGTACCCGAGCCACTCCCAACTGTTCAGCATCCTCAAGCCGAGGAGCGGCAATAGCGATACGTTCCAGGTCCTGTCGAACGTGAATCGCCCGCAATACTCGATCTTGCTCGGCGCCGCCGAGCGCCGCGCCTTCTTCTACCTGTACGGCGGCGTTCTCATGGCGGACCTGGACGATCCGACGACGCCGACCTCCACGGCCTACTTCCCGGCGATGTATTCGTACAACAGCTCGAACCTCAGGCCGATCATCGACGACGACGAGGTGCTGATCCCGGGCGGTCGTTACGGCATTCATGAGGCCGACCTCGACACGCACAACCTGGTGACGACCAGCGACTGATCGCGCCCTCCCCTCCCCCGCCGCGCGCTCGCGAGCCCACCCGGGTTCGCGAGCGCCGCGCCCCGCCCCTCACAGATCGATCTGCATTCCCAGCTCGACGACCCGGCCCGGCGGCAGGCCGAAGTAGGCCGTCGCCGGGCGGGCATTGCGCGAGATGAACGCGAAGAGGTCCTTGCGCCACTTCATCATGCGTGATCTCCCCGTCGGCAGGAGCGTCTCGCGGCCGAGGTAATAACTCGTGTTCTTGAGGTCCACGTCGAGGCCGTGGTCCTTGCAAGCGGCGAGCACGCTCGGCACGTGGGGCGTCTGCATGAAGCCGTACCGCGCCGTCACCCGATAAAACCCGTGGCCCATGTCGTCCACGGAGACACGCGCGTCGGGCGTGATCTCCGGGACACGCTCGTTCACCACGGAGAGGAGCACGACCTGCTCGTGGAGGATCTTGTTGTGGATGAAATGGTGGAGCAGCACGGGCGGCGTGCCCTGCGGGTTCGACGCCATGAACACGGCCGTGCCCGAGACGCGGTGGGGCTTTTTTTCTTCCACGTCACGCAGGAACGATTCGAGCGGGAGGAGGTTCGCCTTGAAGGACTCGCCGAGGATGCGGCGGCCGGTCTTCCAGGTCGTCATCACGGCGTAGATCGCGGCGCCCATCACGATGGGGAACCAGCCGCCGTGGAAGAACTTCGCCGCGTTCGCGCCGAAGAACGCGAGGTCGATGCTGAGGAAGAGCAGGACGGGCGGGAGCGCCTTCCAGAGCGGCCATTTCCAGCGCTGCGTCACGACGACGAAATAGACGACCGTCGTGATGCCCATCGTGCCCGTGACGGCGATGCCGTACGCGGCGGCGAGCGCGCTCGAGTTCTGGAACCAGAGCACGAGGAAGACACACGCGACAGAGAGGGCGCGGTTGATCTCGGGGATGAAGATCTGGCCTTCGGTCTCCTTCGAGGTGTGGATGATGGTCACGCGCGGGAAATACCCGAGCTGCACGGCCTGCTGCGTGAGCGAGAAGGCGCCGGAGATGAGCGCCTGCGAGGCGACGATCGTGGCCGCGGTGGCGATGGCGACCGTCGGATAGAGGGCCCAGGAGGGGACGAGGGCATAAAAGGGGTTCGCCGCCGCCGAGGGATTGCGGAGGAGGCACGCGCCCTGGCCGAAGTAATTGAGGAGCAACGCCGGCCAGACGACCGCATACCAGACCGTGCGGATCGGGCCGCGGCCGAAATGCCCCATGTCGGCATAAAGCGCCTCGCCGCCGGTGATGCAAAGGACGACGGCGCCGAGGAGCAAGAAGCCGTGGGTCTTGTGCTCGAGGAAAAACGCGACGGCGTGCCGCGGGTCGACCCCGGCGAGCACCGAGGGCTCGATCCAGATCCAGCGGACGCCGAGCGCCGCGATGGTCACGAACCAGACGAGCGTGATCGGACCAAAGACGTTGCCAATGCCCGCCGTGCCGCGCTTCTGCACGAAAAAGAGCGAGAGCAAGACGACGACGGTCAGCGGGACGACGGCCGGCTTGAGGGACGTCGTCGCGACCTCGAGCCCCTCCACCGCGGAGAGCACCGAGATGGCAGGCGTGATGACGCCGTCCCCATAAAGAAGCGCCGCGCCGAAGAGGACGAGGAGGACGAGCGGACCCGCAATGGCGCTGCCGTCCTTGCGCGGGGGGACGAGCGCGAGCAGCGCGAGGATGCCGCCCGAACCTTGGTTGTCGGCTTTCAAGATGAAGGTCAGGTACTTGACCGTCACGACCATCAAGAGGGACCAGAAGACGAGCGAGAGGACGCCGAGGACGTTCTCCGGCGTGGCGTCGACCCGGTGCGTGCTCGCGGGGCTGAAGCACTCTTTGATGGCGTAGAGGGGGCTCGTGCCGATGTCGCCGAACACGACGCCGAGCGCGCCGAGGAGGAGCGGCCAGCGAGCCGCGTGCGCGGCGTGCGCTGCATGCGCCACGGACGGCGCATGCACGCTCGTAGATGGCACTTGGGAGGGGTCGATCGTCATGGGGCCCGAGGGTAACCCCATTCCGGCAGTCCCCGACGTCACCCGGGCAATCTTGATACTTTCTTGATACGGGGCCGCGGGACCTTGACGTCCCCCTGACACGAAACGCCGTATACATAGGGCATGCAGCTCGCCGGCATGCTCCCTGATCCTCGCGTCGTCCTCGGCGCGGCGGTTCTGCTCCTCGGCTCCGTCCCCGCGGCGCGCGCGGACGAGGCCCCGCCCCCCGCCACGTTCCAGCTCGGCGGGTATGCAGAGGCGTTCTACCAGTGGAATTTCGAGCGCCCCTCGAATGGCATCACGCACTATCGAGGGTTCGACAACCGACACAATACGTTCACGCTCTCGAACGTCGCGCTCTCCGCGACCTGGGACGTACAGCGGCTCTCGGGCCTCGTGACGCTCCAGGTGGGGCACACGCCGAGCACGTATTACCTCGCCGAGCCGGCGCTCGCGGGCGCGAGCGGGACGAACGCCACGGGCGCGGAGCTCTGGAAGTACGTCCAGCAAGCCTACACCGGGTATCGCTTCGACGTCGGGCGCGGGCTCCTCGTCCAGGCCGGCCTCTTCCTCTCGCCGATCGGGCCCGAGGCGATGGCCGTGCGCGATAACTGGAACTTCTCCCGCTCGAACCTGTTTTTTGGGCTTCCGTTCTACCACACCGGCGCGCGCGTCACGTATCCGCTGAGCGACGCGTGGGCCTTGACGCTCGCCTGTTACAACGGCTGGAACAGCGTCGTCGACAACAACGAGGAGAAATCGCTCGCCGCGCAGGTCACGTACACGCGGCCGGAAAAGCTCGCGCTCTCGTTCCTCTACTTCACGGGCGTGGAGCGCCCGCGCGGCGCCCCCGAGGGCCGCGCGTGGCGGCACCTCGTGGACGTGCACGCCACGCTCCACCCGACGAACCGGCTCTCGTTCATCGCCCACGTCAATGGCGGGACGGAGCCCAACCGTTTTGGCACGAGCGCCTGGATCGCGGGCGCGCTTTATGCGCGTTTCCGCGTCTCGGACAAGCTCTTCCTCGCGGCGCGCGGGGACGCGTTCCACGAGCGGGTGCCGGAGAGCCCCGAGGGCACGGCCGCGCCCCTCTTCTGGCCGGTCTCCTGGGTCGCGTCCGGCACGGCGACGGCGGACTTCCGCCCGCACGAACGAGCCTCCTTCCGGCTCGAATACCGCCACGATCACGCGGCGGGGGACATGTATTTCGGCGGCGACGTTGAAGGGAATGGCGTGGATACGCCGTTCGTGCCGAACCGCCCTGCGGAGGACACCGTCACGCTCGGCGCGACGACGTGGTTTTGACCATGAACCCCTACCGACGAAATGAAACGACCGGAATCGATCCGGATGCCGACGGGCGCGCCGAGCAGAGGAGCCTGCTCTGGGTCTGGCTCGGGATCGGGCTCTTGCTCGTGGTGTACGACGCCGGCCGGCCGGGGCCCTGGGGCGCCGTGGGCTCGGTCGGCATGTTGATGTCGTTCTTCGCGCTGAAGGGCCTGTTCGGCCCCTGCATCACGCGGCTCCGCAGCCGCGGACGGCGCGGGAGGAGCTGAACCATGGACGCCGTGTTTCTGGCCATCACCGCAGCGTTTTTCCTCGTGTCGTGGGGCCTCGTGCGGCTCTGCGAGAAAGTCTGATGCCATGGCGACCCTGACGAGCCTCGGCGGCGTGCTCGCCGCCCTTCTCTTCGGCTACCTCCTCTTCGCGCTCCTCTATCCGGAGAAGTTGTCGTGATCGAGAATGCCGTCTTCCGGTGCGGGCTTTTCCTGCTCGTGCTCGTCGCGCTCGCCGTTCCGCTCGGATCGTACATGGCCCGCGTGTACGAGGGGAACACGAAGCTCGCCGCGCGCGTGTTCGGGCCGGTCGAGCGCCTCTTCTATCGCGCCGCAGGGATTCGTGTCGACGAGGACATGTCCTTTCCTCGGTATGCCGCGGCTGTCCTCCTGTTCAACCTGTTCGGCCTGCTCGTGGTGTACGGGCTCGAGCGATTCCAGGCCCTCCTGCCCGTGAATCCGGCCGGGCTCGGCGCGGTCGCGCCGGAGGTCGCGTGGAACACGGCGGTGAGCTTCGCGAGCAATACGAACTGGCAAGCGTATGCGGGCGAGACGACGCTCTCGCACCTCACGCAAATGCTCGGGCTCACCGTGCAGAACTTCGTCTCCGCGGGCACGGGCATGGCCGTCCTCGTCGCATTGATACGAGGGTTCACGCGGCGCACGGCGGAGGGCATCGGCAACTTCTGGGTCGACCTGACACGGAGCACGCTCTACGTGCTCGTGCCGCTCTCGTTCGTCCTCGCCCTTTTGCTCGTTTCGCAGGGCGTCGTGCAGACGTTCGCCGCGCATCACGTCGCGGATCTGCTCGACCCGACGACCTCCGGCGACGGGACCGGCGTCGCCCGGCAGATCCTCGCGCTCGGGCCCGCGGCCTCGCAGATCGCCATCAAGCAGCTCGGGACGAACGGCGGCGGCTTTTTCAACGTGAACGCGGCGCACCCGTTCGAGAACCCGAACGCCCTCACGAACCTGCTGGAGGTGATCTCGATCGTGCTCGTCCCCGCGGCGCTCTGCTTCACGTTCGGCGCAATGGTGAAGGACAAACGACAGGGCGTTGCCGTCTTCGCGGCGATGCTCGTGATCTTCGTGCCCCTGCTCTGCGTCGCGGTGGCGGCCGAGCAGCACGGAAATCCCATCCTTTCGAGCCTCGGCGTCGATCAGGGCGCGAGCGCGCTCCAGCCCGGCGGGAACATGGAGGGCAAGGAGGCGCGCTTCGGCGTCGTCGACAGCGCGCTCTGGGCGACGGCGACGACGGCAGCCTCGAATGGCTCCGTGAATGCGATGCACGACAGCTTCACGCCGCTCGGCGGGCTCGTGCCGATGTGGCTCATGCAGCTCGGCGAGATCGTGTTCGGCGGCGTGGGCTCGGGGCTCTACGGGATGCTGATGTATGCGGTCATCGCCGTGTTCATCGCCGGCCTGATGGTCGGGCGCACGCCGGAGTACCTCGGCAAGAAGATCGAGGCCTTCGAGATGAAAATGGCCTCGCTCGTCATCCTGCTCCCGGCCGCGGCGGTGCTCGTCGGCACAGCCCTCGCGAGCGCGACGTCCGCGGGCACGGCGCCCCTCGGCAACCCCGGCGCCCACGGCTTCAGCGAGATCCTGTATGCCTTCTCGTCCGGCGCGAACAACAACGGCTCGGCCTTCGGCGGGCTCACCGTGAGCGGGATGTTTTACACGACGGCCATCGGCCTCTGCATGCTGATCGGCCGTTATTGGGTCCTCGTCCCCGTCCTGGCAATGGCCGCGTCCCTCGCGCGGAAGAAATCGATCCCCCCGAGCGCGGGGACGTTGCCGACACACACGCCGCTCTTCGTGCTCTTGCTCGTCGGGACGATTCTGCTCGTCGGTGCGCTCACGTTCGTCCCGGCGCTCGCGCTCGGCCCGGTGGTCGAGCATCTCTCCCTGTTTGCAAGGTGAATGGAGCCCCCTCATGACGACCCGAACCCAGGCTCGTCCGCTCTTCGAGCGCGCCATCGTCGGCCGCGCGGCCGTCGACGCATTCCGCAAGCTCGATCCGCGGCGGATGCTCAAAAACCCGGTCATGTTCGTGGTGGAGGTCGGCAGCGCCTTCACGACGGTGCTCTTCCTGCACGCGGCGATCACCGGTCGCGGCGAGGCCCCCGCCGGTTTCATCCTCGCCGTTTCGCTCTGGCTCTGGTTCACCGTCCTTTTCGCCAATTTCGCGGAAGCGATGGCCGAAGGGCGTGGCAAGGCGCAAGCGGACGCGCTCCGGAAGACCCGGAAAAACGTGAACGCGAAGCGCCTGGACGCGCCGCGGCTCGACGCGCGGCGCGAGGAGGTCGATTCCTCGACGCTCCGCCGCGGCGACGTCGTGCTGGTTGAAGCCGGAGATACCCTGCCCAGCGATGGGGAGGTGATCGAAGGGGTCGCCTCGGTCGACGAGAGCGCCATCACGGGCGAGAGCGCCCCCGTCATTCGCGAGAGCGGCGGGGACCGCAGCGCCGTCACGGGCGGGACACGCGTGCTCTCGGATTGGCTGCTCGTGCGCATCACGGAGAACGCGGGCGAGACCTTCCTCGACCGCATGATCGCGATGGTCGAGGGCGCCAAACGGAAAAAGACGCCGAACGAGATCGCGCTCGACATCCTGCTCGCGGCGCTCACGATCGTGTTTTTGCTCGCGACCGTGACGCTCTTGCCCTTCTCGAAATATGCCGTCGCGAGCTCCGGGCAAGGCGCGCCCGTGAGCCTCACCGTGCTCTGCGCCTTGCTCGTATGTCTCATTCCCACGACGATCGGCGGGCTGCTCTCCGCGATCGGCATCGCGGGGATGGATCGAATGGTCCAGGCGAACGTGATTGCGACCTCGGGGCGCGCCGTCGAGGCGGCCGGGGACGTGACCGTGCTCTTGCTCGACAAGACGGGCACGATCACGCTCGGCAATCGGCAAGCGACAGCCTTCTTGCCCGCGCCTGGGATCAAGGAGGGCGAGCTCGCGGACGCGGCGCAGCTCTCGTCCCTCGCCGACGAGACGCCGGAGGGCCGCAGCATCGTGGTGCTGGCGAAGGAGCGTTTTGCATTGCGGGCGCGGGACGTGCACGCGCTCGGCGCGACGTTCGTGCCATTCACGGCGCAGACGCGGATGAGCGGGGTCGATCTCGACGGGCGCCTCATCCGGAAGGGCGCGACCGACGCCGTGACGAAGTTCGTCGAGGCGCAGGGCGGAAGCGTCCCGGCCGAGGTGAAGGCGCTCGTGGACGAGGTCGCGAAGCAGGGATCCACGCCGCTCGTCGTCGCGGACGGCGCGCGGGTGCTCGGCGTGGTCGAGCTCAAGGACATCGTGAAGGGCGGGATCCAGGAGCGATTCGCGGAGCTACGCCACATCGGCATTCGCACGGTGATGATCACGGGCGACAACCCGCTCACCGCCGCGGCGATCGCGGCCGAGGCCGGCGTCGACGATTTCCTCGCCGAGGCGACGCCCGAGCAAAAGCTCGCGATGATTCGCTCGTATCAGCAGGAAGGGCACCTCGTCGCGATGACGGGCGACGGGACGAACGATGCGCCCGCGCTCGCGCAGGCCGACGTGGCCGTGGCGATGAACACGGGCACGCAGGCCGCGAAGGAGGCGGGGAACATGGTGGATCTCGACTCCAACCCGACGAAGCTGCTCGCCATCGTGGAGATCGGAAAGCAGATGCTCATGACGCGCGGCGCGCTGACGACGTTCAGCATCGCGAACGACGTGTCCAAATACTTCGCCATCATCCCGGCCGCGTTCGCCGCGACCTACCCCGCGCTCGGCGCGCTGAACGTGATGCGGCTGCATTCGCCGGCCACGGCCATCCTGTCGGCCGTGATCTTCAATGCGCTCGTCATCATCGCGCTCGTCCCCATCGCGCTCCGCGGCATCCGGTACCGCCCGGCGCCCGCGCCCGCGCTGCTCCGGCGGAACTTGCTCGTGTATGGCCTCGGCGGCGTGGTGCTGCCGTTCCCGTGCATCAAGCTCATCGACCTCGTGCTCGCGGGCCTCGGCGTTGGCTGAAAGGAATCGACGATGAAATCGCTCCTCCGTCCCGCGATCACGCTCCTCGCCGCATTCACGCTCCTGACGGGCGTCGTGTATCCGCTGCTCGTCACCGCCGTCGCGCAAGCGGCCTTTCCGGCGCGCGCGAATGGCAGCCTGATCCATGAGGGGGGAAGAATCGTCGGCTCCGAGCTGATCGGGCAGCCGTTCGAGGATCCGCGGTACTTCTGGGGTCGCCCTTCCGCGACGCCGAGCCATCCCTACAATGCGGCGGCGTCGAGCGGCTCGAACCTCGGGCCGACGAACCCAGCGCTCCGAGACGCCGTCGCGGCGCGCATCACAGCGCTTCGCGAGGCAGACCCGGGCCATGCCGCGCCCCTTCCGGTCGACCTCGTCACGGCCTCGGGCAGTGGCCTCGACCCGCACATTTCTCCGGCGGCCGCTCATTTCCAGGTCGCCCGCGTCGCGCGGGCCCGCGCGCTCGATCCGGCCCGCGTCCGCGGCCTCGTCGACGCGCACGTGGAGGGCCGTGTCCTCGGCGTCCTCGGCGAACCACGCGTGAACGTGTTACGCCTGAACCTCGCGCTCGATCAGGCGAAAGCCCATCCATGACCGATCCCGACAGCCGACCCGATCCCGACGCGCTCGTACGGAGGGCGCACGCCGAAGAGGGACGCGAACACCGCGCGCGGCTCCGCGTGTTCTTCGGGTTCGCCCCCGGCGTCGGAAAGACGTACCGCATGCTCCAGGTCGCGCGCGAACGGGCGATCGAACAGAAGGTCGACGTCGTCGCCGGGATCGTGGAGACACACGGGCGCGCGGAGACGGAAGCCCTGCTCGAAGGGCTCGACGTGCTGCCGCGGCGCAAGGTGGAGTATCGCGGGCGCGCCCTCGACGAGCTCGACCTCGACGCCGCGCTCGCGCGGAGGCCCGGGCTGCTGCTGCTCGACGAGCTCGCCCACACGAACGTCCACGGATCCCGGCATGCGAAGCGCTGGCAAGACGCGCTCGAGCTGCTCGACGCGGGCATCGACGTCTTCACGACCGTCAACGTGCAGCACGTCGAGAGCCTGAACGACGTGGTCGCGCAGATCACGGGCATCCAGGTGCGCGAGACGATCCCCGATTCGATCCTCGATCGCGCCGACGAGATCGAGCTCGTCGACATCGCGCCCGAGGAGCTGCTCGCGCGCCTGCGCGAAGGAAAGGTCTATCTGCCGGAGCAGGCGAAACGCGCGGCCGCGCATTTCTTCCAGCGCGGCAACCTGCTCGCGCTGCGCGAGCTCGCGCTGCGGCGGACGGCGGAGCGCGTCGACGTGGACATGCGCGAGTATCGCGAGCAGCACGGGGTGATCACGCCCTGGCCGGCCGGCGAGCGGATCCTCGTGTGCATCAGCCCTGCGCCGAGCTCGGGCCGGCTCCTGCGCGCGGCGGCGCGGATGGCCGCGGGCCTGCGCGCGCCGTGGGTCGCCGCGTACGTCGCGTCGCCCGCGGCGAAGGCGCCGAGCGAGGCCGATCGGGCGCGGCTCGAAGCCCATTTGCGCCTCGCAGAGACGCTCGGCGGCGCCGTGACGCGGCTCTCGGGCGCGAGCATCTCCGAGGCGCTCCTGCGCTACGCGCGCAAGCACAACGTCACGCGGATCATCATCGGCAAGCCGACCCATTCTCGCCTCCGCGACCGGCTCCGTGGCTCGCTTCTCGACGAGGTCGTGCGTGGCAGCGGGGACGTGGACGTGCTCGTCATCAGCGGCAGCGAGAGCGCCGAGACGGCGCCGGCGCCGCCGGAGCTGCCGAAGGAGTCGGCGCGGCCCGTGATGTATGGGTCGGCCGTGCTGCTCGTCGCGGCCACCACCGTGCTCGCGGCGGCCGTGCGCGCGATCTACCCCGTCCCCGATCTCGAAGTGCTTTACGTGCTCTGCGTCATGCTCGCGGCCGTGCGCTTCGGGCGAGGCCCCTCGATCCTCGCGTCGATCCTGGCGGTGGCTTGTTACGATTTCTTCTTCGTCCCGCCCTTCCACACGTTCGACGTGGCCGACGCGAAGTACCTGCTGACGTTCGCCATGATGCTCGGCGTCGGCCTGCTCCTCAGCGCGCTGACGGCCCGCATCCGGCGGCAGGAGCAAGACGCGCGGCATCGCGAGGCGCAGACCGCCGCGCTTTACGATCTCAGCCGGGATCTCGCGGCGGCGGACGATACCGGGGCCGTCGCCTCGGCCGTCGCGGGCCACGCCGAGCAGGTCTTCGAAGCAGCGGCGCACGTGCTGCAATCCAGGGCCGACGGCGCGCTTCAGGCGGTCGCCGTCGCCCCGGCCGCGGCGTCCCTCGATACGGCCGATCTCGCGGTCGCCCGCTGGGCTTTCGAGCACGCGCGTCCTTCGGGCTTGGGCACGGACACGCTCCCGGGATCGAAGGTCGTATGCGCGCCGCTCTCCGTGCGAGGCGCGCCGCTCGGCGTGCTCGTGCTCGCGCCGAAGAGCGCGACACCGCTCGGGGCCGAGCAACGCGCGTTCCTCGATGCTTTCTGCCGGCAGGCGGCGTTCGCGTTCGAGCGCGTGCGGCTCACGAGCGAGGCGAACAGCGCGGCCCTGCGCGCGAAAACGGAAGAGATGCGCAGCTCGTTGCTCTCGGCGGTCTCGCACGACCTTCGCACGCCGCTCTCGGCGATCACAGGCTCGGCCACGGCGCTGCGCGACGACGGGGGCCTCGGCGAGACCACCCGCGCCGAGCTGCTCGACTCGATCTGCGAGGAGGCCGAGCGGCTCGAACGGCTGGTCGCGAACCTGCTCGACATGACGCGCCTCGAAGCCGGCCCGGTCGCGCTGAAGCGCGCGTGGGTGCCACTCGAAGAGCTCGTCGGCTCCGCGCTGACGCGGCTCGAACGCAAGCTCGGGGACCGGCCCGTGAACGTCACGTTCCCGGAAGCGTTAGCGCTCCTGTCCGTGGATCCCGTACTCTTCGAGCAGGTGTTCATCAACCTCTTCGAGAATGCAGCGCGTTACACGCCGCCCGGGTCGCCGATCGAGGTCGTCGCCCGCGGCGAGCCCGGCGGGGTCGTCGTCGAGGTGGCCGACGCGGGCCCCGGGCTCGCCGCGGGGAGCGAGTCGCGCATCTTCGAGAAGTTTTACCGCGGAGGGCATACGACCGCGGTCGGCGCGGGGCTCGGGCTCGCGATCTGCAAGGCGATTGTCGAGGCGCACGGCGGCACGATCGCGGCCGAGAATCGCGCCTCCGGCGGCGCGAACTTTCGCATCCGCGTGCCGATCCCCAGCGGCGCCCCGCAGGTCGCTGCACACGTCGAGGAGGCGCGCCCATGACGGACTTTCGCCCGCTCGTCCTCCTCGTCGAGGACGAACCTCAAATGCGCCGGTTCATGCGCGCGACGCTCACGTCGCACGGCTATCGCCTGCTCGAAGCGGGCACCTCCGCGGAGGCGCTCATGCTCGCGAGCACGCACAATCCGGAGCTTTTGCTCCTCGATCTCGGTCTACCGGACGGCGACGGAATCGATCTGACGCGCCGGATCCGCGAATGGGGACGGATGCCCGTGATCGTCATCTCGGCGCGGGGGCGCGAGGACGACAAAGTGGCCGCACTCGACGCGGGGGCGGACGATTACCTGACCAAACCCTTCGGCGTGAACGAGCTGCTCGCGCGGATGCGGGTCGCGCTCCGGCACGCGGCCGCGGGCGTGACGTCGAGCGGGGTGCAGACGATCGAGATCGGCGAGCTGCGCATCGATCTCGTGCGGCGGGAGGTACGAAAAGGCGGCCAGGACGTGCACCTCACGCCCATCGAATACAAGCTCCTCGTGCTGCTCGCGCAGAACGCAGGGAAGGTGCTGACCCACCAGCACATCCTGAAAGAGGTCTGGGGCCCGGCGTATGCGAACCAGCCGCATTACGTCCGCGTGCACATGGCCGAGCTGCGAAAGAAGATCGAGGCGAATCCGGCGCGGCCGAAATGGCTCGTGACGGAGCCGGGCGTCGGGTATCGGCTGCGGGATCGAAGCGCGGACGACGCGGGGGCGTAAGGCGTCCAGGGCCGGAGCCATTCCGGTCTGGCCGGGAAACATTCCCACCGCGGCACCCACGCGCGTGCGGGATCCCCACGCTCCCTCCGTGGCATGCTCTCTGCTTTTTCGAACGAGCGGTTGGAGGTGCTCTACGTGAAACCTTCCTTCACACGCTGGTTCATTGTTTCCGTTGGAATCATCGTCGCAGGGGCCGCCTGTGTGCCCGAGCCGAAATCGGTGCCGTGCTCGAACCAGGGCGACTGCGAGGGCAAAAACGTGGCGTTCCAGTACTGCCTCGAACGGCGCTGTGTCGAATGCGTGAGCGATGCGAGCTGCGGGATGGGCAATACGTGCGTCGCTGGCCTCTGCAAGCGCTCTTGCAAGGACGGGCGTGATTGCCTCGACGGGTACGCCTGCGCGAACGACCGCTGCACGCCCCTTTGAGGCCCCTCTCGTTCCTCACGATCCCAGGGCCTCTTGAGGATACGCGCGGCCCTGTCCCTCTTCCGCTGCGCGCGCGGCGAGGCGCTGGCCCGCGAGCGCGGCGCGGAGGACGCCGGGGAGCACGGCGAGCGTCGTGATCGTCCCGAAGAACATCCCGAAAATCACCACCGTGGCGAGCGGGCGCTGCACCTCGGCGCCCGCGCTCTCTGCGACCGCCATCGGCATGAAGCCGAGCGCCGCGACCGCGGCCGTCGTGAGCACCGCGCGCACGACCGCCGTCGCGCCGCGCGTGACCGCCACGTCGAGCGCCTCGCCTGCAGACAGACGCCTGCGCACCTCGCTGGTGATCACCACCCCATTCAGCACCGCCACGCCGCCGAGCGCGATGAACCCGACCGCCGCGGACAGGCTGAAGGGCAAACCCCGCGCGAGCAGGCCCAGCATGCCGCCCACGAGCGAGAGCGGCACCATCATGAAGACGGCCAGGGCGAGGCGCGCGTTCTGGAACATCCAGAGCAGCATGCCGAAGATGAGCACCACCACGGCCGGCACCAGCAGCGCGAGCCGCTTCTGCGCCCGCTCGAAATTCTCGAATTGCCCGCCCCACGCAATGCGATAGCCCGTCGGGAGCGGCACGTCGCGCGCGACAGCCACCTTGGCTTCGTCGACCCAGGAGACCAGGTCGCGTCCCCGCAGGTTCACGTCGACGCGCACCGTCCGTTCGCGATCCTGCCTTCGGATCGAGCTTGGTCCGTCCCCCTCGGCGAGCGTGACCACCTCCCGCAGCGGGACGCGGAGACCGCGCGAGGTCTCGACGAACAGCTCGCCGAGCGCCGCCGCCGAAGGCTCGGACGGAGGATTCAGCACGCGCAGGTCGAACTTGCGCTGATCCTCGTAGATGTCGCCGACGCGCACGCCCTCGCGCGCCGCGGCGATCACGGTGAATGCGTCCTCGACCCGCACGCCGTACCGCGCCATCCTCGCCCGATCCGCGACAGCGCTGATCACGGGCTGGCCGAGGAGGCGCTCGACGCGCACGTCGCCGGCGCCCTGGATCGCCTTCACCCGCGCGCCGATCCGGTCGCCGAGCGCGGCGAGCTCCTCGATGTCGCTCCCGACCACCTTGATCGAGATGTCCGCGCGCGAGCCGCTGATGAGCTCGTTCGTGCGGTCCTCGATGGGCTGCGAGACGGAGACGAACGTCCCCGGCACGTGGGCCTCGACTGCCTCCTTGAAGACCTCGGAGAGCTCGTCGAAATCGCGGGCCGTCTTCCATTCCTCGGTCGGGCGGAGCCGCACGAGGATGTCGGTGTTGTCGTTGCCCACCGGATCGGTGGCGACCTCGGCGCGCCCGGTCATGCCGAGCGTGCTCACGACCTCGGGGAAGCCGTGCAGCACCTTCTCGGTCACGAGGTCGAGCCGCCGCGCCTCGTCGAGCGAGATGCTCGGCGCGCGACGGATGGTCACCACCGCATCGCCCTCGAAGATCCGGGGGACGAACTCCGCGCCGGCCCGGGCGAACCAGAAGGTCGTCACGACGAACGCCACCGCCGACGCGCCGAGCAGCGGCCATCGGAGCGCGACGGCATGTCCGACGATCCGCTCGTACCGCGCCGTGATCCACTCCATCCACCGCGGCCCATGGCCCTCGGCCGGCGGCACCAGCGTGACGAGGAGCGCGGGGAAAAAGAGGACCGAATAGACGAGGGCGCCGAAGAGGGCGCACGCCATGGTCAGGGCCATCGGCCGGAACATCTTCCCCTCGATGCCTTCGAGGAAAAGCAGCGGCACGTAAACGAGCATGATGATGGCCACGGCGAAGGCGACCGGTCGCGCCACCCCCTGCGCGGCTTCGGCATACGCCCGCGCCCGCGCGTCCCCCGCGAGCTTTTGGCCCGCCACGGCCGCGATGACCGCTTCGAGCATCACGATCGGCCCATCCACGAGGAAGCCGAAATCAATGGCGCCGAGGGACATCAGATCACCCGTCACGCCGAAAGCGTGCATTCCGAGCACCGCCACCGTCATGGCCGCGGGGATCCCGAGGACGACCGCGAGCGCGCCGCGCAACGTGCCGAGGAAAAGCGCGAGCACGATCGTCACGACGATCACCCCCTCGGCCAGGTTCTTCAGCACGGTGCTGATGGTCCGGCCGACGAAATCGGCGCGATCGTAGACGACCTCGATCGACGCGCCGGGCGGTAGCTCCGCCTCGATTTCCTTCACCCGCTCCCCGACGGCGGCGACCACTTCGCGGCTGTTGCCGCCGAGGAGCATCATCACGATGCCCGTCACCGCCTCGCGTTCGCCTCCGTGGGTGATGACCCCATGACGCAGCGCCGCGCCGATCTGCACATCCGCGACGTGCTTGACGAGCACGGGCGCGCCGCCTCTGTCCGCGCGCAGCACCACGTTGGCGATGTCTTGCTCGTCGCGCAGCATGCCCTGCCCGCGCACGGTGAACGACTCCTCGCGCCGCTCGACATAACCCCCGCCCACGTTGACATTGGCGGTGCGGAGGGCCTCGATCACATCCTGCACGCTCATCGATTGGGCATTGAGGCGCGCCCGATCCACGACGACCTGGAACTGCTTGAGCTCCCCGCCCATCGTGTTGACCTCGATCACGCCGGGCACGCCGCGGAGCTTGGGCACGATCTCCCAGTCGAGCAGCGTCCGGAGCTGCATCGGCGAGTGCTGCGAGCTGCGCACGACGAACTGGAAGATCTCGCCGAGCCCCGAGGAGACGGGGGCGAGCTCGGGCGTGCCCGCCGAGGCCGGCAGCTCGCGCTCCACGGTGCGCAGGCGCTCCAGGACGAGCTGGCGCGCGAACCACACGTCCGTGCCGTCGGCGAAGACCACCGTCACGGCAGAAAGGCCGCCGCGCGAGACGCTCCGCAGCTCGGTGCCGCCGGGGACACCGTTGAGCGCATTCTCGACCGGAATGGTCACGGTCCGCTCCACCTCGACGGCGGAGAGGCCCGACGCGCTCGTGAGCACCGAGACCTGGATCGTCGAGACGTCCGGCATCGCGTCGATGGGGAGCGCGCGCACGGCCACGGCGCCCGCGCCGAGGAGCAACGCGAAGAGGACGAGCATCAATGCCCGCAGGCGAATCGAGGCAAGGACGATACGTGACAGCATGGTTTTACCGGTAAAGCTCGCTCTTCAGGGCAAACACGCCGCGGCTCACCACGAGCTGCCCCTCGGAGAGGCCCGCGGTGACGCCCTGGTGCGTGCCGTCGTTCGGGCCGAGCTCGATCGTCGTCGGCACGACACGATCGGGACTCTCGGCGAGGAACACCGTCGGCCGCCCGTCGATGTACGTGACGGCCGTGATGGGCACGGTGAGCATCGTGCGCGAAGGGCCGGTGGCCTGGATGATCGCGGTCACGGATTGCCCCGGCCGGAGCTTTCGTTCTTGGTTCGAGACCGCGACCCGCACCTCCGCCGTGCGCGTCACGGGATCCACGACGTCGCCGACGTGGGCGACACGGCCGGGGATCGGCTCGCCTCCCACACGCGTGATCTCCACCGGATCGTCCTTGTGGATCGCGTCGACGTTGCTCTCGAACACCGAGAGATCCACCCAGAGATGGTCGAGGTTGGCGACGCGGAACGCGACGAGGTGGGCGTCGACGGATTGGCCCGCGAAGATGTGCCGCTCGACCACGGTCCCTTCGAGCGGCGCGCGCAGCATGTACACGCCGAACGGGCTGCCGGGGGAGCCGCTCATGGCGTGCACGCGTTGTCGCGCGGCTTCGAGGACGGCACGTTGCTCCTCGTGCGTCGCGGTCGCGACCTCGTGCTCGCGCGCCGTCGACAGACCACGCTCGGCGAGCTCACGCTCGCGTTTCTCGTTGATCGAGGCGGCCTTGCGATGCGCATGGGCGACGGCCACGCTGGCCTGCGCCGTGCCGAGCTCCGCGCTCTCGATGTCGGCGAGCACGTCCCCCTTCTTGACGCGCTCGCCCTCGACCTTCGCGAGCGAGCGGACGAGCCCGGGGATCCGCGTCCCCACCGCGGCCACGTGCGCCGGGTCGAAATCGACGGTGCCGACGACCTTGATCCGCGGCACGAGCGGCGAGAGGCGCACGGGCTCGGTCTCGATGCCCGCGCGTTCGCCAAAGGCCTTCGAGAACACGATGGCCTTGCCCTCGACGTGCGGGACATCGGCCTTCGTCACGGGCACATCGGCCTCACCGTCGCCTCCGCGCAGCCACACGAGCATGCCGGCGATTGCAAGCGCGGACAGGCCCGCGGCGATGCCCCAGCGCGCCCATCGTGGCCTCGGCGGCTCCGTGGACGCTCGGGGGGATTGCGTGTCGCGCTCCGGGAGGCCCTCGTCCGCGGGGAGCGGGATCTCCGAGGCCTCGTCGATCGGGTTCGTCTCGTTCGTCACGGCAATTCTCCCGTCCACGCGACGATGTCGCCGAGGATCGACCATTCACGCGCGATGAGCTCCAGGCGTCGCAATCGCAAAAGCTCGAGGTCACGGCGCGTGGTGAGCACGAGGAGCATTTCCCCCTTGCCGGCGGCCTTCGTGGCGATCGCCGCGTCGGCGGAGGCTTGCGCCGCGGGCAGGGCGGCGGTGTCGATCACCTCACGGGCGCGGCGCACCTCGGCGCGCTCGAGCTCGAGGCCCGAGAGGCCCTGCACGACGAGGCGTCGCTTCACCTCGGCCTCGGCGAGCGCGCGCGCCCGCTCGGCGTCCGCGCGGGCCACCTCGGCTTGCTTGCGCCGCGCGACCGGGAAGGTCCACGAGAGGCCACCACCGAAGCGCGGCTCGCCCAGGTCTCCGCGGCCCGCAGTCACGATCAGGTTCACAGGCGGGTGGGCCTCGATCGCGGCGCGCTGCCCCGCCCGCGCGTAAAAGCTCGCCTCGCGCGTCGAGGCGGCGACGTGGGGCGACGTGTCCGCGAGCCGCGCGGCGCCGGCTTCTCCGTACATCTCGCCCGGGACGGGGGGCATGGCGGACGTGCTGTCGGGCGGCTCGAACATGCGCCCCGTGGCGCGCGCGAGGTCGACGAGCGCGCGCGTGAGATCGGCGCGGCTCTCCTGCAACATCACCAGGTACCGCGCGTGCTCCATGCTCGCGAGCTTCTCCTCCTGCAGCGTCGCGTCGCCGGCTTCGCGCCGCTGCCGATACACCTCCGCCTCCGCGCCGGCGTCGCGCACGATCCCTTCGAGCGTGCGGACCCGCGCCCCCGCCACGAGCGCGGCCCCATAAGCCCGCACAGCGTCGCCCTCGGCGGAGAACCGCGTCACCTCGAACAGGGTCTTTTGCCAGGCGACGAGCGCATCCGCCTCGTCGATCCTCCGGGCCCGCTGCCCGGACACTTCGAGCGGGAGCCAGAGGTTCGCCTGCACGGCCGCGTCCTTCGTCACCCCCTGGAGGCCACGGTCCACGAAGACCTCCAGGTACGGGTTGTCGAGCGCCGAGAGCCGCGCGCCTGCATACGAGGCCTGCGCGACGCCCACGCTTCCCCGTGCACGCACGACGTCGGGGCCACGTTCACGCGCGAGCGCCATGGCGCGCCCGAGGGAAGGAAAGGCTTCCAATGCGGGCAACGCGGCGGCATCCGGGGACGACGCCGCGCCGCCGATGGCGCCCGCGATCCTGCGGCGCTCGTCCGCGCCAGCCGCGCCGGCCGCGAGCATGATGGCCAGCAACGCGGCCAGCACGGGCGTGCGCCGCCGCGCGCGTGGAAGGGCCGATGTGCCCGAAATCAATTGGGTCACAAACGATTTCATCAGGCTGGTTCAACTCCGAAGTGGGGTCCGTCCAAACGTCCTTCGAGCGGGGCATGCAGCGGCAATGCCGAAGGCCGAAGGAAGCGCGACCGCGACGAGAAACACAGCAGGACGCGTGCCACCCCGAGACGAGGCCCCCATCACGCGCTGGGCCCACGCCCTGGCAGGGAATTTCTCCCAGGCGACCGGGAATTCTTCCTATCGCTCCGTCGCGCGCGCATGCTTCGCTGGGGCTTTGCCCCAGGCCCCAGCAGGGGCTATCCGCCCCTGCACCCGGACCAGCCAGGGGCTGGACCCGAGGTCGATGAACTGCGCGATGCGCAGTTCATCGAACAGGCCCGGTCAAGACGGGCAGCGACGTTGCCAACCGAGGCAGGCGCGCGGGCCGGTGGCAAGACCATGGGGGGGTTCGCTGGCGTCGGTTCGATGAACTGCGCGATACGCAGTTCATCGAGGAGGCCGTGTCTTCAAGCTTCGAGGCCGAGCCCAAAGGCGACGGGGACGTGGGTGCGAGAGACGGGGGCATGTGTCCGAAGAGACGACGTCGACCCTCCGGAGGTACGAGGCCGTGCCTTGGAGGGACGGGGACGTGTCTCTGGGGCGTGCGGTCGACCCTCCGGAGGTACGAGGCCGTGCCTGGGAGGAACGGGGACGTGTCTCTGGGGCGTGCCGTCGAGCCTCCGGAGGTACGAGGCCGTGCCTTGGAGGGACGGGGACGTGTCTCTGGGGCGTGCGGTCGGGTGGTGGGGTAAGTACCCTGTGCAACCGGAATCTTGGGTGACACTTCAGACCGGGACCTCGGGTGACACTTTTTCGCTTCTCGAGGGGTCGACCCATCCGCTCGGGTGGCGCAGACCGGTGCCTCGGGTACGTAGACCGGGACC
>NZ_SSMQ01000063.1 GCF_005144585.1 Polyangium fumosum | reverse complement strand
CGCCGCCACGGCCGCAGGCGCGGGGGTCGCCGCCACGGGCGCGGGCGCAGGCGTCGCCGCCACGGGCGCGGGCGCAGGCGTGGGCGCGGTCGTGGGCTTCGCGACCACGGGCCCCGTCTTCGGCACGGCCACGGGCACGGGCCCCGTCTTCGGCACGGCCGCGGGCACGGGCCCCGTCTTCGGCGCGGCCCCCGGCGCGGTGGGCATGGCCCTCGACATCGGGCCCGCCTTGCCGGGATCGAGCGCGCCGGCCTTCGCCGGATCGGCCACGGCCGGCGCGGCCTTCGGGATCTGGAGCTTCAGCGGGAGCCCCGTCACCGACGGGCGAAGCGACCCGGTGACCGCGGGCTTCGGCGCCGGCTTCGGGAGAGGCTTGACGCCCTTGCTCGACTTCGACGAGACCGGCGCTTCGAACGGCGCGAGCTTCAGATCTCCCGTCAGTGGATCCGACGTCCACGCGTCGATGAGCCGCATCAGCTCGCGCACCGCTTCACCCGCCGACTGCCATCGCTCGGTGGCGTCGCGCTGGATGCACCGCGAGAACCACTTGTCGAAGCCCGGCGGCAGGAACTTCGCGTAGTCGCCGGCCCGATGCGTCGCCGTCGGATGCTCTTCGAGCGCGATGCAGATCATGAGATCCGCGTACGTGTCGACGCCCCAGTACTGGCCGGGTTGCACGCCGGTGAACGCCTCGTACGCGACGAGGCCGAGCGCCCACACGTCGGTCGACGCCTGCACGGTCTGCGAGATCGAGATCCCCTGCGTCGCGGCGAGGCTGCGCAACGTCGCGCCGAGCTGCTCGGGCGCGGCATACGCGGGCGATCCGATCTGCGTCGCGGTGCGTTGCTCGTGGCTCTCCAGCACCTTCGCGATGCCGAAGTCCATCACCTTGAGGAGGGTTTGCCCCTTCCGATCCCGGGCGAGGAAGAGGTTGCCTGGCTTGAGGTCGCGGTGGATGACGCCCGCGCCGTGGGCTTGATCGAGCGCGTCGGCGAGGTGTTCGAAGACCGTGTGCGCGAGCCGCGGAGCCAGGCGTGCGTGTTTCTTGAGGTAGCTCTCCAGCGTGTCGCCTTGGAGCAGCTCCATCGCGAGGTACGGGACCTTGCGCGCCTCGTCGACGCCTGCGTCGAACACGTCGACGATGTGCGGGTTTTCGCCGATCCGCGCGCCGAGCTGGGCCTCTTTGACGAAGAGGTCGACGAACTCCTTGCGGGTGACGAGGTGGGGGTGCACGAGCTTGAGCGCGCACGCCTTGCCCGTGTTCACGTGCTTGGCCTGATAGACGATGGCCATGTTGCCCTGGCCGAGCCAGGATTCGACCCGATATCTACGGGCGATCACATCGCCAGGCTGGGCCAGCGTCCCTTCCGCCATGATGGCGCGCAGTATACGTCCGAGGCACGCCCTTTCACCATGCGGAACACGGGCACGCTCTCGTCGTCCCCGACGTGCTAGCAGGGACGAGGTATGGACACGCTGCCCGACACGGCCCCGGAGCCCCCGAAGAAGAGCCCGCGAGGGCGACGGATCGTGGCTTTCGTGCTCGTCCTGTCCGCGGCGGTCGGCCTCGGTGTAGGGCTCGGCCACCGCCCGCTCGCCCGGTGGTGGATCGAGAAGGAAGCGCGGGCGCGGGGCATCGAACTCACGTTCGAGGACTTCAGCCCGAAGTGGGGCCGCGTCGTGCTCCGCGGCGCCAAGGCCAAGCTCGAAGGCGTCGCCGGCTTCGCGGCCGAATCCCCGTGGATCGCCGTGGACCTCGACGGCCTCTCCCCGACGCGGATCGACGCACGCAACGTGGAGGTCACGCTGGCGCTCCCCCTCGACGAGCGCCTCGAAGCCCTCGACGCGTGGAGCCAGGCCCACCCGGGCGCCCTCGATCTGCCGACGACCGCCAACGTCACCGTGACCTGGGGCGCGAAGGCATCGCCTTTCCTCGTGCTCGCCGGACAAGTGACGAAGGCGCGCGGCTCCGAAGGCGCGTTCGAGGGCACGGTCGTGTTCGAGGGGACGAACCTGGGCCTCCTCGGCGCGCGCTGGAACGGCAAGGATCCGGCCTCGATCTGGCTCGGCGCAAAGACGGCCGAGGCCGCGCCGCTGCGGCTCGCGCTCGACACGACCACGAAGCCGATGCGGCTCACGGCGACGCTGCCGCCGACGAAGGTCGACGATCTCACGCGCGCGCGCTCGCTCTCGGTCCCGGCGGATCTGCGTGGCGCTTTGGTGGAGGGGACGGTGGTGGTGACGCTCGGCGGTCCCGAGGCGAAGGGGATGTACGCGGGGACGGCGTCGTTCGAGGTGAAGGGCTGGGTGCCGCCGCACCCGAAGGAGCTCGACGGCATCGTCTTCGGGAGCAAGACGAAGCTCGGGGCGACGTTCGAGCTCACGCCGAACCTCACGGACGTGCGCATCACGAAGGCGACGGTCGACGCGGGCGCGTTCAAGCTGGCCGGCCCCGGCACGGTAAAACGCGAGGGCCTTTCGGCGCGGATCAAGATGACCCTCGACGGCGCGGTGCCCTGCTCGGAGCTCGGCGCGTCGGTGATCGGCGCGCACACGAACGGGCTGATTGGCGACCTCTTGAAGGGCGTGGCGCGCGTGGGGCTCGGCGGCAGCGTGAACGTGCGGGTCACGGTGGACGCGGATACGAGGAAGATCGATCGCGCGACGGTGGATCAGGCGGTCACGGTGGGATGTGGGTTGCGATGAGCTGACGTGTGCGACGCAGCCTGCTTTCGGGTAGGCTGCGCGTCGCGATGCTCCGCAAGCTGTCCGTCAAAAACTTCCGCCTGCTGCGCGACGTGACGATCGACGTCGAGCCGGGCAAGCCCATCGTGTTGATCGGCCCGAACGGATCGGGCAAGAGCAGCGTGATTCAGGTGCTCGATTTGTTGTCCAGGTGGGCGGAGGAGGGTTTTGTGGCCGGGTGTCGGGCGTTCGGCGGCGTCGAGTCGCTCGTAACGACGGGACAGGATAGTGCGACCATCGACCTGGTAACGACGACACTCTCACGTTGGAGTCATCTGGACCTACATTACAGCGCTGAACTTCCACTCGGCTTCCTGGCGAGTTTCAAGGAATGCCTCGAAAAACGAAAGAAGCCCGCTGACGAGTTCGTTACAGTTCTCGAGCGCCAGGACAGCGACCTGTGGCTAATGAACGACAAAACTAATCAAAGAGACCAGCTATCCGTCCCGGCCGCCGTCCTTTCATTCGAGAAGTTCAAACAACCGACATTTTATCCTGTACTCGACGATCTCACACGAACCATTGGCACTATTGACGTTTATGATGGTTTCTTGACGACCCCCCTCTGGACGCGTGATCTCAGGGAAGGCAAGCTCTCGCCCTTCGATAGCATGACCCTCGAGCCCGTTGCGAGAATCAGCCGCCGAGGGTTGGATCTCACCAACGCTCTCTATTACATCCAGCAGAACCATGTGGAGGTGTGGGACGAGCTGATGGATTCGTTCCGCGCCGAGTTCCCCTTCATCCAGCGCCTGGAATTTCCAGCGGACCGAGCCGGCGGCAGCGTCGCGCTCACGTTCCGGGACAAGCGGTATCCAGGCGAGCGGCTGCGTGGCAGTCAGATGTCGGAGGGGATGGCGACCTACCTCTGCTTGCTCGCCGCGATTCTTTCCCCCGAACCCGCAACCGCCCTCGCCTTCGACGAACCCGACCGCCATCTTCACCCCTCGGCGCTGCGCCGCATCGCTTACCTCCTGGAACGCGCCTCCGAGCGTACCGCCGTCTTCGTGGCGACCCACTCCGACCGCTTCCTCGATTACCTCTCGGATCCCGCAGGCAGCATCCGCATCTGTGAGCCCACAGCCGAAGGCGTGAAGCTGCGTATGCTCAACCGGGAGGCGCTCGACGAGTGGCGCACGCTGTACTCGCTGTCGGCCCTACGCGAGCGCGGACAACTCGACCCCGAAAACTCGGCGGAGATCGACCCGTGACGCGCATCCTCGTCCTCTGGGAGGACAAGTTCTTCCAGAAGCTGGACACCTGCTTGCGGCGCGCTCTTCGTACCCTGCGCGAAGCCGGCACGAGCGGCGCGGAAATCACAGCGTTCGGCGTCAACGGGCACGGCGGATTCGACCCCTTCATCCGCGCTGATTGGCCCATCGCGGCCCGCAGGGGGTTCCTCCGCAGCAGCGGCTCCATCGATCATCTCGTCTGCATCGCCGATGCCGACAAAGCCACGACGTGCTGCACCATCGAGGATCCGCCGAGAGCCCCCGCGCGCACCGACAACTGGGTGATACGCGCGAGCAATGCCTGGACGACGAAACTTCGGGCCACGGCGCCGTTCGCCCCCGATCGCATCCACGGCCATTTCCTCCGCTGGAACTCCGAATCGCTACTCATCGCCGCGCACGACGTCGAGCCCGCGCTCCACAAACTTCAGTGCCGCAACCGGGAAGCCCTCGCCGCCTTCCTCCGAAACGATTGCGACCCCACCCCCGGAAACCTCCCACCGGAGATGTTCGTGGAGCAGTTCCGCAAGCCCCAGGGGTGCCTCGAAAAAATGCTCGCGGCCGGCGGCGCGCCGCCCCATCGCAAGGGCAGCGTGCCGCGTGACGATGCGCTCGACGAAACCTCGCGCACCGCCCTCGACCGGCTCCTCGGCCGCGTGCCCGATCTCCTCTCGATCGCCCAGCTCCTTCAACGACTTGCCGACGCCGGGGCCCCCACGCGTGCTTGACGATCCGCCCTCCGCTCGTCGCCCTTCCCGCCCCGCCCCGCAACGAAACCGCGCGAGCTTCGCCCAGGCCACGCTCCGCGAGGTCGAGGCGCTCGACCCGGTCGTGCGTGATCGCATTCTCGCGCGTATGTCGCCTGCCTCCCTTGCGGAGATCCGCGGCGCCCTCTCCGTGCAATGGCTCCCGCCCGAGCCTTATTACGACTTGCTGGAGGCGGTGCGGGCGGAGCTCGGGGATCCGGACACACGCAACCTCTGCCGGCGCCTCATGAATCGTTATTTCGAGAACCCGCTCCTCCGGGCGGTCGTCGACAGCTTCCTGCGGCGGGTCGGGTTTTCGCCACAATCCTTGCTGAGGTTCGTCCCGCACGGCCGCCAGCTCGTCGCCGACAACGCAGGCCGCCTGAGCTACGAGCCCCTCGCCGAGGAACGAGGCGTGCTCCGGTTGCGAGGCTTTCCGACCACGCATTTCCGGAGCGGCACCGCGGTCGAACTCCTTTTGGGTTGCTGGGAAGCCGCGCTCGACTTTTCCGGCGTGGAGGGCCACGTCGAGGTGCAGGGGCTCGACCTGGACAAGGGCGCATGTGATTTCGTGCTGACGTGGAAGGCGCGGGGCTAAGGGTCGCCGCAGCAGGGCACTAAGCGCTCGCGCGCCGCCGCGTGCCGCGCAGGGCAGCAAAAAGACTCGCCAGCAAGAGGAGCACGCCCCCCACGGACCAAGCCGCGTAGACGCGGAGCGGGGTCAGAACGAGCGCCGTGGCATCCTCCACGCGCGTCTGCACCATGACCGCGAGCTCCGTGCGGCCGACGGCCGCGACACCGACCAGCCAGGGCCCTCCGGCCTCGCGAATCCCTCGCTGATCGAGCGGATCACGATACGCTTCGTCGAGCTCGACCCAGTCCGGCGGCGGCAGGCGGAGTTGATCGTTCCCCGCATCCCCCGCCCTCTCACGCCGCGCCGTGAGTCGGCGCAGCGCGTCACTCTCCACGACGACCCCCTCCCCATGCTCGACGCCGCCGTGCACCCATAAGATGTGCTCCTCGGGCAAGGGCTCGGAGGCCGAATCGCGGTCGCGGCGCACCGTGAGCACGGCGACGCGGTGGTCGTCGCTCAACTCGAGGGCGCCCAAACGCCGATCCGTCGCGATCTCGGCGGCGAGCAAGCCCAGCGGCCTCCCGTCCGCGCCCCGAATGGGCGCCGCAATGGCGATCTTGTATCGCTTGTCCGTCGCCGAGCGAAAGGCACGCGAGATGTAGGCGGGGCGGTCCGCGGCGAGCGACATGGCGCCGCGGAAGTAATCCCGAAACGCGAAATGGGTCACGCTGAGCTTGCTGCTTTGCTCGGAAGGGACGTACGCCTGAAGAGCGCCTCCCGCGTCGATGATGAACCAGTAAGCAAGACTGGCTTGGCGCGCGCGAATCCCCTCGCAGAGCCCCTGGAGAGCCTCCCCATCGTGGAGCGCCATCGCCGTGGTGAGCTGCGGCGCCTGCGCCTCCTTTGCAACGCTCGTCGCGTACTCGCCGAGCTGGGCCAGCACGGTCCCGGCCACGGCGCGGGCGGCATACCGGTTGGCGGCGAGCACCTCCGCGCGGCGGGCTTGCTCCTGGGCGCGGGTGCCCGCGAGGGACCAGAGCGTGAGGGTGACGAGCACGAGCGCCGCGACGCCGAGGAGAACGGCGGTGATGGGATGGCGGCGGCACCAGGCGAGCGCGCGCCTGCCGGGGCTCGGCCGGCGCACCCGGATCGGCTTGCCACGCAGATATCGCTCGAGATCGTCCGCGAGGGCCTCGGCGGAGATGTACCTCCGCGCGGGGTCCTTGTGCAGGCACGTGAGACAGACCGTCGACAGCTCTCGGCTCACGTCGCGGCGCAGCCGTTCGAGCGGCTCGGGCTCCTCCTCGTGGGTGCGGCGCATGACGTCGAGCAGCGTGGGACCGTCGAACGGACGCCGCCCCGCGAGCAACTCGTAAAGGATCACGCCCAGGCTCCAGATATCGGCCGTCGCGCTGTCGCGCAGGGGGTGACCACGGGTCGTCTGCTCGGGCGCCATGTACCCGACCGTTCCCAGGATGGTGCCGGTCATGGTGCGGGTGTTGTGGTCGAGGCGCTTGGCGATGCCGAAATCGGTGATGTACGGCTCGCCGTGATCGTCGAAGACGATATTCTCGGGCTTGAGATCTCGGTGGATGACATGCTGGCGATGGCCGGCGTGGACCGCGCGGGCCAGGGTGGCGATCAGCGTCGCGGCGCGCCGTGGATCGGTGAAGCGGGCTCGTGCCTCTTCGAGCGTCCCGCCTGGCATGTACTTCATCGTGAAATAGGGTTGTCCGTCGTGCTCGCCCACGTCGTACAGGGGCACGATGCGCGCATGGTCGAGCTTGGCTGCGTCCCTCGCCTCGCGATAAAAGCGGCGCCTCGCCTTCGCGTCGGCGAGCTCGCCGTCGCGGATCCGCTTCAGCGCGACGATGCGATCGACGCTCACCTGCCGCGCCTTGTAGACCACGCCCATGCCCCCCTCGCCGAGCCTGGCCAAAAGCTCATAAGGCCCGAACTGCACGGGCAGGCTCTCCGGGGCGTCGTCGTCCCCCGTCACCAGATCGAGGTCGAGCAGGCAGTGCGGGCACAACCCCTCGGGCGCGCGCGGGCCGATGGCCCCGTGACGAGGGCATCCAGCGGGGACAGGCTCGGTCGGGTCGGTCGCAGTGCTCATCTCGTCATGTCCTGAGGCCGTGGCGGCCCCACGTTACGAGCCGGCGAGGCAAAAACGTGCTCACCCTGCGAGCGCGACGAGGAGGTATCCGATCTCGTCCTCCACCACGCGTTTTGCGTCGGCCGCGTCGGCCGGCACGTCCACGAGGCTCTCCACCTCCGCGAGCAGCATCTTTTTGTAGACCCCGCGCAGGTCGAAGGCCGCCTTGCGCACGTCTCCCTCGCTCCGGCCGAGGCGCGCGGCGACCTCCTCGTAGCGGTCCCGAGACGCGCTCGCGGTCAGCGTCCCCTTGAGCGCATCGAAGAGCGCGCTCTTCCCAGCGGCGGCGTACTTCTCGCGGACCTGGTCGAGCACGCGATGAAGCAGGTTCTCGGCGAAGGCGCGGTCGTACAGGCGCTCCGGCGTGACGTCGTGCGAAGGCTCGGCCTGATAACGTCCCTCTGCGTGCTCTGCGTCGAGGCTTTCGAAGTGGACGTTCCCGCCCGCGGCCGCGCTGCGGGCGTGCGCGTATTCGTCCTGGAGATGGTGCTTGACGCACCCGAGCAGCCAGGAGCGGAACTTCGTGCCGCGCGCGCGATCGACGGACGCGAGCGTGTTTTTCTCGATCAAACGAGCAAAAAAGCCCTGGGTTTGGTCGCTCGCTTCTTCGGCCGAGGCGCCGCGGCGCCGGATGAATGCGTACACGGGGAACCAGTACGCGTCACAGAGAACCGCGAGCGCCTTGCGCCCTTCCGGGGTGTCGTCCCGCGCGTTGAGGACGCCGGTCCACGAGGTCTTTGGAAAATTTTCCTTGGGCATGAGAGAGGTACGTCATCCTACAGGACTAGGGACGATACGGATAGGGGTGGAAAAAGGGACGCGCGTGGGGCGCGCGTCCCTGGAGGGGGAGAGCGGGGCTCGTGGTCAGAGGCAGTTTGCCTGCTTCATCCAGTAACCGACGGTGCCCTGATCCTCCGCGACGCCCGAGGGCCCCATGAAGAAGACGTGCTTCACCGGATAGGTGCTGCTGGACGATGCGACGGCCTGGTGGGGGGCGCTCGCGCTCGCCCACGCGGCGCCCAGATAGCTGTTGGTCCCCGGATAGTAGCGATACATGTACGGCGGCGAGGGGAGCAGGACGCCCGGCGCCGGCGGCGAGAAGAGGTTCGAATACGCGCTCTCCGCCCAGTTGAACACGCAGGAGATCTGCGCGTTCGTCGGAGCCGGCGCGGGGCGGGCGGCGATCTGCTGCATGATCCACCCGTGGAGCAGATCGACCCGCGCGAGGAGCCCGATTTGCTTTCCGTTGCCCAGCGTCGCAACGGCGGAGTTGACGGCGATGATTCGGTGCGTGTCCTTGATGAAGACCGGTCCGCCGGAGTCGCCCTTCTCGAGCACGTTGCTGGCCCAGTAGTCGAACGCGAAGGTGCCGGAATAGGGTGGCGGTGCGCCGATCATGGTCCCGTCGTTGAGATCGTACACATCCGCCCCCCAAAGCGTCGAAGTCGGGCCGTTGTGAATGCGGCCCACGTTCGTCACCGGCGTGTTCGCAAGAACCGCCGTTTGCTCGATCGTCGGGTACCACATGAGCCAGATGGGCTTGCTCAGGAACAGCAGCGCGACGTCGTGTTGCGCGGGATTTTTCGAGCTGCCGGATGTCCAATCGTAGACCGCGCTGCCCGTCGTCGTGCGCGATTCCGCCCCAACCTTCACGGTCAACGTCGTCGACCCCAGGACACAGTGGCCCGCGGTAAGGACGACCATGGGCGCGATGAGCGTGCCGCTGCAAAGGGGACTCGTCCCAACATCGATCGTCGCAGCCTCGGGGTACTTCTCGGTGACACTCGTCCCATTGAGGATCGCATCGCTGCTCGACGACGTGTCCTCCTCGAACATGTTCTCCTCCGGCTCCGTGGCCACCACGCAGCCAGCGAGCGTCACCGTTCCGGCGGTGAGGAGGACGATGAGGGCCGTTCGCAAGGAAATACGGGTCGTATTCATGTTCGTTGTCTCCAGGGCCGAGCGGCGCGAGGGGGGGGTTTCCGGAGGGTTCAACCGCGGCGCGGGAACCCAGCTCGGTCGGTTGCGTCGCTTGGCTTGATTTCTCCTTGGGCCCGCCGCCTACCACCGTTACGAAAAAAAAACTTTTCGTGACGCGACACGCGAACCCGACAACGAGGACAGGAGCGGTTGCGCCGGACTCCCGAGGGGGGCGAAACGTTTCTACCCCCGCAGGTCATCATCGACCGAAGGGGGGCGAAACGTTTCTACCCCCTCCGTCCACGGTCTCCAGCGTTCCACCTCACACGTCCCCCCATCCCGCATCTTTTCTGTCACCTCCCCCCGCCCGCCCCGTAGAGCATGGGCGAGCACCTCATGCGCCTCTTCCCCTGGCCCTGGGCGGACCCCGACGATCGCCATCGCGCTCTCCTCGCGCGTGCCCAAGCGGGCGACCGCGAGGCGTTCCGGGCCCTCTACCAGGACCTCTACGACCCGGTCAGCCGCTTCGTCGGCCGGCGCGTCCGCAGACGCGAGGACGCCGAGGACCTCGTCGGCCGCGTCTTTCACAAGCTGCTCGAACACCTCGGCGACGTCGATCTCCGCCGCGGCTCCGTGCGCATGTACGTCCTCTCGATGGCCAGGAACGCCGTCATCGATCATGCCCGCGCCCGCCGCGAGGGCACACCGATCGACGACGTCGCGCCGATCCTCGCCGACGATCGAGGCACGCCCCTCGACTCGCTCGTGCAGAAAGAGCGCGTCCGCGCCCTCCGCGCCGCCGTCGCGGCCTTGCCCGATCACGTGCAGGAGCTGCTCGCGCTTCGGTACGGCGACGGCCTCGAACACGCCGAGATCGCGGCGCTGCTCGGAGAGTCCACGGCCGCCGTCAAGCAGCGGCTCTCGCGCGCCCAGCGGTCGCTCCGCGAAGTGCTCCAGGAAGGTGAGGTGGTCGATGTTCGGTTCTGATCGCGAAAAAGAGCTCGAGAAGGTCTTCGAGCCCCCGAGCGCGCCTCGTCCGGAGCACCGCGCCGCGCTCGAAGCGTCGCTCCTCGCCCAGTTCGATTCGATGACCCCGGAACAAAGGAGGAAACCCATGCAGAAAAAACACGTGTTGCGGAAGGTAGCGTTTGGCGCGGCGATCGCCGCGGTGATTGGCCTCGCGGCCTGCGCGGCTCCCGTGGAGGTCGACGTCGAGGTCGGCCGGAGCCTCACGGTCACGTATGCAGAGACCGAGGCGAGCCCCAAGCCGCCCGAGGTCATGAAGGCTTTGGAAGGCTCGGTGAAGCTCGACCAAGTGAAGGTCCGCGGCCGCCACGTGAACGGCGACGTCACCTTGCAGATCGAGGCGTGGGGCGAGGACCTCGGCGACACGTCGCTCGCCGACAAGCTGCGCGAGGCCATGCCCGCCCTCGCCTCGGCGAAGATCACGGAGAAGCCGCTCTCCGGCAAGCTCGAGAGCACGCTCGGCCGGAAGATCGGCCACGACCTCTTCAACCTCGACATCACCGACGACCAGGACGTCGAGGTGGTGCGGCAGAAGATCCTCGCGCAGCTCGCCGCGCAGGGCGTCGAGGGGCAGGTCAACGTCAAGGTGGAAGGGGACGGAAAAGGCGAGCGGCGCGTGAACATCGAGGTCCGGCGGGAGGAAGAGGACGGCCCCCCCGAGGAGGTGGAGGAGAAAAAGGCCACGCCCTGAGTCCATCGTCCGCAAGGCCCGCATCGAAAGAGCCGGCGCGCCGTGTTATGACGGCCCTATCATGACGAAGGGCCGCGAGCAGAATGCCGCCGGGAACGAACACGAAGGCAAAGGCGTGGAGTCGCGATCCACGGCCGCAGGGACGGGTCCGTCTTCGGCCTCCCCCCGCGCGCCGAGCCACGCCGAACGCGCGCGCACGCTCGCCCGCGCCGCCCGATTCGGCTCCCTCGCCACGATGGCGCGTGATCCGGAGGGGTTCCCTTATGCCTCGCTCGTGGCGCTCGCCACGGATGCGCGCGGCCGCGCCGTCCTTTTGCTCTCCCGCCTCGCCGAGCACACGCAAAACCTGCTCGCCCGCCCCGAGGCCTCCGTCCTCCTCCTCGAATCCCCCATCGTCGGGGAAAAACTCCTCGAACACGGCCGCGTCACGCTCATCGGCGCGTGCACGGCCGTCCCGCCGGAGGAGGCGCCCGAATGCCGCGCGCTCTTCCTCGCCGCGCACCCGGACGCCGCGACGTACGCCGATTTCTCGGATTTTTCGTATTACCGCATCGAGCCGCGCTCCTTGCGTTATGTCGGTGGCTTCGGCCGCATGTCCTGGGTCGACGCCGCCGCGTACGCCCGCGCCGAGCCCGATCCGCTCGCCGCCTTCGCGCCCCGCATCCTCGAGCACATGAACGACGACCACGCCGCGTCGATCCTCGCCTATGCGCGCAAGCTCGCCGGCATCGGCGACGCCACGGACGCGCAGATGACCGGCGTGGATCGGTATGGCATCGAAATGGCCGTCACGACCCCCTCGGGCGAGCGGCGCGTGCGGCTCGCCTTCGACGCGGAGATCGTGACCCGCGAGGAGGCGCGCAAGGCGCTCATCGAGATGGCGGGGCGGGCGGAGGAGGGGTAAGAGCTCTTTACCCCGCATCGTCCGGCTGCTATTTCCGCCCCTGCCATGTCGGACGAAACCAAGCTCCCTTCGGGCCGCCTCGGCCGCCTCGTCCGCCTCGCCGAGATCGGCGCGCGCACCGGGACGAGCCTGCTCCTCCGCCGCGAAGGCGACGACGCGGCCGCCAAGCGCGCGGCCGAGGTCCTCGGCAACCTGCGCGGCGTCGCCGCCAAGGTCGGCCAGATGGCCGGCTACATCGACGGCCTCGTCCCCGAGGAGCACCGCGACGCCTACCAGCGCTCGATGAAGACCCTGCTCGCCGCCGCGCCCCGCTCCTCGCCCGAGGCCATTCGCCGCGTCGTCGAGGAAGAGCTCGGCGCCCCGCTCGATCGCCTCTACGCCGAATGGGACGACCAGGCCGTCGCGAGCGCCTCGATCGGCCAGGTGCACCACGCCCGCACCCTCGAAGGCGAAGAGGTCGCGGTCAAGGTCCAGCACCCCGGCGTGGCCGAGGCCGTCGAGGCGGACCTGAAGAATGCGGGCCTGCTCGAAGGCGCCCTCTCGATGATGGGCACGCGCAAGGTAGGCTCCGCGAAAATGCTCGAGGAGGTCCGCACCCGCTTCCGCGAGGAGCTCGATTACACCATCGAGGCCCGCAACCAGATCGAGTTCGCCCGCATCTTCGAAGGCGACCCGAAGATCCTGGTTCCCGCGGTCGACCACGATCGTTCGTCGCGCCGCGTGCTCACGAGCCAGTTCGTCCGCGGCCGGAGCCTCGACGAAGCGAGCGCCCTGCCCGAGCGGGATCGCGTCGCGCTTTGCCGCACGCTCTGGCGCTTCGTCTACAAGGGCACGCTCCTCGGCGACATGTTCAACGCCGACCCGCACCCGGGCAATTACTTCTTCCAGGACGACGGCCGCGTGGCGTTCCTCGATTTCGGCTGCGTGCAGCCCATCTACGAGAAACGACGCGGCGTCGCGCACAAGCTCCACCGCGCGGCGATCGATCGCGACGAGGCGACGTTCACCGAGGCCGCGAAGATCATGCTGGAGACCCGCGGCGGCGACCACGAAAAGCGCGTGCTCTCGTACATCCGCCGCGCGTTCGAGCCCCAGTTCTCCTCGCCGTTTCGCATCACGCGCGAGTATGTGGCGAGCCTCGTCCACCACATGCGGGAGGCGGGCAAGGAGACGCTCAAGACCGGGGACCCCTCCTTCGTGCCCATGCCCGAGGGCATGCTCTTCATGAACCGCCTCCAGTTCGGGTTCTATTCGGTCCTCGCCCGCTTCGACGTCGAGGTCGATTACGCGGAGGAGGAGCGGTCGTTCATGGCGTAGATCCGCCTCGAACGGCCCTGATCCCTGGTGACGCACGCCCGTGCGTCGTGCTCTCATCGGTTTCCCGGAACCCCGGAGGAGAGCACGCCATGGCCACCAAACGCACACCGAGCACCACGAAAAAGAGCGCGCGCAAAGCGTCTCCGAGCGCCGCGTCGACCCGCACCACCTCGGCCCCGCGGACGAGCGCCGCCCGCGCCCCCGCCCCGGCCGCCAAACGCAGCCGCGCCGCTTCCTCCTCCGGCCGCACCACGACGGCCGCCGCCGCGCCCGCTGCCGCTGCCGCCGCCGCTCCCGCTCCCGCTCCCGCCGCCGCGGACGCGAACCGGACGTACCTCGAGCTCTCCGAGGACGGCGGGGGTTCGCACAAGTTTTACGAGGTGCTGATCGACGGGACGAAGGTCTCCATCCGATATGGCCGGATCGGCGACGGCGGGCAGAAGCAGGAGCAGAAGTTCCGCACGGCGGCCGAGGCGACCGCGTTCGCGCAGAAGAAGATCAACGAGAAAAAGAAGAAGGGCTACGCGGCGGCCGTGATGGGCGAGCGGCAAAAGCGCGCCGTCACGCGCCGGACCATCATGAGCAAGCCCTCGCCCTCGACGGCGAAGCGCGCGCCCGTCCTGTGGAAGTTCAACTCGGGCGCGGCCGCGCTCGGCATCTACATCGACACGAAGCTCTTCTGGGTCGGCAACCAGCGCGGCGCCGTGTTCGCCGTGACGGCCGACGGCACGATCGAGCAGCAATACAAGCTCCCCGACGGCGTGAAATGCATCATCGCCGACGACGACTGGCGTTATGCCGGCTGCGACGACGGCAACGTCTACGACCTCGGCGGCCACGTCCCGCGCCTCGCGTACGAGGTCGAGGAGAACGTCGACATCTTCTGGATCGACATCTACCGCGGCAAGCTCTGCGTCTCCGACGCCGACGGCAACCTCGCGATCTTCGATCACGAGAACGAGACGAACTGGCGCAAGAAGAGCAAGGGGTCGAGCGGCTGGATGGTGCGCGCCGACGAGAACGGCGTCTACCACGGCCATTCCGCGGGCGTGACGAAGTACGCCTGGAAGGACGGAAAATCGGTCTGGGAGGCGAAGACGGGCGGCTCGGTGCTCTTCGGCTGGCAGGAGGCCTCGGACGTCTACGCCGGCACGACCGACGACAAGGTCTACGTCTTCACGAAGGGCGGCAAGCCCGGCGTGGTCTGCGATTGCGACGACACGGTCTATTCCTGCGCGGCTTCGCCCGGCGGCAAGTACATCTTCGGCGGCGACTCGAGCTCCACGATTTATTGCTTCGACGCGACCGGCAAGCGCCTGTGGAAGCTCGCGACCGGGTGCGGCTCGGCGTACTCGATGCAATACCGCGACGAGCGGCTCTACATCGTCACGACCGACGGCTCGCTCGCCTGCATCGACGCGAGCGAGGAGGCGATCCAGAAGGCGCAGGCGGGCGAGGTGCCCACGCCGCGCGACATCAAGGCCCCGGCGAAGGTCGAGGAGATCCCCTCGACGCAGCTCGAGACCACGCGCGACACGTCGAAGGGCGTGATCGTCGAATGCGTGAAGCAAGCCGGCAAGCTCCGCGTGCGGGTCGTCTCGCCGGGCTTCAAGTCGTCGTACAATTGCCAGTTCCCGCGCAACATTCGCGTCGAGGGCGCCAAGTACGTCGTCGACGAGGTGCGCGAAGTCGCGGGCGGCGGGTTTTACCGCGTGCTCGGCGAGATTCGCCGGCTCGCGCAGTAAAACGAAGCGCCTCGTTCCCGTCCCCTTCCCGTCCCCTTCCTAATCCCGCGCGGGAGCAGTTTTGTGGCCTGGCGAGATCCGCCCCCGGCGGCTATCCTCGGCCCCATGCGACCTTCTCTTGTGTTCTCTTCGGCATTTCTTGCAGCAACCCTCGCGCTTTTCGGGGCCCCCGCCTGTGGGGGCGACGGCGGCGATACCGGCAATGGGGGCGCCGGCGCGTCCGGTGGCACCGGCGGGACCGGCGGCGCGGGCGGCGGAGGGACCTGCTCCGCCGCCGGCAAATGGGAAATCACGTACGAAAAAGACATGGCCGGCTGCGTCCCCGCGGGGGATCTCTTGACGATCACGCCCAACGCGTCCGACGTCTCGATCAGCGTCACGTTCGAGGGCGACGACACGATGCCCATGCATACGTGCAACCCGATGCCCCCCGAGCCCGCCTCGTATACGGCGACCGGATCCGTCTCGGCGGACGGATGCACGCTCACCGCCGAAAGCGACACGTCGTATTGCTTCTCCGGCGAGGATCAATGCGAGAAGCGCGAACTCACGCTGCAATTCGCGGGCGACGATGCCATGGGCACGCTCGTGTACTCGAAGTGTGGGTGCCCGACGCCCGGCTCCGGCCCGATCACGGTGAAGGCCACGGCGAAGCGCGTGCCCTGACCCGCCTCAAGCCAAGAGCAACGCCTCCAGGCGATTGCCCGCCGCGCGACGCTCCAGCACCTCGAACACCTTCTCCGCGATGACGCCGCCCGCTTCGAGCGGCGGCAGCCCGCCGGCATAGATGTTCGAGATCACCGTCACCTCGAAACGAACCTCGGGATTGCCGCTGAAGGCGACGGCTCTCCGTCTCGTTTCGTCCTCCCGCAGGCAATACACCAGATAAGCCGAGAGGCTACGCGACGCGAGGGCGTCGCCGCCGGGGCGCTCGCCGATCAGGCAGATCACGAGCTCGCATTGGACGAGCTCGGCGACGTCCTCGGCGAGCTTCACCCGCCCGTTCGGGGCCAGGATCGGTTTGCCCATGGGGATGCCGCGGGCGTTCAAGCCGTCGAGGAGGACGGGGAGCAGGTCGCCGGCATTGTGGTGGACGGCCTCGGCGCTCAGGCCGTCGGAGACGAGGATCTGCACCTTCCGGTGCTCCGGGACGAGCGCGGCGCGGTCTGCGGCGGCGACCCGCGCGCCGAGGTGCGGCGAATGGAGGTGCGCTTCCTTGGAAGGCGCTTCCGTGGCGATCACGCGAAAATCGACGACCTCTCGCAGCTCGCCCACGCGCAGCTCGCTCTGCGTCGCCTCCCGGCCCACGGCCTGATGCAGGCGAACGCGGCGGCTGACCTCGTCGGCCGGCCGCGGCCCGGCATTCTCGAAGCCATGCAGGGCCGGCGTGGTCGCGACGAGCCCCTGGAGCTCCGCGTCCGACGAAAGAAACAGCCGAGGATTTCCCCAGCTCGGCCCGCGGGCGAGGCTGCCGTCTTCTTCTTTGCGGAAGATCCCCCGCTCGATCGCCCACGCCTCGTACTCCGGCGTCACGCGCTTGCCGTAGAGCTCGCGCAAGGTCTGGTCGTCGTGGCCGCTGGTATCGAAATAGGCGAGCATTCGATCGGTGTTGAGCGCGACATCCATGTAATAATTCGCGCCCGCCGCCGTGAGCATCTGCGTGGCCATCTGCTGGCCTTCGAGCGTGATGTGCGAGTGGAGCGTGAAGCACGGCGCCATGCCCATGGGCAAACCGAGGAGCTTGCCCATGAAATGGTCCTGGAGGTTCGACACGATCATCTCGAAATTGTCGAGGTGCGTCTCCGGCCCGATGAAGCCGGTGACGTTGTTCACCATGAAAGGATCGTACCGGCGCGCGAGGCCATAACAGAGGGCCTCCGTCGTCGTCATGTCGATGCCATGGTGCTTGCCGTAGGTGAACTCGCTCCCCTGGCCGGTCTCGAAATACATGAACTGCCGCGCGTCCGGTCCGAGAGGCCCCTTTTCGCGCATGGTGCGATAGCCGTGATCGAGCAGCTCCACGGTCACGTCGAACTCGGACGTGAGCGTCTTCTCCGTGCCGGCCAAGCTCTGAAAGAGGATTTCGACGGGCGCGCCTCGTTCGAGGCAAGCGAGCTGGGTTTTGATATGGCTGAGGACGCAGATCTGCGTGGGGACGCCGGTCTTCTGGCGAAGTTTGTCGAGGTGGCGCAGGAGCCCGGACACGTTCTCGACGGTGTCGATGGCGGGGTTGATGCCGAGCAGCGCGTCCCCTGCGCCGACCGAGAGTCCCCAATACAAAAGCAGCGAGATCCCGCGCAGGTCGTCCGTCGGATGGTTGGGCTGCAAGCGCGAGGACAAGGTCCCGGGCAACCCCAGGTTCGTCCGCGCCTTCGTGGGCCGCGAGATGCGCCTGGCCAGGAAGATGAGCTCGTGCACGTCGCATATCTTCGCCAGCGCGGCCGCCATCACGCCCGTCAACGCCTTGCCCACGCGCGCGCTCTCCACGCCCGGCGAGCGGAGGAGATGGTTCTTCAGCCCGCCCACGGTCATCGATTCGATCTCGGCGAAGACGGCGTGATCGATCGCGTAATTGACCCGCATGACGGAATCGACGTTCCCGTCGTCGTCGGTGAGCGGGTGGTCATACAGGTGCCGCAGCGTCAACGAAGACAGGATCGTCCGGGCGGCCTCGCGGTGCCGGGCGCTCTTCGCCGCGAGCCCCGCATTGCGGTCGCCCGCCTTGGTCTCGTCGGCAGCGCCGAGGAGGGCTTTCAGGCCGAGGAACGAAATCTCTTCGTCGAGGACGGTCGCCCGATACCGCTCCGGCGGCCCGGGCGGGGGAACGACGATGTCCGACCCTGGCACGAGCGCCTGCGTAACCTTCTCCATCGCTTCCTCGCTTCTCAATCTTGCCCGTAATACCACACAGGAACGACGTGGTCCTTCATGCGCCCGATCTGCGCGAAGCGGGCGTCCTTGACGGCGACCTCGTCGATGACGACGAGCTTGACGGGGCTCTTGCCCCAATCGCTGACATAGTGGCCGACGGTCTTGCCCACGTTTTCGGCCACGAACAGAACCAAGGTCTGTTCGGGCCGCAGCGGATGCGCCCTCAATACGTCGCCGAGCAAGGCGCCGAGCCGGCGAAGGGCAGCGAGCGAGGGCCCAGCCCCTTCGATCCGCAAGCATCCGCCGGCCTGGCTCTCGCGCACGAGACGAAGGAGCGTCTCCACGCGGCCGGCATCGGCGTCGCTTCCCAGGCGGCCGAGAATGGGCAGATCACGCAGGGGCAGGACGTCCGGCGACGAGAGGAAGACGGTCGCGCCGGAGATGTCCATGCTGTGCCGCATCATTCCGAAGACCGTCGCGCGGCCGAAATGGTCGGGGACCCACGCCGAAAGGTCACGCGCGAGGACGTCGGACGAGAGGATTCGCTGGGCAAGGTCAATGCCGAGATCCCCGAACAACGTGGTCGAGGGCCACGGCGCGCCTCGAAGTTTGTCGTACACGAGCGCGCCCACGCCGCCGGAGAGCGTGACGATGCGGGGGACGTGCGGCGCGGGGGGTTCGAGCGCGATGTCCGTGTGCAGATGCAGGCGCGCGGCGTCCGTCGTGAACGCCTCGGCGTGCCCGGTGACCGCGGCTTCGAGAAGCTCGACGTAAAACGAGAGCACCACGTCGACGTCGCCCGGGGAGAGCTCGTCCCCGGGCCCCCGGGCCATGCCCAGGTGATCGAGGAGCGCCCGGGCATACCTTGATACGGAGGTGATGCGATAGGTCCCGGGCTCGACCTGCACATGCCTCGCCCCCACGAACAAACACCCCGTGCGGCGGACATCGCCATCGATCCCGAGCGCGAGGTTCGTCGTCCCGCCGCCCATGTCGAGGTTGAGGATTTCGACCTCCGGATGGCGTCGCGAGAGCCTCGCCGCGCTCCCGAGGAACGCCATCCACGATTCGAGGTTCGCGTCGCCCGTCGCCACGAGAATGGCATCGCCGAGACGCGTCCGCAGGAGCGACGCGAGCGCCGCCGCGTTCTCCCGCTGGGCCGCGAGCCCCGTGATGAGCGCGCCGCCGCCGAAGATCGCCTTCCCTTCGAGCCCCCCGCCTGCGAGCCACCCGTCGAGCAGCGCCGCGACCGCGGCCTCGTCGATACGTCCCTCGCGGAGGGGCGTGAAGACCGGGACGGAGCGAACGTCCTCGGTGAGCCGGCTCAGCTCCATGCGGCCGGTGACGCAATTGCGGACCATCGTGGCGGACGCGACCATCGCGCTGCAGGTCGTACTGCCGAAATCGAGACCGAGCAGGCTGACGGTACCGCTCACCCGGGCAAATACATCACGGCGAAAGGCCCGCGCCCAGCGAAAACGGGCAATTCACGTAGACGGGCCCCGAATACCCCGCGTCGACCCGCGCCCGGAGGACGCTGCATTGGCCCGGCGTGACCGGGACGAACACGGTATGCCCCGGCGCCTCCCGCGTGAGGACGGCGCCGTTCGCGTAAAAGCGGATCTCCTCGCCCTGGGCGCGCACCTCGACCATCGTCGCGTCGCGGATCACGCTCCCGGGCGGCAGCCACGCGCCGCCCGCGGCGCGCACCTCGAACGAGCACGCCGCCGGATCCCGCACGCAGACGCGCCCCGCGACGATGCCCTCGCGCACGCCCTTCGCCGAGCGCTCCTCCGCGAGCACGAACGTCGCCGCCCGCAAATGGCCGCTATGGCTGTCCGAGCCCCCGACCGGCACGAGGGGCCGCGCGCGCAGCGGGACCTCCTGATCGAGCCGCGCGAGCGTCGCCTCCAGCGTGCTCATGGAGTCCCCGAGCAGGAAGCGATCCCGGAGCTCCGTCACCGCGAGGTTGTACACCTCGAACGCCTGCGCGGTCCGGTCGAGATCGACGATCTCGGCCGGATACGGCCCCGGCGCGGTGAACGGGCGCCACGAGAGGTTCGCCCGCGCCATTCGAATGATCGAGTCGACCGGCGTGAGCAGCGGGTGGTTGACGACGAGCAAGCCGCCGCGCCGCAGATACGCCTGGAAAAACCGCGCCGGCTCCTCGACGGCGGCGGGCGCGGAGACCTCCGCGAGCACCACGCCGAGGTCCGCGAACGAGGCGCCGATGTGGCCATACCGATGATCGGTGTACTCGAAGCCCACGATGAAGATCGGCTCCCCCTCCCCGCGCGGCACGGCGCGTTCGAGCGCCGCGAGCTCTTCGCGCACCTCCTCGCGCAGCCGATCGTTCTGGAAGAACCGCGCCGGCACGTGGGGCGTGAGCACCACGAAATCGAGCCCCTCGGCGCGGGCGAGCTCCACCGTCTCCTCCATGCCGCGGCTCACGTGCCGGGGCGAATCGGGAGGACTCACGTGGCAATGCATGTCCCCGCCGAGGATCCGATAAGGGCTCTTCGCCGCGGGGAGGACCGCCGCGGCGACATCGGGCCGGGCCGGCCGGTGGGCGCTCGACATGCCGGCGTCGAGCAGGTGATGCGAGATCGAACGGCCGCAGCCGGCGAGGAGCGTCAGGGCGAGGAAGAGGGCCGTCGTCTCGGGCGCGCGTGTCACGGGGTTCTCCTTGTCATGGCCGGGCTTGGACGGCGCGGCAAGCGCGGAGCTTGGGCGCCGGATCGGCAAACGAGGACCCTGGAGCCTGGGCAAACCTCGGAGAGACGGAAAGAGGCGCGAAAGGGAGCTTTCTCGTCGAATCACGGCCCTTCGACGAAGTCCTGCCTGCGCACCGGACCCCGCAACGCTGCAGGCTCGGGCCTGCACCCGAGCACATTTTCTACGCCGAAAACCGCGGCGTCGGGCCCATTCGCGAAAAAACCGCGGGCCGGCGGGCCGAGCTGGGCTGGCCCGGGGCGTGCTTGAAGAAACGGCATGATCGCGCTCCTCCTCAGCTTTGCATGGGACGTCCTCCCCCGTCGGCCCGCTCTCCAGGAATCCCCGCGCCTCGCCGAGGCGGGCGAGCGCGTCGAGCGCGTCGTGACGGAGGCGTACATCACGCAGGTCGTGGCGATGCAGGACGCCGCCGCGCGCAACCTGCTCATCACCCAGGCCTACGGCGATCTCTCGCTCGAAATCGCGGACCTCCTCGGCAGCGGCGCGGGGATCAACTGGTGCACGATGGCCGCCTGGGCCTCGCGCCGCGCCGGACAGTCCATTCGCGGCGAGGATCTCCCGGGACAACACTACGTCGCCCGCGCCGCGGCGCGTGTCCCGGGCGCGCGGTTCCTCGTCGATACCATGCGCGACGTCTCGCGGGAGGTCGGCGAGGGCAACCGCGAGGTGTTCCTGGAAGTCGCGCCGGCCTTCGCTGGCTTCGCGCGCGCCTTCCGCGAAGGAGACGAGGCCCTCGCCGCTTTTTTCGCCTCGTTCACGAAAGGCCCGCCGGATCGAGGTGGACAGGACATCCTGCGCCGCGCCTTCGAATGTTACCTCGAAGCCGCCCGCGCGCCCGCGGGCAAACGCAAAGCCGAGCTGCTCTACGCGGCGAACCTGTACGTCGCGCTGCAGGAGCAGACGCGCCTGCAAGGCCGGATCGCGGCGGCGATGCCCGGCGGCCCGACCACACGCGCGCTCGTCACGAAGGCGATGCTGGAGCTCGAGCTCGGCGGCGGCACGGCGATCCATCGGCTCGGCGCGGATCTGCCGGATGGGCCTTTTGGCGAGCACCTCGAAGCGCTCGAAGACCCGGAGCTCGTCACGTTCGTCCTGCGCTTCGACGCCGACATCGCGTCGACGTGCGGCAGCCGCGCCGAGCGCTGGGACGCGCTCGCCGATCGCATGCGCTTCATCGTGGAGCTGTTTCGATTGCACGGGAGCGACGCGTCGCTCTTCGAAGAACCCCTCAGCGCCGCGGAGTGGCTCGCGCTCACCGGCCGCGTGCGGCCGCGGCGCCCGTTTTCGTCCCGGCCCCCCCGCTGACGTTCATTTCGACGGCGTAGAACCGTCGCCGATCCGCGCCGCGATGCGCCCCATCGCGTGCTCCAGCGCGAGCAAGGCCTGGGTGCGATCGACCGTCGCCCGCGTGACGCGCAGGCGCGAGGTGCGAAGCGAGTCTTCGGCTTGTTGCACCTGGAGCGGCGTCGACGCGCCGAGCGCGAAGCGCGCGCGCTCGGCTTCGAGTTGCCGCTCGGCGATGGCCACCGTCTGCGCCGCCGCCGCGCGCCGGGCCTCCGCGGATTCGAGCTGCGCGACGAGGCGGAGCGCGAGGATGCGGATCCGGCTGCGCGCCGATTCGAGCTGGTTCTTCGAGATCTGCGCGTTGATGCGCGCATTCTCGACCTCCGCCGATTCCCGCGCGGTCGTGAGCGGCGCCTCGAAGACGAACCCTACATACCCGCCGACGGCGCCGAACGTCCCGATCTGCGCGAACGCCGGCGCGATGCTGCCATTGCCGAGGCCACGGAGCTCCACGTAGCCCTCCACGTCGAGCCGCGGTCGATACGCGTCGCCCGCCACCTGCGCGCGCGACTCGGCCGAGGCGACGCGCGCCTCGAGCTCCTTGAGCTCCGGCGAGAGCGAGGTGAGCGCCTTCTCCACCTCCGCCACGGTCGGCACCGGCGGGCTGTCGGGGCTGCCGGCCGCGCGCAGGCGCACGTTCGGATCGATGACGGCGAGGATCTGCGCGAGCTCGAGCCCCCGCTGAAGCTCGGACAGCTCCGCCGACGTGACCGACTCGCCGAGCGTCGCGATGCGCGTCTCGTACGAGAGGACGTCGACGGCCGCGAGCGCGCCCCTCTCGCGCCGCTGATCGGCCGCGTCCCGCTCGACCTTCGCGAAGTCTCGCGCGGCCTGCTCGATGCCGAGCGAGCGCGACGCATACCAGAGCTCCCAGTACGCGGTCAGCGCGTCACGCACAACCTCGCTCGCCACACGCTCGCGCCCCTCGTGCGCCGCAGCGCGATCGAGCTCCGCGGCCCGGAGCCCGGCCTCGCCCATCCGCGTCCCCGCGCCGCGGAGGATGGGCTGCGTGAGCGAGAGCCGCGTCGACATCGAATACCCCACGCCCGCCGCGCCCGCCGTGACGAGCTCACCGACGGGGTTCGACGTCGAGCTGCGGCTGCTCTGGACCGAGAGCGACATCACCGTGCCGGTCGCGAAATCCTTCCGCAGCGCCGCGTTCAGCGAGAAGACGTCACGCTCGCCGACCGAGACCTGGCCATCCCGCCCGAGCGCGGGCGACGCGCTGTGCGTGTATCCCCCGTTCGCCGTGAGCACGAACGGATACCGCACCTCCTGCGCCCGCACCAAGATCGCCGCTTGTTTCTCCGAGAGAATGGCCGAAGCGACGTCGGGGTTGTGCCGGAGCACGAGCAGGATGACGTCGTTCTCCGTGATCTCGTGGACCACGGGCGAGCCCGGCCGGCTCGACGCGCTCGGCGTCTGCTGGGCGAACGCGTCCGCGGAGGAGAGGGCGAGCGCGAGCGAACACACGGCGACGCACCATTTCGACGTTCTATTCATGACGCAATGCCTCGATGGGGTTGAGGCGCGCCGCCTTGCGCGCCGGCAGATAGCCGAAGATGACGCCGACGGCCGCGGAGAACGCGAAGGCCCCGGCCACCGTGCCCGGCGAGATGACGAAGGGGAGCGAGAGGCTCTGCGTCGCCGCGTACGAGAGCGAGAGCCCGAAGAGGATCCCGAGGATCCCGCCGAGGAGCGCGAGCACCACCGCCTCCACGAGGAACTGCAGGAGCACCTCGCTCGCGAGCGCCCCGATCGCGAGCCGCGTCCCCACCTCGCGCGTCCGCTCGGTGACGCTCACCAGCATGATGTTCATGATGCCGATGCCGCCGACGAGCAGGCTCACGGCCGCGATGCCGCCGAGCAGGCCCGTCATCGACGCCGTGACGCTGCTCATCGTATCGGCGATCTCCTGCATGTTGCGCACGTTGAAATCGTCGACGCCGCCGGGCTGGATGCGCCGCCGCTCGCGCAGGAGGTCCTCGACCTGCGCCTGCACCGAGCTCGTCATCTGCGCGTTCTCCACCTGCAGATACACCGAGCTGATGTTGTTGTTGCCCGCGATGCGCCGCTGGAACGCGCGGAGCGGCATGAGCACGACGTCGTCCTGATCGCCGCCCATCGCCGCCTGCCCCTTCGACGCGAGCACGCCCACGACGAGGCAGGACACCTGCTTCACGCGGATGCGCTGGCCCATGGGCATCGCCCCGGCAAACAGGTTGTCCCGGACCGTCTTTCCGATGATGCACACCGGGGTGCCCGAGGCGGCCTCGACCTCGGAGAAACTCCGCCCGAGCTCGACCTTGTAGCCGCGGACCTCGAAATACCCATCGTCGACGCCGATCACGCTCGTCGGCCAGTTCTGGTTGCCGACGACCACCGTCGTGCTCGATTGCGCCGTCGGGGACAGGGCCTTGATCCCGGTCACCTCGCGCTCGATCGCCTCGACGTCTTCCTTTTGGAAAGGATTGCCCGCCGTGCGCTCCGGCCCGCGCCGCGCCGCGCCGGGCGAGACGACGAGCATGTTCTCGCCGAGCGCGCCGACGTCGCTGCGCACCTTTTGCGTCGCGCCCTCGCCGATCGTCACCATGGCGATGACCGCGCCGACGCCGATCATGATGCCCAGCATCGTCAAGAACGAACGAAGCGCGTTTTTCCGCACCTCGCGCACCGACATGACCAAGGTCGCCCAGAGCATCAGCCATTCCCCGAGATGATTTTGCCGTCACGAAACACGATGGTCCGCGTCCCGTATTCGGCCATGTCCGGCTCGTGCGTCACCATGACCACGGTGATGCCGTGCTCGCGGTTCAACTGGACCATGAGCTCCATGATCTCGGCCTTGCGCGCGGTATCGAGGTTGCCGGTCGGCTCGTCCGCGAGGAGCAAGGACGGCTCGGTCACGAGCGCCCGCGCAATGGCGACGCGCTGCTGCTGACCGCCCGAGAGCTTCGCGCTCGTATGCCCCGCGCGCGACGAGAGGCCCACGAGATCGAGCGCCCGGAGCGCCCTCTTCTTCCGCTCCTCCGCCGGCACGCGCCGGTAGACGAGCGGCAATTCCACGTTCTCGAGCGCCGTCGTCCGCGCGAGCAGGTTGAACCCCTGGAAGACGAACCCGATGAAATGGCGCCGGAGCAGCGCGCGCTGGTCCTGATCGAGGTCGCAGACGTTGACGCCGCGGAAGAGGTACGCGCCGGACGTGGGGACGTCGAGACAACCGATCATGTTCATGGCGGTCGATTTGCCCGAGCCGGAGGACCCCATGATGCTCACGAACTCCCCGCGCTCGATGCGCATGTCGACGCCGTCGAGCGCGCGCACCTCGGACTCGCCCTCGCCGTAGATCTTCTCGACGCGCCGGAACTCGACGATCGGAGAGGGCGCGTCCGCGCGAGGCGGCTCAGCCACGCGGCGCCTCGGTCATGCTCACCACGATGTCGGTCCCCTCGGAGATCTCCTCCGAGCGGACCTCCGTGCGAATGCCGTCCGTCGCGCCGACCTCCACTTTCACCCGGCGAGGCTCACCGCCCGTCGGCAGCCAGAGCGCCGGCTCACGTGGCGCGCCCGTGCCCGTGCCCGTCGGGCGCTTTTGCTGCCCCATCCCCGGCCGGCCCCCCGTCGGCAAGAACTGGTTCACCGAGATGCCCTGCTGCTGCGTGCTCGTCGTCTTCCGGTTCGGGTTGAACCGCAAGGCCGCATTCGCGACGAGCAGCACGTTCTTGCGCTCGTCGACCACGACCGTCGCCGTCGCCGTCATCCCGGGCCGGAGCAATCCTTTCGTGTTGTCGACCGAGAGCCACGCCTCGTACGTGACCACGGTCGTCCCCGTCGTTGGCATGTTCTTCACGGCGAGCACCTTCGACACGAACGATTGCTGCGCGTACGCGTCGACCGTGAAGCTCGCCTCCTGCCCCTCTTTCACCGAGCCCACGTCGGCCTCGTCGACCTGCACGTTGAGCTGGAGCTGACCGAGGTCCGCCGCGAGCACGAAGAGCACCGGCGTCTGCATGCCCGAGGTCACGGTCTGGCCCGGCTCGACCGCGCGGTTCAGCACGACCCCGTCGATCGGCGAGCGAATGACCGCCTTCGAAAGGTTCGTCTTCGCGACCTTGAGCGACGCCTGTGCGAGCGTCACCTGCGAGGACGACGACGCCACCTGCGCCTCGGCGCGCTTGTAGTTCGCCTGCGCGGTCTCGACGTCCTGCGCCGGCGCGAGCCCCTGCGCCAGCATCCCCTCGGCCCGCGTGAGCTTCAGCTTGTTCTCGCTCGCCGTGGTGCGCGCGTTCATGAGCGAGGCGTTCGCCGAGGCGAGCTGCGCCGTCGCCTCCTCGATCCGGGCCGTGTATTGCTCGGTGTCGATCTCCGCGAGGATCTGGCCCTTCGTCACCTTGTCGTTGAAATTGACGTGGACTTCGAGGACGCGGCCCGTGATCTCCGCGCCGACCTCCACGGTGTTCCGCGCCTTCAGCGTGCCGGTGGCGGTGACGGTCACCCGGAGGTCGCCGCGCTCGACCTTCTGCGACTGGTACTTCGTGCCTTCCGCGGCGGCGGCGGTCTTCTTCTTCCACATGTAGAAGCCGCCCCCGCCGCCGGCGACGAGGACGGCGGCGAGCAGCACCCACGGCAGCCGCCGCCGTTTGCCCCGCGCGACGACCTGGAGGACCTCGGGATCCCCGCCGGTCGGCTCGTTGGTTCGAGGAGATGTCATGATCGTTCCCCTTGGACGGTGCCCGAGGCGGGCTCCCTACGCGGGGACGTGGCGATCGCCGGAGGGCGAGGCGCCCCCCCCGTGGAAAGGCGTCAGCCTGCCGCCACCTTGATGAGCTGTTTGCCGGTGTTCGCCCCGGTGAAGAGGCGCCGGAGCGCGGCCGGCGCGTTCTCGAGGCCCTCCACGACGTCGACGCGATCCTTGATGCGCCCTTCGGCTGCCCACCGCGCGAGGTCGCCGATGGCTTCGCCGAACCGCGCGGCGTAGTCGCTCACGAGGAAGCCCTCCATGCGGCCGCGCTTCATGACGAGGTTCATGAGGTTCCTCGGCCCGGTCGAGCCCGTCGCATTGTTGTAGTCGCCGATCGAGCCGCAGAGCACGACCCGCCCGCGCATGGCGAGGTGCGAGAGCGCGGCCTCCAGGATGGACCCGCCGACGTTGTCGAAATACACGTCGATGCCGTTCGGGCAGAGCTCGCCCAGCCGCTTGGCGACGTCCTCGGACTTGTAATCGATCACCGCGTCGAACCCGAGATCGTCCTTGAGCCACGCGCACTTCTGCGGGCCGCCCGCGATGCCCACGACCCGGCACCCCTTGATCTTCGCGATCTGCCCCACTGCATTGCCCGTCGCGCCCGCCGCGCCCGAGACGACGACGGTCTCCCCTTCCTTCGGTTGCCCCACGTCGAGCAGCCCGAAATATGCGGTGAGCCCCGTCAGCCCGAAGAGCGAGACCGCCATCGTCGGCGACACGCCCTCCGGCAGCTTCCGCGGGCCGCGGATCGAGGGCTCGATCACGGCGTGGGTTTGCCACCCCGTCATCCCGAACACGAGATCCCCCGGCGAGAAGCCGGGCAGGCTCGAACGGAGCACACGCGCGACGCCGCCCGCGCGCACCACCTCGCCGATCGCCACGGCCGGCAGGTACGAGTCACGCTCGATCCAGATCCGCTGCGTCGGATCCACCGAGAGATACAACGTCTCGACGAGGATCTGCCCCGGCCCGAGCTCGGCCGGCAAAGGCTCCTCGTGCCAGGTGAAATCGCTGTCTTTGATCATCCCCTCGGGGCGCGCGGCGAGCCGCCAGGAACGGTTCACTTCAGTCATCGTCAACTCCTCTCGCGGCGCACCCTATCCGGCCGGGGCGCCCCGAGCAACCGTCCGCGCGCCGCCCCTTCCCTCTTTCGGAATCCCCCCTATGCTGCGCCCCATGCGGCCCCTGCCCGGACTCCCCCTGCCCTCGGCCTTCACCCTCGTGCCGTATCTCTACCGCCCGTTCCCCTTCCTCGAGGCCATGGCCAAGCGGTACCCGGACGTCTTCACGATGCGCTTTCCGGCCAATCCCAAGCCCGCCGTGGTCTTCCACCACCCCGACGCCGCGAAGGAGATTTTTGCCCTTGGCCCGGACGACGCGCATGCGGGGCAGGTCAACGCGGTGCTCGGGCCGATCCTCGGAAAAGCCTCGCTCCTCCTGCTCGACGGCAAAGAGCACCTGCGCCAGCGAAAGCTGCTCATGCCGCCCTTGCACGGCGAGCGCATGTCGTCCTATGGCGCGCGCATGATCGCCCTCACCGAGGCCTCGATCGCCGGCTGGCCCGCGCGCGAGCGTTTCCCGGTGCACGAGCGCCTGCAGGCGATCACGCTCGACGTCATCTTGCGCGTCGTCTTCGGCATCGGCGAGGGCGAGCTTTTCCACCGATTGCGCGAGCGGCTCGTGGAGATCCTCGAGCTCGCGACGAACCCGATCTTCCTCGTGCCCCTGTTCCAGCGGGACCTCGGCCCCCTCACGCGCTGGAACAGCCTGGTCCGGGCCCTCCACGAGGCCGACGAAATGCTCTACGCGGAGATCCGACGCCGCCGGACCTCGGGCGAGCGCGGGGACGACATCCTCTCACTCCTGCTCGACGCGCGCGACGAGGCGGGCGAGCCCATGAGCGACGGCGAGCTGCGCGACGAGCTCATGACGCTGCTCGTCGCCGGCCACGAGACCACGGCCACCGCGCTCTCCTGGGGGCTGCGGTGGATCCTCGCCTCGAAGAGCCTGGTCGCGCGCCTCGTGCGCGAGCTCGAAACGGAGGGCGCGCTGCCGGATCTCGCGCCCGAGCGGATTGCCCGCTGCGCGCTGCTCGACGCGACGGCGCGGGAGACGTTGCGCTTGCAGCCTGTGGTGCCGATGGTCGGCCGCCTCCTCCAGCGGCCCATGCGCATCGGCGGGCATGATCTCGAAGCCGGCACGCCCGCGCTCGTCTCGATTTACCTCATTCACCGAAGGCCCGACCTCTACCCGGATCCGACGCGCTTCGATCCCGACCGCTTTTTGCGCCAGCGATTCGCGCCCCACGAGTGGCTCCCCTTCGGCGGCGGCATTCGCCGCTGCATTGGGATGGCCTTCGCGCTTTATGAGATGAAGATGATCCTCGCCACGATCCTCGCGCGCGCGGAGCTGCGTTTGCCGCTCTTCGGCAAGGTGCACGAGGTCCGTCGCGGGGTGACGATCGCGCCTTCTCGTGGAATGCCGCTCGTCATGGAGCGGCGCGGCTCAAGCCGGGTCCACGAGCAAGAAGATCGCTCGTAGCAAAGCATTGGGGATGGCGAGCGAGAGATACGCGACGAAGAGCTTCAGGGCGAGGCCGTGTTTCTTCGTGGTGAGCCACTTTGCCCCGATGCGGAGCAGGCACGTGAGAAACCCCCCGCTGCCTGCGGCCACGACCAGGCCGAATGCGGGATCCGGCCATCTCATGAAATCGGACAGGGATGCCAGATACTCGCTCGGCGTCCCCGCGGGTTCTGCCAGCCACAGCAGCACGGAGGCGAGGATGCAGAACAGCGTCGTGACGACGCTGAGGAGGGGGAACGTCGCCAGGACGAGGAGCACGCGCGCGTGATCGACCTCGAGGGGTCCGCTCGCCCTGCGCCCCGCGCGATGGAGGAGGACGGCCGCCGTGAGGGATACGGCAAGCACGGCGCTTGCGGGGCCGATCCCGCGAAGCACGGCGACGCATACGATTCCCGGGGCGTTTCTCTGCGCATTGAAGACGCTCAGCGCGTTGGCGGACTGGAGATACACCACGCTGCCCATGACCAGCCCGACCACGGCGCCGACCGGGAAAGAGAACCTCACGATCCTATCGTAGGGCGAGATCACGTCGGGGAGGGGCGCGACGGGCGGCGACGCGACAGGCGGCGCGTACGCTTGGCCGAGGTCGAGTTGGTCGTCCATGTCTCTCGCCGCGCACCCTACGCGACAGGTTTGTCGGGGTCAAGCTCCACGGCGTTCGCCGCCGCGTTCTCCGCAGCGAGTTTTTTGATCTCGGCGAGCTCCTCGGGCGTCCACGCTCGCAGTTTCTGGAGGAACGCGTCGAAGTCGCTGGCGACGAAGTAGGCTTCCCAGCTCGCGTAGTAGTCGAGAAAGTACACGTGGCCTCGATCCTCCCCCTTGGTGACGATGCAGTAGATGTCTCCGCTCGAATCGTCGGCGATGGGGAGCCAATCCTCGGCGAAGGCACCGTCGAGCGTCTCCTTGTTCCACAAGAGATCGCCGCACTTGCGCTCCGTTCCCACGCCGAAGATCTCCCTGACGCTCGCGCCCCCGAAGGGAGCACCGGCGATGTCGAGGATGTCCGGCTCTGGCCGGCCTCCATTGTATTCCTGCAAGAACCGGCGATAGGGCTCGGGCAGGCGCGCGCCGAGCTTCTCCTCCAGCTCCTGGAGGGACTGCTCGCTCAGGGGTTCTCCGCGGTCGTGGATCTGCATGTCATGGTCTCCTTTGATTTGCGACCCCGCCGGTATGGCCCGTGGCCTTGTGGATATCTGTGGGCACGAGCTGCATCGTCTTCCCATCCTGATGATGATGCCACGTATGGTCTTTCGGCGTCACGTCGATTCCCGCTGCGTCGTTTGCCAGCTTTTCGTCCTTAGGCCGTTTCCCCGTCTGGGCGATCTTTACCTCCTTTTTTACGACCCCGGCAGCCTTGAAATCGGGATACCCCTCGGCATCGAAGGGCACGCCGGTCTCGGGGTGTTTCTTGCCCGCGAGGTGACCGTTCCGGATCGTCGCCGTCCTCGCCTGCCCCGCCGCGCCGTTCGGCCCCGTGACCGGCTTCGTCGTCGTCGTGACCGTCGTCCCGCTGGGCGGCGCCGCTGCCTTCGGCGGGATCGCGGCCGGCGGACCCGGCAGCTTCGGCCGCCGCAAGAACCCGCCCGGTCCGCCCGCAGCGCTCGGCAGGAACACCGGCATGCTCCGGAGCCTCTGCTGGGCGACCCGCAGCACCCTCGCCCCCGCGGTCTCCAGGGCCGCCGCTCCCCCGGAGGCGACCATCAACAAGGTGTCCGCCAGGGCGTTCACGATCGCGAATTTCAGCTCGGCGTCCGCCCAGCCTCGCCCATACCCCTTGAGGAAGCCCTCCCAGGCGATCGTGGCGAGCCGCTCGTCGTCGTATGTCGGCAGGTCGGGGATTGCATCGAGTTGTTTGGCGAGACTGGTCCGGATGTCTTCGAAGACTTGGGCATCAGGTTTGTCCCGAATGTCATAATCGAAGTTTCCTAAATACGTGACGTCGATGGAGTCCTTCACTCCAGCCGCCTTGCCGAGCGTCGCCCCCCACGCGCGCCCGATCCGCTCCCCCGTGCGCCTCGCCTCCTCCTCGGCGTCCCTCCGCGCCAGGTTGACTTTCTGTTCCTCGTATGTACTCCCGGGCGGAGGCGGCGGACACGGCGCGCTCATCCCCGGCGCGGGCGCAGGCGTGGGCGCCGTTTGCCCGAGGTAACGCTGATCCGGAGGCCTATTGCGAGGCCTCTCGCAGGGCCGTATCGCCGACGTCCGCGTCTCGATTCGGACCGTCGTACGCTTGGCCGGCGTGGCTTCCGGCTCTTTCGCCGCAATCTTCTCCGGAGGCGGCGGTGGCGGCGGCGGCTTGTCGCAGGGCAGATCCTGGTACGCGAGCCCGAGGAGCCTCCGGCTCTCCGGCGGCGCGTGGGGATCATGGATAAAGACGGCCTTGACCGAAGGGTTTTCCAGGAGCTTTTCGAGCGGCTCGAATGCCGGTCGATGCACCCCGTCCCCGATCTCGTACCAGGCGCGCGCATGCGGGCCGACGCGGGGATGACGCCGGCAGACGCGAAACACGCTCTTTCCGTGTAGCTCCTGCGCCCAAGCCTCCGTCGGCACGCGCGCCGCGCCGCACCCGAGGAGCCCTACCGAAACGCCAAAAGCGACGAGCCCCAGCAGCCCGCACCGAAAGAACCGCAGAGCGGCGCCCACGAGCATCCGCGCGGCACCAGTGATCCACGGGCGAGGGTTCCACGAGGGTGCGAGCACACGACGCGACGTCATGCCCATGCCCACCAGGACAGGTCACGGCGGCCCCCCCTGTCAACGGCGGGCCCTCCGCACCCGACCGAACCCAACCGCGCCCACCCCGGGGAAGCCTCCCCACGAACATGTCCGCGCCGCGCTCCTCCCCGGAGACCCCTCCTCCCCGCGCGGCTCCGCGCGAAGACGCGCTCCTCCCCGAAGCCTCCCGCCCCCGTTCTGCTCCTGACACCTGTCCCCTTCACACCTTCCCCGCATGCCTTGTACGGTCGCACCCCACGATCGGAACCGCACCATGGCCATCGACGAGCCCCTCGACGACATCGACGAGGAGCTTCGCCCTACCGAGATGACCTTGAGATGGGATCGACCTGAACGAAGCGGGGCGCGAAGGTGACGCCCGGGGGGCCGGCGGCGGCGACGCGACGGGCGGCGCGTACGCCGGACCGAGGTCGAGCGGGCCGGCCATGTCTCTCGCCGCGCACCCTACGCGACGGGTTTGTCGGGGTCAACGGCCGCCGTGTTCGCCGCCGCGAGCTTCTCGATCTCGGCCAGCTCTTCGGGCCTAACGAGTCGAAGTCACGGCTCGTCCGCACTCAGTCGCCGAATGTCCCCCATCCATTGGAGTCCCCCCCCACCTCGGCTCCCAGTTCATCGAGCTCCTGCTGCGCGGCAACGACCGCTTCGTAGGTGGGAACCATCCGTTTGGTGCAATAGCAGGTCCATTCCTCTGCCTCTTCGTCGAACTCGATCGACGGAGTATAGCCACGCTTCGTCACCAACCGCGCCAATTCCTCGCCCGCAGCTTGATCCGGAACAGATACGACGAAGTCGATATTCATCGGCTCCGACATGTCGCATCGGTCCGCCAGGCGACGCAGGGCAGCGCCATCGGCATCGTTGGGATAACCCATCATTTCTCCTGTCACAGCGTTTGCCGCCGCTTCCCCCAGGCAACCCTCCTCGTACTCGAGAACCCCGGCAGCTTCCTGTTCCTCCAAGAACTTGCGCACGGCATTGTAAGGAACCGTCGGCGGAATATCAACGGCAACGAGTCGAGCCAGGTCCAACTCGGACGCGCACCCCATTTGTCGAAAGTGCTCTCGCACAGCAGGAACATTCGCTTCGTCTTCGAACAACAAGCGGACAGTGCTGTGACCAGACGCCGTCACCAACCCGGAAGAACGCAACATGCCACCTTCATCGGGAGTGGCCGCCACGATGTCGTTGCATGCCACGCCTCGGGCGTAGAACGGGATATTGTCTATCCTGTACCCATTTGATACGGGAATGGCCCACAGGCTCTCGATGTCGACAGTCCCGTCCTCGTTTTCGACATCGAATAGAATTTTAACATGCTCAGGCCGACGTTCATGGCTCATAACGTATCGCGTTTCTCCAGATTGCAGTCGCGGCACAGGATCTGACCATTGGACGGATCACCGTCGCCGCCTTTGCTTCGAGGAATCTTGTGGTCGCGATGTCGCTCGTTTCCTGGCGGGCGGACACCGCGTTGTGACTTCTGAGCGGGTACGGCTGGGGAACCGCAGGTCTCGCACACGTTCACGCCTCCATGTCGCGCGGCGTTGGCCGCGTCGAGCTCCGCCTTCCCCTTTGCTGTGAATGGCTTACCAGCTCTCGGCCCGCCAGCACTCCCCGCCGCGCCGTTCGGCCCCGTGACCGGCTTCGTCGTCGTCGTGACCGTCGTCCCGCTGGGCGGCGCCGCTGCCTTCGGCGGGATCGCGGCCGGCGGACCCGGCAGCCTCGGCCTTCGCAGAAACCCGCCCGGTCCGCCCGCAGCGCTCGGCAGGAACACCGGCATGCTCCGGAGCCTCTGCTGAGCCGCCCGCAGCGCCCGCACCCCTGCGGTCTCCAGGGCCCCTGCTCCCGCCGTGGCAAGCGTCAAAAGGGTATCCGCCAGGGCGTTCACGATGGCGTACTTGGCCTCGGCATCCGCCCAGCCTTTTCCATACCCCTTGAGGAAGCCCTCCCAGGCGATCTTGGCGAGCTGCTCGTCGTCATACGTCGGCAGATCCGGGATTGCATTCAGTTGTCTGGCCACATCGGCCCGCATCTTGTCGGCGCCTGCAGGGTTGTTCCAAAGCGCTACGTCGAAGGGGCGCCCCCCGCCTGGACTGCGGTTGAGCGAGCTCGCTGCTTCCGCCGCCCCGCCAAGCGTCGCCCCCCACGCACGCCCGATCCGCTCCCCCGTGCGCCTCGCCTCCTCCTCGGCGTCCCTCCGCGCCAGGTTGACTCTCTGTTCCTCGTATGTATTCCCGGGCGGAGGCGGCGGACACGGCGCGCTCATCCCCGGCGCGGGCGCAGGCGTGGGCGCCGTTTGCCCGAGGTAACGCTGATCCGGAGGCCTATTGCGAGGCCTCTCGCAGGGCCTTATCGCCGACGTCCGCGTCTCGATTCGGACGGTCGTACGCCTGGCCGGCGCGGCATCCGGCTCTTTCGCCGCAATCTTCTCCGGAGGCGGCGGTGGCGGTGGTGGCGGCGGCTTATCGCAGGGCAGATCCTGGTACGCGAGCCCGAGGAGCCTCCGGCTCTCGGGCGACGCGTGGGGGTCATGGATGAAGACGGCCTTGACCGAAGGGTTTTCCAGGAGCTTTTCGAGCGGCTCGAATGCCGGTCGATGCACCCCGTCCCCGATCTCGTACCAGGTGCGCGCATGCGCGCCGACGCGGGGATGACGCCGGCAGACGCGAAACACGCTCTTGCCGTGTCGCTCCTGCGCCCAAGCCTCCGTCGGCACGCGCGCCGCGCCGCACCCGAGGAGCCCTACCGAAACACCAAAAGCGACGAGCCCCAGCAGCCCGCGCCGAAAGAACCGCAGAGCGGCGCCCACGAGCATCCGCGCGGCACCGGTGATCCACGGGCGAGGGTTCCACGAGGGTGCGAGCCCGCGACGCGACGTCATGCCCATGCCCACCAGGACAGGTCACGGCGGCCCCCCCTGTCAACGGCGGGCCCTCCGCAGCCGACCGAACCCAACCGCGCCCACCCCGGGGAAGCCTCCCCACGAACATGTCCGCGCCGCGCTCCTCCCCGGAGACCCCTCCCCCGCCGAGGATCCGCGCTGCACTTCTTCGCGGGGACCCCTCCGCCGCCCGCCCCTCGCCGACAAAATCCCGCGGGGAGCCCCTCTCCCCCTGACCTCCCCGCCGGGAAATTCCCGCGGGGACCCCTCCCCGCGCGGCGCGCCTCGCCCGAAACCTCGCGTCGACGCCTCCCCGCGCGGCTCCACGCGAAGACGCGCTCCTCCCCGAAGCCTCCCGCCCCCGTTCTGCTCCTGACCCCTGTCCCCTTCACACCTTCCCCGCATGCCTTGTACGGTCGCACCCCATGATCGGACCACGCACCATGGCCATCGACGAGCCCTTCGCGGCCCTGCGCGCCGAGCTCCGCAAGCACAAGGTCGAGGAAGACGCCCTCCTCGACGGGATCGCCTTCGCCAAGGCGCTCATGGTGGCCGCCGACGATGTCCTCGATCTCCTCGTCGACGAGACGAAGAAGGCCGTGCTCGCGCGGATCAAGGCGGAGATGGGATCGACCTGAACGAAGCGGGGCGCGAAGGTGACGCCCGGGGGGCCGGCGGCGGCGACACGACGGGCGGCGCGTACGCCGGACCGAGGTCGAGCGGGCCTGCCATGTCTCTGCCGCGAATCCTACTCGACAGGTTTGTCGAGGTCAACGACCACCGCGGTCGCCGCTCCCGCCTCGATGAGGGCGAGCTCCTCGGGCGTCAGCGGGCGCAACTTCTGGAGGAAGGCGTCGAAGTCGCTGGCGACGAAATAGGGCTCCCAGCTCGCATAGTAGTCGAAAAAGTACACGCGTCCTCGCTGCTCCCCCTTGGTGACGATGCCGTAGAGATCTCCGCTCGAATCACACGCGATTGCGAGAACATCATCGCCCAAGCTGGCCCTCCGCTCCTCCAAGAGCCAGAGAAGCTCGTATGTTTCGTAGTCTTTTCCCACGCCGAAGAACTCCCTGACGCCTACGGTCCCGAAGGGGGCTCCGGCGATGTCGAGTACGTCCGGCTCTGGCCTGCCGCCATTGTACTCTTGCAGGAAGCGGCGATAGGGCGCGGGCAGGCGCACGCCGAGTTTCTCCTCCAGCTCCTGGAGGGACTGCTCACTCAGAGGTTCTCCGCGGTCGTGGATCTGCATGTCATCGTCTCCTTTGATTTGCGACTCCCCCGGTGTGTCCCGTTTTCCCGTGAATATCGCTGGGCACGAGCTGCATCGTCGTCCCGTCCTGATGATGGTGCCACGTATGGTCTTTCGTCGTCGTCGCATCGATTCCCGCTGCCTTGTTTGCCAGCCGGTCATCCACCTCCCTGTTCCCCGTCTGGTTGATCTTCACCTCCTTTTTCACGACGCCCGCTGCCTTGAAATCAGGATACCCCTCGGCATCAAAGGGCACGCCGGTCTTGGGGTGCTTCTTGCCCGCGAGGTGCATGTTCCGGATCTTTGGCGTCCTCGCCTGCCCTGCGGCCACGCCGTTTGGGCTCGACACGGGCTTCGTCGTCGTCGTGACCGTCGTCCCACTTGGCGGCGCCGTTGCCTTCGACGGGCTCGCGGCCGGCGGGCTCGGCAGCTTCGGCCGTCGCAGAAACCCGCCCGGTCCGCCCGCCGCGCTCGGCAGGAACACCGGCATGCTCCGGAGCCTCTGCTGAGCCGCCCGCAGCGCCCTCGTCCCCGCGGTCTCCAGGCTCGCCGTTCCCATCGTGGCGATCGTCAATGCCGTATCCGCCAGGGCGTTCAGGATCGCGAACTTCAGCTCGGCATCCGCCCAGCCTCTGCCATACCCCTTGAGGAATGCCTCCCACGCGATCGTGGCGAGCCCCTCGTCGTCGTACGTCGGCAGGTCCGGGATTGCATTCAACTGTTTGGCAAGTTTGACCTGGATCTCCTCCAGGAATGCGGGGTTGCTTCTAGCCAAATAGTCGAAGTGTGGCGCCCCGCCGAGACTGAAGCCGTCGAAGGTGGCCTTCGTTCCATCCGCCCCGCCAAGCGTCGCCCCCCATTCGCGCCCAATCCGCTCCCCCGTGCGCCTCGCCTCCTCCTCGGCGTCCCTCCGCGCCAGGTTGACTTTCTGTTCCTCGTATGTATTCCCGGGCGGAGGCGGCGGACACGGCGCGCTCATCCCCGGCGCGGGCGCAGGCGTGGGCGCCGTTTGCCCGAGGAGACGCGGATCGGGTGGCCTATTGCGCGGCCTCTCGCAGGGCCGTATCGCCGACGTCCGCGTCTCGATTCGGACGGTCGTACGCCTGGCCGGCGCGGCATCCGGCTCTTTCGCCGCAATCTTCTCCGGAGGCGCCGGAGGCGGCGGCGGCTTGTCGCAGGGCAGATCCTGGTACGCGAGCCCCAAAAGCCGCCGGCTCTCCGGCGGCGCGTGGGGGTCATGGAGGAAGACCGCCTTGACCGAAGGGTTTTCCAGGAGCTTTTCGAGCGGCTCGAATGCCGGTCGATGCACCCCGTCCCCGATCTCGTACCAGGCGCGCGCATGCGGGCCGACGCGGGGATGACGCCGGCAGACGCGAAACACGCTCTTTCCGTGCAGCTCCTGCGCCCAAGCCTCGGTATGCATGCGCGCCGCGCCGCACCCGAGGAGCCCTACCGAAACACCAAAAGCGACGAGCCCCAGCAGCCCGCGCCAAAAGAACCGCAGAGCCCCGAGCATCCACAGACGCAGATGCAACGACGAAACGAACACGCGGCGCGAAGTCATGGCGACGCCACGCTAGAAGATAGAGTGCAAGCCCACAAGGCTGCCGGCGTACGCTCCACGATCGACGACCCCGTCGACGTCCCCTCCCCGTGAAAACGGCGCTCGGCGCGCTCCGAAAGGTGTCTGCAACGCGTGCAAACGGCACGACCTACGTCGGAGACCCGTCTGCAACGCGTGCACGCGGGGTCCGGTGCGCTGCCAGGCGGAGATCGGTTCAAGCGGAACATACCAGGCGAGCGCGCGGGGCACGCGCCTTGCTAGGCCCACGGCGCGCGCGGCGATTCGAGCCGCCGCGAAAGGGGAAATCCAACATGCGCACGCCGCTGCTTCGCTTGTGCTCCGTCCCGCTCCTCGCGGTCCTCGCCACCGCCTGCTTCACGACATTCGAGGATCAACCCAGGAAGCCCGACGGAACGGCCATCCCGCCCACGCCGATGGCGCCGGATCAACAAGCCGAGCTCGACGCGCTCCTCGCCGAGGCGCAAAAATCGGCGAACATGACCGCCGCCGATTTCACGAACCAATACGCGGTCTCCTTCACGAATGGCCTCTCCTACGATCCCGCGCAGGCCGACGGCCTCCCGCTGATCCAGGCCTCCTCGCTCGGCCTCGACGCAGACGAGATGCAGAAGCTCCAGAAGAATGGCTTCGTCATCTCGGAGAAGAAAAAATTCCCCACGTTCGTGTACGGCTACGAGAGCATTTATGCGCTCGATTTGCCGCTCTACGTGTCGGCGGACTCGGTCCTCTACGCCGTCCACCGCTCCTACGACGCGATCCTGAAGGCCGTCGAGCTCGCGTCCCTCGCGCCCGAGCTGAAGACGCTGCTCGAATCGATGCGCGCCGAGCTCGCGGCCGGCGGCGGCTCCGCGCTCGGCGCCGAGGCGCGCGCGGACGCGGACCTCTTCACGGCCGTGGCGCTCTCGCTCCTCACCGACCAGGCGGTCCCGCCCGTCGCGGGCGCGAACGAGTCGAACATCGTCGCGCTCGTGGACGGCGCGAAGGCCCACCAGGGAATGGGCGAGACGCGCCTCTTCGGCAGCAATCGACTCGTGGACTACTCGCAGTTCGAGCCCCGCGGCCACTACACGGACGCGCCCGAGCTCGAGCGGTACTTCCGCGCGATGATGTGGCTCGGCCGCATCGATTTCCGCATCGTCGAGACACAAAGCGACGGCTCGCAGATCTTCCAGCGCAGGCAACTCGAAGGCGCCTACGTCCTCCACGCCCTCGCGCAAGGCGAGCAGCAGAAGCGCCACAGCCGCATCGACAACGCGATCCGCTCCTTCGTGGGCGAAAGCGATTACATGACCTTGCCCCAGCTCGACAAGCTGCTCGTGGATCTCGGCGTGGCCGACGCCGCGGGGCTCGCCGGGCTCGACGACGCGAAGATCGCCCAGACCGTGCTGCAAAAAGGCTACGGCACGCAGCGGATCTCGAGCCACATCATGATCAACGGCCTCGGGCAAGGCACGCTGCCGCTCTCGTCGAGCTTCGCGCTCTTCGGCCAGCGGTACGTGGTCGACTCGCACGTCTTCTCGAACGTGGTCTACGACCGCGTGCAGAAGGGCGCCGTCAAGCGGATGATGCCGAACCCGCTCGATGTCGGCTTCGCCGCGCTCGGCAACGATCAGGCCGGGCAACTCCTGCTCCCCGAGCTCGAACAGTTCAAGTACGCGCCGGACCTCCACATGATGCGGGTCCTCGTCGACGCGCACCCCGAATCGTTCTGGAACGACAACCTCTACAACCGCTGGCTCGTCTCGCTGCGCGAGCTCTCGCCGAACAAGACGCTCGGGGGCGACACGGCGGGCCTGCCCGGGGTCGCGAAGACGGAGGCCTGGGGCCGCAGGCTCATGAACACGCAGTTCGCGTCCTGGGCCGAGCTCCGGCACGACACGTTGCTCTACGCGAAGCAATCGTACACGGGCGGCGCCTCGTGCCAGTTCCCGGACGCGTTCGTGGACCCGTACCCGGGCTTCTATGCGCGCATCGCCGAGCTCGCCGAGCACGGCTCCGCCATGGTCGGGACCCTCGATCTCTCGGGCAGCGCCTACCTCGCCCAGCGGCTGCCGGAGTACTTCGCCACGCTGCGCGACGTCGCGCAGAAGCTCGGCGAGATGGCGAAGAACGAGCGCGAGGGCATCCCGCTCACGCAGGAGCACCTCGATTTCATCAACCAGGCCGTGAAGGTGCAGATGGGCTGCGGTGATCCGGAAGGCGCGACGGGCTGGTACGCGAACCTGTTCTTCGACAACTTCCAGAGCGTCCAGGAAGATCCGACGATCGCCGACGTGCACACGCAGCCGACCGACGAGGTCGGGAGCCCCGTCGGCCGCGTCCTGCACGTGGGGACGGGCCTGCCGCGCCTCATGGTCGTGACGGCGGACCCGTGCGGCACGCCGCGGGCCTTCGTGGGCCTGGCCTCGTCCTATTTCGAGAAGATCACGTCGAACTTCGAGCGAATGACCGACGAAGAATGGGCGCAGGGCCTCCAGGGCGCGACGCCCGCCGACGTGCCGTGGATGACGGACCTCGTCTCCCGCTGAAAAGCACAAAGCGCATGCCCTGACGTGGCCGCCCGGATTCGACGCCGGGCGGCACACGGCGGCACAGCCGGCGCGGACGACACCCGCTCACCGCGTGACGCGCGTGAACGCCCCGTGATCCTCCAGCGAAAAGCTCGTCACCACGCCACGCGCATCCACCGTGAACGTCACGAGCGACGTCCCGAGGTCCGCGTCCTCGAAGCGGGCGAGGAGCGCCCCGGGCCGAAAGGGCTCGAGCGTCGCGCGCGCCGCCTTCGCGAAGCGCAAGCCGAGCCCCCCGTCCCGAGGCTCGATCACGGCGTCGCCGAACCTCGGGGAGGCGTACACCCCTCCGAACTTCTCCATGGGCACGGGGAACGACGTCGTCTCGCGTTTGCTCTCGCGCTCCTTGCGCGCCGCTGCGCCCCGCGCCCGGCTCGCGAGCGACAAGGCGAGGCGTTTCCCGCTCCAGTCCTTCGGCGGCGCGCCGAGGTGCGCGTCGACGAGCCGGAACACCATTCCCTCGGGCAACCCCGTGAACGGGACATTCGTGAGGACCACGATGCCGAGCTTCTCCTCGGGGAGGAGCGCCATCGAGCACGAATACCCGTCGATCCCGCCCGTCCCCCAGGCGACGAGCCGGCCGCGGTAATCCTGGAGCATGAAGCCCATCCCCTGCGCGAGGAAATGGCTCTCCGGGTAGAGCTCCTTTTGCCAGGGCCGGAGGCCGACCATCGTCGTCGGCGTGAACAGCGCATCGACGACCTCCGGGGCGAGGACACGTTTGCCCTCGATCGTGCCGCGTCCGAGCAAAAGCAAGAGCCAGCGCGCGAGGTCATGTGCGCTCGTCACGAGCCCTGCCGCGGGCCCGATGTTGGTGACGTCGCGCGGCGCGATCCGCGCGAGGACGCCGTCCCGCTCGGCGTGCGGGCTCGCCCTGTTCTCGCCGCCCGGCGCGGGCGCGCCGAAGCCGCTCTCGCGCATCCCGGCTGGATCGAGCAGGCGGGAGGTCACGAGCTCTTCCCAGGTCTGCCCCGACGCGCGCGCCGCAAGCTCGCCGGCCACGGTATAAAGCACGTTGCTGTAGCTGAACTTCGCGCGGAGCGGCGCCTCCTGGCCCACTTCGCAGAGGCGCCGGATCACCTCGCCGCGGTCGAACCCGGTGCCGAGCCACAAGAGATCCGCGGACTCTTCGAGCCCGCTCCGGTGCGCGAGCGCGTCCCGGATCGAGAGCGTGGCCCCGACGTGCGGGTCCTTCACGCAAAAGCCGGGGAAATGGCGCTTGATCGGGTCGTCCCAGCCGAGCTTGCCGTCCTCCACGAGCTTGCCCACGGCCGCGGCCGTGAAGGTCTTCGTGAGCGACGCGACGGGGAAACGCGTGTGCGCGTCGACCGGCGCCGTACCGCCGAGCTCGCGTGTCCCATAGCCGCGGGCGAGCACGACGTGGCCCCCCGCCTCGTCGCCGCGCACGACGGCGATCGCCATGCCCGGCGCCTTCCAAGCTGCGAGCGTCTCCGCCGCATCCACGTCGAGGCCGGCGAGCGGGTCCACGCGCGCGGGCGAGGCCTCGACGGGCGGCGGCGGCGCGGGTTTGTCAGGCGGGAGGGGCGGCGCGGACGCGCAGGCCGACGCCAGGAGGGCGGAGACGAGGATCGCGGAGCGGCGCAACACGCCCCCGACCCTAAACCCGCCGTGGGCATGGCGATAGCCCCTTCGGCGGCTCGAACCTCACGCGATGAACTTGCCGTGGGTCGGGCCCGCCAGACGCTTGCGAGGGTCCTGGAGGGGCTCGCAGCATCCCCGCCCCACGCTCGCAAGGGCCCTCGCCTCCGGGGTTGAACCTCCCTCCCCCTTCGTGCTACCCGACCCACGCCAAGCACGGCGGAGAGAACGGAACGCATGAAGCTCGCGAGCCTACGAGGACCGGGAAGGGACGGCACGCTCATCGTCGTCCGAGGCGACGGCGCAGTCTTCACCCCAGCGCCGGCTGACATCCCCACGATGCAGGCCGCGCTCGATCGCTGGGACGAGAGCGAGGGGCGCCTGCGGGACCTCGCCGCCCGCCTCGACCGGGGCGAGATCCCCGGCGAGCCCCTCGACCTCACGAAGCTCGTATCGCCCCTGCCGCGCGCCTCCGAGTGGGTCGACGGCTCCGCGTACATCAACCACATCGTCCTCGTCCGCAAAGCCCGCGGCGCCGAGCCGCCGGAGACGCTCCGCACCGATCCGCTCGTCTACCAGGGCGGCTCCTCCGTGCTCCTCGGCCCGCGCGAGGACATCGTCCTCCACGACGCGCGCTGGGGGCTCGATTTCGAGGCCGAGGTCTGCGTGATCCTCGGCGACGTCCCGCTCGGCACCAAAAAGGAAGACGCCGGGCGCTTCGTGCGCCTGCTCTGCCTCGCGAACGACATCACCTTGCGAAACCTCGTCCCTGCCGAGCTCGCCAAGGGATTCGGCTTTTTTCAATCGAAGCCCGCCACGGCGTTCTCGCCCTTCGCGGTCACGCCCGACGAGCTCGGCGGCGCGTTTCGCGACGGCCGCGTCCATCTCCGGCTCTGCTCGACCTACAACGGCGCGCTCATCGGTGATCCCGAGGCCGGGCCCGAGATGCACTTCTCGTTCTTCGAGCTCATCGAGCACATCACGAAGACCCGCGCCTTCGGCGCCGGGACGATCCTCGGCAGCGGCACCGTCTCCAACGTCGATCGCGCGCGCGGCGTGAGTTGCCTCGCCGAGCGGCGCATGATCGAGACCATTGACGAGGGCGCGCCGAAGACCCCGTTCATGAAGCCCGGTGACACCATCGCCATCGAGATGCGGGGCGAAGACGGGCGCGACATCTTTGGCCGCATCGAGCAGAAGGTGGTCTCTCCATGAAGCTCTACGGATACTGGCGTAGCTCCTGCAGCTATCGCGCGCGGATCGCGCTTCACCTCAAAGGCGTCCCCTTCGAGTATATCCCCGTCCACCTCGTCAAGGACGGCGGCGAGCAGTTCCGGGACGACTACCGCGCGAAAAACCCGATGGCCCAGGTGCCGACGCTCGTGGTCGAGGAGGGCGGCGTCACGCATGAGCTCGGGCAATCGCTCGCGATCATCGAATGGCTGGAGGAGCGTTATCCCGAGCCGCGGCTCTTGCCGGCCGATTCGTTCCTCCGCGCGCGGACGCGGCAGCTCGCCGAGACCATCAACGCCGGCATCCAGCCCTTCCAGAACCTCTCGGTGCTCAAGCTCGTGAAGACCGAGCTCGGCGGCGACGAGCAGGCGTTCGCGCGCCGCTTCATCGAGAAGGGCCTCGCCGCATTCCAGGCGCTCGCCGAGCCCGTCCAGGGTCGATTCTCCGTGGGCGACACGCCCACGGTGGCGGACGCGTGCCTCGTGCCCCAACTTTTCGCAGCGCGGCGCTTCGGCGTGGATGTCACCACGTTCCCCTCGCTCGTGCGCATCGAGGAGCAATGCGCGTCGTTACCGGCCTTCCAGGCCGCTCATCCGGACAAGCAGATTGATGCCGTCGTCGGGGGGTCGGGGGCGTAGCTCGGCTCGTCCGAGCGTAGCCCCCGAACGTTGCATGGCTGAAGGAGACATCGAAACCATGTCGAAGGTGGAATCCATCGGGATCAAGCGCCTCGAGGCGCTTCATTATTACGTCCGCGACCTCGAGCGGAGCCGCAAGTTCTACACGGAGAAGCTCGATTTCGAGGAGATCGCCCATTCGAGCCCCGAGCTCGAGGAGGCGGCCAAGCAGCGCTCGGTCGTCTTCCGCGCGGGCGACTGCATCGTCATGTGCTCGCAGCCGCTCGGCGAGGGCGGGCGGGCGTGGCGGTACCTGCGCAAGCACCCGGACGGCGTCGGCACGCTCATCTTCGAGGTCGAGGACATCGAGCGCGCGTTCCGCCTGCTCGACGGGCGCGGCGGCACGCCGATCGACGAGATCACGCGCGTGAAGGAGGACGGCGGCGAGTTCGCCTCGTTCTCGATCACGTCGCCCTTCGGCGACACGACGTTCCGCTTCGTCGAGCGCAAGGGGTATCGCAAGCTCTTCCCGGGCGCCGTGCATTACGACACGCCGCGCGGGGGCAAGAACTCGCTCGGCTTCACGCATTTCGATCACATCACGACGAACTTCCAGACGATGGCGCCCGCGCTGCTCTGGATGGAGCACGTGCTCGGGTTCGAGCGGTTCTGGGAGATCCAGTTCCACACCGAGGACGTCAAGAAGGGCGGCGATCACGGCTCCGGCCTGCGCTCGGCCGTCATGTGGGATCCGGCCTCGGGCGTGAAGTTCGCGAACAACGAGCCGTATCGGCCGTACTTCAAGAGCTCGCAGATCAACATCTTCAACGAGGAGCACCGCGGCGACGGCGTCCAGCACGCGGCGATCGCGGTGAAGGACATCCTCACCAGCGTGAAGCACATGCGCGAGCTCGGCATCCAGTTCATGCCGACGCCGGGCTCGTATTACGACGTGCTGCCTGCGCGCCTGAAGTCGCTCGGCGTCCAGCAGATCGACGAGGACGTGAACGTGCTGCGCGACCTCGAAGTCCTCGTCGACGGCGAGGCCGAGGGCAAATACCTGCTGCAAATCTTCCTCAAGGAGTCCTCCGGGACACACGGGGATCCGCACGCCGGGCCGTTCTTCTACGAGATCATCCAGCGCAAGGGCGATCGCGGGTTTGGCGGCGGCAATTTCCGCGCGCTCTTCGAGAGCATCGAGCGGCAGCAAAAGACGGAAGGCAAGGTCGCGTGATCGAGCGCCTCGCCTTCGGGGAGCTGCCGCCGAAGCACCACACGGTGCTCCGCGACGCGAAAGGCGCGCTCCGCTGGGAGGAGTGCCTGACGCGTCGCGGGTTCGACGGGCCCTACACCATTGCGTATCACGAGCGGCGCCCGCACGAGCACCGCGTCGCGCCCGCCGAACACGGGTTCGCGCTCCCGACGCCGGCCCCGCAGCGCCCCCTGGCGAAGCGCCATTATCGTTCGACCTCGGTCCCGACGCCGAGCGGCCCGCAGATCGACGGGCGCGTCCCTCTGCTCTACAACGGCGACGTCGTCCTCGGCATCGCCCGCCCGGACGCGCCCGATCCCGTCTATTTTTCGAACGCCGACGCCGACGAGCTCTTTTACGTCTTCGAGGGCAGCGGCCTCTTGCGGACGATGCTCGGCGACCTTCGGTACGAGAAGGACGATTACATCTACGTCCCGCGGGGCCTCTTTTATCGCTTCATCCCCGACGCGGGCCTGCAATCGTGGCTTTGCATCGAGGCGATCGGCGGAATCCACATCCCCTCGAAATGGCGCAACGACGTCGGGCAGCTCCGCATGGACGCGCCGTACTGCCACCGCGACTTCAAGAAGCCGAGCTTCGTCGGACCCATGGACGAGGGGATCCGCAAGCTCGTGGTCAAGCGCGACGGCGGCTTCCATGGCTTCTCGATGGCGCATTCGCCGCTCGACGTCGTCGGCTGGGACGGCACGGTCTATCCGTTCGTCTTCCCGATCCTGAACTTCCAGCCGCGGGCGGGCCTCGTGCACCTGCCGCCCGACTGGCACGGGACCTTCGCCGCGCGCGGCGCGCTCATTTGCAGCTTCGTCCCGCGCGTCGTCGATTTCCACCCGCAGGCGATCCCCTGCCCGTACCCGCATTCGTCGTACGACTGCGACGAGTTCCTCTTTTATTGCCGCGGCAACTTCACGTCCCGCCGCGGCGTCGGACCGGGCAGCATCTCCCACCACCCGGCGGGCATCCCGCACGGCCCGCACCCGGGCTCCTACGAGGCCAGCATCGGCACGAAGGAGACGAGCGAGCTCGCGGTCATGATCGATACGTTTGATCCGCTCCTCCCGACCGAGGCCGCGCTCGGGGCGGAGGATCCGGGGTATCAGGACAGCTTCGTCGAGGGGTGAGCCCGCTCAGGGCTCGTTCCCCTCGTTTCCCTGGCGTTCTGCCTCCGGCGCGAACCGGTCGACCCCTGCATACACGTCGGTGAGCTGGATCGTACATCCGAGCGCGGGCAGCTCCACGCTCGCCTCCTCGCCCGTGCACTCCGTGAGCAACCATTGCCCCGTGGGAAGCTTCCGGTAGTGCTCGATCCGTCGTTCGTCCTGATACACGAGCACGTACTCGACGAGCGAGGGGAGCATCCGATAATGGGAGAACTTGGACGTCTGGTCGTGCCGCGCCGTCGTGGGCGAGAGGACCTCCACGAGGACCCGGGGGTTCAAGAGGTTCTCGCGGTACTTCGCGTGAAACTGCGGCGCGCCGCAGACGACCACGACGTCGGGGTAGGTGAAGAGCCCCGTCGCCTCGACGTGGACGCGTTGATCACTCGTCAGGACGGCGCACGGGCCTCCACGAAGGGCGCCGAAGAGGAGCCCGATCATGTTCGCGCAGAGCGCGTTGTGCCGCGCCGAGGCGCCGGCCATCGCCGTGATCACACCACGACAGAACTCGTGCTTGACCAGGCTCTTGCGCTCGAGCTCGATGTACTCGTCCTCGGTCACGAGGGGCATCTTGGCAGCCACGGCGTCACTCCTCCATCAGCAGGGGCCTCCTAGCCGCTACAGCCTCCCCCGAGGCCCGTCAAGCGCGCCTCGGCCCTGCTCGCTCGGCGGGGCTCGAACGGCGGGGCGCCTCGCGCTAGGATGCGGGCCGGAGGACCTTTCTCATGTCGAGCCAACCCGAGCGCGAGGATCCCTACCGCGAGCGCCTCTCTCCCGAGCAATACCGCGTCAGCCGATGCGGCGGCACCGAGCGGGCCTTCACGGGCAAGTTCTGGAACCACAAGGCCGACGGGCGCTACGTCTGCGTCTGCTGCGGCGAGCCGCTCTTCGATTCGGCCACCAAATACGACTCCGGCAGCGGCTGGCCGAGCTACTGGGCCCCGATCGCGAAGGACATCGTCAAGGAGATCGAAGACACGAGCCACGGCATGCTCCGCACCGAGGTCCGCTGCGCGAAATGCGACTCCCACCTCGGACACGTCTTCCCCGATGGCCCGCCTCCGACGGGGATGCGCTATTGCATCAATTCGGCGTCGCTGGATTTCGTGCCGCGGTAAAGGGTTGGGCCAAGCGCCCACCCCCCCGTCCCATGTCGGCACATCTGGACACAATGTGCCGACACACCTGGCACAGATCCCCACAAAGCCGCGAAATCCCAAGCTCTCCAGCCTGGCCCGGAACGTGCTCATGTCGCGGGCATGAACCTCAAGCGCCTTCCTTTCGTTCTCCTCCCCATCCTCCTCGCCGCCTGCGGCAACTACGTCGTCCAAGGTGGCAGCAATGAAAAAAACGCCGGCCAAGGCACCGGCGGCCAGGGCGGCACCGGCGGTGCCGGCGGTGCCGGCGGCAGCACCTCCAGCGGCGACGACACCCCCGATCCGGCGCAGCCCGCGGTCGCCCTCACCCGCGCGCAGCTCGAAGTTCTTTGGGACGAATACTGGGCCAACCAGGATCCGACCGGCGGCACCTCCGTCAGCTCGGGCGCCGAGCCGGAGCTGAATCCGGACGACCTCTTCCTTCGCATCTCCGACCTCGGCACCTCCTGCGGCTCTCCCACCACGGACCTGACCTGCGGCGGTCATTTTCAGCTCAGCATCGCGCTCCCCCCGGCGCTGCAGCAGGTCGGCGTCTACGACCTCGAGAGCCCGGAGCTTTTGGCGTACAGCCACATGTCCGAGACCGGCGACATGAACTCGCCGAACCCCGAGGATTGCCCGTGGGGCGGCGGGTCGATCGGCGCGGGCACGCTGGAAATCCTCTCGATCGACGACACCGAGGTGCGTTTCCGGGTCGAGCTCACGGGCCCGCTCTGGGCTGCCAATCCCAACGGCGAATACACCGCGCCGCGCTGCCCCGTCTCTCCCTGAAGCCCTCTGCCTTGCACGGCACGACCCCGGCGCGGTAGATCCTGCGGATGCACCCCCGCGCTCTCCTCCTCGTGGTTCCCCTCGCCGCGCTCCTCACCGGCTGCGGCTCCGACGAGCTCCCGACGTCGGATCCCCTCCCCGCTCCGGAGGTCGTCCCCATCGCCGAAGCCCGCGCCCTGCCCGTGGATGAATACACGCAGATCGAGGGGTTCGTCAGCGTCCCGGCGGGCACGTTCGTCACGGCCACGGGGGACTTCGGATTCGCGATCCAGGACGATACCGGCGGCATTTATGTCAGCCTCTACGAGGAGCTGAAGATCCTCATCGGGGCGAAGATCCGCGTCATCGGCAAAATCGCGCAGGTCTCCAAGCAGACCGTGCTCGTCACGAATGTCACCGGCCCCGAGCTCCTGCAGGGAATCGAGGCCGTCACGCCGAAGGACGTCGCGACGGGCGAGGTGAACGAATCGACCGAGGGCCTGCTCGTCCGCGTGAAGGGCATCGTGTCGAATCCCATCGTCGAGGACAAACCCTATGGGATCAAGGCGTACGTAGACGACGGCTCCGGCGAGGTCGAGATTTACGTGTGCTTTGCGGGCGACAAACCCCTCATCGATACGACGAAGCTCACGAAGGGCACCGCCGTGGAGATCACGGGGTTTGCCCAGCAATACCTCGACAGGTACGAGATTGCCCCGCGCGGCGCGGTGGATCTCGTGATCGTGCCGCCGCCCTCTCCCTGAGGCTCAGGCGTCGCGGTTCACCGTCGCGGGCGAGAAGGCCGGCAGGCAGACCGCGATGTACTCCGCGCCCTCGTCGCCGGGCGTGCTGTAGCGGACCCATTCTCCCTTGTGCGTGATGATCGCCTGCCCTTCGCGCACGTCGACCGCTCCTCCCTCGTATTCGACGTGCAGCGACCCGCGCAGCACGACCGTGAACTCGTCGAACGCCGGCCGCTGGCCGGGCTCCACCCAGCCTCCGGGGCTCCGCATGTGGGCCACGCTCGCGCCCTCGGTCCGCGTGTTGATGCGCCCCACGTACTCGTCGATGAGCTTCGGCTTGTTCCCGGCCGCCTCGATGCGGCTCGGCTTCTCGATGAAGGTCGGCATACGAGGGGCGTAAACCGAGACGCACATCCGCGTCAATCCCTTCGCGACGACGTGAGAGGGGGAACCACGCTCACGCCACGCGTTTGGCGCAGTACAATTACCTAGTAAAATTGAACACATAGGAGCGTTCGTGGATACGCCGATACCGTGCGACCCTGATTGCCGCAGGGACGGGATTGGGGCATGGGGGAGGTCGCGTGGCGCCCGGCGCGGATGCGGCGCAACGCAAAGAGGTCCTCATGAAAAGCAAGACCAGGTTCGATCGCCGTCGCTTCCTCGAGCTCCTGTCTGCGGCCGGCGTCGCCGTGTACCTGCCGGGCTGCGGGTCGGACGACGGGCAACCGCCGGCGAATCCGCCTGCATCGACGAAAAAGGCGCTCGTCCTCGGCGGCGGTCTCGCCGGGCTCTCGGCGGCGTACGAGCTTCAAAAGAAGGGATGGGACGTCACCGTGCTGGAGGCGCAAGCCCACGCCGGCGGCCGTGTCCTGACCCAGCGCGATGGCTTCGAGAACGGCCAGTATGCCGAGCTCGGGGCGACGCGTATTCCCGACGTGCACGATCACACGATCGCCTACGTCGAGGAGCTCGGCCTGAAGCTCGAAGAGTTCCCGGGCGGGACGCCGCTGTATTACCTGGGGGGCCAACGCTTCGTTCACACGGAGGGCACGCCCTGGCCGCTCGCGGGCCTCTCGCCCGAGGAGGCCATGGAAGGCCTCGGCATGTGGTCGACGTACATCGCGGCCAATTTCGAGGCGTTCGGCAATCCCCGAGACGGGAGCTTCCCGCGCGAGGGCATCCTCGAGCAATACGACAAAATGGTCATGACCGATTTCCTCAAGGAAAAGGGCGCGACCGAGGCGTGGCTCCCGCTCTACGTGTCGGACAACGGCACCGAGGTCTACAAGATCGGCTGCCTCGCGTGGATGGCGCTCGAGGTCGCGGACCAGGACTGGGACCTCACCTACCACGTCCAGGGCGGCAACGATCAGATCGCGCAGAAGCTCGCCGAGAAGCTCGACGGCAAGGTGAAGTTCGAGCGGGTCGTGAAATCGATCACGCAGGACGACACGAAGGTCACGGTCACGGTCGACGCAAAGGGTACGTCGGAGACGTACGAGGCCGATTACCTCGTCTGCACGATCCCCTTCAAGCCGCTGCGCGACGTCGCGTTCTCGCCTGCGCTGCCGGACGACAAGCAGAAGGCGATGGACGAGGTCCACATGATGACGGCGTCGCGCGCCATGTTTCAGACGAAGACGCGATTCTGGAAGAACGATCCGCTCGGCGAGCTCGGCGGGCTCAAGCTCGCGAAGACGGACACGAAGGCCGAGCGCGTCTGGGATCTGAGCGCGACCCAGCCTGGCGACACGGGCCTCCTGCTCGCGTACATGCAAGACGAGAATGCCGACGACTTCGCGGCCCTCGCCGCGCCCGAGCGCGAGGCGTACATCCAGGCCGAGATGGCGAAGTTCTTCCCGGACATCGAGGCCGAGAAGCTCTCGTTCCACATGAAGGTCTGGGCCGAGGATCCGTGGTCGCAGGGCGCGTGGACGGAGATCCTGCCGAACCAGTGGTGGATGATGGCGGTGATCCCGCGGTCGGAGGGCCGGATCCATTTCGCCGGCGAGCACACCTCGATCTGGGCCGGCTGGATGCAGGGCGCGATCGAGAGCGGCAAACGCGCCGCGGACGAGATCCTGCAGAAGGCTTGATCGCCCACCCCGGAAAAACGCGAAGCCCGCTCGCGCCTTCCAGCACGAGCGGGCTTTCGTCTCCAGGGGTATTTCTCAGGCGTCGCGAGCGGCTCGAGGCTAGGAAGGCCGAGCGAGGCGTACTCTGTACGTCGAGCGAGGCCGACCGACGCATCGAGCCGCGCAGCAGCCTGGGGAATACACCTCTCAGCCTTCGATGATGTAGTACGCCTTCTCGGGCTTGTGCGTCTTGTAGCGGCGCTTCGCCGGCTCGCCCGACCACTGATCGACGACCTCGATCGTGTTGCCGAACTGGCCGAGGTAGATCGCCGCGTGGTTGCCGCGCGCGCGGCTCATGTAACGACCGTCCTCCCAGCCGCACGCGATCGCCGTGCCGGGCAGGATCGCCGCGTTGCCGAGCACGAGAGCGCCCTTCTTCCACGCCGAGGTGTGGGGCGCGCCGCAGGCGAACTTGACGAGCGCGACGCACTGCTCGCTCTCGCCGTAATGCCTGCCTTCGTAAAGCTCCGGGGTGTTCGTGCGATACGCCATGAAGGGCTCCTCTCTTGAGTTTGTGGTGGCGCTACATGGCGCCACGGAACTTGAAAAGGTTACAGGCGATCAAAGCCGACCCACAAGCCGCACGCGCACCTCGGCAACGATTTATTCGTTAGGCATCTAACGCCGACACGACTTCGACAAGGTGCGTTATGCTTTTCGACACGCTTGGGACCACGCTCGCGGCATGATTCCAGCCGGACCATCAATCATGTTGCCTGACATCGAGACCCATCGGAAACACGGCGTACGATATTTTCCCGGCCGCATCGTTTGCCCGCTCGCGGGCGTCGGCAGACGTGGCGCGAACGAGAGCAACCGGCTCGCGCTGGAGAACGACGACACCGAGGTGACGATCGATCGGCGCGCGCAACGCATCACGGTGAAGAACACGCGCCGATACCCGGAAAAGACGCTGATCGCCGATCTCGAGTTCCTCGCCGACGGCACGACGACGACGGGCGCGCGCACGCCGATCGCGATCCACCTCGAAATCTTCAAGAAAGGCGACGCGCTGTCGCTCGATCTGCACCGGCACCTGCGCACACAGGAGCCGCTCGCGGACGCCGATTTCGAGCCCTTCGACGTCGTCGTCGAGGGAGGGCCGCGGCCCGAGACGGTCTACACGGAAGAACGCGCGCGCGCGCTCGTGCGTGCACCTTCGATCGCGCACCGCGTGGTGAAGGCGTTCATGGCCATGCGCGACAACACGCGCGGCTCGTTTCAGGATCCGCACCGGAAAGGCTATCGCGTCGCGGATCTCTCGCTCGGCTTCGGCGCGCTCGGGCTCGCCTGGATGCTCGTGCGCGCGGAGCTGCGATCGCTCGATGGAGCAAACGCCGACCTCATCCGCCAAGGCTCCGTCGCCGCGATGCTACGCGAGGGCGCGTGGGAGCTCTCGCTCACGGCCCTCTCGGACAAACTCTCGTCGATCGTGCAACGGGATCTGTTCCTGTTCGGGCTCGATCGCGAGCCGCTGCTCGAACCCGTGATGACGCGCGGGCTTTGCGCGGGCGAGACGCTCGCGTTTCGTTTCCAGAAAGGCGAAGGCGAGATCGGGCTCGGCGGCAAGAGTGCCAAGATGGACGGCGCGATCGACGTCGCGCGGGCCTACCTCGAGTATCACCTGCTCGGCGGTCTGCTCTGCGAGCACGCCGAACGCCCCCAGGGGCCGCGCGGCTGATGGAGCGCGAGGGGGCGCGCATCCACGCGCTCGACGGCGCGCGCGCCTTCGCCACGGCGCTCGTCGTCCTCTTGCACGGCCTGCTCTCGTTCCTGGAGACGCCGATCGGCTGGGCGATCAAGGATCGGTCGACGCACCTCGCCGCGGACTTCGTGGTGTGGGTGGGCCGCGCGTTCCTGATGCCGGTCTTTTTCCTCCTCTCCGGCATGGTCTCGCGCGGCATCGTCACGCGCCGGGGCCTCCGGGGGTTTGCCCGGGAGCGTGCCACGCGGGTGCTCGTGCCGTTGCTCCTCGCGCTCGTGCCGGTCTCGGCGGCGATGAACGCGCTCTGGGACCACGGACGAACCCTCGAAGGCCGCGCCGCGGTGGGCAGCCAGGTGCCCGCGCTGCATGCCTCCGAGCTCCCCGTCACGCTCGCGCACCTCTGGTTCCTCTACTACCTGCTCCTGCTCTCGACGCTCGCCGCCGTCCTGCCCCGTCGCCCCGCGCGCGCGCCCCTCGCCTTGCCCGCGATCGCGATCGCCGCCGTGTCGGTCGTCCTGCTCGTCGCGGGCAAGCTCCAGCTCGACACGCCGCTCTCGTTCCTCGTCGAACCGCAGATCGCAGCTTACTTCGCCGTATTTTTCGCGTGGGGGTGGCTGCTCGATCCCGAAGGCCTCGCGGCGTATACGCGCAGGCTCCCGTGGCTCGTGGGGCTCGCGCTCGTGCTGCTCGCCGCGCTCGTCCCCCCGCTCCTCGCGAGCACGGCGGCGGGCGCCCCTGCGCGCGCGCCCGCGTGGGCGCTCGTCACGAGCGCGGCGTTCTCGTGCCTCACCGTCGCGGTTTTTCTCGGCACGTGCGGCCGGCTCGTCACCCGCGCGCGCCCGCTCGTCCGCTTGCTCGCCGATGCGTCGTACTTCGTGTACGTCACGCACCTGCCGATCGTCGTCCTCCTCCAGATCGCCGCCGCACGCCTCGCGTGGCCGGGTCCCTTGAAGTACGCGGGCGTCGTCACGCTCACGACGGCCGTTTGCCTCGGCGCCTTCCTGCTCCTCAGAGCCGCCCGTCGCGCATCTCCACGGTCCGCCCCGCGCGCGCCGCGATCCGCAGATCGTGCGTGACCACGAGCAGCGCCGCGCCGAGGGCCGAGGCCGCGGCGAGCGCCTCCATCACGACGTCGGCCGATGCGCTGTCGAGGCTGCCCGTCGGCTCGTCTGCGAGCACGAGGCGCGGGCGGTTCACGAGCGCGCGGGCGATGGCCACGCGTTGCGCCTCGCCCACGGAGAGCTCCGAGGCGGGCGCGTCGCGGCGCGCGGCGAGGCCGAACCGTTCGAGCAGCGCGTCCGCCGCGCGCTCGGCCTCGCGGCGCGACGAGCCGAGCCGCCACGCGGGCAGCGCCACGTTCTCCCGCGCGCTCAGCGCCTCGACGAGGTTGTTCTGTTGAAACACGAACCCGATCCACGCGAGCCGCACCTCGGCGCGCACTGCATCGTCGAGGGACCAGGCGTCGTGACCAGCGAGGACGACACGCCCGGCGCTCGGTCGATCGAGCAAGCCGATCATCTGGAGCAAGGTCGTCTTGCCGCAGCCGCTCGGGCCCACGAGCGCGACGGCTTCGGCCTCGTCGAGGTCGAGCGAGGCGCCGCGGACGACGTCATGCGCGCCGAGACGGCGCACGAGGCTCTCGCAACGAAGAACCTTCGGCATCAGTCGATCCTTCGGAGAACCCGCGCCGGGTCGGTGCGGGCCGCGCGCCAGGCCGGGACGCTGCCGGCGAGCAACGTCGTCGCGAGGACGGCGAGGCAAGGGCCGGCGAGCACGGCCGCCGTGACGACGGGGCGGACGACGAGCGCCTCCCACGAGAAGATCGGGTAGGCGTCGAAGTAGAGCAACATGCCGTAGCCGAGCGCCGCGCCCGCGCTGAGCCCGGCGAGCGCGACGACGAGGGTCTGCAGGAGGAAGAGCCCGAAGATCTCACGGCGGGAGAAGCCGAGCGCCGCGAGGATGCCGATCTCGCGGCGGCGGCCGAGGACGTGGATGTGGAAGAGGGCCCAGACCGGGATGCTGATCGCCGCGACGACCATCGCGTACGAGACGGCGTTGATGGTGCGGTTCGCGGCGAGGTAGTTCGTGACGTAGGGGTCGTCCTCCTTCCAGCCGACGGCGCGGGCCTCGGGGAGGCGGGCTTCGAGGCGCGGGGCGAGGTCCGAGGCGGCGAAGTGGTCGTCGAGGTGGACGTGGATGGCGGAGGCGGCGGCCCGGGCGCCGGTCTTCTCGGCGAGGGAGGCGCGGTCGAGGAAGGCGCTGCGGTAGGCGCCGGCGCTGCCCGAGACGAGGCCCCGCACGGTCATGACGGTCGCGCCCACGGCCTCGCCGGCGCCGCCGGGCGGGCCGCCCACGGCCTCGCCGGCGCCGCCGGGCGGGCCGCCGAGGATGATCCGCAGGTCGACGGCGTCGCCGACCTTCACGCCGAGCCGGTTCGCGAGCGACGTGCCGAGCAGGACCCCGTTCGCATCGCCGGGCGCGGGGAGCGCGCCGCTCGTCAAGTGAAAGGGCCGCAGCGCGGGCTCCCCGGGGAAGTCGTAGCCGTAGACGAGCGCATTCTGGAACCGGCCGCCCTTGCCGACCGCGCCAGGCAGGACGAGGACGGGCACGGCGGCGCGGACGGACGCGCCTAGGGCCTCGGACACCCGCGCGGCCGCGGCGGCGCCGTCCTCGAAGTGCCGCTTCTCCCGCGGCTCGACGCGCACGTCACCGCCCCCGTGCCGCAGCTCCTCTTCGAGCAGCGCCTCGGAGAAGCCGGCGAGGTTCGCCGTATTGGGAATCTGAAACCCCGCGCCCGCGGCGACCGAGAGGACGAGCAGGGCGAACGTGAAGCGGCTCCCGAGCAGGCTCTTCCGGGCGAGAAAGAGGAGCGGCCCGAGGCGAGAGCGCGAACGCGGGAGCGGGGCTGCCTCCATGCGCGGGGCATCGTCTCCGGGGCGTGGGCTCGTTGTCAATGCGCGTCAGGCCCCTTCGAGCAGCCGCACGTGAATCGACGGCGCCCTCCGCGGCACGTTTTGCTCCAGCACCTCCCCCAGACGCAAAAGGAGGTGCTCTTCCCAGGGACGCCCGAGGAGCTGAATGCCGATCGGATGCCCGCTCGCGCCATACCCGCCGGGCACGCTGAGCGCGGGGTTGCCCGTGAGGTTCGCCGGATATACGAACCGCATGAGCCCGCTCGTCACCTCCAGGTTGCTCTCGCCGCGCGGAAACACGTCGTCCGCGATGCGCGGCGCCGTGAGCGCGGTCGTCGGCGTGACGATCACGTCCACCGCCTGGAACACCCGGGCGAGGTGCTCGGAGAAACGCGTCCGCACCTTCTGCGCTTGCACGTAATCGATGCCCGCGATCGCCCGCCCCATCGCCAGGTTGATCCGCACGCCGAGCCCGAACGATTTCCGGTGCTCGGCGTCGAGCCGCGCCATGCCCGAGGCCATTTCGCAGAGAATGGTGACGCCCTGCGCCACGCGCGCACGCTCGAGCTCGGGGATCTCCACCTCGACGATCTGCGCGCCCCGGGAGCGGAAGAGCTCGATCGCGCCCTCCGCGGCGCGGACGATCTCGGGCGTGGCGTGCTCGAACCAGGGGCGATACACGCCGATGCGCACGCCTTCGATGTCCTCACGGCCGAGGCCGTCGAGGTGAACCGGCGGCTGATGGAGCGAATTCGGATCTTTTGCGTCGGGGCCGGCCATGAGGGCATACGCGAGGGCGACGTCCCGCACCGTGGCGCCGAGCGGGCCGACGTGGCCGACGCTGGCGCAGAGCGGATAAGCGCCGTGCTCGCTGATGCGGCTCCACGTGGCCTTGAGCCCGACGATGCCGCAGAGCGCGGCGGGAATGCGGATCGAGCCGCCGCCGTCGGCGCCGATCGAGATCGGGCAAAACCCGGCCGCGACGCTGGCGGCCGATCCGCTCGACGAGCCGCCCGTGTAATGCCCCGGCGCATACGGGTTCGTCGGCGTCCCGTGGTGCGCATTGAAGCCCGAGGTATCGATCCCGATCTCGTGCATGTTGACCTTGCCGAGGATCAACGCGCCGGCCTCGCGCAGGCGGCGGACCGTGGTGGCGTCCTCGGTCGGCCGGAGCTTCAAGAACCGCGTGCCGACGGTGGTCGAATACCCTTCCACGTCGAGCTCGTCCTTCACGGACACGGGCACGCCGTCGAGCGGGCCGAGGGGCGCGCCTTTCCGATAGCGCTCGCGGCTCTCGCGCGCCGCGGCGAGCAGGCGATCGGTGTTTCGCTCGATGAACACCCGGAGCGCACGCTCGCCGGTGTCGAGACGCGGAGCCACCGCGAGGAAACGCTCGGCGACCTCCACCGGATCGGTTTGCCCCTCGCGGTAGGCGGCGACGAAGTCCACGGCCGACTCGAAGGCGAACCCCGGGGTCTTTCGGGCGGAGCGCGCGAGGCCTTCGAGGTCGACGGGCGGCGCGGCCGCGGCCGAGAAGCTCGCGGGGCGCGGCAGGGTCGGCGCGACGGAGGGCGCCTCGGGGAGGAGCGAGTACCGGAGCTCCAGGATGCCGAGGTCCTTCAGGAGCTTCTGCCCGAGGAGGTGCCCCGTGGCCGGGTTTTCGAGGGCGAGCGCTGCGGCTTCGAGCGCGAGGCCCGTCATGCGGGGGGCATGGGCGGTCTTGAGATCGTACGTCATGGCGGAACGTGGTGGAGCGAGGGGCGCATCGTAGTGTCCTCGGACCGCGGTTCGCAACACCCCGCGGCCGGCGGCTCAGAAAATCTGCCACCATTTCTTCGCCCCGAGCCGCCGGAACGATCGCACCACGGCCTCCGCGTCCTCCGCGAGCTCGTCCAAAGGCACGCACATCGCCGCGCCGAGCGCGATCATCACGACCTCGCCGTCGGGCTCGGTGAACCAGCGAAAGAGCGATTGTTGCCGCGACGCGCCCTTCGAATAGGCGTGATACGTCTCCGCATGGGAACGCCCGCGTTCGTCCGGGAGCGCGACCGCGCTCACGCGTACGGCCTCGGCGCCCGCGGGCACGGACGCGCGCGTGAGCTCCTCCGCGATCCGCGCGAGCTGTCGACCCTTGCGCGCGGGCAGGCGCGTCCCCGTCCGCGAGACCGTGAGGAGCTGAATGCCATCGGTCCCCGAGAACGAAACGCGGCTCCACGACGCGAGCTTCGGCGAAGGCGGATCCTTCTCGACGAGCCGATACCGAGGCGGCGGCGTGACGGCGAATCCGGCGGCCGTGAGCTCGACCTCGCCGGGGCGCGTCGCCGCGTCGGGATCGAGGATTTCGAGCGCGGCTTCTTCGAGCAGAAAACGCAATCCCTTTCGCGCCACGCTGAGCGGATGCCGCGGGAACGAGGCGTCGAGCGCGGGATCGTCGGAGGCGTGTTGATCGATGGCCCGCAAGAAGGCCGTGGGATCGGTGCCGGCGAGGGCGGCGGCCGCGCGATCGGCCACGGCCGCCTCGCGGACGCCGGTCAGCCGCGACGTGGGCGGCAGGACGCGGCATTCGAAGAGGCCCCGCGCGAGCGGCACGAGGAGGTGGCCCATCAACGTCTCGCGGCCCGGCTCGTACCAGAGGCGATGCACCACGCGGAGCGCGCGCGCGGCGCCGATCACGACCGGAGCGACCTCGACGACCGGCGACCAGGCCTTGTCGTCCGTGCGGGGTCGCGCCTTTGGATCCGCGGGCGGGGTCGAGCGGAAGCACGTTTCGAAGAGGTCCCGGGCGTGCCGCTCGACGTCGCGGCGGAGGAGCGCGTCGTGCGCGGGCAGGAGGTCGAGGCGGTGCGTGAACACCCCGAGCGAGAGGGAAAAGCCGCGGGCCTTGTCGACGAACAGGGCGGAGCGGTCGGTCTCCTCCGAGACCTCGAACCCCTGCGGCACGGCGAATCGAACGCCGCGCCGTCCGTGTTTCAGCTCCTCGACGAACCCCATGCGGGGGCAATGTACGTGATCCGATGCGTCCGCGCCTCGTTCGAGAGAGGAACCTCACGCGCCACGGCCCGACCGTGTCCAGCCCGGACGCGTCGCGCGGGCGTGACGTAGAGAAGAGGACGCGACGCCGACGCCCGCGACGGCGTTCCGTACGTTACGGAGAGGCTTCGCGGCGGCCGGTCCGTAGTTCCGCACACAGAGCACCGGCTTCACGGGGGTCGCGAAGGGGAGATGTGGGCTCTCCGTTTCTTCGAGGGGCCGGGCGCGCTTCCCTCAGCGGCAATCCGCAAACACCTCGCGCAGGAGCACCTCGCCGAGCTTTTCATGTCCCTTCGGCCCGAAATGCAGCCCGTCCTTGAAGGGCGCCGCATCTTCGGGGCAAAGCCGGTTCGGATTGCCGCACGAGAGCAACGCAAAAGCGTCGACCACGTGATCGACCTCGCCCGCGGCCTTGCGCGCCCGGATCCATTCGTTCACCTGCGCCGTGGCCGCCGCGCGCTTGTCGTTCCAGTATTTGGAAAAACCGCCCCAGGGCGCGACGGTCAAGGCGACGACCTGCATCTTGCGCCCCTTCGCGAGGGCATACATCCCCGCGAGGTCGTTCTGGATGAGCTTGGGCGTGCGGAAGGCCGTCTCGTCGCTGTAAAGGTCATTCACGCCGCCGAAGACGATGACGTGGGTGTACGCCGGTTTGTCCGAAGGCGGGGGCTCGCCGAGCACGTCGCGCGCGAAGCGGCGGTGCATCTGGTTCACCATCTGTCCGCCGATGCCGTAATTGTCGAATCGACTCTCGGGGCAATGCGCGTGGAGATAGTCGAGGAACTTGCCGCCGTGGGAGCGGGCATCCGTGAGGGAATCGCCCATCGCCGCGACAATGTAGGCGTGGCGAGAATCAGGAGGCGGCGCGGAAGCGGAAGCGGAAGCAGAAGCGGCCGCAGGCGCGCTCTCCGCGCTGGGCGATGTCTTCGGATTCGAGGCGCTCTCCGCGCAGCCGGAAAAACAAACGCACGCAGCGACGAACATCGAGGCGGAGCGGAGGCGACGCATGGAATCGCCTTCTATCACGGCCCCAGCGCCGTCGAGACGCGGCGCCTCGATCCGTCAACGAATCGACTCTGATCCACGCTCTTACCACCTGCCGTTGCGTCACCCGAGGGAGGTCAAAATCCTGCTAGCGTGGCCCGCCCGACTTGCTGTACCAAGGACGCTGGCACAGAGCCGCGGGGAGGCGAGGGACGAAGATGCGACCGATGACGTGGAGTTTTTCAATGAGGATTTCCCTCGCGCTCGCGCTGGGCGTCGCAGCCTGCGGCGGCGGGCAGCCGCCCCCGCCCCCGCCCCCGCCGCAGCCGCACGTCACGCCCCCGCCGCCCGTCGCGACCGCCCCCACGCCGCCCCCGCCCAAGGCCACGCCGTCCGCCACGGCCGCGAACCCCGAGCCGCCCCCCGGCAAGTACACGACCGAGATCGTCATCCACCAAGCGGAAATTCACGGCAAAGTCAAGCTGAAGGCCGGCAAGAAGCTGCTCATCGAGCCCCTCGTGGCGACGAGCCAAACCGTGCCGCAGAAGGGCAACAAGGCCGAGATCTTCCGCGTCATCGGCAAAAACGGCGCCGAGAGCGACTGGCTGCTCGTGGCCGAAGGCGAGGTCGGCGAGACCTGGGCCCAAGGCAAGAGCGTCGAAGTCACCGTGCTCGACGAGAAGGACGCCCCCATCAACGGCCAGAAGGCCTTCCATTTCGCCCCCGGGACGATGGTGCGATTGCGCTGGCAATGGTAATCCCGCCGCCCCGTCGGCTCGGTTGACGACCCCGCACGCGCCCCCCCATAATCCGCCCCCGCTTTCAACGTTCAGGGGCTCCGCCCGGCGCAAGCCGAGCAGAGCCCCCGAGCCCCCGACCCCTCGACGCCTGGGGCTACCAAGGAGATCACACGTGTCGCATCCCCCCCTCACCCACCTGTCCGAGGAAGAGACGCTCTTCCGCGACTCAGTGCTCGATTTCGCGAAGAAGCGCGTCGCGCCGCTCGTCAGCGAGATGGACGAGAAAGGCGCGCTCGATCCCGCGCTCCTGCCGTCCCTCTTCGAACTCGGCCTCATGGGCGTCGAGATCCCCGAGACCTACGGCGGCGCCGGGTCGAGCTTCTTCAACGCAATCCTCGCCGTCGAGGCGCTCGCCGTCGTCGACCCGAGCGTGAGCGTGCTCGTGGACGTGCAAAACACGCTCGTCGCAAACGCGCTCCTGCGCTGGTCGAACGACGCGCAGAAGGAGAAGTACCTGCCCCGCCTCTGCAAAGACTGGGTGGGCTCGTACGCGCTGAGCGAAGCCGGCAGCGGCTCCGACGCGTTCGCTCTCCAAGCCCGCGCGACGCAGAAGGACGGGCGCTGGGTGCTGAACGGTCGCAAGCTCTGGATCACGAACGCAAACGAGAGCTCGCTCTTCCTGGTCCTCGCAAACGTGGACCCGAGCAAGGGCTACCGCGGCATCACGGCCTTCCTCGTGGAGCGAAGCTTCCCGGGCTTCTCCGTGGGCAAGAAGGAAAACAAGCTCGGCATCCGCGCATCGAGCACGTGCGAGCTCGTCCTCGAAGACTGCGAGGTGCCCGCAGAGAACGTGCTCGGCGAGGTCGGCAAGGGCTACAAGATCGCGATCGAGACGCTGAACGAAGGGCGCATCGGCATCGGCGCGCAGATGATCGGCCTCGCGCAAGGCGCGTTCGACCAAGCGATGCGGTACATGATCGAGCGCAAGCAGTTCGGTCAGTCGATCGCAAGCTTCCAAGGGATGCAGTTCCAGTACGCCCGCGTCGCGACGGAGATCGAAGCCGCGCGGCTGATGGTCTACAACGCCGCGCGCCGCAAGGACGCCGGTCTGCCCTTCCTGAAGGAAGCCGCGATGGCAAAGCTGTTCTCGTCCGAGGTCGCCGAGCGGACGGCATCCCTCTGCGTGGAGTTCTTCGGCGGCGTGGGCTTTACGAAGGAGTACCCCGCCGAGAAGTTCTTCCGCGACGCGAAGATCGGGAAGATCTACGAAGGCACGTCGAACATGCAACTCGCCACGATCGCAAAGCTCCTGCAGAGCGAGTACGAGGTGAAGGGATGACCGTCTGCCCCCGCTGCGGCGCGCGAGCGACCTACGTGGGGGTCTTGACGGTGGAGTGCGCGACGCGGGGCTGCCCAAACTTCCGGGAGCCCCCGCCCGCTCCCCCCGCGGACACGCCCCCGTCGAAGGACCCCTCCACGACCGAGGCCCGCACCGACAAATCCCCCGAGGACGAGGAGCTGCTCGCCTCGATGCTCGAAGGCGGGTTTTTCTAGGGTGCGCCGCGCCGGGGTTTCACCCCGGGCCCCGACCAGGGGTTGTCCACCCCTGGACCCGGACCAGCGAGGCGCTGGACCCAGGACGATGAACTGCGCGATGCGCAGTTCATCGAACGGCCAGGGTCAAGACCTGCGACGGGCCTGCCCACGAAGGCCGCGGCGCTGCTGGTTCAACCGGCAGCGTACGCGTCGCCGGCTTGAAACCCACCTCCATGGTCTTGCCACCGGCCCGTTGGAAGAACTGCGCACCGCGCAGTTCTTCCACCTTCGGTCCAGGCCGTGCCTGGTCCGGGTCGAGGGGCGGACAGCCCCCGCGGGGTCCGGGGCAGCGCCCCGGCGCAGCGGCGGCCCCAGCTGCTAAGCCGAGAGCCGCTTGATCGGCGGCGAGAACCGCGACGTCACCCAGCGCGCGATCCGCGGGAACCAGAGCGCCACGCCATACGAACGCGGGTACACGACGCGCGCCTTCTTCCGCTCGACGGCGCGCACCACGAGCCGCGCGAGCCCGTCCGCTGTGCCTACCGGTGACAACCGCGCTGTGAGCGAGGGCTCGTACTTCTCGTAGCCCTTGCGCCCCATGTCCGTGTCGACCGGGCCCGGATACACCGTGACCACGTGCACGCCCGTGCCGCGCAGCTCGCCCCGCAGGCCCTCCGAGGCATTCGCCAGCGCGCCCTTGGAGGCATTGTAATAATACATGCCCGGCATGGGCGTGATCGCCGCCATGGAGGCGATGTCGACGATCGCGCCGCTGCGCCGCGCGAGCATGCCCGGCAGCACGGCGCGCGTGAGGCGCAGCGGCGTGAGCACGTTCAAGCGCAGGAGCATCTCGCCCGCGTCGACCCCGGCGAGCTCGGTCGGCTCGACGTTCTGCACGCCCGCGTTGTTCACGAGCACGTCGATGGGACCGAGCTCCTTCTCGGCGGGCGCGATCCAGTCGGTCGCGCACTCTGGGCGCGAGAGGTCGGCCTGGTGGAGGAAGGCCCGGCCCGAGAGCTCCCGTGCGATGGCGTCGAGCCGCTCCTTGCGCCGAGCGACGAGCGAGACGACCGCGCCCTTCGCGGCGAACGCGCGCGCCAAGGCCTCCCCGATGCCAACGGACGCACCCGTGATCGCGACGTGCATGGCCGAGGCCTTACTACGAGTGTGCTTCAGATGCACGCTAGGCCATGATCGTGACCATCCGGAAGATCGGCGCCGCGAGCGCCTCGTCCCCGTGCACCATGGCTTGCGCGCGTGCCTTCTCCGGGTCGAGACCCTTCGTCCAGAGCCGCCATGCGCTGTCCGCGTCGAGCTCCACCGTCGTTTGCGCAGGCGTCTCCCGTGCGGCCACGAGCTCCCACCGATCCGCCGCGCGCGCGAGGTGCCACGTCCCGCCCGCCTCGCCCGTGATCACGAGATCGACCCCTGCGCCGTCCGCGGCCGGGACATTGCGATAGGCGTGCGGGGCGCCTCGCAGGAAGGCGTCGATCACCGGGTGCATGTAGCGCCGCTCCTTCAGGCCCGGCCGGCCCACGGCGTCGCGGATCTGCTGCTGGTGGTGCCACTTCTCCGTGTACTCGCGCGCCACGTCGAACCAGTTCTGCGACCACTCCTCGCCCGCCCACGCCACGCTGAAGATCGCCGGTCCCTCCGGATCGAGCCCGTCGAAGAGCACGGCGACCTCCTCGTCGGCGCGGCGGAGGAGATCCATGAGCACGCGCGGCGAAAGCCTCCGCGCGGCCAGCATCCACTCGGTGTTGAGGCGCTGGATGAACTCGACCATCGCCTCGAACGAGCGGATCTCGGGCGCCGGGATGAACTGCCCATCCCGCTGGAACGAGAGCCGCCGGAACGAGCCGTCGAGCAGGTGCGCCGCCAGGTCCTTCACGTCCCGCGTCGCGTGCACCGTCGGCTTGCTCCAGTCGTCTGGGCCGAGCGAGCCGAGCAGCTCGTGCAGGGCCGCGGAGACGTCACGGAAGAGGTGCTTGGTGGCGATGGGGGGCAGAGGCGTCACGGACGCGACTCTACCCCGCTCGTCGGGGGAAAACTATTGCCGGCAGCAGCGGAAGCCGATGTTCGGCAGGAGCGTCCCCTCGGCCGCGCGGGCCGGGAGCTCCATCGTGCAGGCGAGGCCGAGCTGCGGAGAAAGGTACGAACCGCCGTGAAGCTGGAAGATCCGGTTCGGCGCGGCCGCGGCGTTCGTCTGCGTGCGCGTCCATTCCGTCACGTTGCCCGAGAGATCCCGCGGACCCGCGCCCGAGACGCACGCGGCGAGGCTGCCCGTCGCGGCGGCCCCGCCCATGGCCGCGGGGTTGTCCACGCCGAGGCAGGCCATGCCGTCGTACGTCGCGCCGTACGGATACAACATGCTCGCGGGACCGCGGCAGGCCGCTTCGAGCTCGCCGGCGGAGCAGAGCCGGAAGCCCGGCCCACGCGCCGCGCATGCGGCCGCGGCCTCGGTGTAGGAGCCGCCGGTCCAGGGCAAGACCGAGCCTTTGCTGCAGGCCACGGTTTCCAGGATGCCGGCCGCCTGCATGCTCGCGTCGGGCCGCGAGGCCTCGTAACGGTCCACGAAGGCGGGCGGGTTCGAGCCGGGAATGGGATCCATGTCGAACGCGGAAGGATCGAACTCCTCGTCGATGAACCCGTCGCAATCGTCATCGGCGCCGTTGCATGACTCGGCCGTCGGCGGGAGCGCGTCGGGCAGCACCGAGAGATCACAGGTCGTCGTGGCCGGGTTCGTCGGGTCGCAGACGACCACGCCGACATCGGCGCACTTGCCGAGGCCGCCGTCGTCGCAGGCCGAGCCGAGCTCCTGGAACCACTCGTCCACGCTGCCGTCGCAGTTGCCGTCGACGCCGTCGCAGCGGGTCTCGGTGATCCGCACGAAGCCGGAGACGACCTCGACCTCGGGCGGATACACGCACGACCAGCCCGACGAGCCGTTGCAGACGACCATCGTCCCCTCGCAGGGCGTCCCGGCCGTCACGGTGCAGAGGTTCGAGGGCGGGACGAGATCGGGGTCGGCCGAGTCGACCTTGCCGTCGCAATCGTCGTCGATGCCGTTGCATTGCTCGGGGCCGAGGACCGGCACCGGGCAGGCGTACTCGCAGCCGTTCTTCGGATCCCCGTCGACGTCGTAGGCGCCGGCCACGCACGTGTCGACGACGCAGACCCCCTGCTCGCAGCGCGGGAAGGCGCTCGGCAGGAGGCATTTGTTGTCGCACGCGCCGCAGTTGTCGACGTCGTTCAAGAGGTCGGCATCGCAGGGCGGGCCGCCGCCCACCTGCGAAAACCCGCCGAACCCGATGCCCCCCTCGCCGCCCTCGCCGCCCACGCCGCCCATGCCGCCGGAGGCGCCGCTGCCGGAGGGCTCCGCGCCGCACGAGAAGCAAAACGCGTCGTCGACGCAGCCGCTCCCGAGCAGGACGGCGAACATCGCCGGCACCAAGGCAAGGGCCACCCCGAGCCGCTTCGTTCGTCCCGTGTTCATGCCGCCTCCTTGCGCGACGCGCGCGCGCCGCGGCGACGACCGAGACCCAGCGCCGCGAGGGCGACGAGCCCCGCGAAAACGCCCGCGTTCTGCCGCTCGTCGGCCGCGATGCCGCACGTGCAGCCGCCGCCGCCCGTGGCCAATCCATACGCGTCGTCGTTCGACGCGCCCGCGCTGCCCGAGCTGCTCGTGGGATCCCCGCCGAGGCCGCCCGAGCCGCCGCTGCCGCCCGACCCGCCGTCGCCGCCCTCGCCGCCCATGCCGCCGTCGGGCGCGTTATAACAGACGCCGGCCATGCAGACCTGGCCCGGGCCGCAGTTCACCTGGTCGCACGTCACCTTGAGGCAATAACCGTCGTCGTTGCACGAAAGGCCCGGCGGGCACGGGAATTCGCCGCCCGTGCAGGGGATCGCGCATTGCGCCTCGATGCATTTGCTGTCGCCGGGGCACGGCGCCATGTTGTCACCCACGCCGTCGCAGTCCTCGTCGAGCCCATTGCAGAGCTCCTCCTTCGGTCCCACGAAGCCCACGCACACGGGCATCGCGTTGATGCAGAGCACCGTGCCGAGCTGGCAGGGGCTCTGATCGTTCGGCGCCGTGAGCTCGCCGCAGGGCACGCCGAAGACCATCGGCTGGTTCATCGAGACGTCCGGCTCCTCGTCGATGTTGAAATCGCAGTCGTTGTCGACGCCGTCGCAGATCTCCGGCGAAGGGATGCAGTTCGGGCAATCGAGCGGCAGGCCCGCGGCGTCCTCGTCGACGAGGCCGTCACAATCGTCGTCCATGCTGTTGCAGACCTCGGTCATCGGGGAAGCGCCCGGATCCGTGATGCCGCACTCGGTGCCCGAGCCGTCGGCCTTGCAAACGTACGTGCCGACGCCGAGGCAAGCGCCGATCTCGCCGTCCGTGCAGGGCTGCCCCTTCTCGGGGAAGTCCTCGTCGATGAGGTTGTCGCAATCGTCGTCGAGGCCGTTGCAGAGCTCGAACTTCTGGTTCTGCCCGATGATCTGCGCGAGGGCGTTCGCGAGCTCGCTCTTCGACGACACGAAAAACGCCTGCCCCGTGCCGCCGGCGGCCGCGATCTGGTTGAGCTGCGTTTGCTCGCTCGCGAGCACGGAGAAGCCGATCACGTAGGTCGGGATGGGCTTGCCGTTGATGCCGGCGAGCAGCGCCGCCGCGGCCGCCTGGGGGTTGCCCTGGCAGCTCTCGGCGCCGTCCGTGAGCAGAATCGCGGCGTACGAGCGGCACGCCGCGGCGCTGTCGCAGGTGACGACGGGCTTGAGGTAATCGTGCGTCGCCTGGAGCGCGCCGGCGAGCGGCGTCGGACCCGAGCCGCGCACCTCGCAGTTGCCCATGGCGCAGTGGTTGCCCTCCAGCGTGCTCGCGTCGAACATCGCGTCGGCGTCCTCGACGCCGTCGAGCCACCGCAAATACCGGTTGACGGGCTGGTTGAACCCGACGAGGAACTGCGCGCCGCGCCGCGGAGGCCCGCAGGACCCGGCGTAGTTGATGCAATCCGAGGTCGGCGTCATCTCCATCGCCTCTTGCGGCCAGCCGATCGGGATGTTCCCCGTGAACGTCGCGTTGTTCGGGTACCCCGCGCCCGGATAGAGCTGCGAGAGGACACACTGGTTGTCCGGGTACACCGAGGGGTACGGCGGCGGGAGGTTGTCCGAGGGATCGTCGTACGAGCAGCAGCTCTGCGCGCACTCGAAGTTCGCCGCGGACTGGCAGCTCCGGTTGACGCCGACGTCCTGGTAATACCGGGCGAGCGCGTAATCGCTCTCCGGGAAGGCGCTGAGCACCTGCGTGAGCGCCTGCTTCGCGATGAACAGGCGCGCGTTGTTGCCGGCCAGCGCGTCGGGATCACTGCCGGTGTCGACGCCCGGGTGCGCCGCCGAGCCGTCGCCGAACGTGGGGTTGCCCGCGAGGTCGTTCAGCATCGAGCCCGACGTGTCGAGCACGAGCGCGAAGCGCGGGCGCGCATCCGACGCCGGCACGAGGCACTGCGCCGGATCGTAGTTGCAGATCTGCGGGACGCCGTTCAAGCACGCCGGGATCATCGACCCGTCCGGGCAGGGGATCACGCCGAGGTCCTCGTCGACCATGCCGTCGAAATCGTTGTCCCAGCCGTCGCAGATCTCGCCGACGTAGGCGCTGTCGATCTGCAGCTCGCCCGCGCCGCCGCCCGCCTCGCCGGCGCAGATCGGGCAGATGCCGCCGTTCGCGCCGCGCACGTCGAAGATCGCCTGCGGGTGGATGGTGCCGACGCGCGACTGCACGTTGATGATGCCGCCGCCGCCGCCGCCCGCGCAATCGTCGCAGGTGCCGTTGTTCTGCGTGGCGCGGCACTCGACCTCGTTGTCCATCGGGTCGAGGGGCGTGCACTGGTTCGACGCGTTCGCGCAGACCATGCCGAGCTGGCCGCCGAGGTTCTTGCACGTCTGCCCGAGCAAGGTGTTGCATTGCGCGTTCGAGGTGCACGGCGTGCAGTTGCAGGGGCCGCAGCGGCCCGCCTGGCAGGTTTGTCCGGTCTCGCAGTCGCCGTTCGCCGTGCAAGGCAGGCATTTCGGCTGCGAGTCGCCGCCGCGGCCGCCGTGCGCGCTGATGCGCGCGGAGCTCTGCACGTTCACGTGATCGCCGATGATCAGGATCGACCCGCCCGCGCCGCCGCCCGCCGAGTCGTTGCCCACGGCGCAGCCGCGGTGCCCATCGGAGCTGACGCCGCCGGCGATGTCGATCTTGCCATCCTGGGCCGCCGTCGCGGCGAAGAGCACGATACGACCGCCGCCGCGCCCCGCGCGGAGCCCCGCCTCGTAGCCGTCGCGACACCCCTTGTCGCCGCCGGCCGCGCCGAACTCGACCTCGTAGATGCTGTGCCGATACGGCTGGCCCGCGACCGTGGGAAACCCGTCGCCCGCGCCGTTCGCGCTGTTCGTCGTGCCGTAACAGACGGCCTTGTTCGGATCGTTCGCCGCGACGCAGGCGTTGCCGGCCGCATTGAGGTTTCCGCAGTCCTCCTCCCACTCCTGCGGGAACTCGCACGCGGTCGCCGATCCCATGATCTGGCAGTCCTTCGTGCCGCGCCCGCCCTGCCCGAAATGCGCGCCGCCGCCGCCGGAGTCGAGCACCGAGCAGCCGCCGCGCCCGCCGGAGAGCGGGAACGTCGCGGGCCCCTCGCCGTCGTTGCACAAGAGGCCTCGGTAGCCCGCGCCCTTCGCGAGGATCCGCGACGTCGCGTCGATGGTGATCTGGTTGGCCTTGAGGACGAGGTTGCCCGTGTTGGTTTTGTTCGTTCCGTCGTAGGGCGCGACGCAGACGAGGGCGCCGTTGGTCAACGACACCACGCCGAACGTTTTTTCGCCGCCGTAACGACAGGCGTTGTTCTGCGCGGCGGTCGCGTTGACCTGGCAGAGTCGATCCACGGGCGTTCCGCCGTCGGGGCACACCGCGGGCCCGGCAGCGCTGCCGTTGAGGATCAGGTCCGCGGCGAGAGCACGCGGGCCGAGGAGGAGGAGGACGGCGAGCGCAGCGAAGGCGCACGCGAAAGCGCGAAAGCGTAACATGCCAACAGAGCAATCTAGAGAAACGACGTCCCCTTGTCCATGGTGGAAGGGCCGCGTGATCGCGTCGCGACAGTGACGTCCTTCGCTTCGCGGCGTACCATCGTCGAAGGACAGCCGGAGGATCTTCGATGCACCTTTCTTCCTTTCGACCCACGCGATTTCTCATGGCGAACGCCGCCCTCGCCCTGGCCCTGCTCGCCTGCGGGACCGAAGTCACGAACACGACCCACGGAAGCGGGGGCGGGACCAGCAGCGGAACCGGCAGCGGGGGCGCAGGCGGCAGCGGCGGCGAAGGCGGCAGCGGCGGCGAAGGCGGCGAAGGCGGCGAAGGCGGCGCCGGGGGCAGCGGCGGCGCGGGCGGAGGAGGAGACGGCTACTCCGCGTCGAACCTCTTCACGCACGTCCCGCGGTTCATCATCTTCAAGGCCGACCCTACGCGAAACGTCTGCTTCCGCCTCTTCGTCGAGATGGGCACGACCCCGACCCTCGCGATCGAGACCACGCCGCCCTGGATCGTCTCGCTCGCGGACGTGACGAACCAGGCGAGCGACTGCGCGACGCCGGGAGGTTTTCCCCCGCAACCGATGAACGCCGCGCCGGCCGTCTCCGGCGCCGGAACGTTGGTGGTCGAAGGGACGTTCCCCTGCTCGATCTCGCTCCACGGCACGCTCTCGTTCGAAGCGCCAGACCCGTGGGTCCCGACGAGCGAGCCCTTCGACGTCGATGCGCTCCCGGTCGAAGGCGGCTGCTAAACCTACATCTCAACACAACGTAAGTTCACCCGTTTGCCTCGTCGACGAGACCCCGGACGGGGTCCGACATGGGCGCGGGTCTCGTCGGCGAGACCCCGGAGCTAGTCCGATTAGGGCGCGGGCCTCGTCGGCGAGACCCCGGACAGGGTCCGACATGGGCGCGGGTCTCGCGCGCGAGGCAAGCGGCGGGGTCCGATCAGGGCGCGGGCCTCGTCGGCGAGACCCGGAGGGGGTCCGACATGGGCGCGGGCCTCGCGCGCGAGGCAGGCGGGCGCGTACACTCCCCGGCCCGAGGCGACGAACGAACGTGACGACTCCGGCAGAACCCCAGGAAGCCCGCGTGGTGGGCCTGAACCCCGTAGACTTCGTGCTCGCGCTGGTCGTCGCCTCGCTCGCGACGGCCCTCGTGCTGCTCGACAGGCTCGTGCTCCCGGCCTTCGCAAAGATGTACGACGAGTTCGGCAGCAACGCAGTCTTGCCGCTCGTGACGCGCGCCGTGCTCGCCCACGTGACCCCGCTCGGCGGGGCCGCGGGAGCGATCGGGCTCGCCGTGGCGGGAATGTTTGTGCGCAAACGAGGCGGAGGCAGGCTCGCAGTGGGGCTCCTCTGCGGCGGGATCACGCTCGCCCTCGGCGCGGTCGGGCTCTCGTTCTACGGGCTCTACGCGCCGGTGTTCGATCTCGCCGGCAAAGTTCAACCCTAGCTCAACGCCGCCGCTTGCGGCGCGGGCGCACTTCCTCAGGCTCAGGCTCGGGCTGCTCGCCGATCTGCTTGTTGTACCGGCGCGCGGCGTTGGCCGCCTTTTGCGGGTCGTCGATCGGGTGCTCGCGCTTCGTCCGCGCATAGCCGGCCCACGCCACGCCGCCGCCCACGAGGCCCATGAGGATGCCACCCGTCGCCGCCGCCGTCGTCCACGTCGGGCGCGACGCGATGCCGTACTCGTCCTTCGTCGAGAGCGAGGAGCCGAGGATGATCCCCGCGAGCATGGCCGCGCCGCCAGCGATCGCGAGCCCGATGCCAACACGGTTCATGGTCACGCCGGTGGAGCGGTAGTCGGCGATCTGCGCCGCCGCATCCGCGTCCCCCGCGATGCTGTAAAAGTCCTGATCGTCGATGTTCATTTCGCCCTGGAAGACCTGCCAGCGCGTGACGTCGTACGAGCCGACCTGGTTCTCGTAGAGCGACGAGGTCCCGACGAGCCGGCCGGACGAGTCACGGTGCTGCACCTCGCCGACCTTCGCCTGCGTGACGTACGTGTGCGTCTCGGTGCGGACCTCGACGTTGAGCGGCTCCCCCGTGGACTCGGTGCCCGTCTTGGGCAGGTGCGCGCAGCCCCAAGATCCCATGGCCAGGACCATCACGACGGGAACCGCGCTCCAACCCTTGTTACGACGACTCATGGACCCTCCGACTTTCCGGGAGGAGACAGCAGCGACGTAAAGCTGTCAACGGGTCCGCGAGGAATGGCCTCAGGCCCCCGCGAGCATCGCGCGGAGCGTCTCGTCGAGGTAGCGCACCGCGAGCCCCACCGTCCGCCGCTGGCTCTCCGGGCTCGGGCCAAGCACGGGCGCGACCTCCATTACGTCCCCCGCGACGATCCCCACCTCGCGGCCGAGCCGCCGGATCAGCTCGACCACGAAATCCGGCTCGAGCCCAAAAGGCTCAGGCGTCCCCGTCGCATCGGCGAACCGCTCGTCGGTGCCGTCGATGTCATTCGAGAAATAAACGCCCGTGACGCCATGCGATTTGAGGTGCGCGAGGAGCGCATCGAGCGTAGCCTCGGGTTTGGCGAGGCACTCGTCCGCCCAGAATTGCCGCACGCCGAGGCCCTGCTCCCAGTGGCCACGCTCGTGCCGCGAGGCCCGCGTGCCGACCTGCACGAGCCGTCCATCCCGGCCAAAGAGCTCATTCGCGTGGTACGACCAGGTCGCGAAGCACATCCGAATCCCGAGGCGCTCGGGCAAGAGATCGGTATGCGCATCCGGCTGGACGATGCCCCAGCGCTCCTTCGCCGGCGGACGAACACGCGCAAGCGCAGCAGCGACAGGCCAGGCCGTCGAATGATCCCCGCCGATGACGAAGGGCTTCACAGCGGGGTTCATCTGAAAGACGAGATCGAGCGCACGCTCGGCAATCGAGAGCGGCGAGACAGGCAAGCGCTCGGCCACAGCCGCAGGGACATTCGGGTAAAGCGCCTTCCGCGAGGCAGCCTTCTGCGCCTCGCTCAGCATGTCGTCCGAGAGGAGCTGAGGGACGACAAAAACGTCGCCGATGTCGACGACGCCGCGTTCCGCCGCACGCAACGGAAAATCAGGCTGCTCTTCGAGCAAGCGCGCCCGTATCGCCTGAGGGCCGAGGTTCGCCCCACGCCGAAACCCCGCGCCAACATCCGAGGGCACGCCGAGCACGACGACCCGCGCCGTCGGAATCCGCGCGAGCGCTTCGAGGTGTTTTGCCTGCACAGCCTCGTCGCTCGCGACCTGGTAGAGCGCACGTTGCAAGGCGAGCTGTTCGGCACGCCCGGTGGAAACCAGGTGGAGCCCGCCTCCCGCGGGCCGAAGGAGAATGGCGAGCTCTTCGATCGGCGTCATGGCGGGGCCTAGCGTAGGCCAGAAGGCCCCCGCGCGCACTTGGGTCTCGCCGCCGGGGCGCTGCCCCGGACCCCGCGGGGGGCTGTCCGCCCCCTCGACCCCGGACCAGGCACGGCCCTGAGCACTGGTCTCATCTTACGAGCCCATTCTCCCTGAGGACGCGCAGCATCTCTGCTGCGGGAGCTAGGCGTTCCAGGCCGCGACTGATGGTGACGGAGCCGGGGGGACCTCCCGAAGACTTGCCTGTGTAGCCGCCGAGCTCGGCGATCCACTGCACGGCGAGCGCGAGCGGCGGGATCCCATCGGGGATCTGCTCGTTCTTCTTCTTTCGTTTCCGCTTGAGCAGCACCAAGGCCTCGACCTCGTGTGTCGCGAGTTCTGCGGTCGCTGGCAGGTCCGGTTGGGTGCGCGCGAGGTGCTTGAG
>NZ_SSMQ01000062.1 GCF_005144585.1 Polyangium fumosum | reverse complement strand
CCTTCGGCGGGTCGAGGTAGAGCTCGCAGATGCGCCGGACCTTCGGTCGAAAGTCGGGATCGGGGCTGTGCAGCCACGGACGAACCCGGTGCGGCCGGAGTCCTCGGGCCTGGAGCACCCGATGGACCGAAGAACGGCTGACGAGAATGCCTGTGCGTACATGCAGCTCCGCGGCAATCGCGTCGAGCGTCCACACCTCCCGCACCGGCGCTTTGCAGCCATCAGGACGACTGCAGGCGATCTTCACGATCTCGCAGCGAGTCTCCAGGCCAACGCTCGGCGGACGCCCCGAACGCGGCGCGTCCAGGAGCGATTCGAGGCACGGTCGCTGCCGCCAGCGCGCGCTCCATTTGTCGACGGTGCTGACAGCGCATCCGAGGCGTCGCGCCACGCTCGCGGGACCGACTCCATCTGCCCGAAGAAGGATCATCCTCACGCGCTGCGCGAGTGCCTGCGGCGTGCTGGTGCGACGAACACACGCTTCCAGGCGCTCACGCTCGCTCGGCGAGACGTGCACAGGGGTGGCCGGCTGCGGCATGTGCCCCTGAACAGAACAACAGGAGAGGATGTTTCCATGACGAACCCTCCGTTGCTCTCGGACGAACCCGAGGAGGAGGGCGCGGAGGGATGGGAACGACTACGAACTTCCGGGATGATGTACTAGAAAAGAAGGGAGGCGGGTGTCCAGGGGGGTTGTGAGGCAGCGCGTCGGTTTTCTTCGCCGCTCGAGCCATGCGCCCGCGTGAAGATCGACGCCGCCTCCACCTACGCTCTTGCCCGGACGCGGCAAACGGTCACCGGATTTTTTACTCGGCGAACTCGAACGGCGCGAGGCAGCAGAACGTCACGGCGTCCGTGGGGTCTTCGGAGGCCGCGCCCGTGGGCTCCCCGCCCGTCGCGAGGCAGAGGCCAGGAACGTACGCGAGGTCCGTGATCGCCTTGCCCCCGAGCGCGCGCGACGGTGATCACGCCGAGGTGCCCGAGCGCGCACCCGAAGGCCCAGCGGTAGTGCCCGCACACGCTCGCGATTCCGCCGCCGTCATCGCGGATGATGGGTCTGCCTCCGACCCCTCCGGTCAACCACGCCGTGCGCCCCTCCAGCCCGAGCGACACGTACTCATTCGGCCGAAAGCTCCCTCCCGCCACGACGCCCACCGCCGGCATCCACGACGCGACCCCGAACACGACGACCGGCCCCGCACCGATCGACCAGCGCGTCGGCGCAGGCCTCTCCACCGGCTTCGGATCCTCGTACCCGAAGGGATCTTCCTGCTTCGTGTACGTCGACTCGTGTCCAAGCTCGTTCGGTGAGTCACCCGAGGAAGAACGGTTCTCACGCGTGAGAAGCCTCGGCTCGCTGTCGAAGTCCGCGATCGGCTTCAACTCCAGCTCGATCCGCATATCTTCTTTCGGCACCACACGGAACGTCCTTGCGTCGTCCACGAGCTGCGTCGACGTACCGTGCGCCGATGGCGCCGGTACACGTTGTTCGCGATGCCCATCGTCCAGCGCCGCAGCTCCCCGTCGGCGCGGTACGTGTGCAGGCTGCGGACGCCGCGGATCAGCGTGTTCTGCGCGAGATCATCGGCGTAGACGTGCCCGCCCTTGACCGGCTGCATGTCGGTGGGACAACCTGCCGCCTATCCAGGCTCTCCGACGTTTCGGGGAGCCTGCACGTCGGGGTCAGGGCAATGAATCTCCTCCTTTCGATGCGTGCGTCGCGGGTCTACCTCGTCGTGCTCCTCGTGCTCGGGCTCGTTGTTTTTTCGTCGCCTGTGCTCGGACAGGAATGCAAACGCAAGACGCCGATCCATTACATCGGCATGTGCATGCACCCGCACGGGCCGGCGCACAACGAGTGGACCTACGATTTCTCGGGCAATCCGGTCTTCGACCGCGCGGCGCGGGAGCTCGTCGCCTGCCATGACGTCCTGCCGCTCTTCGTCTACCAGCCGAACGCGGACCTGAAGAGCAGTCAGTTGATACCGAAGAAGTTTTTTCACCTGGCGACGGCTTGCGAGCCACCTCCCCCGCCCAAGCCAAAGCCTGCGCCACCGCCGCCGCCCGCGAAGAAGGAGGACCCGCCGCGGAAGGAGAAGGCGAACGGCGACGAGAAAGGCGGCGGCGGGAGCGGCAAGGGCGGCGGCGGGAGCGAAAACGGGAGCGGCGGCGGCGGCGGGAGCGACCCGGACAGCGTCGAGGAGCGGGTGGAGAAGCATCGTATTCGTCGCGAGGACCCGCCGCGGAAGGAGGCGGCTTCCGGAGGCTCGCGCTCGAAGGAGATGGTTTTGCCGAAGGAGGGGGTCCTCAGCAAGGAGGGCGTATTGCCCTCGCGTGACGAGGTACATCCGCCGAAGTGCGTCGACGAATCGTGTACGCTGGTGGATCGGGGTGGGGCGCTGCCGGAGCTTCAGCACCGGGATGGGCGAGCGCTCGTGAGCGCGGTCCCGTGCGCGCAGACGAAGGAGGGATGCAAGGGCGAAGGAAAGGGCAACGGCGACGAGAAGAAGGAGGAGACGGACTTCGACAAACTCGCCCAGCAGCTTGCCCTCGCGGCCGGCCTCGCCGAGGATCCCAGCCACGACATCCACCGCAAGGACGGCAAAAAACACGGCATCGTGGGCGGGGAGGACCCGGACGGGTTCAACCACCCAGCGCTCCAAGCAGCCGTCGCCTTTGTCCAGCTCTCGGCCCTGGCGAGGGCGCAGGTCAAGGCGTTCCAGGCGAAGCTGACGGAGGCGGCGAAGAAAAAGTTGCCCGTCGTGATCAACGGCGCGAAGGAACTCAGCGAGGATGCGATCGCGTACTTGCGGAAGAAGTACGGGAAGAAGCGGCTCGCCGGCACGCTCGCGGACATGCAAGTCATCGGACCCTACGAGGTCATGAGCAAGTTCACGGACGGGCTCGAAGGGACGTACCAGGCGCATCACATCTTCGAGACCGCCAGGATGAAGCACTTTGGATTCGACCCGGCAAAGGGGCCGGCGGTGATCTTGACGACGGCAAAGCACGATGAGATAGGGAAGAAGTTACGCGCACGAATGAAGACGGTGATCAACCCCAAAGATCCATCACAGGTTTTGAAAGCGTATCAGGATGTTTACGCGGATGCGCCGCATTGGATCGAGGCCATCAAGAAATACTTCGTCAAATAAGTGGACGAGGGTGGCGGTGGTAACGACAGGATGCGTCGATGAGAACTCGGTTTGACGTGTACTTCCATGCCCAAGACATTCCCGGTGGGGTACAAGCGGTCCTGGAACCGGCGGGGTGCGGACCTGATGTGGTGAGGGATGTTCATGGCGACATCTATGTCACCCTCTACGACAACGACCCTCGCCTCACCCTCCTTCGCCATCTCCTCCTTGCATATCGCGTAGATTGGCGGGAGTTCGGGCGCGACATCTTCACGGACGAAGAACTCGACGCCGCTCGGCTGCTCCTCGTGACCATTCCCGACGAATGCATGGTCTTCGGAGGACCGCGGCTCGGAACGCAATTCGATTTGACGAATGCTTGCCGGGCCTGCGCCACGGGCGCGCGACAAACATCGGCGTTGATGCTCGATAGCACCGATCCTGAGGATGTGGCGAAGCTCGAAACGTGTCGCGTGGTGACCTGCTACCAGGAAATCGTCGTCGATGAGCAACTGGCCGCGGCGCTCGTGGGGGCAGGCGTGACGGGACTCTCCTTTCGGAGCGTCTACGCCGTACGAGAAAGCAATCGGCAGGTCGAGTTGCCGCGGCGCCAGATGTGGGCCGAGCACGCGCTCCCTCCCATGTCGCCTCATTCCATCGGGATCAACCCGCGCGACGTCTGCGCGTCGTGCAGGCGTGGCGGGTTCTACTTCAGCCAGCTCTCCCCGCGCCTCGCGTACCGGGCCCAAGACTTGACAGGCGCAATGGACGTGAACCGAACGTGGGAATGGTACGGATACGTCAAGTTCAACGGCGATCTGAGCGAGGCCGTCTTGCCGGGGCCGGCGTTCCTCGTCACCCCCAAGGTCTGGCGCATCTTCCGCGACGAAGGCGTCACCGGCTTCGACTGGCTCCCGATCCACGTCGTCGACGAATAGGCCCGGAGCGCTGCGGGCCCGTCCCGCCCGCACCCTTACGACCCACCTACCTCAATCGATCTGAAAATGCCAGTGCGGGGGCGGCGACGCTTCGAGCCGCGCCATGCCCGGCGAAGCGCGCGCGCCGTCCCCGCTGGCGCGCTTCGGCCTGGTGCTGCGCGCCGCCCTCGACTGTCTCGGCGCCCCGCTCGCCGGGCTCGTGGTCGTGCTCTCTCCCGTTTGGGTGCGTGATGCGAAGCCGTGGCTGGAGGACGTGCCGCGCTCGGCGAGCGCCGGGAGCTTGCGCCCGTTCGGTGGGTTATCGTCGACCTGGTTTCGCCGTCGACGAGCTTCCGCTTGCAGCGTGGCGGAGATGGCGGGCGGCGGAAAGGGCACCACGCTCGCGAGGGAGGGGTGCACGTTCCGTTGCATCTCCCTCGTACGCGGAACGGAAGACGTTTCGGAACGTTCCCCCCCAAGGTGCGTCCCGTGAAACGGCTTGTCAAGACCAACCGGCTGGGTGCGAGGCGATGCCTATGAAGGGCGTTCGGCGCATGCGGGCAGGAGGGCTTCGAAACCACGCCCCTGGGAGGGTTCGTCCGAGGAGCCGGACGGCTCTCCCCCCCTCGCGGCGCGCGCATAGGTTTGTCTCGACCGTTGGTTTGTCCCGTGGTATGTCCTGGCCATGCCTCGACGAACCGAGCCTGAACCCCACTGCGCGAAGGTAGGCGCACGCCTGCGTGAACTTCGCGTCGAACGCGGTCTGTCCCTCTCCGCCCTCGCGGACGCCACCGGCCTGTCGAAGGGCCACCTCTCGAGCTTCGAGCGTGGACTCGTGGCGCTCAACGCCATCTCCCTCGTGACACTCGCGCGCGGCCTCGGCATGTCGCCGCTCTACCTGCTCACCTTCCCGCACGAGGACGAACGCGCCCACGTCGCCGAGCTGCTGCGCAAGCTGCCCGATCGTGACGTGACCAAGTTACGCCAGGAGCTGACAAAGGAGGCAGGTCGGAAGTAAGACGGATGCGCGTGGACCGGGGGGGGATGGTTCGCCTACGATGAGAACGCTTCGGCGTGCTCTGCCGCCCACTGCGCGAACGTCCGCGCCGGCCGTCCCGTCACCTGCTCGACGGTGGGCGTGACGGTAAAGCCGACGTCCGGGGTGTTTCCGTAGACGAACAGGAGGAACTCGATCGCTTCGGACGAGAGCCCCATCCCCTGCCACCGGTCGCGCGCTTCCTGCTCCGTCAGCTCCACGAGCTTGATCTCGCGCTTGGCGGCGGCGGCCAGGATTTCGATCTTCTGACGCAGGCTGAGCACGTCCGGCCCTGTGAGGGTGTACGTCTTGCCGGCGTGGCCCTCCTGCGTCAACGCGGCGACCGCGACGGCGGCGATATCGGCCTCGTGGACCACCGCGCTCAGCCGATCGGGGAACGGCTCGCGCACCAGCCCTTCGCTGCGAATCGACGCCGCCCATTCGAGGTGGTTCGCCATGAACTCCACGGGCTGTAGAAATGTCCAATGGATTCTCCCGGCGGCGACCGCTTCGTCGAGCGGCGCAGGCGCGCCGCCGAGCAGCACCGTGATCCGTTGCACCCCGGCCTGCTCGGCGAGCGCGACGATCCGTGCCCCGGTTTGCAGCGGCGCTTGATCGTCGCCGCCGAAGTTGATCAAGTGCAGGGCCTCGATCCCTTCGAACGCGCTGGCGAAGGTCTCCGGCGTGGTCAGGTCGCCGGCCACGGCGTCGACGCCCTCCGGGAAACGGGCCCGGGCCGGATGGCGCGACAGCGCGCGCACGTGGTGCCCCCGCTCGACGAGCTGCTTGACGATCTCGCGGCCGACGGTGCCGGTCGCGCCTGTGACGAGGATGTTCATCGGTGTCTCGCGTTGGTGAATGGTCATCGTGGCGCCTTGGAAGTCGACGCCCGACGAACCTGCACCACCCCTCCTGACAAGAGGTGGCAGCAGCGAACCACGCGCGCTCTCGGACTCCGGGATGCTGGCTAGCTCTGCTCGCGCTCCCAGGCCTCGATCCACGCTTGCGCCAGCGTTCGACGTGGCTCGCCGTAAGGCTTCTCCGTGAGCGCGAGGCTCACGATCCGATCGGTGCGAAAGTGCCGGAACGACGCGCGCAAGCAGCACCATGCCGCGACGATCTGCTTCCCCTCGTAGTACGCGATCTGCACCGGCCAGATCTCGCGCTCGGTGGTGCGCTCGGACGCGTCCTTGTAGCGCAACGCGAGCGCCCGCTCCTTCCGCATCGCCTGCCGTACGAGGCTGAGGACGGGCACCGGCGCGGCGCCTGCTCCGTGGAGCACGACCGGCCAGAGGCCCACGTCGGCCATGTGATCACGCAGCTCGCGGGGCGAGACGGTCGCGATCTTGGCGAGCGCGTTCTTCGCCGCGCCGGCGAGCCCCTCGTCGACCTGCGAGCCGACCCAGCGCGCGCCGAGGACGAGCGCTTCGAGCTCCTCCAGCGAGAACATCAGCGGAGGCAAGAAAAATCCGGGCCGGAGCACATAACCGACGCCCGCCTCCCCCTCGATCGGCGCGCCGAGCCCGATCAGCGTCTGCACATCTCGATACATCGTGCGCACCGAGACCCCCTGCTCGGCCGCGAGCTCGGCCGCGGTGACCGGGCGTCGATGGCGTCGGAGCGCATCCATGACCGCGAAGAGGCGTTCGGTCCTGTCCATCGCCCACGACCATTGCAGGGCAAGTGGCCTTCGTCGAGCCCGCGCTGTCGTGGCCCGACGCAACGCCCCCGGTGGCCATAAAGAATCCGCCGACGCTCGTCGTGGGGGCCCTCGCGTTGACCCCGGGAGCAACGCTCCTGTATAGGGTCTTCGCCCCTTGCTGCGGGAGGCGCTGGCGTGCGGGGGAGAAAGGGTCGTGGAGAGATGAGCGACAAAAAAGCACGAACAGGCAAGTCGGGCGTGAAGCAGTATTTCAGCTTCGGCGAGAGACCTTTCCTCAAGGGGGCCGGGACCCGGTCGCCGGAGGCTTGGTTCCTGGGCACCAAAGCCGAAAACGCCGATGAGCTCGAGAAGCTCCTCGTGGAGGCCATTCGGGACCATTCCTTCTGGAGGCGGAACTTCCACCCCCAGGATCCCACGCACATCACCGAGCAGGCCAAGCGGCACCCGTCCTACCTCCACGCGATGGACACGCTGAAGGACAACCTGCGCTCGCTCATGTCGTTCCTCAAGAAATCGGTGCCCTTCTTCAGCGGCCGATATCAGGGACACATGAATTGGGACACGTCGCTCCCCAGCATCCTGGGGTATTTCGCGGCGATGCTTTACAACCCCAACAACGTCGCGTTCGAAGGGTCGACCTCGACGACCCTCCTCGAGATGATCGTGGGGGACGATCTGTGCCGGATGCTCGGTTATACCGTCCCGGAGGACGGCGACGCCGCGGAAGGGCTCATCCGGCCCTGGGGGCACATCACCTCCGGCGGGACCGTCGCCAACATCGAGGCCCTCTGGTCGGCGCGGAACCTGAAGTTTTACCCGCTCTCCCTCCGGGATGCATTGAAGGCCGAGCCCTCCCTCGCCGCGGCGCGCGACATCGAGGTCAGCACGTGCGAGGGCCGGCGCGCGCCCCTCGCCTCGCTCGACGCGTGGTCGCTCCTGAACCTCAAGGTGGACGACATCCTCGCGCTGCCCGAGCGCCTCACGGAGGAGTACGGCATTTCGAGCGACACGATCACGAAGGCCATGTCGCACCACTCGCTCCAGCACCTCGGGATGCAGGAGCTCTACCGCCGGTGCGGGGCGGACCTCTCCGCTTCACCGGTGATCCTCGTCCCCGCCACCAAGCATTATTCGTTCCCCAAAGCCGCGGCGGTGCTCGGCCTCGGCTCGGCCAACGTGCTCGATGTCCCCGTCGATTGCGACGCACGCATGAGCCTTGCCGCGCTGGAGAAGATGCTGCGGGATTGCCTCGCGCAGCGGCGGCCCGTCATCACGGTCGTGGCCGTCATCGGCAGCACGGAGGAGAGCGCCGTGGATCCGCTCAAGGGGATCCTCGAGCTGCGCTACAAACTCCAGAAAGAGGGCCTGTCGTTCACGGTCCACGCGGACGCGGCGTGGGGTGGCTATTTCGCCTCCATCCTGCGCCCCGACGAGGGGCCACGCCCCCGCGACGAGCGCACCGGTCCGGCGGCCGAAATCGGGATGAGCGGGTACGTGACCTCGCAGTTCTCGGCCCTCGGCCGGGCAGACTCCATCACCGTGGATCCGCACAAGTCGGGCTACATCCCTTACCCGGCCGGCGCGCTCTGTTATCGCAATTCGGCCATGCGCGACATGGTGACGTTCAAGGCGCCCTACATCCTCCACGGCGACGCCGAGCCGACCGTGGGGATTTACGGGCTCGAGGGCTCCAAGCCGGGCGCGGCGGTCGCGGCGGTGTACCTGAGCCACAAGGTCATTCGACCGACCCGGAGCGGATACGGGCAGATCCATCGGAAGAGCCTGTTCAATTGCAAGCGGTTCTACGCGCGGCTGCTCAGCATGGCGGTCCCGGAGGATCGATTCATCGTGGTCCCGGTCCCGCGGCTGCCCGCGGAGATCTCGGGCGCCGACGTGGAGTTCGAGCGGCGCTTCATCCGCGAGCGCATCGATCGGCGCAGCGTCGAGGATCTCCTGTCCGACCCGGAGGCCATGGCGCTCCTGCCCGAGATCGGGCCCGATCAGAACATCCTGACCTACGCCGTGAACTTCAAGCACCCGGACGGGTCGCTGAATACGAACCTCGACCTCGTCAATCGATTGAACAAGGCCATCTACGATCTCCTCAGCATCGATCCCGGCGACGACATCTACGGGTATCGAATGATCGTGAGCACGACGGACTTCAGCGAAGAGCACTACGGCCGTGTCTTCATCGAGGACTACAAACGGCGCCTCGGCGTCGCGTCGTCCCCCGGCACCACGGTGACGGTGCTCAGGTCCACGACGATGGAGCCCTGGATCCTGGAGACGCCCGAGGGGTCGATGCTCGACGTGCTGGAGAAGGAGCTCCGTGATGCGATCTTCAAATCGCTGATGCGCGACTCGATGTTCCAGATCTTCGAGGAGATCGACGCCAACCGGGACGGCGTCCTCGACGTGGGCGAGGTGATGGCCAAATTCCGGGAGAAGGGCTATCGGGACACCGAGATCGACGAGTTCTTGCACCTGTGCGACATCGACAGGAGTGGAACCGTGACCCTGGACGAGTTCCTCGGCGCATTCTCTCAGTTCGTGGCCAAGGGGGCGCTCACCGCCAGCCGGTAAATCGACTGCCCATGCCTGGCGCCGCGGCCCCTGCCAGCAGCGCAGGTCCCACCCCGCAGGCGGCTGTCGAGTCCATTCCTCTCCGTGCTCGCCGCGTCGATGAAATCTTGCAATACAGATCGGAGGACGCTATACGCTGCCTCCCCGCGCTGGACGTCTTCCTGCGCGGTCTACATCGACATCTTTCGCCCCGTCGGCGACGCGGGCGATTTTGATCTTGGAGAATTGCACCATGCAACGTAGCATTGTTTTGTCCGCGCTCTGTGCGCTGCTCGTCGGCACGACCGGTTGTGACGGCAACGGCGAGGGCACGGGGGGCAACGGCGGAAGCGGCAACGGCGGAAGCGGCGCGGAAGGCGGCGCCGGTGGAAACGGCGGCGAGGGCGGCGTCGGCGGCAGCGGCGGCGAGGGCGGCGTCGGCGGTGGAATGGGCGGCAGCGGCGGAATGGGCGGCTCCCCCGAGGAGAACGCCGCCGATCAGCTCGAGGCCGTGCGCAACGATCACGCGGCCCTCGTTGCATTCGTGCGAAACATCCCGAAGGGCGCCGATCTGCATAGCCACACCTCGGGCGCCGTGACGCCCGAGAGCATGATCGAGTGGGGCGCCGCCGACGGCGCCTGCTTCAACGCGGCCACGGGCTTCGCCTCCGCCGGTCCCTGCATGGGGGCCACCGTGCCCATCTCGAACGCGCTCAATGACCAGGCCCTCTACGACAGCATCCTGATGGCGTGGTCCATGGAAGGCTTCATGGGCACCCTGCTCCAAGGCCACCAGCACTTCTTCGACGCGTTCGGCAAATTCGGCGCCGTCCTCAACGAGTCCCGCGGCGACGACATGCTCGCGCAGGTCCGCTCGACCGCAGGCCACAACAACCAGGTGTACATCGAGCTGATGCAGGGCTTCGGCTCGGGCACCGTCGGCAACATCGCCGAGACCAAGGTCATGCCCGGCGACGGCTGGGACGAGCCCTACCTCCTGCAAAAGCGCACCCAAATCATCGCGGACCCCGGCTTCCAGACCGCGATCAACAATGCAAAGGCGAGCATCGCGAACGCGCTCTCCGGCTCCGACACGCTGCTCAACTGCGGCACCCCCATGGCCGATCCCGGCTGCAACGTCGAGGTGCGTTTCATGGTCGCCGGCACCCGCACGCGAACGCGCGCCTACGTCTTCGGCCAGTGGGTCTTCGCCTTCGAACTCGCGCAGGTCGTCCCCGAGCTCGTCGGCGTGAACCTCGTCTCGCCGGAGGAAGATGCAAACTCCCTCCTCTATTACAACGACGAGATGCTCGCCGTGAACGTCCTCCGCACCTTCAACGACCAGGATCCGAGCCGGAAGAAGGTCCACATCGGCCTGCACGCCGGCGAGCTCATCCCCGAGGTCCTGCCCATGACGCAAGCAGGCCAGGCAGAGCTGACCTATCACATCCGCAATGCCGTGGACATCGCAGGCGCCGAGCGCATCGGCCACGGAGTCGATGTGCTCGGCGAGACGGCCGGCGACGGCCCCGACCAGCTCCTCGCGACCATGGCCCAGAAGGGCGTGATGGTGGAGATCTGTTTGACATCCAATGACACGCTGCTCGGCGTCGCAGGCGACAAGCACCCGCTCAGCGCCTACATGGCGAAGAACGTGCCCGTGGCGCCGTCGACCGACGACCAAGGCATCCTCCGGATCGAGATCACCGACGAGTACGTGCGCGCCGTGGAAGAGCACGGCCTCGACTACCTCGCGCTGAAGAAGCTCGCCCGGACGAGCCTCGAGCACGCCTTCGTCGAGGGCAAGAGCCTCTGGAAGACGCGCGACGACTTCACCACGCGCGTCGACGAATGCGCAGCCGACGTCCCGGGGGCAACGCTGTCCGCCGCCTGCGACGCGTTCCTCGCGGCGAACGACAAGGCGCGCATCCAGTGGCAACACGAGAGCGACTCGGCCGCGTTCGAGCAGTCCCTCCTGAAGCCGTGACCTCCAAACGCGCCGAGCCGTTCTCCCGCGAAACGACGACCCCTCAGTCGTAACGAGCGAGGATGAAGTAACGCGCGTTCTCGTCGCCGAGCTCCTTCACGCGCTCGGCATGCGCCGCCTCGCCAAGATCAACCTCCTCGCTCTCCGGGCTCTCGTACTGCACGTACGTGACCTTCAAGCCCCACACGCCCTCCTCGTGGGCCATCTGCTCCATGTCCACGCCGTGCATGTACTCGCCGGGCCCCGCGCCGTCCTCGGTCCCGAGCACGCCAAACGCGAGCGTCGCAGCCGCAAGAGGTCCTACGCACGTGAAGTGCATGGACACGGCCGCCTCGTCCCACGCCTCGCGCGCGTCCCCTTCGAGCTTCTCGCCGATCGCCGCCCACACCTCCGCCGGCACCGCCTTCGCCTTTTCAAGCGCGTGCAGCGCCACGTCACGCGAGATCGTATCCGGCCCATACGTGCCGCCACGCCCGCCCTCGAAGCCGATGTGCACGTCCGTATAGGCCGTGTCATCCGGCGCAGGCCCCGTATCCGTCAAGTCGCCCGAAGCCACGATCGTGACCGCATGCCCCGTCTTCTCCGCGACCGCCTGGACATGCTGCGCAAACTCGCCGATCTGCTTGCGCGTCATACGGCTCGAAGAGAAGCGCTTGCCCGCAACGAGCACGCCCTCCGTGTCCTCGTCGAACGACACCTCATGCGGGCTCTCCGCCTCGTCGTCGCCGCCCTCGTCGCCTTCGCCTTCGTCCTCGAACTCGTCCGTATCTTCGTCGCTCATTCGACTCCTCCGGGCGGCGAACGGTAGAGGAGTTCGCGCGGCTTCGCACGGGAGAAATCGAGGGGCAACGCCCCCCTCCGCCCAGGTCTTCGTCTCGAGACCCGCAGGGCTTCTCGGGCTCGGGCCTTCCTGGTAAAAGCTCGGCCATGTCCACTTCCTACGAGCTGCTCTATTTCCCCCTCCGTGGCCGCGCCGAGCCCCTCCGGCTCATGTTCGCCACGGCAAACGTCCCCTTCACCAACACCCCCGTCACAAACTGGCCCGAGCTCAAGCCAAAGATGCCCCTCGGCCAGCTCCCCGTGCTCGTCGAGCGCAGCGACGCCGGCGAGCGCAAGATCGCGCAAAGCATGGCCATCATGCGTCACCTCGCGCGCGTCTTCGACCTCGCCGGCAAGGACGAAGCCGAAAAGACGAACGCAGACGTCGCAGCCGAGACCCTCAACGACTGGCGAACCAAGTTCGCCCCCGTGCAGTTCGCCGCATTCATGCAAACCGATCAGGCCGTGATCGAAAAGTACTGGGCCGACCTGCCCGCAACGCTGCGCACCGTGGAAGGTCTGCTCGGAAGCTGTACCTGGTTCGGCGGCGGAGAGTCGCCAACCTACGCCGACGTGCTCGCCTTCGACACGCTCGACAACCACCTCAGCACAAAGCCCGAGAGCCTCGCCGACTTCCCCAAGCTCCGCGCCCTCCACGAGCGCCTCCGCGCCCTCCCGAGCGTCGCCGCTTATCTCGAAAAGCGCGCCTGAGCTGAGGCGTCGCCCCAGGCCCCAGGAGGGGGCTGTCCGCCCCCTCCACCCCGGACCAGCGAGGCGCTGGACCCAGGATCGATGAACTGCGCAATGCGCAGTTCATCGAACGGGCCGAGGCAAGGTCCGTGGCGAGTCTGCCAAGCAAGGCCGCAGCGTAGACAAGTCCCGGTGGGAGAGGACGAGATCTGCCAGGGGCTTGGTAGCAATCAGCGCGCCCGAGCCGTCGCCCCCCGCAGAGGCTCGACAAACGACGTCAGCCCTCGTCCTTGTTTGTTCCGCGCCGTGACGTGTCACCGCTCCACCGCCCAGCATCAAGCACGGAGCGGAACAAGGCGCGTCGGCGCGAAAGGGAACGTGTCTCGGCGCCGGACACGGTGCGACGCGTGGACCCGGGGGAAGGTCAAGCATAAAGACAAAGGCCGGAGCCGGCCGACGGTCCTTGTCGAGCCGCGAAACACGCGCTGTCGGACCTCGCCGGAGCTTGTCACAGGGGACAACCCGAAAGCGCCCAGGCCAACGGCAGGAAGCGCGCCGCGTCCCTCGGGCCGTCGTCCGGCGGAGGCGTTTGTCGCGCCGCCGAACAAGCACCGTCGACGGCAGAGGGCACGTGTTCAGCCGGATTCCAGGCCCCTTCCTCCGTCTCCGCCGCGTGGCGGAGCGTGGATCTCCTCATAGGGCGTCGCGTCGCACCCGATCCGTTCTAGGGTTTCCGCGAGGTCACGATGCGCCAGTCATCGAACCGCACGCCGATCTCCGGACCGATGCCGAAGATGATGTCGGTCAGGCTGGCCAGACCCTGGACGCCGACATAAAGCGGCCCATAAACCTTCGCGCCCACCGCAGCCTGAACCCCGACCCGCATGTTGTCCCCAAACATGAACTGCGGACCGAAGCGCGCATAAAGGAGGGAACCGTCGATGCGGACGGCTGGCGTCACCGCGAGGCGGAACCCTGGAAACCCCCACGCGTCCTTGATCGGAATCATCCCCGAAACCGCGAGCTCGAAGGCGAGGGACCTCCACACCCGGATCGCAGGCGCGAGGTCGATCGGAACCCAGCCGCCATTGTCCAAGGAGTGAACCTCGCCATACCCGAGCGTGACCATGCTGTATCCGACGACAGGCGTGACGCCGACGCCGATACGGAAAGGAAAGGAGATGCCGGGGGGCGGACGAAGCTCGGGGGCCGGTGTCGCAGCACGCGCCGGCGCGGGAGGCGTCTCCGGCGCAGGGGCGGCCTCCTCTGCCGCCAAGCGCCCAGCGCCGAGCAGGACGACCGTGGACGCCGCCACCCACGCGGGAAGTGTCTTTCGAATGCGCATTGGTCAGAGCCTCGTCGACAGCCAGTCAATGGCGCGGTTGCTCTCCTCGATCGCGTCGATACCGTGGCCGACGCCTTCCAGGAACGTGATCGAGACGTCTTGGCCCGCCCCCTCCGCGGCAGCGCGGAACCCGCGCTGCGTCTGCGGCGGGACGATCGTGTCGGCGGTCCCTTGCAGGATGAGCGACGGGATCTTCGGCCCCGTCCGCAGATAACTCGCCGGGTTTGCATCCGCGAACCGCGCCGCGTCGTCCGTCGTGCTGGCGCCGTCCGGAAGATCGAGCCAGCGGGTCATGTACGCCCTGACCCACCACTCCTCCGACGTGTCGTACACGGCGGCGAGGTCATTCGCGCCGTAAAACGACACGACCGCCCGCACCGCGACGCTCTCTTCGTGGGGACACCACGTAGGCTCGAACCTGGGCTCGTTCTGCGCATACCCCGCCATCATCGCGAGGTGCCCGCCGGCCGACCCGCCCGCCGTGGCGACGCGGTCCGTGTCGATCTTGAAGGTCGAGGCATTGGCCGAAAGCCATCGAAGCGCGCAACGCACATCTTCTATCTGCGCGGGCCAGGGGGAGAGCGCGCCGCCCTCGTCCTTGGATTCGTTCGCGAGCCGGTAATTGATCGAGACGCCCACGAAACCCCGGCTGGCTGCATTCTCGATGGCGCCGCGGTACGTGCTCAGATCCCCGAACATCCAGCCGCCGCCGTGGATGAAGACAAGCGCGGGGAACGGGCCCGGCCCTTCCGGGACGCGGATGTCGAGCGTCAGCGGATGCTTGCCCTGGGGCGTCGGGGCTTCAGCATACGTGATCTCTCCCTCCGCAGGGGCCTGTGCGCAATGGATCAACCCCATCGCCATCAGGCCTACGGCTCCCTGCATTGCGCGTGTCATGCCGACGCTCCTTACCTCCATCACGCCCCGATGCACTCCACGGTTTTCAGACGAGCACATCCTCGACGGCTCGCGTCTGGAGAGGACGACCTCCCCGCCCCGCGACCTCGAGGCCTCCCCGTCGACGTACGGCCCGAAGTTCACACGTACATTCAACGACTTACGCCTCGTCCCAACATCCCCGTTGACATCCCGCCCGACACGACCATAGGGTGCGCCCGTGCTGGTGGTTGGGCCTCGGCCCGGCCTTAAAAAGGGAACCCGGTGAAACTCCGGGACTGCCCCGCAGCGGTAAACGAGAACGAAATTCGCCTCATGCACTGGGACCTTTGGGGCCTGGGAAGCGGCGAAAAGTAGGAACCCGGCAATCGCCGAAGCGCTCGTGAGTCCGAAGACCTGCCTGCACCCGACACCGAGGAGACATTCGGCGTCGGTTTCGACCTGGGAGCCTCGTGGGAGGGCAAGAAGGTCCGAGCCGCGCCCCCTCGTACAGCGCGTCCCGGTCTCGACCTGTCCCCTCGTGCTGGTGTTCCAGTCGCCCGCGGGAGCGAAGGTCGGTCTGAAGGCTCCCCACGTTTCCAGCGCGGGTGCACGTCGGCCGGCTTCCTCTCTCTCTCGCGGGTTTCCACCCGAGCGGTCTGGTCCCGCTCGGAATCCGGAGGCCGGAGAGGAGGCAGCCTGATGCATAACGATACGAGCCCGAACAGCAATGGCGCGGCGCCGTCGCGCGCGACCCCACGGACGACGAGCTCGACGGCTGGCGAGATCTATCCACAAACGACCATGCGCGTGACGAAGCGCAATGGATCGAGCGAGCCTGTCGACGTCAACAAGATCGTACGCGCCGTGGGCCGATGCTGCGTGGGGCTCTCGGACGTCGATGCCCTGCGCATCGCGACCAAGACCATCAGCGGCCTTTACGACGGCGCGACGACCCGCGAGCTCGATCAGCTCTCGATCCAGACCGCGGCCGGGCTCATCGTCGAGGAGCCACAATACGCGCGGCTCGCGGCTCGCCTCCTCTCGACGTACATCGAGAAGGAAGTCCGCAACCAGGAGATCCACGCCTTCTCGCAGTCAATCGCCGCGGGGCATCGCCTCGGCCTCGTCAACGATCGCCTGCAATCATTCGTCGCGGCGAACGCCCGCAAGCTGAACGACGCGCTCGTCCCGGAGCGTGATCGTGAGTTCGAGTATTTCGGCCTCCGGACGGTCTACGACCGCTACCTGCTCAAGCACCCCGCCTCGCGCCTCGTCCTCGAAACGCCGCAGCAGTTCTTCCTGCGCATCGCGTGCGCCCTGTCGGAGACGGTCCAGGACGCGCTCGGGCTCTACCACCTGTTCTCGTCGCTCGAATACCTGCCGAGCTCGCCGACGCTCTTCAATGCAGGGACGCGCCACGAGCAGCTCTCGAGTTGCTTCCTCCTCGACTCCCCCGAGGATCACCTCGAGACCATCTACCGGAGTTACACCGACGTCGCGATGCTCTCGAAGTTCTCGGGCGGCATCGGCCTCGCGTACCACCGTGTCCGCTCGCGTGGCTCCCTCATCGAGAGCACGAATGGATACTCCAATGGCATCGTGCCCTGGCTCAAGACGCTCGACGCCTCCGTCGCCGCCGTCAACCAGGGCGGCAAGCGCAAGGGCGCGTGCTGCGTGTATCTCGAGCCGTGGCACGCGGACATCGAGGCCTTCCTCGAATTGCGCGACAACACCGGCGACGAGGCGAGCCGCACGCACAACTTGAACCTCGCCAACTGGGTCCCGGATCTCTTCATGAAGCGCGTCGAGGCCGACGCGAACTGGAGCCTCTTCGACCCGAAGACCGTGCCGGACCTCCCCGATCTCTACGGCGAAGCCTTCGAGCGCCGCTACGAGGAGGCAGAACGAGCGGGCCTTTCGCTGAGCACCATCAAAGCACGTCACCTCTATGCGCGGATGATGCGCACACTCGCGCAGACCGGGAACGGCTGGATGACGTTCAAGGACAAGTCGAACCGCGCCTGCAACCAGACCGCCCTCCCGGGCCGCGTCGTGCACCTCTCGAACCTCTGCACGGAGATCATCGAGGTGACGTCGAGCGACGAGGCGGCGGTCTGCAACCTCGGCTCGATCAACCTCGCGCGACACACGTTTCAGGCCGAAGGCCGCGTCGTCGGGGTCGACTTCGAGAAGCTCGGCCGCACCGTGCGGACCGCGGTCCGGCAGCTCGACCGCGTCATCGACCTGAATTATTACCCCATCGCCATCACGCGGGGGTCGAACCTGCGGTGGCGACCGATCGGGCTTGGTCTCATGGGGCTCCAGGACGTCTTCTTCCAGATGCGCCTCGCATTCGACGCGCCCGAGGCCCGCGCGCTCTCGAAGCAGATCTCGGAGGAGATCTATTTCCACGCGCTCACGGCGTCCGTCGAGCTCGCGGAGGAGAAAGGGCGCCACCCGGCATTCGAAGAGACGCGGGCCGCGCGGGGCGAGCTTCAATTCGACGCGTGGGGCGTGACGCCGGACGACCTCGGGCGCTGGGAGCTGCTCCGCGCCCGGATCGTCGAACACGGCATGCGCAACTCGCTGCTTTGCGCCATTGCGCCGACCGCGACGATCGCCTCCATCGCCGGCTGCTACGAGTGCATCGAGCCGCAGGTGAGCAACCTCTTCAAGCGGGAGACCCTCTCCGGCGACTTCCTCCAGGTGAACCGTTACCTCGCCCGCGAGCTCAAGGCGCTCGGGCTCTGGACGGAGGCCATTCGCTCGCGCCTCAAGCTCGCGGAGGGCTCCGTGCAGCGGCTCGACGAGCTGCCGGAGGAGCTGCGCGCCGTCTACCGCACGGCGTGGGAGATCCCGATGCGCTCGCTCATCGACATGGCCGCCGATCGGGGGGCCTTCCTCGACCAGAGCCAATCCCTCAACCTCTTCATCGAGAGCCCCAACATCGGCCAGCTCTCGTCGATGTACTTCTATGCCTGGAAAAAGGGCCTGAAGACGACCTATTACCTGCGCTCGCGCCCCGCGACGCGTATCGCGAAGGCCACGGTCGAGGAGCCCAAAGCGACGACGGACGACGCCGCCGTGGCGTGCTCCCTCGAAAACCCCGAGAGCTGCGAGGCGTGCCAATGAGCGCCGCTGCCCGTCCCGCCCGCCTGCTCGACCCGGGCCTCTGCCTGACGCTCCGGCCGATGACGTACCCGAAATTCTTCGAGATGTACCGCGCGGCTATCAAGAACACGTGGACCGTCGAGGAGGTCGATTTCTCGACCGACGTCGGCGATCTCAAGAAGAAGATGAACGACGCCGAGAAGCACCTCGTGCAGCGCCTCGTCGCCTTCTTCGCGACCGGCGATTCCATCGTCGCGAACAACGTCGTCCTGAACCTGTACAAGCACCTCAACGCGCCCGAGGCGCGGATGTACCTCTCGCGGCAGCTCTACGAGGAAGCGCTCCACGTGCAGTTTTATCTGACGCTGCTCGACACGTACGTCCCCGACCCGGAGGACCGCCACCGCGCGTTCGCCGCGGTCGAGAACATCCCGTCCATCCGGAAGAAGGCCGCGTTCTGCATGAAATGGCTCGACGCCACGCGCGGGCTCGAACGGCTCGATGCGCGCGCCGAGCGACGCGCCTTCCTCCTGAACCTCATCTGCTTCGCGGCTTGCATCGAGGGCCTCTTCTTCTTCGGCGCATTCGCGTACGTGTATTTCCTTCGCTCCCGGGGGCTCCTCCACGGGCTCGCGGCGGGGACCAACTGGGTCTTCCGCGACGAGAGCGCGCACATGGCCTTCGCCTTCGAGGTGGTGAAGACGGTGCGGCGCGAGGAGCCGGAGCTCTTCGATGACGTGCTGTCCAGCGCGGTGGTCGCGATGATCGAGGAGGCGATCGATTGCGAGATGCAGTTCGCCGAGGACCTGCTCGGGGAGGGCATCGCCGGGATGTCGACGCGCGACGTCCGCCGTTACCTCGAATTCTGCGCGGATCAGCGCCTCGCGACGCTGGATCTCCCGAGGCGCTACAAGACAAAAAACCCGTTTTCGTTCATGGACCTCCAGGACGTGCAAGAGGTCACGAACTTCTTCGAGCGGCGCGCCTCGGCCTACCAGGTCGGCGTGTCGGGCGAGGTCGTGCTCGACGCCGCGTTCTGACGCGCCTGCCCGCCCGCAGGCGTGGTAGCCTCACGCCTCCTGCGATGTTCACCGAGACTCCCTTTCAGCGCCCCGAGACGGCGGCGATCGTCGGGGCCCTCGGCGGCGCGGCTGCGTTCGTCGTGGGAATGGGCGCCTGGGCGCTCGGGACCACGTTGTCGGCCCGGCGCGAGGCGCGGGCGGCGCGGCGCGCGCTCGGCAAGGCGCGGGCCGCGCTCGCGGGGCTCGATCCGGAGACGAAGGTCACGCTCGAAGGTGTGCTCGAGGTCGTCGGTGAACCGGGGGCCCGGTTCGAGGACGGCGCGGCCGCCGCGGCCGCCACGGCCGCGGGTCCGTTTTGCGCGGCGAATGCACGCGCGCCCCGGCTCCGCCTCGTGATGCGGGATGGGACGGTGGAGCTACGCGGGAAAACGCAGGTCGTGGCGGGCTCCCGCGAGGCGCGGGACGGCGCGCTCGACGTGCTCTCCGAGGAGGCAGCGGCGCGGATTCGCGCGGCGTGCGGAGATCATGATCCCCTCCCCGCCGGGCCGCTCCGCATGCGATCGGTCGCGCACGGAGATCGGGTCGTCGTCGCGGGCAAGATCGTGCGGGCGGAGCAGGCCTCCGGAGCCGCGGGGTATCGCGAGGGCGGCGCGCCGTGGACGCTGGAGGCGCCGGCCTCGACGGATCGATCGTCCGAGGTCCTACGAATCGCGTTCGCAGGGGTGCCCGTGGTGTCGGGCGTGATGCGGACGGCGTTCTCGCGGTGGCGCCTGCGAAAGATCGCGCCGTATGCCTTGCAGGCGGCGGCGTTTGGAGCAGCGCTCGGCGTCGGGAAGGCCACGTACGACGTGCACGTGCTCGCGGCGCGGGCCGAGGCCGAGGCCGCGGCCGAGGCTGTGGCGCGGAAAAAGGCCGCGGCGCAGCGCGGGCCTCCCGCGTACTGCAAGGAGTTCGCGGATCAGTACACGATCGCGATGGATCGCGCCTCCACCTGCACGCACGACAACGACTGCCGCACCACGTTGCGCGGCGAGCAATGGTACGACCTCGACGGCTGCTTCCGGTTCGAGAATCGCCACGCCTCGACCGAGGAGGCGGATCGCATCGCGCGCGAGTGGCTCGAAGCAAAGTGCGTATCGAGCTACGAGGTGTGCAGCGTGCAGCCCTCCTCGATGTGCCGGAAGGGCCACTGCGTCGAGCGCCCGCCGAGCGGCGTGCCCGAGGCGTGGGTCCGGAAAACCTTCGCGCGGCAGTTCACGTTCTTCGCGCCGCCCGACGTCGACACCACGCTCCGCAACGGCCTCCAGTGTGGCCCGGGCGCGATCCTCACGCTTCATCGGTTCGATTTCAACGTGACCTTCCTCCTCGATGGATATGGCGTCGCGCTCGACGGGCCGACGACGCCCATTCGAATCGGGCGCTACGGCGCGGTCGCGAAGTGGATGGAGGGGCTCGATCTCGCGATGGCCGGCCCGGACGTCACGCGAGGCTTCATCGTGGCATTCGACGAGAAGGAGGCCACCTGCCCTCCGTTTTGCCTCCCGGGCTTCGGGGGCTTCGGCAGCGACGAAGGCAACGTCGGGTATCTGCACGTCACGGCGCGCTGCCAGACCGACGTGGTGTGCGAGGAGGCCTTCAAGATCCTCCAGACGCTCGCGCCCCTCTGATCGGCTCTTGCCGCCCCGCGCCAGTTGAGGCAAAGCGGCGACGTGGAAGAGCTCGGAATTTCAACCGGAAAAGTCCTCCTCACGGGCGCGAGTGGTTTCATCGGCGGGCGCCTGCAAGGCGCGCTCGCCGCGCGCGGCGTGGACGTCGTCTCCTTGCGGCGGCGCGGCTCGCCGCCCGCGAAGCAGGGGCGCTCGGTCGAGGTCGAGTACGACGATCGCGCGGGCCTCGAGCGCTTGATCGGCGAGGAGAAGCCGGACTACGTGCTGCACGTCGCGGGCGCGACGAAGGGCGTCGCATACGCCGATTTCCAGCGCGCGAACGTGATGCCCACGGAGAACCTGCTCGAAGCGCTGCGCAAGAAGCACCCCGAGGTGCGCCGCTTCGTCCTCGTCAGCTCGCTCGCGAGTTACGGCCCTTCGAGCGCCGCGCGCCCGCACGTCGAGACGGACACGGCGCGCCCCATCGAGTTCTACGGGCAAAGCAAGCTCGAAGCCGAGCGTGTGGTCGAGCGCGCCGGCGACGTGATCCCCTGGACGGTCCTGCGGCCGGGCGGCGTGTACGGCCCCGGCGACGTCGACTACTTCAACCTGTTCCGCGAGGTCGAGCGCGGCCGGAACGTCTTCTTCGGCAACAAGAAGCGCTGGTTCTCGGGCATCTACGTCGACGACCTCGTCACGGCGACGCTCGTCGCGGCCTCGCACGACGGCGCGAAGGGCCGCGCGTTTTTCGTGTGCGACAACGAGCCCGTCACCTGGGAGCGGTTCCAGGGGGCGATCGTCGAGGCGAGCGGCCGGCGCGTGCTCACCATGGACCTGCCCGAGATGCTGGTCGACGTGGCGGCGTTCGGCGGCGAGATCGCGACGCGGTTCGACAAGAAGCCACGCCTCTTCAACCGGCAGAAGGCGAAGATGGGCGCGCAGGAGGCGTGGACGTGCAAGAGCGACGCGCTGCGCGAGGCGACAGGCTGGCGCTCGAAGGTCGGGGTCCAGGAGGGCGTGCGCCTCGCGCTCGAATGGTACCGCCGCGAGAAATGGATCTGAGGCGATGGGGTATTGCCTCGGGTATGCGCTGATCGAGGGCGGCGACGCGGCCTTCTCGATGGACGCGTCGGCCGTCACGTTCGGCCCGGGCGCGCTCGCGGAGGTCGGCGAGGAGGCCGCGGCGCTCGGCCTGCGTCGCGTCGCGCTCTTCACGGATGCGCGGCTCGCACAGCTCGCGCCCGTCGACGCTGCGCGGCGCTCGCTCGGGCGCGCGGGCGTGGACGTCGTGGTGTACGATGAGGTGCACGTCGAGCCGACGGATCGTTCGTTCGCCGAGGCCACGCGGTTCGCCGCGGAGGGCCGCTTCGACGGGTACGTCTCGGTCGGCGGCGGCTCGGTCATCGATACGTGCAAGGCCGCCTTGCTGTATGCCACGTACCCGGCCGATTTTTATGCGTACGTGAACCGCCCGATCGGCGAGGGCCGCGAGGTCCCGGGTCCCCTGCCCCCGCACATCGCTTGCCCGACGACGACGGGCACGGGCGCCGAATGCACGGGCATCGCGGTCTTCGACGACACGGGCCGCAAGGCGAAGACGGGCATTGCCTCGCGGAGGCTCCGCCCGACCCGGGCGATCGTGGATCCTTTGGCCACGCGGACGATGCCGAAGAGCGTGGTCGCGGCGAGCGGGTTCGACGTCGTCACGCACGCGCTCGAATCGTACACGGCGCGGCCTTATTCGACGCGGCCGCGGGCGCCGGAAGCGAGCAAGCGGCCGATGAGCCAGGGGGCGAACCCGTGGAGCGACATGGGCTGCAAGAGCGCGCTGGAGCTCGCGGGCCGGTATTTGCTCCGCGCCGTCTCCGATCCGGAGGACGAGGAGGCGCGCGAGGGAATGGCGTGGGCCGCGACGCTCGCGGGCATCGCGTTCGGCAATGCGGGCGTGCATTTGCCGCATGCGATGTCGTACGCGGTCTCGGGCCTGTGCCGCTCGTTCATGATGCCGGGGTATCCCGAGGGCGAGCCGCTCGTGCCGCACGGGGTGTCCGTCGTGGTGAATGCGCCGGCGGTGTTCCGCGCGCTCGCGAAGACGAGCCCGGCGCGGCACCTCGACGCGGCGGCGCGGCTCGGCGCGGACGTACGCGGCGCGGGCCTGGAGAACGCGGGCGAGGTGCTGGCGACGCACCTCGGCGGGATGATGCGGGCCGCCGGCGTGCCGAATGGGCTCTCCGGGGTGGGATATGGGGAGACGGACGTGGACGCGCTTGCGGCCGGGACGATCGTGCAGGCGCGGCTCGTGTCGAATGCGCCGTGCGCAGTGGACGAGGACGTGCTGCGGGGGCTCTTCCGGGGGGCGTTTGCTTATTGGTGAGGCCGCGGCGTGCTAGCCTCGGCGCTGCCATGAGTGTTCAAGCCACGGACCTGCGACAGCGCCTGATTCGCAACTTCAACACGGCGCCCCTCGAGCGTTTCCAGCGCGAGCCGCTCTACGACACCTCGTTTGCCGCCCTCGCCCCGGGCACGGCGGCGAAGAAGCTCGGCGCCTCGATCGACATCATGCCGCCGGGCGGCCGCGGCTGTCCCTACCATTACCACTACACGCAGGAGGAGATGTTCATCGTCCTCGAAGGGGAAGGCACGCTGCGCGTGGCGGGCGAGCATTTGCCGATCGTGGCCGGCGACGTGATCTTCATCCCGCCGGGCCCCGAATACCCGCACCAGATCCTCAATACCTCGAAAGCGCCGCTCAAATACCTGTCGCTCAGCACGATGGAGTACCCCGAGATCTGCGAGTACCCCGATTCGGGCAAGTACCTCGCGAAGGCCGAGGCGAAGCCCGGGGCATTCCGTGTGGTGCAGCGCAAGGAGGCGTCGGTCGATTACTGGGATGGCGAGCCGTAGCGCAGCGGCGGCGCGTCGCACCTGGACCGCAAAATTCCTGTTCCCTTGCTCGTGGGGGTCTGCTACGAGGCCGCCGCGTCACGCCCGATCAGGGAAAGGAACCACTACCTCCATGAAGAGCTCGATCCATGCCGCCGCATCCATGTTCGTCGTCGCCGCTGCCCTCACGGGGTGTGGCAAAGGCGAAGAGGCCCTCGTCCGCGTGCAGGTGCCGGAGGCGAAGTGCGAGGTCGCGATCCCGGGGAACATGACGATCGCGGATGCGAGCGCAGGGGGTTTTTACGTTGTCGAGAAGGGCAAAAACGCGAAGTTCGACGGGACGCTGCTCGCCGTGACGCCCGTCGCGCCGATGGGCGATATCGCGCCCCCCGGCTCCAAGGACGTCAAGCTCGACAAGGACGAGAAGAACCCCGACGGCTCCGTGGCGCGCGAGGGCTCGTACAAGACCGACATCCAGAGCTTTTACGTGGCGGAGTACGCCTATCCGATCGGCAAGGACTGGCTGCATTGCACGATCAAGGCGGCGAAGCCCGAGCGGCGGGATCAGGTCGCCAAGCTCTGCCGCGTGCTCGCGCCCAAAGCGCTCTGACGGCTACGGGAAGGAGCCGGCGCAAGCCTCCAGGGCGGAGCGCTGGGACGCGCAGGACTGCCCCCACGAGCAAGTCGCGCCCGCCACGCAATCGATGTAGTCCTCGAACGGATCATCACAGCCGCGGGACTCCGCCGCCGACTGAAGCGCACGGCCATCGGAGAGGCAACGGTCCGGGACCACGTCGGGGCATTGCCCGAGGTCCTCGCAGACGTCCTCGACCGTGTTCTGACAACCCAAGCTCAGCATCACGAGGCCGAGCGCCACGAAAAGAACGCGCTTCAATTCCCACCTCCCATTCCACCGACGCCACCGACGCCCCCGATTCCGCCCGCGCCCCCGATTCCACCAGCGCCCCCGCTGCCGCCCGCGCCTCCGATCCCGCCTTCGCCTCCGACACCGCCTTCCCCTCCGGCGCCCCCGAAGCCTCCCGTGCCGCCGAAGCCTCCGACGCCGCCGTTGCAGAACGAGCCGCAGTTACAGACCTTCTTGCCAGGCGATTCGGCCCCGAAGGGGTTGTCGGGGGGCATCGTCGCGCGCTGGATGCAAATCGCCCCGCCCGGGCAATCCGTGTTGCTCTGGCACTCGGTCGCAGCGATACACGCGAGGCCAATCGAAAACGTCTCCTGGGCACAGATGAACCCCGGCCCGCACTCGCCGTCCCCGTGGCAGTTGTCGAAATTCAGGTTGCAGCTCGGCGCCTGGTAGCACGAGCCGGCAAAGATGATGATCGGCAGCAGAGCGAGGCGCCCAAGCTGCCGAATGCGAGGGTTTGACCATGGTCGAAGCAAGCTCATGGCCGTGAGGATACCACGGGCTGGCCCAGCCTGCCGCGGAAGGACGCGGCAAGGGGCGTCGCGCCGGGGCGCTGCCCCGGACCCCGCGGGGGCTGTCCGCCCCTCGACCCGGACCAGGCACGGCCTGGACCGAAGGTGGAAGAACTGCGCAACGCGCAGTTCTTCCAACGGGCCGGTGGCAAGACCGTGTTGCCACGAAGCAACGGGATATGCGAAGGCGCGTCCCCCCGGAGGCGCACGGCACCCCCTCAGCTCTGCCCGCGTTCTGTCAGACGCGAAAGAATTGTACCGTGAACGATCCGGATCCTGCCGGATCCGGGACGACGCGCAAAACCACACGGTGGTAGTCGAAGTCCCACGCCGCGCTGCACAGGTCCGGCGCGGTCGACATCGAGGGCGGGGGACCTCTGACGGTCGGCACGTCGGGCTCTCCAAAACGTCGAACGAGCGTCAACAAGGCGAGCACGAAGAGATCCATCGCCGCAGGACCCACAAGCATCGCCGGGTCCCCTGGTCCGCTCGCGCGCGCGCAATCGAAGGGGAACACAATCGCCTGCGGGCCCGTGCTCGGATCGGCGGTCGCGAGGTCACTGAGGGATAGAATGCGCATCTCGACTGCGTGAAGGAAGGGTCCAGCGGAGGATCCATAACACGACCGTTGGAACGTCGGAAGGCCATCACCAAAGGCGATCCACGAATCGCATACCTCGTACAGGTCGACAAGAGAAAACCCGACCTCTCCGCGAACCCACCGCATGCGCCGGCGCCCCCCGGCCTCGCTTCCTCCCCAGAGGTATGGGTCGGGGTCCATCTATCGCGCAGCGAAAACGTGCTCCCGAGCGGTGGTTTCCCCAGGGTCCGTTGCAGGGGGACGGACGCTCGGCTAGGTTCGCGCCGGTATGCGCGGTGTTGCCGGCCCATTCGCCATCGCCCTCCTCGCGGCGCTCTCCGGTTGCGCCTCGGCGCCGCGTGGGGTCGCGGCGGACGTCGATCAGCTCGTGAAGGAGATCGGCGAGAACTACGGCTATTTTGCGGAGCAATCGATCGACTGGGACACCGTGCGCCGGCGGCACGCCGCGCGCGCCGCCGAGGTCCGCACCAAAGCGGAGCAGGTCGCCCTCTTCGAGGTCGTGCTCGATGAGCTGCATGACGCCCACGCGCACCTCGGCACCAATACGAAGCATTCGTATCGCCTCGTGCCGAGCGGCGCGGATCTGTGGGCCGAGCTCGATGGAACACGCGTGATCGTCACGCAGGTCCGGCCGGGCAGCGCTGCGGCGCGGGCGGGCCTGCGGGCGGGCCAGGAGGTCCTTGCGATCGGCGGCGTCCCCGTCGCGCGGGCCATGGCGGAGCGGCTGGGGACGACGGCAAGCGTCGATCCCGCGGCGCAGGGATGGGCGCTGCGTAGCCTTCTGGCCGGACGCCATGACGAACGGCGCCGGCTTCGTATCGTGACCGCCGAAGGTCCGCGTGATATCGACCTCGCCGCCCCCGAAGTCCCGTCCGGCGACGGGCCGCTCGAAGAGCGAAGGCTCGCGGGCGGCGTCGGGTATCTCCGGATCCACAATTCCCTCGGCGACGACGCGCTCGTCCCTGCATTCGACGCCGCGCTCGCCGCGCTCGCCGATTGCCGCGCGCTCGTGCTGGACTTGCGCGACACCCCGAGCGGCGGAAACTCCGCCATCGCGGAGGCATTGCTCGGGCGCTTCGTGCGGGAGCCCCTGCCCTACCAGAAACACGAATTGCCGGGCGTCGGCTGGCAGGGGCGGAGCCGGGTGTGGGTCCAATACGTGCTCCCCCGCGGCCCCTTCACGTACGAAAAACCGCTCGTCGTGCTCGTCGATCACTGGACGGGGAGCATGGGCGAGGGCATGGCCATCGGCGTCGATGGGATGCGGCGCGGCGTGGTGGTCGGCACGGCCATGGCGGGGCTCAAGGGCGCCATCACGTCGTCCACCCTGAACCAAAGCGGAATTCGTTTTGCGATCCCGGTCGAGCGGCTCTTTCACATCGATGGCACCCCGCGGCACCGCTGGCTCCCGCCCGAACGCGTCGATCTCGTCGGCCACGACGCGCCGGGCGAGGACACGATCCTGGCGCGCGCGCTCGAGATCCTCGCGGCGTCCTCGCATTGAGCCCCGCGCGCCGGGCCGCCCACGGGACCTCGAACGTCCGCAGCGCGCTCGCTTGAGCCGTCGCCGCGCGGGATCGATTCTTCAGGCAAAGGCTTCCTGCTGGAATCCGCCTCCGTTCTCATTCCCCGCGGGCGTCCCTCTTGCTTCCTCCCCGCGCCCGGGCTCGGCCCGGGAAGGAGGTTTCCATGCAAATCCTCTTGCTCCTCGCCACGCTCATCCTTTTTGCGCGCCCCGCCCTCGCCGCGCCGCGTGTCGACGTCTCCTGGCGTTACGAGCGCGCAGACAATGCACGCACCGAGTCCGGATCCCGCTCCCTCGATATTCCGGCGCTCGGCGCCCCCGGGCTCACCGCGACCGATCCCGGCATCGAAAAGACGATTTTCCTGGCGCAGACCGCGCAGACCCTCGTGGATTTCCTCGGTCGATATCAGGAAGCCTGCACCGAGCCCGTTCGCCCCCGCGAGCGAAGCATCTTCCCGGTTTGCGCGGCTCCCCGCCGGGCCGTCGCTTCCGCGTTGCGCACCGAAATCCAGACCCTGGACGCCCGGATCCTGGCGAATCCGCGTCTCCGCGCGGATCAGGACGTCACGGAAGTCCTGGAACTCATGCGCAGGCTTGCGGCGAACATGCAGAAGGCGGAGCCCCCTGTGGGCGGGTATTCGCCTCCGACCCCGCTCCCGTGGCACGGGGTGCGGGTGTTGGCGCGCGCGGCGGCGCCTGGGGGTGGGCTCGCCCTGGGCGGCGGCGGCGCGCAGGGGTACGGGTATTTCCGAAAGATCGTGGGGGATGGAAGCGTGCCCAAGGCCGACGTGCTCACCGTCGAGGGGTTCTTGCGCGAGTTTTCCCTGCCGCTCACGGGCGCCGCGGCTTGCCACGCCCTCGTTTGTGTCGATCCGGCCGTCGCCGTCGATTCCGAGAAGCGCAGGCTCTACGTGCAGCTCGGCATGAGCTCTTCGATGACGGCCGAGGCCTTCCAGCGTGATCCGCTGAACCTCGCGGTCGTGCTCGACGTCAGCGGCTCGATGAGCGCCACGGACGCCACCGAAAAGTCGCGGCTCGAATGGGCCAAGGACGCGCTCGTGCAGACCATCCACGAGCTCGACGAGGCCGATATGCTGTCGATCGTCCTGTTCGATACGAACAGCGAGATCCTCGTCCGGCCGGCGCCCGTGCGCGACAAGCAAGTGCTCATCGCGAAGGTGAAGGCGCTCCAGACGCGCGGCTCGACGAACCTGGAAGCCGGCCTGCGTGATGGATTCAAGCTCGTCGGAGAAAACGTGGACCGCCTGGCGGGCTACGAGCACCGCGTGCTCCTCATCTCGGACGCGGGGCTCAACACGGGCGTGACGGATACCGCCTCGCTCCAGCGGCTCGTGACCGAGCAGGCCGGCCGGCGCATCGGCCTGACCGCCCTCGGGCTCGGGGAAAACTTCCACCAGTCGGTGATCCACGCGATCTCGAACAGCCGGGGCGGCAATTACATGTTCGTGCAATCGGGCAAGGACATGCTCCGCTACTTCGAGGCGTTCGATTACCTCGTGACGCCCGTCGCCTACGATTTCAACGTCGGCGCGCTCGTGCAGGATCTCGGCGCCGAACTCGTGCGCACCTATGGCGTCACGACGGAGGCCGGAGCGCAGCCCACGCGGAGCCTGATCGATCTGAAGACGTTGTTCTTCACCGAGGCGGGCGGCGCAATCTTGCTCGAATACGCGTTGCCCGAGACGCGCGGAGAATAGGACTTTCCCCGCCCAGCACGCGCGTGTAGGTTGCGCGCCATGCGTTCGTTCCTACCCGCCTTTGCGCTCGTCACGCTCGCCGCGTGTGCGTCTTCCCCCGAGCCCACGATCCCGACGCCGCCCGCGGAGCCGGCCCCTTCGTCCGCGCCCGCCGCCTCGGCCGCGCCTGCGCCCGAAACCCCGGCCCCGCAGGCCGTCGCGGGCGAGCGGCTCGCCGCGGATACGCCGAAAACCACGGTGGCCGGAAACTCGTTCATCGCGCCGGGCGGCTGGACGATGACCGTGAAGGGAAAAGCCACGATCCTCGAAGCCCCCGAGGCGGGCTCCCGGATCGTGCTCGTCGACGTGCAGGCGAAGGACGCGGACGCCGCCGTCGCGCTCGCGTGGGCCGCTTATGGCGCCGAGGTGAAATGGCCGCTCAGGCCGACGATCGACGCCCCCGACAAGGACGGCTGGACGCGCGTTCGCATCTACGACTACCAGACCTCGCCCAACGAGAAGCGCGGCGTCAGCGTGATGACCCGGTTCGCGAACGACACGTGGACCGTCGTGATCTACGACATGGAGGACGCCGTCGGCGACAAACGCGGCGCGCAGGTCTCGCAGATTTATGGGCGCCTGCTCCCCAAGGGGCAGGCGCGCGAGTCGTTCGCGGGCAAGAAGGCAAATACGCTCGATCCGGCGCGTATCGCCGCGCTCGGGAAGTTCGTCGAGACCGCGCAGCAAAAGCTCGGCGTGCCGGGCGTCTCGGTCGGCCTCATCCAGGGGGGCAAGGTGGTGTTCGCCGGCGGGTTCGGCGTGCGCGAGCTCGGCAAGAAGCCGGCCGTGGACGCGGACACGAAGTACATCATCGCGTCGAACACGAAAGCGCTGACGACGCTGATGCTCGCAAAGCTCGTCGAGGAAAAGAAGCTCACGTGGGAGACGGCGGCGACGGGGCTCTTGCCTTCGTTCAAGCTCGGGGATCAGGACACGACGAACCGCGTGCTCGTGAAACATTTGATCTGCGCGTGCACGGGGCTGCCGCGGCAGGATCTCGAATGGATCTTGCAGTTCCAGGGATTGACGCCCGACGGCGCGCTCGCCACGCTCGGGACGATGCAGCCGACCAGCAAATTCGGCGAGCTCTTCCAGTATTCGAATCCGCTGGCCGCCGCAGCAGGGTTCATCGGCGGGCACGTGGCGTTCCCGAAGCTCGAGCTCGGCAAAGCCTACGACGAGGCGATGCGCACGCGCGTGTTCGAGCCACTCGGCATGAAGGGGGCCACGCTCGATTTCAAGCGCGCGCAGACGGGCAATTACGCGGTGCCGCACGCGCCGGACCTCGACGACAAGCCGGCGCGGGCCCTCGCTGCGGTGAACGACGCCGTCATCCCGGTGCGCCCCGCGGGCGGCGCCTGGGCCACGGTGAATGACGTGCTCAAATACGTTCAAATGGAGCTCGCCGAGGGCAAGCTGCCGGACGGAAAACAGTACCTTGAAAAAGACGTCCTCCTCGCGCGCCGCGCGCCCCAGGTCTCCATCAGTCCGGACGCGACCTATGGCATGGGCCTGATGGTCGACAAGAAATGGGGCGTGACGGTGGTGCATCACGGCGGCGACATGATCGGGTTCCACAGCGACATGATGTGGCTGCCCGAGTACGGGGTCGGCGCCGTGGTGCTGACGAACGGCGACCCGGGCTGGTACATTCGTTCGGTCTTCCAGCGCAAGCTGCTCGAAGTGCTCTTCGACGGTCGCCCCGAGGCAGACACGGAGATCGCGACGATGGGCAAGATGTACTTCGAGCACAGGGCCACCGAGCGCAAGCTGCTCACGTCCCCGGCCGACGCCGCGGAGTCCGCGAAGCTCGCGGCCCATTACACGAACGCGGCGCTCGGCGAGATCAAGGTGTCCCGCGCGGGCGCCGCGACGATCTTCGATTTCGGCGAGTGGAAGAGCGAGGTCGCCTCGAAAGAGAACCCGGACGGGACGATCTCGTTCGTCACGACGGTGCCGGGTATGATGGGGGTGGAGCTCGTGGTCGGCAGCGCGGCCAAGCGGACGCTGACCATCCGCGACGCCCAGCACGAGTACGTGTTCAACGAGAAGTGACCCGCGCGAGGCGCGCGGCGTGCGCGACGCCTCGCTTCAAGCTCCCGAACGTGCGAATCCCTCCGAGCTCGATCCCCATGGCAATCAGCGTCTGGGCCACCTCCTGACGCACGCCCGTCAGCCACGCCTGCATCCCGAGCAGGCGTAACGCGGAGGCCGTGCGGATCAGCGCGGACGCGGCCGCCTCGTCGACCGTCTTCATCCCCGTGATATCGATGATCACCACCCGGGCCCCGCTCCCGGATGCACCGGACAGGACCGTGTCCATGACCCGCTCGGCGCGCCGCGCGTCCATCGCGCCGATGAGCGGCATCACGAGGATGTCATCCGTGATGGGAATCAGGGGCGTGGAGAGCTCGACGAGGAGGTCGGTCTGCACGCGAATGATTTCCTCCTGAAGAGCTCTGCGCTCCTGCTCGGCGCGCTCTCGCTCCGAGAACTCGCGCGTGAGCTGCGTGTTGGCCTCGAGCAGCTCGTGGGTTCGCTCGGCGACCTCTGCTTCGAGCCGCTCGTTCGATTGCCGGAGCGCCTGGCTCGCCTCCTGGAGGCGCCCGACGAGGAGCGCATTCTCCAGCGCGGTCGCGGCCTGCGCGCACAGCAGATCCAGAAACTCCACCCGATCGGGGCTGAAGGCGTCGCGGACGAGCCCATTCTCCAGCGAGAGCAAGCCGACGAGGTGGCGCCGGTGCATGAGCGGGATGCATACGATCGACAGGGCCCCGCGGCCGCGCAACGTGTTGTCCTTCGCGAAGCGCGGATCAGCCGCCACGTCGCCGAGCACCACGACCTCCCGGGTGCGCGCCGCATATCGGATCACCGAGATCGGCAGGTCGGTGCAAGCCTCCATGGGGCCACGATCGCATACCGTGACGACATCGGGCCCGAGGGTGATCGTCGCCTCGTTCCGCAGCACGCCTTCCCGGTCGAGGATCAGGGCTCCTCGCGTGGCGCCTGCATTGCTCAGCACGATGTGCATGAGCTGCTCGATCACCTTGGACAGCTCCATTTCCCCGGCGAGGGTTTGCCCGAGGCGCAGGACCGTGGCCATGTCGACCATTCCGCCCACGCCCCGGCCCGCGGAGGTGCTCGTGCTGGCCGAGGCGTGTGCGACCGGCACACGTGCGAGGCCGTGGGCCACGATGTGCGGGTGCTCGTTCACGAGGCGCTCGGCCTTGTGCGTCGCGCCCCAGCGAAGGTAGGCGGCGTGCGCCTCGCGTAGATACACGGGCGCGAGGAGTTGCCTGCCGCGCGCGAGGAGCGCTCGGCCGGCGAGCTCGTTCGCGAGCGCCTCGTACGGCGTGAACCCGTGGGTCCGCGCGGAGAGGATCGCCCGATCGTAAAGGTCGTCCGCTTCGAGGTGCAGCCCTGCGACGCGCGCCGCCTCGGCGCGCACGAGGAGATGTTTGTGCTCGTAGTTCTCGGGGCCGAATTCGGCATACCGCGCGAGTTTGTGGAGGCTCGTATCGATCCGCGCTTGGTCCCGCCGCGCGGCCTCCGCGTCCCCCACGGGGCCACGCGCGAGCAGGGCGAGCGCCTCGTACAGGTAAAACGTCGGCTCGATGGGCAGGGTCGGCACGGCGTCGAGGACCTCGCGCGCGCGGTCGGCCGAGGCCACCGCCTCTTCGTAATGCCCCACGGTGTAATGCAGCAGGAGCAAGGTGATGTGGTAGAAGGCGATGCCTGTGCGGAAGCCCGCGCGCGTGAAGGTCGCGAGGACGGCGTCCCCGCAGAATCGATCGTCGTCGAGGGGACGATCCGGGAGCCAGGCGCGCGTGAGGCTCTGGGCAAACTGCTGCGTGATCCGAATGGCGAGCAGGATAAGCTCGTTCCGGCTCCGCTTCGCGAAGGTAGCAAAGCGCTCGGAAAACTGGACGACGTCGTCGAGCGCATCCCCCCGCTCCAGGGCGAGCCATGTCACCGCGTGGGCGATGAAGCCCGCGTTGACGAACTCCCCGACGGCGAGGCAGGCGTCGAACGCGCGCTCGACGATGGGGAAACACGTGCGGTAAGGATGGACCCAGAAATGGATGTGGTTGCCGTGCACGTGCAGCACGCGGCCGAGCGACGCGGCGTCGCCGAAGCGCTCGTTCAACGCCATCGCCATCTCGGAGACCGCGACGGCGGTCGGGATTTGATCCCATGTGACGAGGAGGACGGCGTAGCAACTATACGCGTAGCTCGACTCGGGCGAATTGCCGTGGCGGAGCGAATGGCGGACGGCCCGCATGACGCTGAGCGGAAACACCGCGGGGCGTCCGATGTACGAGCAGGACAGGAGCTCGTTCAGGATGCACATCACCGCGATCGGCTCGGGATGGTCCATCACCGGCGCGTCGAGGAGCGTGTCGATGGGCCTTTCGCCGAGGAGCGCCTGGACCTCCTGCATCTCGCGCGTCGTCGCCGCCTGCAGGGCTTCGTCGGTCTCGGGGATCTCGAGGCCGAAGCGTCGCAGCGCCCGAAAGCCGACATCCACGGCCTCGGCGTACTTGCCCGCGACCTGGTAGAGCCGAAGCTCCAGGGCGAATACATTCGCCAGATCGGCCTTGCACCGGGCTCGTTCCACGAGGCGCTCGAACGAGCCCTCGGCCCGATCGAAGTGGCCGCAGAGGTAATCACACTCCGCGAGCTCCTTGTGCAGGGCGAACGTGAGCGCGTAGAGGTCTTGCCAGGACGATTCCGGGAGCAGGGTCGTCCCGAGGCGGAAATGGTAGGCCGCCGCCTCGTACGCATTCGACGCCTTGGCTTTGCGACCGACGTCGAGGTTCCGCTCGGCGAGCGAGATCCTTTCGGCAGGGTCCTGCATCTGCGCCTCGCCTCGATTGAGGTGGAAGGCGATCTCGAAGTGGGCCCGATCCGGCGCGCCAGGCTCCATGCCTGCGACGAGGAGCCGCCCGATGCGCAGGTGTGTCGAGGCCCGGTCGGCCTCCTCGATCATGGCATACGCGGCCTGCTGCACGCGGTTGTGCAGGAAGCGATATCGCTCGGACGCTTCCTGCACCACGAGCCCCTCGCGGATCGCAGGCAAGAGCGCATCGGCGGTCCGGTCGGGCGATAACTCGTCGATCGTGGAGAGGGTTTGCAGCGTGAAGCCGTGCCCGATGCACGCCGCGAGGCGGAGGACGTGCTGCGTTTCGCTGCCGAGAAGCGCGAGGTTTCCGACGATCAGATCCACGACGTTGTCGGTGACCTCGCGCGCCTCGATGGCCTCGAGGTCCCAGCGCCAGGCACTCTGCTCGGCGTCGTAGCGAATCTGCCGGCCTTCGTGCAATGCGTGCAGGAACTGGCCCACGAAAAACGGATTTCCCTGGGTCTTCGCCTGGACGGCCATGGCGAGTGGCCTTGCGCGGAGCGGTTCCACGGCGAGCGCGTCGCCGAGCAAATGCGCGAGATCCTCGACGCCGAGCGAGCCGAGCCCGATCTCGCGCACCGCGACGCCCTCGTTCCGCAGCGCAGCGAGGATCGCCGTCAAGGGATGCGCCGCGTCCACCTCGTTGTCGCGGTACGCGCCGAGGATCAAGAGGCCGGGGTTCTCCCGATCGGCGAGCAGGACCCAAAGGAGCTTGAGGGTGCCCGGGTCGGCCCATTGAAGATCGTCGAGGAAAAGGACGAGGGGCCTCTCCGGGGTCGTGAAGACCTGCACGAAGCTCTCGAGCACGAGGCGCATGCGATTCTGCGACTCGGTCGGCCCGAGGGCCGGGAGCGCGGGCTGCGGGCCCAGGATCGTCGCGAACTCCGGGACGAGATCCATGAGGAGCCGACCCTTGCCAGCGAGGGCCCGCGACAGCCGCGCCTGCAAGGACGCGAGCTCGGCGGCGCTCTCGCCGAGGAGCTGCTGCGCGAGATCGCGAAATGCGTGAATGACGGGGCCGTACGGGACGCCGCGGCTCAGGAGATCGAATTTGCCGGCGATGAAGCGCGCGCCGTCGCGAGGGAGGCTGCGGCGGAACTCCTGGACGAGCGCCGATTTGCCGACGCCGGACGGGCCCGCGAGGAGGACGAGCTCCGGGGGCCCGAGGCGCGCCCGATCGAATGCGTCACGCAAAGCTCTTTCCTCGTCCGCGCGACCATAAAGCCTCTCCGGCAGATGCAGCTCCGCGGCGCTGTCGTGGCGGCCGAGCGGAAATACCAAGGCAGTGCCCGTGGCCTCGATCTGGCGAAGGCACGCGGCGAGGTCGAGCTCGACGCCACGAGCGGTCTGGTATCGATCCTCCGGCGCCTTGGCGAGGAGCTTCATGACCAGCGCGGAGACGACCTCGGGGATACGCCCGTCGACCTCCCGCGGCGCGACGGGGACACGGGCGATGTGGCTGTGCACGAGCTCGACGGGGTCGGTCGTCGTGAAGGGCAGCGCCGCGGTGAGCATGTGGTAGAGGGTGACGCCGAAGGCATAAAGGTCGGCGCGGTGATCCACCGGCCGATTCATGCGGCCCGTCTGCTCGGGCGCGAGATAGGCGAGCGTCCCCGCCAGACCTTCCACGCCGAGGCGCTCGGGCGCCTCCGACATTCGCATGGCCAAACCAAAATCGAGGAGGTGAAGGCTCCCCGTCTCCGGTTGATGAAGGATATTTTGCGGCTTCACGTCGCGGTGGACGATCCCGCGCTGGTGGACGCTCCCGAGAATGCCCGCGATGCCGCAGGCAATCCTGAGCGCCGTCGTCACGTCGAGGCGCCGCGCGCGGAGGAGCGCGGCGAGCGTCTCGCCCGGGAGCGCCTCCAGCACGAGCGCGACGCCGCGCTCGGAGGGCTCGAGCGCCAGGGCCTTGACAACCCCTGGCGCGTCGAGGGTCTTCAGGATCGTATATTCGTGCCGGAGCCGCTCGATGTCCCGCGAGGACACGTCTCCGCGTGGGAGCTTGAGGACAACGGGCGTGAGGTCGTCATCTCGCCGCCCGCGAAAAATGACGGAGTTCGAGCCTTCGTGGATCGCAGCTCCGACGATACGGTAGGCCATAACGTGTCAACAGACCACGTTCGCTCGGTAGCTGCCAAGCCCAATCTTGGCCACCTGTCGTGCAGTGCAGTTACGCACGGATGCCCGTGACAATCCCCCCGAGGGTGGTGGTGTCCGCCTCACTTGAGGATGACGCGGCCCATCGCGAAGCGGAAGAAACTCGAATATGCGGCCGCGTCGAGGCAGGTGGAGACGTTCACCGCCGTGTTGTTCTTGTCGGTGCAGCTCGCCACGACCTTCTGCGCATTCACGGTCAGCTTGTAGGGCGCGCCGGCGCCGCCGACGGGCGCGGCCGGATCGGCCTCATCCGGCTGCGTCGCGTTGATGGCTACAATCGGGAACCCAAAGGGGCTGATCGAACAGCCGGACGTGATCACGTCGAGGAGCGAATTCGCGGCGCTGTAGCCCTGTGTGCACGCGAGCTGGCCGCCGGGGAGGAACTCCGACGGAATGGGGGCCTGCGCGAGCGACCTCGCGCTGATGTTGCCGCAGAGCAGACCGGAGAACGTCGCGTCTTTTTGCCCCACGCTCGCGAAGCTCTGCAACGCGGGGTTCAGGTGCTCGGAGGCGAGGTGGCCGGGGGGCGTTCCATTCGAGACGAGCGGCACCGAGCCCGCGTTGACGGAGACGCGGAACTTGGCGCTCGATAGGCGGAGGAGCGTCGCGTTGCCCGGGAAGAAATTGAGGGGGAGGCTCATCGAGCCCGGCCCCGCCTGCAAAACGCCGCCGGTGATGTTGCCTGCGAGTTTGTCGAGCGGGTTCCGGGACGCGTCGAGCGTCGCCGTGTTCGTGTTGTACCACCAATCGAGATCGCTCGATCCGTTGTAGGCCGCGCCCGCCACGGGCGTGCCGCGCACGACGCCGACCTCGACCGAGGGATCGTCGACACCGACGAGGCTCGCGAGGCCGAACATCTTGGCGAGGAAGCCCGTCGTCCCGGCGCTGATGCCCTGATCGATGTTGATCTGGAGCTGATTTCCGGCCACGCCCGCCGTGATTGCTTGGCCGAGCTGGTTCACCGTCCCGCAGAAGGTGTCGGTGCCGAACTGCATGACGAGGTAGTTCGATCGCAGATCCTGCTCAAACTTGCAGGACCCGTCGCAGCCGTCGAGGTTGACCTGGTTGCCGTCGTCGCAGTCCTCGCCGACTTCCCGGATGGCATTGCCGCACATGGCCGAGGGGACGGTCTTGCACATCGCGTCGCAGAGGGGGGTGCTCGGCGGTTCGCATTGCTCGCCCATCGTGGGGTCGACGCAGCCGTCGCCGCACGTAGACGCCTTGCACACGCCGGAGGCGCAGACGCCCGAGGCGCACGCCGTGCAATCGAGGACCTGCACGCCCGGCATGCATTTCTGCCCGACGTTCGCGCCGCTCATCACGGTCGTGCACGACTCGACGCCGTTGCACGTCTCGGCGTCGGGGCAGGAGTCCGGCCCCTTGGTGCACGAGAACGTGCAGTTCGCCTCGCAGCCCGCATTGGGGCCGTTCGCCGCGCCGAAATCGCATTGCTCCCCGTTCTGCACGACGCCGTCGCCGCAGACGGCGGCCGCGCAGACGCCGTCCTTGCAGATCGCGTTCGGGCCACACGAGGTGCCGTTCTGCGCGGGATCGGCGAGGGTGACGCAGGTATGGTTCGCGATGCACGCGCTTTGCTGGCAAGGCGGCGCCGCGGGGCAATCGGTTGCGGGGTTGACGCACGAAAACGTGCAATCCTGATCGCAGCCGTCCCCGTCGACGAGGTTGCCGTCGTCGCACTGCTCCGGGGGCTTTACGACGCCATCGACGACGCACGCAGGCGCGCCGCCCGCGCCGCCCATGCCCCCTGCCCCACCGGCGCCGCCCATGCCACCGGCGCCGCCCATGCCACCAGCGCCGCCCACGCCGCCCATTCCACCGGTGCCGCCCACGCCGCCCATTCCTCCGGCGCCGCCGCCCCCCATGCCTCCGCCACCGCCAAGACCGCCGTCGCCCCCGGTACCGCCGAGGCCGCCGTCGCCCCCGGTGCCGCCGAAGCCGCCGGAGCCCCCGGTGCCGCCGAAGCCGCCGGAGCCCGAACCGGAGCTCGAGCTCGTGCTCGTGTTTGGACTGGAGCCGTCGCTGCAACCGACGAGGAGGAGACCACCAAGAGAAATGCCGACGAAGAGACGCTTCATGAGAGGCATCCTACGCGGATACCTCCGCACGAGGCGGAAAAAAAGGAACCGCCCGCCGCCCGCCGCCCGCGCCTTTCGCCTCAGCCGAAGTGATACGCCGACAAACGTTTCCCCCACACCGCGCCATTGTACGCCGTCGTGCCCCGATCGGCGCCCGCCGCGCCGGCGATGACCATCAGCGGCAAGAGGTGCTCCTCCCGCGGGTGCGCGAGGCGCGCGGACGGCGCGCTCGACCACGCGGCGAGTCGCGCATCTCGCTCCTCCGCGGCGAGCGCCATCGTCTCGCGGAGCCAAGCGTCGAACGCCTCCGAGACCTCGCCGGCGCCCGGATCCCGGAAGCCCCGCATGTTGTGGTACGTCATGCCGCTGCCGAGGAGGAACACGCCCTCATCCCGCAGCGGCGCGAGCGCGCGGCCCATCGCGAGGTGCTCGGCCGGGTCGAGGCCGAGCTTGAGCGAGAGCTGGATCGTCGGCACGTCCGCGCCCGGATACGTGAGCATGAGCGGCACGAACGTGCCGTGATCGAAGCCGCGCTTCGCGTTCTCCGCCGTCGCAAACCCCGCCGCGCCGAGGAGCTCACGCACGCGCGCCGCGAGCGCCGGGGCGCCGGGCGCGGGCCATTGCAGCGTGTACGACGCGGGCGGGAAGCCGTAATAATCGTAAAACATGGGCGGCCGCTCGGCCGTCATCACCGTCGGCACCGGCTCCTCCCAGTGCGCCGAGATCACGAGCAACGCCTTCGGCGGCGCCGCCGGCAGCGCGCGGATCGAGCGCAGGTACCCCGCGAGCTCGTCGTGCTCCGCCTTGCCCATCCCGACGTCGACGAACGGCCACGGCCCCCCGCCGTGCGGCAGGAACACAACGGGCAAACGCCCCGCCGCCGAAGGCTTCCGGGGCTCGTCCGCCGAAGGCTCGGCGGCGCCGCCCAAGGCGCCCGGGAGCGCCGCGATCGTCGCCGCTCCGGCGATACCCGCGACGATCGCCTGGCGGCGCGTGAGGCCTTCTTCTCGTTCGTGGCTCATCGACTCTTCTCCTCGCGTGGGACCGAGGAAGGATGCACGTCCGCCCTCGTTCGCACCAGAGCACGCGGGAGAGACACACTGTTCTCCTGCGGGCACCAATCAAAGCGGGAGCGCTACGTTTTCTCGACGATCTCGGCCCCGAGCCACCCGAGCGCGGTGGTGAGGGGCGTCGTCCGATGGCGCTCCCGATGCCACGAAAACAAGAGGACGAGGGCCTTCCCAGAGACCTCGCCGCTCTTGTCGACCGCGCGGATGAGCGAGCGCACCCGCTCCACCTCGTCCTCCGGGCAGCGGACGGTCAAACCATCGATTTGGACGAGCACGTGCAATGTTCCACTCCGAGCCAATGCCAGCGGAGCACGACGAGGACCATCGGCGCCGCACGCGGCGCAGGGGCCGGGGGGCTCACGTGGCGCTCGTCGCGCGCCTTTCAACGGTGGAAACCGCAGCCGTTGGGCTCAGGTCGAGCCCCGCGACGGGCGCGGCGGGGCTCGGGCAGGATGCGGCGTGCGGCGCTCGAGAAACCCGCCCGCCTCTGCCCGGCGATGCGAAAGCGCTTGGGCGCGATCCTCCGCGAGGAGGCGCTCGCCTTCGATGCGGGTGGACGCCCATGGCAGCGCGCCGGTGGGAGGGTCGATCGCGGGGGCGTTCGCTTCCGAGGCGCGGGAGCGGGTCGACAGGGACGATTGCGAAGGGTGATCTCCCCGCTCGTGCACCGCGCCCGGCGGCGGATGTCGATGCAGCCCGCTCGAGGCCAGAGGCGAGGCCTCGAAGCGACGCCCGCCCGACGACACGAATTGCGCCGCCTGCGGCACGGCCCCGCGCCCGCCGTGCATCCCTCGCGTGAGGACCGCGGCAAAGCAGCCTCCCTCGACGCCGAAAAAGACGCCGAGGAGCACGAGGACCGAAAGCACGGTGACCACGACGCCCGCGCGCGTTCTCCCCCGCCGCCTCGCGCGGCCGGCATCCACGATGCCCGAGGGAAGAGAAGGGGCGCAAATCATTGGACCTCACAGGTTCTAACGGCGGGCCGCGCCCGAACTCAAGGACAAAGCGCGCGACGCTGAGGTTTTTCTGCGGGAACGCTTCGAAGGCTTCGATGGAGGCCGCGGCACGCTTGCCCCCGCGCCTCCGCTTCCGCCTCCGCGCCCGTTTCGTGTATGGGTTCGCCATGAGCGAACCGGCCTCGCGCGACGGCTACCCGCACTTCCTGGTCATTCCGACGCGGTGGATGGACAACGACATCTACGGCCACGTCAACAACGTCGTTTATTACTCGTATTTCGACACCGTCATCAATCGCTGGCTCATCGGCGAAGGCGGGCTCGACATCGAGCGGGGCGACGTGATCGGCGTGGCCGCGGAGTCGCATTGCCGGTACCTGCGCGGCGTATCGTTCCCGACGGACATCGACGCGGGGCTCCGCGTGGGCAAGCTCGGCCGCTCCAGCGTGCGGTACGAGATCGGGCTCTTCCCGCGCGGCGAGGCGCTCGTGGCCGCGGAGGGTTATTTCGTCCACGTCTTCGTGGATCGGGCAAACCGCAAGCCGACGCCGATCCCCGATCGGATCCGCGCCGCGCTCGAGCGGCTCGTCGTGCCCCCGAGCGCGGTCGGATGACCTCCAAAGGTCTTGCGTTCGTCCCGCCCGTCCCGCATCCTTCGCGCTCGTTCGGGATCCTTCCCGGTAGGAGGTGCTCGAAGAAAACGATGCGCAAGCGTCGCCTCGCGGTCACGCTTCTCCTTTTGCTCCCGCTGCTCGCGCTCGTAGCCCCCGGAAGGGCGCTCGCCGAGGAGCCCGCGACTGCGCCCGCGACGGCGAGGAACTCCATCGCCGAGGCGCGCGCCCGCGGAGAGCTCCGCTGGGGGAACGATTCACAAGGCGGCGCACCGTACGTCTTCCAGGATCCGATGGATCCAAACCACCTCATCGGCTTCGAGGTGGATTTCGCCGCCGCGCTCGCGAAGAAGCTCGGCGTGCGCGCGAGGCCCGTGCAAGGAGCGTGGGACGGGCTGCTCGCGCTGCTCGATCGCGGCGATTTCGACCTGGTCATCAACGGCATCGAGGTCGCCGAGGAGAAGAAGCGCGTCGCCGATCTATCGCGCCCTTATTACGTCGCCGCCATGCGGCTCACCGTGCGCAAGGGCGACGCGGGCGCGCCGCGTACGCTCGGCGCGCTCCGCGGGCGCAAGGTCGGCACCTTGCCCGGCTCGCTCGCCGCGCGGCTCTCGGAGCGCGAAGGCGCCGAGGTGAAGACGTACGACGGCGGGCAAAACGACATCTACGACGACCTGCGCATCGGGCGCACCGACGCGGTGCTGCTCGACGATCCGATCACGCTTTATTACGGGGCGATCGATCCCGCGCTGGAGGTCGTCGACGGCTCGTTTGGCGAGGTCTCGTATGCGGTGGGCGTCCCGAAGGGGGATGCCGAGACGCTCGCCGCGGTGAATGGGGCGATCGAGGCGCTCGCGAAGGAGGGCACGCTCGCCGCGCTGTATGCGCGCTGGGGCCTCTGGAACGAGCCTACGGAACGATTGCTCGGCGGGCCGAAGCCCCCGTCCACGGCCGTCGCCGAGGCGCACGACGCGTGGCGCGCCGCCGTCGGAAAACCCCTGCCCTTCTGGTCGCGCGTGACGGACCGGTACCCGGCCACGCTCGGCCTGTTCGCGCGGGGCGCGCTGCTCTCGCTCGTGGTCTCGCTGCTCGCGATGACCGTGGCCGTCACGCTCGGCATGGCGCTCGCGCTCGCGCGGGTCTACGGGCCGAAGCCGCTCCAGTGGCTCGCCGTGGGCTACATCGAGATCTTCCGCGGCACGCCGCTGCTCGTGCAGCTCACGATGGTGTACTTCGGCCTGCCCGAGCTCGGCGTGACGCTCTCGCCCTTCGTCGCGGGCGTGATCGCGCTCGGACTGAACTACGCCGCGGCCGAGGCGGAGAACTACCGGGCGGGGCTCGGGAGCGTGCCGGCGGGGCAGATGGACGCGGCGCGGACGCTCGGCCTTTCAAAGCTCGCGTCGCTCCGCCACGTCGCGCTGCCGCAGGCGATCCGCGTGGCCTTGCCGCCGACGACGAACGACTTCATCGCGCTGCTCAAGGACAGCTCGCTCATCTCGGTCGTCACGTTGACCGAGCTCACGAAGACGTACACGAGCCTCGCCAGCGCCATGCGGGATCACCTGGGCCTCGGCCTCGTGGTGGCGCTGTTTTACCTTGGCTTGAGCCTCCCGTTCGCGCGCCTGTCGCGCAGCGTGGAGGAGCGGCTCGGATCGAAGGTCCGGCGGCCGGCTTCTGCTTAAAGGAGGGAACGATGTCGATCTGCGTCACCGATCTGGTCAAGCGACATCCCGGCGCCGCGGCGCCCGCGCTCGCGGGGCTCTGCATGAAGGTGCCGACGGGCAAGATCGCCAGCGTCCTCGGCCGCAGCGGCGCTGGAAAGACCACGCTGCTGCGCTGCTTGTCGGGGCTCGATCCGTTCGACGACGGGACGATCGACGTCGGCGGCGTGACGTTCGGCGCGGGCGCGAAGCACGGCTCCTTCGGCGGGAGAATCGGGCTCGTCTTCCAGACGTTCGAGCTCTTCCCGCACCTCTCGGTGCTCGACAACTGCACGCTGGCGCCACGCGTCGTGCGCGGCGAGGCGCGATCCCGCGCGGAGGCGCGGGTCAAGGAGCTACTCGCGGAGCTCGGCATCGAGGACAAGGCGAAGGCGTACCCGGAGGCACTCTCCGGCGGGCAGAAGCAACGCGTGGCGATCGCCCGCGCCCTCGCCATGGAGCCTTCGGTGCTGCTCTACGACGAGCCCACGAGCGCGCTCGATCCGGCGCTGAAGCATGAGGTCGGTCGGACGCTGCGGCGCGTGGCCGGCACGGGCGTCACGCAGATCGTCGTGACGCACGATCTGCCCGTGGCGCGCGAGGCCTCGGATCTCGTCTTCGTGCTCGACAAAGGGCGCGTGGCGGCCTTCGGCCCGCCGGCCGAGGTGATCGCCGAAGCCGCGTGAAGCGACCGGATCCTTGACAAGGGGAGGCACCTCGTCTCCCCTCGTTTTGGGATCCATGAGTCTCTTTCCCGGCTACGAGATCACGACGAAGCTGCACGAGACCACGCGGACGCTCGTGTACCGGGGCCGCCGCGCGCACGACGGGCTGCCCGTGGTGCTGAAGGTGCTGCGCCTCGACCGGCCGAGGCCCGAGGAGCTCGCGCGATTCCGCCGTGAATACGAGATCACGAGCGGCCTCAAGCTCGACGGCGTCATTCGCACGCACGAACTCCTGCGCCACGACGGCCGCCTCGCGATCGTGCTCGAGGACTTCGGGGCCGAGCCCCTCAGCGCGTTCCGGGGCCGCGCGCGGCTGCCGATCGAGGAGCTCTTGCCGATCATGGCCGAGCTCGCCCGCATCCTCGGCGAGGTCCACGGGCGCAACATCATCCACAAGGACGTGAACCCGTCCAACATCGTCATCCACCCCGAGACCCGCGAGATCAAGCTCATCGACTTCGGCATCGCGACGGCGCTCTCGCGCGAGAGCGCGCCGATGCGGGATCTCAACGTGCTCGAAGGCACGCTGCGTTACGTGTCCCCGGAGCAGACCGGCCGTACGAACCGCGCCGTCGATCACCGCGCGGATCTCTATTCGCTCGGCATCACGTTCTATGAGCTCCTCACGGGCCACGTGCCGTTCGAGTCCTCCGACGTGGTGGAGCTCGTGCACCAGCACATCGCGCGCGAGCCCGTGCCCCCGCACGAGCGCGCCCCGCAGATCCCCGCCGCCGTCTCCGACATCACGCGCAAGCTGCTCGCGAAGTCCCCGGAGGATCGATACCAGACGGCCTTCGGGCTCGCGGCCGATCTCGAAGCGTGCGTCGCGGCGCTCGAAGAGGGCCGCCCGATCGAGCGGTTCCCCCTCGGCCGGCGCGATGTGCCGGACAAACTCCAGATCCCGCAGAAGCTCTATGGCCGCGAGGCGGAGATCGGAAAGCTGCTCTCCACGTTCGACCGCGTGAGCGAGGGCAAAGCCGAGATCGTCCTCGTCGCCGGCTACTCGGGCGTCGGCAAGAGCGCCCTCGTCAACGAGGTGCACGAGCCCATCCTCGCCAAGCGCGGCTACTTCGTCTCCGGCAAGTTCGATCAGCTCAACCGCGACGTCCCCTACAGCTCGCTGATCCAGGCCTTCCGCGACCTCGTCCGGCAGTTCCTCACCGAGAGCGAGGGACACCTCGTGCTCTGGCAGAAGCGGCTCTCGGCCGCGCTTGGTCCGAACGGACAGGTGATCCTCGACGTCCTCCCCGAGGTCGAGCTCATCGTCGGCGCCCAGCCGCCGATCTCGCCGCTGCCTGCGAACGAAGCGCAGAACCGCTTCCATTTCGTATTCCAGAGCTTCGTCCGCGCCCTGACGGCCGGCGGGCATCCGCTCGTCATTTTCCTCGACGATCTGCAGTGGGCCGACGCGCCGTCCCTGAAGCTCCTGCACCTGCTCGTGACCGATCCCGACATGAAGCACCTGCTCGTGATCGGCGCGTACCGCGACAACGAGGTCGGCTCCGGGCATCCGCTGCGATTGACGCTGGAGGCGCTGGAGAAGGCCGGCGCGCCCGTGACCGAGCTCTCGCTCTCGCCGCTCTCGATCGAGCACGTCGAGCAGCTCGTCGACGACGCGGTGCGCAGCGGCGAGGGCACGCTGCCGCTCGCGGAGATCGCGCTCGAAAAGACGGGCGGAAACCCCTTCTTCCTCGGCCAATTTTTGCGTTCGCTCGCCGACGAGCGCCTGCTCCGCTTCGATCCGTCGGCCGCGCAGTGGCGGTGGGATCTCGGCGAAATCCGGCGCCGCGACATGACCGACAACGTGGTCGAGCTCATGGCGGCGAAGATCCAGCGGCTCCCCGAGCGGGCCCAGCGCGTGCTCGAGCTCGCGGCCTGCATCGGCGCGCGCTTCGAGCTCGCGACGCTCGCGAAGGTGCACGATCACCCGCTGATCGAGACGGCGACGGGGCTCTGGGACGCGCTGCGCGAGGGGCTCGTCGTGCCGATCGGCGACGCCTACCAGCTCGCCGAGCCCGCGGTGCTGGAGAGCACGGACGGGATCCCCGACGCGCACTACAAGTTCCTGCACGACCGCGTGCAGCAGGCCGCCTACTCGCTCATCGAGAAGCACCGGCGCGCCGACATCCACCTGCAGATCGGCCGCCTCCTGCTCGAACGCACGCCGCCCGAGAAGCTCGACGAGCGCCTCTTCGACGTCATCAGCCAGCTCGATCAAGGCAGCGAGCGCATCGAGAGCCCCGAGGAGCGCGCCGAGGTCGCGCGGCTGAACCTCATCGCCGGGAAGAAGGCCAAAGCTTCGGCCGCGTACGAACCCGCGCTGCATTACCTCGACGTCGGCATCCGCCTCTTGCCGCCGGGGAGTTTTTCGGAGCGGTACGAGCTCACGTTCGAGCTCTACATCGAGGCCACGGGCGCCGCGTACTTGAACGGCGACTTCGAGCGCGCGCAGCGCCTCTCGCAGGGCGCCCTGGAGCACGCGCGGACGGCGCTCGACAAGGTGCGGATCCACGAGCTGCGGATGCTCTTCCACACCGCGCGTATCGAGTTCGACGCGACGATCCGCGTAGGCCTCCAGGCGCTCGAGCTGCTCGGCGCGCCGCTGCCCGAGGACATCGACACGAACGGCATGCTCGCGCGGTACGCCGAGACGGCGGCGCTCATCGGCGACAGGCCTGTGGAGTCGCTCGCGGATCTGCCCGACATGGCGGATCCGACCCAGGTCGCGCGGCTCCGGCTGCTCGTGACGCTCACGGCCCCGGTCTACATCGGCAAGCCCATGCTCTTCGTGCCCATCGTCTGCGAGATGGTCAAGCTCTGCGTCGAGCACGGGCACTCGCCGCTCTCGCCGTTCGCCTTCGCCGAGTACGGCGTCGTGCGCAGCGCCTTCGGGGATCCGGACGCCGGCAACGTCTACGGCGACCTCGCGATCCGCCTCATGAATCGCTTCGACGCGCGGGCCCTCAAGGCGAAGGTCTACACGCTCGTCGGCAGCTTCATCAAGATCTGGAAGGAGCACCTGCGTGTCTCCTTCGACTTCCTGCGCGAGGCCGTCACGACGGGCCTCGACGTCGGGGATCACGAGTTCGTCGGGTACTCGGCGGCCATCCACGCCGCGGCGATCTTTTACGCGGGCGAGCCGCTCGACGTCGTGGTCGCGGACGTGGCCCAGCACATCGACGTGCTTTCGCGCGTCAAGCAGGAGCACGGCCTCTCCTTCGCGCGCATCGTCCGGCAGACCGTGCTGAACCTCATGGGCAAGTCGAAGGATCCGGTCCTGCTCGTGGGCGAGAGCCTCGACGAGCGGACGGCGATCCCGCACTTCCTCGAGGTGAAGAGCGAGAACGCGCTCGGCCTCCTGCACATCTCGAAGTGCATGCTCGCGTATCTCTTCGGGGACACGGCGCTCGCGATCGAGGCCGCCGACGCGGCGAAGCCCTACCTGAACGCGCTCACGGGGCACATGACGGCAGGGCAGCTCCCGCTCTACCACTCGCTCGCGCTCCTGCGGGCCGCGCGCGTGGCGACGCCCGAGAAGCGCGCGGGGCTCTTCGCCCAGGTGGACGAGAACCAGGCCCTCGTGAAGCGCTGGGCCGATCAGGCGCCGGCGAACTACCTGCACAAGCACGAGCTCGTCGAGGCGGTGCGCGCGCGGCTGCTCGACCGCGCGGCCGAGGCGATGGACCTCTTCGAGCGGGCGATCAAGGGCGCCGCGAAGCACGGGTTCGTGCAGGAGGAGGCGCTCGCCTACGAGCTCGCGGCGGAGCATTACCTGGAGCTCGGGCGCACGAAGATCGCCGCGACGTACATGGGCGAGGCGCGCTACGGCTACGTGCGCTGGGGCGCGTCGGCCAAGGTCGCGTCGCTGAACAAGGAGCACGCGGAGCTGCTCGGATCGGCGGCCCCCCCGCCGCCGAGCACCGCGCAAGGCCCCGCCACGGTGAACCTCGGCGTCGAGTCCACGACCGGCAGCGGCGGCGAGTCGATCGATCTCGCGACCGTGATGAAGGCCGCCCGCGCGATCTCCGGCGAGATCGTCCTCGAACGGCTGAGCTCCACGCTCATGCGGATCCTCCTGGAGAACGCAGGCGCGCAGCGCGGCTTTTTGATCCTGGAGCGCGAGGGCCAGCACGTCGTCGCCGTCGAGCACACGATCGATCAGGCCGACGTCATCACGCACGACGCGACGCCGCTCGATCAGGAGAAGCGCCTCTCGGCTGCGATCGTGAAGTACGTGAGCCGCACGCGCGAGAGCGTCGTGCTCCGTGACGCGGCGCGTGAAGGCCGCTTCACCGCCGATCCGTACATCGCGTCGGCGCGGCCGAAGTCCGTGCTCTGCGCGCCGCTCCTCGATCGCGGCGCCGTGACGGCCATCATCTACCTCGAAAACAACCTCATCGCGGGCGCCTTCACGGCGTCGAGGCTCGACGTCCTGCGCCTCCTGCTCTCGCAAGCTGCGCTCTCGCTCCACAACGCGCGCCTCTTCGCCGACCTCGAAAAGACCTCCACGCGCCTGCGGGCCTCGAACGATCTGCTCGAAGAGTACAGCCGCACGCTGGAGCAGAAGGTCGACGAGCGGACGCGGGAGCTCTCCGTGAAGAACGCCGAGCTCGGATCGACGCTCGAACAGCTCCGCGACACGCAGCAGCAGCTCGTGATGCAGGAGAAGCTCGCGAGCCTCGGCGCGCTGACGGCCGGCATCGCGCACGAGATGAAGAACCCGTTGAACTTCATCATCAACTTCGCCGAGCTCTCCTCCGGGCTCGTCACGGAGCTCGACGAGGGGCTCACGCAGCTCGACGGCGCGTCGGAGCCGGTCGCGCTCGAGGAGATCCAGGAGACGCTCTCCCTCTTGCGCCAGAACGTCGCGAAGATCGGCGAGCACGGCGTGCGCGCGAACCACATCGTGAACGGGATGCTCCTGCATTCGCGCGCGGGAGGCGGAAAACACGAGCCGGCGGATCTGAACGCCGCCCTCGCCGAGGGGCTCGATCTCGCCTACCACGGCTATCGCGGCAAGCTGCCGGGGTTCCACCTGAAGATCGAGAACGACTGCGATGCCTCGATCGGCCTCGTGGAGATCGCGGTCCAGGACATGGTCCGCGTATTCATCAACGTGATCAACAACGCCTGCTACGCAATGCAGGAGAAGCAACGAACGGCCGGCCCCGGCTTCGCGCCGACGCTCGGGATCCGCACGCGCAGCGACGGCAGCCTGGTCGAGGTGCGCATCCGGGACAACGGGACGGGCATCCAGGACGAGATCCTCGGAAAAGTCTTCAATCCGTTCTTCACGACGAAACCGCCCGGCGAGGGCACCGGGCTCGGGCTCTCGATCTGCTACGACACCGTGGTCCAGGGGCACCGCGGTTCGATGCAGGTGCACACCGCGCAGGGAGAGTACACCGAGTTCGTCATAACGCTGCCCAAACGCCAGAAGCAGCCGGGCGGCGCCGCCGGGCCCGCGTCTTCAAGCGGCGTGGACTCACGAAAAACCATAAGCTGACGCTAGGGAAGGTTCCGCGGACGGCCCGCGAGCAAGTCAAAAAAACGTAGTGGGATCACCCATCTCGTGCCGTTCGTCCTTGAAGAAGGAAGAGACCTGCTGCATTGTCCATAACGGACATGCACGTTCCCGGACGCCCCATTCGGGTGGCAATCATCGGAGGCGGGTGCGCATCGATGGCGGCCGCCTTCGAGCTGACACGGCCCGAGCATCGCGGCCTCTACGACGTCACGGTCTACCAGATGGGCTTCCGGCTCGGCGGCAAAGGCGCCTCGGGCCGCGGGCCCTCGGGCCGCATCGAGGAGCACGGGCTGCACCTCTGGATGGGGTTTTACGAGAATGCGTTCCGCCTGATGCGCTCGTGTTATGCCGAGCTCGGGCGGAATCCGCGCGCCTGCCCCATCGCGACGTTCGAGGACGCGTTCGCGCCCGCGCCCGTCGTCGGCGTGACCGATCGCCTGCCGAGCGGCGCCTGGGAGCCCTGGGTCGCCCATTTCCCGCCTGGCAAGGGCATGCCCGGCGATCCGCTGGAGGAGCGCAACCCCTTCAGCGTCGCGGGATACCTGGAGAAGGCGCTCGCGCTCGTCCCTGAGCTCTTGCGTTCGGCGAATGCGGGGCGCCCTGCGCCTGGCTGGCCCGCCTCCGAAGGCGCGCGCCGCGCCGGGGCGTCGCCGGGCGACGTGCTCGGGATGATCGAGCGGATCCTGCGGTACGGGCAGCTCGCCACGACGGCGGCGGTGTTCGAGGCCGTGGACCTCCTGCGCACGGCGCTGCAATCGCTGTTCGCCCTGTCGCCGCGGGACAGCGTGCAGGCGACGCTCCTGCGGCTCCTCGACGCGATCGGCGTGGTCGTGCGGCGGGAGCTCGACGCGATCGTCGGCGGGGACATGGGGCTGCGGCGCGTGTGGGAGGTCGTCGAGCTCATCCTCTGCATCGTGCGGGGCTCGCTCCGGTACGGGCTCGCGTTCCACCCGGATGGGTTCGACGCGATCAACGAGTACGAATGGACGGATTGGCTGCGCCGAAATGGCGCGTCCGAGCGCTCGCTCGACTCCGGGTTCATCCGCGCGCTCTACGATCTCGCGTTCGCGTACGAGGAGGGCGACGTGCGGCGCCCGGCCCTCGCGGCGGGCGTCGCGCTTCGCGGCGCGCTCCGGATGTTTTTCACGTACCGCGGATCGCTGTTTTTCCGCATGCAGGCCGGCATGGGCGACATCGTGTTCGCCCCGATGTACGAGGTCTTGAAGCAGCGGGGCGCGCGTTTCGAGTTTTTCCACCGCCTGCGCAACGTGAAACTCGCGCCGCCCGAGGCAGGGCCCGCGCACGTCACGGCGCTCGAATTCGACGTACAGGCCGAGATCGTGGGCGGCGGCGAGTACGCGCCGCTCGTCGACGTCAAGGGGCTGCCCTGCTGGCCCGCGAAGGCCGACCCCCGGCAGCTCGTGGACGGCGAGCGCCTGGAGCGCGAGGGCTGGGCCTTCGAATCGCACTGGGAGACGCGCCGCGCGCGTGAAAAGACGGTCCGCGTGGGCGACGATTTCGATTTCGTCGTGCTCGGCGTGAGCATCGGCGCCATTCCGCACGTCGCCCCCGAGCTCGTCGAGCGGGCGCCGTCGTGGCGCGCGATGGTACAGAACGTGAAAAGCGTCGCGACGCAGGCGTTCCAGGTGTGGCTCCGGGCGGACGCGCGGGAGCTCGGCTGGTACCGCCCCGGGCCGGTGAACCTGTCGGGGTTCGTCGAGCCGTTCGATACATGGGCGGACATGACACACCTCGAACGCGTGGAGAGCTTCGAGGAGCCGGTCCGGTCCATCGCGTATTTTTGCAGCGTCTTGCCGGACGTCGCGCCCGAGGGCCCGGATCTGCCGGGCATCGCGCGCGCCTACGTGCGCGACAACATCGTGCGTTTCCTCGATTGGGACGTGGGCTGGCTCTGGCCCGCGGCCGTCCGCAGGCCGGGCGAATTCCGCTGGGATCTGCTCGTCGACCCCGAGGAGGCGCGCTCCGGCGCGCCGCGGAGCACGGGCCCGGCGCGGTTCGACTCGCAGTTCTGGACCGCCAACGTGAATCCTTCGGATCGGTACGTCCTCTCGATGCCCGGGAGCATCAAGTACCGCATCTCGCCGCTCGACATGACCTTCGACAACCTGACCATCGCCGGCGATTGGACGCGCTCCGGGCTCGATACGGGCTGCGTCGAGTCGGCCGTGATGTCGGGGCTGCTCGCCGCGCACGCCATCAGCCATCACCCTCCCCTCGACGAAATCATCGGATACGATCACCCATGAGCCAATGGAATCCGCATGATCGCCCTCCCCCCCACGACGCGCCCGTGCACGACCGCCTGCGGCGGGATCCTCCCGCGCGCACGCAGCCCATTCGGGACATGCCCTTGATCTTCCGCTCCCCGCCAGAGCGCCGCCCCGAACCCAGCCCCGCGCCGAATGGTTTTTCGACGCCGAACGGCCGCCCTTCGCTCGAAACGGGCGTGTCCACGGCGTATCGCGTGTACGACGAATACATGCGCCGCGGCAGGGACGCGGCGCGTGGATTCGGCGGCTCGTGGAACGAGGTCGGGCCGCTCTCGTATGGCGACATGGCGCGCAGGGCGATGCGGTACTGGTCGGACGCCCTTGGCATGATGTTCGATTTCGCCGGCCCCATGGGCTTCATGCCCCAGGGACGCGCGCCGCAATCGCCCTATGCACCGCCCTACGGCGGATACGATCCGCGCGCGGCCTATGCATCACAAAGCCGATACGAGCCGCCTCCGCCGTATGGAAGGCCCGAGCCCCCGCCCCCGTACGGCCGCTACGAGCCGCCGCCGCGCGAGCGTTACGAGCCTCCGCCGCAAGGCGCGTATGCGCCGCCGCCGCGCGAGCGCTACGAGCCGCCGCCGTTCGAGGGGCCCCGCGCCCCGCCGTGGACCAGCCGTGGGCCGGGTCCCGCGGCCCCCGCGCCCCCTCCGCGCCCGCCGCTCGAGCCTTCGGCGCGGGAACCGGGCATTGCATTGCGCTTCGACGTGCACCTCGGCCGCGCCGCCGAGGTGCGCCTCCACCTCGGGCCCGGCGCCGCCGGAAAACCCCTCGTCGCCCCGGCGCTCGCCGCGCTCGACGTCGAGGGCGCGCCGCCGCTCGAAGGGGTCCGCTTGTCGAATGACGGCGCCATCGGGATCACGCTGCAAATCCCGCCCGAGCAGCCTGCCGGCACGTACAGCGGCGTGGTGATCGACGAGGCGAGCCGCTCCCCCGTCGGTCGCGTGACCGTCACCTTGAAGGCCTGACGAAGGCCGAGGACGCCATGCTCGCCGAGATCGTCCCCGCCGTCTTGCAAGAATACGGTGCGGCCGCGCGCTCGCGGCTCTTTCAATACATCCCGGCGCGCGAGCCGAGGCGCTGGCTCTACGACCTCGTGGCGGAGTATCCGCAGCGCGGCGGCCGTGGCTTCCGGCCGAGCCTCTGCATCGCCACGGCCCGCGCCTTTGGCTGCCCGCCCGAGGACGCCCTCGACACGGCCGCGTCCATCGAGCTCTTGCACAACGCCATGCTCGTCCACGACGACATCGAGGACGAGAGCGAGCGCCGCCGGGGCAAACCCACGCTGCACACGACGCACGGCGTCCCCATCGCCATCAACGTCGGCGACATGCTCGGGCTCCTGGGCCTCCGCCCGCTGCTCGTGAATTTTCGGACCCTCGGCCCGCGCCTCGCGCTGCGTATCCTCGAAGAGACCGAGCGAATGGCCTCGGAGTCGGCCGAAGGGCAGGCCATGGAGCTCGGCTGGCGCCACGAGAACTCGACGAGCGTACGCGAATCCGATTACCTCGAAATGGTCCTCAAGAAGACGTGCTGGCTCGGGATGATCCACCCGATCCGCGTCGGCGCGATGATCGCCACGTTCGACTCGGTCGATCCCGACTCGTTCATCCGGTTCGGCTTTTTCCTCGGCGCGGCCTTCCAGATCCAGGACGATCTCTTGAACCTGACCGGCGACGAGAACGATTACGGCAAGGAGCTCGGCGGCGACATCCACGAGGGCAAACGCACGATGATGCTGATCCGCCTCTTCGAGGCGGGGACGGCGGAGGAGCGCGCGCGCCTCGGCCGCCTGCTCGCGCTCCCGCGCGCCGAGCGCACCCGCGAGGAGATCACCTGGGTGCGCGAGCGGATGGACCATTACGGGTGCATCGCGTACGCGCGTGAGGTCGCGCAGGGGCTCGCCGGCGCGGCCTCGCACGAGTTTTCCCTCCTGTTCGGCGCGCTGCCGGACTCCAAGGACAAACGGTTCCTCGAGGCCCTCCCCCGCTGGGTCATCGAGCGGGCTTGACGAGCGGGCGCGGCAATACGACAACGTCGTCGGAGTCGAACCATGGCAAAACCGCCCTTCAACGTGGCACGGGGCCTGTATCCCGCGATGCAGCTCATCCCTCCTTTTTCATTCAAGGGGGTGACGATGCGGGTCTTCCCGCTCCTCGCCGACATGGAGCGGGTGCAGCGGTTCGTCGACCAGTACCTCAACCACATCGCCCCGGACAAGGTCGGCCAGTTCCGGGTGTTCCTGCCGTACGTGTACCTCCAGCTCGTGCATTACGGCAAGATGTCGATCGACGCCGCGAACCTCGGCTGGATCGCGCAGCACGAGGTCAATTTCACGATCCCGCTCGCGTGGTACGAGGAGCAAGGGTCGAACCTCGTCTTCAAGGACTGGATCTACCTCACGCCGTACATCTTCGTGAACAACCCGCTCTCGATGACGACGGGGCGCGAGGTCTACGGGTGGCCGAAATCCCCCGGGTATCTCGTGCCGACCCTGAGCGGGTGGGTCGACGATCCCATGGCCCCGCGGCTCCTCGCCAAGGTCGCCGCGCAGCTCTTTCCGCGGACGTACGCGGGCGAGAAGCTCGAAGAGCGCGCGCTCCTCGAATTCGTGCAGGCGCCGCCGCTCACGCCGTTCGAGTGCCCCCCGGACCTCACGCAAGCGTTTTACCCCTGGGCCGCGGCGCAGAACGTGGTGAACAGCGCGAGCCGCTGGATGTCGAGTTGCCTCGACATCCTCTACGGAATGGGGATCCTGCACAAGCAGCCCGGCGCGACGCCCGCGAATGCCGTAAAAATGGCCCAGCAGCTCGCGCAGCTCATCGTCGGGCTCTACACCTCGAACCCCTCCTGGACTGCGCTCAACCTCAAGCAGTTCCCGAGCGCCACGAAGCCACACCTCGCCGATTACCAGGGGTTCGTCACGACGAAGCTCCTCATCGACGGCATGAACCAGGTCGGCTTCTTCGGCAACAGCCACCTCCTGCTCGGCGACATCACGGGCGGATATCGCGTCCACATCCACGGGTATTCGGATTTCCCCCTCGTCGACACGCTCGGGCTCCAGGTCTCGGGCGCGCCCTCACGCGGCCCGCACGGCGAGCCGGTGGACGTGCTCGAGCCCGTGTTCCCGTTCTGGCTCGATTTCGACGTGAAATACCCCTGGGGCGAGGTGCTCGCGTGGCGCACGCCCTTCTCGGGCGGCTGGAAGAGCGACGGCTGGGTGCCCGATTCGCTCACGGCGCCGGACCCGGAGCCCATCCCGCTCTTCAACACCGCGCGAGGCGTCCCGGTCGACCCCATCCCGGGGCCCTTTTATTTCCCGGACGCGACGCTCCGCGTGCTCCCGATGCTCGCCGACCGGGGAAAACTCCAGGCCTTCTGCGACGCTTACCTCAACGGGATGCTCCAGGGCACCGGGTATCAAATCGACGCCTGGGGCACACACGTGTACATGATGGTGTCGAGCGTCGACGAGGTCGGATCCGAGACGAACAACGTGGGCGTCTGGACGGACCGCGACATCGAGATCCTCCTGCCGGTGCTCTGGTATTTCAACGGCGAGCTGCGCGGCGGGGCGATGATCCCGATCTTCTCCTACGCGAATCGCGCCACGGCCGCGATCTCGGCCTCCGAGGTGAGCGGCATTCCCACCTTGCCCGCCACCCTCGCGAGCCCGCCCGATCGATGGATGGACCACGCCGGGCCCTCGCCGAAGACGCCGCAGCCCCTGCTCACGGTCGTGGCCGAGGTGCTCCCCGCGGTCGGGTATGGCCAGAAGGCCGAGCAGCAGCCGGTCATCGAAATCATCCAGGGCGCAACGACGCCGCCCGCCCCGACGAACTCGTTCCTCCTGAACGAGAACCTCCCGCACCTCCTGCAGAAGGAACACAAGCGGAAGGTGTCGACGGCGAACGAGCTGCGCACGGAGCTCGAAATGGCGCGCGCCCTCGCGCTCGGGCCCCTCGTGATGAGGGCTTCGCTCGACATCCTCACCTTGAAACAATTCCGCGACGCCCAGGATCCGATCGCCGCCTGCTACCAGAGCGTCGTCCTCATCGAGCGCGTGCTCGAGAACGTGTTCGAGCTCGACGAGTTCGAGCGGCCCCTGGAGATCCGGCTGCACGAATATCCGAGCCAGCCCATCGTGAAGACGCTGGGGCTCTCCTGGAAGGCCGTGGACGTGAGCGGCCCGGCCGAGGTGTACGTCATCGAGCCCGTGCGGCCCTTCTGGGCCCGCGTCGCGATGCGGCAGCACCTCGGCCGAAACCTCGCGATGCGCGCGGGCTGCACGCAGTGGATCATCCCGCCCCAGGAACAACTGCTCGCGTCCCTCCTCGAATCGCCGAGCCTCGGCATGGAAATGCTCGCCGACGTGGACGCCGGGGTGCCGCGGCAAATCGGGCCGCGCGCGCGGGACATCGCCACCTCGATGGGGGAGGCCCTGTCGCAGCCGAACCGCGCGCAGGTGCTCGCGACGATCGATCCCCAGATGGTCGTCGAGACGATCCTGAGCGGAGAATGGGAGGACCAGGGGCCGACGCGCTGGGAACGAGGCAAGGCCGAGATCGTCCAGACCCTCGACGCGATTCGCGCCGAGGCCGGGGCCGACGAAGCGGCGGCGCGCGCCGGGGAGCTCACCTCCCTCACCGTCGAAGTGGATCGGCGTATCCCCAAGGAGAGCCGGCTCCGCCCGTACGCGGAGGCGGCGCTCCAGCAGCTCGCGACCGCTGCGGCCACGGCCGGCGGCTCGGCGAAGGCGTTCGCGCCGGAGGCAAAGGTCGCCTTCTTCGCGCCGGACCCCTCGGCGTCCTTCGGGGCGACGCCCGAGGATTACGCGAAGGCGCTCGACGGGGTGATCCTGATCCTCGCGAAGGCCTGGCAGAAGGCCGATTTCGTGGAGCCCTGACGAAGGCGGGGCGCGCCGGCGCTCAAAGGGCGCCGAACGCCCCGTCGGCCGCGAACGTGGAGCCGCTGCAGAACGAGGACTCGTCGCTGCCGAGGAAAAGCACGAGGTCGGCGATCTCCTCGTTCGTGCCATAACGACCGAGGGGGATCATGCTCGTGAACTTGTCCTTCACGGAGTTCGGCGCGTCCGGGGCCGCCAATCGCTCGATCGAGCGCATCATGCGGTTGTCGACGGCGGCGGGGTGAATCGAGTTGACGCGCACGCCGACGGGCGCGAGCTCGAGCGCGGCCGAGCGCATGAGGCCGGTCACCGCGTGTTTGCTCATCGCATACGCGCTGAGCCCGGCCATCCCCGAGAGCCCGAGGATCGACGAGTTCACGATGATGCTGCCCTTGCCCTGCTTCACCATCGGCGGGGCGCTGTGCTTCAGCGTGAAGAACGTCCCGCGCACGTTCACCCGATAGACCTCGTCGAGCTCCTCCGCCGTGACGTCGGTGATCGGCTTGACCACGCCCTCGACGCCGGCATTGGCGAAGACGATGTCGAGCCGCCCGAATGCGTCGAGGCACGCCGCGACCGCGCGCGCCACGTCCGCCTCCTCGGTGACGTCGCCGGTCGCCATGGCGACGGACGCGCCGTATTGCGCCACGGCGTCGCGCAGCGGCGCTTCCTGGCGAGCGAACGCGAAGACCCGCGCTCCCTCCCGTACGAACTTGTCGATCGTTGCTCTGCCAATCCCGCCCGTGGCGCCCGTGACGAGCGCCACCTTGCCCTCGATTCGACCCATGGGGACGACCTCCTCCGTTTGCGGATCCACCCGGAAAAACCGCGTTTGCCCGAGTCTATGCCCATCCGCCTCGCTTTGGAAACAGCAGGACGACGGCGCGCGGCCGATCAGGCGCGCCGCTGCGAGCGGTACCACGCAATCGCATCACGCAACGTTTCGTCAAGCGGGCGGACGCCTTCCCCGAAGCGCAGCGTGGTGCGCGGGGCGCCCATGCCGTACGCGTCGAGCACGAGCAAGAGCGCGAGCGACGGGAGCGGCGAAGGCCGGCCGCCGAGCGAGAGCGCCGCCTCCATCCAAAAAGCCCCCGTGGCGGAGAGCCGGGCCGAGGCGCGCAAGAGCGGCGGCCTCACGCCCGCGAGCTCGCAAATGCGCGCGGCGAGCACGTCCGTCGGGACGTCGTGGCCCGTGATCGGCAGGGGCGCGCCGAACGCCTCGGCCTCGAGCGCGCCGCGGATCGCCGCGGCCGCGTCGCGGACGTCGACGATGTTCACGACCCGCCGCACCGTGGCCGGGACGGCGCCCGCGAGGAGCTGCGGGACGAGCGCGAGCTCCGCGGGTTTGTCGTCCCAGGGGCCGAGGAAGGCCGTGGGATTGGCGAGGACGGCGGGCAGGCCGTGGCGCGCGGCATCGAGGACCATCCCCTCCATGTGCGCCTTGACAGCGAAGTAAGGATGGCTCTGCCGGCGAAAGCTCGTCTCGAGCGCGGCGAGGCCCCCTTCCTTCCGCGGCAGGGTCGTGAACGAGCCGATGTACACGAGGCGCGCGCCGCTGCGGAAGGCGGCGTCGAGGACCACGCGGGTGCGCGTCACGGCATACCGGAGCGGATCTCGTTCGGCCGAGGATTGCGGGGCGAACCGGTTCACCGGATAGGGCGCTGCGGCGTCGACGAGGACGTCGTGACCGCGGGCCCACGCGTCGATCTGGCCCGGCGCGTCGGCGTCGCCGACGGCGAGATCGACGTCGAGGCCGGCGAGGTTCGCGGGGCTCTTCCGGCGCGTGGCGGCGGTGACGTGGTAGCCGTGCGCGAGGAGCTCGCGCACCATCGCTTGACCGATGTGCCCCGTGGCGCCGAGGACGAGGGCACGGGCGCGGGCGCCGCTCGAGAGCATCGACCGCGGAAACCACGCCGGCCCGGCGGCGTCAAGCACCCACGCGGCGGGCGCGGCGGGCGCTTCGATGAGACTACCCAGGCGGCGGCGCCCTGCGTTACGATGGTCGTCCTCATGCGCGCGGTCAGCCTCAACATCCCCGTGGGCCGTCGACAGGACGAGCCACGGGAGCTCTACAAGTTCGCCACGATGGCGAGCATCACCTGCGGAGGCCCCGGCGTCGACGAGCGGTCGATCAAGCGCGCGATTCAGCAGGCGAAGGAGTCGTGGGCGAAGATCGTCGCGCTCGTCTCGTTCCCCGCGCACGGAGGACCGATCGGGCCTTCCGTGGAGCCGGAGGACGTGCGAAGCGCGGTGCGCGATCAGTGTACCGCGATGCTGCGCGTGGCCGAGTGGCAAGGCGCGCGGATCTTCGCGGTGAAGGCGACGGACGCGCTCCTGCTCGCGGCGACGGCGAACCGGCACGTGGCGGACGCGATCCTCGACGGCGCGTTCGAGGGGCTCTCGATGGACGTGCCGGTGATCGGCCCGTTCGAGGGTCCGATGCTCGACTACGTGCGCACGGGCGGGCTCGATTATCTGCGGGAGGCGTACGCGGATCGGGGCTACCACGCAGACGGGAACCTGATCCCGGAGGGCGAGCCGGGCGCGAGGATCGAGAGCGCCGCAGCCGCCGCGGAGAACGCGCTGCGTCTCGCGAGGACGAGCCGCTTCGACGCGATCGGCGTGCATGGCGAAGGCCCCTTCGCGGTGGAGATCGCAGGGGCGGTGCGGACGGCGCTGGAGAGCCAGGGGCTCTTGTCGCGGTAAGCGCAGCGGTCGCTCTGCGCGTTCCAGCGGTCGGTTCACGAGCTCCAGCGGTCGCTGTGTGACGTACAGCGGTCGCTTCGCGAGCTACAGCGGTCGCTTCGTGGCGTACAGCGGTCGCTTCGTGGCGTACAGCGGCGATGCCGTGACGGGCGCAGGCGGCGCTGCGGCGCGCAGCGGTCGTTTCGGGACAGGACGAGGCGACGAACGGACAGGCGCAGGTGGTTTCCTGAGGGCCGGAGGTTCGTTACGCTACGCCGCATGCCCACGAATCTCGAAACGATTCCGAAGACCCGCCGGCTCACGCTCCTTCGATTGGGCGAGCAGTTCGGCTCGCAGGACACGCTCGATCAGGCCCACCAGACGCTGGCCGCTTACGAAAAGTTCGCGCCGCTGCTCAAGACGTCGGGCTTCGGCGCAAAACACGCGGCGGAGCTCGGAGGCGCGCGCGACGGGCTGCTCCACGCGGGCGTGGGGCGGGAAGCGGCCAAAGGCAAAAAGAAGGTGACCGGGGAGGCCTACGTGAAGGCCTGTAGCGAGGCGGCGACGACGCGCATCCACACGCGCGCGGTGCTCGCGGGGGTCAAGGAGGACCTGGAAGCGAGTGGGGAGTCCGAGGAGGCCACGGCGACGGTCGCGGCAGCGCTTCGGCAGACGCGGTCAGCAGCAAAAAAGGCGGAGCCCTTGGCGCAACAGCTCGCGCTGCTCGGCGACACCTTGAAGCACCCGGTGGTGGCGGCGGTGGCGGCGGATCAAGGCGGGCCCGAGGCGCTCGTGGAGATCGAGGCGTCGATCACGGCGCTACGAAAAGCCGATCAGGAAGACGTGGGCGTGCGCGGGACGCCCGTGGAGACGGAGACCCTCGACCTGCTCGACGGGATCATCGTGCAGCTCGTGCGAAGAGCACGGCGGGCCGCGATCGCCGCGTCGAAGCGGCTCGGGAACCCCGCGATGGCCGAGGCGTTCAAGCTCGACAAGCTTTACCGATCGAAGGGCGGGAGCAGCGCGGAAGACGAGGGCGGCGAGGACGAGGATGGGGAGGAAGTCAAGGGGTAAGAGGGGCAGGGCCGTCGCGCCGGGGCGCTGCCCCGGACCCCGCGGGGGCTGTCCGCCCCTCGACCCGGACCAGGCACGGCCTGGACCGAGGTGGAAGAACTGCGCGGTGCGCAGTTCTTCCAACGGGCCGGTGGCAAGACCATCGAGGGGGTTCCAACCTGGCGACGCGAACGTGGCCGGTTGAGCCGGCGGCGCCGCGGCCTCCGTGGGCAGGATCGTCGCCGGTCTTGCCACTGGCTGTTCGATGAACTGCGCATCGCGCAGTTCATCGACCCTGGGTCCAGCGCCTCGCTGGTCCGGGGTGGAGGGGGCGGACAGCCCCCTCCTGGGGCCTGGGGCAACGCCCCAGCGAAACCGCTTCAGAGAGGCTCACCCCTTCCCCGCCGCCCGCCGTGCCCGCTCCGCCTCGGCCATCAGCCGGCTGTAATCGAGCCGCTCGAGCGCTGTGCGTGCCTCGGCGAGGCTCTCGCCTGCGACGGATGCGCCGAGCCCGAGGATGAGCCTGCGCGCGAGTTCCTCGCGGCGCAGTGGGCTTTGGCGGAGCAGGTCGAGCGTCACGAGGCTGGTGCCGCGCGCGACGTCGAAAAGGCCTTCGCGTGCTGCGGTGCGCGCGCGTCCCTCGAAGATACGTTTCAGCGTGGATTCGGGGATCATGCGCCGTTCGAGCACGAGCACGAGGAGCGCGAGCCGCTCGATTGCGCCTCGATCGAGCCCTGCGGCCATGGGGTCGAGCTCCAGCGGATCGACGGGCTCGATTGCGAGGTCGCGGCAGAGGTCTGCGAGTTTGGCCCGCGCGACGTCGACGTCCAGCGCGGCTGGCTCGATCTCCGCGAGGACCTGGCCGAGTGCGGCGAGGATTGGCGTGAGCTGGAGGGGCACGCTCTCCGGTAGGAGGCGGGCGTCTTGTGCGGCCGGCGCGGCGGCGGTGGGCTTCGCGGTCCAGTTTTTCAGGAAGGACATGGCTTTATCCGCTGGGGTTCGTCGTGCCAGGATCGTCGAACAACGAGAACGCGAGCTCCGCCGCGACGCGCGGGAAATCGCCGAGCGCGCGCACGGCGACGACGCGCGCTCCGGCTTGCTCGTAGCGGCGCACCTTCTCGCGGCTCGGCGCGTGCAGGAGGAGCACGAACGCCGGTGAGCGCTCGGCCGCGCGCGCGAAGATGGCCGCGTTTTGCCGGGCTGCGTCGTAGTTCGTGTCGAAGTCGCTGTCGGTGATGACCACGCGGATCGGCTGCTCGTCGCGGGTCTCCTCGACCGAGGCGGCGAGGATGTCGAAGGGGAAGTGCGTGCCGCCGCCGATGTAACGCATCAAGAACTTCGAGAGCACGCGCTCGGAGCGGCAGAAGTCCCACGCCTTTTCGTGGCCCATCGAATAGACGAGCGCGCGCGCCGCGCCGCCTGCGCGGATCGTGCCGGTCGCGAGGATCTGCGCGGCGAGGGTCATCGCGTTGAGGGCGCGCTTCGGGTCGGGCATGGAGCCGCTGACGTCGAGGTAGATCTCGGTGCGGCCGAGGAAGGAGGGCGTGCTCTGGCCTTCTTCGTCGGCGATGCGCTCGCGGAGCAGCGGCATTGCGGCGCCGAGCGTCTCGCCGCGGCGGAGGAGCGTGGCGACCCAGTCGATATCGGCGACCGGATCGCCGGGCTCCCATTCGAGGTGCGTGGTGGGCACGAGCGCGTCGGCCCAGACGCGGGCGGGCGGCGGCCGGAAAAGATACTTTTCGGCTTCGCGGCGGTAATGGGCCGCCATTGCGGTCGTGAGCAGCTCGGATTTGCCCGCGCCGTCGCCGGGCATCGCACCCGCGCGGCGCTCGAGGCTCTGATCGGCGAGCTTTTCCGCCAGGTCTTTCGGGAAAAATCCTTCGCGGATCGCCCGCTCGATCGCCGCTTTTTCGCCCTTTTTCGGCACGAGCGCCGCGGCGAGGTCCTCGGCGGAGAGCTCGCCTTCGGCGCAGTCGCCGCCGCCGGTATGTTTTGGCGCGGGGCTCGCCAGGGCGTAGCGCCAGGCGATCGAGGCGAAATAGAGGTACTGGAGCGTGACGTCGGGCGCGAACGCGAAGAGGTTTTGCGCGACGAGCTTTGCGTCGAGGCGGTGGTCCGGAAAGGCGCGCTCGAATGCGGCGGCGGTTGTCCCGAGAAGCTCCCCTTCCCTTCGTTGCCAGAGCTCTTCCATCACGACGCGCTGGAACGTGAAGAGCACGTCGTCGGGCGAGCGCGCGCCACGCGCCGCGAGGATGCGGCAGAGATCGTCCTCGATCGAGGGCAATCCCTGCCCGAGCCGCTCGTCGACGAGCAGATCGTAAAACGGCCCCGTGAGCGAGCGCGGGAGGCGCGGCAGGAACGTGCGTTCGAGCAGGAGGAGGCGCGCGTGCTCGACGGGGCTGCCGGGGAACGCGACGTGGTGGCCGATCTCGTGGGCGATCAAAGCTTCGAGCGCGTCTTCGAGCGCGGCCTCGGTGATCGGGCGCGCGCCGAGGCGGATCGTGCGCGAGGTGAGGTCGATGCGGGCGAAGGTTTCGCCCTCGGGATCCACGACGGGCTCGCCGAGGAGGAGATACGGCGAGTAACGGGCGCGCGCGCGGGGGAAGGCGCGCGCCGCGAGGGAGGTGATGCGCTCCTCGGCGCTCAAGGGCTCTCCACGAGCCAGAGGCGCTGCGAGTCGAGCGCGGTCGCGACGACGAGGCCCGCGCGCGAGGCGGCGACGCTGTGCCCACGTTTCCAGTGCGGGAGCGGGACGCGTGTGTCGCTCACGTACACGACGCCTTGCCCGAGCGTGACCGTGGGCAAGCTCGGATCGGGCTCGATCTTGTCGGCGAGGCAGGGCGAGCGGAACGCGAGGTTCGGGGCGCCACGCGCGCCGAGGAGCACGCCGGCGGCGAGATCGGGCCGCTTGCGATCGTGGACGCAGACGAGCGTGGGCGCGCCGAAATGCACGCGACCCGGCAGAAACGCGGACTCGACCTCGCGCAGATCGACGGTCCGCACCGAGAACGGGCCTTTCCACGTGGAGCGGGCGCGCGGCGCGAGGGCGGCGTCGAGGATCTTGAGGAGCCGGCCTTCGAGGTCGAGCAGCGCGCCGGGGTTCGAGGACGCACTCGGCACGGCCATCGCCGCGGCCACGCACAGGTTGAGCCACGGCGGCTCGCCGAAGAGGCCTTCGCCGAGGTTCCACGCCTTCGCGAGCAAGCCCAAACGCGTCTCGACGGGGAGCGCCGGGAGCTTGTCCGGGAGAACGTCCACGAACAGGAGCTCCACAAGGTTTTCGGGCCTGCGCGCGCGCGGCGTCTCGCCCTCGCCCTCGCCTACGAGGCCGGGGCGGATGTAGCCGAGCCCGATCGCCTCGACCACGAGCCCGAGCCAGGCCTCGAAGATGCGGAGCGAGGCTTCGGAGCCGTCGAGGTTCCCCGCGAGTCGCTTGCCCGGACCGAGGACGAGCGCTTCGAAGAGCGCGCCGTCCCACCGGGAAAAACGGCGCTCTCCTTCCCGGAGATGATGCGTCGCCAGCGCTTCGAGATCCGTCACGAGGCGCCTCCTTCCAGACGCTCGGCGGCCGTGAGCCTGCGCTGGTAGGACTCGTGGAGGCTCTTCAGGAGCACGAGGTCGTCGTAGATCGGCCCCGACAGATCGGCGCGCTTCAGCAGCTCCTCCATCGCGCGCTGCACCTTGCCCACGCGGCGCTTGAGCTCGGCCGTGGTGGCGCCGAGCGCGCTCGCCTCGGCCTCGGCTTGCAGCGCGCGCACGCCCTCGCGCAGCGGCGCGTAGGCCGCGTGCTGGACGGCGGCTTGATCGAAGAGGCGCGTGATCCAGGTGGCGCGATCGAGCAAAAGGACACGGGCTTCGGCCTTTTGAAAGAACGCGCTCTGCGGGTTCGGGCGGAGCTTGTCGAAGAGCGTGAACGGCAGGACGAGGCGCACATCGGTGACGGAGACCTCGCTCTTGCCGCGCAAATACGCGAGGGCCTTGGCGAAGAGCAGGATGGCCTGGAGCGCGCGGGCCGAGACGCCATTTTCGGTCTGTGTGCAGACGTGGACGTTCTTGTCGAGCGGGCAATCCTCGTTGCAGACGTGCGCGACCTTCTTGCCCGCGAGGTGGAGCGTGTCCTTGTTGCGGTATTCGAGGACGTCCGAGGCCCGGCGGCAAAAATCGAGCTGGCCGGCGAAAAAGCCGAGCACGTCGAGCACGCGCTCGGGGACCGGGACAGCGCGGATCTCGGCCTCGGCGCGATCGAGTTCGTCGGCGGAGAAGACGACGTCGGCGGGGATGCGGGTCTCGGGCGGGCGGGCTGTCGCGACACGCTCGGCGAGGGCGTCGAGCGAGCGGGCATGGAAGGGCGGCGCGCGGACGACGGCGTCGATGCGATCCTTGAGGGCCTCGATGACCTGGAACGTGCCGCCGCCGGCGTCTTCGTTCGCCGTGAGATACCAGGCGGATTTGCCGGCGAGCGCGACCTGCTCGAAACTTTCGGCGTAGCCCTCGGCGAGGAGCGAGAGCAGCGCGGACTGGGTCTTCGTGGGGATGCGGTTGTACTCGTCGATGATCTTGACGCGCTTGCCGATCCAGCGGCGCCACTCGACGCGGATCTCGCCGGACGCCTCGGCCTTGACGAGGCTCGCGGGCAAGGGGCTGCCGAGCAGATCGGCCGTGGTGAGCTGGGGATGGCCGTGCTGGACGATGCGGCGGATCTCGTCGAGGGGGATGCCGGCGAGCGCGGCCATGATCGTGGCCATCGTGGTCTTGCCGCGGCCCGGGGCGCCGACGAAGAGCAGGCGTTGCGAGGTGACGAGGCAAAGGAGCGGCAAAAGGACGTACGAGGCGTGCGCGGCGCGGCCGAGGTCGACGCGCGCTTCGCCTTTGCCGAGCGTCGTCGATTCGCCGAGCTCCATGTCGAGGTACGGGCACACGAGGGCTTGCGTGGTGATCCACGTGTAGGCGCGGCGGAGCTTGCCCGAGAGGCCCGCGCTCCTCGGCGGCCCGAGGACGAGCGCGCCGTCCTTTTCGACGCGGGCGCGGCCGTCGAGCCAGGATGCGACGAGGCGATGGGGATCCATGCGTGACGACGACTATGCCAGAGTTTCCCTCCTCGATGACCAGATCCTGTCCATCCCATGACCACCTCTGGCCATCCCAAAGGACGCCTGATCTTCTACACTCCCCCCTCGTTCGGCTCGAAAGCAACGAACCACCGGCACGCGGAGCCGGGAGCGGAGGGATGACATGAAACAAGCGATCCTTGGCTTACCAATGCATCACGCAGGGCGATGCGCGTTCCTCTTGCTGAGCGCGGCGCTCGGCGGCTGCTCGGACGAAGCCGCGACGCCCGCGGGTCCGCCCGAGATCTTCGAGAACCCGCCGGAGCTCGCCCCGAACGCGGCGGGGGTGCACGAGCTGCGCCTCGCGCCGAGCGAGGTGAAGATCGGCGGAAAACGGTATTGCCTGCGGACCTACAATGGATCGATCCCGGGCCCGACGATCCGCGTGCCGGCCGGCGCCGATCGCAAGGTGCGGGTCAACCTCCACAACGATTTCAAGCGCTCCGATTACCGGCTGGTGGCCGGGGCCGCGAATACGTCGGCGGTGACGTGCCACGATTTCAACCTGACGAACCTGCACGCGCACGGCACGCACGTCCAGCCGAACTACGCGACGCCCGCCGCGGGAGACCCCTGCGAAGGATCGGGCTGCGGCCCGGACGCGCGGTACCACGCCGACGACGTGCTGCACGAGGTGCCGCCCGGCGAAATGGCGCAATACCGCTGGGATCTCGACGAGGACGGGCCGCACCACGAGGGGTTCAACTGGTATCACCCGCACATCCACGGCTCGACGGCCATTCAGGTGACGAACGGGGCCGCGGGCGCGCTCGTCATCGAGGGGGATCTCGACGAGGTGCCGGGCATCGCCAAGGCAAAGGAGAGGATCATGGTCCTCGGCGGCGTGCCCATCAATGTCGAGTCGACGCGGCCGCTCGCGGATGGCGAGGCTTGCAGCGAGGATACGCTCTCGGCGAACGATTTCGAGGGCGCGGAGAACGATACGAAGCCGACGCTCGTGAGCGGCAAGCTCTTGCCGCATATCAAGACCTCGCCGAACCAGGTCGAGCGTCTGCGGATCGTGCACGCCGGTACGCCGAACGAGCTCGGGATGAAGCTCCACCCCTCGGACGATCCGACCTGCGAATCGTTCGACGTGCTGCATCCGATCGAGATCACGCAGATCGCCCGCGACGGCATCACGCTGCCGCAGTTTTACGTGAGCGATACGATGTGGGTCTCCCCCGGATATCGGATCGAGGCCCTCGTAAAGATGCCCGCCGAGAAGACGACGCTTTGCCTCGTGGGGCGGCGCCCGTCCGATCTGCTCGGGAGCCTCGTGGCGATCTTCGACGTGGATGCGGAAAACGGAGCGCCGACGGAGACGAACATGCCGGAGGCGTCGGCCGTCGCGGCCCTCGCCCCGCCCACGACGTTCATGGGCAAGGTCGACGGCCAGATGGTGCAGGCGAGCTGCGAATCGGTCGACAAGATCCACCAGAAGATCGCGTTGCTCGTCCCCACGCCCGGGGAAAAACCCGACCCGGAGAAACCCGCCGAGCTCGGCTCGTGTGATCCGGGCGACCACATGCACGGCATCGATCCGGACGCGCCGACGTGTATTTGCCCCGCCCCGAACATCAGTTGCCGCCGCTTCGACGATCGGCGCGCCTGGGGGTACCGCAGCGACCGGGTGATGGAGGTGGGGACGACGGAGAAATGGGAGATCCGCGCGTTCGACGGGCACCCGTTCCACATTCACATCAATCCGTACCTCGTCTGCGCGAACGACTCGAACAAGGAGCCGAACTTCCCGCACTGGCGCGACACGTTCTGGGTGCAGGCGGAGGACGGGCCGCGGCAGATCCTGACGAACTTCCGCAAGTTCACGGGCCAGTTCGTGCTGCATTGCCACAAGCTGAACCACGAGGACATGGGGATGATGGAGCTTGTCGAGATCTGCCCCGAGGGCGACACCAATTGCCTTTGCCAGGGCACGGACGCGAACGGCAATTGCATCAGCCAGGGCGGGTGCAAGGCCGAGGATCTCCAATGCCAGTTCGCCAAAGAGGCGACGGAGGCGTACCCGCTCCCGCCCGCGCCAAACCCCGCGCTCTGCGGGCCGTGAGGCGGCGCGTCCCCTACCCTTCCCGCTCGTTCTGGCGTACGGTGGGGCATGCGCCGGATCGGATTCGTTTCGCTCGTGCTCCTCGCCGCGGCCTGCGCCGAGCCGATGGGGGAGCCCGGGACCCCGAGTGCCTGGAAGGAGCCGCCCTGGCTCGTCGTCCGCGTCGACACGGTGGAAGTCACGCCGTACCGGCCGGGCACCGAGGTGCCCTGGGACGACATCGAGCCCCAGCCGACCGACGGCACGGCCTGCGGCATGCTCGGCCGCGTGATGGCCACGACCGATCCGATCACGGGCAAAGGAGCCGAGGCCCTTTGCCCCATCGAGCCGCGCCCGCGGCCCGCGAACGCCGACCCGCGGCTGCCCGATCTCGTGGTGCTGCTCGGCGTGGGCAGCGCGGCCCATTACCAGACGCCGACCGCGCACGACGCCATGCAAGCCACATTCAACGGCGAATTCGTGATCCCGACGAATTCGATCCCGGCCGAGGGCATCACGCTGGCGGTGGTGGATCGGGACGGGGCGTCTGCGGAGATCATCGGCGGGGTGAAGCTCGGCCGGCAGGAGCTGCTCGCGGCGCAGGCGACGCGGCCCGTGTTTTCAATGCGCGGCGGGGGCGTGATGCGGATGGATCTCGCCGTGCTGGCGTATACGAACCCGATGGAGACGGCCGAGGCGGCGGTGACGGCGCAAGCCGGCGGCGCGCTGGTGTCGCTCCGGCCGATTCGCGCGGGCGAGGTGGTCGAGATCGCGGCGCGCGGGCAATACCGGATCGGCACGGGGCGCGGCGCATGGATCGATCCGCGCGGGTATTTCGAGAACGAGCCGCACGACCCGAACTTCGACAACGAGCCGTTCCGGTCCGCGCCGCACGGCGCCGGCATTGCCGTGGTGGGCGGCGGCGACGCGCGGATGGGGGCGATCGTGGCGCCCTGCGCGCGTTTCGTGGCCCGCACGCCCGGGCTCGTGTGGGTGGGGCTGAACGACGCGGACCCGCGCAACAACGAGGGAAACGCGACGTTCACCGTGAAGGTGGCCGGACCCCTGCCGGCCGAGTGGTCCGAGGGGAAATCGACGACGCCGTGCGGGACGTTTCCGTGAAGGGTCAGCGCAGGGCTTCGTCGGTGGTCTTCGCGACGAGGGCCTGATCGAGCCAGCGGTCGAGGGTCGCGAGGTCCGCCGTCCTGTCGATGCGCGCGTCCTGGGCTGCGTCGAGCGTCATCCCGCGCTTGCCGAGCTGCCGGCGGAGGACCGCCCGCGCGTGGGCGAGCTCCCCCTCCTCCCGCCCCACCTCCCGCACGGCCTCCAGGCTCTCGTAGCCGCGGCGCTGCAAGAGGTTGCGCAGCGTGACCTCGTGCGCGGCCTCGCGGTCGTACAGGGCCTCGACGGGAACCGCGTTCTTCAGAATCCCCGGCGCCACGAGGGACTCGCCCGGCCCCAGGGTCCGAAGCTTCTGCCCCGGCGTGTACACCTCGACCCTTCGCGGGCCCATCAGCCGCACGACCCACACGTGTTGCGTGCCCGCCGCGAGGAGCTCGGCGATCTTCGACTGCAGCTCCTCCTCGTCCTGGCCGCGATCCGCATACTCCACCGCGAGCGGCGGCGCCCCCTGCACCCAGCCGGCCACGTCCGGCACGTTGCCCACGGCCACGTCCGGCGCCCGCATCACTCCCGGCTCCGGCGTGAATCCAGCGTCCACGCCCGCCTGCTCGACGGCCGGATCCGTCTCCAGCACCGTGCCCCCGAGCAGGTTCGCCCGCGCGCCGCGCCCGCCCGTCGGCAGACACAGGACAGGATGACCCTTCGAGAGCTCGTACGGATCCCCGGAGCGGAGCTGATGAGCCTGGAAAGGACCGGGCGCGAAGAGCTTCACACAGGAGACGATACCACAGGAAGTGGCGGGGAACAGGCTGGTTTTGTTGCGTCGAGGGTCGAAAAAGGCCGAGACAAACGGGCCCTTCGAGACACCCCCTGACTACTTCGGAGCTGCGGCCGAGATCGACTCGACGAAGAGGCGCCCGTCGCGGTCCGAGAACGTGAACGACACCTCGTCGCCGACCTTCACGTCGCGCAGGAGCTCGGGCTTGGCGACCTCGAACATCATGCTCATCGCCTTCATGTAGCCGGGGATGTCCTCGTGGGCGATCGTGATGTTGTCCTTCTTCTCGCCGATCGCGCGCACCTTGCCGCGCGTCGTGTACGTCGCGCTCGGGGCGGCGGTCGGGACAGCCCCGCCGCTGGGTTGCTCCTGCGAGCGCGAACAGGCAGGCGCGGCCGCGAGCAGCGTCGCCAAGGCGGTCGCGAGGACCGCCGGGCTCGTTCGATGTAGGGAGATCACGCGCATGCGGATGCTGTACCACCGAGGAGGCAGAAGCGAAGGCGGAATCCGAAGCGGAGGCGCACGCGGCAGCGGAGGCGGACGCGGCAGCGGGGGCGCACGCGGCAGCGGAGGCGGACGCGGCAGCGGGGGCGGAAGAGCCTCGGTGGCTGGTGCCGAACACCTGCGCCGCGTGCGGCACGACGCATCGGTGTGCTTCCGCCCTGACGCGAGGGTCTCCAAACGGTCGAACCCCCGCGCGTCATCGTCGCGCGAGGGTCTCCAGGCGTTCGAACCCCCGCGCGTCCTCGTCGCGCGAGGGTCTCCAAACGGTCGAACACCCGCGCGTCACCGTCGCGCGAGGGTCTCCAAACGGTCGAACACCCGCGCGTCACGTTCGCCTCGGGCTGTCGGGACGTCGTAACACCCGCGCGTCCTCGTCGCGCGAGGGTCTCCAAACGTTCGAACACCCGCGCGTCACGTTCTCCCGCGCCCCTTCGAACGCTTTCCCACCCTCGCGCGCCCGAAACCTGCGTCTCCGGACGTATCCAGGGCGCCGGACCTCCCGCCGCAGACCGATCCCTGGAACCTATCGATGTTCTAGGCGCGCGGCGCGGACGCATGCAGGGCAAACGCGGCGCCCTGCGCATCCTCGCACGCCGCGATCCGCTCCCCGCTCGGGAGCTTTCGCGGGGCGAGCACCTTGCCTCCGCGCGCGTTCACCTTGGCGAGGGCCTCGTCGAGGTCCTCCACGTGGAAAGCAAAGAGCCAATGCGGATGGATATGCGGCAGCCGCGCGCTGCTGACCATGCCGCCCACGCTCGCGCCCCCTTCGTCCCACGAGAACTTCGCATACAGGCCGAACTCCGGATCGAGCTCCTCCGTCTCGGTCGCCCTCCAGCCGAAGAGCTCCGAATACAGGGCCCAGGCGCGCGCATGATCCCGCGTGTTGAGGTCATGCCACACGACGACGCCCGTGCTCGCGGCGTGGCCCGGCGAGACGAGCGCGAGGACCGAGCCGAACGGGTCCCGCAGGATCACGCGCGTCGCGCCGCCTTCCAGCGTGCGCGTCGGTCCGAGCGGCTCCCCTCCCTGCGCGAGGATACGACGCGAAAGGCCCTCGACATCCCGCACGCCGATATGCCCGAGCCAATGCGCCGGAGCGCCCCGGGCCGCGGCGCGCTCGGGCAAGGGGGAACATCCGGCGACCGCCTGATCCCCACGGAAAAACAGGCTGCCGCCCGGGGTGTCTCGCATCTGAAACCCGAGCACGTCCGCGTAAAACGCCTGCGCCGCGCCCGTGTCGGTGGTCCTGAGCTCGTACCAGCAAAACCTGGCCATCGCTTCGTTCACCGTGCGCAAGCTATCCGCGGCGTAGGGGCCTCGCAACGTTCCATGCGTTTCGGCGGCGTGATCCAGGATGCCGCGGCGGGCCCTCCACGAGCGCGCCAGGCGGTCCTGACGAACCAGCCCCCGGCCCTGCCCGCCGCGCCGCGCTCCGCCTCGAACCCCCCCGCCGAGGAAGGAACCGCCCACCCGAGCAGCGCTTCCCCGCCCGCTTCCGCTCGCGCGGAGCCCGTCCCGTGGTATGGGACGGCTTCGTGAGCGCCACCTGGTTCCTCTACAGCCCCCTCTCGCCCCGCGCGCTCTCCGCGCTCGCCGACGAGTACGAACGTCACCTCGAGGCCTACATCGACGAACACGTCGAGCGGATCGACGAAGACGAGACGGTCCCCGAGGTCGCGGCCGGCGGCGAGATCCCGCCCGTCGCCGAGCTCCAAGCCGCGTACGCGCTCGCCAAGCGCCCGCTCCCGAAGCCCATCCTCGCGCGCTACCGCGCCTGCAAGTCCGTCATCACCCTCGACCAGGCGTCCGACCTCGAGGTGGGCCCCTGCCGCGGACTCGTCTCGACCTTGCGTTACCTCCTGCCGCGCGCCGGCGAAGGCGCGCTCGTCTTCCCGAACGACGTGCCGCTCGTCCCCGTCGAGGAGATGCTCGCCCGGATCGAGACGAAACGCGGGCTGCCAGGGTTCGACGGCGACGAGGACGACGACGACGACGACGATTCCCCGGTGCTCGGGGCCCTCCAGGGCAAGACGAAGGAGGTGCCGGGCCAGGTGCGCGCGCTCCGCGTGCTCGCCTCCCTCGAAGGGCTCATGAACGACCCGGAGCTCTCCCTCGATCTGCGCGGGACCCTCCAGCGGTCCTCGAAGCTCGCGCAGCGGTACGCGGCCCTGCTCGTGGAGGATGGTGCCGTCTCCGACGCGAGGGCAAGCAAGGAGCTCGGCGTGACGGTAGAGGAACTCACCAAGATGGCCGATGCGCTCGATCGGACCCTGCTCGCGCTGAAGGAGTAGCCGGCGCGCGGCCGCGGCCCGAGGACCACCTTTCCGGAGAGACAGTCGCGAAGACGTGGGGTAGCGTCGCGCACCCGCCCTCGAAGTCATGACCAAGCGCCGCATGCAACAGCTCGACCTCTTCGGAGGTTTCGAGCCCCCCGCCCCGCCGCCTCCGTCCGCGCCAATCAAGACGGGCCGCTCCGAGCCGCTCGTCTGGGTGGCCGAGGTCTGGCTGCTCCGCGAGTACGACGCGTCCGAGGCCTCGATCCTCCGGCACATCACGCTGCGCAAAGGCCTGAACGTGCTCTGGGCCCCGCCCACGCCCGAGGACGTGGAGAACCGGCTCGGCGACGGGCAAATCACGGGGCACACGGCCGGCAAGACGACGTTCTGCCGCATGCTGCGCTACCTACTCGGCGAGCAGCGCTTCGGCACCGCGCGCGGGCAGGACAAGATCCGCGAGGCGCTGCCCGAGGGCTGGGTCGTGGCGACGATCGTCGTCGGGGACGAGCGCTGGATCGTGGGGCGGCCCTTTGGCCTCGGCCTGCATCCGTTCGCGGCGCGCGGGCTCTCGTTCGCCGAGGCGCTCGCCGAGCGCGGGCGCGGCGGCTACCAGGACTTTCTCGCGGACATCCGGCGCGTGGTGATGGAGCCCGTGCCGGTGAAGGAGCTGCCGCACCAGCGGGAGCCCATCGCGTGGGAGCACGTGCTGCCGTGGCTGACGCGGGATCAGGAGTCACGGTTCGCGGGGCTCGTGGAGTGGCGGGATCCATCGAGCGAGTCGGAGAGCCCGCGGCTCGTGCTCGACGATCGGCACGTGGTGCTGCGAGCGCTCTGCGCGCTCATGTCGGACGAGGAGAGCGAGGCGCAACGTCGCTACGAGGATCTCGCGCTGGAGAAGCAAGGCCTCGAAGAGAGGGCGCCGAGGCTCGCAGATCGGGCCGCGGAGGATCGGCGCAGGCTCGCGCGGTTGCTCGGGGTCGAGGACGACACGAACGACGCAGGACCGCTCTTCGCCGCGCGCTTCCGCGAGACCGTGACGAGGCGGAAGGCGAGCCTCGCGGCCGCAGAGGAGGCGCTCGCGGCGCAAGCGCTCGAGGTGGAGCAAGCCGAGGACGCCGCGCGGCAAGCGGCCGAGGCGTGCGGCGCGCGGGTCGAAGCGCTGCGCGAGGCAGAAGCGCGTCGCGAGGAGGCAAAGCGGCCAAGCGAGAAGAAGCGCGAGGCCGAGGAAGGCGCGCCCGCGCCGCTGCCGATGCGCGCAGGCCTGTGCAGCGTGCCGCTCGACGTGGCGATGGCGAAGGGATGTCCGCTCGCAGCTTCGCATCCAGCAGCAGCGCCGATGACGCGCGAGGGGAAGAAGGCGCTCGCCGAGGCGGTGATGGAGGCGAAGCGGACGCTCGCGGAGGCGCGGGCCGCGCAGAAAGAAGCGGCAGCCGAGCATACACGGCGGCGAAGCGCGCTGTCCGCCGAGGAGAAGCGCATCGCGCGGGAACGAGCAGCGATCGAGGAGGTCGAGCGGCTCTACGACTACATGACGGCCGCCGAGCGCGAAGCCGACGCAAACACGGAGCGGCTCGCCGTGGTGACGGACGAGGTGAAAGCCTCCTCGGAGCGGCAAGCCGCGCTGCGGCGCGAGCAGGAGGAGGCCGAAGCGCGAATCTCGGAGCGGTTCCGCGACGTCGTGCGCGCGCTGCTCGGCGACCACGTGGAAGCACGCGTCGAGGTGAAGGGCCGGCGGCTAGAGCTACGCGTCGAGGACCGAGGTGAGCGAGACGGCGCAGCGATGCAGACCATCAAGCTGCTCGCCTTCGACCTCGCCGCGATGAAGCTCTCGATGGACGGTCACGGTCAACTCCCAGGGCTGCTCGTCCACGACGGCCCACGCGAAGCCGACATGGACGGGCGCATCTACGAACGGCTGTTCCTCTACGCACGCCACCTGGAGGAGAGCGCAAACGGGTCGCTCGCCTTCCAGTACGTCGTGACCACGACAGCCCCGCCGCCAAAGGAAATGCAGAAGGAGCCCTACCTCCTGTTCCCGCTGCTCGACGCCTCAAAGCCAGAGGGCCGGCTGCTCAAGATGGATCTCTGACGGTCGCGGCGCCGCGCTGGGGCTTTGCCCCAGGCCCCACCAGGGGCTGTCCGCCCCTGGACCCGGACCAGCCAGGGGCTGGACCCAGGCCCGATGAACTGCGCTCCGCGCAGTTCATCGAACAGCCGGTGGCAAGACTGGCGACGATCCTGCCCACTACGGCCACGGCGCTGCAGGTTTAGCCGGCAGCGTGCCCGTCGCCGGCTCGAAACCCACCTCCATGGTCTTGCCACCGGCCCGTTGGAAGAACTGCGCAATGCGCAGTTCTTCCATCCTCGGTCCAGGCCGTGCCCTGAGCACTGGTCTCATCTTACGAGCCCATTCTCCCTGAGGACGCGCAGCATCTCTGCTGCGGGAGCTAGGCGTTCCAGGCCGCGACTGATGGTGACGGAGCCGGGGG
>NZ_SSMQ01000061.1 GCF_005144585.1 Polyangium fumosum | reverse complement strand
GATACGCGAGACCTCCGCACGAATGGCTGCCGCTTGTTGTTCCGTACACATGTTGAGGCTCCTTCCGGCGGGGAGCCTGGGCACGAGGGACACGGGGCGTCAGGACGGGGGTGGGCGAGGTGATACCTTCACGAGAGCGCTTGCGACGGATACTGAAGGCCCATCACCGCGGCGGGGCTGCCGGCGTGATGCCCCCTGCGGCGGCGGCAGCTTCGAGGAGTTGCACGGCCCGGTCGAAGCGGTCCCAGGACGTGCGGGCGATGTCGTGGAAGGGGTCGGTGCCGCGATCGCAGCGGCCGTCGGGCCACTCGATCGCGAACCATGGACCGCCGCAGTGGATGCACTCGCCGTGGCGCTCGACCGCGATCTCGTGGGGTGCGACCGTGACGAGCTCGCGCCACACGTAATCCATTGCGTCATTGGCCAACCGCACGCACGCCGGAGCCTCGAGGAGTGTGCGCGTGGGGCACTTGGCATCGGCGACCAACGCCACGTCGAGCACGTGCGTGAGCGATTCTCCATCGACCCGCCCGACGCGTAACACCACCCCCGGGGGCCGCGTCTCGGGCAACGGTTCGCACACCGGATCCGCCACGTCATTGCCCCGCGGCCAAGGCTCGTGTTCCCCCGCCGCGCGCCCCGCATGCGGCGTGCACCCGATCATCACGAGCGCGACGAGCCATGCACGATCCCGGCTACGACGAACGAGGGACATCTTCGCCCGGAGAGCCTAGCAGCCCGGCGCGCAGATGCGAGACATGTCCCACGAGCGCGAGAAAGATGCGCGCCGTTGCACGCTCGCGTTCTCTCGGTGTACCGTTCGCCGAGTTCAACGCCCAGCGCGGTGAGCGCGCGGAAGCTGGCCATGACCGATCCGTGAGCAAAAATCACAAGCGAGAGATGGAACAGCTACAGGCCGTTCGACTGCGACCGCAATACACGCTCGCCGAGGATCAGGGCGACATCGTCGTGGAAACTCCCAGAAGGGAGCTTCAAAGCATCGACGAGCGCCTCGACGGCCGAGCGGACGTCCCCCGCAAGAACAACCTCGGATAGCCTCGATCGAGGCAGATACTTCAGAAGACCGTCGGTCGCCAGGAGGAGACGTCCCACGAGAGGCTGCCGCTCGATCGCCGTGGGCGTGCCGGCCCCACTGCCGAGAAGCGGCTTGCGCTTCTGCATCGCGGTCAGCTCCACGACCCGCCCGTTCTCCACGAGGAGGGCCCCCGAGTCCCCGATGCTCGTGCCCCACAGCTCACAGCCGCTTACCTGGACCACGACCAACGTCGTCTCGCCGCATTTGAAATCGGCGGACATTTCTTGGTCGAGTCGCGCGAGCCATTCGCCCCATGCCGCAGGCGTGAGCTCCATGTCTGCCCCCAGGGCCGACGCCGCTTCCGCGGCCCGTCGTGCAGCGAGCGCGCCGCCGGAAAGCCCACCCGCACCATCCGCAACGACCAGCGTCCACCGGCGACCCCGGCAGCTCACTTCAAGGCGATCCTCGTTTGCGCTGCCCGCGCACCGCTGCGACCAGACGTGCAGCCATTCCAGCGGAGGGGCGACGGGGATGAAATCGTCGTTTTGCACGGGGACGCCCACCTCGACGCTCTCCACGACGTTGTCCCGGAACCACACCGTTGCATCGTCCAGCTCGACTCCGCAGAAGCGACACGCGGTCTCAGGCGTGCCCGACACGGCAACCAGGCCACCCACGTTCTCCCCCATGTCGATCCGAGGTGCACGACGCCCAGGCGGATCGAACCAACCAATCGCGTCGCCGGGCGCATACTCGTGCAGACGGCAATACCCGTATTTGTACTGGATACGATAGGGTTGCAGGTGGCCGCAGCGCGGGCACCTTGCATCGGCCACGACAATGTCGAAGGTACCCATGGCGGCGATCAGATTGGCATCGTACGTCCGGACTGAGGTGCCTGCACGCAAACGTTCACACCTCAGGATCATTCCGCGGCTTGCGTGCCTTGGGCTCGCCGGTGCCCGCGGTATCCTTGGGCTTCTTGGGCGCTCTCGCCTTCTTCGTCCCCGCCTCGGCCTCGAGCACGACGCGTGCGTCCTCGAGCGCCTCGCTCCAGAGCGCGGGCGTCGGCGCCGCCCATGCGGGCTGCCGGATTGGCTCGATGTCCTGGAGGCCGCACGTCTTCTGGCCGCGCTGCCGGACCCATATCGCGTCGTGCCGCGCCATCATGAACCAGCCGTCGCCAAGAGGACGCCGCGATTCGGTCACGATTCCCTCCACGACCGTACCGCGGTGATAGCCGCGCTGCCGCAGCAGCCCCTCGAAGGCCGCGAGCGACTTCGGCTGGGTCGCGGCGATCAGCGCGGAGAGCTGGGCCTGGGCGTCGCGGGTGAAGCGGCGTTCGAGCTGCACGAAGGGCTGCACCAGCGCGAGCGCCGCGAGCCGTGCACGCAGCGCCACGAGCGCTGCGTCGTCGATCTCGATCGGGTGCGGGATCGTCACCGGAGCCACGAGATCCACGACCGCACCCGCGGCGTCGACCGCGCCCTCCGCCGTGAGGATCGCGAACCGGCCCTTTGCGTCCTTCCACACGAGCCCGGCCACGAACGCACGCACCACCGGGTGCTCGAGCACGAATGCGCGGAAGTGCTCGGCGTCGTAGCTCCGCCCCACGATCATCGCCGCTTCGAGCCGCCGCCGTAGCGCCGCGCGCGTCTTCTCGGGATCGTGCGGCGCGCGCGACGTCGTGAGCTCGAAGAGGCCATCACGATCGACGCCACGCGCCTCGCACGCGCGTCGGAGCGCGTCCTGCGCGGCGCGCGCGAGCGCCGGTTTGCCGTGCTCCGAGAGGTGATCGAGCCATTCGAACGCGACGCCACGGCCGCTCCGGCGTAACGCCTCGATCTCGAGCGGCGTCTGTGCCTCAGCGCCGAGCGCGTCGATCTGCGCGTCACTGCCGAGCGTGCCGATCGCGAGCACGCGCCACGGTTTGTGCCCGAGCATCTCGCGCTGCATCACCGCGAGCAGCTCGGCCGCATCGCCGTCGTCGATCTCGCGACGGATCGCAGCGAGCCCACCGTAGGGCGCGCTCGCATCGTCGGCAGCGAACGCGGCCAGAATCCCACGGCGTGCGTCCTCGGAGAGCACCACGCCGTCACGAAAGCGCAGCACCGGCAGCCCGGGGAGCCGCGGGACGTTCGCGCCTCGCTCTCGTGCGCGCTCGGCGAGGTACGCATCGAGCGCCGCGTGATCGGTCGCGAGCGCCCTCGTGCGGCATGATTCGATCGCGAGCGTCAGCGCTGCGAGCCGCTCGCCGGTCGCGTCTGCGAGCGCCTTTTCGAGCGCCGGAACCGCCTCCGGATCCGGCAGCGCGCAGATCACACGCGCAGCCGAGACGACGCTCTCGTCGTCGTCCCGCGCAAGCAAGGGAAGCACCTCGGGCACCACGCGCGCGCCCGCACGCACGAGGCCGCGCACCGCGAGCTCGCGCACCGGCGCGTCCTCGCTGCGCGCGCACGCGATGAGCACGCGTCGTCCCTCCCACGCATGATGCTCGGCGACGTGCGCCGCGATCTTTGCCGTATTGCCGGGAAGTCGCTGCTCCAGCCGAAAGCCGAGCGAATCGAGCACAGCGGGCGCGCGATCGAGCAACGTCTCGTCGAGCCCGTGGATGCCGCGATCCGCGGCCAGGAGATCCGCGACGATCGCGGCGATGCCGGGATGCTTGCCGATCTCGGCCAACGCGAACCCGAAGAACCCGTGCACCACGTCGAGCTCGGCGAACGCAGCCAGCGCGCGCGTCGGATCGGACTGGATCGCTGCGCGCACGTGGACGAGTGCGGGCTCCGGCCAGACACCTGCGTAACCCCGGCCCGGGGCCACGATCTCCGCGTACCGCGTGCGCTCCTCGCGCGTGAGCGACGCCTGAAGCTCCCGCAACGCGACATCGGCCGCCGAGGGCAACGCCTCGACGGCGCGCAGTTCGTCCCGCGCCCAACGCGCGAGCGTCCCCTCACCCTTCGACGCCTCGATGAGCGCCGGCCGCGCGGCCTCTCCGAGCATCCGGAGCGCTTCGCGTGCGGCATTTCGTACGAGCTCGTAGCGATCGTCGGCATGCGCGAGGAGCACCCTCGCCACGCTTGCGCCGCCCATCGCGCCGAGCGCGCGCAGCACAACCCCACGCCACGCCGCTTGCTTGCCTGGCCCCTCGATCCACGCGACGAGCGGCGCCACCGCGGCAGAACCCGAGGCGACCAGCGCCTCCTGCATCACGCGTTCGTTCCAGTGGTCGCGACCACGCGCATCGGGGACACGCTTCACGAGATCGTCGAGCGCGAGCGCGAGGATCTTCGGCGTGGGCACGAAGCGCGCGAACTGCCAGTCGATCCTGGGCATCGCGAGCAGGAGCGCCTCGCGCCGCTCGGGTGGCAGCGTGAGCAGCGTCTCGCCGAGGACCGCGACGATCGGTTGGCTGAACGCGACCGTCATCGCTTGAATCAGGAGCATGTCCCAGCGCGCGTCGAGCGGTGCCCCCGTGGCTTCGAGGAGGCGCGGCAAGAGAATCGCGCACGCGTGCGTCACATCGGGCCGGTTCGGCAGGATCGCCTTGGCGCGCGTGATCACCCGCGGGAGCGTCTCCGCCGCGATCGGCAACACGTAGCGCAGCGCGCGCTTGGGCTCCGGGTCGTGGCCCCAAGCCTGGGGATCGAACGCGAGCGCGACTGCGGCCTCGGGGCTCGGCGTGAAGCCCTCGTCGAGCAAACCGTCGGCGCCGTTCCAAAGCACGGCGCGCGCATTCGGCGAGGGGAGCGTACGGCGGAGCGCGGCGAGCGCGTCAGGCACGTCGGGCGCGAGGAGCGCCGCGCGCATCGCGTCGGGCATCGGTCGCGTCGCGTTCAGGGAGCTGCCCCACGCGTCGCCGCGCGGACAATGCTCCTGATGCGTGGGCATGCCGTCCTTGAAGATCGTCCAGTAGCCCTCGAACACCTGCTGGCCGTGGGCATTCCGCGAGCGCTTGCCTTCCCGCACGCGATTGCCGAGCTCGAAGGCCGTCACGAGCCAGACGTCGCCGCCTTGTGCGACTTCCTCGAGCATCAGCGAGCCGTCCTCGCGATACGTGTGCCACGTCCCCATGGGCTCGACGCTCGTGGTGCCGGCGCGCCAGAGCGTGCCGTTCGGGTGATACCAGCGCACCGGGCCGTCGTTCTTCCCGTCGCTCTTGCGCGTGACCCACTGACACTTGCGCTGCGTCTGCGCCGTATCGTGGAAGGACGTGTGGAGCGTGTGGGTCTCCTCTTGCTCGGGGGAGAGGACGATCGGCTCGTGAGCTGTCGAGGTCACGGGCGCGACAATGCGCACAGACGCCGCGGGCCGCAAGCCAGAGAAGCTCATCGGGAAATCAAAACCGCGTCCCGGGATTGCGCCCGTTGGCGCCGCAGGCGGTCTCGAATTCGAGAGAAGACGGGGATGAGCACAGAGATGCAATCCAATCATTATTCGCGTCGCTTTTTTCCGACGAATTCCGACATTGGTGTGGGCCGAGGGCATCATTACGGGCATCCGGCCCACAGCGGCACAAACGATGCTCGGGCTCGACATCTCGAGCACCATGACGCTCGCGAGCCTACGCGACGCGCAAAAGGTCTGTATCCAGCGCATGAACGAAGCCACCTCCGCCCAGCCGAACTCGTCCTGCGCTTGCCTGTCCCCCTCTTCAGCGCTAGGCTTCTGAAGCCGGACGAGCGCCGGCCCGGACGAGACGCGCCGTACCCGGTCAGGCCAAGACGACGCACCCGAAGGAAGGAGTGCACGTCATGGCATGGGTATCCCTCATCGTCGCAGGGTTTCTCGAGGTCTGCTGGGCCGTCGGATTGAAGTACACGAACGGGTTCAAGCGTCCGCTCCCGAGCGTGCTCACGATCACGGCGATCGTGGCGAGCATGTACTTACTCGCGACCGCCACGAAGTCGCTCCCCATCGGGACGGCTTATGCGGTGTGGGTGGGCATCGGTGCATTCGGGACGGCGATCGTCGGCATGGTGCTGTTCGAGGAGCCTGCGACGCCGGCCCGGATCGGGTTTCTCATGTTGTTGCTGACTTCGATCGTCGGCTTGAAGGCGAGCACGTAATCAACCCGTGCGCGAGGGTCGCGTCCGGCTTGGCGAGTGGCAGCGAAACGATCCGACTGATCACGACGCGCCTCACCTCGACCCGCTGCTCGGATAGCTTCGTCTTCATGCATGACGCTGCGGAGGACGGGGCGGCGAACGAGGGGCCTTGGAGGCGCTCTCTCGACGCATCGCCGCGCTCGAGGCGCAGGTCGCCACGCAGGAGCGGCTCATCGAGGTCCTGCGCGCCAAGGAGGCGCTCCTCGAACGTGTAGGGGACGAGCAGCGCCTCCGCCCTCGAGTGCTGCACGGATTTCGTTGTCATTGCCTCGCTCGCGGGGAAGGTCCTCTATGTCAATACGGCCGGACGAACCCCGGTCGGGCTCGAGAGCGCGGAGCGCGCCGAAGTGGGCCCAGACGCTCATCAGTCTCGGCGTGGATCTCGGCAATATCGTCACCCGCAGCACGCTGCAGAGCGGAATCGCATTCGCCATGCGGCGTGGATAGGCGCTCCCGCTCGGCCTCAGCCGCCGCCGTTCTCGACCGTGAGCCCCAGATAGAGCAGCTTGGGATCCGCGGGAGAGGCGACGATGGCCGATACATCATCATTGGCGTTGTGTGTCTTCGTGACCTTGCCGGTCATGTGGTCGTACCGGAAGAGGTCTGTCCCGTAGTCATTGTACTCCATGCCGAAGACGAAATAGAGCACGCCAACGTCGGTCGCGTGTGGTACGAGCAGCGTACCATTGATGAGCTTGATGTCCGCCGAGTCGGTGACGACCGCGCCGAAGGTCAAACCGCCGTCGCTCGATCGATAAATGTGGCGGATGTCGGGTCCGATCTCCAGCGCCTCGGCCCATACGATGTCCCCCTCCACAGGAGACACCGCGATGGAGAACAAGTTCGCGCCATTCGCGCCGAGGCCCGCGCTCTGCTTCCATGTCGCGCCGCCGTCGAACGTCACGGCGCCGCCGCCCACGGACTGGCCGAAGAGCACATGGTCGAGGTTTCCGGGATCGAAGGCGAAACGATACCCGATGAAGCTGCCCGAGGCGGGAGGGGTGCCCTGCTTCGACCACGTCTCACCGCCGTCGTGCGAGTCGTGCAGGCTGCCGTTCGCGTCGCCCAGGCGCAGATGTTTGCCGTCGGCAGGATCGACGCCCACGCCGATGATGTTCGCCGCGGGCGTCGAAAAGGCGTGGGGGCCGGCTTCATCGATTCGATAAAATCCGTCGCCATTTTCGGCCCATGCGTACGCGAGACCTCCCTTCGCGGCCGTGATCCTGAAATTGCTACCCGTCAGCGTGCCCACTTCGTTCCAGGTGCAGCCCGCGTCTTCGGAGCGCAGGAGTTTCCCCTTGTGCTCGGCGAGCAGCGTGTTCGGCGTATCGAGCGCCGCGAGCCCGTAGGTGTATCCGATTCCCTGGAGCTCGCCCGGGGTCTTTGCGAGGTTTGCGCCGTCGTCGAGCGTGAACGTCACGGCGGACGTCCCGCTCACCGTTTCGCACGCAGGCAACGCCCAGCCGGGCGTGGAGCCGCCCGTTCCCCCTGTGCCACCTGTGCCACCCGCGCCACCCGCGCCACCCGCGCCGCCCGCGCCGCTCCCGCCGGTGCCGTCGATTCGAGGGGGGTCGTCGGTTCCGCAGCCAAGCAACAAAGCGCCAGCCGTGGCAATGGCGAAGAGAAAAGAAAGGTTCGTCTTTGCAAGCATGTTGGTGTCCCTCATGGGTGGGGCGCACGCGCCTCCCGAGCGCGGACCTGTGCAACAGGCATGCCTTGACGACCCTACCCCTCGCCTCGGCCGGTGAGGATGGAGGGCCCGGCAACAGGCAACTCGACGATGAACGTCGCTCCAGCGGAAGGCTCGCTCTGGACATGGACCGAGCCGCCGTGCGCCTCGGCGAGCTTGCGGCTGAGGTAAAGGCCAAGCCCAAGCCCGCCGTAATACCTGCTGGGCACGGCGCGCACGAAGCGTTCGAAGATGCGTCCCTGCTGCGCAGGCTCGATGCCAATTCCGTGATCCTTGATCGCGAGCCGCGCGATCCCGGCCTCTTGATCGATGAAGATCTCGATGGGTTTGCCGGCCCCGAATTTGATCGCATTGGAGATCAGGTTGACGACGATCTGTTCGATCCGCGCGGGATCCCAGCTCCCCACGACCGGAACGCTGTCGCGGATCGAGACCGAGCAATGAGCCTGCGAAATCTGCAATTTGAATTGATCGACCACGTCCCGGACGAGGGCGCTGAGGTCGACGGCGCCGAGCTCGAGCGGGAGCTGGCCCGTGTGGATCCGCGCGACACTGAGGAGATCATCGTTGAGACGGCGCAAGCGCGCGCCTTGCCGCAAGGCGCGCTCGGCCAGCTTGGCCATGATCTGCGGGTCGCTGGAGGGGCCCGATTGGCCGGCCCGGCCCATCGATTGGAGCGAGAGCATGAGCGACGTAAGCGGTGTGTTGAGCTCGTGCGACGCCATGGACAGGAATTCGTCGCGCGCGCGGATGGCCTCCTGGGTCGCGCGATAAAGCCGCGCGTTGTCGATCGCGCTCGCAGCCCGGCGCGCCACTTCCTTCGCGAGTTCGACGTCGGCGCTCCCATAGTTGCGGCCCGATGCGCCCGACACGAGGGAAAGCACCCCGAGCGTTTGTCCGCGCGCCAGGAGAGGCACGGCGAGCAGCGATCGAATCCCGAGCGCGCGGATGATCCTCTCGTGCCCTTCGTCCTGGGTATGGCCTTGGAGGCGCGTGTCGAGGTCGGGGAGCAGGACCGGTTCGCCGGTTGCAATGGCCCTGGCCGCCGGGTGAGGCGACCCCATGGAGGGCGGATATCGCTGCCGGAGCTCCTCGACCAGCGCCGCCTTTGCAGGATCCTTGTGCACCACAGCGATGCGCCGAATTTCCTCCCCCTCCACAGTGTCGATCACGCACCAGTCAGCCATGGATCGCACGCATAGGCGCCCGAGGCGCGCGAGGGTGTCCTCGTAATCGAGCGACTCCGAAAGCAGCTCTCCAGCCTCGGCCAGGAACGCCGAGCGTCGCTCCGCCTCCTCAGCCGCAGCCCGCGCCGCCTGCTCGTCGGACAGGAGCCGCGCATTCTGGAGGGAAATGGCGGCCTGGACCGCGAGGAGCGAGAGCACGACGAGCCGACCGGGCGTGAATGCGCCGATGAGCAGGTTGTTCTCGAGATAAAGCAAACCGACCACGTGGGCCTGCCTCAGAATGGGGAGGCACAGGACCGACTTGGGCCGCTCGCGAGCGATGTACGGGTCCGAGGCAAACTTGCTGGCCGTCGCGTCGTCGAGGAGCACCCGCTCCTTCGTTCGCTGCGCATACCGTACGATCGTGGCAGGGACGAGGGGGGACGACGAAACCACGAGCGAGGGGAGGAGCTTCGTCACCACCCCTTCTTCTTCAAGGCGCGCCTCTGCTTCAATCGAGAGGTCGCCATCACGGCGGAGGAGCAGGTAGCTCTTCTGTGCGCCGCCCTCTTCGAGGACGACCCGGAGAAGCGTACGGGCCAGCTCGTCGAGGAGGATCTCGCCCGAAATGGTCTGGGAGGCCTTGACGACCGAAAGCAGATCGAGCTGCTCGGTGTGCAGCGCGAAGGTGGCGGTCGGCGTGAAGGGCCTGTGCTCCTGGAGGCGCGGATTCTGCTCGTCGAGCTGCCTCACCTTGCCATCGGCCCCCCAGCGCGCATAACAGGCGCGGGCGTCGCGGAGGTACGTGTCGGCCACCTGCTCGAACCCCCGCGCCCGGTAAAACCTCGACGAGAGTTCGTAGGCGAGGCCTTCGTTATGGACGAAGCCATTCTCCCGCGCGGACCGGATGGCCTGCTCGTAGAGGCGCATGGCCTCGAGATCGCGCCCCTCGACGCGCGCGACCTCGGCCGAGACCAGCGCGTATCGATTGAGATAGTTCTCGGGGCAGTTCTCCGCCCATGACGCGAGCTTCTGCAGCACGCCCCCGAGGGTCCGCGCGAGCTCTTCCCGCTCGTCGGCGGGAGCGTCGGGGAGGAGCTGCACCATCGTGAGCGCGTGGAAGAAATGGTGGGTGGCCTCGATCGGCATGGCCATCGCGGCGCCGAGGTTCGCTGCCGCGCGCGCCGCGAACGAGCGTGCCTCGGCATGACGCCCATAGGTGAACGCCGTGATCTGCTTCATGATGTCGTGAAAGACGAGGCCACAGCCGAACGTCGCCCGGCGGATCCCCGCGAGGCATGTGGCCTCGTGGAACGTGGCGTCGTCGAAGCTCGTCGGACCCTGCGTCTCGCCCTTCAGGCAAGCCACGAACTGTCGCTCGAGCCGAATGGTCTCGTAGACCGGTATGTTATGGCTTTGCCGGGCAAACGCTGCATATTTTTGCGACACCCGGAGCACTTCGTCGAGCGGGTCGCCTTTCTCCACGGCTTGCCAGACGGTCTCGAAGGCGAGGAAGCCGGCATAAACGAGATCGCCGACCTCCAGGCACGCCTGGAAGGCCTTCTCGAGGATGGGGACGCCTGCGGCGAAGGGCCTTCGCCAAAAGTTGATGTGGTCGCCGTGGAGGTGAAGGAGCGTCCCCTTCAGCCGGAGATCGTGGAACTTCTCGTTCAGCCGCAGCGACATCGCGGAGAACGCGTAGCCCAGCGGGATGTCGCCGTAGGCCGACACGAGCATCATGCCATAAACGCTATAAGCGAAGCACGATTCCTGGGTGTTCCCGTACCACAGGGACGAGCTCACGGCTTTGAGGGCGAGCAGGGGAAAGAGCTTCGGCCGCCCGATGTACGCGCAGGGCGCCGCCTCGACGAGCAGGCCGATGATGGTCCGTCCGTCGGGATCGGTGGCCACGGGCGCGTCGAAGATGTCGGCGACGCGACGACCGCGGAGGTTCGTCCGGATGACTTGGACCTCGGCCTCCGTCGCCGCTTTCAACGATTCGTCCGAATCGGGGAACGTCACGTCGAAGAGGCGCAGCGCTTCGAGCGCGACGGTCACCCCGTCGTCGTACCTCCCGGAGACCTGGTACAGCCGCATGCGCAGGCCATACACCGCGGCGCGGTCGGGGTTGGAGCGGGCATGCGCGAGGATCAGGTTGAACAGCTCGTCCGCCAATTCGAAATTGCCAACGAGGTATTCGCACTCGGACCGCTCCAGAGAGAGCCTGAGCGTGTCGTCGTAGAGCGCGCTCCAGGCGTCCTTGGGCAAGAGCGCCGTCGCCTGGGCCAGGTAATTGCGCGCCGACACATGGGCGACCGTGGCCTTTGCCTTCATTCCCGCCAGGAAATTGAGCCGTCGGAGCGACTCCTTCTCGCGCGGGTCGGTGATCAACGCGACGCCGCGATTCAGCTGGCTCACGATATCGAAGATCTGCTCCTCGATGGCCTCCTCGGGCATGTTGGCCAGGAAGAGCCGGCCGATCCGCAGATGCACCTCCGCGCGGACTTCCTCCGAGAGGAGCGAATAGGCCGCCTCCTGAATGCGATCGTGGACGAAACGGTAGCCATCTCCCAAACGGAGGAGGAGCCCGACGCGGACGGCCTCCCAGAGCGCCGCGTGCACCTCGTCCTCCCCGTCGCCGCGAATCATCGAGAGGGTGGCCGCGTCGGCGCGGTTGCCGAGGCACGCGACGCTGGTCAGCACGTCCTGGGTATCCGCTGGGAGCCGCTTCAACTTGTCGACCATCAGGTCGACCACGTTGTCGGTATAGCATTTTTCGCGGATCCGGGCCACGTCCCAGCGAAAGGCTACGGCATTTTCGTCGAATTCGATCAGGCGCTCCTCGTACAGCGCGGTGAGGAACTGGATGACGAAGAATGGATTGCCGGCCGTCTTTTCGTGTACCAGCTCCGAGAGTGGCTCGGCCTCCTCCACGGAGCAGCGGAGGGTGTCACTGATGAACGCCGCGAGGTGAGCCTTGGCAAGGGGGCCGAGGACGATGTCGGAGACACACACGGCCGCCTTCCGCACCTCGTTTGTCACCAGGATCATCGGATGGGCGGGGGGGACCTCGCTATTGCGGTAGGCGCCGACGACGAGGAGGTTATGCATCTCGGGATCGGTCAGAAGGTCCTGAAGGAGCGCGAGGCTGGCCGAATCGGCCCATTGCATGTCGTCGACGAAGAGCACGAGCGGGTGCTCCCTCTGCGCGAAGACCCCGATGAATTGCCGGAACACGAGATGGAAACGGTTTCGCGCCTCGCCAGGCGGCAAAACCGGGACCGGGGGTTGCTCGCCGAGGACGAGCTCGACCGGGGGGATCACGTCCACGATGAGCTTTCCGTTGATCCCGAGGGCCGCCGCGAGCCGCTGCCTCCATGCAGCGATCCGCTCCTCGCTCTCGGCCAGGATCCCGAGCACGAGCTCCTGGAAGGCCTGGACGATCGTGGAATAAGGAATATCGCTCTTGATCAGGTCGAATTTGCCCGACACGAAAAAGGCCCGCTCGCGGACGACGGGCTCGTGGAGTTTGTGGACGAGCGCGGATTTGCCGGCCCCCGGGTCCCCGGCGACGAGCACGAGCTCCGGCGTCCCCGTGGCCACGACACGCTCGAAGGCGTCGCACAGGAGGGCGATCTCCGCCTCCCTGCCATGAAGCTTTTGCGAGATCTGGAGGCGGTCTGGCACGTCGAGCGCGCCCGGGGAGAAGGGCTCGATACGCCCGCCTTCGACCCATTGCGCGAGGCACCTCTCCAGGTCGTGCAATACGCCGCGCGCGCTCTGGTACCGGTCGCAGGCCATTTTCGCGAGGAGATGCATCACGATGTGCGCAATGGCCTCGGGTACCTCGGGGACGACCTCGGAGGGGGATGGGGCGACACGCGCCAGGTGGAAATGAATCCACTCGAGCGGGTCTCGGGCCTCGAACGGGGGCCTGCCCGTGAGCATTTCGTAGAAGGTGATGCCTAGCGAATAGAGGTCGGTGCGGGAATCGACAGCTCGGTTCATCCGCCCCGTCTGCTCCGGCGACATGTACGGCAGCGAGCCCTCGATTCTGTCCGGGCTCTGCGGCGAGGTGTGCTCACGGGGAAGGCGGGACGCAATCCCAAAATCCGTGAGCTTTGCCTCCCCTGTCACGGGATTGACGATGATATTTTGGGGCTTGATGTCCTTGTGGACGACGCCCTGCCGGTGGATGTCAGCGATCGCGGTCGTGATGTGAATCGCGAGCCGCAAAAAACGCTCCGTCTCCATCGGCGCTCCGAGCAAGCGATCGAGGGGCGTGCCCGCCGTGTCCTCCAGAACGAGCGCCGGCTGCCCGTGATACGTGTCGAGGGCGAGCGGCCTGATGACGGTCGGCAGGTCCAGCGCCTCGCCCAGCGCTTGCTCGTGTTTCAATCGCTCGATGTCCTGCGGGCGGCTGCTCTTCGGATCGAGCGCTTTGAGGATCACCTGGCGGCCATCACTTACTCGGATGGCGCGGAGCACGATCGTCCCCCGCCCCTCGAAAAGGGTCTCGGTGATCGTGTACGCGGAGGGGCTCTGCATCTCCATGAAATCTGCTGCGAGGAGCGGACGATCGGCGGCGGCGCTGGGTGCGGCTGTGTGCTGCCTGCGTTTGGAAGCACAAGTCGCACCACGCACTCCGGATCCTACAACGGGGCGCCTCGGCTGACTACGCTCAGCCCGCGCCGCCGTCGCCGTAAGGGCGACTACGCCACGCCCGAAATCTCTCCGAGCGCGCGGGCGACCCGCACGTCATCGATGGAAACCGCCTAAAATGCATCATGGACGGCGACGCCCGCAATGGTATCCAGACCGATCGCCGCAGGTCAGGAAGGAATGACCTTTCGCATGGAGCGACGGGTGACGATCCAGAAGACGACGATGATGGTAATGGTCGCCACGCCCATTCCGATCCACACCGAAGGCGGCGCGTTGCGCATGGCATCGAAGACCTTCTCGCCGAAATAGGCGGTCGCCAGCAGGGGCAGGAAGTACCCGGCCAGCGATCCCCAAAAATGCGTCTGAAACCGCACCCGAGAGATGCCGAAAAACACGTGGAGCATGGGCGGCATCCAGAAGATGAGCCGGAGCAGGAACACGGTGAAGAAAGCTCGCTTTTCGAGGGCCTCTTCGTAGGCACGGAAGCGCGCCGGTACGAGCTTCGAGACCCAATCACGCGCGACGAAGCGCGCGAACGAGAAGCCCACCACGCTCGCCGCCATGGTGCCGGCCATGGAGAGCGCGAACGCCACCGGCCACGGCCAGATGAGCGGCGCCGCCAGGATGAAGATCGTGCCTGGCACGCCAAACGGCTGGAGCGCTGCGTACGCCGCTACGAACGCGAAATACCCCGCCGGACCGAGCTCCACGAGCGCCTGCTTGATGCGCGCGGGCTCGCTGAAGACCTCGAACAGACCCAATCGCTGCGCCACGACAAGCCCGAGAGCCACCGCAGCCACGGCGGCGATCTTCATGTTGCGAAGCGAGCGGCTCGCCGCGGGGCCCGGCGGAGGATCTGACGATCGCACGCGACGAGGTTTACAATTCACGTCATCCCTGTCAAGGATGGTTGACGCGGACTGAAGCACGGCAGCGCGACGCGCGAGGAATTCGTCGAGAGCATGACCATCGCGGCGCGCGTGATGTGCTTGCCGCTGCGGGAGACCGAGAGGACCGCGACGGGCCAAGCGCGGAGGGCGCTGGCAGCCGGCCACGCAAGTCGCGCATCAAAGGACGAGCATTCGAGGGCAGGAGACCTGAAAATCCTTCTCCTCGGTGCGACGGGGGAGGTCGGTCCCACGATCACGTTGCGCAGATTGCGCAAGTGGGTCTTCACAGTTCGGGCAACGTTGCGCGAACCGGCCGCGCGCCGTCCGCTCTTTCGTACGCCGGAACGCCGGACGGCGTCTTGGCACACCCGCTGCAATCGGGCGCGCGCGCGCCTGACGAGCCTTGCCTCGGCCGGTCGCCCATCGGCGCCAGGGTGGCGTCTTTCCTTGTCCCTTCGAGGAGAATCCATGAACTTCACGAGACGGCCCTCGCGTCCCGGCCTGCGCTGGACGTCCAGCATCCTCCTGGCGTCGTCGCTCGTCGCCGGATGCACGCCCGCGCCAGAGCCCGAGCCGCCCGGCCCCGGAAGCGTCGAGGTCGACGTCGAGCGATACGAATTGAAGGGAGATTACGACTGGGTGCGAGGCCGCCTTGCCGCGACGGTCGGGATCACCCTTTCGCCCTTGGCCAAGGGGACGACGACGATCACGCTCGACAGCGCCGTGGCCGAGGTGAAAGCCGTGCGGCTCGCAGGAGGCGGAGCTCTGCCTTTTTCGGCGAATGCCAGCGAGGAGCAGCTCCAGGTGGACGTCTCCGCAGTGCCCGCTCTCGGGACGGGTGCGCAGATCACCCTGGAGGTCGATTACGAGGCAGCGCCGAGCGGCTCGTTGATTCCCGTCATCGAAAACCGCAAAGGCGACCCCTTGAACGTGCGCGCGGTCTTCACGATGTCGGAGCCGATCGGCGCGCGTCGATGGATGCCTTGCCACGACACGCCGTCGGACCGCGCGATCTTCTCCGTCTCCATGGGCATGGATGGCGCCGAAAAGATGATCGCCAACGGAGACCTCGTCTCCGACGAGCCGGAGGGGGACGGGGCCCACCGGATGAAGTACGAGACCACGTACACGCTGCCGACCTACCTGATGGCCTTCGCGGTCAGCGATTTCGAGGTGGAGAGCACGATGAAGGGCGACCTCCCCGTCTCCATCTGGCACCGGCGCGGGCTGCAGGGGCATTACGAGGCGGTGCTCGGAGAGATGGTGGGCATGCTCAACCATTTCGAGGGGCTTCTCGGTCCTTATCCATTCGAAAAATACGCGGTGGTGCACCTGCCAAACCTGCCGGCGACCGGCATCGAGAATGCAAGCATTTCGTTCCATTACGAAGGCGCGGGCACGGAGCCGCTCGGCGCCGAGCTCTCGCTGACGGCGCACGAGATCGCGCACCAGTGGGTCGGGGATCTCGTGACGATCGAGAGCTGGGACGACCTCTGGATCAAGGAGGGCATTGCGACGCTCCTCGAGCCGGAAGGGCTTCGCGCGCACACGGACACGGACGGCCCCTTCACGTTGAACGCCAATGAGTTCTTTGCGATGGAGGGCGAAGCCATCCGCGACACGTCGCTGAAAATCGCGGACAAGTACACCACGGGGCCCTACACCCGCGCCGCCTGGCTCTTGACGCAGATACGAAGCCTGGTGGGAGAGGAGGCCTTCTGGTCGACGCTGCGGAACATCCTCGACGAGCACCGCTTCGGGGCCATCGGGACCGATGATTTCCTCGGGGCTTTCGCAGAGGCGCTCGGTCCGGAGGCCACGGCACGAGCAAAACACGCGGTCGACGCGAAGAGCCTTCCCACGCTGACGATCGCCGCTCTGCCCTCCGGAGGCGCCACCGTGACGGCCCACGACCCCGACGGGGTGCTGATGGTTCCGTTCGATATCGGCTGGGTCGCGGAAGACGGCTCGGTGCGCACGGAGACGCTCCCGATCGGGGAGCCCTTCGACGTGGCGCCGCAGGCGAGCGGCGAGTTCCTCGTGATCGATCCAAAAGACCACCACCTCCCCTGGGATTCCTTCTTGGTAGACGAGGAATCCATGAATGCCTATTACGTGAGCGTCCTGCCGCTCCTCGTGCCCATGAGCCCGGCGGCGGAGGCCCGATTTTTCGACATCGGCTCGGCAGCCCAGGATGAAGTGATCTTCACGTCGTCGACCTTGCCGGGCGCCACACCGGAAGGGTTCGGCGCGTTCATGACAGGGCTCGACTCGGAGTGGACGCAAGCCAATGCCTTGAGCACCGCTTGCTCGGTGGCCAGCGACCCGGGGCTCGAGCCAGCGACGGCGGCCGCCTGGACGACCACGCTGAACGAGGCGCTCCTGGTTCCGCCGCCCCCCTTCTCGCTCGATTTGCTCCAGGTCTACGGCTATGGCGCATGCAGCATGTTCGACCCGGTGACCGCCTTCGCGGACGACTGGACGAGCCTCGCGACAGGGCTCTCGTCCGGGGAACTCGATTATCTCCGGCTGAGCTACCTCACCGCATTCGACATCCCGGCGCCGCTCGCCATGTCGACCTGGGGCAGCGTCGCAAAACAAGCCAACACGGCGAGGGCGCGCTGGCTCGCGACCATGGAGCTCCGGTCGTACCTGAGCGGGCTCGAACCCGCCGACATCCCCGCGTGGCGCACATTCTTCGTCGAACTGCTCAGCACGACCGAGGACACCGACGTGCTCCAGCAGGCCATTCGAGCAGTTGTAACGACGATGGCCCCCACGGCGGCCGAGAATGCGGACGCGCTGGCGGGCCTCGACGTGCTGCTCCATTCGCCGTGGACGCGGGTGGCGCATCAACGAGCCGTGTGCGCGGCCATCAAGCTGACGGCGGACGACGCCATGGCGTGGGCTGCGTTTGCCGAGGGCCTGAAGGACGCCCCGCTCGATCCCAAAGCCGCCGCGCGGGTCGAGGACCCCGCCCTCTGCCCCTGATTACCCCCGTTTCGGAGACCGATACCGGATGATCACCACGTGCAGGTGGGAATCTTCGTCGAGGCGGGAGGTCTGAATCGAGACCGCCCCCTCTTTTTTCAGCTTCTGAAAATCCGCCGCGGTCAGCGTCAGCTTGTGCGGATGCCCGGCGAGACCTTGCACATCGTAGGTCTTGTCCGTACCGGAGTCCATATCGGCGGCGGTAATCACCACCTCATGCTCGTCTTTCCCGGTGAACTCGGCCGAGCAGACGCTCACCCACTCCGGCGGATCCTCCGCGGGCGCACATCGCACGTGCACGCGGTGCGTATGCGTGAGGCCTTGGGTGCTCTTGGCGCGCAAAAGCTCCCCTTTCAAAAGGGTCTTCATATCCTCCGCCGTGAGCGTCACCTCGTGCGGATGCTTCGCCGTCCCTGCGATCTGATAGGTCTTGTCAGCTCCCGAAAGGACGTCGGCCAGCGTCACCACGAAGACATGGCCGTGGTTCTTTCCTACCCTGCAAATCACCCTTGAAAACGACGGCTCGAGCGGCTTGGCTGCGGGCTCCGGCGTCGGATTCGCGACGGGCTCCGGAGGGGCTTCCGCGGAAGAAGCCGCGGTCGCGCTCGGCTGCGCGGTCGGTTCCGGCGTGGGGGTAGCGCTCTTGCCGGGAGCCGTTGTCGGGGAGGCCGTTTGCCCTATCGCAGGGTTCGGCGTGTTGCCCCCACACCCCGTCCATGGGAGCGACGCTGCGGCTGCTGCGATTTGGAGAGCTTGTCGCCTGCGCATGGGTACCTCGGAGGCGTCTGCGGAATCGCGCTTCGCCAAAGGACAGAAGCGCAGGCTCCAGCCCAATTGTCAAGAGGCCCACGGGGCGATGCGGGGTGTTGCCGCCGAGGACGCGCCCCCGAGCGACGTTCGACCATGTCTATCTGTACAACCGCGCACGCACGGCCGCGGAGACCGGGACGTTGACGGCCGCGTGCCAGACCGGACAGACGCGCGGGCTACAACGGGGCCTCGCCCGCGAACATTCGCAGGCGACCGCGTACACGCTGCTTGGCGGCCTCCTCGACCTGGCGGATGCGCTCCTTGCTCACGCCGAACGCCACCCCGAGCTCCGCCAGCGTCGCGGGTTCGTCCGACATCAGGCGCCGCTCGAGCACCTGCTGCTCCCGAGGCGATAACTCGGCCAGCGCTGTTTTCACGGCGCATTGCAGGCGCGCGCGCTCGTCGGCCAGACAAACCTCTGCCTCGGGCGAGGGCGCGCCGTCCGCCAGGCCGTCGCTGTGGGTCGAGGTATCGAGCGGCGCGTCGGGCCCCGCAAGCAAGGGGATCAATTCGTGGGCGCGCTGCTCGGACAGGCCCGTCTCTTCGGCGAGCGTCGTCGCATCCTTCACGAACGCCCGGCGAAAAAAGCGCACCGCCCGCCGCTCCGCCTTCGACGTGCCGAGGCGCACGATCCTGTAATTCCGCGTCACGTAATCGCGGATCTCGGCGCGAATCCAGTAATTCGCGAACGTCGCGAGCCGATATCCGCGCGCCGGATCGAAGCGCTCGGCCGCCTGGAGCAAGCCGATGTTGCCCTGCTGCACGATGTCCTCGAACGGCGCGCCCCAGCGCTGGTATTCGCGGGCGATCGTCATCACGTACGACAAGCACGCCTCGATGAGCAGCCGCCCGGCCTCGCGATCGCCTGCCTTCCAGCGGATCGCGAGATCGCGCTCGACCTCCGCGGTCAGAATCCGGCGCCTCGCGATCTCCGCGCGGTACATCGACAGCGCGTCGGGTCGCGGCGCTGCGCCCATCCTTCGGCGCCTTTCTTTCTCTCCGTCGCGCAAGAGACAGCTCCTCTCGTTGAACGTTCGCGGGGCCGCTTGCCCTCAATGCCCCGCGTCCACCTTGACCCCTTGCTGCGGTTTGCCGAGCAGCATCACGAGGGGCAAAAACAGCACAATGAGCATACCGGCGAGCCAGAACGTGTCCGCGAACGACATGATCGAGCCCTGCTGCGCCACCGTCCCGGAGAGCAACGAAAGCGCGCGTTGCTTCGCCTCCACCGCGGACGCGCCTTTCGCCATCATCGCGCCCGTCAGCATGTTGACCCGCTCGATCGTCGCGGGATCGTTCGACACGAGCTTCTCCGCCACGACGGCCGCGTGAAAGGCCTGCCGCCGGGTCAGCATCATCGAGAGCAGCGCGACGCCGACGCTGCCCCCGAGCATGCGCGTCAAATTGAAGAACCCCGTCGCAGAGGCGACGTCCTTGCGCGGAATGGGACCGAGCGAGGCCATCGAGAGCGGCAAGAACATGAACACGGTGCCCAGGGAGCGCACGATGAGCGGCCAAAAGAGATCGTCGCCGCTCGTCATCGGGTTCATGTTGGAGAACATCACGAGCGAGCCCGCCAGGATGAGCGCCCCGATCACCAGCATGAGCCGCGGGTCCATCTTCCGCGCCAGCCTCCCCGCGACCTGCATCATCGCCGCCGTGGCCAGCGCGCCGGGCAGCATCATGAGGCCCGTTTGTTGCGACGTGTAACGCAGGTTCGTCTGCGCGAAGATCGGCACCGCGAAGAGCCCGCCATACAGGGCCATGCCCACGACCACCGAGAGGATGCTGCCTGCCCATAACGAGCGATACCGGAGCACGCGCAGGTCCACGACGGGTTCGTCCGAGGCGAGCGCGCGACGCACGAAGAGCACGAGCGACACGATCGACGTGATGCACAGGACGACGATCATCGGATCATCGAACCAGTCGTGGGAGTTTCCCTCCTCGAGGAACGTCTGCAAGCAACCGAGCCCGAGGGCCAGCATGGCGATGGAGGCCCAATCGATGCCCTTCGGCCGCGTCTTGTGCGGCTCGTCGGGCGGGAGCGCCGAGAGGCAAAGCAGGACCGCGAGCACGCCGAGCGGCAGGTTGATGAAGAAGATCCACCGCCAGCCGATGTTCGTCACGATGTAACCGCCCAGCGTGGGGCCGATCGCGGGGCCCGCGATGACGATGGCCCCGAAAAACGATTGCGCCGTCGCCTGCTCCTCCTTGGGAAACGTCTCGAAGAGGATCGACTGCGCCTTGGCCATCAGGCCGCCGCCCGTGATCCCCTGCAACACACGCGCGACGACCAGCATCGGCAGGCTCGTCGAGAGCCCGCACAGGAGCGAGGCCACCGTGAAGCCTACGAGCGAGAAGATGAAATACTTTTTCTTGCCAAACCTGTGCCCGAGCCACGCGGCGAGCGGCAGGATGATGACGTTCGCGACGGCGTAACTCGATACGATCCAGCTCGCCTGGCTGAGCGACGCGCCGAGCGAGGTCTGCATGTCGGCGAGCCCCACGTTGACGATGCTCGTGTCGATGACCTCGAGGAGCGCGCCGATGGCCACCGCGATGGCCACGGCCCACTTGTTGTTCTGAGGCGCGGCGACGGCGAGCGCGGGCGGTGCGAGGGCGAGCTGAGCCTGGACCACGACGAACCTCCTAACCGCGCGTATCGATGGACAGCTCGACGCTCATGCCCGGCCGCAGCACGAGGCCCTGCGGCACGTCGCGCAGCTTCACGCGCACGGGCACGCGCTGCACCACCTTCGTGTAGTTGCCGCTCGCGTTGTCCGGCGGCAGCAGCGTGAAGCGCGAGCCCGTCGCGCCGGACAAACTCTCGAGTTCACCGTGCAAGGTGACGCCCGGCAGCGCGACGACCACCAAACGCGCAGGTTGGCCCGCGTGCATCTTCGCGACCTGCGTCTCCTTGAAGTTCGCCGTCACCCACAGGAGCGGCGTCACGAGCTGCACGATGGCCTGCCCCGACGCGACCTGTTGCCCGACGGCGATCGTCTTCTTCGAAGCCACGCCGTCCGCGGGGGCCACGATGCGCGTGTACGAAAGCTCGAGCTTCGCCAGATCCCGCGTCGCCTTGGCGATGGCCACCTGCGCCCGCGCCGTCTTTGCGCGCGCCTGCGCCTGCGCCACGAGCGCGTCCACGTTGCTCGTTTGCTCCAGTTTGGCCGAGGCCTCCGTCGTGCGGCTCCGCGCCACGGCGATGTTCGCCCGCAGCGTCGAGAGCCGCGCCCGCGCGGCTTCCAGGTTCGCCTGCGCCACGGCGAAGCTCGTCTCCGCCTGATCCAACGAGGCCTGCGGAAGCGCGCCCTGCTCGAGCAGCTTGCGGTTGCGGTTGCGATCGGTCTCGGCCTGCTTGAAGGCCGTGTCCGCGGACTTCACCGAAGCCTCGGCCTCCTTGAGCTGATCGGCCGCCGACACCACGCCCCCCTGCGCCGTTTGCAGCGACGCCTCGGCCACGGACTTGTTGCCGAGCGCGTTGATCGCGGCCACGCGCGCGTCCGCTTCCGCCGCCTCGGCCGCCGCCTCGGCCGCCTCCACGTTTGCCTCGGCCTGCGCGACCTTCGCCTTCGCGCTCTCGTCATCCAGCACGGCCAGCGTATCGCCGGCTTTGACCTGCTGGTTCTCCGTGAAGAGCACCTGCGCGATGGTCCCGCCCGTGCGCGCCGGCACCGCGATCACCTCGCCGTCCACCTGCGCGTTGTCCGTGCTCTCCACGGTGCGGTGCGTCCACCAGTACCCCCCGCCGCCCACGACGGCGACGAGCAGCAGGACGAACAGGAGCGTGCGCCCCTTGCTCTTCGGCTTCGCGGAGGCGCCCGCGGCAGCGCTCCCCTCGACGGAGGGGGCTTGGGGAACGACGTCGGAAGCGGATGTCGCGGTGCTCATGCGTGACCCTCAAGGCAACTTGTTGTTGCCATAGTACCCATCGGTGGGTACATTGGCAACAACAAGTTGCCTTTGAGGCAGATCAGCACAAAAACTTCGGAGAATCCGTTCGATCGACCAAGAGCCATGCGCCGCGCGAACACGCCCCCGCCCGTTCCACGAACTCGCCGCACCGAAGGCACACGTGTCCGCGGGCGCGCCGAGCGCGTGGTCGCGGCCGTGCACGCCGCGACGCACGAGGAGCTCGGGCGCGTGGGCTACGGCGCGCTGCGCGTCGAAGACGTGGCCGCGCGCTCGGGGGTGAACAAGACGACCATCTACCGGCGCTGGCCGACCAAAGCGGAGCTCGTCGCGGCGTCCTTGCGCGCGGCCAACGAGGAGCAGGAGCAGCCGGACACGGGCACGCTGCGCGGGGATCTCCTGGTGGTGGTGATGCGGACCGTGCGGACGTGCAAGACGCCTACGGGCCGGGGCATCGTGCGCATGCTTCAAACGGAGCGCGCGGACCCGGACGTCGAGGCCCTTTCGAGGAGCCTGCGCGACCGACGCTGGCAGCGCAATCGGGCCTTGGTCGAGCGAGGCATCACGCGCGGCGAGCTACCCGCGGACGTGAATCCGGAGCTCCTCCTCGATTTGATCCTCGGGGGGATCTATGCGCGCCTCATCCATCGCGGCGAGGACATCCGCGAGGACTACGCCGCCGCGGCGATCGACACCGTGCTCGCGGGCGCCTGCGCGGGCGCGGCGCGACTGCCGAACGAGTCACAGCAGAAGGAACCAAGAGAGGACGATATGACCATGCAATCCAACGAAACGCGCGCGCAGCGCGATGGTAACGAGGACACGCGGGGCACCACGAAGGAAGCGCCCGTGCTCGGGTCCGTGGTGCTCGACCGATCCGATCCGGCCTTTCTCGCGAGGTCCCCCGAAATCTACGAGGAGGCGCGGGCCAAGGGGCCCGTCGTGCGCGCCCGTCATTACCCCTTCCCGCGAGACGAGGAGGAGCGGAAGAGCATCATGGCGGGCGAACGCCCCGTCGGCGAGGTGCTCTTCGTAAGCCATTACGAAGAGGCGGCGGGCGCGCTCCTCGACGATCGCCTCGCGTCCGACCCCTTCGCGCGGATGACGCCGGAGCAACGCGCGCACGTGCCGCCGGTGCCGGAGGAGCTCCGGCCAATCGCCTACTCGCTCCTCATGCTCGATCCGCCCGACCACACGCGGCTGCGCAAGCTGGTCCAGCCGAGCTTCAATGCCCGCGCGATGGAGGCGCTCCGGCCGCGCATCCAGCGCCTCACCGACGATCTGCTCGACAAGGCCGAGCGGGACGCCGCCGCGCGCGGCGAATCGGCGCCGGAGCGGCGGATGGATCTGGTCAAGGCATTCGCGTACCCCCTGCCGGTGACGGTGATCAGCGACATGCTCGGGATCCCGGAGGAAGACCGCGAGACCGTCAGCCGATTGGGCGAGCTCCGCATCGACAACCGGGACCCCGTGGTCATGCAGGAGACCCGCAAAATGCTCGTGGCGTTCAGCCACTACCTCGTCGATCTGTTCGAGCGGAAGCGGCGCGCGCCGGGCGACGACATGATAAGCCAAATGATCCACGCCCAGGAGGACGGCGACAAACTCAACGACAAAGAGCTGCTCTCGATGGTCTTCCTCCTCTATTTGGCCGGGCACGTGACGACGGTGAACCTCATCGGCAACGGGGTCGTCGCGCTCTTGACCCACCCCGAGCAGCTCGCGCGCTTCAAGGCGGATCCGGGGCTCGCCAAGGGCGTCGTCGAGGAGACGCTCCGCTACTGGGGGCCGGTCGATTACCTGGGCGCCGTGCGCACCGCCAGGGAGGACCTGGAGATTGCCGGGGTGTCGATCCCGAAGGGCGGGCAGGTGATGATCGGCCTCGGCTCGGCCAATCGGGATCCCGAGCAATTCGCGGATCCCCACGCGTACGACATCGGGCGCGAAGGCGCCCACCGGCACATCGCCTTCGGCAAGGGGATTCACCTGTGCCTCGGGGCGCCGCTGGCGCGCATCGAGGGGCAAATCGCCTTCGAAACCCTGTTCCGGCGTTACCCCGATCTGCGCCTCGCTGTGCCGGCCGAGACGCTGCGCTGGGGCGGCGCGGCCGGGCTGCGCGGATTCCGCGAGCTGCCGGTGTTATTCTAACGACGCGTCGAGCGTCCGGAACGACCTCTCCACCTGCCGAGGCTCGGTCCCCGGCAGGTAACTCCGCTCCCAGAACCTGACCTCGCCTGTTTTCGAGAAGGTGACCACCGAGCTCGACCGTGTCCCGTAATGGGGCGGCCGCCGCGCATCCTCGATGAACAGCGGCGCGAGCATCCGCTCCATCTCCAATCCCACGCCCGTGTCCGGGAGCTCCGCATCCGGCGCGCCCTGATCCGAACGCAACATCTGGAAAAACGCCTCGGGCTCCGGGAGCGGATGTGATTCGAGGAGCTTCGTGAAGGCGCCCTTGCCTTGCACGAGCTTCGGCCAGGGCGTGTCGAGGAGATGGTTGCTGAGCCCGTACACGCCGGGCGCGAGGACACGCGACTCGCCCGTCAGGCTCGCGAAATAGGCCGCCTCGCGACGCGTGCCCACGATCAGGTTGAACCCGTTGAACGCGCCCGCGCGCGGGCGCAGGCTCTCCGTGAACGCATGCGGCGCGCCGTCGCCCAGGAGAAACTCCACCACGAGCGCGCCGCGTGATTGCGCGTCCCCACGCTGCGCCGCGGGGTCCCGGAAGTTCGTGATGGCGGCGAAGCGCCCGGACCGCGTCACGCCGAGCCAGGTCCCGCCGCTCTGCAGGTCACGCCCGGCCAGAATGTCGGGAAGATCGTCCCAGAAGTGCATTTCCCGGGTCGGACGAGCGTGAAACTCGTCGCGGTTGGCGGCCAGCACGACGTCGTGCTCCGGATGCGCCCGAAAACCCAGGAACAGCACGCACATGTCAACGATTTCCCTGCTCGTCCCCGAACCGCTCCAGGAACTCGTCGTAGGTTCCATTGAAGAGCCGCGGCCCTTTGCGGGACAGCTCGAGCACGCGCGTCCCGAGCTTGCCGATGAAATGCCGATCGTGGCTCGTCACCACCACCGTCCCCTTGAAGGCGATGAGCGCCTGCAGGAGCGCGTCGATGCTCTCCACGTCGAGGTGGTTCGTCGGCTCGTCCAGCACCACCACGTTGTTCTTCAGCAGGATGAGCTTGGCCAGGACCAGCCGCGCAGCCTCCCCGCCCGACAGGCTCTCCGTCTTCTTGAGCCCCGCTTCTCCGCTGAAGAGCAGCTTCCCCAGCACCGAACGCACGTCTTCGAGCTGCGCGTCCGGATCGAAGCGGTGCAGCCACTCGTACGCCGAGAAGCCGGGCTCGAGCGCCTCGTGATGATCCTGCGCGAAATACCCCACGCTCGTGTCGTGGCCCCACACGATGGTCCCCGCGTCCGGCGCGTGTTCTGCGACGAGCAGCTTGAGCAGCGTCGACTTGCCGATGCCGCTCGGCCCGATCACCGCGAGTTTGTCGCCGCGGTTCAGGTTCAGACCGAGCCCCTCGATGACCCGCAGATCCTCGAAGCTCTTCGACAGCCCCTCCACGCGGAGCACGTCGCGGCCGGAAGGTTTTTCGATCTCGAACTTGATGTACGGCCGCACCACGCTCGATCGCCGCACCTGGATGCTGCTTTCGAGCTTCTCCATCTCCTTGACGCGCGACTGCGCCTGGCTCGACCGGCTCGCGCTCGCGCCGAAGCGCGCCACGAAGTCCTTGAGCTCGGCGATCTTCTTCTTCTTCTGCGCCGCGTCGGCCTCCGATTGGCGCTTCCCGGTCGTCTTCTGCTCGATGAAATCGTCGTAGTCGCCCGTGTACACGGTGACCGTCTGGTAATCGACGTCGGCGACGTGCGTCGCGATCGCGTTCATGAAATGGCGATCGTGGCTCACGACGAGCAGCGTCCCGCGGAAGTCGCGCGTCAGGTACGATTCGAGCCACCGGATGGAGTCGAGGTCGAGGTGGTTCGTCGGCTCGTCGAGCAAGAGCACGTCGGCGCCCGCGAAGAGCGTCTGCGCGATGAGCACGCGCAGCTTGTACCCGCCTGCCAGCGTGCTCACGGTGTCGAGGTGCCGGGACGACGTGATTCCGAGACCCTCCAGGATCTCCGCGGCGCGGGCCTCGGCCGTGTAGCCGTCCTCCTCGCCGATCGTCCCTTCGAGCTCGGCGAGGCGCATGCCGACCTCGTCGTCCATCTCGCCTTCGAGCAGCCGCTCCTTCTCTTGCGTCGCGTCCCAGAGCACGCGGTTGCCCATGAGCACAGCGTCGAGGATGCGAACGGACTCGTAGGCAAAGTGGTCCTGCGAGAGCACGCCGACCTTGAGCTTGCTCGGGATCTCGACCGAGCCTTGATCCGACTCGTGCTCCCCCGAGATGACCTTGAGCAGCGTCGACTTTCCCGCGCCGTTGGCCCCGACGAGCGCGTACCGCTTGCCCGGATCGAACCGCATCGAGACGTTTTCGAAGAGAATTTTCGGGCCGAAGCGCTTGGAGAGCTTGTCGAGCGTGATCATCGCGGCGCCCGACCTAGCACGTGTTCCGGACGTTCGCCGCAGCCATGAAGAGGATGGGGGGAAGGTGGCCGGCAGACGTGGGCCGCAGTACGGGCCGCCGAAGTCACCCGAGCCCCCTCGCCCGGCATGGGGTCACGGATGGAGCACGATCCCACCGACGAACTCCGCGTTCCATTTGGATCGCATCGCCTCGGCGTATTGCTCCAACGGAGAATGCTTCGCGACGAGCGGCCGGATGTTGCCCTCGTTCGCCCAGCGCAAGATCTGCTCGAGCCGCGGGGCGCGAATCGAGGGATCGTGCAGCGTCGAGATGGCCGCCGGGCAACCGAGCACGTCGAGGCCCTTCATCATGATGAGGTTCGTCGGGAGCACGTTGACGTTCGGCGCGCCGCGTTGCCCCTTGCCCCGCGCCACGAAAGGCGTCGAGGCCCATCCGACGATCAGGAACCGAGCGCCGAAACGCACGCATTTCAAGCTCTCGACCGATATTTCGCCGCCGACGCCATCGTACACGACGTCCACGCCCTCGCCGCCCGTCAACGCCTTCACGTCGGCGCGAAAGGCTCGAATGCCGCCGCCTTCGCCTTTGCAGTTGACGACGTGATCCGCGCCTTGCGCGGCCACGAGGGCGAGCTTCTCGTCGGAGCGACCCGTCGCGATCACCTTCGCGCCGAGGAGCTTGGCGATGTGCACCGCAGCGAGCCCGGTCGCGCCGGACGCGCCGTGGATGAGCACGCTCTCGCCCGCGCGGAGGCGCCCGCGCGTGACGAGGCAATGGTATGCCGTCTCGTAGTTTCCGAGCAGGTTACACGCCTCGTCGAACCCGAGCCCCTGGGGGATCCGGTGCACGGCCTCGAGCGGCGCGACGGCGTACGAGGCAAACCCCCCGTATTTCTGATACGCGCCCAGGGAACGCGGACCGGCGAGCAAGCCGTCCACGAGGACGGGATCCCCCACGGCCAAACGCCCCGCTGCTGCGGCCTCCTCGCCCATCCAGGCGATGACGCCCGCATACTCGAGGCCAGGACAGTACGGCGGTTGCGCCATGTGCTGGTACTGACCGCTCATCATCAAGAGATCGACCCAGCCGACGGACGCGCTTTTGACGGACACGATCACGTCACGCGCCGAGAGCGTCGCGGGATCGGGCGGAGGCATGTCCACGAGCGAGGTATGGCGCTCGAGGGCTTCGAGCGGGGTCTCGCCGAATTCGGCGACGACGACCCGTTTGCCGAGGGGAAGCGATGTGGGCGTTTCCAAACGATACCTCGATGCTCATTTCACCCGACCGGCAGGGCGGTCAGGGTTCGGAGGAATTTCTCCCGATCGTATCCGGTGATGATCCACGTGCCCGACCCCGGAGCAAGCCGGGAGCCCCAGGCGCCTTTTTCACGATAAAGCTCGACCTCGGCCCACGCGCCGATCGAGGGATCGATCGCGCAGCAGGCCGCCAAAGGATCATGGAACGCCTTGCCCCCCATGGCCTCCGGCGCCGACTCTTCGACCTCGGGCGGCGAGGGGCGGTTTTGGCGCTTTTCCCCCTTCTTTTCCAGATAGACGTCCATCCCCTGCCAGATCAGGCGGAGGGATGGGCTCTTGTCCTTCAACGTCTCGATCCGATCGTGCATCTCGTGGTCGTAAATCACGCCGTGGCACACGTTCTTCGAGACGAATCGACGGGCCCCGATCCCGGGATATCGCAGCGCCTCCAGCGCAGATTTGGGATCCCCATTGAGGTTGTAGGTCGGACAGGTGACCATCCCACGAAACTTCGGGAGCTGGCGTTCGGGCGGCACGACGCCCTCGCCGGCGAAGCCTCCTTGAACGACGATGCGTCCGACCTGGAAGCCGGGGAGCTTCATGGCGCCGCCCAGGTTTTTGAGCGGAGCGCCTGTGATCAAGGTGGTCGACGCGTCACAGACGGCGCGCAAGACCTCGGGGCCGGGCGCGGCGTCTCGCGAGGGCGGGATCTCGCCGTAGGCTTTGTAATGCCACGAAGACACACACACGCCCCGTGGCCCGTGCCGCCCCTCCCCCGGGCCCGTGCCTTCCCGGACCGATTTCGGTTGATGGTCGAGGTTGTACGCCCCCACCGGGATGTCCCGGCCAAACCAGCGGAGGGCCTGGCGCACCACCCCCACCTGATCGGGGGTGCCCGGCGTAATGGTCACCGCCTTGAGGTTGACCTCGGGGTGGCCGAGCAGGAGGAGCAGCGTGATGAAATCATCCGGATCCCCCGTCTCCATGTCCCACACGACGTCGAGCATGTTTCTTCCGGTCCCGCGGGGTGTGTTGGTTCGATCCATGAACTCTCTAGACGCGACGGCGCCGCCGCGCAAGGAGGAGCGAGGCGAGGCCGAGCGCCGCGAGGCTTCTGGCTGTGCTCGGTTAAGCCAAGGTCACCGTGGCGGTAGCGGGCGACGGGTTTCGTCGAGGGCGCGCAGTTCGAGGAGGGCGTGTATTGGGAGCCGGGGAGGTTCGCCTGTAAACGAGCAGCCTCGAATCACGCCACCTGCGCGAGCCGCTGCGGCGAGGCGCGCGCCAAGGATGTTCCGCGCGCGGGCTCCAGGAACTTTTTAGCAAGGGTGTGTACGAGCGCGTGTGCGCCTCGTAGCAGATACATCTATGTTGCAACATCAGACAGGCACGTTCATGATGGCCCCATGAACGCACGAGCAAGCTTTCCGTCGGACGCCACGCAGGCCGCATGCGCCGAGCCCGCCCGTCCGGAGCATCGAGCGCACGCCGAGAACGCCCATGAAGCTTGCTGCGCACACCACCACCACCATCCTCATCGTCATGCCGTGAAGGGCGGGTCTGGCCGCTCGTCCTTCCTCAGCGTGGTGCTCCCGGTCCTCGCCTGCGCCGTCTGCCCCACGTGCCTCGGCGCCTGGGCGCAGGCGCTCTCCGCCCTCGGCGTCGGCTTCGTGGTCACCGAGGCGCAGCACCACGCCCTGCTCGTCGTCGCGGTCGCGGTGACGCTCATGGTGAGCGTCCGTCGTTACGCGCGGACCCATCGCAAAGGCCCGCTTGCGCTCTCCCTCGCCGGCTCCGTCGGCCTCGTCGCGAGCCACCTCCTCGGAGAAATCGAAGCCCTCGCCTGGGCGTCGATCGGGGTCCTCGTGGCGGCGTCCATCTGGCAGCATCGCGCCTCGCCGAGCCACGCGCGCTTGGCAAAACAAGCCGCCTGAGCGCCCGGCGTAGCGAGCGCCCTCTGCCCAAAGCCCCTGTTCCTGTGGCATCACGCGGGCCTCCTGCGGCATGACGAGCGTGAGGACAACTTTAGTTGCAACAATGATACTTTTGTAATATAGAAGCGCTCGCATGATCAAGCTGCCCGAGCCCGGCCTCTACCGGACCACGAAACCCTACCCAGGCCAGGAGGAGGCGATCCCTGCCGGCGTCCTCGTGTACGTCGGCGCCGAGGACGGCGTCGCCTTCGTGGTTCGCCCCGGCCAGAACCGCCGGAACCGCTGGTTCTGGGGCAAACCCACCTACGTCCTCCGCTCCGCGAGCTGGGCCGAGTCGCTGATGCGCCTGCCTTCGGAGGGCTTTTACACGCTCCCCCACGACCTCACGCTCGACGGCGGCGGGCGCTGGCTGAAGAACGCGATCGTGCAGCTCGGATACAACGGAGAGGGGCGCGGGATCCTCTTCGTCGCTGAGGACCACGAAGGCGAACCGCACAACGTGCTCGTCTTCTCGGACCGCGGGGTGCTCGTGAGCGACGAGCTACTCACGAAGCTCACCTGGGCGCCGATCCTGCCGGTGCGCGCTGGAGCGCCCTCATGACAAATCTTGCGGCCCTCCCGCTCGAGCCAGCTCCCCGGCCGAGCAGCGCCGTCGTGCGCCGCGTCGCGGCTTAGGGGGCGCCCTCTCATCCTGCGCGCCGCAGGCGATCACGCGGTCGTGCGCCTCCGCCTCGTCACCAGCAAGATTCGCCGTGCAAACGCGGGCGACATCGTGCTCCTCAAAGAGGAGCGTTATCCGGGCAAGGAACGGGCGGCGGGACATCGATCGCCGCCGATCCAGGCGCTCGGACTCACCCGCGTGGCGCTCGTCGCGACGACCTAAGACAAGGGCTCGTGATCGCGCTCGCTCCCGCCGAGAACCGCATCGGTGCGTCCTGGCTTTGATGGAGCAAGTCGCATCTTAGTTGCAACTGCAATTTACGACTGCTAGGGTCTGCCCCGGACGCGGACGTCTCCCTCCTCCACGCTCGGCCCTCCTCAGCGAGCGATGGTGACGTCCGCGCCCTTTTCTTTTCCAAAGGAGCGTCATGCGAACTTTCAGGTGGATGCTGGTCGTGTCCCTCGTCATCGCTTTTGGCTGCGGGGACGGTGGGAGCAATGGCCAGGGCGGCGCCGGTGGCGAGGGTGGGACAGGCGGCCACGGCGGCGCCGGCGGTCAAGGCGGCCAGGGCGGGACGGGCGGCCAAGGCGGCCAGGGCGGAGCCGGCGGCGAGGGTGGCGCAGGCGGCGGAGCCGTCGCGCCTGCGTGCTTCACGGGCACGGCGACATGCAATCCTCTGACAAACCAGGGGTGCATGGGTGCCGGCGAAGCCTGCGACTTCGGCGAGAAACATGGGAAGCCAGGGTTCTATTGTTACCCACCTCCGAACGAGGCCAAGGAGGGGGAGGCGTGTAGCAATGCCAGCGGTCCGTTCTGCGCGCCGACGTTGCATTGCTATGGCACGTGCAAGAAGTTCTGCTGCGCAAGCACCGAGTGCGCCGAGGGCGAGACGTGCGAGCCGTTCGACGCGGCGCTCGGGACCCTCGGCTTCTGCCGTGATCCGAACGCCTGTTCACCCGCGGGCGGGCCGTGCCAGAAGCCCGAGGATTGCTGCTCGATGGATTGCCACGTGGATCATTGCCACTGAGCGGCTCCTCAGTGCGCGCCGGGCGCGAGGTCGATGTTCCTCGCGTCGAGCCCGAGCACCACGACCCCGCTCGGCGCGCCTCCGATGACGTGCCGCTCGACCATCACGAGCGGCTCGACGTCGATCTCCAGGACCTCCCCCGAGCCAGGCGCCGTCACGAACGCGCGATCGGGCGTGAGCGCGAGCCCGTGCCTCGGCCCCTGGCCCTCGCAGGCAAACGGCGGAACGACGCCGTCGAGCGACGTGATCGCGCCTGTCGCGAGTTCGATCCGCCGAAGGGCGCCGTCGCTCGTCAAGGCGAAGAGCGCCTCGCCGCGCGGCTCGGTCCCGAAGAGGCACATCTCTGCGCCCACGTCGAAGCGCGCCGAGGCTCCCGTGGCTGCATCGATACGAAACACCGCCGAGGGGCCGAGATCGCCGACGACGAAGCCGCTCGGGCCATGCCCCACCAATGTGCGCGCGCGCCCGTCTCCGGGATAGGGCCATTTGGTGCCGACCATGCCCCCGCCGCCCTCGGCAGGCTCCACGACGAGCACGCCGTCCTCGCATGCGAAGGCCACGCGGCGGTCGATGGGCGCCGCCCCCGAAAGCGCGGGGCAGCCCGGCATGATCACCTCCGCGCTGCCGCTGTCGTTCACGAACGAGACGCCCTCGGCTTGCCCTTCCGGATCGCCCGGAAGGGGGCGCGTGAGGAGGGCTCCTCCTTCCACGGCCGCCGCCGCCCCGTGGTGGGGTGCCTCAGCGACAAACCACCTCGGCACCGGCGTCTCGCCGCGAATCCGTAGCTCCTCCTCCGAGACCACGGCGGCTTGCGCAGGTGTCCCGTCCGCCGCCGATCCCTCGAAGAAGAGCGTGACCTGCCCTGCGCTGGAGACAACGGCCCCCGGCGCCGCGCCCTCGATCGTGAACTCGTGCCGGCTCGGCTCGAATTTGTAGATGTGGAGGTGGTCGTCGTGCGGCGCGACGGACACGCCCGCGCGCAGGAAATACCCTTCGTCGCGCCCTGGGGAGACCAGCACCGCGAAATCGCCGGACTCCGTCGCGTGCATCGATACGGGGCCGTCCCCTGGGAGCGTGGCGATCCACGCGTCCTCTTCGACATCGAAGATCGAGACTGCGCCCGAAACGCCGTCCGCGACGGCCACCCGCGCGCGACGCCACGACGGGTGGCGGGCCTCGACGGCCGCCGCGGGGCCCGCGCCTTCGTCGTCGGGGCCACACGCCGCCCCCAGGAGCGCGGCCAGGACGAACCCGAAGCGCGACAAACCCGCACGTTTTGCGTGACAAAACCGGTCGAACATTCGTCCGCTCTTATCACGTACGGATTGTTGTTGCAACTTGGATACTTCAACAGTACAGAGCATCCACCGTGACCCTCGGTTCGTCTGGGAAAGGACAGGCCCCGATCTGGGCTCGTGTCGCGAGGCGCGGCGCGTGCCGTCTCGTGCCATTGGTGCTCGCCTGCGCGCCCGGGCTCGCGTCTGCGGACGAGCTGTCGTCGCCGCGGGTAAAGGACGCGCCCGAGCCGGCGTGGCCCGCGGCGCGCGTGGACCGCAGCGAGGCGATCGTCCCGCTCCTGGTCACGGTGAAGGCGGACGGGACCGTCGGGAAGGTCGAGGCGCAGGCGAGCGGCGATCCCGAGCTCGAAAGCGCCGCGATCCAGGCCGCCCTGCGCTGGACGTTCGAGCCCGCCACGCGAGGGGGCCGGCCCATCGCCGCGAAGATCAAGGTCGCCGTGCGGTTCGTCGGAGAAGAACCCCGCGCTCTGTCCGCGCCCCTCGCGACGAACGTGCCGGCCGGCGTGTACGTGGGGCCGCCGCGCAAGAATGCGAGCACGAATGCGCCCATCAGCGAGCCGAAAAAGCCGGCGTTGCCGGCGACGAGCAGGCCGGACGAGCGCGGGGAGCCACGCGGCGAGGTGGTCGTGCTCGGCCCGTCCCGGCCCCCGCCGCCCAGCGCGGCGGGGGATCACCGCGTCCGCGTGGGGCAGCTCGTCGACGTGCCGCGGCGCTCGGCCGAGCAATTGCTGACGCTGGCGCCCGGGTTTCTCCTGCAAAACCACGGCGGCGAAGGGCATCCGTCGGCCATCTTCCTGCGGGGCTTCAGCGCGGCCGAGGGGCAGGACCTCGAGATGTCCGTGGGCGGCGTCCCGCTGAACGAGCCGTCGAACGCGCACGGCCACGGATACGCCGATACGCATTTCGTGATCCCGGAGCTCGTGGAGGAGCTGCGCGTGGTGGAGGGCCCCTTCGACCCGCGTCAGGGCGATTTCGCGGTCGCGGGCTCGGTCGAATACACGCTCGGGGCGGGGCGGGGGATCGTCGCGCAGGCGGGGCTCGGCTCGTTCGGCGCGAAGCGGCTCCTCCTGCTCTGGGGCCCCGGGGGCGCGCCGCGCGGCACGTTCGTCGGCTTCTCCGTGACCGACAGCGACGGGTTCGGGCGAAACCGCGCGAGCACGGCGGCCCGCGCGATGGCGCAATACGAGCATCGCCTCGGCGCGGGGAGGCGGCTCGTCGCGCTCGTCTCGGCGTACACCACGCGTTTCGACGGCGCCGGTGTGGTGCGTCAGGACGATTTCGAGGCGCGCAGCCTCGACTGCCCCAAGGACCACGACAGCCAGTTCTTCTGCACCTACGACCCGAACCAGGGCGGGGCGACGGCGCGGCTCGACGCGTCCCTCCGATTCGAGCACAAGGGCCCCCGCGAGGAGCATACACACCAGGTCTTCGCCACGATCCGAAAGACCCGGCTCCGCGAAAACTTCACCGGGTTCGTCACGGACGTGCGTCCCTCGGGCGAACCGCAGCGCGGAGACGGGGTCGAGCAAATGTACGATACGACGACGTTCGGCGCGCGGGGGAGTTTTACGCGAACCGTGGACGTGTGGGGACACAGGCAATCGCTGGAGCTCGGTTATTTCGCGCGACACGATCGGGGCGACACCCTGCAACGGAGGCTCCGGCGGGTGGGGGGCGTGCCCTACCGTGTGGATTTCGAGAGCGGCATCGCGATCACGAATATCGCGGGATACGCAGCGGGCAAGCTCCGGCCCGCATCGTGGCTCACGCTCCGCGGCGGGATCCGGCTCGATACCTTTGGCTTCGCGGTCGAGGATCGGAACAAGCCCGAGAAGGATCGCAGCGGCCCGCGGGAGCCGTCGGATACGATCGAGGCCTTCGGGCTCACGCTCGGGCCCCGCGCTTCGGTGGAGATCAACCTCGCGCAGGGGCTCGCGTGGATGACGAGTTACGGCGCCGGATCGCGATCGAGCGACGCGCAGGCGCTCTCGGACGGCGAGAGTGCGCCGTTTGCCCGGGTCGATGCCTTCGAGACGGGCGTGGTCTTCGAGCGATCCGAGGGGAGGACCCTCGACGTATCGGCGCGCGCCCTCGCCTATTTCACGCGGGTAGATCGGGATCTCGTCTTCGACGCGGCACGCGGGCGGAATGTCCTCGTGGGGACGTCGAACCGGTTTGGCGCGTCCATCTCGGGGAGGCTCACGTCACGCGCGGGCATCGACACGCAAGGGAGCTTGACGTACGCCGAGGCCTACCTGCCCGAGGCGGGCGCGCCGTGGTATGCACTCACGAGCGGCAAGCGGCTCCCCTACATCCCCCGCTGGGTGGCGCGGCTCGATACCTCGCTCCGCAAGGATCTCCGGATCTCGGGCGTGCGTCTCCGCGCCACGGGCGCGCTCGGGACGACGTACGTGGCGCCGCGGCCCCTGCCGCTCGAGCAGTTCGGCCACGAGATCTTTACGGTCGATGTCGCGGCGCGCCTCCGGTATCGCTTCGTCGAGGTGGGAATCGAGGCGACAAACGTGCTCGATCGGCGCAACCGCGCGGCCGAGTTCAATTACGCGTCGAATTTCAGCTTGCCCGACGCGCCGGCCTCGCGGCTCGCGCACCCGCATTTCGCGGCGGCGTCGCCGCGCCAGATCCTCGGGACGATCCGTTTCCATCTGGAGGCGGCCAAGGGCGAGGAGGAGGCAGGACGATGAACCCGGATGCTCGTTTCGCGCTCGTGGTGCTTGCCTTCGGCAGCCTCGGCTCCGCCGGCTGTGACCTGCCGAGCGGAACCGGCGGGCGCGCGATAGAATTCGAAATGCGGCTCGGCGGGGCGCGATCGCCCGGGCTCCCGCCCGGCTCGTTCGAGACGAGCACCGGCTGGAAGGTCGAGCTCGGCGAGGCCGTGGTGGCGCTCGGGCCCATCTACGTCCACGAAAATCCGCCGCCGCTCGCGGAGTTCGGCGCGCCGAGGGGCAACGGTTTGTCCGGCATGCTGTGGGACGTGCTCGTCCCCGACGCGCGCGCCCACGCGGGTGACCAGCATTTCGACGGCGGCGAGGTCAAAGGGGAATGGCTGGGTCAGCTCGCCTTCGACGTGCTCGACCCCGGCGGCGTGTATATCGGCCCCGTGCCGGGAACGGAGGGGCGCGCGCGTTCCCTCTCGATCCGGCTCGATCCGCCGCGCGCGTCCATCGGAGGCGACGGCGGCGCCTTGCGCGGTCATCACGCGTACGTGGTCGGCGTGGCGGAGAAGGACGGGCTCGTCGTCCCCTTCGAAGGGGGGCTCGATATCGAGGACGAGGGCACGAAGCGCAGCGTCGACGGCATTCCTCTCGACGTGTCGCTCGTCGACGGGGCCGCCGTGGGGATCGTGATCCACCCGAGCGCATGGTTCGACGGTGCCCATTTCGACCGGCTGACGAAGAAGAACGCGGCGGGTCGGTTCGTGATCACGCCCGAGAGCCAGGTGCGAACGGCCTGGTTCCTGGGCGCCAGAAGTTTCTCCGCATTCTCGGCGGAGACGAGCGACGCGCGTTGAGGCGGATCCGCCGCCCCTCGGCGCGTCCTATCGGAGGATATACGATGAAAACGATGGTGGGGTTTGTCTTTTCTCTTCTCTCTGCGATGGTGGTCGGCTGCGGCGGTGAGGACACCTCGAGCGGCGCAGGCACGCTCGCCATCCGGATCACGGGCGAGGACGCGGCGAAGACGGGGTTCCCTGTCGAGGAGGAGGGGGAGGCCATTGCTTTCGCGGACGGGTGGACCGTGCAGTTCTCGAAGGTGCTCGTCTCGTTCGGGGCGCTCGACGTGCGCGGCGCGGACGGCGCGGTGGCGATCGAATCGAGGGAGCGGTGGGTGGCAGATCTCCACGCCGGAGACGCATCCTTACCGGTGTTCGAGGGGATCGAGGCGAGGCGCTGGGACCGGTTCAGGTACGAGATCGCCGCGCCCGACGCGAGCGCCGTGGCGCTCGACGGTGTCGCCGAGGCCGAAGTGCAGGCCATGATCGACGGAACATTCAATTATTGGCTCGAGGGGACCGCGACGAAGGCGGGCGACACATACACGTTCGCCTGGGGCCTTGCGAACCCGACACGGAACGCGAACTGCACGAATGGGCTCGACGGGACGGACGGGGTGGTGATCCGGAGCAATACGACGACCGAAGCGGAGATCACGATTCACCTCGACCATCTCTTCTGGGACACGCTCGGCACCGAGGAGGCGTCGCTCCGCTTCGATGCGCTCGCGGCGGCCGCCGGTACCGACAAAGAAATTTCGCTCGATGATCTCGCGACGCAGAAGTTGTCGGACCTGAAAGGACTCGACGGGATGCCGCTCGTGGACGCCGAGGGCAAGCCTATCGTCTACAACCCCGGGAGCGTTCCGCTCGCCTCTCAGGATCTCCTGTCCTTCCTGCTCGCGTCGTCGGCGTCGATGGGCCACCTCAACGGCGAGGGGCTCTGCACCGTCAGCGCGCTTTGACATATGCGAAAACGCCGTCCAGGGGGGCCGCGACGTCTTTGTGTTCCCGTTCATGCGTCCTCGAACGCACGACATCTTCATCGACGTGTTCGCCGCATCGATCGCCGAGATGCGCCACAATCGTCAAAGCGCAAGGGCTCGATTTTCGAGTCGCCCTCATGGCTCCGTCGGAGAAGCCATCCGCGCCGTCCCGACGGCCCGAGGACCACGTCGAGGTAGCCTGACGTCGTGAGGACCTCGCGCGCTGGCGGAAGGCGGATCGACGTGCGCAGTTCGCGTTCACCTCGCCCCCACCGCCGCCTTCAGCCGCGGCGTACTTACCTTTCGAGCTCTGGAGGACGACGCTGTCACCGCTGTGGATGACGCCTGTGCCGCCGCTCTTCCCGATGCGGAACGTCTCCCTGGCGCGCTAGGGCTCGTGCGGTTGGCTTCCAGCGTGCTACCGCAGATCCAAGCGTGAAGTTCGTTCTGCCACGGTTCGGGCGCGAGGACGCCGTCCTGTTCGTCATGACGACGAGCATTACGCTCGCCTACTGCATCACGCACGACCACCTGACCGCGACGCTCTCGCCGGAGTATTTCCTCTTCGGCAAGGACCTCGCGAGCGACCCACGCCCGTTCCGATGGGCCGTGACGGCGCTCGCGGCCAAGGCGTCCTGGCCGCTGGGTCTGCTCGCCGGCATGGCGCTTCGGTTCGCAAACGAGCCGTCCGAGCGGCTCCCGCAGCGGCTGCCCCTTCGACGATTGCTCCACTTCGTGGCCATTCCCATGGTGACGGCGACGCTCGCCGCGCTGCTGCTCGGTACGTCGCCGATGAGCATCGATCCGTTGGATCAACGCACTGTTGCAGAGATGCTCGCCGGCTCGACACACGCCGCGGCGTTCGTGCGGGTGTGGCGTGTGCACATCGGCTCGTATGTCGGAGGCGCGCTCGGATTGCTGCTCGCCGTGGCTCTCGTGAGGCTGCAACGAGGGCGACGCCGAGACGGCCGCTGAAGCCGCCCTCTTCCGCCCGGCGCGACGCTGCGCTATCACGATCGCGGAGCCTTGCCCCATGCCCACGCCGCACACCGCGGATGCCACGCCGAGCATCTTCGCGCTTCCGCCCCCTGATCTCTCGACGCAGATCGACTTTTGCTGGGCGACGAAACGCAGCGGCGGTTCGGGCACGACGTTTCACGAGTTTTTCCCCGACGCTGGCGCACACCTCATCTTCCGCCATTCTCCCGCCGGCTGTCGAATGGTGCTGGTCGGGCCTGCCACCGAACGCGCCACCGTCGAACGCGTCGCCGGTGGCGAGTACCTTGGCATCCGCTTCCGGGCCGGCCAGGCGCCGCGTTTCGCGGACGTTCGCTCCTCGGAGCTCACCGACGGATGCGTCGAGGTGACGCGGGTCCGAGGCATCCCGATCGAATCGCTGGCCGAGCAATTGCGCGCGCTGCCGGACCTCGGCTCGCGGCAACGCGCGTTTGCGAATCTGGTCAGGGACGCCGCGCCGCCGCTCGTCACGGATGCCCGCTGCCGCAGGGCCACGCTCCTCCTCGAAGCGCACGGAGGTCAGCTCCGGGTCGACGCGCTCGCGGACGCACTCGGTCTCCACACGCGCAGCCTGGAGCGCCTGTTCCTCGACCAGTTTGGAATGACGCCCAAGCGGATGGCCCGGCTCGTCCGCCTCCGCAACGTCCTCGGCGCGCTGCATAGCGGCGCCTTCGCGACGCTCGCCGAACTCGCCCAGACGTGCGGTTACGCGGACCAGCCGCACCTGATCCGGGACTTCAAGACGCTGACCGATCGCCTTCCCGGCGAGAAAGGCGCGCACCGGAGCCGGCAGCTCGTGCGCGCCGATACGCGGATCGTCCACCGGGTTCGCCCGTAGCCCTCCGCGGGCTCGCGCGGCGTGTCGCATTTTCACAATACGGCCCGCCGGGCGCGCGCTAGGACGGGGCGACCAGCTCGGAAGGAGACCCCCATGCAAGCTTCGGAGGAACGAGAGCCGTCGAAGGGAACGGCAATGCTGTCGGGTGATTCACGCCCGGTGGTGGTGAAAACGCGGCGCGGCGACGTCGAATGCGCCTTTCTCGGCCATGGCCCTCCGGTGCTCGCGCTCCACGGCGCCATGGGTGGCTACGATCAGGCGCTGCTCCTCGCGCGCACCGCGGGGGTTCCGGGCTTCCGGTATGTCGCGCCCTCTCGCCCCGGTTACCTCGGGACGCGCCTCGCGCTCGGGCGAGCCCCCGCGGAGCAGGCCGATCTCTACCGCGATCTCCTCGATGCGCTCGGAATCGAACGAGTCGCCGTGATGGCCATCTCCGGCGGCGGCCCGTCTGCGCTCCAGTTTGCCCTCAGCCATCCGGATCGCTGCGGGGGACTCGTCATCCTTTCGTCCGTCTGCACCCGCGTCGAGACACGATTGCCGCTCGCGTGGTACCTCATGCGGATCACCGCGCGCTGCGGCCCGCTCGTCGCCGCCATGCGGAGAAAGGCCGAGCAGGATCCGGAACGATCGGCGCGCCGCTCGATTCTGGATCCGATCGTGCGCGCACGCACGCTCGCGGATCCCGAGGCGGGCCCGCTCTTGCGCGAGTTGCAGCGCAGCTCGTTCGATCGAATGCAGCTCCGGCTCCCGGGCTCGGAGAACGACGTCGCCGTAACCCGTCGCGATCAAGGGTTTGCCCTGGAACGAATCACGGCGCCGCTCCTCGTCGTGCACGGGACGAGCGACAAAGCGGCACCCTTTGCGCAAGCGCAAATCCTCGCGGCCCGCGTTCCCGGGGCCGAACTCCTCGCCATCGAACAAGGCGAGCACGTCTGCATTTTTACCGATCGCGACAAGGTCCGGGCGCGTGTGGGATCGTTTCTCCGCGCACACGCGCCCGCGGAATCGGCGACGACGCCTTCCTCATGAACGAGCGAGCGCCACGATCACCTCGTCGATGGGTGTCTTTCCCTCGACCAGGCGGTCGCCCCGCGGGGCAATGGCGCCGCTCCCGAAACCACGGTACATCTCGGCATAGACCTCCGCGAGGTGCTGTGGCACCCCGGCATGCACGAGCGTACTCACATAGGCATCTGGCGGAACATCGACGATCTGGAGGGGCTTGCCGAGCGCGGCCCCGAGCTTCTCGGCGATCTGCCGCGCTGAATACGCGGGCCCCTGCAGATCGATGTTCTCGCTCTTCTGCCCACCTTCAAGCAGCGACGTTGCGGCGAGCGCGCCAATGTCCTTGGTGGCAATCTGCGGGACGGGGAAATCGGCCGACGGGTTGAAGTTCGGGAAGATCCCAGCATTCCGCGCCGGCACGAGCGAGTTCGCGACGTTCTCCTGGAAGGAACCCGCTCGAATCGCGGTGAGCGTGGTGCCCGTCGCGCGGAGCGCATTCTCCAGGTAATGAAGGCCCTTGATGGGCCCCGTGCCGTCCGGCAAATCTGCGCCCACAGAGGAAAGGAGGACGACGTGCGGAACGCCGCTCGCCTTCACCGCGGCGGCGATGCCATCCGCGGTCTCACGCTGATAAGCATAAAAATCCGGCGCTGCATAATTCGGCGGAAGGAGCACGGAAAAGCCTCGCGCGCCTGCGAGCGCGGCGGCGAGCGCGTCCTTGTCCCCGAGCGCGACGACCGCGACCTCCGCGCCCTTCTTGGACCATGCAGCGCCCTTCGCCGCGTCGCGCACGAGGACCTTGACGTTCTGTCCTTTGGCAAGCAGCTCCGCTGCGACGACCGAACCGACGTTACCCGTCACGCCTGCGACCACGAAAGACATTCTGGACTCCTTTCGATGCACCTCTCCCGAGACATCATCCTACATAGCGGACACACGTCCGTTATGTAAGACGTTTCCAGCAACGGCTCGGCGCACGGAACGCGGGGCCCTCGTCGCGCCGATCAGGTCGCTTGACCGAGGCGACCGGGCCTGATGTAAATCTCCAGGCCGCGCGCTCGCGCCGCGGCCCGAGGCGACGATGGAAACGAAAAAGGTTCGCCTGACCAAGGAAAAGGAGACGTACCTCGCCACGTTGCACGGCAAAGCGATGGATGCGACGGCTCCGAATACGATTCTCGGCGACCGATTCGCCGCGGACGCGGTCGCGCATATCGACTACGATTTCGAGGCGTTGAAGCTCCCGAGCGGAGGCCATATCACCTTGCCGCTGCGGGCCCGGCACTTCGACCAATGGACGCGCGCGTTTCTCGCTCGACACCCCGCGTCGACGGTGCTGCACCTCGGCTGCGGCCTCGACACCCGCGTCTATCGAATCGATCCGGGCCCGGAGGTCCGCTGGTACGACGTCGACTTTCCCGACGTCCTCACGCTGCGCGAGAAGCTCTATCCGGAACGCGAAGGTTATCGTCGGATCGGCGCTTCCGTGACCGACCTCGCCTGGCTCGACACGATCCCCGGAGACACGCCGGTCCTCGTCGTCGCCGAGGGCCTTTTCATGTACCTCCGCGAGAGGGATGGGGCCGCAATGCTACGACGGATCACCGAGCAATTCCCGCGCGGAGAGGTCGTCTTCGACGGCTACAGCGCCGCGATGGTGCGCCTGGTCTCCCGCTTGGCGACCGTGCGCGGCGCCAAGGTCGAGCTCGTCTGGGGGATCGACGACCCGCACGACCTCGAAAAACAGGTCCCGAAGCTTCGGCTCGTCGAGAGCGTCGCGTTTCTGACGATGCCTGACCTCGTCGACCGGCTGTCGAAGAGCTGGTTCTCCGGCGTGATGCACGGGCTCATGGGGCGGCTTCCATTTTATCGGAATCTCGTCCGCCACCTGCGTTATGCGTTTTAGACGCCCGCTTGCCATTGCATTCTTGCGCGACAAACGGAACCAGGACGGTCGATGACAAAAAAAGCCGCGCTCGAACATGCCACGAAGGAAACTGAACGTGACGCCTCGGACCTCGACCCGTCACGCACGCTCGCCGCGCTCCACGCTGAGGACACGCGCGAGCACGCGTCCGTTCCTCCGGTCGACACCCCCGATTATCGCGCGCTCCGCGAACGCGACCGCGCGCGCCGTGCGCAGGCGGAATCGTCGCTCAGCCTCTTGCAGGAGCGCGGAGGTGCCTCGGCCGAGGACTTGTTTCACGCCGCGTGGTTGTTCAATCATGGGGATCACCCCGCCGAGGCGCGGCGCGCGCACGAACTCGCGCGAGAAGCGGCCGAGCGAGGTTTTCCGCAGGCGCGCTGGCTCGCCGCCGCGGCCTACGACCGACGGTGCATGTACGAGGGTCGGCCGCAGAAATACGGGACGCAATTCGTCCCCGATGGCGTGCGTCATCGCCTTTGGGATACGGACCCGACGACGACCGACGCGGAGCGCGCTGCGTGGGATGTGCCGCCGCTCGCCGCGCAGCTTCGCCGCGCGGAAGAAATGACCCGCACGGAGCCGCAGCCGCCCATGACCGATGCGCCGGCGTGGCTGAAGGCAGCGATCGCCCGCTGGGGAAAATCCGGTTGAGGCGACGCCTTCGTTCGCGGTAGCCTGGGATGCTCATTGCCGCATCCTCGGAGTCCTGACGAATTGGAGCCCCCCGCCCTAAGCATCCCGACGAGTCACCCGGACGTCTGGATCGAGCCCCCCGATCTCCTGCACGTCACAATGCGGGGCACCGTCGACGTGGCGGAGGCGATGCCGCTCCTCGCCGCGCAGCTCGCGGCCGGCGGGACGTGGCCGCATGCCATCGTGCTTTGTGATGTCTCCGGCCTGGAGTGGATATCGATGGCGGCTCGCCGCAAATTTGCCGAAACACGGAATGTGGGGCCTCCGCGGGCCATCGTCGTGATCGGGGCCAATGCGATGTTACGAAACCTCGCCGATCTCCTTTTTCGCGCGGTCCAAGCGCTCCGCCCCACGCACCCGAGCCCCACCCGCTTCGTGCGTAACCTCGCCGAGGCCCGCGCCGCCATCCCCGAGCTCCGCCGCATGCTCGGCGCTCATTCCGATTGATCCTCGGCCGCCCGCGCGCACGCGGCCTCGTCCGTCGCGGCCGCCAACCAGCTTATCAGACATCGATCCGCGTCGTCCCCGCGGACGATCCGCGCGCCGCCCTTGTGCGCCTCCTCGCCGCGTGCCTTTCGAATCAACGAAAGCCGCTCCGGCTCGTTGCCGCCCTCCGCGCAGACCAGGCTGAGCACCTCGGGTTCGAGCCCGATCACCGATCGATAACTCGCATCGTGCTCCGCGTCGGTCGTCTCGCCGTCACCCGGCACGTCCTCCGCGGCGAGCCGCATCCCGGAGCTCCCGTAGAGTCGCAGGTTTCGCTCGGGTTTTCCGTGACAATCCAGCGTCGCGCATCGGTACTCCAGCGCGCCGCCGACGCTCGGATACGTGATACGGCTCGGGACGAGCAAGACATCCGTCGGTTCCGCTTCGGGCGCGCAGGCGACGGCGAGCGCGGGGAGCACGAGCGGGAACAACGAGCGCAGGAGCATTCGTCTCACGGACAACGGTCCTCCAGGGTCGCGGCGACGGAGAGCAAATAGACGCGGCCGGCGGAACGTGGACTGGGGTCGTTGGTATGGCAGCTCGCGCATGACCCATCGACATTCACCGGCGATTCCATTTCCTGACGAAACCCGTCACGCTCGATCGCCACCCGCATCGGATATTCGGGCGTGAAATCGCCGGGCCTCACGAAAAAATTCCCGGCGCAGTTCGTGGCCGTCACATAGGCCGTCCCGCGCGCGTCGACGAGATGCACGAGTACATCGGGGATCGGCTTTGTCGCATCGGCGCGCTCGTAGATCGTCCCGGCGACGGTGAGCTCGGTGGCCTCGGCGCCGTCGTGACAGACGAGGCATGGCTGTCCGGGGCGGTGCAAGGGGCCGAGAGGAATGGCAGGGGACTCGGGCCCGAGATCCGCAATGGCGCCCTCCTGGAGCGGGTTCGTGCATCCCATACCCGCAATCCCCAAAAAGACCCCCGCGAATTGCACCGCGGAGGACCAGCGAGGGACCGACCTTCGTGAAGCAGGCTTCTGCGTCAGCGTCGACACGAACAACTTTCCTCTTGTCTCCAGGGCGTGATCTCCTCTAAACTGAAGATGAAAGTAGAAATCAACATCAACAGGGTACCCGGCGCCGATGGTCAGGTCAACGAGAAACGCGAAACGTATCGCCCTCGCGTGGGCGTCAGGCCTCTTCTTGCCCATGCTTCTCGCTTGTGGTCCCGCGGCCCGCAGCGACCCTGCGTTCTGGACGCCTTATACCGGCGATGACGGCGCAGGCAGCACGGCCTCCGAAGCGGCGAGCAGCACGGGAACGGGTATGGGCGGCGCGGGCGGAACCGGCGGCGGGCCGCCCGCCGGCGGCACGCTATCATTTCGCGTCACCACCGTCTCCCTCGACGGCGAGTATGCCCCGAAAAACATAGGCGCCATCTGGATCACGAACGCGCAGGATACGTTCGTGAAGACGCTCGAGGTATGGGCGGCCAAACGCGTGGAGCACCTCGTGCGCTGGAGAGCTGCATCGGGCACGAATGTCGTGGATGCGGTCACCGGCGCCACGAGGAAATCGCACATCGAGCACGCGGTGTCCTGGAATGGTACGAACACGGCCGGCCTCGAGGCTCCAGACGGCACGTATCGCGTGCACGTCGAATTCACCGAATGGAACTCGTCGGACTCCGGCGAGGATCCCGGGCCGTGGATGACGCTTGATTTCGTCAAGGGCCCGAGCGCCCAGGAGACGACCTTGCCGGACGAGCCGGCATTCATCGGAAGGTATCTTTCTTGGACACCCTGACGAGGGTCGATCCCTCCAATCAACCCCGTTTCGACGAGAGGTATCCATGGTCCTGCGCATCACGCGTCTCGTTTGCCTGCTCGGGCTCCTGCACGGGCTCGCGGCCTGCACACACGTCGCGCCTTACGAGCGCGGGCGCCTCGCGCATCCGACGATGGCGGTCGGCCCCGTCTCCGGCCCCGGCGAATCCCACATGCAAGCGGTCCACGAAGGCGCGACCGGCGGGTCGGCGAGCGCCGAGGGCGGCTGCGGCTGCAATTGACGCGCGCGCGTGGCTCCTCGTCGCGGCGCTCCTGCTCGTTCCGAAAGAGACGCTGGCCGCGGACACGCCCCCGAAAAAGACCCCCAGCCTGAACAATGGCCTCTCATTGTCGCTCGTCCAGGATCTAGGGATCCACGCGGGCAACGACGTCTGCTCGCCGGAGAGCCAACTCCACGGCGACTACGCCTGCTTCCGTGACTCGGGTACGCAATACCACGGCACGCCGCTCGTCGCGCGCGGCGGGGATGTGCGGCCAGGCCTCCAGATCGCGACGACGCGGATCTTGCTCGGCTTCGACCGCGTGGTATTCGACAATGTCACGCTCGGATTGCGCGCCGGATGGGTGCTCCGGGGAGGCGGGCCGCGGCCGAGCGGCGCCGAGGCGCCGGAATTCTTGCCATTTCACGGCGAGATCCGCGCGGGATATACGTTCGGCGTCCGGCCCTTCGCCAGGTCGGGGTTCCGGGGCTCTTTCTTCGTCGCCGCCGGCATCGCTCAATTCGACACCGCGTACCGCGTCGTCGTCGAAGAGGACACGACGAAGCCGCCGCCTGCGAGCCAGCTCGACAATCCCCCCTCGCAGACGCTCAGCGCGTACCGAAAATCCGGAACGGGCTTCGTTGGCGTTGGGGTCGCGGCGGCTTATGCGATCTCACCTTCGTTCGGCATCTCCGCCGCCCTGAAGTTCACAAAGCCCTTTCCCTCGACCGGCACACTCCTCTCGCCCGAGCTCTCCTGTTCCTACGCTTTCTGAAGCGCCACCGACGTCAATCGAATGTCGCTTGCAGGGCGAGCGCCGAGAACAAAGCATTCCGCCGCGTGAGGTAGAGCGCGTCGAGGTAACGCGTGAAGACTCCGTCCACCTGGAGGCTCGCCGTGAACCTCGCGCCGAGCTTCACGGACACCCCTCCTCCGCCCGTCAGCGTCCAGAGCGGCCCGAGCTCGCGATCCCCGGTTCGGATCGCTGGAATCGTGATCGATCCGTCCGCCGCGACGGCCACCTCGGTCGCGCGCTGCCAGAACACGGTGCCGGTCTGCGCATGGAAGCGAAGGCGCGGCCATATCGTGACGAACCGCCCGATGTCGATCGAATATCGCGCGTCCGTCGTGCTCGCGGCCATTCCCCACGAATCTGTGTAGAGCCTCTCCTCGACGCGCAGCGTGCCGCGTGAACGTCGGTGCGCGAGACGTCCGGTCAGCGCGAACCGATCCCGCGTGAGAGGCAATGCCTCCAGGGGCCGCGCGTGCAGGCGTAGCGCGCTCACGAGAGCGACGCTCGCGCCGACGGGCACCTCCTCCGCAGCGCCTACCTCGAAGAGGGGCACGTAACGATACGGTTTGGCCTGATTGCCCCGCTCGAACATCCCGTCGAGCTGAATCGCCGCGATCGTCGAGGAATTCACGACGATCGTGAGCCCGGCATTCAGGTCGTGCCGCTCGAGTGTCCATCCAAACACGTCGAACGGGGTCCCAGCGCGTCCCGCCGTATCGTGCCGGTACGAATACCCGAACAGCAGACCGTAATTCTTTTCGTCGAACTCGAGCGTCCCGCGGAGCCCCGCCGATATCGACAGATAATCCGGCTCGCGCGACAGCGACGCATGCGCGCCGACCCCGACGTCTCCTTTTTCATAGCCCCCTTCGAGGTTTCCGGCGTGGCGGACCTCGGTCCAGGGGGGCGACGCAGTTGCCACGATATCGGGCGACGCGGCGGTCACCACGTCGACGAGATAACGACCGCTCAGGGACCAGCCTGCCGTCGGGCTCGAAATCGTGCCCGCAATCGTCGGAGTCACGACGCCGACATGGGTATCATCGAGATAAAATGACGTCTCGGCGCTGGCGCTGGCGTCGAGGCCCGACGTGGCCTGACGCTTCGCAGGCGTCTCAGCTTTCGGGTCGCGTGCAAACGAAAGGGGAAGGGAGAGAATTGACGAAAGGAGAGCGCAGAGGAGCGCGATCTCACGGTGCTGGAAAGACATCAACCTTCGCCGTCGTATTCGTCCTCGTCGTCGTCATCGTCGTCATCGTCGTCATCGTCGTCATCATCGTCATCATCGTCATCATCGTCATCATCGTCATCATCGTCATCATCGTCATCATCGTCATCATCGTCGTCGTCGTCGTCGTCGTCGTCGTCGTCGTCGTCATCGTCGTCGTCGTCGTCGGGCGGCATATAGATCCCCGAGCCCGTGGAGCTGGACGTCGTCGCGCCACTGCCGCCGGTGCCTCCGGCGCCACCCGTACCGCCTCCGGCGCTCGCGCTCGTGTCGTCGTTCGCGCCCTCGTCCAATACCTCCACCGTTTTGCGTGCTTGGTCGTGGCTATCGAGCGCCGCGCACGCAGGCAAGCCGACAACGAGTGCCGGGACGACCATGCTCGTCAGGTAACGTCGCAGAACGAAATCACGCATACATCACCCCGAACATCATGAGTGTTCCTCGAGCGAAACGGCTCCAAACACGTGCTTCCTCTAACATCATGGCCTGCTTCTAGCGGAACAATCATGAAAATGCAAGTGATTTTCAACAACGAGCGGAGGCCCGCGATGCGTCCGTACCGTGATATCCTCCGGTCATGAACGATCTCCCGGCGCATCTCCTCGCCTTGCCCGTTCCTGTTTTGCTGATTGCTTCCGTGGCGATCGTGAGCCTTCTCGGGTTGGCCTCCGAGCCCGTGCGGCGAGCGCTGATCTTGAGCCCTTATCAGGTGCGCAAGAACGGGCACGTCCATCGCCTGCTCACCGCAGGCTGGGTGCACGCGGACTTCTCGCACCTCGCGTTCAACATGTTCTCGCTGTACTTCTTCACGGAGCAAACCATTCGTGTGCTCGGCGTGGCGCGGTACCTCGCGCTGTACGTGACCGCCGTGATCGTCGGGTTCATCCCCACGACCCTGCGGCACATGCGAAACCCGAATTATAGCTCGCTCGGGGCATCCGGCGCCGTGGCCGCCGTGATGTTCAGCGCCGTCCTCCTGGTCCCAAAGCTCAAGCTGCAGCTCATGTTCCTGCCGATTCCCGTGCCGGGCATCGTGTTCGCCGTGGCGTACCTCGCCTACAGCGCCTGGCACTCCGTCGCCGCGGGCGACGATATCAACCACGACGCGCATTTCTCCGGCGCGATCTACGGCGCCTTGCTCACGTACCTCCTCGAGCCGGCGCGCGTGGAGCGAACGGTGAAGAGCTTCTTTTGATCACCCGACTTCCCTCTTGTGTCGGGCGCGCCGCAATGGAAACCTCGCGGGCCATGCGGACCCTTTACCGCCTCGTACGTCCCGGGGTTTGCCTGGGGCTCGGCCTTTTGCTCTCGGCTTGCACGCTCGACGAATACACGCCTCCCGCCCCGCCAGACCAGGACAACGAGGAGGCTTGCACATCGCTCACCGAGATCGCGCCCGGCGAGTCCTTGTCCCTCTTCGACGACACGAGCCGGGGGACGGACTTGACCACGCAGAGCCCGATGTTCAAAGGCTGCATGCCTGGCGAGAGAATCGGCAAGGAGCTCGTCTTTCCGGTCCGGCCCTCGGCGCCGGGCACGCTCGTCGCGACGCTCCTGCCCCAGTATGCGCACCACTGGCTGCACACGTGGACGACCTGCCCCGGCAGCGGAGGCGACGTGCTCGATTGCTCGTTCGGATCGATGATCGAGGCACACGACGTCAATCAAGTCAACGTCCAGGCGGACGCGACCTATTACGTCATCGTCGACGGGTGGATGGACGAGGCCGGCGAGTTCGAGCTCATGCTCGAACTCAAATGACGGCTACTCGACGACCGCCTGCATGAATCCCTTCATGAACGCGCGGTACTCACGCGTCGGAATCATATCCATCATGCGGGGCACGCGGCTCTTCAGCCATTGCAAGATCGCCAGGGTGTCGCGCTTCATGATGAGCACGACGAGCTCGCCGAGCACGTCTTCTCCGAGTTCATTTCCCACGATGGAGAAGATCTGCCGGCCGAGCTCGTAGCCACAATCGGTGAAGCTCTTCTCGCCCGATCGCGCCTCATACACGAGGACACGGAAAAACAGCGGGCAGGCGTTCGAGGCGGGGGCACGTCCCGGGAGCGTCCGCGGACGGGCCGGGCTCGGGGGGCGGCTGTCGTTCTTCGCTTTGGGGGTCATGCCGATACGCCGGTGCGAGGATCGTACCGGGAGCACCTGCAACTTCGGCGCCCACCATCAATGGATGGGCCTGACCGCCGCCGCGAAACCTTCGGGGCCGAGCGCATTGAGCACCTCGCTCTTGCGGAGCCCGCCTCGCCGCGCCACGCCCACGCCGAAACGCAGGGACGAAAGGCCCTTCGTCGAATGCGCGTCCGTCGAGATGACGAAACGAATCCCTCGCTTTCGCGCCTCCTTCAGCCAGCGAGGCTCCATATCGAGCCGGTACGGGTCCCCGTTGACCTCGATCGCGGCCCGCGACGAGGCGATCACGTCGAGCACCTCCTCGACCCGGCAAGCGAAGGGCTCGCGCCGCAAGAGCAGGCGGCCGAGCGGATGGCCCCATATCTTGAAGATCGGCTGCCGCATCGCCTCCACGAGCCTTTGCGTCATCGCGGCCTCGTCCATCTTCATGCGTGAATGGACGCTCGCGATCACCACATCGAGCTGCTCCAGGATGGCGTCGGGGTAATCGAGCGCGCCCGTCGCGAGGATGTCCGACTCCGTCCCGCGCAGAAGCTTGATCTTCACGCGCTCCTGGACGCGCGCGATCTCGTCCCATTGCAATTTCAGCCGATCGAGCTCCACACCCCTCGCATAATGCGCGGTCGGCGAGTGGTCCGTGATCGTGAGGTATTTCATCCCCATCGCCTCGGCCGCGCGCGCCATGTCCTCGATCGTGTCGTTGCCATCGGAAAAGACCGTGTGGCAATGCACCATGCCCTGGATGTCGCCCTGCGTGACGAGGTCGGCGAAATCGTCCTGCCGCGCAGCCTCGATCTCCCCGTCTCCCTCTCGAAGCTCAGGGGGCACGGGATGCAGGCCGAGCGCCCGATAGATCTGCGCATCGCTCTCGATGCGGACGAGCGCGCGCGCCTCATCGAGCGCGAGGCCCTGCTCCGTGGCGACCCGGCCGAGCTCGGCGAGGTGCGCCGCGGAGCCTGTGCGCATCAAAAGAGCTCCCGCATAATGGGCCGGCGCGACCACGTGCACCGACGCCGGCACGTCTCCCGCGAGACACAGATCGACCCGTTGCGCGTCTCGGCACCGCACCCGCGTCACCCGCGGAAATCGCTCGGCGTGATCGAGCACCACGCCGGCCTCGTCACTCGCCACGACGACATGCACATCGGAGACCGTTTCGCAAAAACGACGCACGTCGCCGGCGAGATCCGCCTGCTTTACCTCCGGGAAGGCGCGGAGGTGGTCGAGCAGCGGCTCCGCGACGCCGAGCGCGTCGACGAGCAGCACCCGCGCCTCACGTATCTCCCGCTGCGCGATGGCTTCGAGCAGGCTCTGCTGCGTCTTCAGACCGAATCCTTTCACCGAGCGGACGCGGCCCGCGAGGCACGCCTGCCGCAGCTCCTCCACGCTCGTGATCCCCAGCGCGTCGTGGAGCGCCTGGACTTTTTTCGGGCTGAGCCCGGGAATCTCGCAAAGCTCGAGCACCCCGGGCGGCAGCTCCGCGCGGAGCTTCACGTGGAGCTCGGATTGCCCCGTGCGGACGAACTCGGTGATGACGGAGGCGAGCGACACGCCAATGCCGGGCACCTGCGTCAGGCGCCCCTCCTCGACCAGCCGGCCGAGGTCCTCGGAGATCGCCTCGACCGCCGCCGAGCCATTCTCGTAGGCCTGCACCTTGAACGAGCTCTCCCCTTTGCATCGGAGCAGGGCTCCGATCTCGCGAAGCGCTCGGGCGACGTCGAGCTTGTCCACCATCGTGCTCATCCTCTCCAGCCAGTACCAACAGGCACAGGACCGACGCCCTGTCAAGCCTGAGACATGCAATGTCCGATCGCGTTTTCTTTTTCATGGACGATGGCGCACCGGACCGGCCATCCTTTTTCTCTTCGAGGAGGCCCCCATGCCGCATGCGCTCTTGCAAGCGAAGCCGCACCCGCTCGCCGTCGTCGTGGTGACCGTGACGTGTTTGCTCGGTGCGTACGTGCTCCTTTCCCGCTCGCCTGTCCTCGTGCATCCATCGACGCTCGAAATGGCACCCGTGCACGATTCCGACGAGAGACCGGCACCGCCCCGGGATACCGCCGCGCCAGGGCGACGGTACTGATCGTTCCCCGCACGCTCGTTTTTCCTTCTACAACCATTCCAGCATTTCTCCACGCCATGCCACGACGCTGATCGCACGCGTATCCAGCGGTGCCGAGCGCAAGCAAGGCACTTCCGTCATCCCGCTGACGCGCCGCTTCGAGGTAATGCGGCTCTCCCGAACGAGCGCCGTTCGCGCGCTGTTTTTGCTTGGTTTCACCTATCGGCTTCGGCACGATCTACGCTCGATCGTGTCGCGAGACACCCGATGAGGGAGAAGCATACGGTATTTTTCGAGCCGCCGGATACGGCCGTGTGGAGGTTCAACGGTGACATCAGCGAGGCGGAGATGCGCGAGCTGACGTCACGGGAAAAATCCCTCATCGCCGGCCGCCCCTATCTCCTGAAGCTCGTGGATCTTTCACGCACCGGAACCGTCAGCGCGGGCGCGCGCAGGGCGGGAGCGGAGAAGGTGCACGACGTCCCCGTGCTCGGCGTGGCCGTCTTCGGGGCGCACTTCGCGATCCGCGTCCTCGCGGACCTCGTCGTGCGCGCCGGTAGTTTCCTCCGGCGAATCGACGCGGTGCCCACCCGCTATTTCGCGACCGAAGCCGAGGCCCGCGCCTGGCTCGCGGAGCGACGCGCGCTCATCAAGGCCGAAAAGCAAAACCGTTCCTCGTAATGGCGAGAGCCCACCCATTTCGGTCACTCGAGTGACCACCCGTCCGCATCCCCCACGTCCTCTTTCGCGCCTTCAGCCGATTTTAGATTTCACTTCGAAAGCGAAAATGGTAGGGTCGATAAAACAGTGCGGGTCGACCTGGTCGCGGCTGTTACCGCCGGTCGTTCCTCCTGTCCAGGGGTCCAACCATGAGCAAGACGCTTCCTTTCAGGTGGCTGGCTTTGGGTGCTGCGAGCGCGTTGCTGCTCGGCGCGTGCGTCGTCCAGGACGACGAGGACGGGGCCGGCAGCGAAATCGTGGTCGACGAAGGAATGGATCCCGCCGCGGGTGACATCGCGGTCGAGCTCTCCGTCGACAAGGTATCCGTGAGCCTGGCTGAGAGCGTGACGGTCACGGTGAAGCTCACCAACACGACGAAGCGCGCGATCCACCTGCCTGCGTGGTATGCGCCTGGCGAGGACCTCGAAGAGGATCTATTCCTTGTGACCCGCGGCGGGCAACCAGTAGAGTTCACGGGTCCGCATTACAAGCGGGCGGCGATGTCGGACGAGGATTACGTCGTGCTCGGCCCGGGCAAGACCGTGACGCGCACGGCCACGCTCTCGGGCTTCTACGATCTGACGCAGACGGGCACCTACACCGTCCAGTACGCGGCCGACATGCTGACGCCCGTGACGAAGCAGGCGGTCTCGCTCGATTCGAACGAGGTGAGCCTCTGGATCGAGGGCCGCGCGAATGCGCCGTCGCCCCAGTTCCTCAACGCCCCGGGGCCGCAGAACTTCGGGAGCCTCGGCTTCAACAAGTGCAGCGCGGACCAGCAAACCACGGTCACGCAAGCGCTCGGCGCGGCCAGCACGATGGCGAACGGCGCGGTCGCCTACCTCGGCGGCTCGCCCTCGGCGACGCCGCGGTACACCACGTGGTTCGGCGCGTTCTCGACGAACGGCTGGAGCACGGCGAAGAGCCATTACGCGGCCATCAAGGACGCGGTCGATTCGAAGTCATTGAATTTCGATTGCGGCTGCAAGAAGAAGTACTACGCGTACGTGTATCCGAACCAGCCGTACAACGTGTACCTCTGCAGCGTCTTCTGGAGCGCGCCGCTCTCCGGCACGGACTCCAAGGGCGGCACCATCATCCACGAGCTTTCGCACTTCGACGTCATCGCCGGCACGGACGACTGGGTGTACGGCCAATCCGGCGCGAAGTCGCTCGCGCTTTCCGATCCTGCGAAGGCGCTGAACAACGCCGACAACCACGAATACTTCGCCGAGAACACCCCCGCCCTCCAGTGACCGAGCGGCGCTCGCGCGCCCCCGCACCTCGCCCCCGATGGGCCCGCCCGATTCGGACGGGCCTACTCGAAGACGTCGGACTCCGGCTCGTACAAAAAGACCCGCGCGCGGGGCTCTGCCTCGACCGACGTCTGGCTCACTGCGACGCCTCCCGGCTGCGATGCCGGCAGTTTTTCCGGGCTTTTCGGGGGAAACCACCTCCGGAGCCAGCGGCTCATGATCACGAACGTCCCGACCCCGCTCCGCCCCGATCCCACCGGGATCGTGTACGTCGTGTACGCCTCCGTCGTTTCGCCGCGGACCCTGAGGAATCCGCCTGCGACCTTCGTCTCCTTCGCCTCGAACCCGAGCAGTACCTCTGGCAAGACAAACACGACCCGCGCGTCGTTCTCCTGTTTGTCCTGGTACGCATTCACGCGGCCCGCCAGGATCGACGCGGCCACCACGCGTGCCCTCCGCATCACGCGGAGATCGGGCGTCCCTTCGAGTGTCCCTTCCACGCGCTCCACGACGATCCCGTCCCCGTCCGCCCTGTCGAAGGACAGATACGACATGGGCCCCGAAATCAGGCTGCGCCCCTTGTCGGCTGGTTTCTCCTGGAAATACCCGCGCACCTGCCCGCTGCCCATGCCTTGGAACTCCGGTTCGGCGTAGAACGGCGAAGGCCAATCGTCCTTCCCGAACTTCATCTCCCCGCATTGTCCCGGCGGCATCAAGCGGATCTCCTCCGCGGGCCCGTCGAGCCACGGATAGGGCCTTCCGCGGCCATCCATGATCTTGAGCGGCCGCACGCCCGCAATCCCCGGCCCTTCCTTCGGCGCCTCCTGCACCTCCTCCTTCGGCAGGTCGGCCATACGCACCTCGATCATTCGCACGATCCGGCGGATCCGCGCTTGATCGATCGAGGTTTGTCGCGAGCAACAAATCGCGTCGTGTTGGCAACACGCGGGGGCCTTCGGGGCCTTCGCCGGCTTCGTGGCGAGCGGCGGAGGCGCCTCCCAGCCCGGCGGCGGCGCGGGCGCGTCGGCCGCGCGCGCCGCCCCTCCCTGCGTCGAGAGCAACGCCGCGCCGAACACGAACGCAGCCACGTATCGCATTTCGCTCCCTTCCCGCGCCGAGCGCTTCATCACAACGTCTCCAGGTAGGCGAGCAGCGCCTTCTTGTCCGCGCTGCTCAGCGTGCCGGGGAACATCCGTTGATCCTTCGCCGAGAGCATCTCGTCGAGCGTCGAATACCGCCCGTCGTGGTAATAGGGCGCGGTCCCGCGCACACCGAGCAGCGACGGCGTATCGAAATCGGCGCGACGCTCACCTTTTTGCCCGCTGCCCACGTCGTGCGGCTTTCCGTCCGTGCCCCCGTCCTTGTGGCAACCATTGCAGCCATAGGCCACGTACACCTGCTTGCCTCGCTCCGTGATCTCTTGCTCCTTCGGCTTCGACGGCGGCGGAGGCGGCAGCGACGAGACGTACGCGAGAAGCGCCTCGTAGTCCTCCTCCGAATGCTTCGCGAGGCCGGTCCCGCCGAGCCGCGTGAACGTCTCGTTCAAGTGGTCGCGCACCGTCGCGTGCTCCCCGAACCATCCATACGGCCCCGTGCTCGCGACGCGCCCCGCGAGCATCGGCGTCTGTCGCAGGCCGTCGGGGCTCGTCCATGCGAGCCCGTCCTCGCGCCCTTCGGGATGGCAACTCGCGCATCCGCGGCCCATGCCGAGGCGCGCGTCCCGCGTCGTATGAAACAGCCGCCGGCCTCGTTCGATCTTCGCGTCCCGCGCCACGCCCGATCGCCGCCAGAGCGGTACGCTCGTCACGACAAACGATTCACGCTCGATACGCGACAGCGCGCGATCCATCTCCGACCATACGAACACGTGTTTTCCTTCGTCGGAGAGCACGAGCGAGCTCGGGCCCGCGGGGAGCGCGGCCCGCCGCCGCTCGGCGAGGCTTGGATCCCCGACCCATGGATCCATCTCGATCACCGCGTCGATGTCGAGGCACGCAACGAAGAGGCCATTCTCGTCCGCCGCAGCGCTCCGCGGCAGGATACAATCCTGCCCGAACGCCGCGTTGAATACGCCCGCCACGTGGTTCGTGATCGCTCGCTTCGCGCCCGGATCGACCACGCTCACGAGCTGCGCCATCGTCCGCGGCCCTTGACCGGATCCGCCGTATCCGATCGTCATTCCCACGGCCGGCGCGCCTGGATCCACGCTCGTGTGCGGCGCGAAGATCCGGAGCGCGTCCCGCGTCCCGTCGCTGCGCGTCCCGACCACACGCGCGAGCGCATACCCTTGCGAGGCCGCGCGAGGTGTTTTGTCGTCGAACGTTCCATCCGCGCCCACGCGTCGGCCCGCGCGCAGCAAGATCGCTTCAGGCTCCTTCGCCGCGTCTTTCCAATCGACCACCGACACGACGCCCCCCACCGCGTGCGTGACGAACGCCGCCCCGCCCGCGTTCGCCACGATCACCGCGCGTGGCTCGCGCGGCAGCGGCACCACGCGTGAAACCGAGAGATCGGCGGTCGCGAGCACCGTCAGCGCCCCGCCGAACCCGCTCGTCACGAGCAGCGATCCGCCCTCCTCCGCAAACGCCCACGGCTCGGCCGCCACGTCCACCGCACATCGCTCCTCGAAGGGTTTTGCGAGCGCCTCGTCGGCAGGCTCGAGCAAGAGCACGCGCGACGTATCGCGCAACCCCACTGCGATGAGGCCTCCTTCGAGCGCGAGCACGTGCCCTGGCCGGCCTTCGAGCGGCGTCACCGACACCTGTCGCATCGAGCTCGTGTCGACCACATGAAGCGCCCGCTCGTCGTGATCCGCGACGAGCGCGAGCGTGTGCCCCCCGGCACGGACGAGCGTCACCGCTGAACTCGCGCCGCCGGCCGCAGCGCGCTCGAAGCGGCGGGGCGATCGCGCCGCGCAACGCGGCGGGCCGCTCGGCGCGACGGACACCGCGGACGCGGCTGGAGAAGCGGATGCGCTCGACGCGGCGCCGACGTTTTCTTCGCTACGATGGTTGGAGGTGCAACTGCTTGCCGCGACGCCACACGCGACGAGGGACACGGCGAAAGCCGCGTGTTTCCAGGGAGAGCGATGGGTCATCTCGATCGCGGCCTTTCGTGTCCGCGTGATGCGCGAGATTTTTTCGCGCTGCCTCCTTTCTGCGTCAAGGACCATGCGCGAAACCCTCTTGGGGGAGGCGTGTTCCCTCTGCTAGGATGCCCCTCGTGACGACGCCAAACGACGCGACGGACGACGCCCCGAGCACACGGCGGGTCCTCCCCGATACGCTGGAGCGCGAGAGGGCCGAGCGCACTTCCCAGAGCGCCCCCGCCCCGCGCGGCGCTCTCTACGAGATCGTCATATCGTACAAGGAACCGACGTTCGCCGAGCACGCGGGCCAGGAGGCTCGGACCTTCCGCGGCACGTTCCGTATCGAGGCCGCCGACGAGGATGACGCGCGTGTCCGCGCCGTCGCCGAGTTCCGCCGCATCCAGGCGAGCTCGTCCGTGGGCTGGCAGCGCGAAATCGTCGACGTCGCCTGTCGGCGCGCCGACCCCTGATCCCAGCACGCGCCGGGCGACGCGTGGCGGGATGTATACACCCCCCGCGACTCCCGATATGCTCTCCCGAGCAAGCCCGGCGCACCTCGAAACCTCCTCGCGCGGGCCGCACGGCGTAACGTCATGCGAACCCTCCTCCGCGGCCTCACGGCGCTCACCCTGCTCTCGCTCTCCCTGCCCGCGCGCGCCGACGACGCCGACGAGCGGAGCCGAAAGGACGACGAGCCACGAGCCCCAGACAAACCCGCCGAGGCGAAGCCCGACGCGCCGCGCCCGACCTCGCTCGACCTCGGGGTCTTTTACGTCCCGTGGGGTATGCACTACACCCGCTCGGCCATCGGCGCGACGCTCGGTTACAAAATTCCGCTCGTGCAAAAGAAAGGGATCTTGTGGGATTCGACGAACATCACCGTCGGCGTGCGTGATGTCTACGGCTTCGTCAACAATACCGTCGGTCCTTTCGTCGACATCACCCCGATTGCCTTCTTCCGGCTCCAGGTCCAGGGTGCCTACGATTATTTCATCAAGGAACCTTTCAACGGCGGCCTCCGTGTCATGACCCCGCTCGGCCGCGAGCGCCTCGCGGCAGGGCAGATCCGGCGCGGCAGGCGGACGGCCATCGACTGGGTGAACCAAGACGACGACGAGGGAATGGACAATCCAGCCCATTTCCTCGCCCCCATCAACCACGGAGGCTTGCGTCTCCGGGTCCTCCCCACCCTCCAGGGCAAGGTCGGTCCCATCGCCTTTCAATACAACTTCACGGCCGACTGGAATTATTACACCGCCCCGGGCGCGGGCGCAGACGATGTGTATCACGACAACTTCACCTTCACCCTGCGCAAGCTCCAGGATTTCAGCCACGCGCACGAGCTCCTCGTGGCCTACTCGGTCCCCGTCCCCAACCCCGGCGAGCTCTTGCTCGGCGTGAGCGGCCGGTATCAGCGCGTCCTCGGCACGGGCCTCGAACAACTCGGGCTGCACGCGGTCGCCTTCGGCCGGTGGCCGAAAAAGTTCCTGTCGAATCGCATGTCGCCCTTCGCCATCGCCCAGGTCGGAACGAACCTCATCGACCCGATGTGGCAATATGCTTTTTCCTGGATCCTCGTCATAGGCGCGGATTTCAACCTGTACAAATCGAAGACCTGAGCCCGAGGGTTGGGTCTACGCACGCATGAGAAACACCATCGATCTGAGGTCCGCGTTCCACGCCCGCTTCGGATACAACGGCCCCGCGCCCCGGGTGTTTTTTGCCCCGGGCCGCGTCAATCTGATCGGGGAGCATACTGATTACAACGACGGGTTCGTCCTGCCCGTCGCACTCGAAGTCGGCGTCACCGTCCTCGCTGCGCCCCGCGACGACCGCTGCATTCGCGTGCACGGCCTGGATTTCGATCAGACCGTCGAGTTTGACCTCGACCACCCCGGCCCCGGACAAACCGGCCGGTGGACCGATTACATCGAGGGCGTCGCGCACATGGTCGATGCGAGGGTCCAGGCGCTCCGCGGCGCGGATCTCCTCGTCGCAGGCGACGTTCCGCGGGGCGCGGGGCTCTCCTCCTCGGCGGCGCTCGAAATCGGGACCGGCTTCGCGTTGCTCTCACTCGCAGGCGCGACGGTCGACCGTGTGGCCCTCGCCCTCGCCGGACAGGCCGCCGAGCATACCTTCGTGGGCACGCGCTGCGGTATCATGGACCAGCTCGTCTCCGCGTGCGCCCGCGCGGACGCGGCCTTGCTCGTTGATTGCCGCTCGCTCGCGATGGAAGCCGTCCCCTTGCCCGGCGGCCCCGTCGCGATCCTCGTCAGCGATACCCGCAAAAAACACGCCCTCGCCACGTCCGAATACAACACGCGACGCGCGGAGTGCGAGCGCGGCGTCGCGCTCCTCCGCGGCGCACTCCCCCGGATCCGCGCGCTCCGCGACGTCACCGAGGGGGCGTTCGCCGAACATGCCTCGCTCCTTCCCGAGCCCCTCGTCCGCCGCGTGCGTCACGTCGTCACCGAGAATGCCCGCACGCAATCCGCCGCCGAGGCCCTCCGCCGCGGCGACGTCGCGGCCGTCGGCGCCTTGTTCGTCGCGTCGCACCGATCTTTGCAGCACGACTACGAGGTAAGCTGTCCGGAGCTCGACACACTCGTCGACCTCGCTGACGCCCAAGCAGGCGTCCATGGCGCTCGCATGACCGGCGGCGGGTTCGGCGGCTCGACCGTGTCCCTCGTCGACGAATCCGCGCTCGACGCGGTCATGGCTGCGGTCCGCGACGGCTACCGGAGCCGCTTCGGCGTCGAGCCCGGCTTCCTCGTCACGCGCGGCGGGGAAGGCGCCCGGGAAATTCGCGGCTGAACTGCAAAGCCTCTTTGCGCCCGAGGACCACCGACTTATAACGCCGCCGGCCGCATGAACCTCGCCCGTCTCGCCCGCCTCGGTTACGCCGCGCTCACCCGAGATCCGCACCCGCCCCCGTGCGTCCTCGGCGCGGAGGACGCGCTTTCTTCGTTGCGCTCGGCCTTGCCTGCGGGCTTTTTGCTCGGTACCGCGACGGCCTCGCACCAGATCGAGGGCGGCCTCGACAACGACTGGACCGACTGGGAGCGCGGGGCGTTCAGCGGCGGCGCGCCCCACATCAAGGATCATACGGTCTCGGGCGCCGCGTGTGATTCGTGGAACCGCATCGACGAGGACATCAAGCTCCTGCGCCAGCTCGGCGCGAATGCGTATCGATTCAGCGTCGAATGGAGCCGCCTCGAACCCACGGAAGGCGCCTGGAACGAGGAGGCCGCGGATCGATACCTCGCCTGGGCGCTCGCCCTCCGCGCGGCCGGAATCGAGCCCATGGTCACGCTCCACCATTTCACCTTGCCCCGCTGGGTCGCGACGCAGGGTGGATGGATGAACGAGCGGACGATCGATCTCCTCGCGGCCTTCTCGCGAAGGGTCGCAAAAAAGCTCGGATCGGCGGTCGATCTCTGGTGCACGATCAACGAGCCCAACGTGCTCGCGACGCTCTCCTATGTGAAGGGGATCTTTCCGCCCGGGCTCTCGGATCAACGAATCGCCGTGCGGGTGATGGCGCGCATGCTCAAGGCGCACGCGCGCATGACCGAGGCGATCCGCGAGACGGATACCACGGACGCGGACGGCGACGGGCACGCCACGCGGGTCGGCATCGCGCATCACGTCCGCATCTTTCAGCCGGCGACGCGCTCTCCGCTCGATCGGCTGATCGCAGGCTTCACGGACCAGTTCTTCAACGAGGCCATCGCGTCCGCGTCGTTCACGGGCCGCATCGAGCTCTGCATTCCCGGGATCATCGAGATCGACGAGGCCGTCCCGGGCCTGCTCGGCTCCTACGATTACATGGGCATCAATTACTACGGCCGCGACCACGTCCGGGCCGATCTCCGTGATCCTTCGCTCTCCAAGCAATACGTGCCCGCGGATCGGCCCGTCAACGACCTCGGCTGGGACATCTACCCGGAAGGCCTCTACCAGGTCCTCAAGCGGTATGGCTCGCTTGGGCTGCCCGTGTTTGTGACGGAGAACGGAATCGCCGACAAGGACGGCAACGTCCGCCCCTCGTTCCTGCGTTCCCATTTCGAGGCGCTCGTACGCGCCGCGCGCGAGGGCATCGACGTGCGCGGATATTTCCACTGGTCGCTCCTTGACAACTTTGAATGGGCCGAGGGCTACGAGCCGCGGTTCGGCCTCTTCCGCGTCGACTTCGAAAGCCCCGAGAAACGGCGCACGCCCACGCCCGCGGTCGAGACGTTTCAGGACATCGCGCGTGGGCTCGGGCTCCAGCCGGACGCCCGCTAGGTTTTTCTCTGATGCCACGCCCATGCATGGGCGAGGATCGTTTCGAGCTCCGGATACCGCGGCGACCAGCCGAGCAGCTTGCGTGCGCGCGCGCTCGATCCCACGAGCACCGGTGAATCCCCGGGCCTACGCTCGGCCTTCTCCACGGCGATCGGGCGGCCCGTGACGCGCGTCGCCGCCGCGATGACCTCCTTCACGGAAAAACCCCGCCCATTGCCGAGGTTCACGGCCGTGCTCGCCCCGCCGCCGAGCAGATACGCAAGCCCAAGCACGTGCGCGTCCGCCAGGTCCGAGACGTGGATGTAATCGCGGATGCACGTTCCGTCGGACGTGTCGTAATCCTCGCCGAAGATCCGGATCGACGGCCGTTTTCCGAGCGCCGCGGAGAGGACGAGCGGAATGAGGTGTGTCTCGGGGTCGTGGTCCTCGCCGAGCAGGCCGCTCGGATGCGCGCCGGCTGCATTGAAATACCGAAAGCTCACGGACCGGAGGCCCCAGGCCGTCTCGCACTCCGCGAGGATCTTCTCCACGACGAGCTTCGACCGGCCATAAGGGTTCAGCGGGTTCTGCGGGTGATCCTCGGGAATCGGGACGATCTCGGGCACGCCGTACGTCGCGCACGTCGAGGAAAAGACGAACCTGGAGACGCCGGCCACCTGCATCGCCTGGAGCAACGTGACCGTGCCGTGGACGTTGTTTTCGTAAAACCTGAGCGGATCGACGACGGATTCGCCGACCTCGATGAACGCGGCGAAATGCATGACGGCGTCGATCCGCTCGCGCGCGAAGATCGCGTCGAGGGCAGCGCGATCCCGCGTATCGGCCTGGATCACGGGCGTACCGAGCGCTCGCTCGATGGGCTCGCGGTGCCCCTTGCTCAGGTTGTCGAGCACGAGGGGCCGGTAGCCGCGCTCCGCCAGGGCGAGGGCAGCGTGCGCGCCGATGTACCCGGCGCCGCCGGTGACGAGAACGGTCCTGCTGTCGGGGATCATGGGCCTCCAGCCACGGCGCGCGCTCAGCGAAGCACGTTCAAGGCCTGCGTGACGAGCAGCGCATTGATGAAATCGATGAGAAAGGCGCCCACGATGCTCACCGCGAAAAACGCCTGGGGCGCTGGGCCCGATTTGCGAACGATCTCGTTCATGCAGGCGAGCGAGTTCGCCGTCGTGCCGAGCATGAACCCGCAGTACCCGCCCGCCATGACCGCCGAGGTGTAGTTGCGGCCCATCATCCAGTAAATGGCCGTCCAGCAGAGCGCGATCGTGAGCAGGACCTGGCCGATCAGAATGAAGAGCACAGGGAGCGCGAGCGTCCGAAGCTGCCAGAGCTCCAGCGTGAGCAGCGCCATCACGATGAAGAGTTCGAGCGCGATGCCGCCGATCTCCTCCATCTTCTTCTGATCGATGCCTGCGAATTGCAGGCGATCGTCGAGGTTGCGCATCACGCCGGCCACGATCATCGCCCCGATGTATGCGGGGAGCGTGAGCTTCCAGGCCGCGAACTGCGCCGAGAGCAACGAGCCGAACGCCATCGCCACGCCGAGCACGATGATATGCATCAGGTAATCGCCGTGCTTCTCCGAGGGCCCCGCGTCGATGTCGATCTCGGGCGCGGGCATCGCGTCGCTCTCACCAGGGCGCAAGGAGTGGCGGCGAATCAAGAAGCTGCCGACGAAGCCGCCGAGCAAGCCGCTCACGATGATCCCGAAGACCGCCGACGCGAGGCCAATCGCGGTCGCGCCCGGGACGCCCGCCTGCTCGAAGACCGGGCCGAACGCGAGCGCCGTCGCGGGCCCGCCCGTGAGCGAAACGGCGCCGGGAATGACGCCGAGCAGCGGCGGCAACCCCATCGCCTTCGCCGCCCCCGCGCCCCAGCCCATCTGCGCGAGCAGACCAAGGACCGATGCGCCGAGGAAGATGGCGACGCGCTTGCCCCCGAGCGCGAGCAGCCGAAGGCTCGCCGTCATTCCCACGGTCGTGAAGAACGCGATCATGAGGATCTCGCGCAACGCGAGGTCGAACTTGAAATTGCAGACGCGATCTCGCAAGGCGAGGCCGACGATCGCATACACGAGGCCACCGAGGATCGACGCGGGAATGCTGAGCCGCTCGAAGACGGGCAAGACGCGCCGGATTCCTCGGCCGAGGACGAGCCCGAAACAAGCGAGTCCGAGGACCTGAATGGACGAGACTTGAAAGGTAGGGACATCCATGGCAGGGCTCGCGCGCAATTCAGGGCGAAAGGACGCCGGTGATCGCCTCGGCATAGGCGCGGCTGCTTTGCGCCTGGAGCGGCGCCGTGCTGTCGAACTCGTCCCGCACACCGATGCGGAGGTAATAATAATACCCGACGTCGAGCAATCCGTCCGGAATCCGCAGCTCGGGCTCGTTCGTCGAGAACGAAGCCATCGTCCGCGTGAGCTGCCCGCCGGGGTCGAGCCGCCGGAGCGTGATGACGTACGCCGCGGCTTTGCCGAGCGAGGGCGCGCTCCAGGTCACGGTGGGCGTCTTGCCAATGCCGAGGAGCTCGCCATACGCAGGCTGATCGTTCACGCGAATGTCGAGCGGCGGGCCAAGCGGCGGCGCAACCGCGCCGGAGAACGAAGAGACCGGGCCGGTACGGCCAATGGCGACGGCCGTGGTCTTCGGGACACCCGTGGGCATGACGTGCGTCACGGCATACGAGACCTGGACGGCAGCGACCTCGGCCCAGCCTTCGGGGAAAGGATTGCCATAGACGAGCTCAGCCGGGGGCTGCACCGCAGGAAGGCCCGAGAACAACAGCAAATCGGGCGTGGGGGAGACGCTCGTTCGATCCGCGCCCCCCGGCTCCACGCCGATTCGAACGTCCTTGCCCGCGATCGTCGCCTCGGGATGCACGCTCGCGGCGAGGGCCTGGAAAGCGGCGTCGTCGATGGAAACGGCGAGCTTCTTCGAGGTCGCATCCACGAACGTGCCCTCGACGGGCGTGGTCGCGCCGTCGGCGAGCGTGAACGTCGCCGGCCCGAAGGCCTTGCGCACCGAGCGATAAGGCGCCCCGGGGCCGGACGTCCCGACCATTTGCGTGAAATAGGCCAGGTCCCCGGCGTCGCCCGCGACGAGGTTCGGCACGACGAGCTCCGACGTGGCCACGCGGAAATCGGTGACCTGCGTGGCGCCCAGGGCAGGCTGCATGCCGTCCGCCGCGGGGAGCGTCCCGATCGTGCCTGCGCCGAGCGAAAACACCTCGATGCTCGCCCCTTCCCCCCAGGGGCTCAATCCATCGAACGTGAGGGCGAGCTCTGTCGTATTCGCCGTCGCGATGGACTCGGCCTCGGGGCGGCCTACGAAAATGCGCCCGAGATCGATCGTGCGCGGCGCGCCCATGATGAACCGCGGCGGCCTCGTCCCCGTGCCGTAGAGCTCGGTGAAGCGGAGATCATAAGGCCCCTCGGGGAGATCACGAATGCGGAACGTGCCGTCCTCGGCCACCTCGGCGAGGAGCTCCCGCGGCGCGCCGTCCTCGCCGGGGACGAGCGCGGCAATCTCGAATTGCCCGGGATCACGGACGTTCATGACGTCCCCACCCTCGGTCAGGTGGAGATCGACGATCGTGCCGGTGACGTCGAAAAAGGGCGGCTTGGGGGTCTCGCCGCCGCCGCTGCAGCCGAGGGCCCCGAGGAGGCATATCGAGGTAGCACCGAGGAAGGACCGCATGGCCCGCCGTACCACGGCGAGGCGGCCGCGAGAAGCCCCGATCGCCCGGTGAAACGCCCGATCAGTCGCGCAAAACGACCGCGAGCTCCAGGACGACGAGCGGCATCGCCCCCGCGAGCCCCTCGCGGCGAAACGATTGCATCGTCACAGTGGAGCTCGGCTTGCCCATCGCCGCCATGAGGCCCGAGAAGTAGCCGATCTGCATCGGGATGAACCACGGCATGATCCAGATGGGCAGCGCGCTCTCGACGACGCGGATCCGATCCGGGCCCTGCCGCTCGACGTCCCATTCTCCAAAATCGTAATACCGGCCGGCGAGCGGGCGCAGGCGTGAATGGATGTCGTCGGTCGATTTGCCCTGCAAGAGGGCCCGGTACGCGTGCTCCACGTCGTGCGCGGCCTGCGTGCGCCCCTGCTGGTGCGCGAAGACGTCGAGCGGAATGCGCGCGAGCGAGGCGAGGACGCCGCTGCCCGCCACGAGCGGGAACATGTCGTAGAAGCTGCTCGCGAGAAAAGGCTGGTCGAAAAAACGTTGCAAGGCGGGCGTCGGCAATGCCGCGGCAAACGCCGGCGGGCCTCCCTCGACGCGGGACGTCACGAGGTGGGCGAGCCCCCGATACGCGATCCCTTTGCTTCGAAAGGTGCCCTCCCCCGGGGGACATGGCAATTCCAGGTACCAAGCGCGCTCGCCCGTCGCCGTCGGCGGGCGCGTCGAGGGGCGCGAGGAGGGGCGCTCCGAGGAGATCGGCCCCCAGGTGTCCGTCAAGCGAGGCGTGCCTTCGCCCGACGACGGCGGCGGGCGGCTCGGCCCCCACGTGTCCGTCAAGCGAAGCGCGCCTTCGCCCGACGACGGCGGCGGACGGCTCGGCCGCGACAATCCGCTGCTGAGAGGCGGAATCGGGGGCACACGCTCACTCGGGCGCTCCAAGGAGGGCGGGGCGACGGACGGCGGCGGGGGGGTCGTTCGACGGGGGGGCGTTTGCATGCCGGAACCCCGGCGCGATCGGCCGGGCGATCCGTAGGGTAAACGATCCGGGGCCTCGTGGCGAGCGAATCGAAGCGCGCGCGGCTCACGCGGGTTCGAGCAGCTTCGACCCCACGTACATCCGCGCCATGCTCTCGATCCGCTCAGCTTGCTTGGCGTCGAAGAAGGGGGGAACCCCCGTACGCGAATAACTCATCACGTTGTCGGTCACGTCGCTGTGGCCGAGCCCGAAGAAATGGCCGAGCTCGTGCGCGAGTGTGCTCGGTCGTGCGCTCGCCGCGACGATCACCCAATGCTTCGCGGGCGTCTTTCTGTGCCGCCAGTGCACGCCCATCCGGAAGAGCTTCGGATCGTCCACGTCCCGCAGGGATGCCACGATCATCACGTTGATCCGCTTTGCTTCGAGGTGCGCGGCGAGCGCGTCCCTGTCGGCGCGCGTCTCGAGCCTGGCGAGCGCCGGCGGGAGCACGCGCGCGGGAGCCTTGCGCAGGGTGACGCCGATCGGCGTGAAGAGCCGCGTCGCCTCGGCGATCTGCTCGGCGATCCACGTCTCGTTTTGCACGGCGACGCCGTCCTCCTCGGCGACGGCGAACGAGAGCGGGAGCGCGGGGATCGGATCTTTTTCGGCCTTCTTCGCGAGCGCGCGCCGCGAAACGAGGAGCGAACCCGCGAACACGAGGCCCGAGGAGAGGATGGCGCGGCGGGAAAGCATGGCGAGTTCGCACAGCATAATCGATCCGGGCGGACACCGCGAGCGTGCGAGCGCGACGCGGCGCGGCCAGGCACGCGCCCTGCCTGGGATCCCGTGCATGCAGCACCCTGCCGTCGTGGCCATCATTCATGAAGACGAAGCCGTGGCGAGGTCGCTCGCCGAAGAGATCGAGGCGTCGGGCCTCCGCGCGGTCACGGCCGCGCTGAGCTCGCTCGTCGTGGCGCCCGAGGAGGCGCTCGCGCTCTTCGCCCAGCACGATCCACGCGTCGTCGTCTACGACGTCTCTCCGCATGACGAGAGCGTCCCGTTTCTCACGTTCCTCCGCGGAACGAAGGTCGGCTCGCGCCCCACGTTCGTCCTCACGACGACGGCGGAGCACGAGCACGAGCCGCTCCTCCGCGAGGCGATCGACCTCCGGAGTTGCCCCCACGCGGTCGACACCCTCGTCTCCGCCGTGACGCGGGCCGCCTCCGCCCGCCGAGCCGCCTGATCCGTGCTGATCCAGGGGTAATCTGGAGAATCAACGCGCCGCGTCTTGACACGTAACACGTCGCGTCATAAATAGACGGACACATCCGAACCACGTCCGGGGCGAGCTTCACGCTCGCGGGGCGGCGCTTGGTTGCGCGATTCCCGCGGGTCCCTCCGCGGTGCCACGCGCGGCGCATGTCCTGCCGGACGAGGGCTTTCCAACGAACAGGAGGCATCCCTTATGGTCGAGACGCAAACCCAAAGCGAGACGAAGATCCCGAGCCTGAAGGACGTGAAGGCCGCGTCGGCCCGCGTCGAGCAGAAGGCGCGCGAGGTGTACGACGTCGTGGTCGATGCTTCCGTGAAATGGGCGGGCTTCGGCCTCGGGTACGGACGCACCGCGCTCACGACGAGCGCACGCGCCCTCGAACGCGCGGCCGAGCGACTCGCGACCCTCGAAGAGAAGCTGCCGAAAAAGGCCGACGAGGCGAAAGCGGCCGCGTCCGACGCGACGAACGCCGCGCCGGATCCGAACGTCAACTGAGGTTCGATCCCTCGTCGAGCCAGCTCTCCTCGAACGTCATCCCGATCGGCAGCGGCGCCGTCGCGCCGCTCTCGATCATCCCCGCCACCGGATACGCGCAATAATCCAGGCTGAAGGCCCCCGCGGGCCGATGGTTCCCGGACAAACCAATCCCGCCGAACGGGAGCTTGCTGCTCGCGCCCGCGGTGCCGGTGTTGACGTTCACGCAGCCGGCGCGCGCCTCGGCGAGGAAGCGCTCGATCGTGCCCGCGTCCTTCGTGAAGATCGAGGCCGCGAGCCCGAACCGCGTGGCATTCGCCTGCGCGATCGCCTCGTCCACCGAATCGACGACGACATACCGGAGCAGCGGCCCGAACACCTCGACGTCCGCGCCGGGTCCGTCCTCGGAGAGCGTGAACCGATCGACACGGACGATCCCCGGCGAAAGGAAATGGCCACCCGACGGGGATTCGAGGGCGCGCGCCGGGAGCCGGATCTCGGCGCCCCCGGCCGCGAACCGCTCCTGCGCCGCGAGCACGGCCGCGCGCGCCTCCGCCGAGATGATCGGCCCCATGAACGGCTGCGGATCCGCGAGCGGGTCCCCCACGCGGAGCTTCGAGGCCATCTCGACGATCGTCCGGACGAACCGCTCGGCCACGGCGCTGTGCACGACGAGCCGCCGCGTGCACGTGCAGCGTTGCCCCGTCGAGACGAACGCCGAACGCGCGACCTCGATCGCGGCCTGCCGCAGGTCCGCGTCGGGCAAGATGACGGACGGGGCATTGCCGCCCATCTCCAGCGCGAGCACGCGGCCCGGCCAATCGAGGCTCGCCTCGAGGATACGCCGGCCCACGGGCCACGAGCCCGTGAAGAGCACACCGTCGATGTCGGGGTTCGCGACGAGGCGCGACGCGACGCTCGCGCCGCCGTGCACAAGGTTCACGACGCCCGGCGGCGCGCCCTCGGCGTCGAGCGCCTCGGCGAGCCACGCCGCGAGGGTTTGTCCAACCGCCGGGGCCTTGTCGCTCGGCTTGAACACGACGGTGTTCCCCAGCGCGAGCGCGGGGATGATGTGTCCGTTTGGCAGGTGCGCGGGGAAATTGAAGGGGCCGAGCACGACCATGACGCCGTGCGGGCGAAACCAGGTGCGCCCGGCGCGCGAGGCCGAGAGCGGAATCTCGAAGCCCGAGACCCGCCGGAGCCCGCCGTGCTCGGAGGCGTCGAGCGTGATGTCGACCTTGGCCGCGAGCAGATCGGCCTCGGCGCGCGCGTCCCATAACGCCTTTCCCGTCTCGTCCGTGATGAGGCGGGCCATCTCGGCCGCGCGCGCCTTGCAGAGGTCGCGGAAGCGGCGGAGCGCCGCGAAACGCCGCTCGGCGGGGAGCGCCGCCCACGCGGGCAAGGCGCGCCGCGCCGCCGCGACGGCCTCGTCGGCATGCGCGGGGACGGGGCTGCCCTGCCAGACGATCTCGGACGGACGCGTGGGGTTTCGCGACGTGATGGCGTCACCGGGGAGCGGAACCCAGCGTCCTTCGAGGAGATCCGACGGCCCGTGCGCGAGGAGGGGAGACATCGGCAGAAGGGTCCCGGGCGCCCGGGCCCTTGTCAAGGCCCGGCGCCGCGCACACCGTCTCTTTTATTGTGGGGCGAACGCGACGCCGCGGAAGACGGTATTCGGCGGCGCGATCGTGGCGATGACGATCTCGGGGAACGCCGAGCCGTCGTCGAAGAGCGTGAGGACCCGGTTTTCGTTGTTCTCCGCGGTCGTCGCCACGACCCGCACGCCGCCGCCCGAGGGCGTCGCCGCGAGGCCCCGCACGCCCGCCGTGCCGTCGTTCCACGTCGCCACGAGCGACCACGAGAAGCCGTCGAACGTCCATTTCTGAATTCCGCCGCCGTTCGCCGGGCTCCGATCGTCCGCGATGTAAAGCGTATCCGGGCCTGCGATGCCGGCCGAAAGATCCAGCAAGACAAACCCATACGGGCTCGCGCTGGCGGTGGGCAGGCCCGGGAGCGACGTCGCGGTTTGTCCGACCGATGTGGGGAGGCCCGAGCCGACCGTGAAGACGTTGACGAACGTGCCCGCGCCGGACGTGGCGTAGAGCTGACCTCCGGAGATCTGCACGCAGCGTGTATTGAGCGGGTTCGAGAGGATCTGCGTGGGCGCGTTGGAGCCGAGCGTGATGAAATGAATGCCGCCGCTCGTGGTGCTGTTCCCCGAGACCCAGATCGACGTGCCGTCCGAGGACGTCGCGCCGCGTACGTTGCTGGCGTTGAACGCACCCGAGAGCAAGGTCGAGGTGTTCACGTTGCCGAACGCGTCCACCCGGCCGACGACGCGCGACACGAGCTGCGTGCTCACGTTCGGCGCGCCCACGTCGGCGGCATACCCGGCGAGGAAGACGTATTTGCCATTCGCCGAGAGCGACAGGTGTCCTTCGGAGGACGCCGTCCCCGACAACGTGAGATTGTAATTCGAGCCCGAGATCACTTGCGGCATCGCGGTCGTCCCCGGCGAGCCTGGCATGGCCGAGCCGTCCGTGAGGCGCCACTCGATGGTGACCGGCGACGCCGCCGAGGAGAGCGCCGTCACGCCGTCACCGATACGCAGGAGCACGATGGGCAAAGGGCCGCTTCCGCCGCCGCCGCTGCCGGAGGACGAGGACGAACCCGATCCGCTGCTCGCGCTGGACGAAGACGCGCCCGCGCCCGCGCCCGAGCTCGACGCGCCGCTCATGCCGCCGCTGCCGCCCATTCCTCCACTGCCGCTCGAGGATTGCGCGGGCCCGCCCCACCCGTCGCCTCCCTCGCCTCCTGCGCCGCCTTCACCGCCGGGACGGGTATTCCCCTTGGCGCAGGCGAACAGGACGAGCGGGACGACCGCAAACGAAATGGCGACGAAGGATCGATTCGAGATCAAGCATGCACCTCCGGCAAAACGTTCGGATACCGACGGAGTATTCCGGATTCGTCGGGGCCGCAAGGGAGAGAGAGGGAGGGGCGGTCAGAGAACGTCCTGGCCCTCTCGGGCGCGAGGGCATGTAAGATCGCCGCGCTCCCGACGTTCCATGGTACACGGCATGCAAACCGGACCTCTGCGTTTCACGCTCCTCGCAGGCTGCCTCTCCATGGTGGCGCTCGTCGCGCCCGCGCAGGCGAACGTGGGCGAAGACGGAGCCGAGATCGCCGGCCCCGAGATGGAACCCTCGGCGCCGACACGTCCTCCGCTCGAGGTCGCGGGCGGCGCTCTCCCGCCGCCGCCGCCCCCGCCTCCGCCGCCCCCGCCGCCTCCGCCGCCTCCACCGCCTCCGCCGCTCTCGGACTGGTACGTGATCCATCCGGGGATCTTCCCCGAGGCCGACGCCTTCGTGGGCCTCACCCAGATCGGCCTCGCGAAAAGCACCTCGAAAGAATTTTACGGCCTGCTCCAGTTTGCCCCGTACGAGAGCCGAGCCGATCGATTCGTCGGCGTGATGCAGCTCGGCCTGGTCACGTCGCGGATCGAGGAGAGCTTCCACGGCGGTTTCCAGGTCACGCTCGGGAAAAACACGGCGGCCGCGTTGTACGGCCTGGGGCAGCTCGGCCCCTGGAACAACGCCGCGCATTTCGTGGGCGGGCTGCAGTTCGGAGCGTACAACCATGTCCTCGATGATCCCGAGGACGGCTTGGAGAGCAGGATCGTCACCGCGGCGCAGATCGGCGCGTTCAATCAACTCGAGCGCGCGCATTTCTACGGCCTGCTCCAGCTCGGCGCGGTCAACCACGTCATCGACGGGGATTTCCACGGGCTCCTCCAGATCGGCGCGGCCAATCGGAACACGAAGGACTTTTACGGCGCCTCCCAGGTGGGCATCGTGAACGAGGTCAAGGGCGATTCTTACGAAGTTTTGCAGCTCGGCTTCGGCAACATCGTCATGGACGGCTTTTCCGGCGGGTTCCAGGTCGGCAGCTACAACGGCGCCGGCACGTTCGGCGGCATCGGGCAGGTCGGGCTCGCCAGCTTCATCAAGCAGGACTTCCGCGGCTTCATGCAGGTGGGGGCCGCCTTCAACGCGACGCTCGAAGAATATCGCGGCGCCTTGCAGGTCGCCGGGGTCCTCAATCTCGTCGGCAACGACTTCCGGGGCGTCGCGCAGGTCGCCGCATTCAATGGCGTGCTCGACGATGCCTATATGCTCGCGCAGATCGGCGCCGTGAACATCACGTTCAAGAGCCACCACGGCGCGCAGCTCGGCGCCGTGAACATCACGGGCAAGAACCTCTATGGTTTGCAAGCCGGGTTCATCAGCGGCTCGGGCGAGGTGTACGGCGCGCAACTCGGCGCCGTCAACCTCTCGCGCGAATTGAAGGGCGCGACGTTCGGCGTCGTGAACGTGGGCGGCAGGGTCACGGGGCTCCAGGTCGGGCTCGTCAATCGAGCTTCGCGGCTGCGCGGCGTGCAGCTCGGCCTCGTGAACCTCTCGAGCGAGGGCGGGCTGCCGTTCTTGCCCGTGATGAACGTCGGGCTCTGAACCCGAGCGCCGGCCTCGTCTCCCCGTCCTCGCTCCGACCGTGGGTCGGATCTCGCCCGGCCGGGACTCTGCCAGTTTTCCCGGGAACGATCAACAACTATGTACGGGGGGGCCAAACGATCCCCCGCCGCCTCGGGGTGTAGGCTGGTTCTCGAAGGACCTCTCCAAAATCTACGGGTCGGACGAACTGGGTGGTTTGTCTTCCGCGCATGTTGTGGTAAGGGGGAATCCTCGCTGACGAGAGGTGACCCATGCCCCGACGAACCGAACCCAGCCCCTTTTCCTCCAAGGTCGGCGCGCGCATCCGCGAGCTCCGGCTCGAGCGCAACATGTCCCTGCCCGCGCTCGGTGAGGCGAGCTCGATCTCGAAGGGCCACCTCTCGAACATCGAGCACGGCTTCGCTGCAATCACGATCGAGACCGTCGATCGCATCGCCCGCGCGCTCGATATCCCGCCCCTGTACATCCTCGCCTTCCCCGCGGAGGACGAGCGGGCCCGCATCGCCGACGCCGTCCGCAAGTTGCCGAAGGGCGACTGGAAGAAGCTGCGGAAGGAAATCGAAGGCCGGGCCGCGCCTGCGCCGAAGAAGCGCGGATGACGCGCGCACCCCCGGGGCGCCGCAGAGGCCCTCGGGGGTGGCTGACGTCCGCGTCCGTCGCGCCCGCCGGCTCCGTTGCCCTCGACGTATCGAGCGTGGCCCCACGCGGCGTGTCATGAATGGGCAGCACGGGATGCGCGGCGCGCCGCATGTCCCGACCGAAGGAGGGTTCAACGTCATGACAGGCTGGACGATCGGGTACGGCGGTCTCTTGACCGCGCTCGGCATCGGGGGGTTCGTCGCGACAGGCAGGGAGCACAAGACGGCGCTGATCCCCGCGGGTGTGGGCGCGGCGGCGCTCGGGCTCGGCCTGCTCGCCCGTCGGGAATCGTCCCGGAAGGCCGCGCTCGTGGGCGCGACGGCCGTGGCAGGCCTCGGCCTCGCCGGCGCGGCGCGCGGGCTCGGCAAGCTGCCTGCGCTGCTCCGCGGCGAGCCGGTCGAGCGGCCTGCGGCGGTGATCGCGCAATCGATCATGGCCGGCACCTCCGCGGTCTACCTCCTGGCCGCCGTACCTTCGCTGCTCCGCGACTGAGCCGCTCCTCTGCCGTGGGTCTTACCGGAGGTCCAGGCCTCCAACGCTGCGGTGCGCGCCTCCATCCCGAGGGACCCGAGGAGCATCCCACCGTGGCGACTCTTCGTCAATCCTCGCGGAAATAGGCCCTGATGGAGCAGGGGCGGCTCAAGGTGCGAGAACCAGGCGCATACGGAACGTTCCCGAGCTGAGATCGAGAACATTCCCTCGCCGGCAATAAGCGTCCTCGGGAATCTTCTTTAGCGCGTCCGTCGGTTCCGATATCGATACAGGGTTCTCGGTCGTGCAGACGCATGCCCCCTCGCGCATCGCGCATACTGGGCGGGGCACTCGGGCTCCGAGCTTCACGTCTGCCTCATCCTCTGGATCCAGGGCCACAGGCCCACCACGTCGTGCCGGTCCCGAGGGGGCTGGACCCGGCGGCGCCGGGCTCGGGGGGAAAGCGGTCGGCGGGAGCTGCGTTGGCGGGGGGAACGGGCGTGGTGGAGGCAACCCCGGCCCGTAGCCTCCGAACCCGAAGAACCGGCACGACATGTCGTAATCCGGGCAGGTCGACGGATAGGTCGCGACGGAGCGCGAACCAATATCGGAGAGCGTGGGAACACCTTTCTCGTTGAACGTGATGTTCCCCCAGAGATCGAACCTAATGCTCGGACAGCCGCCCTGGTCGATGTTCATACAGAAGCTCGACACGGCCCACTTCCCTGCCAGCGCACCTCCGCAACCCTTGAACGGTGGGAGATTGGCGCAATCGAGGCGCAGATTCGGGACGCAGTCACCATCGTAACACCGCGAATCGACCGGGCACATGATCTGCGGGCTCCAGAGGCCGTTGTGGCACATGATGAACTGCGTCTCGCTCGTGCACATCCGCGACGCTGCTGCGCACTGGGGCTGGGGTCCGCAACGCACCTCGGTCCGGCTGATGTACTCGATACCGCTGCCACCACAAACATCGGCGCCCGGGATGGGTACGCAGACGTAACGAGAGCCGTTGCTTTCGGCGCAGACCGTTCGGACGCCGGACGCCTGGATGCTCCCTCCTGTGCTGCATTCTCGATCGACATGGGTGCCCCAGTCCATTCGCGTGCCGGCCGGACACATCGCTCCGCACTCCGCGCCCATACAGGGCGGCCGCTGCTCGTGGCAGGCCAGCGCGCAAAGGGGAAGGAACGCTCGAAGGACCAGGCCCCGCGCGCCCAGGAGGGCCGGCATCATGAACCTGCGCTCGCGCACTTTACCTGCTCACGCGTGATCGAATCGATGCCGCGCTTCCCGCAAATCGTCTCGCCAGGTACGGGCCTGCATATGAACTTGGTGCCACCGGACTCCTCGCAGCGCGCGGTCAGCGTCCCCTTCCCCCCCTCCGTCTCGACCGTGACCTCGACATTGGCGCCCACGTCACACGTGCGCGCAAGATCCGAGTCCCAATCAACGGTCGCTCCCGCGGGGCACAACGAGGCGCACGTGGGACCTTCGCAAGGCGGCTTCTGGGCACCACCACAAGCAGATAGCAACACGAAGATTCCGAGGTGTTTGAAAAAGGTTCCGCTGGGCATAATTAGATAACTTACCAACACTCGTGCCACACATGCAAGACTTTCCGTCTTTACCGTTCAATGAGCGTACGGTCACAAAGTGACCAAAGGTAACCTTTGCAACGTGAACTCGGCCCACGAACGCAGCGGGGCGAGCCGTCGCGCGCGCAGATCATGTAAGCTCGTTGCCATGACACTCCGCCCCTCGTATTCGCTCCGCCAGACGTGGCTGTCCGACCTCACCGAGCGATGCCTCGATCCCGGCTTCGTCCGCGCGGTGCGGGCCGGGACGCCTGAGGCCCTCGAAGGGCTCGTGGAGCGCCCTCATGTCGGCGTGCTCGAATTCCCGCTGTTCTCGGCCGAGTACAGGGAGGCCCTCCTGCGGGAGATCCACGCATTCGAGCACGCGTGCCGCCACCGGAGCGTGCGCCCGCTCCGGCCGAACAGCATGAACCACCAGGGGGTCGTGCTTTCGGAGCTCGGTCTCGAAGACGCGATGGATGAGCTCCTCTAGCAGCCCGTGGATCTACGCCACCCCAATCGCGAGCCCAACACCCCGCACATGACCCCGTCGCATCCCGTCCCACGCATCCCGGGAAAATCGTGCCAACCGCTTCGGCGTGCTCCGCACCAGAGCCACCATGGCTGCCCATATCACCAAAACTGCAAGGACGGAGCCCTTCCGGGCCGCGGCCAGACCCCGCGGCGTCCCTGCGCCGAGGATTTGGCGTAGCACGAGCCCCAAATTGAGCGCGGCGACATGGGCCAAGTATCGTTTTCGCACGTTCTCCCGGCCCCTGACTCGCACCCTTCTCATTCCACCCGTCTCGCATGTATGGGCGAATGTTCGCTCGACGAGCTCTCCACGTTTGCGTTGAAGAGCGCGCCCCTTCGGACGACGCACGCGGTTTCGGTTCCCGTAAAACGCTTGCTGCATATCCCAGCCCTTGTCCACCCATTTGCGGACCGGCTGGCTCCTCTCCGGGACATAGGTGCGGTAGCCGGACTCCTTCAACGAGAGGAGCAGCTCGGCCTT
>NZ_SSMQ01000060.1 GCF_005144585.1 Polyangium fumosum | reverse complement strand
CCTGGCCCCGGCGGCGGCGGCCCCGGCGGCGGCGGCCCCGGCGGCGGCGGCCCCGGCGGCGGCAGCTCGGGCAAGGTGACCGTCATCGACGACATGGAGGACCAGAACGGCTCGATCATCCCGAACGCGGGCATGCTGGGCGCCTGGTACACGTACAACGACGAGACGGTCGGCGCGACGCAGACGCCCACCGTGGGGGATCCCTTCGAGATGACCGCGCTTTCGCCCCCCCGGGGTTCGAGCGCGTACGGGGCGAACACGAAGGGCAGCGGGTTCACGACGTGGGGCGCCGGCTTCGGGTTCGACCTCAACAACGACGGCCTCACGAAAAAGGCGTTTAATGCGGCGCAGTTCGCGGGGATTCAGTTCTGGGCCAAGATCGGCGGCGGAACCGGCGCCGTGCGCTTCAACGTCGGCGACTCGCAGACCACGCCCGAGGCCGGCAACTGCGGCGCGACGTGCAGCGACGATTTCGGCGCGAACATCACGCTCACGACGGACTGGAAGGAGTTCAAGTACAGCTTCGCCGAGCTCGCGACCGTGAACTGGTCGAAGCAGAACCTCACGGCGATCAAGAAGGACGCGCTGTATTACATCCACTTCCAGGCGGCGCAAAGCATGGCGTTCGACATCTGGATCGACGACATCGCCTTCTACGAGTGAGGAGACCCATGCAATCACGACGCGGCTTCATGTTCCTCGGTTGGTCGCTCCTCGGGGTCTCGCTCGGGGTGCTCGGGTGCGACGTCGGCGCGACGTCGAACCCAACGGGCGGTCAGGGCGGCGACGGCGGCGCCCAGTCCACCATGGGCATGGGCGGCTCCTCGCCTGGCGCGGGCGGCGCGGGTGGCGCGGGTGGCGCGGGCGCGTCGGGTGCATCGAGCGGGCCCGGCTCGTCGAGCTCCAGCAGCTCGTCGAGCTCGGGCACGGGCGGCAGCGGCGGCGCGCCGCCCGTCCCCCCGGGCGGCTATTACGTCCAGGGGAACAAGATTTACGATGAGAATGGCAACGTGCACGTGTTCCGCGGGCTCGCGCGGCCGTCGCACGAATGGACGCCCCAGGGCGAGAACGTCTCGCTCGCCGATTTCCAGAAGATCAAGGGCTGGGGCGCGAACATCACGCGCCTCTCGCTGAACCAGGGCTTCTGGCTGCCGGGGCATGTCCGTTACGACGGGCAATACCAGCAGAACATCGATCAGGCGATCCAGTGGGCGCTGCAGGCCGGGCTCGATGTCATCCTCGATCTGCATTGGTCGGATCGCGGGGACATGAACAACTGGGACACGAAGCAGCAGCGGATGGCGGATCAGAACTCGGTGAAGTTCTGGCAATCCGTGGCCGAGAAATACAAGAACAACGGCCGGGTGCTGTTCGAGCTTTACAACGAGCCGCGGGACGTCTCCTGGTCGGTGTGGCGGAACGGGGGCGACAGCGGCGAGGGCTTCCAGGCCGTGGGCATGCAGCAGCTCTACGACACGGTCCGGGCCACGGGCGCGCAAAACCTCGTCCTCGTCGGGGGCCTCGACTGGGCCTTTGATCTCTCGGGCGTGACGCAGAACCGCGTCCAGGGGCAAAACATCGTGTACGTCACGCACCCCTACGATTTCGACAGCAAGCAGCCCGGGACGTGGGAGCAGAAGTTCGGCTTCCTCGCGGCGACCGATCCGATCTTCATCACGGAGTTCGGGAGCTTCGATTGCTCGACGAACTACACGAGCCAGCTCCTCGAGTACGCGAAGCAGCGCGGCCTGTCCTGGACTGGCTGGGCGTGGTACCCGAAAGGCTGCGATTTCCCGTCGCTCATCACGAACTGGAACGGCGATCCGAGCGCGTCCGGGCAGGTCGTCAAGGCAGCGCTGCAGAACCCCTGAGAGGGGGTTCCCCGCGGGATCCCCTCCCGCTGCGGGGTCCGGTCAGGGCTTTCGTCCCCACACCTGAAGAAACAGATGTGAAATCACGAGGACGTCCTCGCGCGCCAGGTGCGCCGCGAGGGCGTCCCGCAGCGCGTCGAGCTCGCTCGCCTCGATCCTGCCCGCTCCGATCAACTCCGCGCGCACGTTCTCGATGAAGCGTACAAAGATATCGCGGCGCGGATGGCCGCTCGGATAGACGTGCGCGAGCGGTCGGACGTGGATGTCCGTCAGTCCAGCTTCGCGAAACAAGCGATGGGTGCGGCGACCCACGAACAAGTCGATGCCACAATCGCGCGCGTGCGCCGTGTAGAGCTGAAAAAGGCGGTCCCACGCTTCGCAGGGCGGATCACAACCATGCGGCGTATAGTCGGCCTCGTGGCTCGCGACCACGCCGCCCGGCCGTGCCAGCGCCATCATCTCCCGGACGACCTCCTCGGGTCGCGGCACGTTGACGAGCAGGAGGCGCGCGTGGACGAGATCGAATGCGCCACGCGGGAGGCCCGTCGCGCGGGCGTCGGCTCGAATCAGCTCGACGTTTTTCAGGCCATGTTCGGCGACGAACGCGCGCGCCAGCTCGACCGTTCCACCGTTGCGCTCGAGGCCCATCACCGTGCCGGAGGAGCCCACGCGCGCGGAGAGCTGTTCGAGCGCGCCGCGCGGACCACAACCCAGGTCGATCACGCGTGCGCCCGGGCGGACATCGAGCTGGTCGAAGAGCCAGTCCGCCTCCGCCGAAAGCTCTTCCGCCTGCCCCACGAGCCGATGAACCTCCGAAGCGCTGTGGCCGAGCAGATAAACTTCCTCTCCCATGAGTCCGACTTTCACTCCCTCGTAAAACCTCGAGACGCCCCCCTGCGCCTTCGCTTTTGTCAAAACGTGACCTCTTGGTCGAATTTTCTTGCGTTGCCTCCACACGCATGCGTTTTCGCTCACCAATCGGGAGCACTGCGCCTGGAGCCCATCCCTGCCGATCGCTTCGGAAAACCCTGAAGAGGTGGGGGTCTCTCACGGAAGGAGGTTTTTCTCACGATGTCGAACATCTTCACCGAGCTCGCTCGCTTGTACCTGGGCCCCGGCGAGGTCCTGACAGCACCTCGCGCCGAATCGCTGCTCGAACGGATCCTCGGTGAGCGTGGGTCCTACTGGGTCCCGGTTTGGTACGACCTCGGGACGCCCGGCTACCTCGACGTGCAGGTGGGTTCGGGGAAAGGCGCCGGCTTCTACCACCTCGAGGTGGAAGAGCTCGTGCCGTTCGAGGAGATCTGGGTGCGCTTCGCCGACGAAGGCACGGACGCCGACGTCATCTACGAATGGGCGCCCATCCTCGGGGAATCGGCGTTCGACGGATACCTGCGAAGACGCCCTTGTCGGTACGCCTTCGACGAGGTGCGCATCGTTTCCCAGGATCGAGCGCTCCTGCAGCGTCTGCCGGAAGGCCTGCCGTGGGAGGAAACGGCCGAGGGGTACAAGGGCGCCTGCGTCGGGACGTATCTGGCCCTGAACGAGCGGATCGACATGGCGGTGGGCCCCGGTGCGCGCTTCAGCGCCAACGTGGAGCGGACGGCGGGAGGGTTGCCCACGCCGACGACGCCGTGCCACGACGGCAAGCCCGTCAGCGCCGTGGAGCCCGGGGAGCTCGGGGGGTGGGTGCAGCGCGGCGACAGGGCGATCACACGCCTGGATCTGCTGCACGCGGGGCGCATCGTGCATCGCGCCGCGTGGGGTCGTCGTTACGAACGCTCGTCGGAGGAGGAATGGCTGAGCCAATGCGCAGATGGTTGGGACAACTGCGCCGACGAGCTGTTCGTGCGCCTCCGCGGCGCGTGATCACCCCTCGTCGACGGCGTTCGCCGCGATGACGCCGCGGTACCAGAGCGCGCTGTCCTTCGGGATGCGCTTCTGCGTCGTGTAGTCGACCCACACGATGCCGAAGCGCTGCGTGTAGCCGCGCTCCCACTCGAAGTTGTCGAGCAAGGACCAGACGAAGTAGCCCGCGAGCGGCACGCCGGCGTCGATCGCGCGGCGCGCCGCGACGAAGTGGTCGCGCAAGAAGCGGGTCCGCCGCTCGTCCCGCACGCGCCCCTCCGCGTCGGGCCCGTCCGAATAACTCGCCCCGTTCTCCGTGACGTAGAGCTTCGCCGGCCCGTATTCGAGGTGCAGGCGCGTCAAGAGCTGGCGGAGCGCATCGGGGTAGACCTCCCATTCCATGTCGGTCCACTCCGAGCGCGGCGCGACGTGCACGGTGCGCGGGAGGTTCTCCTCCTCGGGCACCTTGTCGCTGCGCGTGACGGTGCGGTTGTAGTAGTTGACGCCGAGGAAATCGCAGGGGGCGGCGATGATCTTCAGGTCGCCGGGGCGCACGTCCGTGAACCCCTCGGGAGGCAGGTGCCCGGCCTCGATGTAGTCGGCGATCATGTCGGCCGGATAGTGGCGGCCGAAAAGCGGATCGAGGAACCACCGATTGAAGTACCCGTCGTGGTGCCTCGCCGCGTCGAGATCGGCGGCGCTCCGCGAGGCGGGGAACGTGGGCGCGAAGTTCAGCGTGATGCCGACCTCGGCACCAGGGCTGTTCTGGCGCAGGACGGGCACGGCGAGGCCGTGCGAGAGGAGCAGGTGGTGGCTCACGGAGAGGGCCGCGCGATAGTCGCGGAGCCCCGGCGCGTGGAGGCCGATCTGGTTGCTGAGCAGGGCCGCGCACCAGGGCTCGTTGTGCGTGATCCACTTCTTGACGCGATCGCCGAGGCGCCGGCTCACGACGTCGGCGTACGCGGCGAACGCCTCGGCGGTGGCGCGGTTCGCCCATCCGCCCTCGTCCTGCAGCGCTTGCGGGAGATCCCAATGGTAGAGCGTGAGGTAGGGCTCGATGCCCGCCGCGAGCAGCGTGTCGACGAGGCGTTCGTAAAAATCGAGGCCCGCCGCGTTCGTCGCGCCGCGGCCCTTCGGCAAGACGCGCGGCCACGCCACCGAGAAGCGATACGCGCGCACGCCGAGGTCCTTCATGAGCGCGACGTCGTCGCGGTAGCGATGGTAATGGTCGCAAGCGACGTCGCCGTTCGAGCCGTCTTTCACCTTGCCCGGTGTCTTCGAGAACCGGTCCCAGATGGACTCGCCGCGGCCGTCTTCGTTCGCCGCGCCTTCGATCTGGTACGAGCTCGTGGCCGTACCCCACACGAAATTCTCAGGAAAAACGTACTTGGACATGGTGCCTCGTTGGGTTTACTCGCTTCGGGTCCGAGAAGGCTCGGGGTACAGGTGACAACGAACGACGCGCCCCTCGTCGAGCGAGACCGGGCGCGGGGTTTCGCGCCGACAAATGTCGGTGACGTCCGGGCAACGCGCGGCGAAAGGACACCCCGGCGGCGGATCGACGAGCGCGGGCGCGCCGGAGCGCGCGGGCAGCCCGCGGGCAAACGAGCCTTCGAGCTCGGGGACCGCCGAGAGCAGGAGGTTTGTATAGGGGTGCAGGGGTTTTTCCAAGAGCGCGTCGCTCGGCCCTGCTTCCACGATGTGGCCCGCGTACATCACCATCATCCGATCCGCGACGTACCGCGCGCTCGCGAGATCGTGGGTGATGTACAGGAACGAGATGCCGCGCTTCTCCTTGAGGTCGAGCATCAGGTTGAGGACGTCGGCGCGGATCGAGACGTCGAGCATGCTCACGGGCTCGTCCGCGAGGATGAGATCCGGCTCCACGGCGAGGGCACGCGCGATGGCGACGCGTTGCCGCTGCCCGCCCGAGAGCTCCTGCGGGTATTTCGCAGCGACCTCGGGCGCGGGGACGAGGCCCACGGTGTCGAGCAAGGCATGGACGCGGGCGGAGAGATCGGCGCGCGTCTTCGCCTTGTCATGCAGGAGCAGCGGGCGTTCGAGGTGCTGGCCGATGGTGCGCGCGGGGTTCAGGGAGCCGAAGGGGTCCTGGAAGATCATCTGCACGCGGCGGCGATACGCGAGCGTCGCGTGGCCTCGCTCTTCGTGAAGGACGTCGCGGCCATCGAGGAGGATACGCCCGCTCGTCGGCGCTTCGAGGCGCACGCAGAGCCGCGCGATCGTGCTCTTGCCGCTGCCCGATTCACCGACGAGCGCGAGGATCTCGCCATGGCCGAGCGTGAAGGAAGCGTCGTGGAGCGCCCGCAGGTGCTTCGGGCGCAACCATCCTCCGACGCGATACAACTTGCCGAGCTGCTGCACGTCGAGGAGCGGGGGCGTTTGATCGGGCTCGCTCATGGGGACACGAGGTGGCAAGCGGTGGAGTGGTCCTCGCCGATCCCGCGCAGCACGGGCGCTTCCGTCGCGCAGCGCGCCGTGGCCTCGGCGCAACGCGCGCGGAAGGCGCAGCCCGCGGGCAATCGACGCAGATCGGGAGGCGAGCCCGGGATGCCCGCGAGCCTGCGGCGCGGGCCGTGCAGGGAGACGAACGAGCCGAGCAGGCCCTTCGTGTAGGGATGTCGCGGCGCGCGGAAGAGCTCGCGCGTGGGCGCCATCTCCACGAGGCGCCCCGCGTAGAGCACGCCGATGCGCGTGGCGAACTGCGACACGATCGACATGTCGTGCGTGATGAAGAGGACGGACAAACCGAGCTTCTCCTTGAGCTCGGCGATCTTCGAGAGCACCTCGTGCTGGACGACCACGTCGAGCGCCGTCGTCGGCTCGTCCATGACGATGAGCGGCGGATCGAGGGCGAGCGCCAGCGCGATGCCAACACGTTGGCGCATGCCGCCCGAGAGCTCGTGGGGATGGCTCGTGAGCCGCGCGGGATCGATGCCGACGAGCTCGAGCAAGTGCGCTGCACGCTCGCGCGCGGCGCGCGCGCTCGTCCGCTCGTGCGTGACGAGGACGTCGATGATCTGCTCGCCGATCGTCAGGACGGGGCAAAGCGCGTTCATCGCGCTCTGGAGGACGAAGGACATCTTGCGCCAGCGAAAGCGGCGCAGGTCGTCCTCGTGCATGGCGAGGACGTCGCTTCCTTCGAAGAGCACGCGGCCGGCCGTGATCATCGCGGGCGGGCCGAGGATCCTCGCGAGCGCCTGCGCGACGGTCGATTTGCCGCTGCCCGACTCGCCCACGAGGCCGAGCACCTCGCCGCGCGCGAGCACGAACGACACGGCGTCGACGGCGCGCACTGGGCCCGACGGCGTCATGTATTCGACGACGAGATCCTCGACCGCAAGGAGGGGCACGTCAGCCATGATCCCTCACGACGGGGGTCGACGCGCCCATGCGGATCCCGCGTGCGGCGAGGGCGCGGGCCGAGGCCGACACGGCGCGCAGGCGCGGGTTCGTGATCTCGTCGAGGGAGAAGCTCACGAGGACGAGCGCGGTGCCGACGAGCGCGACGGAGAGGCCCGTCGGCACGAGGGTCCACCACGCGCCCGTCAGGAGCGCGGCATCGTTGCTGGCCCAATAAAGGTTCGTCCCCCACGTCACGAGGCTCATGTCGCCGAGCCCGAGGAACTCGAGGCCGACCTGCGCGCCGATCGCGTACACCGTCGCGCTGATGAAGCACGACGCGAGGACCGACGTCATGTTCGGAAGGATCTCGCGAAAGACGATGTGAAGCCTGCTCTCGCCCGTGACGATCGCGGCCGCGACGAAATCCTTGTTGCGGAGCGAGAGCACCTGCGCGCGGACCACCCGCGCATTCCAGGCCCAGCCCGTCGTGACGAGCACGACGAGCAAGGCCCTCGTGCCCGCGGGCAGATACGCCGCGAGCACCACGGCCAGGGGCAAGGCAGGGATGACGAGCGAGACGTTCGTGAGGAGCGAGAGCACGTCGTCGACGAGCCCGCCGAACGTGCCCGCGACGGCGCCGACGATCGCGCCGATCGTCGTCATCATGAGCCCGGCCACGAAGCCGACGAGGAGCGACGACCGGGCGCCTGCGATCGTTTGAGACCAAACATCCTGCCCCTGCCCCGTGGTGCCGAGCAGGTGCACGCGCGAGGGCGGCTGAAGCGGGATGTCGACGAACGCCATGGGATCGTGCGGCGCGACGAGGGGCCCGACGAGCGCCATGAGGAAAAACACCCCGAGGATCACGAGGCCCGCCGCGGCTTTGCGAGGGATCTTCGGTGTCTGCATCGCGCGCTCCCCTGCCCTCAACGTCCGCGCGTCCGCGGATCGAGCCATACGTAAAGCACGTCCACGAGGAAGTTCGCGGCGAGCACGGCCATGGTGATCGTCAGGAAGATGCCCTGCATCAACGGATAGTCCTGGCTGCGAACCGCCTGCACGAGGAGATAGCCCTGGCCCGGGTACGAAAAGACGATCTCGGTGAGGAGCGACCCGCCGAGGACGAACCCGAGCGCCATGCCGAAGCCGGTGACGTTCGGGAGGAGCGCGTTGCGCGCCGCATAATGGAACATGATCCGGAGGGGCGACAGGCCCTTCGCGTGCGCCATCGTGACGTAATCCTCGGCGAGGACGCCGATCATCGAGCTGCGCATGGAGAGCATCCAGCCGCCCACGCTCGCGAGGACGATCGAGGTCGCCGGCAGGAGCAGGTGCTCGACGACGCTCGCGACGAACGAGACGCTCATCGAGGGCGCGAGCGTGTCGGCGTACGCGTGGCGCAGCGGCAGCACGTCGAGCGTGAAGCCGAATCCATAAAGCAGCATCATCGCGAGCCAGAAATAAGGAAACGCGCCGAGGAACACGAGCAGCGGCGGGAGCGTCGCGTCGAAGGCGCCGCCCCTTCGCCACGCCGCGATGACGCCGAGCAGCGATCCCAGAGCGAACGCGACGACCACGGACGAGCCCGTGAGCAGCGCCGTCCAGCCGAGCCCCATCGCGAGGACATCCGTGACCTTGGCCGGAAAGTACGCGACCGACACACCGAGGTCGCCGCGGAAGAGGTGCACGAGGTACGCCGCGTATTGCTCGTGCAGCGGCCCGCCCGTGAAGCCGAACGCCTCGCGCAGCGCCGCGAGCGCCTCGGGCTGGAGTTGTCCCTTGTACCGCGCGAACATCGCGGAGGCGGGATCCCCGGGCGCGAGGCGCGGGACGATGAAATTCAAGGTGAGCGAGGCCCAGGCCGCGAGGATGTACAAGCCGAGCTGTCGCAGGAGGTATCGCACGTGCCGTCTCCTCGTGAACCTTTCCCCTCACGCGCCCCGCGGCGTGATCCGCGTGAGGACGAGCAAGCACTCCGGCGCGCTGTAGGGCGAGGGTTTGGCGTAGGGATCCTGCGCGCTCGGAAACCCCTCGAAATGGCGCGTGTTGAACGCGGCCCACGACGGGTTCGGGAAGAGCGGGATCACCGGCGCGCGCGTGGCGAAGAGGCGCTCGAGCGCGTGCGAGAGCCGCATCTCCTCGTGCTCGTCGGCCGCCCCTTCGAATGCCGCGAGCAGGGCGTCGGCCTCCTCGCTGCCGAACCGGTGCCAGTTGCGCGCGGCGGGCTCGCCGAGGGGCCGGAGGGTCGCCGTGCCCATCAGATCCCGATAAAAATGATAGGGCGTGGGCTCGTCCGAGGACCAGCCGAGCGAGAGGTCGAACGCGCCTTTTTGCAGCTTCTCGAAGAAGGCGCTGAAGTCGTAGGCGCGCGCCGCCGAGGTGACGCCGAGCGCGCGCAGGCCCTGGGCGATGATCTGCGCGGCCCGGATCCAGTCGGACCAGCCCGTGACGACGTGGACGTCGAGCGTGAGCGGCGCGCCGTCGGCCGAGGCGCGAAGGCCATCCGCGCGGCGCGGATACCCGGCCTCGTCGAGCAGCTTCCCTGCGCGCTCCATGTCGTGCGAGATCCAGTCGCCGGCCGCCGCGGCCTCGGGGCTGCGAAAACGCGCGTATCCGTCGTGGAGCCCGGTCGCGTCCGCGGCGCGTGTATACCCGTACATCGCGACCTTCACGAGCAGGGCGCGATCGATCGACATGCTGATCGCCTTGCGCACGCGTTCGTCCGAGAGCGGGGCCCGCGCGGCGTTCGGATACAACATGACGGTCCCGCCCACGAGCGGGAACCAGTAATGGTGGTGGGCCGGATCCCGCGCGACGAAGATGCGCTCGACGTCGGGCACGAAGTTGCCGGCCCAGTCCACCTCGCCGTGGAGGAGCGCGAGCGTCGCCTGGTCGTTGCCGGGATACGCGGGGAAGCGGAGGCCCCGGAGGGCGGGTTTGCCCGGCTGCCAGTAGCGCGGGTTTCGGCCGAGCTCGTACACCTGATTCTGAAAGACGGTGATTTCGGTGAACGGCCCGGTGGCCACGGGGCGCTCGTTCGTGAACGTGACGGGGTCGGGCACGTCCCGCCACACGTGCCGCGGCACGATGGGCTGGTGGCCGAGGTAAACGAGGCCCGGCACGTATTGTTTGTTCAGGGAAAACACCAAGGCGTCCGGGCCCGTCGCCCGGACGTCGTCGAGGAAGGACCAGACGCCGAAGAGATCAAGCGCTTTGTGGCGCTGGAGGATCTCGAACGTGAAGACGACGTCGTCGGCCGTGAAGGGCTGGCCGTCGGACCAGGTCACGCCGGGGCGGAGGGTACAATGGAGCGTCCGTTTGTCGGGGCCCCAGGAAAAGCCGCTCGACAGCCACGGGACGACCTTGCCGCCCATCGTGTCGTAGATGAAAAGCGGCTCGTAGATTCCAGCCCGCGTGGGCCAGCGGATGTTCCCGGGCGCGAGCAGGGGATTGAAGTTGCGGACCCAGGAGGCCTGCTGCTCGGTCGACACCGTGAGGACGCCGCCGGGATCACGCCGCGCCGCGCCGCGCCGCCCGGAGCACGCGCTCACGAGCGGGCCGAGGAGCGCCGCGGCCAAAAACCGCCGGCGGGGCCATCGCAATCGTGTCATCGAGGAATCTTTCAGGACCATCGAATTCGTTTCACCGCGACGCTACCCGCATTTTTCGCCGAGCGTCAAGGTCACTTTGACGCGGCGGGCGGCGTCGATCTTTGCGGGCGACCATGATATGGCATTGCCGGTGCCTCGGTCCCACAAGCGTGGCTTCTCTCGGGACGAGGAGAGGGAGTTCATCATGCGAACCAGAGGCTTCGATGTGTCGTCCGCGAGGATGGGGATCCTCGTCTCCGTCGCCGCGCTGCTCGCGGCGTGCGCTTATGGGGTCGATCCGGACCGGAGCGGCCTCGAACCCGGCTCCGGCGGCGCCGGTCCGGGGGGAGCGGGCGGCGGTGGTCCGGGCGGCGCGAGCAGTTCCTCGAGCTCCAGTGCTTCGAGCTCCAGCGCGAGCAGCTCCAGCTCCGCAAGCTCCAGTGCTTCGAGCTCCAGCGCGAGCAGCTCCAGCTCCGCAAGCTCCAGCAGCGCGAGCAGCTCCAGCTCCGCTAGCTCCAGCAGCGCGAGCAGCACCGGCGCGGGCGGCGCGCCCCCGACGGGCCTCTACGTGCGGTACAAGGCGTCGGATACGAACGCGACGAACGCCGAGATCAAGCCTCATTTCAACGTCGTGAACGGCAGCGACGCGTCCGTGTCGCTCTCCGAGCTGACGATTCGTTATTACTACACGCTGGAGCCGAACGGTTCGCAGAGCGAGGTATTCCACTGCGACTATGCGTTCGTCGGGTGTGGGAAGGTGTCGGGCGCGTTCATGACGACATCGGGCGCGAACGCCGATCATTATCTCCAGGTGTCGTTCAGCGGCGCCGACGTGCTCGCGCCGGGCCAGCAGAGCGGCGAGATCCAGGCTCGATACAACAAGTCGGATTACGCCAGCTACGACGAGACGAACGACTATTCGTTCGATCCGACGAAGACCTCGTTCACCGAGTGGGACCGGGTCACGCTCTACCACAATGGCACGCTCGTCTGGGGGGTGGAGCCGTGATTCAGGTCGACGTCCTCGTGCGACGCGCGGGTGTCCTCGGCGCGTGTGCGCTCCTCTTGTTGATGGGCGCTCCGGGGTGTGATCCCGGGGGCGCGTCGAGCCCGCCGCCGGCCACCATCGATCCCGAGGACATGGGCTCGGACGAGGATGTCGGCGCGGGGGACCTGGGGCCGACGCCGGTCGAGATCCACGGGCAGCTCGAGGTGACCGGCACGGAGCTCCGGGATCAAAACGGAGAGCGCGTGCAGCTCAAGGGCCCGAGCAGCATGTGGCTGAACTGGGAAAACGAAGGCTTCGCGCAGAACCTCGAAGCCTTGCGCTGGATGCGGAACAACTGGCGGGCGACCGTGACCCGCGCCGCCATGGGCGTCGAGCCGGACGGGGCGTACCTGACGAACCCCGACAAAGCGCGGGGCCAGGTGGAGCAGATCGTGGAAAACGCGATCGCCGCGGGCGTGTACGTGATCATCGACTGGCACGATCACAACGCGCACCAGCACAAGGACCAGGCCGTCCAGTTCTTCAGCGAGATGGCCGCGAAATACGGCGACAAACCCAACGTGATCTACGAGCCGTTCAACGAGCCGCTGGATCTCGACTGGCAGAGCACGCTGAAGCCCTACCACGAGGCCGTGATCGCGGCGATCCGCGCGAAGGATCCGGACAACGTGATCGTGCTCGGCACGCCGAACTGGTCGCAGGACGTGGACCGCGCCGCGGCGTCACCGGTGGAAGGGACGAACCTCCTTTACACGCTGCATTTTTATGCCTGTACCCACACGGATTCGTTGCGCAGCAAGGCCGAAGGCGCCCGCGCGAAAGGTTTGCCCCTTTTCGTGACAGAATGGGGAGCGACGCACGCCGACGGGGGGACGGACGGGCTCGTCTGCGCGGACGCCGCGCGCCTCTGGCACGAGTGGATGAACACGCACGGCATCGGCTGGACCGCCTGGAAGCTCGACAATTGCGGCCAGGATTCGAGCTGCATCCTCGCCCCCCATGCCCCCGTCGCCGGCGGATGGACGAGCACGTACCTGAAAGGTCACGGCGTGTTCGTCCGGGCACGCATGCAAGGCGATTGACGTTCGTCTTCGGGGACCCAGACGGGGCTCCGCCCCGGACCCCGCGGGGGGCTGTCCGCCCCCTCGACCCCGGACCAGCGAGGCGCTGGACCCAGGGTTGAAAACCTGCGCGATGCGCAGGTTTTCAAACAGGCCGGCGGAGGAGCCGGGGCGCCAGTGGAACCCATAGCGCGGCGGGCTCGGTCGGCAGGGTCGTTGCCGGTTTTGAGCCTGGCTGTTCGATGAACTGCGCGATGCGCAGTTCATCGAGTTTGGGTCCAGCCCCTGGCTGGTCCGGGTCCAGGGGTGGACAACCCCTGGTCCTGCGCACGGGTCTCCAAGGGCGCGGCCGTCCGCCGCCTCCGCCCTCGTTCACGCGAGGCCCGCGACGCCTCGAACCCGCCTCCACCTCCTCGCAACGCGCCCGGATCCGCCGCCCGACCGATTCCCCTTGGTCGGAACGCACCTTGCATCGACACCGAGGTCGATTCCGGGTTTCTGGAACACGCGCGGAGCCGTCTCCCAGGTCGCTCCCCTTTGTCGGAGCGCCCCCCGCCTCGTTTCCGAGAGCCTTCCCCTTTTTCGGAACGCAGATCGGCGCTGCCTCCGAGGCTCTTCCCACATCGTGCAATGCGCCGGGATCCGCTTCCGGGGACGTTTCCGATTCCGGGAACACGTCCCGCCGCGGGGTGGGGCTCGTTCCGACGAAGCGGAACGAGCGTTTCGCCGTTGTCGCGTGTATTGTCCCTCCCGCAAAGCGCGTCCCCACGTCCCGCGCCCCCGTTGCACGGACCGGGCGCCTGCTCGGGTACACTTCGTCGGGCACGTCCTGACGACGCGACCCACCGGGCAGCCGCTCGTGGCGGGCCCCGCAAACGGGTCAGCACCGTTGCCGCTCGAAACAGCCGCGCTCCGGGTCCTGCTGGCAACCCCGCCTCTTCGTCGGCCTGCTTGAAAACCTGCGCATCGCGCAGGTTTTCAACCCTGGGTCCAGCGCCTCGCTGGTCCGGGGTCGAGGGGGCGGACAGCCCCCCGCGGGGACTGGGGCAGCGCCCCGGGCACGACGCGTCGGGCCACCGCTCGCTCGCTTCTCCGCTCCCATGGCCTTAGGGCTCTACATACGATGACAGACGTACCCTCGCGGGCGGCTCAGCCCGGCGCGCCCGTGGCCCATGGCCCCCGCGCGGCTCTGCTCCTCGGCGCGCTTGGTGTCGTCTTCGGGGACATCGGCACGAGCCCGCTTTATGCGGTCAAGGAATGCTTCAGCCCGACGGCCTCGCACCGGGTCGATCCGACGCCGGCGAACATTCTTGGGATCCTGTCGCTGGTGTTCTGGACGCTTTTGATGGTCGTGACGATCAAGTATCTCACGTTCATCATGAAGGCCGATAACCGGGGATCCGGCGGCATCATGGCGCTGCTCGCCCTGGTCCCGCCGCGAAAAGGCAATCCGACGGGCCCGCTCGTCCTGCTCGTGCTCTTCGGCGCGTCCCTTTTGTACGGGGACGGCGTCATCACGCCCGCGATCTCGGTCCTCTCGGCGATGGAGGGCCTCGAGGTCGCGACCCACAAGCTGCGCCCAGCCGTCGTGCCGCTCACGGTCGCGATTCTGGTCGCCTTGTTTCTGGCGCAAAAGCGCGGGACCGGGGGGATCGGCAAGGTCTTCGGGCCCGTCACGCTCGTCTGGTTCGTGACCATCGCCGTGCTCGGAGGTCGGCTCGTCGCGGCGAACCCGGCCGTGCTCGCGGCCGTGGATCCCCGCCACGCGGTACGGTTTTTCCTGGAACACGGCACGCACGGGTTCATGGTGCTCGGCGCCGTGGTCCTGTGCATCACGGGCGCGGAGGCGCTTTACGCGGACATGGGGCATTTCGGCCGCGGTCCGATCCGCGCTGCCTGGTACACGGTGGTCTGGCCTGCGCTGCTCCTCAATTATTTCGGCCAGGGCGCGCTGCTCCTCGGAAACCCGGGCGCTGCGACGAACCCTTTTTATGCCCTCGTCCCCTCCTGGGCCCTCTACCCGACCGTGGCCATCGCCACGGCGGCCACGATCGTCGCGTCGCAGGCGCTCATCTCCGGGGCGTATTCGCTCACGCAGCAGGCCGTGCAGCTCGGGTATTTTCCGCGCGTCAGCATCGTCCACACTTCGAAGCACACCGAGGGGCAGATCTACATCCCGGAGATCAACCGCGCGCTGCTCGTCCTCTGCGTGGCCCTGGTGCTGACGTTCCGCACGTCGAGCGCGCTCGCGGCGGCCTACGGAATCGCGGTGACGGGGACGATGGCCATCACGACGATCGTGTATTTCGTCGTGGTGCGGCAGCGCTGGGGCTGGCCGCTCTGGAAGGCCGTGCCGCCCGTCCTGGTCTTCCTGGCCATCGACATCTCATTTTTCGCGGCAAACGCGGCGAAGTTTCTCCACGGCGGCTGGTTCCCGGTCGTCATGGCGGCTGGGATCTTCACGGTGATGACGACCTGGAAGACGGGGCGGCGTATCCTCGGCGAGGCGTTCAAGGCCGATCTTTTGCCGCTCGAGCAATTCCTGGACGACGTGGCCCGCATCAAGCCCTTCCGCGTGCACGGGACCGCCGTCTTCATGGCCTCGAACCCGCACGGGACGCCGCCCGTCCTTTTGCACCATTTCAAGCACAACCAGGTGCTCCACGAGCAGGTCGTCTTGCTCTCGGTGACGAACGAGCGGGTCCCCGAGATCCCGCCCGAGGAGCGCGTCAGCGTCATCGACAAGGGGAACGGTTTTTATCGGGTGCGGGCGCGGTACGGCTTCATGCAGACGCCGCACGTGCCGAGCGTGCTGCTCGCCTGCAAGGCGCACGGGCTCGGCATCGAGCTGAAGCGCACGAGTTATTACCTCGGCCGCGAGACGCTCTTGCCCACGGGGCGGTCGAAGATGATGCGATGGCGAAAAGGCCTGTTCGCCTTCATTTCCCGGAACGCGCGGCCCGCGACGGCGTACTTCGGGCTGCCGCCGGGCCGCGTGGTCGAGTTCGGGATGCAGATCAACCTGTGACGGCCCGCCCCCTCCCCAGGGTCCGAGCTCTTTGTCCCGAGGGGGACGCCTCGCGTCCCCCTCTCGCCCGGGCAAAGCCCGGACGATTCACCCCCCGAGGGAAGATCGCTTCGCGATCTTCCGAGCATCGAACCGGGCGATGCTCTAGAACGACGGCCCCATGTCGTCCACCCACGATTTCGTCGACACCTACCTGCGCGAGACGGCCGAGATCGCCCTCGGCACGAGCCGGCAAGACCTGACGGCCGTCATCGACGTCCTCTTCGACGCCTGGAAAAACGACCGGACCATCTACACCTGCGGCAACGGCGGCAGCGCGGCGAACGCGAGCCACCTCGCCTGCGACATCGCGAAGTTCACCTGGGTGGAAGGCAAAAAGCGCTTCAAGTGCCGCTCGCTCTGCGACAACGCGGCGCTCCTGAGCGCGCTCACGAACGACGTGGGCTTCAACCGCATTTTCCTGGAGCAGCTCGACGGCTCGATGGGCCCGGGCGACGTGCTCGTGTGCCTGAGCGTGCACGGCGGGTCGGGCGCGGACAAGGCCGGGCCCTGGTCGCAAAACCTGGTCTCCGCAGCCGATTTCGTGAAGAAACACGGCGGCAAGGTGGTCGCGCTCGTGGGCTACGACGGCGGCGCGCTGCGGCAGATGGCGGACGCCTCCATCCTCGTCCCGAGGACCTCGGGCGGGCACACGTCGACGCCCCACGTGGAGGGGTTCCACGAGGTCTACCATCACCTGATCTGCGAGCGGCTGCGGCAGATGGTGGCCGAGGCATGAACGCGCCCGCGCGCCCCGGCGTGATCCTCGACCGCGACGGGACGCTCATCGACTTCGTCCGCGACGCCGAGCTCGGCGCCGTGGTGAGCGCCTTCCACCCCGACCACATCCGCCTCTTGCCCGGCGTCGCGCAAGGGCTCGCGCTCCTGCAGGACGCGGGGTTCGTCCTGGCGATCGCCACGAACCAGCCGGGCGCGGCGAAAGGCCAGATCCCCGAGAGCGCGATCACCCGGACGAACCAGGCGCTCGTCGACGCGCTCGCCCGGGAAGGGATCCGCATCGAGGCGGTGCGCACGTGCTTGCATCACCCGGAAGGCGGGCCGGGCGGCGATCCCGCGCTCGCCACGGACTGCGGGTGCCGCAAGCCGAAGCCGGGGATGCTCCTGTCGCTCGTGGACGAGCTCGGGCTTGATCCGGCGCGCTCATGGATGGTCGGTGACGCGGCGGTGGACGTGCTGGCGGCGCGCGGGGCGGGGCTTCGCGCGGGGCTCTTGTTCGAGTGGGGGCGCTGCGAGATGTGCCCGGTGCGCGGGGGCTTCGACGAGATCCCGATGATCCGGCCCGACGCGTCGGCGAGCCGGTTCGACGAGCTCGCCCGGCGCCTCCGAGATTCGCTCGCCATGGCGCCGGGCTGATCTATGCTCCGCCGCGCCCGGCCCCTGCCGGACGCGTAGCGCGGAGTGGACATGCTCTTTCTCGACAGCTCGGATCCCAAGGAGATCAAGGACATTTTCGCCTGGGGGGTGATCGCCGGGGTCACGACGAACCCGCTCATCCTCGCGCGGGAAGCCGGCGCGGCGGATCTCGAAGAGCGCATCCGTGCGGTCGTCGCCGCCTCGAAGGGCCCGGTCTCCGTGGAGCTCGTGAGCGAGACCGAAGGCGCGATGCTGGAGGAAGCGCACCGCTACCACGCGTGGGCGCCGTCCCGGATCGTGATCAAGGTGCCGTTCGGCGAGGCGGGCCTGCGCGTGACGCACGCGCTCACGACGCAGGGGATCGAGACGAACGTGACGTGCACCATGAGCTTCAACCAGGCCTACCTGGCGGCGCTCGCGGGCGGGACGTACGTGTCCATCTTCAGCGGGCGGGTGCGGGACATGGGCTACGACGTGCGGCCCGTCATCGCCGAGACGCGGGCGCAGCTCGATCGGGAGAAGCTCGGGGCGAAGATCATCGTGGGGTCGATCCGGCACATCCTCGACGTGAACGAGGCGCTCGCGCACGGGGCGCACGTGGTGACGGTGCCGCCGGCCATCCTGCGGAAGATGCTGCACAACCCGAAGACCGACGAGACGATCCGCGAGTTCAACGCAGCCTGGGCGAGCCGTGCTAAGTAGCCCCGCCGTGACGGCAAACGGCACTTCCACGGCCGAAGGCGCGACGAACACCAAGTACGTCGTCGAGGAGCAGAACACGGCGCTCGTGGGCGCCATCGGGCGGCCGCGCCGGGTGCTCGACGTGGGCTGCGGGGTGGGCCTGAACGGCGAGGCCGCGAAGAGGCGCGGCGCGCACGTGACCGGGATCGAGATCGTCCCGGCCTCGATCGAGCGGGCCAAGGAGCGGCTCGACGAGGTGCTCGCGATCGACGTGACGAGCGACGAGGCCGTGACGAAGGGGCTCGCCGGCCGGAGCTTCGATCTCCTGCTCTTCGCCGACATGCTGGAGCACGTGGCCGATCCGATCGCGGTGATCCGGCGGCTGCTCCCGTACCTGGAGGACGGGGGGCACGTGATCGTGTCGCTGCCGAACGTGGCGGCGTGGACGGTGCGCCTGGGGCTGCTCGCGGGGAAGTTCGAGTACACGCAGAGCGGCATCCTCGACGACTCGCACCTGCGTTTCTTCACGCGCGAGACGGGCCGGCAGATGCTGGAGCGCGCGGGGCTGGAGGTGCTGCGGCTCGGGCAGAACCCGATGCTCGTGCGCGCCGCGAAGGACGTGGTGCTGTCGGCGCAACGGGCGGTGGCGCCGGGCGGGACGCCCGATCCGGAGAGCCTGCGCAAGTCGCTGCCGTACAAGCTCTACCAAGGGCTCGTGCGCCCGGTGGAGGACGTGGTCGCGGCGCGCGCGCCGGAGCTTTTGTCCTTCCAGAACGTGTACGTCGCCCGCAAGCCGCCGAAGGCACGCAAGCTCAGCCTGACCGTCGGCATGTTGACGATGAACGAGGAGGACAGCATCGAGGCGATGATGGGCGAGATCCGGAGGGTCGCGCCCGACGCCAAGATTCTCTGCGTCGACAGTTCGACGGACCGAACGCCCGAGATCGCGGCGCGGCTTGGGGCGCGCGTGCTGCGGCAGCTCCCGCCGCGCGGGCACGGGCCGGCGATGGAGCTGCTCATGTACAGCGCCGCGGCCGAGAGTGATCTCTTGATCTACCTCGACTGCGACTTCACCTACCCGGCCGATTACATCCCGGTGCTGCGGCGGATCGTCGAGGAAGAAGGCGTGGACGTGGTGAACTGCGCCCGCACGCGCACGCGGCCGGCGGCGATGCCGCTGCCGAACTACCTGGCGAACCGGTCGTTCGCGGCCCTCGCGCACGTGATGCACGGCATCCCGACGTGCGACGTGCACAGCGGCATGCGGGCGTACCGGTCGAGCATGATGCGCGCGTTCGATTTCGACGGCGAGGGCGACGCCCTCCCCATCGACACGCTGCTCTTCCCGGCGAAATGCGGCTACCGCGTGGTGGAGATGCCCATCGATTACCAGGAGCGCGTGGGGCAATCGAAGCTGCGGAAGATCGCCGGCACGGTCTGGACGATGATCCGGCTCGTGAACGCGCTGCCCGTGGGGCAGCGCGGTTCGTCGCGGTACGAGCTCCGGTAGTGCGGGCGGCTCCGCCGGTCAGCGGCGGGGCGCCGTCGGCGCCGTCTTCGGGGGCGGCGTGCTGTCGCCCGAGAGGAGCGACAACCCGGCCACGATCGTCCCGATGCCGAGGAGGGCAAGCACGACGATCACGAGCGCCGAGCTCTTGCGTGGTTCTTCCGGCGTGACCGTGACAGGCAAGGCCTCCGGCGGGCGGAGGGCCGCGTCGCGGACCTCCGCTGGGATGCGATCGGAGATCTCCTTGAGCGAGGAGAGCTTCGGCCGGCGCATCGAGCCCGTGGTGGTGGCCGGGCCGAACGGCCGTGATCCCGGCGACGAGCTGCGCTGCGTGACGAGCGGGAACGAGGTTCGGCTCGTGCGCTCTTCGAACTCGATGCCGAGGGCGCGCTCGAACTCGTCGGCGACATCCTTGGCCGCCGAGTAACGCGCCGTGGGGTCCCGCTGGAGGGCCTTGGCGAAGAAGGAGTCGATCGAAGGGGGGAGGCCGGGCACGAGCGTGGTGATCGGCTCGAATCGGCCTTCTTCGATGGCGTTGCCGAAGCTCTCGAGGTTCTGCCCGCTGAAGGGAGCGCGTCCGCTGAGCGCGTAATACGCGAGGACCGCGAGGGTCCAGAGGTCGGCGCGGAAATCAACGTCCTTCTGGCCGAAAATCTGCTCCGGGCTCATGAACTCGGGCGAGATCATGTGCGTCGCGTCGCTCGTGGTCCGCCCCATCGAGGAGATGCCCGCGCGGACCGAGAGGCCGAGATCCAGGACCTTGGCCTCGAAGTCACCGCCCTCGGGTTCGGTGAGGAAGATGTTGCCGGGCTTCAGGTTCCGGTGGACGAGGCCGAGGAGATGCGCCTTGCCGAGGCCCTTGGCGAGCTGCGAGATGAGGCGCGCGGCGTCCTTCGGCGCCATCGGGCCGGTCCTCGTGATGCGGCTGCCGAGGTCTTCCCCTTCGAGCAGCTCCATCACGAGGTAGGGCATGCCGGTGCGCGTCAGGCCGTGCTCGAGGATCTGCGCGACGTGCGGGCTCTTGATCTGCCGCGCGGCGACGTCCGCCTCGCGCTGAAAGCGGTGGAGAGGCGAGGAGTTGCGCGACAAGGCGCGACCCATGAGCTTGACGGCGACGTCCTTGCCGAGGCCCACGTGCTCGGCGACCCACACCTGGGATTTGCCCTCCTGCCCGAGGTGCCTCGCGAGCCGCATCTTGGGAGTGATCTGGTCTCCTTCCAACATCTCGCTTCCGTGGCGCGGTCCCCGAGACGCCGGGCGTGCCGGCGCGCGGAGAGGGCTCTCTCACTCGACTCGACGTTACATCACGCAGCGGGACCAAAGTAAAGAAGCGCGCCCGGGAAGGGTCGGTTTCAAGGCGCTGGCAAGATCACATCGGCGGGCGCCACGCCCGCAGCCACCGCCGGATAATTGGCGCTCTTCGTGCGGCCCGCGCGCTGCGTTGTGAACAGCAATGTGTAGCCAGACCGCACGAGGGCGCAGGGCTCGTGCGGGCCGAGCGAGCTGCCGCTGCCGAACACAGGGCTCACGGCGCGCTGGAGGGGCGCGGCGCTGGCCGGATCGAAGCGCGCGGCGAGGCCCACGACGGCCTTTCCGTGGGTGTCCCGGGCGGCATGGTAGACACGCAGAATGGAGCGGCCCTCAGTCGACCGGACGAGCACGGGCGCGGGCGCGCCGACCCAGGCGCCGTCGTAGGGAGGCTCGGCCTCCTCCCCGGCCGGCGCGGGCGCAAGCGCGGGGCCGTCGCCGACGCGGGTCCAGGTGATGCCGTCCTTGGAGCGCGCCTCGCCGATACGCGCGGCGTCGCCGGGCCCAGGGACCTCGTAAAAAAGCCGGAGTGAGCCGTCGTCGAGCACGACGACGCCCGGGCTCCGCGGCACGGCGCCGGCCTCCCAGCCAGCCGCGTCGGGGCCGAAGACAGGCCCTTCGACGCGCGTGAAGATCGCGCCGTCCGGGCTCCGCGCGAGCCCGATGCCGCCAGCCGCGGCGTAATACAGGAAGATTTCGCCGCCCACACGGACGACCGACGGCGCGCCGACGGTGCCGCCTTCCCAGGGCTCCTCGGGCGTGAGCACGACGAGGGGCATGCGGTCGAAGGAGCGGCCATCCTCGGCGCCGTGACGCACGATGGCGCCGGGCGGAGCCGCGGGATCGGGGTCCTGCCCCGGCACCTCGGGGGTCATGGAGAAGTAGCCGAAGACGGCGGGCGTCACGGGATCGCCGTCGACGTCGAGGACCGCGGGATCCCGCGGGAACGTCTCGTCGTCTTCGAGGGCATTCGGGGCGGAGCGGAGGTTGCCGAGCTCGCCCACGCGCAGGGCGCGGAACGGGCCCGCGGCGGCGTTCGGCAGGTTCTCCCCGCCGGTCTCGGTGTCGGCGAGCGTGGCGCAGCCGGACAGGAGCGCGAGGGCGAGGAGGAACGAACCAGCGTGTCGCGTGCGCATCGTCTTGCCCTCAGAACGAGGCGGTGAGCGTGGCGCCGCCCGCGATCATGGTGCCGTCGGCCCGGTAATCTCCCACGAAGTCGGCCGGGTTCGCCTTCTGCGTGACGCGCTCGGGCAGCACGGAGAAGGCCACGTGCGTGTCGAGGCGGAGCGCGCCGCGGAGGACGGAGAACGGCGCGTTGAGGACGACGCCCGCGCCGAGGGAGATCGTGTGCCGATCGGCGTCGACGAAGTTCGTCGGGCCCTCCTGCGGCGGCACGGGCGAGCGCTCGTAGGCGTACCCGGCGCGCAAGGGGATCTCGACGGCCTTGGCCGGCCCAGGGCGCCCCGAGACGCGCCGCTCGGCGCCGAACGCGAGGACGTACTCGACGCCGAGGCGCGGGACGAAGCGGTCCTGGAACGCGGGCGGGACGATCACGACAGGCCTGGGATCCTCGGGCAACTCGACGCCGACGCCGGGCGGAGGCTCGGCTTCGAGGTGAGCGGAGGTCTGGGGGATCGGGCTCTCGTAGGCCGACCAGTTCACCCAGCCGAGATCGAAGTTCGCGCGGAGGCGGGGCACGGCCTGGAAGGACAAACCGAGGACGACCTGCTGCGGCTGGAAGGCGTCGAGCGTGCGCGTTTCGAGGGCGTAGCGGAGCGGGACGTCGACGCCGGCGAAGTCGACGATGCCCTCGAGGTTCGCCTGGAGCGCGAGGTCGAGCTTGGTTTGTCCGCGGTAGGCGACGCCGAGATAGCCGAGGCTGCCGAGTTTGACGCGGGCGCCGGCGATGGGGTACCGGATCGAGGTGAGATCGGCGTCGACCTCGTGGGAGAGCTGCGAGTCGTAAGGCTTGAGGACGTCGGCCTCGCCGCGGATGCCGAAGCGGCCGCGCGTGGCGGCGAGGAAGGCGAGGCCGCCGCCGATTTCGAGCCACGGGAGCGGCCGGACGGCGAGGTGGACCGAGAGGAAGAGGATGGTGGGCCGGTCGTTGTAGAGCTCCCAGCGCGGCGTCTCCTGGCGGAGGGCGCGGATGCGGGAGAGGCCGTTGTCGGGGATGTACGTGGCGATGCCGAACGCGAACGGGAGCGAGAGGATCTTGCCCGGGGCGACGATGCCCGCCATGAGGCCGTGGACGTCGGCGACGTCGTTGTCCTTGCCGTTGATGCGGAGGCGGTTGTCCGCGTAGAGGTAGCCGAGCGAGAGCTCGAGGCCAGGCGCGGAGACGAGGCCGGCGGGGTTGTAGAAGCAGCCCGAGAAGTCCGCGGCGTCGGCGGTGACGGCCCCGGCGAGCGCGCCGGTGCGAGAGCCCATGCCGTACGTCCCGGGAGCGCTGGCCCGAGCTTCCGGCGCGGCGAGGAGCCACGCTACGGCGAGCGCGGGCAGGAGCGAGCGCGCTTGGTTCGACATCAGAACCCGACCCCCACGGTGGCGGCGCCGGCGACGACGACGCCGCTCGTGCGCACGGAAGGCGCGCCGGGGTTCTGCGCGGGCACGTCCGCGGCCTTGTCGTTCGCGCGAGGATGGAGGACCTGCACCTGCCCGGCGAGATCGAAGCGCAGGTTCGGGAAGGGCGCGGCGAGCTCGAGCCCGTAGCCGAGGCCAAAGACGCTGCGCGTGTTGTCGTAGATGTTCGCGGCGGCCGTCTGCGGCGGCGAGGGCGAGATTTCGAGGAAGTAGCCGGCGCGGAGCATCATCGAGACGGACGTCTTCGGCGAGAGGACCCGCTCGACGCCGAGGCGCGGGACGATCGTGTCCGTGTACCCGAGCGGCGTGGGCGTGAGGGCGCCACAAGGCTCCGCGGGCGGTGCGCCCGTGGACGGGTCGATCTCCGGGCAACGGACGGTGGCCTCAGCGGGGCCGGGGTAGGCCGACCAGCGCTTGTACGTCGCGCCCGCGGTGACACGCCAAGGGCCACGGACGCGCGCGACTTCGAGCGCGATCTGCGCGGGATCGTACTGCGCGAGGCCGGAGATGTTGAGCGGAGGCACGACGATCTGGCCGAGATCCTTCACCTCGATGACGACGTTGAAGCGCCCGACGAGCTCGCCGCGGTAGGTGAGGCCGACGCGGTAGGCGCCGCGCTCGTAGCTCGCGCCGAGGATGGGGCCGTAGCTCGCGACGAGCGTGTCTTCGACGACGGTGCCGATGCGGCCGGAGGCGTCGGTGGCGACGAGGACGGAGCCGGTGAGCGCCGCGAGCGCCGCGAAGCCGCCGCCGATCCGCACGCCGTACCCGATGTCGACGCCGAGGCCGACCTGGACCGCGACGGAGGCCGTGCGATCCGCGAGGGGGAACTGCTTGGTCTCGGGGTAGAGGATGCGGCCGCGGACGATGAGATCAAAGGGCGTGAAGAAGCCGAGGCCGATGGTGATGCGGTCCTTCAGGACGCCGGCGAACGGCACGGGCAAGACGGCGCCGATGAAGCCACCCGCGAGGTTGTCGTAGTTCAGGCGCTCGGGCGCGCGGAGGTCGAAGACCGAGCCGAGCAGGCCGATCGTGAGCTCGCGTCGATGTTCGAGGCTGAGGAGCGCGGGGTTGCTCCAGACGGCCTCGAAGCCGCGGCCGAGCGCGGCGCCGGTGCCGCCCATCGCCATGGAGCGCGGGCCGAAGCCGTACACGTCCTCGGGGGAGCTCCACGCGTCGCCGGCCGGCAGCGCCGCGAGGGCGGCCGAGGCGACAGCGAGCAAGAGGGCGCGGCGGCGGGCCATGCGAGCGCGACGGTAGACGCATGCAGGGCCGGAAGGAAGGGGGAGCGGAGCCCGAGACGCGCAGCAACGCGCGGGACGGATCGAGGCTCAGCGACGAACGGGGCCGCTGTCTTCCTGGACCTCGACGAACACGTCGTCGAGCGAGCTCGCGGCGTAGGAGCGCTTCGCCCATCGGGACAAGGTCGCGCCGCTCGCGGTCGCGACACGCGCCAGCATGGCCTCCGGGATCTCGCCGAAGCGCTCGCGCAGGACTTCGAGGAGCATCTCGCGGCGGCCTTCTTCGCGACCCTCTTCGCGGCCTTTCTCTTCCGCGTCTTGCTTGATCGCCAGGATCTCGGGGTTGCCCTTGCGCTCGAGGGCCCGCGCGGCCTCGCGCTCCGCGACCGCACCATCGAGCAACGCGCGCACCCGGATCGGCCGTATGAAGCAGGGGTCTTCGATCCTCCCATCGAGGTCGAGCGGCACGAACGCAACCTTCTCGCGCGACCACTCGCAGATCTCGCCGCGCTTCACCTGGATCGCGAACACGCGGCGGACGCCGCGCTCGATGAGGTCCTCGGCCTTCTCGCGCACCACGCCCGGCGCCTGCTCGTTCACGATCTCGAACGAGACCTCTTCGAGGTGCCGCCTCCCCGTCGCGGGATCCGTGCCGTCCCGCCGGATCGACAAATCCGTGGCGAAATTCGAGCGCTCCGAGACACGCGTGAGCAGGTCGATCGAGGCGCGATAGCCTTCGCGGACGTGCAAGCGGATCACGGCGCCGAGGTTCGCGTGCGCGTCGCCGTGGGGCTCGAGCGCAGGCTGGGCGATGATCTTCCGGCCGCGTATCATCTCGTCGCGCGTCGTCTCGGGGGCGACGACGTGCTGATCGACCGGGGGGAGCTTGCGGGGTGGATCGGCCGGCGGGAACGAGAGCGCGGCTCCTCCCCGGGCGGACGGCGCGAGCATCATCGAGGGACCATCGCGCTTTGGATCCATCATCGAGAGGCAGGGTAGCAGGATCCGCGGAAGATGGGGAGGAACGAGACGAGTGCGTCCGGGGTCCCGCTCGACTAGAACATCGATCGGTTTGACAACCGCTCGATGTTCTAGCTCTTCTGTCCCGAGGGGGACGCCTCGCGTCCCCCTCTCGCCCGGGCAAAGCCCGGGCGATTCACCCCCCGAGGCGAGCTCGCTTCGCGATCTCGCAGAGCGCCGAACGGGTCGGCGCTCTAGAACGATGCCGCCGTGCCCCTCGCCCTCCAGGCCCTTCTCCCCGACGAGCTCGCCCGCGTTTGCAACATCGACGTGACGGACGCGCGGCGGATCGTCTCGACCGTGCACCGGACGGGGGGTTTGCCCGCGCGCTCGCCCGCGACGATCCGGCGCGCCGCGCTCGACGCCGCCCGTGCCGCCGGGCACGTCCCCACGATCCAGATCGAGACCCGCGCCGCGAGCGCGATCGATCCCTTCGTCAAGTACGCCTTCCGCCTGCCCGACGGGGCCGTCATCGAGACCGTGCGCATCCCCCTCGAGCACCCGGGTCGCTTCTCGGTCTGCGTGTCCTCGCAGGTCGGCTGCGCGCTCGCCTGCGCGTTCTGCGCGACGGGTCGCATGGGCCTCGGGCGCAACCTCGAGGCGTGGGAGATCGTCGAGCAGGTGCGGCGCGTGCGCGAGGAGCTCGCGCACGACCCCCCGACAAACCTCGCCGCCGCCGGGATCCGCCCTCGCGTGCACGGCGTGCTCTTCCAGGGCATGGGCGAGCCGATGGCGAACATCGAGCGCGTGATTCACGCGATCCGCGTCATGAGCGAGCCGAGCGCGCTCGCCATCGACATGCGCAACATCACGGTGTGCACGTCGGGCTTGCCCACCGGGATCCGCACGCTCCTCCGGGAGGTCCCTGCGGTCCGGCTCGGGGTCTCGCTCGGCTCGGCGCGGCCGGGGCGGCGGCGCGCGCTCATGCCCATCGAAGGCGCGCACCCGCTCGAAGAGGTGCTCGCGGCCGCGGGCGAGCACGCGCGGGCGACAGGGCGATCGCCGATGTTCGCGTACACGCTGCTCGCCGGGCAAAACGACGCGGACGAGGATGCCGCGGCGCTCGCGGATCTCTGCCTCGCCTTCGCCACGGCGCACGGGCAGAGGCCCCGGCTCAGCTTGATCCCTTACAACGCGATCGCCGACGGCACCACGCCCGATCCGTTTCAGCCTTCGACGCGGCTCGAAGCCTTCCGCGCGGTGCTGCTCGGGCGCGGGGTGGGCACGATCGTGCGGTATTCGGGCGGCGGCGACGTGGGGGCGGCGTGTGGTCAGCTCGCGCGGCCGCTGGAGCGGGGGGTTCGAGGGCGTAGCTCGGCTCGACCGAGCGAAGCCCCCGAGCGTTGACCCAGAGGGACGGCGTCTCCCGGTGGATTCCGAACCCACGGCGCGCTAGCTTGCTCGCGTGTTCGGATTGAGCTTCGGCGAGATGGTCGTGGTCGTGCTCGTGGCCATCGTGGTGGTGGGCCCGCGGCACCTGCCGAGCATGATGCGGACGGCCGGGCAGTGGGTGACGCGCATCCGCCGCATGAGCACCGACCTCCGGGCGCAGAGCGGCATCGACACGCTCCTCCGCGAAGAGGGCATCGACCGGAGCATCCAGGAGATCCGCGCGCTCTCGAACGTGAACGTGCTCGACGGCCTGGAGAAGCTCGCCGTTCCGACCCCTGCCGCCAAGGCCGCCACGACCTCCACCGTGGCCGCGGCCGCGACCGTGGCGGCCGCCGCGGCGAGCGCGCCGGCGCCCGACGAAGAGCCGGTCGTCATCTTGCGCGAGCGTGAGTATCCGCAGGTCGGCTGCGACGCCTACGACGCGTTGCCCGACGACGCGGCCCCGTACGGAGAGGGAGACTTCGGCGGGCCCGAGCCCCTCGCCCACCACCCGCTGGGTGCCGTGGCGACCGACGATCCGACGAGCCGGGTCGTCACGAAGGAGCCGAGCGCGGCGTCATGAGTGATTCCAAGGCGAAGGCGGTCAAGGACGCGGCGTCCGCTCCGATCGAGGAGGAAGAAGGCGCTCCCATGACGTTCTGGGAGCACCTCGACGAGCTGCGCAAGCGCCTCGTCTACTGCTTCGTCGCCTTCCTCATCTGCTGCGTGCTCACCTGGGAGTATCGCGATCCCCTGCTCGACATCATCTCGCGGCCGTTCAAGGGCGCGTGGACGGCGCAGGGCTTGCCGAACCAGGCGACCTTGCACTTCGAGTCGCCTCAGGCCGCGTTCATCGGGTACTTCCAGCTCTCGCTGCTCGGCTCGATCGTGCTCAGCGCGCCGATCCTCTTCTACCAGCTCTGGTCCTTCATCGCGCCCGGGCTCTACGCGCGCGAAAAACGCTTCGTGATCCCCTTCGTGCTCTCGGCGTCGGGGCTCTTCGTGGGCGGCTGTTACTTCGGCTGGCGTGTCGCCTTCCCCATCACGTTCAACTACTTCCTCGGCCTCGCCGGCACCGTCGGCGGCGGCCAGGGCGTGACGATCACGCCCACCATCATGATGGGCGAGTACATCGACTTCGTGACCCGGATGCTGCTCGCGTTCGGCATCGTCTTCGAGATCCCGCTGCTCATCCTGTTCCTCTCGCTCGCGGGCATCGTCAATTACTTGCAGCTCATCCGATTCGGACGCTGGTTCGTCCTGATCGCGTTCATCATCGCCGCCGTCGTCACGCCGCCCGACATCACGAGCCAGATCGTGATGGCCGTGCCGATGCTCGTCCTCTACGTGCTCTCGATCGGACTCGCGTTCATCTTCGGCAAGAAGCCGACGGAGGCCCAGCGCGAGGCGTACCGGAAGAGCAAAGAGAAGACGAAGACGGCCTAGAGCGCCGACCCGTTCGGCGCTCTGCGAGATCGCGAAGCGAGCTCGCCTCGGGGGGTGAATCGACCGGGCTTTGCCCGGGCGAGAGGGGGACGCGAGGCGTCCCCCTCGGGACAAAAGAGCTAGAACATCGAGCGGTTGTCAAACCGATCGATGTTCTAGGAAAACGCCTCGTTCAGTGGGCGTACGGCTCGCCGCGCAGGATCGTCATCGCGCGGTAGATCTGCTCCACGAGCACGAGCCGCGCGAGCCTGTGCGGGAACGTGAGCGTCGACAGGCTGATCCTGTCGTGCGCGGCGCGCGACGTCTCCGGGGGGATGCCGTCGGCGCCGCCGATCAGGAACGAGACCACGCCCTTGCCGCGGGATCCGGCGCGCTCGATCGTCCGGGCGAACGAGGGGCTGTCGAGCGCGCGCCCCAGGACCTCGAGCGCGATCGTCGTCGAGCCGTCCGTCTTCTTCGCGAAGAGCTCGATGAGCCGCGCGGGCGGCGCGTCCTCGAGCTCGATCTCGTCACAAGGCATGTACCGGCGCACGCGCCCGAAGTAGTCGTCGAGGGCCGCGCGGAGCGGTTTGTCCTTCACGCGGCCCACGGCGACGACGACGATACGCATACGATCCGGCTCTACTCTTCCTCGGTCCGATCCTCGTCGTCCCCGAAGCCCTCGCCCGCGTCTGCCTGCGCGCGGTTGCCCTGCGAGGCGGGACGCGCGCCCGGCTCGCCTTCGGGCACGGCGACGCGGCTCGCGTCCATCCAGAGGCCCTCGATGTCGTAGAGCTGCCGCGCGTCCTCCTGGAAGACGTGCACGACCACGTCGCCGTAGTCGAGCAGCACCCACGTGGCCGCGGACATGCCCTCGACCGAGATCGGCGCGATCTTCTTCTTGCCGAGCTCCTCCTCGATCCCCTGCGCGATCGAGCCGACGTGCCGATCACTCCGGCCCGTCATGAGCACCAGGAAATCCGCGTAGTCGACGCGCCCGCGCACGTCGAGGATCTCCACGCCGAGCGCCTTCTTGTCGAGGCCGGCGACCGCCATCGCGACCGCGAGCTCCCGCGCCGGCGAGGCCGTCTCGGGCACGGGCGCCTTGCGTCCGGCCGCTCGCTTCGGGGCCGCGAGCGGCGCCTTCTTCACGCCGGGCGCGGCCTTGCCGCGGAGCTCGCCCTCGGTTTTGCGACGCGGCAATCCCGGGCGTTTCGTCGTCTTCGCGGCCGCGGATGTGCGCACCGCCTGCCCGCTCGCGTGCGAGGCGCGGAGCTTCGGCCGGGCCGACTTCTTCCCCGCCTTCACGGCCGCCTTCACCACGGCCGGCGCCACGTGCGTGTCTCGCTCGCCCGACGCTTCGCCCGGGTCCACGTCGCGAGGCGAGCGCGCCGCGCCCGTCTTGCTCGTCTTGCTCGTCTTCGTCGTCGTCGTCTTCGTCGCAGCCGTCTTGCTGCGAGCCGGCTTGGGCGACTCGCCCCCGCCGTCCGATCGCTTCTTCGTTACCAACGTCTACCTCACTCCGGCCTCTGACCCGGGCCGATTACCGAACTTGCCCCTCACCGAAGACGATCCACTTCTTCGCGGTGAGGCTCTCGAGCCCCATCGGTCCGTACGCATGGAGCTTCGTCGTCGAGATGCCGATCTCCGCGCCGAGCCCGAGCTCGCCGCCGTCGTTGAAGCGCGTGGACGCGTTGACGAGCACGCAGCTCGCGTCGACGGCCCGCGAGAAGCGCTGCGCCCGCTCGTAGCTGCGCGTGCAGATCGCCTCGGTGTGGTTCGAGCCGTACTGCGCGATGTGATCGAGCGCCTCGTCGAGCGAGCCGACGATCCGGATGGCGAGGATCGGGGCGAGGAACTCCTGCCCGTAATCCTCGGTCGACGCGGGTTTGGCCGAGGGGATCACCGCGCGTGTCGCCTGATCGCCGCGGATCTCGAGCCCCTGCGCCGCGAGCTTCCCGACCCGCGGCAAGAACGCGAGCGCCACGCTCTCGTGCACGAGCAAGCACTCGAGCGCGTTGCAGACGCCCGGCCGGCTGAGCTTGCCGTTCTCCACGAGCCGGAGCGCCATGTTGAGATCGGCGCCCTCGTCGACGTAGAGATGACAAACCCCCTTGTAGTGCTGGATCACCGGCACCCGCGCGTGCTCGGTCACGAAGCGGATGAGCCCCTCGCCGCCGCGCGGGATGACGAGATCGATCTTCCCCGCGAGCCCGACGAGCAGCCGGATCCCCTCGCGATCGCTGGGCGGAACGATCTGCACGGCGTCCGCAGGCAGCCCGGCGGACGCGACCGCGGCGCGCACGAGCTCCCCGAGCGCGGCGTTCGATCGCGCTGCCTCCTTGCCGCCGCGCAGGAGCACGGCGTTGCCGCTCTTCAAGCAGAGCGCGGCCGAGTCCACGGTCACGTTCGGGCGCGCTTCGTAGATCATCGCGATCACGCCGAGCGGGATGCGCACCTGACCCACGCTCAGGCCGTTCGGGCGCTGCTTCATGCCGAGCACTTCGCCCACCGGATCTTCGAACGACGCGATCTGCGTGACGGCCGCCGCGATGCCGAGGATGCGCGGTTCGTCGAGGATCAGCCGATCGACGAGCGCGGGTGCAAGCCCCGCCGCGCGCGCGGCCTCGACGTCCTCGGCGTTCGCGGCGCGGAGCGGCGAGCCCTCGGCGGCTTGCGCGCGCAGCGCCTCCGCGATGGCGACGAGCGCGCGATCCTTGGCTTCACGCGACGCGATCGACAACGTACGCGCGGCCTTTCGGGCGCGCTTTGCAAGCTCGACGAGTTCCTCGGTCAGGATTGCGGTGCTCTCCACGGCGTCGAAACCTAACGCGGCTGCCCGCACAAGGCCAAGGGCGTGCTAGCGTGGCCGCGTGTCGGCTCGCCCGCGCGGTCTCCCCGCCTGGTTCCTTCTCCTGCCCCTCGGGCTGCCTACGTGGCTCGGTTGTGGCTCCCACGACGACGAGGGGCCGGCGAGCGCCGCGCCCGCAGCGACGATGATCCCGATGGGCGCGCCCGGCGCCGAGGGCGCGAAATTCGACCCGGCCCCGGAGACGCCTCCCCCCAAACCCTCCGAAATGCGCCAGAAGATCGACGGTACCCCCGACGACCCGCTCGCGCCCCCGAGCCCGTTCGGCCTGCCGCCCGTGAACCAGCACGAGGGACCGGCGACGCCGACGCCTCCGCCGCAGAACATCAAGAAGAAGGGGACCCATCTATGAGCAACCGGTTCGTCCCCGCGCTCGCGTCGCTCCTCGTGCTCGCCGCGGGCGCCTGCAGCAGCCCGCCGAAACCAAAGCCGCTGCCGGGAGGCCCGCCGCCCGAGTACGAGGCGCCGCGGAGCTTCGAGTTGCCCGGACACCAAGCGCCCCCGGCCGAAGCGCCCGCCCCGACCGATCCGCCTCCGCCGCCTTAGCCTTAGAAGGCGCGCCGAATCTCGAACCCACGTCCTCCAAGACGACGACGTCCCACGAAAGCCCTTTGTTTGGCTTCGACGGGCGAGACCCTCGGCGCGACGCCGCCCTCGATGCAGAGGAGCGATCGCTCGGGGACCTCCTGCCATGCGCCCTCGTGCGGCGCCTCCGACGCAATGCGGACGACGCCCGCCTCGGACGAGACGTACAAGCTCCGGCCAAAGCGATGGGCATAAAGCACGTCCCCATCACTCAATAGAAAATTGATCGCGCCAAAGCGAGGCCTGTCCGTCGCGGCCTCGATGACCCGGGCGATCGCGCGGTGGACCGCGCCGCCCGGCGCGCGCCGGCTCCCGTACGTGGCGCCGACCTCGTCGAGCGCGGTCATCAGGAACGCGAACAACCGCTCGCTGTCCGTATCCCCCGTGATCTCCCGCCTGCGCGATTGCGAGGTGCGCCGTTCGAGCCACGCGACGTCCGAGATGGTGCCATTGTGCGCGAACACCCACGCATCCCGGCGGAACGGGTGGGTATTGGTGAGGCCGGTCTTTCCGACCGTGGCTTTGCGGACGTGGGCGAGGACGATACGCCCGCGGGCGTTCGAGGCGATCGTGTGGAACGTCGGGTCCGCGTGCGCGCACGTCGGGCTCTTGTGGATCGCCCAGGTTTTCCCGTCATGGGCAGCGATCCCCCAGCCATGCGGGTGCTCGGGCGACAGGGCCGCGAGGCTCTTGGGAGCCGTGGCGAGCGGCTCGGGGTGAGGTTCGACGTGCCTCGAAACAACACCGAAGAGGCGACACATCGGAGCAGGTTATAGCCGAGGGTGCGAGGACGGGCCAGATTGTACGGGAGAAACGGGTACGGACGGGCGCGCGCGACGGGGGCGGGATCCGCCAGGATCGGCGAGGGCACCATGGACGATGCGGGCCGCCCTCACGAGCGGCCCGGTCCGGCACGGAGCGTCATCCGTTCGTCCCTTTGCGCTTCCTGGCCGCAGCCCCGGTGGTACGCCCTGGGAACACGTCGAATGCGTAGTCGTAGTACCCATGATCATCCTGCGTCTGGATCTCGACGCGGATCCCGCCTTCACACTGCACGATCCTCAGCATCTTGCTGCGCTGCACCCAGGCGCCGACGACGCGGCACATCCACGCGAAGACTTCGTCCCACCGCTCGGCGACCTGCTCGGCGTCGAGGCGGTGCACGCCGCGTTCGAGCGCGGTCTTCAGACGGCCGAGATCCACCGCCGAGGCCGGAAACCCTTTCACGAGATTGGGCCCGGAAACCACCATCTCGTTTGACACGGCGCGGGCGATGCCGCCGAGGATCCTGCTGGTTTGCCGCTGGCGAGGATCCTGCGGGAAGCGCGGCGGAGGCGGCAGACGAGGCAACGGCGGAAAACGCACGACATTGTCGGACGGCGGCCCCTTGCTCACGATGGTGCTCCTCCCCTTCTTCCCCTCTCCCCTCAGACGATCGTCAACCCGCCGTCCGCCACGAAGCTCGCCCCGTGGCAATAACTCGAATCATCCGACGCGAGGAAAAGCGCGAGCTTCGCCATTTCCTCGTTGGTGGCCACGCGACGGGCGGGAATCATTTGCTGGTAGCCAGCCCGCAACGCCTCGGCGTGCCCCGGGGCCATTTGTTCGGTGAACGCGTACATCATGCGGTTGTCGACGCCGCCCGGGACCATCGCATTGACCCGAATGTTCACGGGCGCGAGCTCAGCCGCCGCCGTGCGCACGAGCGCAAGCACCGCCGCCTTGCTCGTCGCATACGCAGCGCACCCCGGGAACGAGTTGATGGCCGCCGTCGACGACGTGACCACAATGCTCCCCCCACCCCGCTCCCGCATGTGCGGAATGACCTTCTGGATGCCCAGGAACGCCCCGCGGACATGAATCGCGTGAAGGTCGTCGAGCACCGCCACGTCGAGGTCAGCGATGGGCGTGACCATCCCCTCGGACCCCGCATTCGCAAAAAGCACGTCGACCCCGCCGAAGGCCTGAACCGCCGCGTCGACATACCGCTTGGTGTCTTCGGCCGTTCGAACGTCCGCGACCACGGTGCGTGTCCGCGCAGAATCACACCCCTCCGCGGCCTGCCGCAGCCGCTCTTCATCACGGCCGACCAGCACAAGCTTGGCCCCCTCGCGCGAAAAGAGCGCAGCCGTCGCCGTCCCAATGCCCCCCGAAGCCCCCGTAATAATGACGACCTTGTCCGTCAGCTTCCCCATGAGCACGGCACGCTACCGATTCTCCCCGCCTTTTGCCAGCGCAGCGAGCGCTCGGAGGCCCGGAGCTGGGGCGTTGCCCCAGGCCCCAGGAGGGGGCTATCCGCCCCCTCCACCCCGGACCAGCGAGGCGCTGGACCCAAGCTCGATGAACTGCGCGATGCGCAGTTCATCGAACAGGCCCGGTCAAGACCAGCACCGACGTTGCCGACCAAGGCAGCCCCGCTGCGGGTTCGGATGGCAACCTGGCTCCTTACATGGATGAGCCTCCAGAGGCACGAGGCCGTGCCTCGAAGGAACGAGGACGTGTCTCCGGGGCGTGCGCTCGAGTCTCCGGAGGCACGAGGCCGTGCCTCGAAGCGACGAGGACGCGTCTCCGGGGCGTGCGCTCGAGTCTCCAGAGGCACGAGGCCGTGCCTCGAAGGAACGAGGACGTGTCTCTGGGGCGTGCACTCGAGCCTCCAGAGGCACGAGGCCGTGCCTCGAAGGAACGAGGACGTGTCTCCGAGGAGTGCGCTCGGGCCTCTGGAGGTGCGAGGCCGTGCCTCGAAGCGACGAGGACGTGCCTCGGAGGCGCGGGAACGATGGAAGGCGTGGCGGGCTCGCTGCGGGAGCCCATGGGCTCATCGCTGAAGGCCACCAAGACAGCCGCGCGACTGCTTCTGCTGGCAACCTGGCTCCTTCGCCGGCCTGTTTGAAAAACTGCGCACCGCGCAGTTTTTCAAACCTGGGTCCAGCCCCTGGCTGGTCCGGGGTCGAGGGGGCGGACAGCCCCCCGCGGGGACCGGGGCAGCGCCCCGGGGGGCAGCGCCCCGGCGGCGGCGCTGCGTGAACTGGGATGATACCCTCGCCTCCCGTGATTCGGCTTGGCTCGCTCGTCCTCCCTGCTTTGCTCCTCGCCCTCCCTGCGTGCTCGCGCGGTGATGCCTCGACCGACGCCTCGCCGCTCCCCGTCGTGTCCTCCCGCCCTGCGCCTGCGCCCCGCCCGGCTGGCCCTGCCGAGCTTGCCCTCGTCGCGCCCCTCGCGCCTGGCAGCACGCTCGACGGGTTTGCCGTGCGCGAAATTCGCGCGGTCCAGGACGGCGTCCTCATGCTCGTGTGCGAGAAGGATCGGGCCGTCGTGCGCCTCTCCGTCGCGCTCGCCGTGGACGATGGGCCCACTCCGCCTGCTTTCGCCGGCAGATATGCGGTCTTTTACTCGGCGCGTGGCAGCGATCCGGCCGACGGCGAGCGCCTTGCCAAGGCCCTCGCCGCCATCCTGGAGAAACACCCCGATGTCCCCGTTCCGCCGGGGATGACCTCGTTCGTCCCGACGCCCATTCCCATCTAGCTTCTTCGCGCCCGCTCCGGTGCTCGCCCCCTCCCGCGAAAAGTGCTAGCGCGGCGACCATGCTCACTGGCCGACGGGACCTCGTCCTGATCCTGGATTTCGGTTCGCAGTACACCCAGCTCATTGCCCGCCGGATCCGCGAGGCCTCCGTGTACTGCGAGGTCTACCGCTATGACCTGCCGATCGAGCGCATCCGCGAGCTTGCGCCCCGCGGCATCATCCTCTCGGGCGGACCGTCGAGCGTGTACGGCGAGGGCGCCCCGCACCTCTCGGCTGAGCTCTTCTCCGTTGGCATCCCGATCCTCGGCATCTGCTACGGCATGCAGCTCCTCTCGCACCTGCTCGGCGGCAAGGTCGAGCGCGGCGCCGAGGGCGAATATGGGCCCGCGCTGGTCCGTACGACCCGCGCCGCCGGCGTCTTCAGCCGCTTCAACGACGGCGACGTCCTCGACGTCTGGATGAGCCATGGCGACAAGGTCGTCGAGCTCCCGCCTGGCTTCTCCACGCTCGGCACCACCGACACCACCCCGTTCGCCGCGATCGCCGACGACGAGCGCCGCATCTACGGCCTGCAGTTCCACCCCGAGGTCGCGCACACGCACCGCGGCAAAGACCTGCTCGAAGCGTTCCTCTTCGACGTCTGCGGCCTCGAGCCCACGTGGACCCCGGCCTCGTTCGTCGAGGAATCGGTCGAGGCGATCCGCCAGAAGGTCGGCCCCGACGCGAGCGCCGTGTGTGGCCTCTCGGGCGGCGTCGACTCCTCGGTCGCCGCGATCCTCTGCCACCGCGCGCTCGGCGACCGGCTCGTCTGCATCTTCGTCGACAACGGCCTCTTGCGAAAAGGCGAGGCCGAGCAGGTCGTGAAGATGTTCGGCGACCACTACCACCTCCGGCTCGTGCACGTGGACGCCCGCGAGCGTTTCCTCGACGCGCTCGCCGGCGTCACGGATCCCGAGCAGAAGCGCAAGACGATCGGCCGCGTCTTCATCGAGGTCTTCGAGGAGGAGGCGAAGAAGATCGAGGATTGCCGCTTCCTCGTGCAGGGCACGCTCTACCCGGACGTGATCGAGAGCGTCTCGGCGAAGGGCCCGAGCGCGGTGATCAAGAGCCACCACAACGTCGGCGGCTTGCCGGAGCGCATGAAGCTTGGCCTCGTCGAGCCGCTGCGTGAGCTCTTCAAGGACGAGGTGCGCGCGGTCGGCGCGACGATGGGCATCCCGCACCACCTGCTCTGGCGCCACCCCTTCCCCGGCCCCGGCCTTGCCGTGCGTTGCCTCGGCCCGCTCACCGAGGAGCGGCTCCAGGTCCTGCGCGAGGCCGACGCGATCTTCGAGGAGGAGATCCGCGAGGCGGGGCTCTACGACAAGATCTGGCAGAGCTTCTGCGTGATCTTGCCCGTCCGTACCGTCGGCGTGATGGGCGACGAGCGCACGTACGACGAGGTGATCGCGCTCCGGGCCGTGGAGTCGAAGGACGGCATGACGGCCGACTGGGCGCGGATCCCGCACGAGGTGCTCGGACGAACGAGCGCGCGGATCATCAACGAGGTCCGCGGCGTGAACCGCGTCGTGTACGATGTCTCGTCGAAGCCTCCGGCTACGATCGAGTGGGAGTGATGGAAACGAGCACGAAACGCGGGAGCTTGGCGGCCCTCTTGTGCAGCCTTCTCATCGGGGCATGTGCGCCGAGCGCGCCGGCCACGGTCTCGCTGCGCGTGAAGGGCAACGCCCCGGACGCGTCGGTGACGATCGACGACATGTACATCGGGGCGCTCGCGTTCGTGGCGAAGCGCGGCGTCGCCCTGCCGCCGGGCAAGCACCGGATCACCGTGGAAAAACCTGGCTTTTTTCCCTGGGACAAGCTCGTCGAGGCCCGCGAGGGGGATCCGCCGATCCACCTCGACGTGGGCCTCGTGAAAATCCCGGACTGATCACGCCCGTTCGGGCAAGAAGGACTTGACTCTGCGGGCTGTTTCGCTACGGTCCCGCGCTCTCCGAGGATAGACATGGCGAATACCCCGAAGTGGAACATCCGGTTGCGGCACGAGTGGCTCTCCACGCCGCTGAAGAAGAAGCGGATCAAGCGTGGCCAGAAGGCGCGTATTGGCCTGCTGGACGCCGAGGCGCGGAAGAAGACCAAGGCCGACAAGGCCCCGAAGACCGAACAAGCGTCCTGACCGGACGTTCGGACCTCTCGGCGGTACGCGCGGAACACCCGCGCGCACGCTGACCCGAGACGAAGAGGCGTCGCCCCTCGCCCACAACGCAGGGGTGGACGCCTTTTTCCGTTCGTAGGGCCTCGCATTTTGGCATGCTGGCGCAGGCCGCCGTCGGCTCGTTCACGACCACGGCACGTGGACGAAGGCTCGGAGGCGGGAGAACGGCGCGCGCGTCGGGGTTCTACGGATGAGCGATACCAGCGAGGCCCTGCGACAATCCGAGGAGCGTTACCGCACGCTCTTCGAACAGGCGCCCGTCGGCGTGTTCCTGTACGACCGGAACCTCCGGCTCACCACGTGGAACGCGCGCTTCACGCAGCTCCTCCAGACGACGAACGAGCGGCTCGCGTCCCTCGACATGCACGGGCTGCGCGACCGCGCCGTGTTGCCCTCGATCGAGGGTGCCCTCGCCGGCGCGTCGAGCACGTACGAGGGCCGTTATCAGGCGACCACGAGCGACGCCATCGTGTGGGTCTCGATGCGCCTTTGCCCGCTCCGGAGCGCCAGCGGCGAGGTCATCGGCGGCATGGGCGTGGTCGAGGATCTCACGGAGCGAAACCGCGCGCTCGCCGCGCTCCGCGAGAACGTGACCGAGCGGCAGGCCGCCGAGGAGGCGCTGAAACGCTCGGAGGCGCGGTTCCGTGCGCTCATCGAGCACGCGCCCGACGCCATCGGCGTGGTGCGTCAAGGCCGGTGGATCTATGCGAACCCCGCGCTCATCACGTACCTCGGCTACGAGCGCGCCGGCGAGCTCATCGGGCGCCTCGCGCGGGACTCCGTTCATCCCGACGAGCGCATCACGCACGAGCAAAACCACGCCGATCTCGAGCGCGGCACGTCGGTCTCCCCGCACGAATACCGGCTGCTCCGTCGCGACGGATCCATCGTCCACGCCGAGGTCGTGAGCCTGCTCGTCGACTACGACGGCGCACCGGCGACCCTCGGCGTCGCGCGTGATCTGACCGAGCGCAAGCAGATGCAAGCGCGCCTCGTGCAAGCCGAGCGCATGGCCGCGGTCGGCACGCTCGCGGCCGGGGTGGCGCACGAGATCAACAGCCCCCTCGCCTACGTGCTCACGCAGCTCACGGTGGCGACCGGCGAGGCGCTGCCCGCGTTGAAGCAACGCGTCGAGGTCCTCGAGCACGCCGCGGATCTCACGCCGGGCGAGCTCACGCAGCGCGTGCTGGAGCTCGAAGCGGCGATCGACGGCGCGCGCGAGGCGGCCGAGCGCATGCGCAGCATCGTGCGGGATCTGCGGACGTTCTCGCGCGCGGACGACGGCGAGATCGCGCCGACCGACGTGCGCCGCGTGCTCGACGCCTCGCTCAACATGGTCTTCGGCGAGATCCGCCATCGCGCGCGGCTCGTGAAGCAGTACGACGACGTGCCACTCGTCGACGCCAACGAAGCGCGGCTCGGCCAGGTCTTCGTGAACCTGCTCGTCAACGCGGCGCAGGCGTTGCCCGAAGGGAACGCGGCCGCGAACCTGATCCGGCTGCGCACCTACGTCGGCGACGCGGGGCGCGTGGTCGTGGAGGTGATGGACTCGGGCCCTGGCATCCCCGACGACGTCAAGGCGCAGATCTTCGACCCCTTCTTCACGACGAAGCCCGCGGGCGTGGGCACGGGCCTCGGGCTCTGGATCTGCCAGGGGATCGTCACGCGCCTCGGCGGCACGATCGATCTCGCCTCGAGGCCCGGCGAGACGATCTTTCGTGTCGTGCTCCCCCCCGGCGCCTCCGCCGGCAAACCTCTCGACGGCGCGCGGGCGCTCCGCGTCGACGAGCCGAACCACGCGCAGAAGCCAGCCATGAAGCCGAAGCCCCCCGACGTGAAGCCACGCCGCGGCCGCGTGCTCGTGATCGACGACGAGGCGCCGCTCGCGAATGCCCTCAAGATGTTCCTCGCCGACGAGCACGACGTCGTGGTCTCGACGAGCGGCCGCGACGCGCTCGCGCTGCTCGAAAAGGATCCGACGTTCGACGCGATCCTCTGCGATCTGATGATGCCCGACGTGACGGGCGTGGACGTCCACGAGGCGCTGCGCGAGCGCGCGCCCGACGTCGCCGCGCGCCTCGTCTTCGTGACGGGCGGCGCGTTCACGCCGCGCATGCGGGCCTTCCTCGAAGAGGTCCGAAACCCCCAGCTCGAAAAACCCTTCGACCTCCCGAAGCTCCGCGCGCTGCTCCGCCAATTGGTCGCAGGGCGCTGAGAAGCTCGCTGCGCGTCTCCGAGGGGGGTTCACAGCGCCTCGCCGGGGTTTCACCCCGGCCCCGACCAGGGGCTCTTCGCCCCTGGACCCGAACCAGGGCACAGCCCTGGACCTCTCGTGGATCGACCGCGATGCGGTCGATCCCAAGAAAGCTCGGAGAGCCTGTGGAACGTCCTCTCGGAGGGTGTTCTACAGGCGTCGCGAGCGGCTCGAGGCCAGGAAGGCCGAGCGATCAGCGGGGGCCGCGCGCCGCGAACCAGTCGCGGTAGTGCTGGTACAGCGTCGCGTATCGCACGTACGTCTCGCGATCCGCCGCGAAGCGCCGCTGCCAGGCCTCGGTCTCGGTCGTGTGTGCCGTGTCCGTGAGCCCGTACTTCGTGCGGATCTCGGCGAGCGCGACGGGGTTCACCGCGATCTCCGCGGCGAACGCCGCGTACCGCTCGAGGCTGAGCTGCGGGCCCGAGGCGACCGCCGGGAAGCCCGCGAGCGTCATCGGCTGCGGCACCGTCGGCGGCATCGGGACGGGCGTCGGGCGCTGCGACGCGTAGGACGTGCTCGACACCGGCGCCCCTGTGCTCGCGGCCGCGGCCGGCGTGCCTGGCGCCGGCGGGTATCCGTATCCCCCGGGCTGTGATGGTTGCGGCGGCGGCGCAGCGGCGAGCGGCTTCGGCGGCGGCACGGGCGGCGGGAGCACCACGGCCTTCATGCCCGGCGACGAGGGCGACGGAGGCGGCGGTGGGAGCGGCGCGCTCTGGAACGGGAGCGTGGGCCTCGAGGGCGCAGGTTGCGCGGGCAACGTCTGCCGCGCGGGCAGCGGATCCGGGATCGTCGCGACGCGCGGCCGCATCGGCGCTGCGTGCTCCTCCGGAGGCAACATCGCGCCCGGCGCGCTCTCGCGTGGCGGCGGCGGCGGACCCTTCACGGCAGGCGCGCCGCTCGCCGTCACCGGCGGCGGCGTCACGCCCTCGGCCGCTGCGGCCGCTGCGGCGGCTCTGCGCGCGCGGAGCCTCGCGAGGAGCTGCTCCGGATCGGCCGTGGGCAACATCGGCACGGTGTCCATGAGCCCGAGCGGCACCGATTGCGCGCGCGGCGGCGTCGGCTCGTCTTCGCTGCCTCCGGCACGCGCCTTGCGCGTCTCGATGGCCCGCGAGCGCGCATCGAAGGCTGCTTTGTACCGTGCCTCCAGCGCGTTCCGCGTCGCCTCCGGCTCACGCGACATACGCTCCATCCAGGCGTTGCGGCTCACGCCCCAGGCCTCGGCCGAGAGCGCCTCGACGCGCAAAACCTCCTCGAGGGGCGTCCCTGCCTCGACCTCCGCGCAAAGCGCGGCGAATCGTTCCAGCTCGATTTCCGGTTCCATCACGTCGGGGCGCCCGTGAGCGCTCGGCAGACCATACGCCGGCCGCGGTCCGAGGTCGAGAGCGCCGCGCGACGTTTCAGCACGTTGCCGACGACTGGGCTTGCCCCCCGTCCGTCAAACCGTGGTACTAAGCGAGGTAGAAACGATGAACTCGAGTCTCCGCACCTTTCTCGGTCTTGCCCTCCTCGTCGCCCCCCTCTCGGCGGGCTGTGCCTCTCGCACGGCGCCCTTCGATCAGATGGACCAGGCGCAAATCACCGTGCTGCGCCTGAGCGCGCCGCCGCCGCCCGCCGCCGCGCCGGTCGCGACGCCCGGCGCGCTCCCGGGCATCCCGGGCCTGCCCATCCCGCCCGAGATGCAGGCTGCGGGGCAGCAGCTCCTCCAGGGCCTGAACCAAGCCGCGCCGGGGCTCATCCCGCCGGGCCTCCTCCCGGGCGGCCAGACGACGCAGCCGGCGCCCGTCCAGACGCAGGTGCCGCTGTGGAACGGCCTCGCGATCGTGGCCCAGACGCCCGTCACGAACGAGGACATGAAGAACGACCTCCTCGATCTCTTCGGCGACGAGGACAGCTTCCAGGCCGGCGCGAACAATTGCACGACGGCGCCCGGCATGGGCGTCTCGTTCGTTCGTCCGGGCCAGCCGAACACCGACCTCGTGGTGTGGTTCACTTGCTCCAAGGCCGCCGGCGTCACGCCCTTCACGCTCCCCTACGGCAAGGACATGCTCACGGGGGAGTCGCACCAGAAGCTGAGCCAGATCTACCAGGCTCTCTTCGGCATGGCCGTTCCGCCCGGCTCCTGATCTCTCGCGCCTCGCACCTCCGAGGGCCTCGCTCCTGCGAGGCCCGGTGCACACTCCCCTCGGCAAGCCCGGATCTTCGGGACCGCCTCGAACGGCCATTTCACGCGTTCGTGGCGACGAAAGCGGCCTGGATGCTAGCAGCCTGTGGACTTATCGTCGCGAGCGCCCCGAAGCTAGGGCGACGGAGCGAGGAATCCTGAAGGATTTCGAGCGATGTCGACCGACGATTCGGGGCGCGCAGCAGATAAGTCCACAGGCTGCTAGGATGGCGCATCGACGCCGTCTCCGCGGCGCTCGCCGGGCCTTCCGATGACCCAACATGAAACGCTCTCCCCAGGGATGGTGCTCGGGCGCTACGAGCTGCTCCTGCCGATCGCACAGGGAGGCATGGCCACGGTCTGGGCGGCGCGGCAGAAGGGCTCCCGCGGGTTTCAGAAGACGGTCGCCATCAAGACGATGCTGCCGTCGATCTCGGACGACCCGCAGTTCGAGCAGATGTTCCTCGACGAGGCCTCGCTCGCCGCGCGCATCCATCACCCGAACGTCGCGGAGATCCTCGACGTCGGCGAGCAGGACGAGACGATCTACATCGTCATGGAGTGGGTCGACGGCGAGGCGCTCAGCGTCCTCACGAAGACCGCCAAGCGCAGCAACGTCCCCGTGCCGCAGCGCATCGCGCTCCGCATCGTCCGCCAGGCCTGCGCGGGCCTGCACGCGGCGCACGAGCTGCGCGACGATCAGGACCAGCGCCTCGACCTGGTGCACCGCGACGTCTCGCCGCAGAACATCCTCGTCTCGTACGACGGCATCGTGAAGCTCGTCGATTTCGGCGTGGCGAAGGCGCTCGGCCGCGCGGGGGGCGAGACCACGGCGGGGCAGCTCAAGGGCAAAGTCCCGTACATGTCGCCCGAGCAGGCCCTCGGGCAGAAGGTCGATCGGCGCACCGACGTCTTCGCGATGGGCATCGTGCTCTACCGGCTCACGACGGGCCTGCACCCGTTCCTCGGCGACAACGACATGGCCACGATGAAGAACATCATCTCGCGGCCGCTCCTGCCGCCGCGCATGAAAAACCCGAGCTTCCCCGTCGAGCTCGAGCGCGTGCTCCTCACGTGCCTGAAGAAGGATCCGAACGAGCGCTACCAGACGATGCTGGAGCTCGACGCGGCCCTGGAGCGTGTCCTCGCCTTGTCCGGGGCCTCGGTGGTCGACGACGACATCGGCGCGTTCACGCGCTCCGTGATGGGCGATCGGGGCCAGAAGCGCCGCGCCGCGCTCCGTGACGCCGTGCGCGCCGCCGACGAGCGCGCCGCGGGCATCGCGATGTCGCCGGGCACCGCGCAGCCGCACGTGCACGAGGCGGTCTCGGACATCGCGATCACGCGGATGAACTCGGCGCTCACGAGCTTCCCGACGAGCATGCCGCGGAGCTCCTCGACCTCGATCCTCCCGCCTTCGTACGAATCGTACGCGGACGGAGCGATGTCCGGCTCGCTCTTGCCGTCGATGCCGCCCCGTCAAAACCGCGCGGGCCTCTTCGTCGCCTTGGGCGCGGTGACCGCGCTCTCGCTCGCCGGCACGTTCATGTTCCTACGCACGACGATGGAGCCACGCGCGGCCGCCGGAAACGCCGCGGGAAACGTGGCGCCCACGCCGCCGAGCCCGCCCGCCCCCACGCAGGCCACGACGCCCGTGGCCGTGCAGACCGCCGCGGCACCGCAGCCGATCGACACGGGCGGAGGCACGGTCCTCGACATCAACGATCTTCCGTCCGCCGACACGAAACCCGAAGCCACGACCAAGCGCGACGACAAACCCGCGGGCACGACGAAAGGCGCGGGCGCGACAAAGCCTGCGGCCACGACGACCGCGACCGCAAAGCCCACCGGGGCGCCGACGAGCACGACGTGGGTACCCAGAGTCACGGATCCCGGCTTCTGAGCAAGGGCACGACCCGCTCGTCCCTCCGCGATCTCGCGGTGGTCGGCCTCTGCGCCGCCATCGTGGTGATCGGCTCCGCCGCGCGCAGCGAGGACGAAGGCGCGGCCGCGAACCCAACGGATGCGTCCGAGGCCTCCGCGCCCACGCTCACGATGTCTCCGCTGCCGAACGGCGCGCCCGGCAAGCCCGCGGCCCTGGTCTCCGAGGCCGCGCCTCGCAGCGGCTGCGACTTCCCGGACAGCGGCTTCGGCGACTACCTCGGCTGGCGACCGCTCCCGCTCGGCCGCATCCTCGTCCCTTCGAGCCTCACCGTCCCGCCCGACGGCGGCTTTGATCTGCTCGTCCACTTCCACGGCACCGAGCCCGTGCGCAAGCAGCTCGCGCCCCTCGGCCTCGGCCTCGTGATCGCCGGCCTCGACACGGGCACGCTGTCGAGCGGCTACAAGAGCACGTTCGAGTCCGAAGGCACCTTCGACGCGATGCTCTCGGCGATCAGCCGCGAGGTCGCGCTCGCCACGAAAAACCCCGCGGCCCGCCCGCGCAGCATCGTCCTGTCGTCGTGGAGCGCGGGCTACGGTGCGATCGCGCGGATCCTCGCGCGAGGTCGCGACGACGTCGACGCCGTCCTCCTGCTCGACTCGCTCTACGCGAGTTACGCGTCCGGCGGGAAGATGCCCGATCCCACGGAGCTCTTGCCCTTCTCGTCCTTCGCGCGCGCCGCGGCGAACGGCGGACCTCTGCTCTTCGTCACGCACACGGCCGTCCCCACGCCGGACTACGCCTCCACGCTGGAAACCGGCACCTTCCTCCTGCGCGAGATCGGCGCCGACGTCCCGGCCACGCCGCCTGCGCAGGATCCGTTCGGCCTCTCGCGCGCCCACGATCAGAACCACTTCTTCCTCCGCGGGTACGCGGGCTCGGACGGCGACGCGCATTGTGGCCAGCTCCGGCTCCTGCCCGACATCCTGCGGGATCACGTCCTGCCCGCGTCACGCCCGTAGGAGCCCATCGGCCTTGGCCACACCTCGCTCTTCGCCGCTCTACCACGACGACCCGAAGCTCTTCTCGTTCCGCGGCGTCGTCGTCGCCCACGAGACCCACGCCGGCCGCCCCAGCGTGCGGCTCGATCGGACCGCGTTTTACCCCGAGTCCGGCGGGCAGATGGCCGATCGCGGCCGCCTCGACGAGGCCGCCGTCGTCGACGTGCAGGTCGACGACGAGGGCCGCATCCACCACGTCCTCGAAGGGCCCCTGCCCGCGATCGGCGCCGAGGTGCAAGGCACGATCGACAAGCCGCGTCGCCTCGTCCACATGGCCCAGCACACGGGCCAGCACATGCTCTCGCGCGCGCTCGCCGATGTCGCCCGCGCCGAGACCGTCTCCTCGCGCCTCGGCGAGAGCGCGTGCACGATCGACCTCGACGTCGCCGCCCTCGACGAGCGCGCCGCGGCCGAGGCCGAGGCCCTCGTCAACGCCGTCATCGACGACGACGCGCCGATCCGCGCGTTTTTCCCCTCGGAGGACGAGCTCCGCGCGCTCCCGCTGCGCAGGCAACCCAAGGTGCACGACAACGTGCGCGTCGTCGTGATCGGCGACTTCGACGTCTCGCCTTGCGGGGGCACGCACTGCACGAACACCGCGCAGGTCGGCTTCGTCCGCATCGACGGGCTCGAACGGTACAAGGGCAAGATGCGCGTCACGTTCTCGGCGGGCGTGCGGGCGCGGACGAAGCTCTCGCGCGAAGCGGACGTCGTGCGCGCGCTCGCCCGCGATCTCACGTGCGGCCCCGAGGACGTGCCTGCAGGCATCGAAAAACTACGCCGCGAGCTCGACGAGGCGCGTCAGGCGCTCGGGCGCGTGCGGGGGCGTGTGGCCGCGGCGATCGCCGACGCGCTCGTGAAGGACGCGCGGGAACGGGGCGAACGCGTGGTGATCGGCGTCCTCGACGATGCGTCGCTCGACCTCGTGCGCGCGGTCGCCGGGCGCATCACGGCCGAGGGGGATCTCGTCGCGCTGCTCGCCGGGGAGGCCGAGGGCGGCACGATCGTGCTCGCGGCCCGCGGCTCGTCGAGCGACTTCGACTGCGGCGCCTTCTTGAAGCGCGCGGCGACCGCGGCGGGCGGGCGCGGCGGCGGCAGGCCCGAGCGCGCCGAGGGCCGCTTGCCCGCGGGGATCGACTGGAAGACGATCGCCGCCGCGACGCTCGCCACGCCCGGGCGCTGAGCACACGCTCGTTTACAGGCCGCTGCAGTCGTCGAGCGCGGGATCGGTCTCGGCCGGGCATCCGGCGGACAGCAGCGGGGAGGGCTTCACCGCCCCGAGCATGGCGGGATCCGCCTCGAAATCCATGGCGAACGAGAGCGCCTCGCAGGGCTTGTTCTTGTCGGTCGTATCAGCCAGCAGCACGTCGGCCGCGCGGCAGGTGATCTGCCGCGTCGCCGGGTAGAGCAGCGCGTTCTTGCAGAGCGGATTTCCCTTCGTGTCGCGGAAGCTCGCGAGCAGGGGGAAGAGCTCCGACACGGGGAGCTTCGCGCCGATCTTGCCCTCGCGGAGCCGGTAGAGACCGTTCGCGGTCCGATCGATGCGCGCCATGAGCACCAGGTTCGACAGCGCGGCGTGCATGGATGTGAACGTGCCGTCCGCGATCGGCAGCGGCGCCTCGGGGAGCCGTGCCACGAGCTTGTTGCCCGTCACGTACGCCGTGCCGTCGATGAACCTCGGCGCGTAGGGGTCCTCCAGCATCGGCGCGACGAACTCCTGCCTTATCGACCACGCATCCGCGCCTTGCCACTCCGGCGACGCCGCGAGCCCCAGGCTCCCGTACCAGCCGACCTCCACCTGATCGTCCTCGCTCGCGCCGTTGTACCCTTGGACGCGGAGCAGCACGCTCCACTGGCCGGACTCGGTCAGGCCGCGCAGGAAGCTCGACATGTCATCGACGGTGAGGATGTACGCGAGGGCGCCGAAGAGCGCGTAACTCGCGGCGTCGTGCCCCCTGTCGTCGTCGCAATACCCTTTGTCGTCCGACGGATCGACCGACGCGCAGCCGCGCTTGTCCTCGGTGCACGAGCAGAGCCCGTCGAGGTTCAGCCCGGGCAGCGCGTCGTTCAGGCCTTTTTCCATGTCGATCGTGCGTAGCGCCACGACGAACCCCTCGGCGCCGCCCGCGTCGTCCACGGCGGGCGGCTCGGGGACCTCGTCGCGCACGCACATCATCGGCGTCGCGCCGCCCGCGCCACCGCTGCCTGCCCCGAGCGAGAGCTCGTCCGGGATCCCGGACACGAGCTGGCAACCGGCCGCCCACGAAAGTACGACGAAGAGCCCTCTCGTCGCGCGCCTCCGAACCGCCATCACTCCTCCTGAAGGACAGGACGCCGCGCCCAAAATCCCTACGCAGGCCCGCGATCGAGAAGATCACGATTGGGGCGGGCCGTCCACCGCACCCCGAACGCCGCCGCGCACGCCCGGGGCGCGCGCGAGAGCGCGTGTGTTTTGCCTGGCATCGAGCCGGGCCATCGGCTACGCCGGCCCCATGCGCCGCCGGACCCTCGCGCTCGTGCCGCTCGTCGCCCTCGCCCTCGCGAGCACGGCGTGCGACGAGACGTCCGACACCGATCTCGATCTCGACACCACGACGACCGTGCCGACCAGCCTCCTCGTCGAGCCGAGCCTCTTCCTCGGCGACGTGCCTTGCTCCGCCGCGACCGGCGCCATGCAGAGCTACGTGGCCACCGTCCTCGACGTCACCGACGCGTCCGCGCCCTTCCCGCTCCCCTCGTCGCCGCCCGTCACCTGCACGGCGAGCGTCATCTTCCGGCAGATCCTCGTCGGCCACGTCTACCGCCTCCAGATCGACGGCTACGACGTCCCCGCCGCCGAGCTCACGCCCGTCGGCGGCACCTCCTCGGGCAGCCGCAGCATGGTCCGCCGCGCCGCGCCTGCCGCGGGCACCGTCGCGCCGCTCTGGTCGACCTACTGCAAGGACATCACCGCGCAAGAGAACGTCCGCTCCACGCCGGAGACGTGTGAAGAGCTCGCCCCGCTCTCGACCAAGACCGGCGTGCTCATCAACCCGCGCGCCACGCTCGCTGGCACGAGCACCATCCCCGGCCTCGAGCTCGCCTGCAAAAAGAGCTCGGTCGATCCGCAGGGCAACCCCGTGATCACCGGGCAGGTCGCGAGCTTCGACGTGCGCCCGACCGATCCGGCCTTGCCCCCGCTCGTGAACCTCCCCTGCAATAACCCCGCGCCCGCCCCGTACACGCAGAACATCAAGGCCGGCGCGACCTACACGTTCCGCATCGAGGCGCGCGCCGAGACGGGCGGACCCGTCACGTGGGGCGCTTCCTGCACGGCGATCGCCGTGGACGGCCTCGTGGTCCATGCGCTCTGCGATCCGCTGAGCAAGGACGGCGCGCTCGACCTCTCCCTCGCGGACGTCCTCGCGGCCGCGGGCACCTCGTGCGCGAAAGAGAACGTCGCGACGTACGACGCCCTGCTCGGCGCGCCGAGCCCCCTCGAAGCCGACGGCGTCGCTTGCGACAAGCCTGTCCGCTTCGCGCCGATCGAGCCCGCCGCGTATCCGAAGATCAAGCTCGTCGGCCGCGACGCCGCGGGCGCGCCCGTCGTGACCGCCTCCTGCCTCGCTGAAATCGCCCCCGGCGCGGTCAGCACGGCCACTTGCACGCTCGTGCCTTGAGCCTCCCCGAGGACGGCCCAGACGGAGCGGCCGACCCAGCGCCGCGACGCACCCGAACCTGCGTACAAAACCCTCGAACCTGATTGCAGGTTCACGGGTCGTATACTACCTGAGAGCGTCCTCCGGCCGGCGTGGACGAGGCTTTTTTCAAGCCTCCTCGCGCGTCAGGCCCAGGCCCGAGCGGCGGTATGGAAGATACCTCGAACATCCAGCAGAAGATCCCCGTCAGCATCCAGGACGAGCTGAGGAACAGCTACCTCGATTACGCGATGAGCGTGATCATCGGTCGCGCCATCCCCGACGTGCGCGACGGGCTCAAGCCGGTGCACCGCCGGATCCTCTACTCGATGCACGAGCAGAAGATCGGCCCGAGCGGGTCGCACAAGAAATGCGCGCGTGTCGTCGGCGACGTCCTCGGCAAGTATCACCCGCACGGGGATACGGCCGTGTACGACGCGCTCGTCCGCATGGCGCAGCCCTTCAGCCTCCGCTACCCGCTCATCGACGGACAGGGCAACTTCGGCTCCATCGACGGCGATTCGGCCGCGGCCATGCGCTACACGGAGTCGCGCCTCGCCCGCATCGCGACGGATCTGCTCACCGACATCGAAAAAGAGACCGTCGATTTCGCCCCGAACTACGACGACTCCGAGCTCGAGCCCACGGTCCTGCCGGCGAAGTTCCCCCAGCTCCTCGTCAATGGCTCGGGCGGCATCGCCGTCGGCATGGCGACGAACATCCCGCCGCACAACCTCGGCGAGATCATCGACGCGACGGTCTTGCTCATCCGGAACCCCGACGCGACGGTCGACGACCTGATGCAACACGTGAAGGGCCCCGATTTCCCCACGGGTGGCCTCATCTACGGCAAGAGCGGCATCGACCAGGCCTACCGCACGGGCCGCGGCACCATCGTCATGCGCGGCCGCTGCAGCGTCGAGAAGACCTTGAAGGGTGATCGCGAGCAGATCTTGATCACCGAGATCCCCTACCAGGTCAACAAGGCCAAGCTCGTCGCCAAGATCGCCGAGTGCATCAAGGAAAAGCGCATCGAGGGCATCGCCGAGGTCCGCGACGAGAGCGACCGCGAGGGCATGCGCGTCGTCATCGAGCTCAAGAAGGACGTCTTCCCCCAGGTCGTCCAGAACCAGCTCTACCGCCTCACGGACCTGCAATCGACGTTCGGCATCATCAACCTCTCGATCGCCAACGGCCGCCCGGCCGTCCTCGGCCTCAAGGAGACGCTCGCGCACTTCGTCGAGCATCGCCGCGAGGTCGTCACGCGGCGCACGCGCTACGAGCTGCGCCAGGCCGAAGCGCAACGCGAGCTCGTCGAGGGCCTCGGCATGGCGACGACCGACGTCGACATCATCGTCTCCACGATCCGCACCTCGCAAGATCCCGAGGAGGCGCGGGATCGCTTGCAGAAGCTGCCCTTGCGTGGCTTCGGCGACTTCCTGCGCCGCGCGGGCCGCCCCGAGCCCGAGTGCGTCGAGGGCGACGGCCGCGGCGACTACTTCCTCTCCGAGCGCCAGGCCAAGGCCATCCTCGAGATGCGCCTCTCGCGCCTCACGGGCCTCGAGCGCGAGAAGCTCGCGCGCGAGTACGGCGAGCTCGTCGAGGAGATCGCCCGCCTCAACGGCATCCTCGCCGACGAGGGCAAGCTGATGGACGTCATCGTGGGCGAGCTCGAGGACATCAAGAGCCGCTACAACGACGTGCGCCGCACCGAGATCGTCCCGACCGAGGCCGAGATCCAGGTCGAGGACCTCATCCAGGAGGAGGACATGGTCGTCACCATCTCCCACCTGGGGTACGTCAAGCGCACGCCCGTCACGACGTACCGGGCCCAGCGCCGCGGCGGCAAGGGCATGGTCGGCATGGAGGCGCGGGACGAGGACTGGGTCAGCCAGCTCTTCGTCGCCTCCACGCACAGCTACGTCTTCTTCTTCAGCGACAAGGGCAAGGTCTACGTCAAGAAGGTCTACGAGATCCCGAGCGCGGCGCGGAACGCCAAGGGCCGGGCGATCGTGAACTTCGTCGGGATGGAGCAGGGCGAGAAGATCGCCGCCATCACCCCGGTGGCGCGCATCGAGACCGGCTGGTTCGTCGTCACGCTCACGCGACGCGGCCAGATCAAGAAGACCGCGCTCGAGGAGTACGAGAACTTCCGCGACAAGGGCATCATCGGCGTGCGCATCGAGGAGGACGATCAGCTCCTCTCCGCGGCCATCACCGATGGCTCGCGCGAGTTCCTCATCGCCACGCACAAGGGCATGTCGATCCGCTTCGCCGAGGAGGAGGTCCGCCCCACGGGCCGCGCCACCATGGGCGTGAAGGGCGTCGAGCTCAACGAGGGCGACTTCGTCGTCGGCCTCTGCGTCACGGACGGCGGGCGGGATCGGGTCCTCGCGGTCTGCGAGCGCGGCTATGGCAAGCGCACCCCGCTCGACGAGTTCCGCCTCCAGAGCCGCGGCGGCAAGGGCGTCATCCTCATCGACGCGAGCGAGCGCAACGGTCCGGTCATCGGCGTCGCCATGGTGTCGCCGGCGGATCAGATCATGCTCGTGACGGACCGCGGCCAGACGCTCCGCACCAAGGCCAGCGAGATCCGCGAGACCGGCCGCAACGCCCAGGGCGTGCGCCTCATGAACGTCGACGGCGACGAACGTGTCGTGGCGATCGAGGCCTTTGCCGAGGCCGAGGAAGGCACGGTCCCGCCCCCGCCGCTCGAGACGACCGGCACGGATGGCACGAACGACACGAACGGCGCGAGTCACGACGGGACGAACGGCGTCGCCGAGTGACATCCCCCCTCCCCTGGCACCTCGCGTGACCGGGAGCTAACGTAAGCACTGTCACACAGCATCGCCGGGGCTCCCCCGGTCCCCCGGGGGGGATCCGGGGGTTTGGGGGCGTCGTTCGGCGTGTCCGAACGTGGTTCCCGAGCGTCGACGGGGGTTTGGGGGGGTCGCGCGGCGTGTCCGCGTGACCCCCCCAAGCGTCAACCGAGAGGTGGGGGGGTCGCGCGGCGTGTCCGCGTGACCCCCCCAAGCGTCAACCGAGAGGTTTGGGGGGGTCGCGCGGCGTGTCCGCGGGACGCCCCCAAGCGTCAACGGAGGGGCTTGGGGGGGTGCGCCGCGCAGGATCGGGTGCGTGTGGGCCCTCCATTGCTGGGGGGCAACATGCTCGAGCTATTTCGGTCGCGTCGCCGCGCCATTGTATGGTTCGTCGAGGCTGGCCTGCTCGTATCGCTCGTCTGCGCGGGTGCGGCGGCGATCGAGGGGCATCGCGGCGTCGTCACGCTCGCCCGCGTGCTCGACGCTGCGGCGATCACGCTCGTGGCGCAGGCGTCGCTCTATTACCATGGCCTTTACGGACCTTCGCCCATTCGCGACCTTCGTACCCTGGCCTGGAAAGTCGCGCGCGCGCTCGCCATTTCGGCTCTCCTGCTCTGGGCCCTCTTCCAGGGTTTTTCGGTCGACGCGGACGAGCGCTTTGGCGCCGTGGCGCTCGGGCTCACGGCCGGCGCGCTCGTCTTGCCCCTTTTTCGCACGGGGCTCGCGCGGGCGGCGGCGAGTGATCGCCTTTGCAAGCGGACCCTGGTCCTCGGCTCGGGGCCGCTCGCCGACGCCGTGATCACCGGCGCGCGGACCCACGACACCGGCGGCATGCGTTTCGTCGGCCGCCTCGTGCAGGAGGGCGACCCGGGCCGCGCCGCCCCCGACGTGCTCGGCGCCTACGACGAATTGCCGCGCATCGCGACGGGGCACGGCATCCGGCACATCATCGTCTGCGCGGCGGATCGCCGGGGCAAATTGCCCATCGATGCCCTCCTGGAGCTCAAATTCCGGGGCGTCGAGGTCGAGGAAGGCGTGGAGTTTTACGAGCGCATCACGGGCAAAATCTTCGTCCGTGAATTGCGCCCGAGCCAGCTCGTCTTTGCGCACGGCTTCCACGTCGCGAAGCGGACGCTCCTCGGAAAACGCCTGCTCGACGTCGTCTGCGCCTCGGTGGGCCTCGTGCTCGCGGCGCCGCTGATGCTCCTCACGGCGCTCGCGATCCGGCTCGATTCGGCGGGCCCGGTCCTTTATTCGCAGGTACGGAGCGGCGTGTTCGGCCGGCCCTTCACCATTTACAAGTTCCGGTCGATGCGCACGGACGCGGAGGCCGATGGAAAGGCGCGCTGGGCGTCGGAGGACGATCCGCGCGTGACGCGCGTCGGCCGCGTCATTCGCAAGACCCGTCTCGACGAGCTGCCGCAGCTCTGGAACGTGCTCACCGGCGACATGAGCCTCGTCGGCCCGCGGCCCGAGCGGCCGAGCTTCACCGAGGAGCTCGAAAAGGCGATCCCGTTCTTCCGGCAGCGCCTCTTCGTCAAGCCGGGCCTGACGGGTTACGCGCAGGTCCGCTACCATTACGGTGCGACGACCGAGGACCAGCTCGAAAAGCTCCAGCACGACCTGTTCTACATCAAGACGCTGTCGGTCTGGTTCGATCTGTCGATCCTGCTCGATACGGTGAAGGTCGTGCTTCTTCGGATTGGGTCGCGCTGATCGGAAGGCACGGGGAGCGCTCGGGCAGCTATGCGGCATCCCCTCCGTCATCCCGCCGTACCCGCTCACGGCGCCCGGCGGGCGCGGTTCGGGCGGCTTGGCTCCCGCGCTCCTGTCCTCCGCCGCTTTGCGAACGATGTTCTGCCGCCCTGTGCCGGAACGCCGCCGACGCCTCGCGCGCAATCCGCCCGAACCAAGCGCCGACGATGGCGGGGGACCACCTCGTTCCCCCTTCGCCCCCGAAGAAATGCTGGAAATCGAGGGCCATGACCGCGGGCAACCGTTGGGGCGCCCGGAGCCGCGCGACGATGTCTTCTTGTCGAGGCCCAGCGCCGGCGACCTTCTTCACGCCCTGACGACAGAACAGCGACACGGCCGGAAGGACATCCCCATCGATTCGCCCGTGCCCGTCCGGATGAAACCGCACGCCCATGAGGTGGCCAAACGAGACGGCGTACACCGCTGCCGTCTCGACGGACGTCGCCAGATATCCCCTCCCGTCGTGCTCGGCATTGCGCTTGGCGTCCGCGAGCACGACGAGCCGGTCCTCGTGCCCGTCCGCGTGTTTCTGCGCGAACGTCAGCACGATATCAGGCTGATTCCCCCGCGCCTCGATGCCCATGTCCGCGAGCAAGGGCACGAGAGCATCCCCTTTCGGGGCATTCTTCGAGATCGTGCAAGACAGCGCGCCGGCACGAAGCAGGATCCGTGGGACGTTGCGCTCATCTCGCTCGTCGACATCCTCGAGCTCCCACCGCACCCCCTCGGGCAAGTCGACCGTGTCCTGCGTCTCCTGGGCCGCGCGCGCAATGGCTATCGAGACCGACAATTCGAGGAGGCTATCCAGCGTCCGCCTCTGGCAACGCAGGTCGGCCTCCTCGATCTCCTTCGCGAACGCGCGCAAACGCTCCGTGTCGCCTTCCGCGCCGAACCGATCTTGCCAGAACGCGAGATAGGCTCGGAGCGCCTGCGCGCTCGAACGCGTCTCCCTATCCATGCGTAGGAGTCGTTGTTCATGCAGATGCGTATAGGCCCCATGGCGACGCCCGATGGTCCGGGCGACTTGCGCCATCGCGTCCCGCAAGGCCTCCCGTACGGCCCGCCGCTCCTCGCTGAGGGGCCCCAGCGTGCCCAGGTCGAGCATGGTCCTCCCGAGCGAGCACAACCCGCCGAGGAGCCCAGCATCGAGCATGGGGACGACATCCCGCGCCCAGAAGCGGGACGGAGGCGACGTGAGCTCCTCGACGTGCGTACGCGTCCAATCCACATTGCGCTCCGGCATGTCCAACCTCGAATATCGAGGGGCCTGCTTTTGCCAGGGCCGGCGGAGGAGCGCGAGCAGCTCGCGTTCTGCCTGGATGTGGATCTGATGATCCACCCGAAAAAACGAGCGCAATTCGTCGCAGACCTCGGGGCGCAAGGCCCGCCCGATCCAGCTCATCACGCTGAGCCGGCTCCGATCGCGGAGATGCGCGCCGAGCCAGCCCACTTGATCGACGAAGAGATCGAGGTCAGGCCGCGACGCAGCGCGACTCCCGGGAGGAGCCGCGGCCACCGGCGGAGCGATCGAGGCGAGAGCGGTACGCTTCATGGGTCATGCGCCCGCTGGGGGACGGACCAGGCTTTCCCATCGGTCGTCACCGATGTCTTGGTATTGCAGCGACAACTCCCCGATGAGGTACTCGGGGATGGAGATCTCATTGTCCTTGTTGATGTCTTTGGGTCGGAAGGAGCGTGCGGACGGTTTGACGAGCTGATAGGACACTTTCCCCGTCTTGTCGTCCCGTTTCCCCTCGATGTGCACGAAAGGCGCCCCTTTGCCTTCCCGGTGGAAGACGGCGAGGATGTGCTCGATGGCAGCCCAGCGACGGACCGTGTCGAGCGCGTCGAGCTGCGGGAACACGCTGAGCACGAGCCCCATCGCCAGATACGACGCGCCCGCGGCGAGCCCCGGCTCCTTGACCCCGCCCGAGGACACGCGTTCGCCCTCGTTCGGGCTTCGCAGCCCTTCGGCCAAAAACCGCAGGATATCCTCCACCGTCGCGAGACCGATGGCTCGCTCCGCCACGAGGTCGACGAAGGGCTGTGCGCCGCCGTTCTTCGGCGCGACGTTGCTGAAGAGCGGTTCGAGATACTCGGCACGCAGGCGCTGCAAGAGCTCCTTCGTCCCCTGCCCCTCGAACTGGTAGGCGGCCTTGTCCATCGTGTCGGAGATCTTCACGATCCGCTCTCCGATGAACTCCTTGACCTTCTCCGGGGCCGGCGCCTCGACCCGCAGGATATCGAATCGCCGGAGCAACGCGAACGAGAGCTGATGAAGCTGCGCGCGATCCGCGTCGTTCATCGTGCCGACCAGGCGGAACTCGGGGCTCACCTTGTAATCGCGATAAGCAACTCCTTCCTCCTCGGGCCGAGCGCTGTGCCGTCGCGTATACGTGGTGGGGAGAATGCGGACCGTCGCGTGTCGTGGCTCTTTGGGTGCCGGTAGGGTGGTCCCGTCCGCATCGCCGGTGGCGCCTGCGCCGTCCGCCGCGACCGATCCGTCGACGGCTTTCGTCACGGGAAGCGCCGCAGCCTGGCCCGCGGTATCCTCGAGGGCCTGCTCGAACGGCAGTTCCACGGGATCACCCGCGAACACGGCGAACAATTCACCGAAGCATTGATCGATGTTCGCTCGGTTGAACTCGTCGATCACGAGGCAGCGGTTCGACTCGACGGCGCGCAGGAAGAAACCAGGCTTGAATTCAAGGCCCTTGCCATCACGGCGCGGCAGGTAACGACCCACGAGATCGCCGGCCGTCCAGGCAGGCGACGCGGTCGCGATGACCGGCTCGGCGTTGCGGACCATCTGCGCGAGCGCGATCGCCAGCTTCGATTTGCCGCACCCCGGCGGCCCGGTGAAGATCACGTGTTTGCCAGCATTGAGCGACGCGCAGGCGGCCGCAACGAGATGCCAGGGCAAGAGCAACGTCTTCGAGAGCTCGGCATAGACGCGGTTCGGATCGAGGTTGACCGCGCGCTGCGGCCAGTAGCTCGCCACCGGCGGCAGGCCGTACGCCGTGGGATCGACCGTGGCCTCTGCGTCCCCCGACTCGGATTGCTGGAAGGGCTGCACCAGCATGGCCCATATGGCGAATGCCAATACCGTCTTGCCCCAGCTCTCCGGAACCTCCTTGGACATTGCCTCTCCCAGTGGAGCAGGCAACGGAGGCAGCTCCACGAGCCACCCCTTTTCGCTGAACTGAGGCCAGTAGGGCGCCAGATCCCCATATGTCGCCTTGCCTTCGAAGCCGAGTTCACGAGTCACGACGGGACTCGACGGGTCCTTCGGGAACCAAACTTGACCAGCACGTTCGACGCCGATCGCAGAACTCGGATAAGGAAATACGACGACGTTCTTCTCTCCAGCTTCCCACTTCTGGATACTCTCGCCTCGACCCAGATTGACCGTGCGAGTGCCGTCATAGATCCGGATCTGGAGCAGCAACGCCGTCCTGCCCCGCTGAATCTGAATGGTAATCGTGGCGTTGACCTGAATCTCGACTTCTTTGCCACCCTTGGGCTGCCAAGCCAGGGTGAAAATCACGTTCGAGGCCCCCGCACGCTGGTCCTTCACCTCCTTGAGGACAACGGCGGTAGATTGGCGCTTTCCCTGACGCTCCCAGGTAAAACTCGCCAAGGTTTTCTTTCCGAGGGCCTGGATGCCAGGGTGGATCACGGGGCGCAGCCGCTTGGCAAGCCTCTCGGCCGCGGCCGGGATCGGATCATCCGCGTCCGTGCTCGAAGGGGCGTCTTTGGTTGCTGCGGGCTCGGTCGTGCCGTTCGTGGTGCTCATCGAGGCCAGGCTCCTGGGCGCGTCCACCTGTCCGCATGTACGTCACGAAGCGTTGCTCGCTCGTGTTCCAGAGAGACAGGCATGGAGAGGCTCGAACCTACCAGCGTTGCTGGCGTCCGTACAAGTAGCCTGGGACAGCGTGAAAGTACTTGAAGCTAGGACACAATGTACCACATGTCGCAGAGGGTCCCCTGCGTGCGAACGCACGAGGCGTCTATGTGTTGACGCAGGAGCCCCTGCGGTTCACCGAAGGAACGCGTGGGGTTGAGGTAGGAACACGCGCACCGGATGCGATCCCCGCCTGGATCGCCCCCTGCGCCTCGCGCAACCGGGTCCCCCGACGTCTCGATCGCCCCTCGTGCCCCACGCAACCGGGTCGATGCCGACCTCAATCCCCCCCGACGCCTCACGCAACCGGGTCGCTCGACACCTCGATCGCCCCTTCCGCCTCAGGCGCTCGGTCCCCTCGACACCTCGATCGCACCCGGCGCCTCACACAACCGGCTCGATCGAGGCCTCGATCCCCCCAGTTGCGCAAGCCAACCCACATATCCCATCACTCCTCGTAGAACGCGTCCTCGTCCTCGTCCCCCTCCGTCGTCTCCTTCCGCCCCGCCGCTCCCCCCGCCCTGCGCGCCGCCTCCTCGTCGAGCACCCCCGGCCGCGCGTCCTGGTCCTGCAGATCCGGATCCCTCGGCACCCGCCGCATCGGATCCGTCGAGGCGATCGCCGAAATCGCCACCGTCACCATCGTCCGGAACGTCGGCGCCGACGCGCCCGTCGGGTCCGGGTCGAAACGCGTCGAAATCAGCTCCAGATCGACCCCGCCCGTTACCAGAATCCCCAGCGTCAGCGGCATTCCGAGCGAACCGCCCGCGGCCACCGCCGTCGTCACGAACTTTCCCTCGGGCTGCGGCGTCCCTTCCGGCAACCCGAGCCGCGGCTGCGTCGCGAGGGGCGCTTCGCCGTGACGGAAGCGCAGGATCCCGCGCGCGATCACGCTCCGGAACTCCCGTCCCCCCCGCGGCCGGCTCCACATTTCGAGCCCCGCCGCATGTTGCGCCCCGAACCCGATCCGCGGACCGAGCGACGAATACGAAAAGCTGTACGTCCCGACAACCCCGTATCCACGCCCGGCAACCCGCGCGTCGATCCGCGCGTCGGGCGTGATCACGCGGGAGGCCTCGTCCTGCAGGAACGACGGCGGGCTCGCCACCGTCAGCCCGAGCGCCGCGCCGCCGCGGATGCGCCGCGAGATCTCGAACGTCGCGGATCCGAGGGCCGAGACCGTGGTGATGTCCGCGGGCCCGCGCGTGAGGTCCACGTCGAGCAGCGCGTGCTCGAAATGGGTGAAGCCCGCCCGCACGATCGGACCGAGGCGGAAACGACGGGCGGCGAGCCACGAAAACGACGCGCTCCCGAGGACCGCGTGGCTATCGAGCCCCACCGCCTCGGGGTGATCGGCGGCGACGGCGCCCGCTTGCGTGTATCCGGCCTCGAAACGCAGATACGACCGCGGCGACGTGCTCGCGGAAAACCCGAGGCGGCTCCCCAGCGTGTAAATGACCCTCCCCTGGAGGAAGGGATCCCGCGCGGTCAAATCATTCGTGGCGCGCAGCCCGAGCCGCGACGCGAGCAGCGCGTCCGCGGAGATCGAAAACGCCGTGCGCGGCGAGGTCACGACATCGAGCCGCGTCACGGCCGTGCCCGCGATGTCCTGCGGGGACGTGGCCCCCTGCGTCGACGCGAGCGCCCGCCCGTACCGCCCTGAAATATCCAGCAAAAAGCCCGCGCGTGACGCGCGGGAGACGATCCTCGCAGCACCGTCCACGCTCGTCAGCGCGATTCCGTACCCGCCGCCCGGCGTGATGCCCGTGACCGCGCTTTGCTCGACCGTGACCGCCGCCGTCGCGTCGGTGACGGCGAGCCCTCCCGCGGGGAAAAAGCCCAGCATGCGCCTCCTTTTCGGGCCGTCCGGTGCTTCAGCGGGCCGGCAGCCGCTCCGGCTCCGCGTCGCGCAGCGGCGCCTGCGCGTACCGCACGAGCCCGACCGCGAAGCCGAGCCCGTGCGCGAAGTGCATCACGGGAAACATCGCCGCCACGAGGAACACCAGGCGCCGGTCCACGCGATACGCGGCCCACGCCGCCCCGACGGCGATGGCCAGCGTATACACGGCAACGGCCGCGCGGAGAACGGGCTCTGCCGGCGAATAAAGGAGCGCGAGCGCCACGAGCACGGTGAACGTGGAAAAGGTCGCGAACGGGATCAGGGGCCTCGGCGAAGGCGGCAACCCTCGCAGGAGGATCGTCCGCGCGCGGCCCGCGCCATAATTGAAATACTGCCGGAACAAACCGCCGAACGTCGACCGTGGATAATAATGCCCCACGATGTCGCGCGACTGATAGATGCGGCCGCCGCGCGAAAGGATCCGCTGGTTCAGCTCCGCGTCCTCGTTCGTGCGCGCGTCCGGGTCGAAGAGGCCCGCGAGTTCGAAGGCCTCGCGGCGGAAGGCGCCGCACCACACGCTCTCCACGTATCCCTCGCGCTCGGGATCCCGGGACGCCGATCCGCCCACGCCGAGCGGGCTTTGGAGCGCCGCGCAGAGCGCTTTCTGAAACCTGGTTTTTCCCAGGGGCCGCATGGCGCCGCCCACGTTGAGCGCGCCCGTGCGCCGGAGGGCCGCGACGGACGCGGCCACGTAGCCGGGATCGTAATCGGCGTGCGCGTCCATGCGGATGATCACGTCCCCGCGGGAGCGCTTGATCCCGATGTTCAGGGCCGCGGCCTGGAGGCGCTGGGGATTGTCGAGCAAAACGATGCGTGGATCCTCGGCGATGAGCGCGCGCACGATGTCCGGGGTCCGGTCGAGGGAGCGACCGTCGACGACGAAGATCTCCAGGCACTCGGACGGATATCGTTGCCCCGAAGCCGCCCGCACGACCCGCTCGATGTGCTCCTCTTCGTTGTAACAAGGAATCACGATCGAACAGAAAGGACGCTCGGCGAGCGTCCGAAGAATCACCCCGCCGCGCCCCGACTCGGGTCCCCAATCATCCATCCCAAGCCCCCCCCGAAACGCCGCGCAAAGAGCTCGCACCAGCCGAGCCCGGCCCCCACCCCACGACGCGGCCAGCATCCCACGTCGTGGCTCTTTTTCAATCGGGCGAAATCCGAGTCCGATTGCAGGGTGCCCCGGGCGGGCGGATCCAGCGAATCCGTGTTCACGAACATGCGCATTGCGAACGCGAATGCGCGTGCAATGCTCTCCCGCGTTGCTCGGGACAACCCATTTTCCCTCTGGTGCAGGCGAGCGGCTGCGTGTCCTCGCCGTGACGCGGATCTTCCCGAATCGGGTGGAGCCGCTGTCCTGTCCGTTCCAGCGCAGGCAGCTCGCCGCGCTCGCGCGCCTCGCCGAGGTCGAGGTGCTCGGCGTCGTGCCGTGGGTGCCGGGCGCGTCGCTGCTCGGGGAGCGCGCCCGGGTCGGAAAGCTTTGTCGCGTGCCCGCGGAGGACACGATCGACGGCCTGCCCGTGGTGCATCCACGCGCGCCGTACCTGCCGCTCGCAGGTCCGTGGCTCTCCGGCGTGAACGGCCCGCTCTACCTCGCGGGCCTCGTCCCGCACCTCGCCGCGTTGCGCCGCCGCTTCGACGTCGTGCTCGGCGCGTTCCTCTTCCCCGACGCGTGGGCCGCGCAGCACCTCGCCCGCGCGCTCGGCCTGCCGTACGCCGTGAAGGCGCACGGCACCGACGTGAACGTGATCGCGCGCTGGCCTTCGGTGCGCGCCCTCGTGCAGGGGACGTTGCGCCGCGCGGGCGTGGTGATCGGCGTGAGCCGTCCGATGCTGGGCGCCCTCGAAGAGCTCGGCGCGCCGCGGGATCGCGTGACGCTCGTCCCGAACGGGGTCGATCGCGCGCTCTTCCAGCCGCGGAGCCGCGACGAGGCGCGTGAGGCCCTCGGGCTCGATCCACGCTCGAAGATGCTCGTTTACGTCGGGAGGCTCGAAGCGGCGAAGGGCCTGCACGAGCTCTGCGACGCGCTCGTATCGCTCGAAGCACGCGCGCCGGGCCGGTTCACGATCGCGCTCGTCGGCGACGGCTCGCTCCGCAAGACGCTGGAAGAGAAGCGCGACGCGGGCTTGCCGCTCCTCGTCGCCGGCGGGCGCCCTGCCGAGGAGGTCGCGCGTTTCCTCGCCGCGTCCGACGCGCTCGTGCTCCCGAGCTTTCATGAGGGCACGCCCAACGTCGTGCTCGAAGCGCTCGCCGCGGGTCGACCCGTCGTCGCGACACGCGTGGGCGGCATCCCCGACGTCGTCGCGCACGAGCGCACGGGCCTGCTCGTGCCGCCGCGCGACGCGCCCGCGCTCGCCGCCGCGATCGAACGAGCGACGAGCCACGCGTGGGACGAGGACGAGCTCACGCGCGCCGCGCCGCCCGGCTGGGATCGAAGCGCGGAGGCGCTGCTCGCGGCGCTCGTGCGCGCGAGGGCGGTGTACGCATGAAGCGCGGGAGCACGCTGGGCGCCGCGTCGGCCCTCGCGCTCCTGCTCCTCACGACGGCGGCGGCGGCCGGTGGGCCACGCGTCGTCGTGGTGGACGACGGCGTGCGCGTGCGGCAGGAGGGGCCCGATCTCGATCGAGCGGTCTCACGAGGACATGCGCTCGGCGGAGGGGATCACGCGATCGAGCTCGCGGCGCTCCGCGGCGAGGTGATCGCGATCCAGGTGTTCATCGAAGCCGGCGACACGCCGCTCGACGCCGTCACCGTGGACGTCGCGCCGCCGCGCCCGCCGATCCGCGTCGATCGTTTCGTCGAGTCCTACGTCGAGATCACCACGCGATCCCGCAACGAAAGGCACGCGGGCGAGTCGCTCGGCTGGACCCCTTCGTCACGACCTGCGGACGAGGACGTGCTCGGCGCCGTGCCTGACGCGCTCGTCCCCGTGGAGCTCGCGCCCGCGTGGCTCCCCTACCCTCTGCGCATCCAACCACGATCCCGCGGCGCGATCTGGATCGATCTCGAAGTCCCCACGCGCACGCCCCCCGGCCGCGTCGCGACGGAGATCGTCGTGAAGCACGCGGGCGGCGTCCTCTCGCGTTTGCCCGTGGTCGTCGACGTCGCGAGCGCCGAGCTCCCTTACCGCGCCACGAGCTTCCTCGCCTACTACGACCCGAAGAACCTCGTCGAGCGCATCGGCGCCCTCGAACCCGCGGAGAAGCAGCTCTTCCAGCTCCTCCACCGGCACCACATCGACGCGCTCGGCTCGATTCGCAGCGAGGCCGACCTCGATCGCCTCCGGCCCGCGCTCACGGGCGCTTGGTACACCAAGGAACAAGGCTACGAGGGCCCAGGCGAAGGAGTCCCGTTGACTGCGGTCACGCTCGGCGCCTACGGGACGCTCGGCGATCCGCACCCCGACAAGCTCCGCGTGATCGAGGCGCTCGTCCCGAAGATCCCGGAGGCGGTCGAGGACGTCTTTCTCTACGCGATCGACGAGCAATGCGAGAGCCCGCGTGGACCCACGTGGCGCTCGCTCCTCGCGCGATCACCCGTGCAGAAGCGCGTGCGCGTGGCGCATGCCTGCGCCGAGGATCCACGCCATCAGAAGGTCGATCTCGTCCTTTTGCCCTCGCAGACCTTCCAGCAAGACGCGGCGCTCGGCACGCGTGCGCGAGGCCGCGACGTGTGGGTCTACAACGGAAGGCTCCCGCACTCGGGGCCGCTCCTGCTCGACGTGCCGGCCACGAGCTTGCTCGTGGACGCCTGGATCGCGGCCACGCGGCCCACGGGACGATGGTTCCTGTGGGAGACGACGTTCTGGAACGACGGCAACCGCGGCGGCCGCGGCCCGATCGATCCCTTCGTCGTCGCCGAGACCTTCCACAACGACGACGGCGACAGCGCGCTCGGCGACGGCGTCCTCGTCTACCCGGGCAAACAGACCGGACGCTTCGCGCACCACACGGCCGGCTTCGACGGCGTCTTCCCGTCGATCCGGCTGAAGCTCTTGCGCCGCGGGATCCAGGACGCGGGGTACCTGGCGCTCGCGCGGAGCGCGTTTGCCGCCGAGGCCGACGTGATCACCACGCGCCTCCTTCCTCGCGCGCTCGACGAGGTCGACCTCGACGAAGCCACGCCGTTCCCCACGGACGCCGCGGCGTACACGGCCGCGCGCGACGCGCTCCGCGCGCTCGTCCCCGCGGGCGGGCGCCTCGACCCTCGGCAAACCGCGGCCGTCCTCGACGCGGGTCGCGCAGCGCGTCAAACGCAACGAGGGCCCATGGTTCGCGGCAAAGTTCCCCTCGTCGTGGCCTTCGCCACGCTCGTGCTCGTCGCCGCGACCCTCGCCGGGTGGCTCGTTCGACGCGGCCGGCGCCGTGCTTCGTGATCCGCGGGCGGGCGGCCTAGGGCGCCGACCTGTTCGGCGCTCTGCGAGATCGCGAAGCGAGCTCGCCTCGGGGGGTGAATCGACCGGGCTTTGCCCGGGCGAGAGGGGGACGCGAGGCGTCCCCCTCGGGACAAAAGAGCTAGAACATCGAGCGGTTGTCAAACCGCTCGATGTTCTAGGATAAGCTCGCCCTCGCGAATGCCCCCGAAGAAACCATCGTCTGCGGCCTCGCCTCCGCCTCCCGACGTGGGGCTGCTCGAGGAGATCGGCGGCGGCTTCCTCGGCGCGGCGGCCACCGTCGGCGGCATGGGCCTGCTCGGCTACCAGATCCTCCGGAGGCTCGTCACCTTCCGCATCGATCGCGCCGAGACCCTCCGGAACCTCTACCGGATGGGCGTGAAATCGATCCCCATCGTGATCGTCACGGCCCTCTTCACGGGCGCGATCATGGTCATCCAGGCCGCGCCGCTCGTCGTGCGCCTCGGCGCGCAGGGCTTGCTCGGCTGGGGCGCGGGCTTCGGCATCTTGCGCGAGATCGCGCCGCTCTTGACGGCGCTCATGATCAACGGCCGCGTCGGCGCGAACAACACGGCCGAGCTCGGCACGATGGTCGTCACCGAGCAGATCGACGCGCTGCGCGTGCTCGCGATCGATCCCATCGCGTTCCTGATCGCGCCGCGCTTCGTCGCGATCGTGACGACGCTCTTCCTGTCCACGATCTTCGCCGACACGCTCGCGCTGCTCGGCGCCGCGTACGGCGGCCTCGGCCTGCTCGGCGTCGAGCCGAAGACGTTTTACAACGGCCTCACGAGCGGCCTGCTCGGCCTGAGCGACGTCACGAGTGGCCTCGTGAAGAGCATCGTCTTCGGCGTCGTGATGGCGCTGTCGAGTTGCCAGTACGGGCTCGGCGTGAAGGGCGGCGCGCCGGGCGTCGGGCGGGCCGTGAACGCGACCGTGGTCGCCTCGGCCGCGGGCATCTTCATCCTCGACTACTTCGTCTCCTTCACGCTGGACTGAGGACACGTGAGCGCGGCGAACACCCACGACGAGCCCGCGCCCGAGAGCGGCATCGACCAGGCGGCCGAGGCGCCGGACGCGTCGCTCGCCGCGGTGGTGGGCGCGCAGGCGATCGAGCTCGTGGGCATGGGCCTCGGGATCGCCTCGGTGTTCGTCCGGACGCTCTACTCCTGCGTCCGAGGCCGGCCGGACTTCGGCGCCGTCGTGCGGCAGATGTTCGAGATCGGCAACCGCTCGGTCGTCTTCTTGACCGTGGTGATGGGCTTCATCGGCATGATCCTGGTCCTCCAGGGTGGGCTCCAGGTGAAGCGTATCCTGCCCGAGTTCAGCATGGTCGGCGCCTCGTACCTGGAGCTGCTCGTCCGGGATCTCGCGGCCACGATCAGCGCGCTCATGCTCGCCACGCGTGTCGGTGCGGGCATCGCGGCCGAGATCGGCTCGATGGTCGTCACCGAGCAGGTCGACGCGCTGCGCATGTGCGCGGCCGACCCGATCGATTACCTCATCAAGCCGCGTTTCCTCGCGAGCCTCGTCATGACCATCTGCCTGGTCATCTGGGCGGCGGGTGTCGCGATGCTGACGGGCATGCTCACCGCGTACATCATGTTCGATGTCAACCCGCGGACGTTCTTCAACCTGAACCTCGTCGACACGGGCGACCTCGTCGTGGGGCTGGCGAAGTGCCTGGCCTACGGCGCCGCGATCCCGGTCGTCGCGGGCCACTCGGGGCTTACCACACACGGGGGCAGCGAGGGCGTCGGCTGGGCGACCACGCGCGCTGTCGTGAACGCCTCGCTCGCGGTGATCGTGCTCGATCTCATCCTCTCCGCGCTTGGCTACATGCTCCTCGGTCCTTAGGTTTCGTTCGGACGAACCACCATGCCCGAGCTGCCCGAGGTCGAGCACCAGGCGCGCGCGCTCCGCCGGCTCCTCGAAGGGGCGCGCATCGAGCGCGCCGAGGCCGACGCGACGCCCGTTCTGAAAGGAAAAACCACGCCGGCCACGTTCGCGGCGGGCCTCGCGGGGCGCTCGTTCTGCGGGATCGAGCGCGTGGGCAAGCTGCTCTTGCTCTCGTTCGACGCGGGCACGGGCCTCGCCTGCCACCTCGGCATGACGGGCAGGTGGCGGGCCCGCGCGGCCGGCGACGCGCCTCCACGGCACGGCCGCGCGCGCCTCGTTTTGCAGGACGGCCGCGTGCTCGACTATGTCGACGTGCGGATGCTCGGCCGCCTTCAGATCGTGCCGCGTGACACGTTCGCGACGCTCGCCTCGTCGCTCGGCCCCGACCCGCTGCGTGACGGCCTCGACGCGCAGCGCCTCGGCGCGCGGATCGCCGGCACTTCACGGCCCATCAAGAACGTCCTGCTCGATCAGAGCGTCCTCGCGGGCCTCGGCAACATCCAGGTGACGGAGGCTCTGTTTCGCGCACGTGTACATCCTTCACGCGCGGCCGACGCGCTCACGCCTGCGGAGATCGAAGCGCTCGCGGACGGGATCCTCGCGACGATCATGCACACGCTTGCAGTGCACGAGCGCGACGACGAGATCATCTATCTTTCCGATCGAACCGACGCGCCGAATCCGTTCCTCGTCTACGGCCGCGTGGGCGAACCATGCCCGCGCTGCGGCGCTCCCATTCGCACCCTCACGATCGCCGGCCGCACGAGCCCTCACTGCGCACGCTGTCAAAAGAAGCCAGCAGCCACGAGGCCGGGTAGGCCCGAACGAAGCAACGCGAAGTGAGGGCCGTAGGGGGAGCCCCATCGAGGGCTCCCCCTGCCACAAAATCATTCGATTGGGCCCTCGGCGCGGCCGTGGATGAACTGCTGGATGATCGCGTCGTTCGAGGCCTTGAAGTCGTCGGGCGTCCCGATCAGCCGGACGAACCCTTTGTAGAGCATCACGATCCGATCGGCGATCGAGAAGATGCTCACGAGGTCGTGGCTCACGACGATGCTCGTCACGCCGAGCGTGTCGCTCAGCTCGCGGATGAGTTTGTCCACGCGCCGCGCGCTCACCGGATCGAGGCTCGTCGTGGGTTCGTCGAAGAGCACGTACCGTGGGTCGAGCGTGAGCGCGCGCGCGATGGCCACGCGCTTGCGCATGCCGTCGCCGAGCTCGGGCGGAAACCTGTCGGCGAACTCGCGCATGTGCACCTGATCGAGCCGCTTGCGCGCCTCGGCGAGCGCCTCCTTCGGCTTCAGGCCTTTGTGTTTGCGCAGCGGCAACGCCACGTTCTCCGCGCAGGTCATCGAGTCGAAGAGCGTCGAGTGCTGGAAGACCATCGCGCACTTCATGCGCACTGGGTACATCTGCTCCTCGTCGAAGCGGCTGATCTCCTCGCCTTCGAGCCAGATCTCGCCCGCGTCCGGATAGAGCAGTCCGACGATGTGCTTGATGAGCACGCTCTTGCCGACGCCCGATTGACCGATGATGAAAAAAACCTCCCCGTCTTGAACGTCGAAGCTGACGTCCTCGATGACCTTCTTCGTTCCGAAGGATTTGGCGAGGTGGCGGAAGGAAATCATGACGCAGTGGGCCGCGCGCTCGATGTTACGAGGGTCTGCCTTCGCCGACGAACATCGTGCATAGTGGACGCATGGCGAGCCCGCGATCCATCGAGGTCAAGGTCGGCATCCTGATCCTGACGGCCACCGCGCTCCTCGCGGGGTTCATCCTCGTCATGGGCGGCATCAACTTCCAGCCCACGTATGCCCTCTTCGTCGACTTCGACAACCCCGGCGGCTTGCAAACCGGTGCCCCTGTAAAGATCGCCGGAGTCAAGGTGGGAAAAATCACCGAAGTCCAGTTCCGGGGTGGAGAGATCCCGGGCGGCGCGGGCAAACGTGATCCGCTCGTGCGGGTGAAGGTCGAGGTCGAGAAGCGGTATCAGCCGAGCGTTCGTGACAACGCGGTCTTTTACGTGACCTCGTCGAGCGTGCTCGGTGAGCAGTTCCTCGCGCTCGATCCGGGTTCGGGGGATCGGCCCGTGCTCGCGGAGAACGCGATCGTGCGGGGCCTCGATCCGCCGCGCCTCGACATGCTGATCGCCAAGGCCTACGACCTGCTCGACACCACGGTGAACGCGCTCTCGGGCAACAAGGACGAGATCGGCACGGCGCTGAATGGCCTCTCGCGCACGCTGAAGGGCACCGGGGACTTCTTCGACAAGAACGGCGAGCGGCTCGATCGCATCGCGGCGAACGTCGAGCAGATCACGGTGGACACGCAGGACACCGTGCGCGAGGCCAAGCAGAAGTACGTCGAGAACCCGCAGATCGATCGCATCCTCGATAACGTCGATCGCACGACGGGCGCGCTCGCCAAGGACGCGCCGCCCTTGCTCGCGGACGCGAAGGCCACGCTCGCGAACGTCAAGCGCGTGAGCGAGACCGTCGGCGGCGAGGGCGAGCAGGCGAAGATCCGCCAGGCGATCGGCGACCTCGCCGAGATCGCGCGGAACACGAAGGGCATCACCCAGGACGCGCAGGCGATCGCTTCGAGCGTGCGGCGCGGCAAAGGCACGGTGGGCGCGCTCGTGATGGACGAGCAGCTCTACGACGATCTCCAGGAGCTCGTGCGCGACCTCAAGCACAACCCCTGGAAGTTCTTCTGGCGCGAGTAGCGCCGCGTCCCCTCAGCGCACGCGAATCACTCGAACTCGAAGAGGGGCTCGCCTTCCTTCACGGCTTGCTCCTCCCTCACGAGGACCGTCGTGATCGTGCCCTCGTCCTCGGCCTCGACGGGCATCTCCATCTTCATGGATTCGAGGATCGCGACGACGGTCCCTTCCTCGATCTTGTCGCCGACCTTGACCTCGATCTTCCACACGTTGCCCGTGATGTGCGCCTTGATGACCTTTGCCATGGGGCGGCGACGCTAGCGGAGGTCCGTCGCGATGGGAAGCAAGTGACGAACCGGTGCTCGCGTGCGCCTGGGCCCGGGGCCGCGGCTGATCCCGGAAACGGCGCTGCCGTCAAGCGGGAAAACGCAGATTGGGGCGCTCTGGCACGGAGTTGACCTGTCTTCCGGGACGAAATCCCGAGGCAGGGCGGGCCCTCGGGAAAAGAATCGACTCCACCCAATTGACAGGCATCTTGGGGAGTTGATACCGACAGGCGCCGCGGTACTCTCACTTTGGCGGGTGTCCTCGGAAAGGCGCAGCCGTGCTGCAGAAGCACGGCGGTCCTCCCCCGGGGCGAACGGCGAGCGCGCTGCTTTCGAAGGAGCCACGACGCATGTCCGAACAGAAGGAAAGCTCGGTCCTGTTCTCCCTCAAGGAGCTCATGAACCTCGAGGAGGACCGTATCAAGCAGGAGGAGGATGCGAAGGCCGCCGCTGCGGCCGCCGCAGAACGAGCCCGGCTCGACGACGAGCGCCGGAAGCGCGAGGAAGAAGAAGCGCGCATCCGGGCCGAGGACGAGCGCAGGGCCTTGGAAGAGCGCAAGGCCCGCGAAGAGGCCGCGCGCCTCGAAGCGATCCGTCAGGCCGAGGTCGAGAAGGCCCGCGTCGAAGCCGAGCAGAGGGCGCGGCTCGAGGCGATGAACGCGCAGCAGCAGCACGAGCGCAAGCTCGCCGAGCTGCAGCACGACGAGTCGAAGAAGAAGCTGCGCAAGACGCTCTACGGCGTGGTCGCGGCGGTCGTCGTCATCGGCGGCGTCACGACCGGCCTCATCATCAACCAGAGCCAGAAGGCCGAGCAAGAGCGCCAGGCTCTCGCCGATCAGGCGCGGCAGGCCGAGGAAGATCGCAAGAAGGCCGAGCAGCAGGCGAAAGACCAGCAGGCGAAGGTCGACAGCCTTCTCAGCCAGTTGACGAGCGCGAAGGACGAGGCGACGCGCCTCGCCCTGCAGAAGCAGCTCGACGAAGAGAAGGCGAAGCAGGACGCGGCCAAGAAGGGCGGCGGCGGTGGTCCGCGGCCCGCGGGCGGCGGCGGCGCGGCCAAGCCCTGCAACTGCGCGCCCGGCGATCCGCTCTGCAGTTGCCTCTGATCCCGTCCAGGCGAGCGGCCCGCGCGAACGCAGATGCGGGCCGCCGTTTGCATCGCAAAGGTGCAAACGCATGATGCGCACGGCTCCCGAGAAGGCCCTGGACACCTCGTCCGGCGCCGAGGCTCCCTCCCCCCATGACCCCGATGCATCTCCGATGAACGACGCGACGAGGCGGCTCGTCTTCCCGCTGGATTACGGCTCGCTCGATGAAGCCCGGGGCGGCGCGCGTGTCGTCGCTCCGTCGGTCGGCGTGCTCAAGGTGGGGCTCGAACTCTTCGTGCGGGAGGGACCCGCGGCGATCGCGGCGTGCCACGATCTCGGCCGGGACGTTTTTCTCGACCTGAAGCTCCACGACATCCCGGAGACCGTGGGCCGCGCGGTGCAAAGCGCGGCGTCGCTCGGGGTCCGGTACCTGACGGTCCACGCGCACGGCGGCCGCGCGATGCTCGAACGTGCAGCCGAGGAGGCCGCGCGTGCGAGCGCGCCGCTCACGATCCTCGCGGTCACGGTGTTGACCTCGCTCGACGCGGAGGACCTCGCGGCGCTCGGTTTGTCCGCGTCCCCGGCGGAACAAGCGGAGCGGGTCGCGCGGCTCGCGTGGGATGCAGGGGTGCGAGGGTTCGTCGCGTCTGCGTCGGAGGCGACGAACCTCCGGCGCGCGCTCGGGCCGGAGGCGCTGCTCGTCACGCCGGGCATCCGGCCGGCGGGCAGCGCGGCCGGGGATCAGAAGCGGATCACGACGCCGGCGCAGGCGATCACGAGCGGGGCGGATTTGCTCGTCGTCGGGCGGCCGATCCGCGATGCGGCGAGCCCGCTCGACGCGGCGCGCGCCGTCGTGGCGGAGATCGAAGGCGCGCTCGCTGCGAGGAGAGCATGAGTCGACTCGTCTATGGCCTTCAGCCCGTCCGCGAAGCCGTGCGCGTGCACGGCGACGCCCTCGAACGTGTCGTCGTCGAGCAAGGCGGGAGCCCCAAGATCCAGGCGGTTGGACGCTTCGCCGAGGGCCGCGGCGTCCGTGTCGAGACCGCGCCCCGCGTCGAGCTCGACCGTCGCACCGGCGGCGGCAGGCACCAGGGGGTGCTCGCGGTCGCGCCGGATCTCCGGATCCGCGGCGTGGATCAGCTCGCGATCGAGCCGACGTCCATCGTCGTCGCGCTCGACGGGATCATGGATCCGCAGAACTTCGGGGCGATCGTGCGCAGCGCCGTCGCGCTCGGGGCGACGGGGATCGTCTGGCCCGAGCACAGCTCCGCGCCGCTCTCGCCGGCCATGTTCCGCGCGTCCGCGGGCGCCATCGAGCACGCCACGCTCTGCCGTGTTTCGTCCTTGCCGGAGGCGCTGCGATCCCTCGCGGATCGTGGCGTCACCGTGATCGCGCTCGACGCGCAGGGGCCGACGACGCTCGGCGCGGTCGATCTGCGCGGCCCGGTGGCGATCGTGATCGGCGCCGAGGACAAGGGCGCACGCAAGGCCGTGCTCCGCGCCTGCCAGCACGTCGCGCGTCTGCCGATGGCGGGGCCGATCGGATCGCTCAACGCCTCGGTCGCGGGCGCGCTCGCGCTCTACGAGGTGCTCCGCCAGCGGCAGGTGCCCACCTGAGAGCCCCGCGCGCGGCCTGGGCGGCGATCGTCCTCGCCGCCCTGCCGCTCCGGCTCGCGCTGGCCCTCGGGACGGAGCTCTCCCCGGACGAGGCGTACTACCTCGCCGCCGCGCGCGCGCCGGGCGCCCTGCCTCCGCTCGTCGACCACCCGCCGCTCCTCCCGCTCCTGCTCCGGCTCGTCGATCGGCTCACGGCCTTGCCCGTCGAGCTCCGCGTCCGGCTCGTCCCGCTCGTGTGTTCGCTCGGCCTCTCGATCGCCACGGTGGCCCTCGCGCGTCGCCGCGGCGCGGACACCTCCGGGCAGAACCTCGCGGCTTTCCTGTCGAGCTTTGCGCTCCTCCCGGTCGCGGGCGGCTTCGTCGCCACCCCGGACGGCCCCGCCCTCCTCGCCCTCGTGCTCGCCCTGTTGTGGGCCGAGCCCGCGCCCGAGGCCGCCGCCGCGTCCCCCCCACGAAGGCTCGCCGTCGCGCTCGGCCTCGGGCTCGTGGGGGCCGCGGGCGCCCTCGCCAAGGTGGTCGTCCTTCCCCTCTTCCCGCTCATCGTCGTCCTGGCCACGCGCCGCCGCCTCGGCGAGCGCCTCCTCGCTCTCGCTCCCCTCGCCCTCGCCGGCCCGCTGCTCGCCCCGAGCCTCTCCTTCCAGCTCCGGCACGCCTACGCCCAGCAGGCGCCCGTGTTCACGCTCCTCGGCGCCCTCGGGGCCCTCGCCGCGGCCGCGCTCGCCCAGGCGCTGCTCTGGAGCCCTTGGACCCTCTTCCACGGCGCCCGCGCCCTCCGCACCTCTCCGCCCGCCGACCGGGCCGTCGTCCTGCTCCTCACGGCCCTCGTCGCCGCCTCGGCCCTCGCGCGGGCCGTGCCCCCCGAGCCGAACTGGTATGCGCCTTCGGCTTTGATCCTCGTGGTCGCGTGTGCTCGGACCGGTAAGGATTTGGCCCCGCGCGCGCGACTTGCCATGCTGCTCGCCGTCCTCGTGCCCACGGCGATCGCGGCCGCGCACACGATCCGGCCCTTTTTGCCGCTGCCGCTCCGAGCCGACCCCACCGCCCGCCTCCACGGCTGGCGGAGCGGGGACGGGCCTGTCGACGCGCCGGGCGTGGGCCCTTATGGCGCCGCCGCGGAGCGATGTGTGTATCAGTTCACGTGCTCGGAAATAAACGACTACTTTCGAACACTTAACGAGTAGCCTTCAAGGCTCTACTTCATCACCGAATTTGCCTGAACGAGCGGCCAGGGAAAGGGCTTCTTCGTTCGTTTCAAGCGAATGACCCTCGCGCGCCGGAAGATCGCCGAATTGTTGATCAATTTCGCGCACTTGGACATGACGCCCGGAGAAACTCCTCGCATTTCGCCGAGATAGTTCAGGCGATACGCGAAGGGAGGCCGGCCGGTCGCCAAACGCGCGATATCGATCCGGTTCTCCCGGGAACCGGCTCGAAGCGAGTTCGCCCACATCGGGTTTGGGAGGACGAACCCTCACGTCGCGCGTGCATGTGAGCCGATCGGCAGGACGAACGTTCAGGATGCGGGGCGGGTGCGTCCGAGGACGCGGGCGAACCGCGCGAGGGCCTCGTCGACGTCGTCCGTGGTGGTCTCTTCGCCGAGCGAGAGCCGCACCGCCGCGAGCGCGCGCGCCTCGCCCACCATCGCCGCGAGCACCGGCGAGGGCTCAGCCGTGCCCGCGCTGCAAGCCGACCCGCTGGAGACCGCCACGCGTTCGAGATCGAGCGCCGCGCAGAGCTCCTCCCCACGCCAGCCCGGAAAGGAGAGGTTCGTCACATGAGGCGCACGCTCGGCCGCGCCGTTGGGCAGCGGCTCGGCCCCAGCCTCGTGGCCCAGCCGAACGAGCTCGGCCTGGAGCCGATCCCGGAGCAGCGCGAGCTCGGCGTATCGAGCTGGGGTGTGTCGCGCCCGCTCGGCCGCCACGGCGAACCCCGCGGCCGCGACCGGATCCTGCGTCCCCGGCCGGAGCCCGCGTTCCTGCGAGCCGCCGTACAGGAGACGCGACAGCCGCACCGACGGCGCCGTGAGCAGCGCGCCGATGCCCTTGGGCCCCCGGATCTTGTGCGCGGCCACGCTGACGAGGTCCGCGCCTTCGAGGGTCGCGCGCGGCAGCTTGCCCACGGCCTGCACCGCGTCGACGTGGAGAAGCGCCCCCCGCGACCGGCAGAGCGCCGCGACGGCCGCGACGGGCTGGATCACGCCGGTCTCGTGGTTCACGGCCTGGAGCGCGACGAGCCGCACGGAGGCTCCCGACGCAACTGCGCGATCCATGGCCTCGGCGACGGCCTCGGGCGAGATCCGCCCCGAAGGCTCGGGATCCACCCATGCGACGAGGACCCCCCGCGCGGCAAGGTGTTCGGCGAACCGAACGACGCTCGGGTGCTCGATGCGGCCCACGACGAGCGCAGGCTGCGAAGGCGCGCCGCCCGCCGAGGCGAACGCATGGTGGAGCGCGAGGTTGTTCGCCTCGGTCCCGCCCGAGGTGAGCACGACGTCCCGCGGATCGAACCCCACGAGCGCGGCGACCGCCTCGCGCGCGTCCTCGACACGCGACCGCGCTCGCCGCCCCGGCCCGTGCACGCTCGCCGGGTTGCCCCACGACGAGGTCGCCGCCTCGACCATCGCGGCGACGACGTCCGGATGCGGCGGCGTCGTCGCGTTCCAGTCGAGGTAGACGACCCTCACCGCTCCTTCTCCGCGTCCGGCGACGGCAGCTCGCCCGGCGCGCGTTGCGCGACCGTCAGGAAAAACGCCGCGCCGCCGAGCCGCACGCCCTCGATGATCTCGTTGCAGGGCGAAGCAAGCTTGAGCTCACCGCCGAGCCCGCGCGCCGTGCGCCTCGCGATCGCGAGCCCCACGCCCACGCCCCCGTGCTCGCGCGTGACCGATCCGTCGACCTGGTAGAACGGATCGAAGATGCGCTGCTGCTGATCGGGCGGGATGCCCGGCCCGGTGTCGGCCACGCAGAGCTCGTAGTGCCCCGAGGCGAGGCGCGCCACACGCACGCCCACGGTGCCGCCGGACGGCGTGAACTTCGCGGCGTTCTCGAGCAAGTGCACCATCGCGCGCTGGAGCCGGCCCGCGTCACCCCAGCCGGGGAGCGGGCCACGCGGAAGATTCTCGACGAGGTGGATCCGCGCCTCGGCGAGGTTGTCGGCGACCTGCGCGACGGCCCTGCGTGTCGTGTCGAGGAAGTCGTAGTCGACGTGGATGAAGCGCATGCGCCCCGTCTCGAGCCCCGTCACGTCGAGCAGGTTGTCCATGAGCGATCGCAGCCGCCGGACGCAGTCATCCATCGCCCGCAGCGCCTTGCCCTGCGCCCGCGTGAGCGGCCCGAGCTCCTCGTCGAGCAAGAGCTTCACGTAGCCGACGATCGGGGTCATCGGCGTCGCCAGCTCGTGCGAGATGTTCCGGTAGAACTCGGTGCGCGCGGCGTCCGCCTCACGCAGCCGCGCGTTCGCCCGGCTGAGCTCGGCGACCTTCTCTTCGAGGTGCTGCACGATGCGCTGGCTCTGCTGGCGCAGGCGCACCGCGCCGGCCGAGACGGGCATGTTCTCGCGCGTGCCTTGCTGGATGTAGCGCTCGATCACGGTCGCGAACGAGCGGGCGTCGATGGGCTTCTGCAGGAAGCCGTCGCAGCCGACGGCGAGGCTCGTCTCGCGGTCGCCCTCGGCCGTGATGGCCACGATGGGCACGCCCGCGAGTTGCTGCTCGCCGCGCAGGCGCAACGTCACCTCGAACCCGTCGAGCCCGGGAATGTTGAGGTCGACCAGGATGAGGTCGGGCGCCATGCCGCTCACTGCCAGCCGGACGCCCTCGAGCCCGTCGGCAGCGTCGATCACCTCGTGGCCTGCCTTCTGAAGAAGCTTGCGCACGAGCAGGCGGTTCGCGGGATCGTCCTCGATGTGAAGGATGCGGGGCATTCTTGGGGCCATCGTACCCCGACCTCGGCCACCTTTTGCTGCAAACGCGCAGGTTGACGGCCGGCCGGACGTCGGCAATACGTGCCGGCCATGCGCCTGCGTCTCCTCCCGAACATCGTGCTCCTCTTCGTGGCCACTGCTTGCTGCAACGCGGGCACCGATTCGAGCCCGAACGCAGCGCCCTCCGAGAGCGCCGCGCCCCCCTTGCCCTCGGCCGCAGCGCCGAGCGCGCCCTTCGCCTCCGCCGCAGAGGCGCCCGCGCCCGCGCCCACGGCAACGCGACAGATCGCCGGCGCCGCGCACATCCTCATCGCCTGGAAGGGCGCCGAGCGCGCGCCGAAGACGGTGACGCGCACCAAGGACGAGGCGAAAAAGCGCGCAGGAGAAGTCCTCGCCCAGGTGAAGGACGGCAAGCAGACCTTCGAGGAGCTCGTCGCGAAGTACACCGACGACACGGTCTCGAAGGCCGCGAACGGCGCCATCGGCAACTTCGAACGCAACGCGATGCCGCCGGCGTTCGCGGACGCGACCTTCGCCATGGAGGTCGGCACGATCTCGGACGTCGTCGAGACGGCCCAGGGCTACCACATCATCAAGCGGACCAGGTGACCATGTCTGAAGGGGAGGCGACGCAGGACCCGAGCGCCGAAGACGTCGCGAAGGGCGCCGAAGCCGACGAGGCAAAGGCGCCGGAAGGCGAAGCCAAAGGCGCGGCCAAGAAGGCGAAGGGCAAGGCCAAGGCGGCGTCGAAGGACGCGGCCAAGGCGTGGAACCCCACCGGCGCGCTGCCGGCGCGGCAGGCGTACGCGCTCGCGGTGCTGAGCGGCTTGCTCTACTTCCTCGGCTTCCCGGGCATCGACATCTGGCCGCTCTCGCTCGTCGCGCTCGTGCCGCTCATCGTGGCGATGCGCGGCCAGCCGGTGCGCCGCGCCGCGGGCCTCGGATGGACGGCCGGCTTCACGATGACGATGACCGGCTTCTACTGGCTCCTGGAGATGCTCAAGGTCTTCAGCGGCTTCCCGGTGCCGCTGTGCATCCTCTTCATGGCGATCCTCTGCGCCTACCAGGGCGGCCGCATCGCGCTCGCCGGCTGGCTCTACGGACGCGCCGAGACCCGCGGATGGCCCGCGCCGCTCGTCTTCGCGCTCGCCTTCGCCGCGAGCGAGCTCGTCTTCCCGCTGCTCTTCCCCTGGTACTACGGCGCCTCGGTGCACAACGCGCCCGTGCTGATGCAAGTCGCAGATCTCGGCGGCCCGATCCTCGTCGGCCTCGTGCTCGTCTGCGCGAACCTCGGCCTCGCCGAGATCCTCCTCGCCTGGCGCAAGAAGGAGAAGGCCGATAACCGCATCGTCGCGATCGGCATCGCCGTGCCGCTGCTCGCAGCCGGCTACGGATTCCTCCGGGTCCGTACGATCGGCCAGACGATGGCCGAGGCGAAGAAGGTGCGGATCGGCATCGTGCAGGGGAACATGGGCCTCTTCGATCGGAAGAACGCCTACCAGATCTACGTGAACCGCACGAAGGAGCTCGCGAAGTCGAAGGAGGTCGACCTCGTGGTGTGGAGCGAGGGCGCCGTCCCCGCCCCGCGCGTCGTCACCGAGGCGAGCTACAAGGACGAGGTCCAGAAGAGCCTCACGAAGCAGCTCGGCGTCCCGACGATCGTAGGCTCGGTGCTGCGCACGCCGCCGAGCACGCCGGGCGGGCGCATGACGTACTTCAACACGGCGCTCATGGCCGGCGACGAGGGCAAGATCCTCGGCCGCTACGACAAGCAGTACCTGCTCGCCTTCGGCGAATACCTGCCCTTCGGCGACATGTTCCCGGTCCTCTACAAGTGGTCGCCGAACTCGGGCCAGTTCACGCCGGGCACGTCGCTCGACGCGCTGCCCTGGGGCGAGCACAAGATCGGCGCGCTCATCTGCTACGAGGACATCCTGCCCTCGTTCGTGCAAAAGCTCGTGAAGCACGGCGATCCGGACCTGCTCGTGAACCTCACGAACGACGCGTGGTTCGGCGACTCGACAGAGCCGTGGATCCACCTCGCGCTCGCGAAGCTGCGCGCCGTGGAGCACCGGCGCTTCCTCGTGCGCGCGACGAACAGCGGCGTGAGCGCGATCGTCGACGCAACAGGCCGCGTGGTCGCGCACGGAGGCACGTTCCGCGAGGAGACAATCATCGGCGAGGGCCGCTTCATGCGAGCGTGGACCCTCTACGGCGCGATCGGCGACGTACCGTGGTACCTCGCGACGGCAGCGATCGTGGCCATGGGCATCTGGAGCCGGCCGAAGCGCGCGCCGAAAGCAGCGTAGCGCCGGGGTTTCACCCCGGACCCCGACCAGGGGTTGTCCACCCCTGGACCCGGACCAGCGAGGCGCTGGACCCAGGCTCGATGAACTGCGCGATGCGCAGTTCATCGAACAGGCCCGGTCAAGACCAGCCGCGGCGTTGCCAACCGAGACAGCCGCGCTGCGGGTTCTGCTGTCGACCTGGCTTCTTCGTCGGCCTGTTTGAAAAACTGCGCGGAGCGAAGTTTTTCAACCCTGGGTCCAGCCCCTGGCTGGTCCGGGGTCGAGGGGGCGGACAGCCCCCCGCGGGGTCCGGGGCAGCG
>NZ_SSMQ01000005.1 GCF_005144585.1 Polyangium fumosum | reverse complement strand
CTCCAGAGCTTCCGTCGCATCGTGGTACGGTACGAGCGCCACGTCGAAAACTTCCTTGGCTTTGTCCACCTCGGATGCATCGTCGTGTACCTCAGGAGACTCCTGGAAGATTTATGAGATGACTTCTAGTCCGATGCGCCCCCGTCCTTGGGTCGTGGGAGGAAATTACTTCTTCGGCTTCACGAACTTGAGCGTCATGCGATCGCTCTCGCCGATGGCCATGTACTTGTCCTTGTCCTTGTCGCCGAGCTCCAGCGTGGGCGGCAGGGTCCAGACGCCTTCGGGGTAGTCCTTCGTGTCCTTCGGGTTCGCGTTGACCTCGGACTTGCCTTCGAGCTTGAAGCCCGCGGCCTCGGCCTGCTTGATCACGAACGCCTCGGGCAGGTAGCCCTGCTCCGCGCTCTTGTCCGGGTCCGCGTCGGCCTTGGCGCGGTGCTGCTCGATGCCGAGCACGCCGCCGGGCTTCAGCGCCTTGAACGCCTCGCCGAGGAAGCCGGGCAGGAGTTTGTCGCGGTGCAGGCCGTGCAAGGAGCGCATCACGATCACCAGATCGACCTTGTTCTCCAGGCCGAATTTCGGGTTCTTCCCGTCGATCACGATGCGGTCGACCTTGCTGTAGAGCTCGGGCGAGCGATCGAGGAAGCGCGCGAGGCGCTGCCCGTAGAACGTGCTCCGCGCGTCGGCCGGGCCCTTCGGGTCGGTCGTCGTGACCAGGAGCTTGCCCTGCGTCGCCAGCGTCGGCGCGAGCAGCTCCGTCCACCAGCCCTCGCCGGGGCCGTATTCGAGCACCGTCAGCTTCGGCGTGAGGCCGAAGAACTTCAGCGTCTCGGTCGGGTGGCGGTACTTGTCACGCTCGAGGTTCTTGGGCACGCGGTGTTTGCCCGCGAGCACGGCCTTGAGCGCGGCGTCGAGCGACGCGTACTTCGCCTCGGCGAGCTTCTTCGCTTCGGCGTGGATCTCCGGCGTGAAGCGCGTGTCCTCGGCCTTGGCCTCGGCCTCCCACTTCGCGCGGTCCGCGGCGAGCTCCTGGGCCGCCTTGGCCTTCTTGAGCTCCTCGGGCGAGGGCTCGGCCTTCGGCGCGGCCGTCGGCGTCGCCGTGGGCGCGGCTTCCGGCGTCGCCGTGGGCACAGCGGTCGTCGTGGGGGGCGTCTCGGTGGTCGTCCCCTCGGGGTTTGCCGCTTCCGGCGTCGAGGGACCACAAGCGAGCATCGGCATGGCCACGAGGGCCAGCGCAAGCAGTCGTCGTTTCATGGGGGGCATCCTTGCCCCAACGGAAACGGGAAGGCAACGGGGCCGCAGTTTCGTGTTGCCACGCCGCGCCATCCCCGTAGAGTGGAAATTATGTCCACACTTACAGATAAGAAGATGCTTGTGTGCTTGCTGTCGTTCTCCCAGGCTGCGTTTGGCGCCCTCGCGGGTTGCGGCAGCGACAGCGAGGGGCTCGGAACATGCCCGACCGACTCGTCCGCACAGCAGACAGCAGGCCAGAGCGTGCTCACCAATTCTTGCACGGTATGCCACAATCCGAACTACGCGAACGGCACGCCGGCAGGAGGGTACGATTTCTCGTCGGCGGACGAGGTGAGGGCCGAGGCGGCGGAGATGTATGGTGAAGCCGCGGCAGGCGCGATGCCCCCGACCGGCAAGCTGAACGAGACCGACCTCGAAGCGCTGCGGGTCTATCTGGCCTGCACGCAGTAAGCAGCCCTCACTCCTTCGCCACGTCGAGCACGCCCGCCATGAACCGGACGAGCTCCCATTGCTGCGCGAGCGACGGCTCTCCGCGGAGCTCGACATGCTCGACCGCCGGCGTCACGAGCGAGGCGCGGAGGAGCGCGGGCGGGACGTCGTGAGCGAGCCATTGGGTCTCCGACGCCGGAATCACCGAATCCGTCGCGCCGTGAAGCAAGAACACCGGGGCGCGCAGCTCGCCGAGGTGCCCCGCGGGCGAGACCGAGAGCGCTTGCTCCGGGTGTTTCGCAATCTCGTCGATGAGCGCCGGCACGTCGGCCTTTCCTTCGAGCAGAGCCTCCACCTGGGTCCGCGCCTCGGGGCTGAGCTCCGCGAGCTTTGCCTTCGAGGCCTCGCGATCGTCCCAGAGCCAGAGCCGGATCGCGTCGCGCGCCGCGGCCGCGTCGGCCGGTGGGACGAGGGCCTCGACGTGCGAATAAAGCAGGACGAGCGCGCCATAAGGGTGCGCGGCGAGCGCCTCCTTGTGCCCGTCCGGCCACGAGGTCTCGTTCTTCCTGAAAAACTCGAGCACGCGCCGCATGTCGTGGTGCGCCCCGATCGCCACGACGAACCCGATGTCCTCGGCAAACGCTCCATCCGCCGCCGCGCGGAGCGCGAGCCCGCCCGCGAAGCTCATGCCCATGAGGCCCACGGGCTTGCCGCCGAGGCGCTCGCGCAGGGAATGCGCGGCCGCGCCGAGCGTCTCGATCGAAGCCGCATCGATACGATAATCGGCGATCTCCTTCACCTCGGGCGTGAGCACGACGACGCCCGAGGCCGCGATCGCGCGGGCGAACCGCATGAGGCGCGGCTCGTCGATGGCGAGGCGATGGACGCCATGCACGATCACCACGCCTGGCGCATTCTTGACGCCCACGGGCGAATACACGCGCGCCCGCACCGGGCCACGCGCGGAAGGCACCTCGGTCAGGCGCTCGTCCAGCGTGTGTTTTCCGTACGCCGGCAAGAACCCTTGCGCGCGTTCGTCCGCGAACCGCAGGAGAAGCGAGGCCGCGCGCAGGTGCCGATCCGCGGGCCGCGCGAGGAGCACGATCGCCGCGAGCAGCACGAGGAGCACCGCTCGCCCGATTCTCCGCCGCTTGCGAGGCGCCTCCGCCGCCTTCGTCTCGGTCATCGCGCCGGCAGCGTAGCAGGGCGCGGCGCCGTCCGCGGCGCGGGTTTCGTTCGAGGTCGAGAGGAACGAGGTGACGTTCGCCATGACCTCCATCGTGGGGCGCGAAAGAAGAGGGGGCCTGTGCCACTGGTCATGGTCCTTGGTCGATTTCCACCATGACTTTCGGCACAGGCGAGCGTGGGAGGCGCTACGATGCCCCACGCATGGACCGGCCGCCGCCCACCCGGATGCTGCTCTTCGTCGCCGGGACGCTGGCGTGGGCCGCGATCGCTCAGCCGTTCCTGCTGCCGCTCGCGCGGGACCCGGCGAGCCTCCGCGATGCGACCGTGGCCGCGAGTTTCGCGGCGCACGCGGCGTACCTCGGAGCGTTCGTCACGAGCGCGTCGCGGCTCGATAGGCTCGGGCCGACGAGCCGGATCGTGCTGCTCGCCGTGCAATCGATCTCCGCGCTCGTGCTCGTGCATCTGCGGAACCTGTGGCTTGAAGCGGGGCTCTTGGCGATCGTCGCGGCGCAGGCGTCGCTCCTCCTGTCGCGAGGCGCGGCGCTCGGCTGGGTCGCGGCGCAGACCGTGGCGATTTTCCCCTTTTACGTGGGGCGCGCCGACGTGGCGCAGGCGGCGTTCTGGACGGCGGGCGTCCTCGGCTTTCAGCTCTTCGCCACCACGATCGGGACGGTGGCGCGGCACGAGGCGGCCGCGCGCGCCGAGGTTTCGCGGGTCAACGCCGAGCTCCACGCCGCGCAGGTGATGCTCGCCGAGAGCGCGCGCACGGCCGAGCGGCTGCACATCGCGCGCGAATTGCACGACGCCGTGGGCCATCACCTCACGGCGATGAGCATCCACCTGGAGCTCGCGCGCCGCACCTCGCCGGGCGAAGAGGCCCTCGCGCGGGCGCACGAGCTCGCGAAGAGCACGCTCGCCGAGGTGCGCGGCGTCGTGCGCGCGATGCGCGAGGAGCGCACGCTCGACCTGCCGCGCGCGATCGAGGCGCTCGCCGCGGGGGTGCCGCGTCCGCAGGTGCACGTCGATCTCGCCGAGGGGCTCGTGATCGACGACGACGCCCTGGCGCACGCGCTCTTTCGGGGCGTGCAGGAGGCAATCACGAATGCGGCGCGCCACGGCGGCGCGGAGCATCTGTGGATCCGGCTCGCCGCGGGGCCGGAGGGCCTCGTGCTCGAAGCGCGCGACGACGGGCGGGGCGCGGAGGGCGCCGCCGAGGGCAGCGGCCTTTCGGGCTTGCGCGAGCGGATCGAGGCGCTCGGCGGGGCCTTGACCGTGACGCCTGGTCCGGGCAAAGGGTTTGAATGGCGCGCGGTCGTCCCGCCGCGCGCGAGGACGATGGCTGCGCCGTGATTCACGTTTTGCTCGCGGACGATCAGACGCTCGTGCGGCAGGGCATCAAGAGCCTGCTCGCGCTCACGCCCGACATCCGCGTCGCCGCCGAGGCGAGCGACGGGGAGGAGGCGCTCGCGATCGTGGCGACGACCGCGCTCGACGTGCTCCTGCTCGACGTACGAATGCCGCGGAAAACCGGGCTCGACGTGCTCACGGCGCTGCGCGGAAAGCCCAAGGTGCCGCCCACGATCCTGCTCACGACGTTCGACGACGACGCCGTCGCCGCTGCGGGGATCCGGCTCGGCGCGCGGGGGTTTTTGCTGAAGGACATTGGCCTCGATCAGCTCGCCGAGGCGATCCGCGCGGTCGCGTCGGGCGGAACGCTCTGGAACCCGGCGATCACCGAGCGCGTGCTGCGCGGGCTCGATCGTTTGAAGTCCGACGTTCCCGTGATCGAGCCGCCCACCGCGCTCACGGCGCGCGAGGTCGAGGTCCTGCGCCTCATGGCCTCGGGGGCGAGCAACCGCGAGATCGCCGAGATGCTGGGCACGGCCGAGGGGACCGTGAAAAACCACGCGTCGAGCATCTTCTCGAAGCTCGGGGTCCGCGATCGGACGAAGGCCGTGCTCCGGGCGATCGAGCTCGGCTATATCTAGCGCGGGGCTTCAAGGCCGTGACAAGTACGCCACGAGGAAGCACATCTCCTGGTTCGTCCCCTCGCCCCAGGCGACGTCGAGCGGCGGGAAATGGGTTTGTCCTTTCCCCGTCGCCGAGTTGTCCCAGGTGCATTCGGTGACGAGCCGCTGACCCGGTTGCCACTGCATGGGCTCGTCGAACACGTAAAGCGCCTGGTGGTGGAAATCGAAATCCCCTCGCGCGACGCACGCGCGTTCGCCCGCGTCGTCCTCGATCCACGCGTCGTACGAGCGGCCGAGCAGGTGCATGTGCGGCAGCAGGCCGTAGATCGTGGTCGGCGCGCCCTCGTTCGTGATCACGCTCCGCTCGACGTGCTGCGAGACGCCTGCGGGGATCGTGAACGGCACTGGGCCGAAGACGTCCATGAAGACCTCCGCGGCGGGCGCCTCTGTCGCGAGGCGCATCCGGTAGGCCGATCGGTCGAGCGCGCCCGGTTTGGGGGCGTAATAATGCATCTGCATCACGATCTGCTCGCCGGGATCGAGTCGGATGCCCGTGTCCTTCGGGAGCTCCATCACGGAGACGCCCGGCGCCAACGCGTGCAGGAGCTGCCAATCGAGCTCCAGCACGGGATTTCGGCACGAAAAACCCTTCGTGCCCGGCGGCACGCCGTACCCCGCGCCCGCGTCGTGCCCCGCGTCCCGGTAGAGCCCGATGTGATGCACGACGAGCGGGTCGCCGGGCACGGCCTCGAGCGCCTTGATCCACGCGGGCGCCGCGAGCGGATTGTCGAGCACCACGCACCAGTATTCGTTGCCGTCGTCGTCCGGGGCGACCTCGTGCGCCTCGGGCATTTCGAGCACGAGGTCCGGGTCGTCGATGTGCGCGACGTTGTCCGGCTTTGGCGTGGCCTCGCTCGGGTCGCCGAGCGGCGCGCCCGCGTCGGCCCAGGCGCGAAAGCGCGCGCGATCCTCGGCGCCGAGGTACATTCTCTCCGCGCCCGCATAAGGACGGCACGAGGGATCGAGCGCAGGGGGCGGCATTTCGCCCGCCTCCACGCGCGCGGCCATCGTGGGGGCGAGCGCCCGCGCCGTTGCGACGTCTCGCAGGTTCAAACGACCCACGCCGCTCCCGTCGTGGCACGCAGCGCAGGATCGATCGACCAGCGGCTGGATGTCCCGATACCACGTGGGCGTGGACGTCGGCTCGGCGCCGCACGCCGGCGCCAACGCGGCCACGAATCCCACGAAGACGATCGCCGATGCCCTGCTTTCCCAGGCGTTTCCTTCCCTCATGACGCACCTCTCCCGTCTGCTGCGTTCCACGGCGCAGCAGTTCAAACGGTTGTTTCAAACAGTTGTTTGAGGCGACCGGTTCGTTCAACGAGCAGCAGGATTTTGACGCAGGCCGCGGGAGGGGCTCGACCGCCTCGCGGGATCTGCGCTAAGACCGGAAGCCGTGAGGGACGGCGAGCAAGGCGGCGCGCGTGAGCGGATCCTCGGGGCCGCGATCGAGGTCGTCGCACGGGAAGGGATCGAGGCTCTCACGGTGCGCGCGATCGCCCTGGAAGCGGGCGTGAACGTGGCCGCGATCAACTACTATTTCGGGAGCAAGGAGCGGCTCGTCGAGGAGGTACTCGCGCGCACGCTGGAGAATGGCCTCGGCGAGCAGCTCCGCGAGCTCGACACCTTCATCGAGGCCGAGGGCGGGGACGTTCGCGCGGCGCTCGAGCGCTTCGTGCCGGCGTTTTTCCCGGACGCCGTCCGGTACCCGCGCCTCAGCGCGGCGCACCTGCACGACGCCATCGTGCGCCAGGACTACACGGGCGAGACCGTCCAGCGATATCGCGACTTCCTCGAAGGGTTTTTCCGTCGCGTGCGCCCAGCCTTGCCGGCAGGCTCGGAGGAAGAGCAACGCCTCCGCGTCGCCGCATTCTGGTCCGCCATTCACATGGTTTGCCTCGCGCCGCGCCTTTGCGAGGGGTTCGTCCTCGACGACCTGCACGCGCCTGCGGGGGCCGCGCCGTTCGCGCGCCTGCTCGTCCGGCAGCTCCTCGGCGAGCGCCCCGAAGCGCAGGGCCGCCCTCGAGGCCCGAAGCGGCGGCGCGACCCTGCCTGAAGGCGAGGGGGTTCATCCGCGACGCGCACGAAGCGCTTCCCAACGGCAGCGCGAACCTCCATACTCGTGTCGATGGCCGTGAAGAGCGACCCCGGAAGAGTCTCGCGCCGCGCGCTCCTGGCCGGCGGCGCGCTCGCCGCCATCAGCGCAGGATGCAGCGTCGTACCGGTCGAGTCGCCCCGCGCGCCGCCCGCTCGCCGGAGGATCCGGGACCTCGGTATCGGCATCGGCTCGCTCACGCCCGGCCGCTGGAATGCGATCACCGACGTGCCCGGCGTGCGCGTGGGGCACGTGACGCGTATCGAGGGCGAAGGCCCGCTCGTACCCGGCCGCGGGCCGATTCGCACCGGCGTCACCGTGATCCTGCCCGGTGACGACGTTTGGCGGGACAACATCCCCGCGGCGCGCTTCACGTTGAACGGCAATGGCGAGCTCACGGGCGTCTCCACGATCGATCGGCATGGCCTTCTGGAGACGCCGATTTTCCTGACCGACACGTCGAACATCGGCCGCGTGATGGATGGTGCGCTCGCGTGGATGCTCGACAGGTATCCGGAGATCGGCGACAGCGCGCCCGTGCCCACGCCGATCGTGGGCGAGACCTGGGCGGCGTTTCTCCATGACGCCGAGGGGCGACACCTCACGGAGGAGCACGTGCGCGAGGCGATCTCGGCGGCGCGCAGCGGGCCTGTCGAGGAGGGGGCCGTGGGCGGCGGCACGGGCATGTTGTGTTACGAGTTCAAGGGCGGGATCGGGACCGCGTCGCGGCGCCTGCCCGCTGCCATGGGGAATTATACGCTCGGCGTGCTCGTGCAGACGAACCACGGCAGGAGGGCGCAGCTCCGGATCGACGGGGTGCCGGTGGGTCGCGAGATCACCGAGGGAATGCCGTACGAGGGCCGGAAGTCGAAATCGATTCTGATCATCGGCGCCACCGACGCGCCGATGACGCCGGTGCAGCTCGGCCGCCTCGCGAAGCGGATGGCGCTCGGGCTCGCGCGGACCGGCGCGGTCTCGATGCACGGATCGGGAGATCTCCTGCTCTTCTTTTCGACGGGCGTGCGCGTCCGGCGCGGCGCGGTGTCGATGGATGTGCCCGTCTGGAACGACGAGCACATCAGCGTGGCGCACGAGGCGGCGGTCGAGGCCACGGAGGAGGCCATTCTCAATGCCCTCGCGATGGCCCGGACGATGACCGGGATCCACGGAAACACGGCCCACGCATTGCCGCTCGACCGGCTGCCGGACATCATGCGCAAGTATGGGCGCCCGATTCCGGGGCGCTAGGAGCCACGCGGAGACCATGCCGGCCGAGCGCACGTTACGCAATTCGATCACCGACGTCTCCGGCGTCGAGGTCGCTCACCTGACCGTGGCCGAAGGCGACGTGCAGACGGGCGTGACCGTGGTGATGCCGTGCCCGCCGTCCGTGCGTCATCGAAAGTTTTCCCTCGGCGCCTACGCGGCCGGCGGAGGGCTCTCGTGGACGGGCGTGGAGGTGGCGGAGGATTTCGGCACGTTCGCCTCCCCGATCGTGCTTTGCAATGCGACGAGCGTGGGCGCGGCCTACGACGCGTTGATCACGCGGGGGCATAAGCGGGATCCGGAGCTGCCGGTCGACGATGGATGGCCGCCCATCGTGGTGGGAATCGACGATGGGTATCTGAATGATCTCCGGCGCCGTCGGGTGAAACACGACGACGTGCTCGCGGCCTGCGAAGCGGCGCGCGGCGAACCGCCGGCGTGCGGGAGCGTGGGCATGGGCCGCGGGCTCGTGGCCCTCGGATGCAAAGGCGGCGTGGGGGACGCATCGTCCGCGGCGAGCGTCGGCAAGGATGCATTCGTCGTGGGTGTGCTCCTCGCGGCGAACGGCGGGGCGCCCCGCGGGGTGGGCGCCGCGCGCGTGGTTTCGCCCGGATTCGTGGCGATCGTCGCGACGGACGCAGCGCTGTTTCCCGCGGAGCTTCGGTTGCTCGGCGAGGCGGCCATTCGGGGGATCGACGCGGCCGTGACGATCGGCGGCGAGGAGGGGCGGCTCGCGCTCGCGTTTTCGGTGACGAATACGATCGACGGCTCGCTCACGGCGCCGCCGGGGCGGCTTTACGAGGCGCGCAGGCTCGCGGACGATGGGCTCGGCCCGCTCTTCGACGCGGCGGCCCGCGCGTCGCGCGCCGCGCTGGGAAAGGCGCTCGGGGATGCGGCCGTGGTGACGGGGCGGAAGGGGCGCACGGTCGAAAAGGCGCCCGCCGATGTCGTGGCTTCCATTGCATTCACCGGACGTTGATTGGAAGCCGCGTGTAAGTCCGAGAGGTGATCGACAGTTCCCACGCCATGGGCTACAAGTCGCATGTGCGCATCTTTTTCTCGACACTCCTTGTCATCGCGATCTCGACCTTCACCGCCATCGCCGCCGCCGACGTGGCGGGACCCCACAATGTTTGCGACGTCGAAGGGCTCGGCTGTCAGCAATGCTACTGGAACTATGATCGGGACCCTGGTGATCAGCCGGGTTTCGATCGGTGCGCTGGCCCCCTTCGCGAGAAAGGGCTCGCGGAGGCTTGCCGCCACAAGCAGGGAGCCGGCGATGTGGTCTTCTTCTGCCCGGCGGGCGTGAAGCCCGAGACGCGCGTGGTCGGCGGCGGCTGCGGCGGGTGTACGACGGCGGGGGCCGCGGAGGGCGCCGGGATGCTCGTGTTCGCGGCCGGCCTGGGGATTGCGTGGGCGCGGCGTCGTCGGATATCCAAGGGGATGGGCATTTCGGGAGATGCAGGGCGGAGGCCGTGATGAGGACGAGGTCGAAGATGCGGGCAGCAGGCGTGACGGCGGTCCAGGGCACGCTCGCCCTATGCGTCGCGTTCGCGACGTGGACGTGCGGCCAGGATACGCAGGGCAGCGGGGCGTCGGGCGCCGGCGCGAACGGCGGCGCGGGCGGCACGGGCGGCGCGGGCGGCGAAGGGGCCGTGTTCTTCGACGGCGGGCCCGATGCGAACGGCGCCCTTGCCTGTAGCCCCGATCTGCGCTCGATCGTCGACGAGGCCGGGCAGGTCGTCTCGGTTTGTCCCGCCGATCAGGGCTGCCTCGACGGGGCCTGCGCGCCCGCCTGCGACGCCGCCGCCGAGAGCAAAGGCAACGTCGGCTGCAATTTCCGCGTCACGACCGCCGGCTCCTATCCTCCGTCGCTCCCGCCCTGCTTGGCGGTTTTCCTGACGAACACCTGGCCCCGGCCCGCGAAGGTGTCCGTCACGCGCGGCGGGCAATCGTTCGACGTGACGCAGTTCGGCCGGATTCCCAAGAACGGCATGCCCGAATCGTCGTGGCCGGCGGTGCCCGCGGAGGGCATTCCGGAGGGCGAGGTCGCGGTGCTTTTCCTCTCGCACGACCCAAATTCGATCATGCCGGAGACGGGCAAACCGCTGACCTGCCCGGTTCCGCCCGCGATCGAGGCGTCGACGCTCGTCCCGGGCACGGGCCGCGGCGAGGCGTTCCAAATCGTCTCCGACACGCCCGTGAGCGCATACGACATTCTCCCGTACGGCGGCGCCGAGTCTTTTTTCCCGAGCGCGCAGCTTCTTTTCCCGACCTCGGCGTGGGGCACGAACTACATCGTGATGGCCACGCCCAAGGGCACGGCCATGCCGCCGGGGCCGATCTTCGCGCACGTCCTCGCGACCGAGGACGACACGAAGGTCGACCTCCTCCCGACCGTCGACCTGCCCGCGGGCGCCAATTTCCCTGCCGCGCCGAAAGGAATGCCGGCGAGCTTCACGCTCTCGGCCGGGGAGTACTTGCAATGGGAGCTCCCGGCGAGCTCGTCGGATCCTTCCGGGAGCGTGGTGCTCAGCGACAAACCCGTTGCCGTCATCACGGGAAATCGTTTCTTCCGGCTGCAACCCATGCCGGCGCCCGGGGGAGAGGCCACGCACCAGCAGATTTTGCCGGTCTCGGCGCTCGCGAACGAATATGTGGCCGCGCCTTACGAGACACGCAGGAAGGATCTCCAGCCCGAGAACATCCATTACCGCATCGTCGGCGTCGCGGACGGCACGACGCTCACGTTCGATCCGCCCGTGGCCGGCGCGCCGCAGACACTCGCGCAGGGCCAGATCGCCGATTTTCAGGTGACGGGACCGTTCCGGGTGTCGAGCCAGGACGGGGCGCATCCCTTCTCGATCGCGCAGATCATGGATACCAGCAACATCCCGGGCGGCACGCGCGAGGGCGCGACGGCGCCGAATTTCGAGAAGAACCTCGGCGACGAGGAGTTCGTGATCATGCTGCCGCCCGAGCAGTTCCTCTCGAACTACGTCTTCTTCACGGACCCCACCTATCCGACGACGAACCTCTCGCTCACGCGGGTGAAGACGAGCAAGGGTTTTTCCGAGGTCACCGTCGATTGCCTGGGCGTCATCTCGGGCTGGAAGCCGGCCGGTTCGGACGGCCGATTCGAGGTGACGACGGTGGATCTGATGCGCGCCGAGGTGGGCGTGAACGGCTGCCAGAACGGCCGGCACACGGCCAAGAGCGACGGGCCGTTCGGGCTCGTGGTATGGGGCCTCGACAGCTACGCGTCGTACGCATATCCGGCCGGCGGGTATGCCGTCACCCTCACCGACGTGGTGATCCCGCCCGTGCCCAAATGAACGAACACGCGAAGCGTTCGTCCGGCCCCGACGACCAGGAAGGGCGGGCCCGCCCGCGCCCTCACGTGCGCGCAGCGTGCATTGGTGATGGCGCGCCGCACGCGTGCGTGGGTATGCTCGTCGTATGAGCAAGGACGATCGTCGTCGAGACGAGGGAGGTGAGCTTGCGGCCGCAGCGCTTTCCCTGGAGCAAGAGCTGCGGCGCTTCGAGGAGCTCGCCGCGGGGGTCGGGCGCGCGCCGCTGAACTCGCAGAAGGGGCTCGAGCAGGCGGCGCGGGCCACGAGCGACGCCGCGGCCTCGCAAAGCCGCTTCGCCGAACACCTGAAGTCGCTCGTCGAGGCCGTGAACGCGGCGCGCGACCGGCAGGCCGCCGCGGCAGCGACGATCAACGCGCGCGTGGTCGAGATCGACGCGTGCGCTGCGAGGTTCATGGCGCTGCGTGAGCGGTTCGCGCAGCTCGGCGCGCGGGCAGCCGAGGTCAACGTGATCATGCAGCGCGCCGCGGCGGTCAAACGCGAGCCCGGGGACGGCTCCGATCGCACGGAGCTCCGGGCCTCGATCGCGCAGGCGCTCGAAGGGCTCGGCGCGGTGGTCGAGGGCGCGCAAAAGCTCATGCACGACGCCCGCGAGGCCGAAGCGCACGACCTCTCGCGCGAGGCGGAGTCGTTGCGGCAGCAGGTCCTCTCCGCGCGGAACAAGCTCGGGCTCCTGCAGAAGCACCTCGAGAACGAGGGCCCGCCGCCGAGCTGAGCCCTCAGCGCGACGTCCCGCGCGTGTTCGCCGCTCGCCACGATTCGGGGGACATGCCCGTCCACCGCTTGAATGCGCGGTGAAACACGCTCGGCTCCGCATACCCCAGGAGATAGGCGACCTCTGCAAGGGAGACGCGCGCGTCGAGGTAGGCCATGGCGCGTGCGCGGCGGACGCCGTCGACGAGGCCTTCGAAGGACGTGCCCTCCGCGCGCAAACGCCGTTGGAGCGTACGGCCGCTCATGCCGAGCGAATCCGCGGCCGCGGCGAGGGAGGCGCCGCCTTCGGGCAAGCGATCGGCGACGAACGCGCACAATCGGGAGAGGAGCGAAGCGTCGGGGCCGAGCCGCGCGAGCGCCGCGTCGGCGTGGCGCTGGAAATACGCGTGCATGGCCTCGTTGGCGAGCGGCATGGCCCTCTCGAAAAGGTCCGCGGGCAGCACCACCTCGTCGATCGGCGACGCGAAGGTCACGGGCGCGTGGAATACCGCTTCATAAGCTGCATGGTCGGGTGGTGGTTCGCCTCGAAATCGTATGACCTCGGGGAAGACGGGCTCGGCGACGAGCTTGGGCGCATTCACGCCGACGTCGAAGGCGAACATCTCGGCCATGAGGCGGTGCGCCGGTCGTGCGGCGCCGAAAGGTTCGTACCGCAGGTGCGCGCGCCCGGCCTCGACGACGAGGGAATACCGCTCGCCGTCGTTCCAGAGGCGCTGGTACCGCAGGATGCGCTCCATGGCCACGCCGAACGTGGGGCTCGTGAGCACGAGGAAGCCGAGCACGTCGAAGATCTCGACATCGACGCCGGACGCGACCTTCACGCCGAAGAGCGGCGCGCCGACCGCGGCCGCGGCGTTCTCCACGAGCGTGTAGATCGAGGTGAGGGGCACGCGCGTCTCCGGCGACCCGAGGTCGATGCCCGACAGACCTGCCGCGCGGCAGAGGGCCGCGGGATCCGCTCCGCTCGCCGCCGCGACGTCGACGATGCGGCCCGCGAGGCGCGCGTTGTGGGTCGGTTGTCGCGTGAAGTCAGCGTTTCTGGCGTCCGATGTCACTGACGAGGGTCCTCGGCGTGCGCATCCTCGACCATCGAGGGGTTCATGAACATGCCACAACGGACGCGCGGCGAAAGACACTCGCTTCCGATGCTCGAAGGCGCGGAGCCGCCGCTCCCGCGTGATTGCTGGGTTCCCATCGCGTCCGCGCGGAACGTCCGCGAGCGACCGCGGACCGTGCGGCGGCTGGGCCGGTCCTTCGTTCTCTGGCGCAGCGCGACCGGCGAAATCGTGGCCCACGACGCGCGGTGCCCCCATCGCGGGGCAGACCTCGGCCTTGGCCGCGTGATCTCGGGCGAGCTCGCATGCCCGTATCATGGATTCCGTTTCGGGACCGACGGCGAATGCACGGGGATGCCTTGCGAGCCCGAAGGCAAGCCGAGCCGACGTGATCTTTCGATTCGCCGATACGAGGTGCGCGAGCACCGCGGCCTCGTGTGGTTATGGCACGGGGACGGCCCTTCGGTGCGGCCTCCGCTGCCGTGGTTCGAGGAACTGCCTGAAACGGATCGACATGCGTGGGACCACGAGACCGTGTGGCCGCTGCCGCAGCTCCGCGTGATGGAGGGGATGCTCGACATGCACCACGTGCCCTTCGCGCACGGCCGGTATCTGCGTGGCATCGGAACGCGGCTCGACCCGTACGAGGTGAAGGTCGAGGGGGACACGGTGCGCACGTTCGGCGCGCTGCGGAGACCCGGAGATGGCCCGGAGCGTGGTTTCCGCGCTTGGATCGATGCGCGGCTGCCTGGGCTCGTGTTCCTCCGCTTCGGGCCGCGTTTGTGCGGTATCGTCGCGTGCACGCCGGTCGACCGCGAGGCGACGTGGATCTTTGCGCGATACTTCGTGGAGCTGCCTGTCGTAGGCAAGCTCCTCGCGGCGCTCTCTTTGTGGGCCGAGTTCACGCTCGTGCAGCCCGATGATCAGCGCATGCTGATGTCGACGTCGCCCCGCGAGCCGGACGTGCGTGATCATAAACTCGTCCGCGCGGACCTCGGCATCGCGCAATGGCACAAGCTGGTCTCCCGCGCCGTGCGGCGTGACATCCTTGCACCTCCAACGGACGCGACGCGCGTCCCGGGTGAGGGGCAGGAATAGCGTTCAAGGTTCTGGTGCAGGGGCGGGCCGCGCGAAACGGATGGGGAGCTGATCGACCCCACGCACCACGAAGGCGTCCCGCCACACGAGCTTCGATGTGGCGAGTTCAGGCGCGAGAACGCGTTCGAGCAGACGTGGGAAGGCGACGCGCGCTTCCAGGCGGGCGAGCGGCGCTCCGATGCAATAGTGAATGCCGTTGCCGAAGGCGATGTGCCGGTTGTCCTGCCGGTGGATGTCGAAGCGATCCGGATCCGGGAACACCCGCGGATCACGGTTTGCCGCGGCAATCATGAGGAAGACACGCGAGCCGGCGAGGATGCGCTTGCCCAAGAGCTCGACGTCCTCCGCGGCGACGCGCGCCATCATGAGCAGGGGCCCGTCCCAGCGCAGCATCTCCTCGACGGCCAAGCTCATCAGCATGGTGTCGGCGCGCCGATCCCGAAGCTCGGCGAGCGCCTCGGGGTGGCGGAGCAGCGCGATCATGCCGTTGCCGATCAAGTGCGTCGTGGTCTCGTGCCCTGCGAAGAAGAGGAGCGCGCAGCACGCGAAAAGCTCCTCCGCGCTCAGGAAATCGCCTTTCTCCTCGGCTGCGATGAGACGCGAGAGCATGTCCTCCCGGGGGTGCCGACGCCGCTCCGCGATGACGTCCTCGAAATAGGACGTCATCGCGCGGAGGCCGCCAGCGGCGATCGCGTACTTGTTGGCGAGCGTGCGCGACTGGACGATGAACGCGCCCAGCTCGTCGGACCACTTCTTCAGCAAGGGGACGTCGGCGCGCGGCACACCGAACAGCTCGGCGATCATCGTCGCGGAGAGGGGATACGCGAAGTCGGCGATCATGTCCATTTCGCCACGCTGGAGCGCTGCATCGATCAGCTCGTCGGCGAGGGCGCGCACGCGCGGCTCCAGCGCCAGGACCGATGGCAACGTCATGGCTTTGTTCATGAGGCCGCGGAGCCTGGTGTGCACCGGCGGCTCGTTGAACGAGGCCCACATCGACAGGCGCTCGACGAGGCCTTGCACCACCCCGCGCTCCGGACCCTTGTAATGGGCGAGGAACGGGCGCACGCGATCGGCCGACAGCCGCGGATCACGCAACGACGCGCGCACATGGTCATGACGCGTGAGCACCCATCCATGGAGTTTCTCACTCCAGAAGACGGGCTCGTGCTCCATGAGGCGGAGGAGCGCCGGGAAAGGATTTTCGATAAAGTCCGGATGACGCGGGTCGAAGGATAGATCCACGGTCCCACCTCGAACGTGCAGAGTTTTTCTGGTGATGTCCCCCCTTCGTCGCGCGACCCGCTTTATGACGCGCGTGTTCCCTCGACGACGACGTGCTGCAAGCCGACGTCGGTGGGGAGCAGGCGCGTCAGGCGGAAGCCTGCTGCGTCCAGCAGATCCCGGTGCTCTTGTTCGGAGCGCATGCGCCCGCCGACCACCGTGAGCAGGTGGACGTCGAGCAGCTCGGCGGGCGCAGAGAGGCCAATCACGGACTCGATGACCAGGATTCGCCCGCCCGGCGGGAGCGCGCGGTGGCAGCACTTCAGGATTCGGATCGCCGCGTCGTCGTCCCAGTTGCAGATGATGTGCTTGAGCATGTGGACGTCGGCGCTGGGGACAGCCTCGAAGAAATTCCCGGCGACCACCTCGCAACGCGCCGCGCTCGTGCTCGCGGCGATCCGCGCCCGCGCCCCTTCAAGGATGTGCGGCTGATCGAAGAGGATACCCCGGAGCTCTGTGTTTCTCTCGGCGACGGCGATGAGGAGGCTGCCATGACCGCCGCCGACGTCGACCACCGTGCGGAACGAGGAGAAGTCATAACGGGCGGCGACCGCGTTGGTATCGACGTAGGTGAAGCTGGTCATCGCCTTGTCGAAGAGCTCGGCGTCCTCGGGGTGGCCCGCGAGATAAGGATAAAGCGGGGCGCCGAAGACGTGCTCGACGGCCGTTTTCCCGGATTTCACGCTGGAGAGCAGATCGAGCCAGGCGCGCGCGTAGACGTCACCGCCGAACAGCAGGATGAAGTCGCGCATGGAGCCGGGGGCGCCGGTGCGCAGGGTCGCGCCGAGGGGCGTCGAGCCAAACCGCCTCTCCGGTAGCTCGGCGAAGACCCCTGCTCCGGAGAGGGCCCGGAGCATCCGATGGAGCGCGCCCGCGTCGACCCCCAAGGAAGCCGCGAGGTCCTCGCTGCTCCGCGGGCCCTCCTCGATCAAGTCGGCGATTCCCAGCTTGGCCGCGACGTAGATCATCCGCGAGATCCACATGTTGTAGACGCTCAAGGCGCGCATTTGCGCCGAGAGGTCGCTCGTTCCGACAGGGTTGTTCATGGCTGACTCGTAGGGAGGCGTTGGAGCTTTATGGCAGCGTGGCTGTCGTCCGTAATAACGGAGGAGATCAGCGGAGAACCAGGTTGATTGTCAAGCCAGGAACCGCCGCATGCGCCCAGCATGTGGATCCTGCGAACACCTGCACCGGCGTACCCCTGGGCATCTTCCACCTTCGTCGCCACGGCGCTCCCTGTTCCCATCGGGGCGGCTTTCTGCGATAAGTCCGGCTCGACGAACGAGGAGCGGCGTATGGCGGAGTCGAAGTCATCATCGGACGTGGGTATTGTCGGGCTCTTGGGGATCCTCATCGGCGGAGCCTGCGTGCTCGTCGCCCTGGTCGGCGTGCTCAACACCGCGTTCGACCTCAATCTCGCGCTCTCGGTGTCTGGCACGAGCACGCCGCTGCCGAAGCACTGGGACGAGGTCATAGGCCTCGCGGCGGCCGGCGTGCTCATCGTCGCGCTCACGGTCTTCGGCGGGTTCGTTCGCCGCAAATTCACCGAGGCCAAAGGCAAGCCGCTCGTGCGGGCCGGTATCCTCCTCGGCGCGCTCGCCTTGCTCGTCATGGTCGGCCGCGGTCTTCAGATCGTCGCGCTCACCGCGACCTACGGGAGCATGCTCGCGTATTATTCGACCGACGGCGATCTCGACGACGTCAAAGCCGAGCTCGCCAGAAAGCCGGACCGTTCTGCGCTCGACGAGGCCGTCGGCCGCGCCGCGCAATACAACAATGCGGCCGCTCTGGCCCTTTTGCTCGAAGCCGGCGCTGACATGCGCGAATCGACCCGGCCCGAGGCCCACCGCCGTTGTCCGCTCGTCGGTCGGAGCTACGAATTCACCAAGACTGCGATCGACCACGGGATCAAGCCCGACGCGTGCCCTCGCGGCGAGCTCGCGGTATGGGAGGCCGTGCAGTTCGGCAAGAGTGACGACGAGGCGGCGAAAAACGTCACGCTCCTGATGGGCGCTGGCTGGTCCGGGACCGCGAAGCCGGACCACGACAAGCGGTCGCCGAAGAAGATCGCGGCCGAAAAGAAGTGGAGCAAGACGCTCCAGGCGCTCGGCGGCGCGGAGTGAGCGCGTGGGACGGTCAGGCTTGAGCTTTAGCGCCCTTCCTTCCAGGGGATGATGGCGATCTCTCCGTTGCGCTCGACGAGCGCGTAGCGGATCTGAGCGAGGCGCAAAAGGCCGTGCTGCACGTGCGCCGCCTCCAGGATGTCCTCCTCGTCGACGCTCAGCCAGGCCAGGCGCTCGCGCAGAATGCGTCCATCCTCGATGATGACGAGCGGCGTGCCGTCGAGCCAGCGCTCGAACCTCGTGCTCCGGCACTTGAGCCAAGACAAACCAAGCTCCAGGCTCACGAGCGTCCCCACGAGGATGATGGCGCCCGTGATGGAGGAATCCTGCCCGAGCAGCGCTTGCTGCGTGCATTCGCTGATGATGAGCAGGAGCAGGAAATCGAAGGTCGTCACGGTCACGAGCGCGCGTTTGCCCGCGATGCGGAAGATGACGAGGAGGGCCATGTAAACGCAGACGGCGCGCACGACGAGGTTCATGGCCACGGCCCTCACGGGTACACGAACAGCGAGAGATCGAGCGCGGGGCTGCCCTCCTCGCCGAGGGAGAAGCGGAGGCGACCGGGGCGCACGGGGCGCAGGACGAGCACGATGAGGCCTCCCGCCTCGACGCGCGGGAGCGTGATGACGCTTCGATCGGCGGTCATCTCGAGCGACGAGGGTTCGGGCACGAAATGCTCGATGTGGCCGTGCTCGAAGAGGGACGCCGAGAGGAACAGGCGGCGCGGGGCAGCAGAGCTCTGCACGCGCGGGTGGATCTCGAAGCGGGTCGTGCCGTCCACGCGGGTGAAACGCTCGTACCGGACGAAAAGCCCGGATGCGTCGCCGGCGCGGGCGTGGCTCAACGGACCGTCCCCGAAGAGACCGAGCGCGGCGAGCAGCACGAACAGGAAGAGCAAGGCCCTGCCGACGCGACGGACGCGCATGCTCGTGCGCTCGAAGGCGAGATCTTCGCTCGTCTCGAGATCGTCCGTCCGCTTGATTTCGACCACCGACCCCCCTTTGGCCGAACCTTGGACCCAGGCGCGCGCGCGTCAATCGTGTGGTTTGTCCGAGGGGTGTCCTCGACGTACGCCGTCGCGGGAATGTGGCACGGGCCTGGTGCGTTCGTCGCGGATCATGCAACGTTTGTCACTCCTCGCTGCAGCTCTCCTCCTCTGCGCTTGTGCCGCCCCGCCTCGCGCGTTCGATGTGACGCGCCTCGAACGGGACGTCGCTGCGGCCGAAACGCGTGCGGGGGGGCGGCTCGGCGTCGCCGTGGTCGAGCCGAGCTCGGGGCAGCGCTGGGTGCATCACGCCGGTGAGCGGTTTCCTCTGCAAAGCACGTTCAAGGCGCCGCTCGCCGCAGCGGTGCTCGCGCGCGTGGACGCGGGCGCGCTCTCGCTCGACACGAAGATCGAGGTGCGTCGCGACGAACTGAGCGTCTGCTGGAGCCCGCTCGCGGAGGCATTTCAGGGCGAAACGCAATCATTCTCGGTGCTCGACCTGCTCACGCAATCCGTGGCCGTGAGCGACAATACGGCCGCGGACGTCCTCATGCACGAGATCGGCGGCCCCGAGAGCGTCAATGCCATGCTCGCCCGGTCGGGCGTGACGGCGCTGCACGTCGATCGCTACGAGCGGGATTTGCAGCTCCAGTTCCACGGGCTCGCCGCGTACGAGCCTGCCATGTCCACCTGCAAGGGGATGGACGCCGCGGTCGAGCGGTTGCCGAAGGACGAACACGTGCGCGCCTTCGAGGCCTATCTGCGAGATCCCCGTGATACGACCACGCCCGAGGCCGCCGCGGATTTTCTCTTGAAGCTCGATCGCGGGGAGATGCTCACGCCGGCCTCGACGCGCGTCCTGCTCGACATCATGCACGGCACGAAGACCGGTCCTCGCCGGCTCCGCGCCGGCCTGCCGCCGGACGCGCGTTTGGCCCATAAAACGGGGTCATCCGACGATACCGAGGGACGTAATGGCGCGACGAACGACATCGGGATCGCGACGCTGCCGGACGGGCGCAAGCTCGTGATCGTGGCCCTCTTGACGGAGTCGAGCGCGCCGCAGGAGACGCGCGAGGCGGCCTTGGCCGACGTCGCGCGGGCAGCCGTGGGGGCCATGACGAGCCCACGATGAGGCCGTCCTGCCCTGGATCGACGGCTCCTCGCTGCAACGCTGCCGCCGCGCTCTCACCGAGGCGCCGTCCTCGACCGCTCCATGAAGTACGATCTCGTACGATATTCGTTTGAGTGCAAATATGTCTGGCACGAAGGCACGGACGCTCCGTGGTCCGCGTGCTAGACTCGGCCGCCCTCTAGACGAACTGCTGCGAAATGGATCCATCTCCGGAAAAACCGGGCGTTTCCGCCACACGGACGCCCCTCCCGTCGCAGCGCGCGCAGGGCCTGCTCTCCGCGCTCCTCGTCGACGCCTCGCCCATCGACCTCCGCCTCGTCGGCCGCACCTTGCTCCACGCCGCGCTCGTCGGGGTCGGGGCGGGTGTCGTCGCGGTCGTGTTTTTCGCGGCGATCGAGCTTTTGGATCGATTCTTTCTCTCGGGCCTCGCCGGCTACCGCGCGCTCCGCGCCGCGGGGGAGTCCTTCTTCGGCGAGCATGGCATGGGGGCCTTCCGTCCCTGGCTCCTCATGATCTTGCCCGCGTTCGGCGGCCTCGCGAGCGGCTTGCTCACACGCCTCGCGCCCGAATGCCGAGGCGGCGGCGGCGACGCGATGATCGAGGCCTTCCATCACCACGGCGGGATCATCCGGCGTCGCGTCGTATGGGTGAAGGCGCTCGCCTCCGCGCTCACGCTCGGGACCGGCGGCGCGGGCGGGCGCGAGGGGCCCACGATGCAGATCGGCGCGGCCTTCGGCTCGTTCGTCGCAGGGACCTTGAAGGTCTCCGCGCGCGAGCGGCGGCTCCTCATGATCGCCGGCGTTGCGGCCGGCATGAGCGCGATCTTCCGGACGCCGCTCGGCGCCGCCCTGCTCGCCACCGAGGTTCTTTATCGTGACGACGTGGAGAGCGACGCGCTCGTCCCCGCGCTGCTCGCGAGCGTCCTGTCGTATTCGGTCTTCATCTCCGTCTTCGGCGAGGCCACGCTCTTCGCGCACGCGCCGCGGTATCCATTTGTCCCGGCGCACCTCCCGCTGTATGCGCTCCTCGCGATCTTCGTCGCGCTCTGCGCCATCGTTTTTCTCAAGGTGATGGCGTTCGTGAAGCGCACGTCCGCGCGCCTGCCGGTCCCGGATTGGGCGCGCCCCGGCGTCGGCGGCCTCGCGCTCGGGCTCGTGGCCGTGCCCTTGCTCTTGCTCCTCGCCGGGCGGCACGTCGTGCCCGACGGGCAGGGGATTGGCGTGCTCGGCGGTGGGTATGGCGCCGCGCAGGTGGCCATCACGGGCGCGTCGTGGTTGCCCGAGGGATGGCAGGCCGTCGAGCTGCTCGTGGCGCTCGCGGCCATCAAAATTCTCGCGGCCTCGCTCACCATCGGTACGGGCGGCAGCGCGGGCGATTTCGCTCCCTCCCTGGCGATTGGCGGGCTCGTCGGGGGCGCGTTCGGCCGCATCGCGGCGCTCTCGATCGGCGACCCGCGCATCGATCCCGGCGCATTCGCGCTCGTCGGCATGGGCACGTTTTACGGGGGCGTCGCGCACGTGCCGCTCGGCTCGCTCGTCATGGTCTGCGAGCTCGCCGGTAGCTACGACTTGCTCGTCCCGCTCATGCTCGCCGAGGGCATTGCATTCGTGGCGCTGCGCGACCGCTCGCTTTATTCGGCGCAGGTCCCCACGCAGCGCGACTCCCCCGCGCATCCGCCGGGCGTGCTCGACGTGCTCGGCTCCCTCAAGGTCGCTGATGTGATGATCGCCGGCCGGCCTTACGTGCAGTTCGCCCTCGCGACGCCCGTGCCCGAGGTCCTCCGCCTCGCTTCGGACACGGGCTGGCAGGATGTGTTTCCCGTGCTCGACGGGGAGGGGAAAATGGCCGGGGTCATCACGAGCGACGTCGTGCGCCTGCTGGCGACGGAGCGGGACCTCGAACCATTGACCCTCGCCGCTGACGCCATGCAACCGCCGGTGACCGTGCGGCCGGACGATGATTTGAGGAAGGCGACCGAGGTGCTGCTCGCGCAGGGCGTGCGGGAAGTGCCCGTCGTCGACGAGGCGGGCAGGATCGTGGGTTTCCTCGACGAATCCGAGGTGGGGCGCGCCTATCTCGACGCGACCGCGCGCGAGGAGCGGGCGGCTTGAACCTCTTTTGATCGGGGGCGCGGCGAGGGCCGAGGGCGCCCTCGTGCTGCTCTCCTTTCGTTCTCCGAGCGTTACGGGGATGCGATTGCTGCGCGTCACGTTCACGTGGCAATCGGCACCGGACTCGCATGTGCGGGGCGGGAGCCTTCCGCGGAGACCGCGGCAGGCATCCAACCGGAAGGAGACGATCATGAAGCGTATGTTCCGGGCCCTGCTCGCCTCGCTCGCGATCGGGCTGATCGCGTCGCCCGCCCTCGCGGTCGACGAACACGCACAGAAGACGCTCAGCGAGCAATACAAGGACGCCAAGAAGACCGAGGTCGCGTTCGCGAACCTGCCGACCCCGGCGCAGAACGCCATACGGACCTGGGCCGAAGGGGGCGAGATCAAGAAGGTCGAGCAGATCACGCTGAAGGACGGCCAGATCCACTACAAGGCCGAGATCAAAAAAGGGAAAGAGAAGCTTCAGGTCGCCGTGACAGCGGACGGCAAAACCGTGGCCCGCGGCGAAAAGATCGACTGAGCGCAGCCCCCACGCCCGCGGAAGCGAGCTCGCGAACCCCGCGGGCTCGCTCTCGCATGCTCGAAGTTGACTCGAACGACCAGATGAGTCACATTGGTCGTGATGGTCGCACGACGTAGCCAGAAGCCACGCGATCCTGCGCGGCGCCAGCGCATCCTCGAAGCTGCACGGCGGCACTTCACCCAGCATGGCTTCAAGGGGACGAACCTCGACGCGGTCGCGGCCGAGGCGGGCTGCGCGAAAGGCGCGCTTTACCTCGAGTTCGCCGACAAGGAGTCGCTCCTGCGCGAGGTCGTCGAGCAGTCGTTCGCGGTGATCGGCGCTCGTTATGCCGAGGAGGTCATGTCGATCGCGTCACCGCTCGAGCGCCTCGTGGCCACGCTGCGCTTCGCGTATCGCCAGCTCCTCGCGGACCCGATGTTCGGCAAGCTGCTCCACGAGGACCCGGACCTCCGCGCGCTCGGGCTCACCTCCGATTCGCAAAAGGTCGAGGAAGGCAAGGCGCAGGTCGCCATGATCCGCGGCTGGGTCGACGAGGGAATCGCGCGCGGCGAGATCCGCGCCGACATCGATCGCGACGCGGTGCCGATCGTGATCGGGGTCCTGCGCTTCGCGCCGCAGCACCTCGGCATGATCGCCGAGCTCGGCATCTTTTCGATCGAACGCGCGCTCGACGCGATCCTCGACGTCTTCCGCGCGGGGCTCGCCGCGCCGAAGAGCCCGCCGCCCGCGAAACGCGCCGGGCCCACACCCCAGAGGAGATCCAAGCGATGACCACCACGCATGCAATCGAGGTCGAGGGCCTGACGAAGCGATTTGGAGAGGTCACGGCCGTCGACGGGGTCACGTTCGCGGTCGAGTCCGGCGAGGTCTTCGGCTTCATGGGCCACAACGGCGCGGGCAAAACGACGACGCTGCGCATGCTCCTCGGCTTGACGCCGCTCACCTCCGGCACGGCGCGTGTGCTCGGCCGCGAGGTCGGGCGCGAGACGATCGAGATTCGCCGCACCGCCGGGTATTTGCCGGCCCATTACACGTTGCCGCCGGACATGACGCCCCGCCAGTTCTTGCATTACGTCGGCGCCATGTTTGGCCTCCCGCGCGACGTCGTCGCGGCGCGGACCGAGGCGCTCCTCCGGCGCTTCGACCTCGTGCACGCCGCGGATCGAGCGTTGCGCGGTTTTTCCACGGGCATGACGCAAAAAGTGGGGCTCGCGCAGGCACTCCTCAACGAGCCGCGCGTGCTCTTGCTCGACGAGCCGACCTCGGGCCTCGATCCGCTCGGCCGCCACGAGCTGCTCGAGCTGCTCCGCGAGCTCGCACGCGACAAGGGCGTCACCGTCGTCTTTTCGTCGCACATCCTCTCCGACGTCGAGGCGCTTTGCCGGCGTGTCGCGGTCCTGCATCGCGCACGGCTCGTCGCATTCGGTGACGTCGATCATCTCAAAGCGCAGCACGGCGCGCGCACGATGGATGACCTCTACCTCGCGCTCGTGCGCAAGGAGGCGGCATGATCCGGCTCCAGTGGCTCGACTATCTCGCGACGCTGCGCGAGCGCAAGACGTGGCTCTGCGGGGCCATGCTCCTCTACGCGGTGCTCTCCATTCCGGTCATGCTCGCGCGCCCGCCCGCGCACGTGCAGGAAGCGATCGCCGCGTGGTTCGGCCACGGCGGCCCGTTCGTGCTTTTCATGTACGTGTGGATCGACCTCGCGATGAACAAGATGGTCGCGTTTCTCCCGGTCGTCCTCGCGAGCGGGATCGTCCTGCGCGAGCGTGACGTCGGCGTGCTCTCGATCCTCGCGGCCAAACCCCTCTCGATGCCGCGGTATTTCGCGCTTCGCGCCGTCAGCGCGTGCGCCGTCATGGCCACGCTCCACGTGGGCGCGCAGCTCCTCGGCCTCGTGTACTTCACCGCGCGTGTGCCGGGCTTCCGGCCCTTGGCCTTCCTCGCCGCGATGACCCCGCACCTCTTCGCGGCGATCTTCGCGACCTGCTTTTCCGCGGCGATCGCCGGCTGGGTCAAGCACCGCGGAGCCTCCGCGTTGATCGGGCTCGCCGTGCTCGGCCTGCTCCTCGGTTTGTCGCTCATTGGGTTTTACCAGCCCGCGTGGCGGAACCTGACGCTCGTGAACCCGATGTCGCTCGGCGCGCTCGCCCTCGGAAACCTCGATCACCTCGGCCCGAAGGACCTCGCGCCGCCGATGCTCGCGCTCTCGCTCCTCTCGCTCGCCGCGATCGCGATCGGCGCCGCCGGCGTGCGCCGAATGGAGGCTTGACCATGACCGAGACCGCTTCGCTCCGAGATTATTTTCTCCTCGAAGCACGGCACGCGCCGCGCCGCGCGCCGATCGTGGCGGCGCTCGTCGGCGGCCTCGGCGTGCTCGGGACCCACGCCCTTCTCGTGCGTTTCCCCGCGCGCGCGCTTCACTTCCTCGAACAGGCCTTCGACCTCCGGGGCCTCGCGTCGGTCCTGCTCATCAACGACCTGATGGCCGCCTATTTCGCGCCCTACTTCGTGGGGCTCGCGGGCCTGCTCGGCGCCATCGTCACGGCGCGGGAAGAGGGACAGCTCGAAGTCCTGCTCGCCAAGCCGATCCACGCCCGCGTGCTCCTCGCCGCCCGCGTAGGGCCCATTCTCGGCGCCGCAGCGCTGACCGGCGCGGCCGTCGCGATCGCCACGGGGCTCTCGATCCTCCCGCACCTCGCGCCGGGCGACATGGTCAGCGCCGCCGGCGCGCTCGGCGGAGGGCTTTTCCTCACCGCGTTCGCGCTGCTCCTCCTCGCGCTGCTCTTGCCGCTCCTCGTGCGCATGCGCGATGCCTTCCACGCGCTTCTCGTTGGGTCCCTCGTCTGGCTTCTGCCTCTCATGCCCACGGCTGTGATGATTTATCGGCCCGACGTCTACGAGGGCAGCGCGATCCTGCGATCCGCGATCACGTTGCCGAGCCTCGTCTGGCACGACGCCGCGGCTGCGTGGGTCGGACCTTTGGGGCTCATACTGGTGGCCCCGTTTTGCGCGCTCTTCGTGCGGATCGCAGGACACGTGCTCGAACGGACCGACACCCGGTGACGTGACGCCACAGAATGCCTTTCCGCGGCCTTGACGTGCGCCGTCCGGTGCTGGCCGATGCGGCCGCCCCTGACGGTCCCGGCTTGTTCGAGCCGCGGCAACGTATTGCGGGGCGAGCATTCACCTGGTGGGAGACATGCAATCTCGATCCGTTCCATTCACGCGCGCCGCGCGCCAAAGGCTCCGCGGCGCGACGATCGGCTGGTTTTGTCACGGCCTGATCCTCGCCGCGCTCGCAGGGTGTAGCAGCGAAGCGAGCAACGCGGGCAACGCGGGCACGCAGGAGAACGCGGGCGCGACGGCGCCGGCCGCAGCCGCGACAAACCCGACCGAGGCGATCGACCTCGACACGGTCATGCGGCGGACGCACTTCGGGTATCGCGCCGAGGGCGGCGTATTCTCGGCGGGACACGCGACGTACGCCGTCAAGGCGAGCCCCGAGGCGCTCACGGTGTGGCCGAGTGAGAGCGACCTCGCCCCGCCGGAGGAGGGCACGACGGCGCCGTTCGTCGCGTCGCTCGAGAGCATCACCCGCGGCGGAAGATCGATTGCGGAGGGACGCTCCGGAAAGGCCGCGGTCCGGCCCGACGCGAGCCTCGGCATCCAGCGCGGCGCCGTGGTCGAGCACCTCGAGAACGATGCGGAGGGCGTCGAGCAGAGCTTCGAATTCGCCGAGCGCCCGACGGGCGAGGGGGATCTCGAGGTCAAGATCGTGGTGACGGGCGAGTCGTTCCTCGGCGAGACCGAGGGCGGCTTGCACTTCGCGGATCCTGCGACGGGGCTCGGCGTGCGATACGGCGTGGCCACGTGGGTCGACGCGAACGGCGTGCGCACGCACGTCGACGCGGATTTCGTGGACGGGCGCATCGTGCTGCGCGTGCCTGCGTCGGTGCTCGACGCGAGCGCGTATCCGGCGGTGCTCGATCCCGTGATCGGTCCCGAGATCGCGATCGACACGCCTGCGTATGCGGCGGCGAACCGAACGCAGTACGATACCGTGGTCTCGTTCGCGGGCGGGACCTTCCTCGTCGTCTGGACGGACGAGCGTTATCAGAGCACGGCGGACGTGTACGGCGTGCGCGTGTCTCAGGCCGGCACCGTGCTCGATACGTCGGGCATCCCGATCGCGGTCGCGAAGGCCAACCAATCGCAGCCGGCCGTGGCGACCAACGGCACGGACTGGGTGGTCGTCTGGGTCGACAGCCGGAACAGCGCCGACGACATCTACGCCGCCCGCGTCACCGCGGCCGGCGTCTTGCAGGATCCGAACGGGATCGCGGTCACGACCGGCGGCGGCAAGAGCCACCCGTCGATCGCATTCGGCGGCACGAACTACTTCGTCGTGCACACGCTCTCGAACCAGATTCGGGGCAATTTTGTGGGGACGAACGGCACGGTGAACGCATCGACGGTGGCCATCGCGCAGCCGTCGTACGCTCCGAACGACACGGCGGTCTCCTGGAACGGCACGAACTACCTCGTCGCGTTCAACACCTATACGGGGTCGACCTATTACCGCGTCGCCGCGCGACGCGTATCTCCGGCCGGCACCGTGCTCGACGCGAGTGACATCGTCGCCTGCAGCGGCTCGGCAATTTGTCCCTACTCGCAGCTCGGGATCGCGTCGGACGGGGTGAACTGGCTGCTCGCGTGGGACAACTACAACAACGCGAACAGCATCTACGGCCAGCGCATCTCGTCGGCCGGCGCGCCCATGGACGCGGGGAACGGCTTCACCATCGGAAACGGCGTCACTTCGTCCGACCCCGTGCAGGTCACCGTCACCTTTGCGGGCAACGGCTACGGCGTGTTCTGGGACGATTCGAATCAGGCCTATGGCGCTCGCGTGAGCTCGGGCGGCGCGGTGCTCGTCTCGGCCACGCCGCTGACGAGCGAGATGGGCACCCGCAGCTCCGTCGGCGCGGCGCACGACGGGACGAACTTCTATACGGCATTCAGCGACACGCGCGGCGTCGCAGGGAACAACCTGGCCGACATCTACGGGCTCCGCTTGTCGAACGCGCTCGTCAAGATCGACGCCACGAGCACGTTGCTCTCCCGCGCGGCGAACGACGAGCGTTCTCCGCGCGCCGCCTTCAACGGGACGAACTGGCTCGTCGTCTGGGAGGACGCGCGCCCGGGATCCACGAACGACATCTGGGGCGCGCGCCTCTCCAGCACGGGCGCCGTGCTCGATGCCGCGGGCTTCGCGATCTCGGAAGGGACGAACTCGCAGTACGTGCCTGTGGTCGCGGCGAACGGCGTCGACTGGCTCGTCGCCTGGCAGGATCGGCGTAATGGCAGCAGCAACGACGACATTTTTGCCGCGCGCGTCTCCAGCACCGGCGCCGTGCTCGACGCCGGCGGCATCCCGGTGAACACGGCGGCCGGCCACCAGACGAACCCCGCCGTCGCCGCGGACGGGACAAACTGGCTCGTCACGTGGCGCGACGCCACGAGCGCGGAGATCTTTGCCGCGCGCGTCGCGCCGTCGTCGAACGTGCTCGATCCCGCGGGCATCAAGCTCTCGACCGGCGGCGGCTCGTTGCCCGCGGTCGCGTACAACGGCACGAACTACCTCGTCGCTTGGACCAAGCCGACGAACGCGAACGACATCTTCGCCTCGCGCGTGACGCCGGCCGGCGCGGTCCTCGACGCGGGCGCGCTCGCGATCCCCGTGTCGGCCGTCGTGGGCGCGGCGGAGACGAACGCCTCGGTCGCGTCGAACGGGGTGGACTGGTTTGTCGCCTGGAACGACGCCTCCGACGTGCGCGGCGCCCGCGTCAACGCCGCGGGCACGGTGCTCGACGTCGTCGGCATCAACGTGAGCAGCGCGTCGAACACCCAGAACTTCCCCGCCACAGCCTGGGACGGTACGCAGTACTGGGTCGTTTGGCAAGACGATCGTACGACCGTGAACTATCAAGACGTCTACGGCGCGCGCATCTCGAGCACCGGCACGAACAAGGATTCGAGCGGGTTCGTCGTGGCGAACGACGCGCTCCAGCTCGAGCTCCGGCCGCAGCTCGCGGCGGGCAAGTCGCAGGAGGTCCTCGCAGCGTACTACCGGTTCGATCAGCAGCAGCCGTACGGCTCGGAGCGGGCCCGCGCGCGGATCCTCTCGGACGCCTCCCCGGGCGCGAACGGCGTGGCGTGCTCGGTCGGCGGGCAATGCGTGAGCGGCTTCTGCGTGGACGGCGTCTGCTGCGACGCGGCCTGCACGAGCGCGTGCCAGGCGTGCTCCGCGGCGAAGAAGGGCGCGGGCACCGACGGCGTCTGCGGGCCGATCAAGGTCGACACCGATCCGGACAACGAGTGCACCGACCAGGGCGCGATCTCATGCGGCACGACCGGGAGCTGCAACGGCGCGGCCGCGTGCAAGCTCTACGCTTCGGGCACGAGCTGCGGCGCGACCTGCAATGGCGGCGCGCTTCAGCCGCAGACCTGCGACGGCGCCGGGACGTGCGCGGCGAGCGGCATGCCCACGAACTGCGCGCCGTACGCGTGCGGGGCGAACATGTGCAAGTCGTCGTGCACGACGGGCGCGGATTGCGCATCCGGCTTCTCGTGCGTCAACGGCGCGTGCGTGGGCCTGCTCGGCAACGGCGAGTCGTGCACGGCGAGCTCCGATTGCCAGTCGGGGAGCTGCGTCGACGGCGTCTGCTGCAACACGGCGTGCGGCGGCGTTTGCCATGCGTGCACCGTGGCGAAGAAGGGCAACGGCATGGACGGCGTGTGCGGGCCGATCGCTGTCGGCGTCGATCCGGACAACGAGTGCGCGACGCAGGCGGCTTCGAGCTGCGGACAAACCGGCGTTTGCAATGGCACGGGCGCCTGCCAGCTCCACCCGCAGGGCACCTCCTGCGGGGTGAGCACCTGCCAGGGCAGCGTGGTCACGGGCCAGATCTGCAATGGGACGGGCCAGTGCGTGAACGACGCGATGGGGCAGGACTGCGCGCCGTACGTCTGCTCGGCCGGCACGTGCAAGAACCCCTGCACGAACAGCAACGAATGCTTGCCGGGCAATGTCTGCACGGCGGGCGCTTGCAAGCCGCGGGCTCGCCGGGCACGCCTTGCGCGAATGCCTCGGAGTGCGGCTCGGGCTTCTGCGTCGACGGCGTCTGCTGCGACGCGGCGTGCAACGGCGGCTGCATGGCTTGCTCGACGGCGAAGAAGGGCCAGGGCGCGGACGGCACGTGTGGCTCGATCAAAAACGGCACGGATCCGGACAATGAGTGCGCGGCCCAGGTGCCCTCGACCTGCGGCCAGAATGGCCAGTGCAACGGCAATGGCGCGTGCGCGGTCTACGCGTCCGGCACGGAGTGCGCGCCGGGCAAGTGCACGGGCACCTCGCAGACGAACCCGTCCACGTGCGACGGCAATGGCACATGCGCCGCTGGTACGGAGACGTCGTGCGTGCCCGGGTATGCGTGCGATGGGACGAAGTGCGCGACGAGCTGCACGGACGACAGCATGTGCGCCCCGGAGTACGAGTGTGATACGGCCATGCAGTGGTGCGTGCCCTCCATGGGCGCGGGCGGCGCAGGCGGCAGCGGCGGCGCAGGCGGCGCAGGCGGCAACGGCGGCAATGGCGGCGCGGGCGGCGCCGGTGGCGCGGGTGGCGCGGGTGGCAATGGCGGCGCGGGCGGCGGACAAACGACCGACGGCGGCAGCTGCGGCTGCCGGACCGCGTCGGAATCGTCCACGGCCGGCGGCATGGGCGCCCTGATTGTCGTGGCGGCCTTCGGGCTGCGCCGTCGCCGTCGTTCGGCCTGATTCTCTCCCTCTCGTTTTCCCTCCCTGCCGCGCCCTGACCGGGCGCGGCATCCCTCCACCCGAAACGGATCCCGAGGTCGTGCCCGACCCGATCGTCGCGATCTTTTGTCCTCCACGGGTAACATTAGGTAACATTCGACCACCTTGGGTAACGACGCACCTCCCCGACGGCCCGCGACCTTGCTCACGACCCACGAGGTCGCGGCGCTGCTCCGCGTGCATCCGAAACACGTCTACCGGCTTCTCAAACGGGGGCTTCCCGCGCGCCGCGTCGGCGACGAGTGGCGTTACGACGAGGCCGATGTGCTCGCATGGAGCCGGGGCGCACCTGCCGCCGCGCCGGTGGAGGCGCCCGCGACCTCCCCTCCGCCCCTGCTCGCGGCGAACGGGGATCTCGCGATCGAGGCCTTGTTCGACGAGGGCCGTGATCGCTCCGCCCCGCTCGTGGGCTTCGTCCTCGCCGATCATGCGACCGGCCTCGTCGGGCTGGAGCGTGGCGCCGTGCTTGGCGCGGGCTGCCACGGCGACCATGTTCCGGCGTCGCTCGGGGGCGAGAGGCTCGCATGGCTCCACCTCGCCGTCCGTGAGCTCGGGCTCGCGCATCGCAAGGGCCTGCGGCTGCGCAGGCTCTCCAGCATCGCGGGGCGCAGGCTCGCGTCGCGGCCGCGGACCGCGGGTATTCGCCACCATATCGACGAGGCTTTGTCCCGCGAGGGGGTCGAGCCCGACCGCGCCTATGCGCACGCCAAGGAATATCGCTCCCACAGGGACGCGGTCATGGCCGTCGCGCGTGGGGACGCTGAGATCGCGCTCGCGTCGCGCGCATGGGCCGCGCACGCGGGGCTCGGGTTCACGCCCGTCGTGGCCGAGGCGTACGGCCTCGTGTTTCGCGCCGAGCACCTTGGCGACCCCCGCGTCCTCGCGCTCTGCGAGCTCGTCCAGAGCGGGAAATACCGCGCCCGGCTCGCTCACCACGCGGGGTACGACGCGACGAGCGCCGGTCAGATGCAGTTTGGAAGGAGCATCCCTTGAGATTGATCCGACAAACCATGATGCTGGGGGCGCTCGCAGCGCTCCTTTTCCCACGCGCGGCGCTCGCCCTGGATTGCAGCGCCCTGCCAAACCCTGTCTACATCCAGAGCGGGGACACGCAGGAGCCGCTCCTCAAGGCGCTTGGCCAGAAGCTCCGCGCCTCGCAGGCGAGCCCGATGACGCTCATCTACCAGACGAGCGGCTCGTGCACGAACATCGAAGCGATGTACCAGGGCACGAAGCTCACGACGAACCCGCGCTACATTCCCTCGGCCGCCGAGGACCCGACGTGGGATCCGAGCAAGCCCGCGCCCCAGTGCACGATCGATCCGAACGGCGTCCCCCTCGACCTCGCCATCTCGGCGCTCTTCGTGAGCTCCTGTGATCCCTCGCCGCCGCCCGTCGGGATCGGCCTTTTCCAGGGGCCCGTGCAGCCGTATGTCTTCATCGTCCCGGAGGCGAACTCGCAGCGCGCGATCACGGCGGAGGAGGCGTATTTCGTCTTCGGCTTCGGCGCGCAGGGAAAGGTCGAGCCCTGGACGGACGAATCGCTTTTTTCATCCGCACGACGACGAAAAGCACGCTGCTCACGATGGCCGCGGCCATCGGCGTGCCGGGCGCGAAATGGAAAGGGGTGATGCTCGACAAATCGTCCGAGGTCCTGAACGGCGTCGCCACCTCGCCGAGCCCCGAGAAGACGATCGGCATCCTCGGCGCCGAGATTTACGACGGCAACCGGGACAAGGTCGCAGCGCTCGCGTTCCAGGCGTTCAAGCAGAAACACGCCTACTATCCCGACTCCACGGCGACGTCCTTCGACAAACGCAATGTGCGGGACGGCCATTACACGATCTGGTCCCCCACGGTGTATCTCGCGCCGGTCGACGCGCAGGGGACCGTGACGAATCCCCGCGTTCGGTACCTCGTCGACATGGTCCTCTCGAAGACCGTCGCGCCTGCGCCGGAGTTCGACCCGCTCGACGTCGTGATCTCGAAGGGCCTCGTCCCCGACTGCGCGATGGCGGTCACGCGGTCCTTCGAGGGCGGTGACCTTTCGCTCTATAGCGCACCCGAGCCGTGTGGCTGCTTCTTCGAGAGCCGCGTGGGACAACCCAGCGCGACGTGCAAGACGTGCGGCGGGGATGGCGAATGTGGCGGTGGCAAGTGCCGGCACGGCTTCTGCGAGGCGAAATGAACACACAATACGTCCTCAAGGGTCTTTTCGTCCTCGTCCTGCTCACGAGCGCGTGCGGCGAGGAGAATCCGCCGGCAAACCCCTCGGGTAACTCGTCGAGCAGCGGCGCGGGCGGCGGTGGCGGGGCCGGTGGGAGCGGCGGGGGCGGGCCCGAATGTTTCTCCGAGCCCACGAGCCACGTGGAAATCATCAACGCCTGCACCGAAGCGGAGAAGGTCGACAAGGTCGTGAACCTGCCCCTCTTGAATGCCGATGGCTCGCTCCCGCCGCTGCCCTGACCGGGCATTTCGGCGGCTCATCGCGCTCGCGAGCCTGCTCGTCGCGAGCGCGATCGGGTCGGCGCGGGCCGAGACCAAGCCAGAGCCCCCCGTGCGCCTGCGCCTCTCGGGCTACGTGCAGGCCGACGCCGTGGCGTATCGGCAATCGTCGCAGGACGAAATCAACCCGGCGACCGGCGCGCCGCTCAACGAGGATCGATTCACGATCACGCGGGCGCGCCTCCGCGCCGAGGTGAGCGCGCACATCGTGAGCGGCGCGCTCGAGCTCGATGCGAACACCGTGGAGGGGCCCGCCGCGCGTGTCATCGAGGCCGAGGTCTCGGCGCGCTGGCAAGGCGCGAATGCCGAGGCGCCACCCTATGTCATGGCCACGCTCGGCCTCTTCAAAATTCCTTTTGGCGTCGAAGGACCCGAGCGCGAGCGGAGCCGCCTCTTCCTCGAACGCACCACGACGAGCCGCGCGCTGTTTCCGGGCAACTACGACCTGGGTTTGCGCCTTTCCGGCGGTTATCGTGTCTTTCGGTATGCCGTGGCCCTCATGAACGGCGAGCCGGTCGGGCAGGTGTTTTTCCCGGCGCGGGATCCGAACGGAGGCAAGGACGTCCTCGCCCGCATCGGCGTCGATACGAGGCCGCTCGCGAGGCTGCGCGTACAGGGTGGGTTTTCCGCGCTCTCCGGCACGGGCCTACACCGGGGCACGCCGAGCACGAAAGACGTCCTCGTGTGGCGCGATGAGAACGAAAATGGCCTCGTGGAGGGGACCGAGATCCGCGTGATTCCGGGCACCGCGGCCACGCCCTCCGAGAACTTCGACCGCTTCGCGCTCGGCGCCGACCTGCGCGTCACGGCGAAGCTGCCCGTCGTCGGAGAAGCGTGCCTCTTCGGAGAAATCGTGCGCGCGCAAAACCTCGATCGTGGCGTCGAACCTGCCGATCCGATCGGCGCAGGCCGTGATCTCCGCGAACTCGGCTTTCATGTCGGAATCACCCAGGAGCTCGGCCGATATGTGATGATCGGCGTGCGGTACGATCGGTACAATCCCGACCAGGACGCGAGCGAGCAACGCGGCAAGGACCTCGTGCCCCGCGACAGCACGTACTCCACCGTCTCCATCGCCGCTGCGCTCCGGTACACGCCTCCCACGTGGACGTTTGCCCGCGACAACTCCTTTCCCGCCTTGCGCGTCGTCCTCGAATACGATCACCGGAACAACGCGCTCGGCCGCACGGCGGGTGGTCTGCCGACCACGCTCGGGGACGATTCGTTTGCGATCCGCGGGGAGGTGTCGTTTTGAGGCGACCCGCGCTCGTGCTCATCTTTGGGCGGCTCGTCGGCTGCGGCGGCGTATCGTCGGATCCGGGGCTCTTTGCGGACATGCGTGTCGCGCCCGGCTCCTATGTGGAGGGGCCGATGCCGCAGGAGAATGGCGGGCCCGGCGTCGTCGCCGTGAACCTCGGCACGAATCGCGTGCGGACAGGGCAGATCGACAAACCATTGCGGGGGTCCCTGGCGCCGGAGGCGACGGCGGTCGCGCTCGGCCTCTCGGGGGATGCAGGATACTGGATCGTCCCCGCGGGCCTGCCTGACGTACAATCGCCGGCATTCCCCACGTTCGACGTCTCGCTCTCGTTTTCGCCCGACATGCGTGGGTCGTACGAGCTCCTCGTGCGCGCCGTCGATGCGGAGGGCCACTTCGGCCTCACGAGTCGTCACGCGCTCGAAGCCACGGCCCTCACCGCGCCCGAGGGAAACCTCGTCGTCTCGCTCCGGTGGGATCGCGAGGCCGACCTCGACCTGCACGTCGTCGATCCGCGCGGCGTCGAGATCTACAAGCGCAACATCAATTCGTACGAGCCTCCGCCGCCCGGGCAACCGGTGGATCCCACGGCGTGGCAGTCCGGCGCGCTCCTCGATTTCGACTCCAATGCGGGGTGCGTCATCGACGGCAGGCGCATGGAAAACGTCGTCTGGAAGAACGACCCGCCGATCGGGCATTACATCGTCCGCGTCGATACGTTTTCCCTCTGCGGCGAGAGCTTCGCGAACTGGTCGGTGGACGTGTTCCGGAGTGGCGTCTCCTTGGCGCGGTCTGCGGGACAGAGCGGACCCACGGACGAGGCCACGCCGCACGACAGGGGCGCCGGCGTCCTCGCGGTGGAGTTCGATCTTCCGTGAGAAGCCACGCGGCGTGTATGGCCGCGGTGCTGGCCGCGTGCTCGTTTTCCGGGATGGCCCATTCCGACGAACCACAGCCTGCGGAGGTCACCGTTCGTGCGGCGCCACGCAAACGTGATCCAGGGCGCGCGACCGTCCACGCCGATGAGGCTCGGCGCGTGGCGGGGACCCGGGACGATGCGCTTCGAATCGTGGAGAGCTTGCCCGGCGTCGCGCGGGGCGGGTTTTTCGGGGGAGGGCTCGTCCTCTGGGGCGCCGCGCCGGGCGACAGCCGCGTCACCGTGGACGGCGTCGAGATTCCGGCGCTTTATCACGGAAATGGCCTTCGCGGCGTGCTCCCCTCGGGCCTCGTGCAGGCGATTGACCTCACGCCCGGCGCGTATGGCGCCGAATATGGCCGCGCGCTCGGCGGCCTCGTCCGCGTGACCACGCGAGATCTCCCGGCGGAGGGCATACACGGTTCGATCGGCGCAGATTTTCTCGACGCCGCGGGCATGGTGAGCGCCGCCGTGGGGGATCGCGTGCGCGTCGCGGCCGCGGCCCGCGCGAGCCATTTCGATAGGCTCGTCTCCGCCGTGGCCCCGCCGAGCGTCCTCGACATCGTGCCCATTCCTCGGTATCACGATTATCAGCTCAAGGCCTCCCTCGCGCTCCGGGAGGACGAGGAGATCTCGGCCGTGCTCCTCGGCGCGGGGGACGCGCTCACGCGCACGCAGCCGTCATCCGACCCCGCGAACACGCGTGTCGAATCGACCGAGAACTCGTTTCAACGATTTTATCTGCGTTACACGCGCGCCCTGCCCGACGGCGCGAACGTCGTCATCGTCCCGTTTTTTCGGGCGGGATCGGGATCGGCGAGATGCCTCGTTCGGCGGGGTGCCGCAGGCGCGGGACACGCTTACGTGGCGGTATGGGCTGCGAGCCTCGTATCGCGCGCCGATCATGCGCAACGTTGCTGTGACGGCCGGCGTGGACGCCCTCGCGTCCCGCGCGAGCCTGCTCCGCCAGGGCTCGCTCACGTTGCCTCCGAGGGAAGGGGATCTTTACGTCTTTGGCCAGCCGCCCGGGAGCGACGTCAATGCGGACGATTGGAGTACGAACATTGTCGACGTCGGCCCCTTTCTCGTTGCGGAGCTGCGGCTCGGGCCCTTCCTCGTCACGCCGGGGCTACGCGCCGATTTGTTTCTGGTAAAGGGATCCCGCAGCACGCCGCGCGTGGGACAAACTCCCGGCATTGGCTCGTCCCGGCTCCTGCCGGCGCTGGATCCGCGGCTCTCGGTGAGCGTGTCCCCCGTGGAGCATGTGACGATCTCCGCGAGCGGCGGCCTCTACCACCAACCGCCGTCGGCGGAGGACCTCGGGCCGGTGTTCGGTGCGCCAACCCTCGTGCTCTCCCGCGCGGCGCACGCGAGTGCAGGCGCGTCCGTGCGCTTGCCCGCGGGCTTCGACGTCGAGGTGACCGGCTTTTTCGTGTCGCTCGACGACCTCGTGGTCCGCAGCCGGCTCCCCACGCCGCATCTCGCGGCCGCGCTCACGCAGGACGGCGAGGGCGAGAGCTTCGGCGTGCAGGTCCTCGCGCGAAGGCAGCTCCGCAATGGATTCTACGGCTGGATCGCCTACACCGCGAGCCGCAGTGAAAGGCGTTATGCGGGGGATACGTCGTTTCGGCTTTTTGATCACGATCAGTCGCACGTGCTCACGGCGACGGCCGGCTACGAATGGCGTGAATGGAATTTCGGCGTTCGGTTCCGTCACGCAACGGGCGTGCCGCGCACTCCTGTTGTGGATTCTTTTCATGATACGACGGCCGGCCGTTTTCAGCCGATCTTCGGCACGCAGAATGGGACACGGCTCCCGAGCTTCCAGGCCCTCGACCTCCGCGTGCAGAAGGCGATTTCCGTGCGCCGCGCGTCCGTTGTCCTTTCCCTCGACGTCACCAACGTGACGAACCAGGACAACCCCGAGGAGATCATTTACAACTACGATTTCAGCCGCAAGAGTTTCATCTCGGGGTTGCCGGTGCTGGCCATTCTGGGGGCGAGGGTCGAACTGTGAAGCGACGCGTCTCGTGGGGAACGGTGTGCCTCGTCGTCGCGGGGTGCCTCCCTGCCGAGGCCGAGCGGGAGTCGCTCGTGACGGGTCCGCGGATCCTCGCCGTGCGCAGCGAGCCGCCCGAATCGAAGCCAGGCGCGCCCGTCCTATACGAGGCGCTCGTGGTGACGCCGGACGGCGATCTCCAGGGCGCCGTTGTGCGCTGGGCCTTTTGCGCAGCGCCCAAGCCGCTCACGGAAAACGGCTCGGTCAGCACCGCGTGTCTCGGAGACGCCGTGCGGCCCATCGTGGGCGCTTCCGTGAGCGTGACGGCGGCGACGCCGACCGATACCTGTTCGCTCTTCGGTCCCGAGACGCCTCCCGGTGATTTCCGCCCGCGGGATCCCGACGCGACGGGTGGATTTTACCAGCCAGTTTGCGTGGAGGCCCTGGAGCGGACCGCGTTTGTCCTGGAGCGGATCACGTGCAACTTGCCGAATGTGCCCCTCGGCGTTGCGGTGGAGTACGCGGAGCGGCGCGCGCCCAATCGAAACCCGAAGCTCGCTCCGCTGCGTGCGTTCGTGAATGGCGCGCCCACGTCGCTTGACGCCTTGCCCGCGGGTGGAGACGTGCGATTCGAGGTTGGCTGGAGCGCCGACGACGCCGAGGTCTACCCTGCCTTCGATCCGAGAAAGCAAGCGCTCGTGGACCAGCGCAAGGCGTTGCGGGTCTCCTGGTATACGACCGCTGGGGCTTTCGAGAGCGACGTGACCGGGCGGTCGAGCGAGGACCTGGCGACGACGGTGTCGAACGGCTGGAGCGCGCCCGACGAGGCTTCACGGGTGTTCTTGTGGCTCGTTTTGCGGGATGGGCGCGGCGGGACCGATTTCGCGAGGTATCCCCTCGACGTGAAATCTCCGCTTTAGGGCGGGCGCCTACTCCTCAATCCTGGGCCCGCGAAGCAACGCGAATGGATCGGGGACTCCATGGGGGCACTCCCATACCTTGAAATGGAGCTCCACCGCCATCTCCCGCGCGAGGGTTCGTACGCCCTGCACACCCTCGACCAGATCACGGAAGACCACGGCCACGTGCCGGGTGCCCCACTCTCCATGATACCACGCCGGCTCGATCTGCGGGCGGGTATCCTCTTCATCACGCCTCGTCCAGATGGATAGCTCGTCCGCGAGCCGTGCCTCGAAGGCGTCGAGCTTTTCCCGCCGCTCGTCCTTGTCCTTGATTTTATCGTACGGGAGCCAGATGTCGAACTCGACTGCGATCTCCGCGTGCGCATGGTCGAGCTCCATCTGGACGCGGCCGCCTCGTGCATAAAAGAGCCCTCCGATGACGGTCGGCATCGTTAACGTGAAAGAGCAGTAAAAAAGCACCTGCTTGCCTGCAGCAATTACCTGGGGGCCAGCGTCGTACAATGGCCAGTCATCGTCGCGGCCTGGTTTGTCTCCCCGCAAGCCCTCGCGCTTCACCAGCTCGTCGAGGGGGGAAGGGCCGTCGTCGGCCCCGCGGGTACGTTCGAGCCACGCGGAATGCGCTGCGCTCACCTCCGCGAGCAGGTGCGCGACCTCTTCGGCCGTGGCCTCATCTTTGAACGTGCCGACCAGCGTATAGCTGCCGCTGTTGTTGCTGGCGAATGCCTGGTAGAGGTAGATGCGCATCGGAGTCACCCCGTCATCGGTAATCGACGCGGAGAGCCGTCGAGACCAAACCCCGGCGTCCGCGCGCACCCAGGCTCGCGTGCCGGCGCGGCGAGCGCGGTACCATGGGTTTCCCATATGCGGAGCACGTCCTCGGCGGTCTCCGCGGGGAAGCGCAGGTGATGGAAGCTGCATGGGCTCACCTGTTTTTCACTCGTGATCACCACGAATTCACGGCCCGCGGAGCAGGGACGCCCACCGAAGAGGCGCGGCACGGGCGCCATGCGCTCGCCCCAGCAGATGTCGAGCTTGAGCGTCGCGCGCCCCGCGAGCCCGCGCCCGAGCACACGCGCGACGCGGGCGAGCTCCGACGTTTCGGTGTGATCGAGGTGCAAGGCGTGATCCGGGCCATTGTAGGAAAGAAGGAGGATGTCTCGACAACCTGATTCCACGAGTTCGAGGACGAACGACGCGAGCCCCGGGAGGCGCGTGGGCGTCACGAGCCAGTTCACGCCGAAACGCACGCCGCTCCGGGCGAGCCGCGCCAGGATGGGCCGATGGTTGACGTCGTCGTAGATCGAAAGCCGAATCTGCCCCACGTGGGGTGTGAGCGCCGCGATCGTCGTGTCGTCGAGGCGTGTACCGTTGGTCGTCAAACTGACAGAGAGCCGCGTCTCCAGGTCGAGGCGCCGCACGAGCGCCGCGAATCCCTTGAACACGAGCGGCTCGCCGCCCCCGAACGCGACCTCCAGCACGCCGGCCCGATCGAGATCGCGCAAGAGGACGAATGCCTCCTCCGCGGCCCAGGCGCTTCGCGCCGTGACGTCACGCGAGCAGAACGTGCAGGAGAGATTGCACGCGTTCGTGATCGAGAACTGCACGACGCGCGGCGCGCGCATGCGGAGATGCGCCGCCTCGGGCCCTTCGCACACGGCCGTGAGCCCCGTGCGTCGATCGAAGCAAAGGAGCGCGCCGTCGAGTGCAAAACGCCGCATCGGCGCGAGCTCCATGGGCAGCGGGATCTCGTCTTCGGGGCGCGGGAGCACGCCCCGAAGCTATCCGAACGCGGGCGCGAGGGGAAGGGGACCGGGCGCGTGAACCGCCCGTGCGTATCGGGTAAGCTCAGCCCCTGCATGACGGCGCACACGCACCTCCTCGTCGCGAACCCCATGGCCCAGAGCGGGCGTAATGCGGCGCGCATCGACGTCGCATTGCGCCTGCTTCGCGCGGCAGGGCTCTCCGCCCGCCTCCTGCCGACGGAGCCCGGCGGACGAACCGTGCAGGTGGTGCGGGATGCGCTTGCGGAAGAGTCTTATCGATGCGTTATTGCCATGGGCGGCGACGGCACGTTCCGCGAGGTCGCCGAAGGGCTACTCGAAAGCCCGCGCCGGGATTCGGCTGCGCTCGGAATGCTGCCCGCGGGGACCGCGAACAACCATGGTCGGAGCTTCGGTTTGCGCGCCGGGGAGCGCGCGCTCGAGCGGAACGTGCGGGTCCTCGCGGCCGGGCGGGAGACGCAGCTCGACGCGGGAAAGCTCCATGCGATGGACGGCGCCGGCAGGACGGTTACGCGCGCGACATTTTTTGATTCGGTGGGCTTTGGCATCGGCGCCGCGGTGATTGCGGCGCGTAACGTGGACAGAGATCGGGCTCGGCGGTTGGGGAAAGCTTTTGCGCTTTATCGTGACGAGCTCGTGTATGCCGGTGCTCTGATTCGCACGCTCGTCGCTTCGCAAAATCCGGACGTCGATTTCGTGGCGGATGTCGTCGCTGACGACGCGCGCTTCGAGGCGCGGCTCACGGAACTCTTGATTCGAGGGACACGCGTCTACGCAGGGGGATGGGTGGTTGATCCGACGTCACGCCACGATGACGGCTTGTTCGAGGTGTTCCCATTTCCAACGCGGCACGATTGGCTCCGGCGCGCCACAGTGGGCCTCTCCATCGGACCACTCGCGCGCGCCGGGTTCGTCGCGCCTACCGCGCCCCCCGGGACGCGCCGGGCTTCTCGGATCGACGTCCACTTCCGCGTCCCCGAAGGCGGCGCGCCCCCGCCGTGCCAGCTCGACGGCGAGGAGTTCCCGCGCGCCGAGTGCGCTTCGATCGAGGTCATCGCCCGCGCCTTGCGGCTGATCGTTCCGGACAAATGAGCGTTCGATCCGTTTGAGGACAAAACGTTTGACGTCGCTGCCCGATCAGGGAACGATGTCGTCATGTCCATCGGAGGAGGCGAGCAGAGCCGACGTTCGTTCCTCGCGGCTGCGGCCGTCCTCCCGCTTTCTGCGTTGATTTCAGGCTGTCGTCGTGCGCCATCCGCGGAGGAAGCGGCCGAAGAACTGCCCGAGGTCGGCATGCCGCCGCCGCGCGTGCCCAGGGCCGAGCGGCATGCGGGCGCGCGGCTCGTGTTCTACGCGGAGTCGGTCGGCATCGGCGCCGCGATCGACCGTGCGCTCGCGCGGCGGTTCGCGCTGGACACGGGCGCCATCGTAGACGTCGTCCTGCGCCCGCGCGACGCGACCGAGACATATGCGAGTTACCAGCGCCTCTTTCAGGCGCGCTCCGCCGACGTGGACGTCCTTTCGCTCGACATCGTGTGGCCTGGTATCTTCGCCCCGCATTTGCTCGATCTCGGCGCGGCGCTCGGGGGTCTCGCGGCGACGCATCTCGAAGCCGCGATCAAGAACGACACCGTGCAAGGGCGGCTCGTGGCCATGCCCTACTTCACCGATTTCGGAATGCTCTATTACCGGAGTGATCTGCTCCAGAAGTACGGGTATGACGCACCCCCTGCGACGTGGGACGAGCTCGAAGGGATGGCGCGGACGATTCAGGGAGGAGAGCGCGCGCGGAGCCGTTCGTTTGCCGGGTTCGTCTGGCAGGGCAAGGCGTACGAGGGGCTCACGTGCAATGCACTCGAATGGATTCATTCCTACGGCGGTGGTGCGATCCTGGAGGGTCGTGAGCCCACGGTGGAGAATCCGCGGGCCGCGCAGGCACTCGCGCGCTTCCACGGGTTCGTTGGGACGATTTCGCCGGTCGGCGTGACGGGATACGAAGAGGAGGACGCGCGCAACGTGTTTCAGGGCGGAAATGCGGCCTTCATGCGCAACTGGCCGTACGCGTACGCAGCGGGCAACACGAAGGGATCGCGCATCGAGGGGCGCTTCGACGTCGCGCCCCTCCCGCACGAGCCGGGGTACGAGAGCAGCGCGATCCTGGGCGGTTGGACCCTCGGCGTTTCGAGATATTCGCGGTTTCCCGACGCGGCCGTCGCGTTCGTCGGGTATCTCTGCTCGCCCGAGGTGCAGCGCTTCCGGGCGCTCGTCGGCGGATATATCCCCACGATTCCCGCCGTGCAGAGCGATCCGGACGTCGCGCGGGTGTTACCTTTCCTGGAGCGGGTGCGGGGGGCGACATTGGTCGCGAGGCCCTCGAACCAGGCGGGGGCGAGGTACAACGAGGTCTCGATCGCATTTTACCAGGGTGTGAGCAAGGCGCTTTACGGGACAGACCCCGAGAAGGCGCTGGAGCAGATCGCTCGGCGTATCCGGCGCTCGCTGCGGTGAGGGGACACGGGATGAGCACGACGACGGGCGAGGCGGAGAAGCAAGCAGAGGTCGCGGGGATCCGCGCGAAGAGGCGCGCGAGGGTCGCGTGGGCGTTCCTCACACCGGCGCTGATCGTGACGGCGTTCGTGGCGCTTTATCCGCTCTGCGACACCCTGTATTTGAGCCTCACGAATACCCGGCTCGGCAGCGAGGAGCCCGCGCGCTTCGTCGGGTTGTCGAATTACGTGGAGCTTGCCCACGACGGGTTCTTCCTCGACGCGTTGCTCCTCACCGTGCTCTTCGCCGTGATCACCGTGGTGCTCGAGCTCGCCCTCGGCCTCGGCATTGCGCTGCTCCTCGATGCGCGTTTCAAGGGACGCTCCGCCGTGCGCGCCGCCATGCTCGTGCCCTGGGCCATCCCCACGGCCGTATCCACACAGATGTGGAAATGGATGTACAATGACGTGTATGGTGTCTTCAATGACGTCCTCGTGAATCGCCTGGGCCTGCTTTCCGAGCCGATCGCATTCACCGCGGACCCGAGGACCTCGCTCCCCGCGGCCGTGCTCGTCGACGTCTGGAAGACGACGCCCTTCGTCGCGTTGCTCCTGCTCGCCGGCCTGCAGCTCATCCCACGCGAGCTTTACGAGGCCGCGCGCGTGGACGGCGCGACGCGCCTGCAAGCGTTCACGCGGATCACCCTGCCGCTCCTCCGGCCGGCCCTCCTCGTCGCGCTCGTGTTCCGGACGCTCGACGCATTGCGTGTTTTCGACGTATTTTACGTGATGTTCGGGAGCCGGCCCGACATGCAGACCCTGGCCACCTATGCTCACGAGATCCTCGTTAGCATCTCCGACGTGGGATACGGCTCGGCCGTTTCCACCGCGATTTTCCTGGTCATCGCCGTCTTCATCGTGATCTACATCGCGCTCTTCCAGCGGAGGGATACATGAAGGCTCGGGGCGTGGCGAGGCGAGCGGCGTTCGGGATGGCCGTGGTTTTCCTCGTCGTGTATCTCGTTTTCCCGTTCGGCTGGGCGCTCGTGTCCTCGTTCAAGACGAACGCCGAGCTTTTTTCACTCCCCGCGCGATTCTGGCCGGAGCACCCGACGCTGGAACATTATCGTCGCGTCCTCGCGAACGACGATTTTCTCCGCGCGGCGCTGAACAGCGTCCTCGTGGCGAGCTCCGTGACGCTTGTCTCCCTCGCCATCGGCGCGCTCGCGGCGTTCGCGCTCGGCCGGTACCGATTCCGTGGCCGGAGCCTCGTGCTTTACGTGATCCTGTCGATGACCCTGTTTCCGCAGATCGCGGTCCTCGGTGCGCTCTTCCAGCTTGTGAATGCGCTCGGCCTCTACAACCGGCTGCCGGCCCTGACGCTGACGTATCTCGTCTTCACGTTGCCCTTTACCATCTGGGTGCTCACCGGGTTTCTCGAAGCCGTGCCTGTCGAGATCGAAGAGGCGGCCTACATGGATGGCGCCTCCCCGCTGCAGCTCTTCGCGAAGATCATGCTTCCGCTCGCGGCCCCTGGGATGGTCACGACGGGATTGCTTTCCTTCATCGCCGCCTGGAACGAGCTTCTGTTCGCGCTCTCGTTCATGCAGACCCCGGACAAACGGACCGTGACCCACGCGATTCTTTCGTTCTCCGCGACGACGAGCTCGGCCTTCGAGGTGCCCTGGGGGCAGATGATGGCCGCCTCCGTGCTGGTGACGACGCCGCTCGTGTTGCTCGCGCTCGTCTTCCAGCGGCGGATCATCGCGGGGCTCACGGCCGGGGCCGTGAAGGGGTGAGCGGGCTCATCCGCTCTGCGTGATAACGTCCCGCTCTATTGGGTATCCAATCGAGGAGCGCAGCCCTGCCGGACCGTAAATGAAGAGAATCGAAAGGCCGAGGGCCAGGGGGAGCCCGAGACCTACGAGCAGCGCCCTCCGGCCCGTTCCGACGTGATGAGATACCCGGAGAGTACGAAAAAGACCTGAACACCTGCCCATCCAAAGCCCACGAGCTGCTGGTGATAAAGCAGGACCAGGACGACGGCGACGGCACGAAGCCCTCGGAGCCGGGACGGTTTTTATCCAGATGCTCAGCCAACGTCCGCACGGTATCCGGTACCGCGCGAGGGGTTCAACCGTCGGCTGCGTGCCTTGCTCGACTCCAACGCGCTTGATACGCTGAATGCCATGGAATCCATGCAATCGCCCGTTGGAATCATCATGGATCTCGCTTGGGGATGCTTTTATGCAGGTGCCCTCAACGCCGTCATGCAGCTCCGAATCGCAGACCGGCTCGCATCGGGGCCGATGACGGCGGAGGAGCTCGCGGCCGAGGCGAACGCCCATTCCTTGTCGCTCTACCGTGTCCTCCGCGTGCTCGCGTCGAAGGGCGTCTTTGCCGAGGACGATGACGGGCGATTCCACCTCACGCCGGCCGCCGAGCTCCTTCGCACGGGCGTTCCTTTTTCCCTGCAAGGCGTCGTGCAGCTCGGCACGCTTCCGCCCACGATGGAGGCCGCGCTCCATCTCCCTCATACCGTCAAGACCGGCGAGTGTGCGTTTGATTTTCGGCACGGCGTTGGGTTTTTCGAATATATGAGCGAACATCCGTCGATCGGAGAGGTCTTCGACAAGGCGATGGCCGACGTCTCGGACGCGGACAATCGGGCGATCGCCGAGGCCTACGATTTCGGCGCCGCCTCGCGCGTCGTGGACGTGGGCGGGGGCCTCGGCGGATTGCTCGTCGAGGTGCTGCGACGATATCCCTCGGTGCGAGGCGTGCTTTACGATAGGCCCGAGGTCGTCGGGCAGCCGGGGCGTATCGCGGCGGCGGGGCTCGACAAGCGTGTCGATCGCGTGGCAGGCGATTTCTTCACCTCCGTGCCGGACGGCGCGGATGTCTACGTGCTGAAGCGGATCATGCACGATTGGGCGGATGATACGTGTATAAACATCCTGAAATATTGCCGGCGCGCGATGGTCGCGGGAGGGCGCGTGCTCGTCGTCGACGCGCTCGTGCCCCCAGGGAACACGGATCACCCAAGCAAGGCGCTTGATCTCTGCATGCTGACCGTCGTGCCCGGCCGCGAGCGCACCGAAGCCGAATTCGCGGCCCTTTTTCATGCCGCCGGGCTGAAGATCGCTCGCGTGATTCCGACCGCGAACTCCATCGCCATCGTGGAGGGCATCGCCGCCTGACGTCGTGCGTGCGCTTGTGTGTCGACGTACAGGTTATGGGACCTTGGTCTCATGGCCGGCCCGTAGGGGGCGGGCTACAACCGGCATCACGGGGCCCGAGCTCCCCGGATCCCATGAATGATACCAAATACCTTTCAAGTAGCTTCACCTCGAACGGTTTTACGAGCGTCCTTCCGTCGCACGGCAGCCGGTCCGAGGATGTGGGCGCCCCACGCTCGGGAAGGGGCAGCAGCAGCCTCATGAGACGTACGCGTGTCCTCGTGATCGACGACGACGCGAGGTTCGGTGAGAGCGCCGTGCAGAGGCTCGCGGAGATGGGCTTCGAGGCGCGGTTTCACAATGGGCCCGTGGGCGTCCTTCAGGCCATACGCGATATGCGCTGCGACCTCGTGCTGCTCGACGTGAACATGCCGAAGCTCGATGGTTCGATCGTGATCCGCATGATCCGCGATTCGATCGGGCTCGGCGAGGTCCGCGTCCTGCTTTGCAGCAACATGGAGGCGAATGTGCTCACCCGGATGGCGCGATCCCTGGGCGCTCACGGGGCGGTGCCGAAAGACGTCGCCGACGAGGCCTTCGTCGCCGAGCTACGCGCGGCGCTCCAGAGGCGCTCCTTCGTGTAGGTGTCGTGATCAGGCCGCGCCGCGCTTCGAGCGCGCAGAGGCCCGCCGCAGCACCATCCCCACCGCAGCCGCAACGGCTCCGAAGATCGCTTCGAGGCCATCCCGCGAGCTTGTCGTCGTGCAGCTCGCACAGCCGCCCTTCGAGGGCAACGTCGGGAAAGGTTCTTCCGCGACCGGACCGCTCGGGAGCTTTGCTTCCTGAGACGCGAGGCCGCCCGCCGAGGAATCGAGGAACGAAGCGAGTTCGACACCTCGCGGAGCGAACGCCGTATTGGTGGCGACCTGGGTAGCACCCTCCCCAGCGATGTGTTTCACCGGTCCGCCCCAGATCCCGCGCCGGGGCGTCTCGCATTCGATGGGCCCTTCCCACGGGTGGAGGATGACGTAACGACCCTGAAAGGAATTGTTGCCGCTCGACATCGCGCCCGGCTCCATCTTGCCCTCCGGATCAGGGACGCCATTCCCGCCGCGGATCGGCGGTGCGGCGCGAAAAACCAGATCCTCGCCGAGGGCATTCTTGTCGTACCGGACGTGGAGGCGCGTCAATGTGAAGGCGTTGGCGAGCTCGGGCGGGACTTCGCGCCGCCCCTCATACTCGGGCAGGACGTCCGCGCCGAGGGTCGCGAGGTCGGCGACGCCGAGCGGCGGCTCGGGGCAGGGATCGCAGGACCCCGCGTCCCAGGCGTACTCCGTGACCACGGCCCGCGGGTGATTTTCGAGGACCTTGTCGAAGAGCGTCGCGTAAAACGAGCCGAAGCTCTGCTTCACCGGTTCCTTGACGCGGACGTTCGTGGGAATGGCGTAGTTTTCGTAATTCGCGACTTCGTACCGCGAGCGAGCGAGGACATGGACGATGAGATCCTGCGTGCCAGCCGAGTTGATGAGGCCGAGGCGCACGGGCAGATTGAAGCTCTCGCTGTCGTAATGGAACCGGAGCGGCGAGAGCTGCGCCATGCCGTTCTCGAAGCGGATCTTCTTCGCGTCGACCTTGGCCACGAAGAATTTGCTGCCGGCGGTCACGTACGGACGGAGGTACGGCTCGGCGCCCGCGGGGATCTTGTATCTCTGGCCGCGCAGGAAGGTGTCGAGCCCGAGTGAGTCCTGCGCGCTCAGGATGAGGACGTTGTATTCGCCGACGCTGAAGCGGGCCTCGATTTTGACGCCGTGCCGCTCCGCCTCTTCCTCCTGGCCCCCTTCGTCCGACGTGGGCGAGGGCGCGTACTGGAGCACGGACTCCAAGGCGCGAATCGGCGGCGTACACGGATCCTGCTCCCAGTATTCGACGAGCCGCGGCGCGGCGAGGCGATCGACGCGTCCGAAGACCTCGGCGGGCAGGGTCTTCACGTTTTCCTTGGCGAGGACGACCGGCACCGGGACGACCATGGCGAAATCCTCGGGCGGGCCCTGGTAGTTGTTCTGCATCGAGAGCACCGTGCGGGTGCCGTCGCGCATGAGGACGACCAAGGTGGCGTTGTTGTACAGCTTCGAATCGGCCCCGCTCACATAGAATCCACAAAACGCATCGGCAGGAGCCGGCTGGGCGAGGGCGGCGAGCGCAAGGAGAGCGCAGGGCAGGGCGGCGCGCATGGTTTTTCCTCCCGGGGGTCGTGACATCCAGAGCTACCGGAATCGCGCCGTGATGTCCACCCCGCCGCGATCTTGCCCTTGCGTGATGGAAAACGCTCGTGGGAACATCGCCTTCATGTTGTCCCGCCTGCGCGCCCTCGGCCTCGCCGTTCCCCTCGCCCTCGCCGCGATCACGACCGCGTCCTCCGCCGACGCTTTTTGCGGCTTCTATGTCGCAGGCGCGGATTCCACGAAGCTCTTCAACAACGCTACGATGGTCGTGCTGATGCGCGAGGGCACCCGCACGGTGCTCTCGATGCAGAACAACTACCAGGGGCCGCCGGAAAACTTCGCGATGGTCGTCCCGGTGCCCGTGGTGCTGCAAAAGGAGAACGTCAAGACCTTGCCCATGGCGGTGTTCGACAAGGTCGACAAACTCGCGGCGCCGCGGCTCGTCGAGTACTGGGAGCAGGACCCTTGCGCGCCGCTGCCGCCGCCAATGCCGATGGCCGCACCGGGCACCGTGAGGCGTATGTCCTCGGGGCCCGCGAGGGAGAGCGCAGCCGACCTCGGCGTGACCATCGAGGCGCAATTCACGGTGGGCGAGTACGAGGTCGTCATCCTGAGCGCGCGCGATTCGCTCGGGCTCGATACCTGGCTCCGTCAAGAGAAGTACAAGATTCCCGCGGGCGCCGAGCCCTTGCTCCGCCCTTATGTGCAGGGCGGCAGCAAGTTCTTCGTGGCCAAGGTCGACACGAAGAAGGTGCGCTTCGAGAATGGGCAGGCGATGCTCTCGCCGCTCCGGTTTCATTACGATAGCGAGACGTTCGCCCTGCCCGTGCGGCTCGGGCTCGTGAACTCCGGGGGGACGCAGGACCTCATCGTCCACATCCTCGCGCGCGGGCAGCGGTACGAGACGGCGAACTATCCGAACGTCGCCATTCCGACGAACCTCGACGTCAAGGACAAGGTCCGGAACGATTTCGGCGCGTTTTACGCGGCGCTCTTCGACCGCACGCTCGCGCGGCAGCCAAAGGCAGCGATCACCGAGTATGCGTGGGACGCGGGGTCGTGTGATCCTTGTCCCGGGCCCACGCTCGACGGCTCGGATCTGGCGACGCTCGGCGCGGACGCGATCGGCGAGGCGCAGCAGGTCGCGGGGCCGTCCCCCGGCGCTCCGGCGGTGGGTCCCGCGCCCATGCCGAGGCCGATGCCGCGCTGGCGTGGAGGGAGCGGGTTCGTCCTGACGCGCCTGCATTTGCGATATGGCAAGGACGGGCTGGGGGAGGACCTCGTGTTTCGGGCGGCGCCGCCCATCGTCGGCGGCCGCGAATTCCTGACCGATGGAGCGAAGCTCGAGACCGGCGCGGTGCAGAGCGGCATCAACAACTTCCAGGGACGTTATGCGATCCGGCACGCGTGGACCGGAGCCGTCACGTGTCCGAATCCGCGGCGCGGGATCTGGGGCGGGCCGCCGGGCGGCGTGGCGCACAAGGGCACGGAGGCCGCGCAAAAGCTCGCGTTCGCGAAGCGCGGCGGGGTCGAGCTCGCCGCCCTCGTCCAGCGCGACGAGAGCGAGACGCGTATCGACAGCGGTCCGCTCGTGCCCGCGCCGGCGATGTATGCAGCGGCCCCCGAGACGACCCCGCTGCCCGCGGGCTCCGCGTCCCCGGCGCCGACCGACACGAATGCATCCGGGCCGCCGCCCGCGCCGCCGCAGGGCGGATGCGCGGGGTGTCGCGTGGGCGAAGCGGGCGACGAGCCGGGGCCCGTCGGCGCTGGGGTGGTCGTGGTAATGGGTTTCGTCGCGCTGCGGCTCGTCCGGCGGCGAACGGGGCGTTGAAGGTTACCCGCGCAGGCGCTCGCCGAAGAAGGCGAGCACGCGGTCGAGCGCCTGTCGCGTGGGGTGACCGGCCTCGTCGACGAGGTCGTTCGTCACGACCGAATGGGCGAGCCGCTGGATGCCCCAGGTGTTGCCCGGGCCCGAGTCGATTTCAATGGATTCGAGCGCGGGGCCGAGCTCCTTGCGAAGGGACACGAAGCGCTCGCCCGGGCAAAGAGGGTCGTGCGTGAATCGCATGGCGAGGACCTGCGCGCCGGACGCGCATCGCTCCTTCACGGCGGCGAGGTCACGCTCCGAGATGTGCATGCCCGCGCGGCGCGCCGCGCCGAGGCCGAGCGGGAGCGACGGCTGGCTGAGCACGGGCGCCGCGACCGCCGGATCGACCATGAGCGCGAGCGCGAAATTGCCGGTGATGCACATGCCGATCGCGCCGACGCCCTTGCCGCCGAGCTCGGCGTGCACGTGACGGCAGAGCGCGCGCAGCCAATCGACGAGGGGGCTCGATTCATTCGCGGCGAGCACCGCGAACTCGCGCGAGATGCACGCGCGCGCGAGCTGGGAGGCCGCGTAGGCGGTGCTGAACGGCTTTCCGGGCGTGCCAAAGAGCTGCGGCATGAAGACCGTGAATCCCTCGGCGGCGACGCGCTCGGCGAAACGAATGACCTGGGGCGTGATGCCGGGAATCTCGCTCATGACGACGACGCCGGGCCCGCTGCCGCGGCGGTAGACGTCCCGTTCGGCGCCGTCGTGGGTGAAGGATCCGCGCTTGAAACCGTCGAGCTCGATGGGCATGGCCGCGGATGGTAGCGCGAGCCTCGGCCCGCCGACAAGCGAAAGTCCTCGTCCACCCCGCGATCTATCAATGGAGAGCCTTGACCGCCTTCTGGTGCACCTCTTTGCGATTGCGAACGACGGACGGTGATTCTGAGGGCATGGGGGTGGCCATCGTGTCGTCCGAGAATTCGTACTCGCCGCCCGAGGGCGAGGCCGACGGAGGGGCCGGGCGATCGACCTCCGGCATGTCCTTGGCCACGGACGTCATGTTCGTTGCGAGTTTTTCGAGTTCGGCGCTCGGCGTGCGCTTCGATTGCGCGAGCGCCGCCGCGGCGCCTTTTTCGAGAAGCCCACGCGCGTGCACGTACGAGCCCTGCTTGCCGAACTCGAGCGCCTGGAGCGTCGTCGCGGACGCCTCGGCGAGCGCGGCCGAGAGGTCGACCGCGGGGTTTTTCGCCTTCGCGACCTCGCCCTCGTCGAGCGTCGTCCGCGCGCCGAAGTAGAGGCGGCGTTCGAGGCGGCCGGCCTGCTCGAGCGCGTCGTCGAAGGTGATCACCGCGTCGAGCAGCTCGATCGGCACATTCGCCTTGCGAGGCGTCACCGTCATTCGAACGACGACGTCGCGGGTGTCGCCACGCACGATGTCGCCGAGCGGCATGTACGCGGCGCCGGCCGGCGACATCATTTCCGTGCCAACGATCGCGTCGATCCGCACGCCGGGGCCGGGGGTCAGCGTCACGGAGGCCTGGCGGCCGTACACCGTGTCGAGGCGTTCGAGCTCCTCCCGGAAGAAGCCGGCAAGTTTGTCTGCGCTCTCGATGTAGCTGTATCGCCCGCCGGAGAGGTCCGCGAGTTTCCCCATGAGCGTCTCGTCGTAATCGAGCCCGAGCCCGAGGGTCGTGACCGCGACGCCGCGGTCGGCCGCGCGCTTCGCGGTGTATTCGAGGTTCGCCGCCTGGTTCGGGATTCCGTCGCCGAGGAGCACGACGCGGTTCACGCCATTCGGGTTGTAATTCGCGAGCACTTGGTCGAGCGCGGTCTGGAGCCCGTCCGCCATTTCGGTCGTGCCGCGCGCCTCCATGGCCGCGATGCGCTTCCGCGCGTCTTCGCGCACCTCGGCGTCGAGCTCGGTCGACGGGACGAGCACCTCGGCCTTCGAATGAAACACGATGACCGCGAGCCGATCGCCGTCCTTCAGCGCGTCGATCACCTGGAGGCTCGCGCGGCGCGCGGCCACGATGGCTTCGCCCTCCATCGAGCCCGAGGTGTCGATGGCGAGCGCGACGTTCACGGGGCCACGCTCGCGCGCGGGACGCGCGGCCGTGGAGATACGAAGCACGGCGTAGACCGTGCTGTCCCCATTCGCGAGGAGCATGGGCGAACCGAGGAGCGCCTCCACGCGGACGGCATTCGGGTCCCGCGCGCCCGTAGGCGACGCGGCCGGCCCGCAGCCGAGGATGAAGAGGACGGCGGCGACGAGGAGGAGGGGGATTGACGTGCGAAACGCGAGATCTCTCATGGCAGACTCCGGAGACCGCCTAAGACGCGCGAAGTCCCCGTAAGATTTGGCGGCGATCCCGAGGCGCTGCGCGCCGGCAACAAGTCCGAGGCGATCCGGCTCTACCGAGAAGCGCGAACCTCCTCGCTCCTCGACGCGAAGAACACCGTGGATGCGCTGGAAAAGCAGCTCGGCCTCGGATGAGCTCGGCTTCGGGGCTAGATCTTCCGTGGGACTTGATCGAACGGACGACGTCCGTTATCTTGGACGTCGTCACGCTTTGTTGGAGGGTCGTCCGATGAACCAGCACAGCGCTCGTGTGATCGATCTCGACGAGGTGCGAAGGAAGCGCGCAGACGAGCAGCGCCAGAAGCCGACGTCGGCGCCGGTCCTGCTCGTCTGGGTGCCCGTCTGGTTCTGGGTGCCCGTCTGGCCCGCGATGTGACCTGGAAGTGACCCGCCGCGCGGGTTACTTCGTCGGGCTCGGCATACACATCATCATCGGCATCCCGCCGCACATCATCATCATGGGCATGCCGGCGGACATCATGCGGGCCATGGCCTCGCAGCGCTCTTTCATCATGTCCAGCGAGATGCCCTCGCCCGGGGTCAATTTGCAGGTGATTCCGTCCTTCGTCATTTCATAGGTCATACGACACGTCACGGGCATCATGCCCATACCCATCATGCCGGGCATCATGCCCATCATGGGCATCATGTTCATCATGCCGGGCATCATGCCCATGCCCATGCCCATCATGCCGGGCATCATGTTGGGCATCATGCCCATCATGCCGGGCATCATGCCGGGCATCCCGGGCATCATGTTCATCATGGGCATACCCTGCATGGGTGAGCCCATCATGGGCATGGACGAGGGCATCATCGGCATCGGCATGTTCATGGCGGGCATTGCATTCGTCATGGCGTGGTCTCCTTTTCCGTCGTTCTTTGGCTCATACCCGGCCTGCGCGTGGACCGCAATGCGGGAATTCCCGCTTTTTTGAGGTGTGCCCGGAACGTACTGCGAAATTCTCTTTTCGCTCCGTCCCGGTTGCGCGTAGGATTCCGGCCCATGCTTCGATCCCCTCTACGCCAGATTCTCGCCTCTTCCCTGTTTCTGTTCGTCGTCGGGAGCGCCGGCTCCGCCCGTGCCGCGGATACGTCGACGCTCGGGAGCCTCACGCTCCGGCCCACGATTCACGCCGTGGGCGTCACGGCCGCGGTCACGGGGGATGACGATGGGGATGCCACCGTCAAGCTCGCGTTCCGCAAGGCCGGGGATGCGAGCTTCACCCCCGGTCATCCGCTCCTCCGCACGCCCGGCGGGCGCCGAGGGAGCGCGCTGTTCCTGGAGCCTGCGACCGAATACGAGGTGCGCGTCACGCTCGACGATCCCGACAACGGCGGGCCCCAGGAGGCGACGGGGACGATCCGCACGCGCGACGACGCGCCTCCACCGCAGGGGAGCAAGCAGCTTCATGTCGATGCGAAGAATGGCTCGGATGGAAACGACGGCTCGCAAGCCTCGCCCTTCAAGAGCATCGGCGCGGCTGCGGCCGCGGCCGGGCCGGGGACGGTCGTGCACGTCGCGGCGGGCGTCTATCGCGAGACCGTGACGGTCGCGGGCAATCACGGTGGCGCCGCGGGAAACCCGGTCTGGTTCGTCGCCGCGCCGGGCGCGATCGTCGACGGCTCGGATCCTGCGCTCGAGGATGGGTCGGTCTTTCAATCGGAAGGCAATGGGATCTACTCGGCGCCGTTCTCCGGCGCGTCCCAGTATGTCGCCGTGGATGATACGCGCCTCTACGATTACAGCTCCCTCGCGGATCTGCAATCAGCCGCCGCGGGCCTCGCCGGCGGCTTTTACGTGGACGCCGCCGCAGGGCGGATTTACGTGAAGCTGCCCGACGGCGGATCCCCGGCCGGGCATGTGGTTCACGTGGCCATCCGGAATGTCGGCATTCTGCTCGACACCGTGACCGACGTCGTCGTCGAGGGCTTCGAGATCCGTCATCTCGGCGCCGACGCCGAGGGAGCGGGCATCGACGTGCGCGACACGGCGCGCGCGTGGATCCGGAGGAACAACATCCACCACATGAACGGCGGCGTCCGGGTGCGCAGGCCCCTCGCGGCGGAGAACGTCATCGAGGACAACGTCGTCCGCGACACGAGCATCTGGTCGTGGCCCTGGAGCTCCGTCAAAAACCATACGCCCGAGGCGAGCGCCATCAGCATCACGGGCGGCGGCGCGAACGTCGTCCGGCGAAACCAGCTCACCGGCACCTTCAATGGGGTGTACGTCGGCAGCTTCGACGACGCCTCGGAGACGATCACCCCGGACACGGACGTGTACGAGAACGTGCTCGTCGAGCACGGCGATGACGGGCTCGAACCCGAGGGCGCCTGCGTGAACGTCCGTTTCTGGAACAACCACATGCGCGGGGTGCTCAACGGCGTCTCGCTCGCGCCGATCGAGGTCGGCCCGCTGTTCGTGGTGCGCAATGTGATCGACGGCTTCAAGGAGCACGCGCTCAAGGTGAACAACGGCTCACAAGGGTTCATGCTCGTGTATCACACGACGAGCCGCCCGGCCGCGGGGCTGGCGGAGGCGCAGGCGATCGCCCCGACGATTCCTTTTGCAAACCTGATCACGCGAAACAACATCTGGACCTCGCACCGCTACGTCATCGAGAGCAGCGTCACGCCGAGCGGGCCCGTGGACCTCGACTGGGACGATCTGTTCACGGACATCCTCGACGGGACGCCGCGGTTCGTGAAATGGCTCGACGTGAAATACGCGAGCATCGCGGAGCTCGCGGCCTCGGGGACGATCGAGAGCCACGGGTTTCAGATCGAGCCGAAATACGAAGACGCGGAGGGCGGCGATTTCACGCCGGTGGAGGGGAGCGGGCTCGTCGACGTCGGCGTGGTGATCGAGGGCATCAACGATCGATTCGTGGTCGGCGCGGCGCCCGATCTCGGCGCGTTCGAGCGAGGAGGCGTGGGGCCGCTGCCGGATGGCGGATTGCCGGACGGCGGATCCGGGGCTTCGTCGAGCGGCGTGGGCGGGGGCGGCGGGGACGGCCCTGGCGCGGGCGGCAATGGCGGAGGCGGCTCGCCCGAGGACGAGGGCGGTTGTGGGTGCCGGCTCGGGGATGGCGCCGGGCCGGGGCTCGGGCTTTATGCCTTCGGCGCGCTCGCCTGGGGGCTTTCGCGACGGCGGCGCAGGGGCAACACGAAGGGCTAACGGGCCACGATTACGACGACGGTGGCGTCGTCCGTGGAGGGACCCTCGACGGCTTGGAGCAAGGCCTCGGCCACGCTGTCGGGGGAGGGGGTTTTCTGGACGACGATGTCCCGGATTCGCTCCTCGTCGAGGAGGGACCAGAGGCCATCGGTGCATACCACGAAGCAATCCCCGGGCTCGATCTCGACGGTCCGGGTGTCGATTTGCTCGGGCCCCTGGAGGTATCCGAGCGATCGGGTGGATATGCCGCCGTGCATTTCAAGCAACTCCATCGGACCGCCTTGCGCCTCCACGAGGCTGCGCAGGGTATGGTCGGGGAGAAGCTGCTCGATTGCGCGGCCTCGGATACGATGCGCCCGACAACCGCCGACCTGCGCGACGCTCACGCGATCACCTCGCCAGCGAGACAGCGCTGTACACCAGGCCGCGTGGTGCGAAAAGACACGATGGGGCCAGCGGCAGCGATCCCGCAGCGCATCCGAGGCGTCGAGGGATGCATCCAGCCGATCGCCGCCGCGCGTTTGCTGCACGGCTTTGGCGAGCTCTTCCTGCCGGTCATGTATGGCCCGCATCATCGAATGCGCCGCCCACAAAGCCGCCCGGAGCCGGGCCTCGCCGTCCTCGTCGCTGTCGCCGCCGTCGAGCGCCTCGGCGATGGCCGCGAGGCCGGGATCCACGCCGAACGGCGCGTGATAACCGCCATACGTCGGGCCCGAGGCGTCCGCGACGAGGAAGAGGCCCCGGCGCTCGTCGATTCGCCATCGGTCGTCGTTCTCGCCGTGCGCGCACGCAAACGAGCGCGTGCTCATCCGCGTGCGCGCCGCGGCGTGGAGCGTGAGCGAGGGCGACATCCCTCAGAAGCTCATTTTCATTCCGACGGACCTCGGGCCCACGAAAAACTCGGGACGCGCGGCGAGGTCTTCCCGCACGAGGACCTTTTGCTTGGCGACGATCCCCGCGATCAGCATGGCCGCGCCGCCGGCCTGGATGAGGCCGTCGAGCACGAGCAGGGGCCTCGCGATCTCATCGCTCCCGCTGAATTTACCCGCTCCGGCGACGATGAAGGGGCCGACGACGGGCACGAACAGCGCCGGCCAAGGGGCCCGATCCGACTCGGCCGCCGACGCGCCGATCGCCGTGAAGAGATAAAACGTCCCGAAGACCACGCTGCCCGCGATGACGAGGCCCTTCCGCATGCGCTCTTCGAGCACATATCCCGGGGGAACGACGCCTCCCTTGTACGGCATGACGGGTTTCATCTCCGTCGTATCGACGGGGGGAGGGCCATACCCGGGAGGAGGCGGATACGGATACCCCGGTTGCCCATACGGATAGGGATAGGGGTACGGATACGGGTACGGGGGCTGGCCCGGCTGCACGCCCGGCGGCGGCGTCCCGGGCGGGAGCGGCGCCGCCGCGCCGGGGGGCGGGGGAGGCGGCGGCGCCGGCGCTGCCGCGGCCGGGGGAGGCGGCGCAGCGGGCGCCTTTTGCGACTGCGCCGCCGACGTGGCCGGCGCGGCGAGCAATCCGACGCCGAGCGACACGGCGCCGAGGTGCCTCGTGTAATTGTATCGGGGCCTCGTGAAATGCGAGCTCAATGTCGTTCCCTCCCGCCCGGGCGCGTGATCCGCGCACCGTGGAGGCATCGTATCCCGGGCTTGTCGCGGGCTGCAAGCCGAATACGTGCTGCGCATCCCGGCGGACGCGCCGCGTCACGGCGACGCGCCGGGCCCGAGCTCCTCGCGAATGCGGAGCGATTCTGCCTCGATCTGCGCTGCCTCGACGCCGATTTCTGTCAGGAGCATCTCCGCCAACCGAACGGCGACCTCGGCCTCTTCGTAACAAACCGCCGTCGCGCGGTGCGTCTCCAGCGCCTGACGCTCGCTGATGTAATGGGCCCGCACAAAAATCGGCAGGTCGGGCTGGAGGCTGCGCACCACGTTGACCACCGCAGCCCGCGTCTCCGGGTTCGGCGTGGTCACGACGAGGTAGTCGGCGGTACCAATGCCCGCCGCATGAAGGACCTCGGCCCTGCGCGCGTCGCCGTACACGGCGATTCGGCCGTTGTTCGTCAATTCGGTGACGGTGTCGATGCTCAATTCCACGATGACCGAGCAGACGTTGAATCGATCCAGGATGTCCACGGCCGTACGGCCGACGGGGCCATACCCCACGACGATCGCGCGGACGTCGCATGCGCGGGTCGGCTCTTTCGGGGCCTGCTCCCGGAGCGCTTCCCCGCGCGCCTCGGCGCGGCGGTTGAGCCCGCGCCAGAGCGTCGGGCGCCTGCGCAGCCATTCTTCGAGGGGATCCATGAGCCGGAAGAGCAAGGGATTCAGGCCAATCGAGACGATCGCGCACGCCACGAGCACGCTGCGCCCCTCCGCGGGGAAGAGGTCGACCTTGTTCGCCGCGTCCGCGAGGATGAACGAAAATTCGCCGATCTGCGCGAGCCCGATCGCCACCGTGAGCGCCGTCCGGACCGAATATCCGAGCACCACGACGACGAGGAGCGCGGCGAGGGGTTTGGCGAGGAGGATGATTCCGAGCACCGAAAGGACGAGCCCGGGCTGCGCGATGAGCGAGCGCGGGTCGAATTGCATGCCGACGGTGACGAAGAAGAGCACCGCGAAGGCGTCCCGCATCGGGAGCGCATCCGCGGCCGCCTGGTGGCTGACCTTCGATTGTCCGACGACCATGCCCGCGAGGAACGCGCCGAGCGCCATCGACGCCCCGAAAATGACGGCGGAGCCCGTGGCGACGGCGAGCGCGACCGCGAGGACGGCGAGCGTGAAGAGCTCGGAGCTGCGCGATTGCGCGACGCGCGTGAGGAACCAGGGGACGGCGCGCGCCCCGATGATGAGCACGAGCGCGATGAGCGCGGTGAGCTTGAGCAATCCAATGCCGACGATCCCGACCGCCTGCACAGGGGAGGCGTCCGTGCCTCGCAACGACGCGAGGACCGGTACCATCAGGAGAATGACGACCGTGAAGATGTCCTCGACGATCAGCCATCCGACGGCGACGTGCCCGTGCGGCGTTTCGAGCGCGTCGTGATCGGTGAGCATTCGGATGAGCACGACCGTGCTCGCGACGGCCACGGACATGCCGAGCACGAGGCCGGCCGACGTGGACCACCCGAACGCGACCGCGACCACGGCCCCGATCACGGTGGCGAAGAGGCTCTGCACGACCGCGCCCGGCACGGCGATGCGCCGGACCTTGAGGAGGTCGCCGAGCTGGAAATGCAATCCCACGCCGAACATGAGCAGGACGATGCCCACCTCGGCGAGCTGCCCGGCGAGCTCGAGGTTCGCGACGAACCCCGGGGTCCACGGGCCGACGACGACGCCGGCGAGGAGGTAGCCGAGGATGGGCGAAGCGCCGAGGCGGCGCGTCATCATGCCGAGCAGGAGCGCCGCGACGAGCCCGCCCGTCAGCGTGAGGATGAGGTCGTAGGCATGCATTCGTCCAGAGGACGAAGAGCAGGAGGCGGACCCGCGGAGAGCAGCCCGACGAGCGAGCATCTTGGGGGCGATTTCGCCCGCTCGCTCGGCGCGTGGGTCACGCGATCGAGCGCACCACGCCGCCGTCCACGAGGAGCGCCGCGCCCGTGGTGGCCGACGCGCGGGCGCTGCACACGTATGCGATCATGGCGGCGACCTCGTCTGGCGTGGCGAAGCGCTGGATGATCGAGGTCGGCCGCGCGGTGGCGAAGAATTCGCGCTCGACCGTGGCGGCGTCCACGCCGCGCGCCGCCGCGAGCTGGGAGACGAACGCCCCCACGCCCTCGGACGACGTCGGGCCCGGCAGGACGCTGTTCACGGTGACGCCGGTCCCGCGCAACGTCTCGGCGATGCCCTTCGCGACCGCGAGCTGCGCCGTCTTCGTCATGCCGTAATGGATCATCTCGGTCGGGATCTGGATCCCCGACTCGCTCGACACGAACACGATGCGGCCCCAGTTCCGGGCCCGCATGCCGGTCACGTAATGGCGCGAGAGCCGGATGCCGCTGAGCACGTTCGTCTCGAAGAACCGGAGCCAGTCCTCGTCCGGGATCTCCTCGAACGGCTTGGGCTCGAAGATGCCCATGTTGTTGACGAGCACGTCGACGTCGGGGAGCTTCGTGATCAGCGCTTGGCATCCGGCCGCGGTCGAGAGATCCGCCGCGATGCCTTCGATCGTCGCGCCGGGCAACGCGCGCCGGAGCGCATCCACGGCGCCCTGCACGCGGGACTCGGTCCGACCGTTCACCGTGACATGCGCGCCCTCGCTCGCCAGGGCGTGCGCAGCGGCGAGGCCAATTCCCGCGGTCGAACCCGTCACGAGCGCCCGCTTTCCCGTCAATCCGAGATCCATGGTTTCCTCCTTGCTCGGGCGGATGCTAGCGCGCGCGGCGGCCACGCGCAGCGAGCGCGAAAAAAAGAGCCCCGGAGAGCAGGGAGGGAGACTGCTCTCCGGGGCCGTGTTGCTGATTGTCGATTCGCCTGCGGCGGGGTTTTTCAGGGCGCCGGCGGAGGCGGCGGCGGCGGGATCGGCGCGCCGTGCGGCGCAGGCGGCATGGGCGGCGCGGGGGGCGCGGGCACGCCACGATGGCCCGGCGGCATGGGCGGCAGGTGCGGCATCGGGGACGGGTGCGGCATGGGATGCGGCGCGGCATGCGGCGCCGGCGGCGGAGGCGGCACGGGCGGCGCCGGCGGCACGGCGTGCTGGGCCTTCTTGCGGGCCTTGCGGGCCTTGCGTTGCGCCTTCGTGGCCTCTTCCTCGGCGTCGCGCGCCTCTTCGAGCGCGTCCTCGCGCGCCTGCTCGGACGCCTCGCGGGCGCTCTCCATGGCCCGGCGGCGGATCTCCGGCATCTGCTCGCGCAGCTCGCGCAGGCGCTCCTGCATCTCTTCGCGCGCGTCTTCGAGCTCCTTGCGTGCGTCTTCGAGCTCCTTGCGCGCGTCCTTGCGCGCCCGCTTGATCTCTCGCTCGGCAAGCTTCCGCGCGTCCTCGTCGTGCACGTTCTTGCGCACGTCGGCGAGGGCTCGGTCGAGGTCGGCGTCGATCTGCTCGAAGTCGATATCGACGCTCGGCGCCGGCATGTGGATGCGGATCCGCGGGCCACGCGCGACGGCGACTTCGTTGTCCTGGTGGTCGTCGTCGTTGTCCTGGTCCGCGGGATCGTTGTCCTGGTCCGCGGGATCGTTGTCCTGGTCGTCGTCGTCGTCGTTGTCCTGGTCGTCGTCGTCGTCCTGCGCGGCGGGCACGTAAGGGCGGTGATGCGCGTGCTTCTCGCCATGGTGCTTCTCCGCCTTGGCGTGGTGCTTGTCGTTTCGCTTGTGCTTCGGGCCCTCGCAGACGGGCTCCTCGTCCGTGTCCTCGTCCGTGTCCTCGTCCTCGTCCGCGAGGGCGGCGGGCGTGGGCTTCGCGGGCGCGGCGCCCTTCTTGGCGACGGGCGTCGCCGGGGGCAATCCCTTCGCTTCGGCCACGCCGCAGGCGCAAGGCGCGAGCAGCGTGAACGCGGTCAGGACGAATGCGACGATCGGCGCGGCCCACAGCGGCTTGCGCGGCTCCGCCGTTATGCCTTCGCCCCGCACGAGGCGCTCGACGCGCTGCCGCAGCTCGCTCGTCCCCGCCGCCATCGTCGGCACGGGCAGGCCCGTCATCGGCCGGTGGACCCAGCGCGCCACCTTCGTCAGGCACTCCGCGAGGTCGAGCGGGCGCGCCGTGCGCCGCGCGGCCCAATCGTCGGCCAGGAGCTCCGCGCTTGCCGCGAGGCGATGCGCTGCGAGCCAGTTCAAAGGCTGGAAGAAGAACACCCGGCAAAAGATGCTCGTGGCCAATCGATAGAGCGGATCACGCCGCGCCACGTGCCCGAGCTCGTGCGCGAGCACGCTCTCCTGGGCGTCCGGGCCGAGCTCTTTCGTCACGCGCTCCGGCAGACAGATTTCTGGACGACGAATACCAAGGGCCATGGGAACGTTCACTTTCTCGGACGCGCTGAGCAAGGGCGCCCGCATGCAAACAGGTTCACGCGCTGCGAGCGTGGCGAGGACATCACCGAGCGGACCCCCTTCGAGCCTCCGCCGGCCTTCGAGGCGCTTGCGCAGGGACCTCCAGGCGCGCGCGAGCGAGCCGAGCAAGAAGAGCGAGCCGATCGCCCACCCAGCCACGAGGACCTTGGACCACGAAAGGAACGCCGCGCGCGAGGGCTTCGCCGCCGACGTGGCTTTCGTTTTGGGCAGGAAGGCCGAGGGCTTCGCCGAGGTCACGACGACGTGCGTCGCGGGGCCCATGTCCGTCGTGACGATGATTTCGGTCGCGCGGGGCATTTCGCGGTCGAGCACGCGGGCCGTGGGCGCGGGCCCCGCGAGCGAAAAGGTCCCGCCCACGGGGCGGAGGGACGCGGCCGTCTGCACGGTGGCCGTGACGAGCCCGCCCACGAGGGCGACGCGCCACGCGAGCTCCTGCCAATCGGGGCGATTCCGCGACAAACGATCGAACAGCCACGCGCCCCCGAGGAGGGCCGTGCTGTGGATCAGGTACGTGACCAACCATCCCACGAGGGTGTTCATCGCTTCCCTTCCTTCTTGGCCGCGGCGATCATTCGTTCGAGCTCGGAGAGCTCGTCGGCGCGTATCTCGTGGCGCGCGATCAGATGCGATACGAGCGCCACGGGATCTCCCCGGAAGAGGCGCTCGGTCAGGTCGGAGACCATGCCTCGCGTGACCTGGTCCTCGCTCACCGTGGGCCGATAAATGAATTTTCGGCCGTCGGCGCGGTGCGCCACGACGCCCTTCTCCTCCATCTTCTTCAGCATGGTGGCGATGGTCGTCGGCGCGAGGCCACGCTCCGAAAGCAAGGCCTGGTGCACGTCCGTGACCGTGGCCTCGCCGAGCTCCCAGAGCACTCGCATGATCGCGAGCTGCAAAGCGCCGAGATGCGTGAGCTTTTGCCCCCCCTCGGCCTCGTCCTCGAATGCGTCCTTGCCCTTGTCTTTGTTCGACACGTGTTCCTCGTCAGCTACTACCCGAGTAATACTACCTAGGTAGTTGATGGAGGGCAAGGAAGATCGAAGGAACCTGGAACGTCGGGATCCTGCTCGGTGGGCTCCGGTGGTGAGCGTATGCCCGCGGCGGGAGGCGTGTCGCCCGGGCGCGCCGCCCCGGTTCCGCTATCCTGCGGCCGCCCATGGCCCTGACCGCGACCATCTACCACTTGCAGGTGAACCTCTCCGACGTCGATCGTGGGGTCTACGAGACCTTCGATCTCCGCCTCGCGCGCCACCCGTCGGAGAGCATGCGATATTTGCTGACGCGTACGATCGCCTACTGCCTCAGCTATGAGGAAGGCATTACGTTCAGCAAAGAGGGCCTCTGCTCCACGGAAGAGCCGCCGGTGGTCATTCGTGATCCCACGGGGCTGCTCCTCGCCTGGATCGATATCGGATCCCCCTCGGCCGAGCGGCTGCACAAGGCCGCCAAGGCCGCGCGCCGGGTCGCGCTCTTCACACACGCGCCGCTCGCGTTGCTCCAGCGCGAAGCGTCGTCGCGCGTCATTCACAAGGTCGAGGCGATCGAGGTGTGGCGAATCGAACCGTCCTTCCTCGATGCCGTCGAAGCCAAGGTCGATCGGAATACGAAGCTCGACCTTCTCCGGGATGACGAGCAGCTCTACATCACCGTGGGCGACAATGTCGTGACGGGGACGATCTCGCGCTGCTCGCTCGTCGAAAAATAACGAAACCGAAGGTCGGCTCGCGCGTAGTCTCCAGCTTGATGTGTCTCCGGCCATGGGGGGTACCGGCGCACATCGAAAAAAGGAAGGGGATACGATGCAAAGACCTTCGATGAGCAGGCCCGTGCGGCGTCGCCTGGGCGGCGCGTTCGCTGGTGTATGCGCGCTGTTGCTGGGAAGCGCCGTGACCGGGGCCGGTTGCAGCGACGAACCGACGAATCCATCCACGGCGACGAGCTCGTCCTCGGGCTCGGGCTCGGGCGGCGCGGGCGGCGGCACCGGCGGCGGGAATACCGGCGGCGGCGGCGCCGGCGGGCAAGGCGGAATGGGCGGCGGCGGAATGGGCGGGCAAGGCGGCGCCGGGGGCGGCGCAGCGCTTTGCACGACGCCCGCGCCCGGCGCGACGCGCGGCGCGGCGGTCGCGATTTCGGCGGACGACACGACCGTCGTCGCCGTGAACCGCGACGCGGGCAGCGTGACGGTGCTCTCCGTCGAATACAATCCCGTGGACAATCTGCCGACGCTCACGAAAAAGGCCGAGATCGTCGTGGGGGGCGAGCCCTGGCAGGTCGCGATCGACGGCTGCGGCGACAAGGCCTACGTGGTGCTGCGCAAGGACCAGAAGGTCGTGGAGATCCGCGACCTCAAGGGCACGCCCGTCATGGGCAAGGAGATCGCCGTCGGCTCGGAGCCCACGGCCGTCGCGATCACCCCGAACAACACGTCGCTCTACGTCGCCAACTGGGTCGACGGCACGCTCTCGCTCATCGACCTCGCGTCGCTGACGTTGTCGAAGACGATCGATCTGAACGGGCCGCTCGCCGGCACGGGCCTGCTCGGGCCTTCGGTCGCCGCCGACAAGGCGCGGCCCGCGCTCGCGCACCCGCGCTCGCTCGCGATCACGAACGACGGCGACGCCGACGACGCCGACGAGAAGATCTACGCGACCGAGTTCTTCGCCCAGCGCACGGCCCCCGAGCAGATCAACGCGCAGGGCGTGTCGAACGTCGATACGAACTGGGCAGGCATCGTCTACAGCGTGAAGGCCGCCGACGGCGCGGTCGCCACGATCGCCCTGCCGTCGATCGACGACACGGGCTTCGTCGACCACAAGGGGCAAGCCACGGGCTGCTTCCCGAACCAGCTCCAGTCGATCACGATCCACAAGGATCTCGCCTACGTCACGTCGATCTGCGCCTCGCCGGCCGGCCCTGTGGGCCCGTTCCAGAAGAACGCCTGCACGACGAACGCGCAATGCACGAACGTGAACGTCCTCAGCACGTGCAATACGACCGTCGGCTCCTGCACGTATAGCTGCTCGACCGACGCCGATTGCGGCGGCGACGCGCCCGCGGGCTCGTGCCAGGGCGCCGGACCGATCGGCGGCAACGGCGCGTGCCGGGCGATCCCGACGAACAACAAGACCGTGGTGCACCCGGTCGTGAACGTGCTCGACACGAAGACGGACGCGGCCGTCGCCGCGGCGCCGACGAACCTGAACCGCGTCTTCCGCGACACGTACGCAAGCGCGAGCGTGGCCGACGACGCGAGCCGCCGGTATCCGCTGGTCGCGAACGACATCGCGTTCGTGGGGGCGACGGGCGAGGCGTACGTGCCGGCGAACGGCGCGGACGCGGTGTTCCGCGTGAACTTCAACGAGACGAGCGGCGCCGTCGTCAGCGTCGGCGCCACGGACAAGAAGTTCATCGACCTCGCGCCCCAGGCGCTCGCCGAGAGCCTGAAGGGCGTGGGCCCGATCGGCGTCGCCGTGGCGAACACGCATCCGTTCGCGTTCGTGGCGAACGACATCAGCCGCAACGTGTCGGCCCTCGCGATCGATCCGGGCAAGCAGGTCGTCGCGGGCTCCGATCTCGGCACGGCGCGCGTCGTCCAGACCACGCCGCTGCCCGCCGACGCGGCGGGGATGTCGGTCCTGCGCGGCAAGCGGATCTTCAACACGGGGCTCGGGCGCTGGTCGCTCCGGGGGCAGGCGTGGGTCTCTTGCCAGACGTGCCACATCGACGGTTTGAGCGACAACGTGACGTGGTACTTCGCCCGCGGGCCGCGGCAAGCGACGAGCCTCGATGGGAGTTACGCGTCGAAGGATCCCACCGATCAGCGGATCTTCGGCTGGACGGCGTTCCAGGAAGAGGCGCACGACTTCGAGAACAGCGCGCGCGGCACGCAAGGCGGCGTCGGCGCCCTCGTGACGACGGAGAGCAACCCGCCGGCGAACACGGATCGCATCAACCTCGCGGACACGGCGAAATACGCGCCCGCGGGCGCCGTGGGCCTGAATGGCTCGACGAAGGAGATCCACGACACGGACAGCGTGCGGAAGGACTGGGACGACTTCGAGGCCTACGCGCGGAGCCTGCGTTCGCCGCGCAAGCCTTCGAACCTCGACCCGGCGAAGGTCGCCGCGGGCATGACGTTGTTCATGGAGGGCGGGAGCTGCCAGGGCTGCCACGGCGGGGCGAAGTGGACGCTTTCGAAGCGCTTCTACACGCCGTCCGCGGCGACGAACGAGGCGCTGCTCGCGAAGGCGTACGAGGGCGACGCGCTGCTCGCCGCCGGCTTCCCCGCGGCCTTGCTCCCGGCCACCGCGGGCAACCAGTTCATGCGCTCGCCGAGCCCGAAGAACGCCGGGCTCGACCAGATCCAGTGCGTGCTTCGTCCCGTGGGCACGTTCGGGATCTCGCCGGCCACGGTGAACGTGATCGAGGTGCGCGCCGACATGGTCGCGAAGGCCCAGGGCGACGAGGCGATCGGCAAGGGCTTCAACGTGCCGTCCCTGCTCGGCATGCAGGTGGGCGCGCCGTTCTTCCACGCCGGCAACGCGCGGACGCTCGAGGAGTTGTTCTCGAATACGTTCGTCGCCCACAACAAGGCGCTCGCCGCGCCGAGTTACCTCACCGGCCCGAGCGACATCGAGAACCTCGTGGCCTTCGTGCTCTCGATCGACGAGGACACGACGCCGATCGATCTGCCGGCCATGCCAGGCGCCAAGGGCGGCGATTTCTGCGCTGCGCCCTGAAGGTCGGATTCCGCTCGTCAGCTAAGGAGCCGCCCGCCCCGCGCGAACGTCGGGGCGGGCGGTGGCCCTTGTTTCAGCGGTGCGGGCCGCCTCGACGAGCGGGCGCGAGGTCGACGTGACGGCAGCGCCGGAGCGCGTATTCCATGCCGCTCTGGAGCGTGCCCATCGTGACGAACGATTTCAGATCGACGTCGAGCGCGATGAGCGTCTGCGCGATCCGCGGCGCGATGCCCGTGAGCACCGTCTCGGAGCCGAGCAGGCGGAGCGCGGCGGCCACGTTCACCAGCATGCCCGCGACCTGCGTGTCGACGTGCTTCACGCCCGTGACGTCGAGGATCACGACCCGGGCCCCGAGGCGCTGGGCGCCGTCGAGCGCCACGCTGAGCACCTGCTCGACGCGCTCGGTATCCATCGTGCCGATGAGCGGCATCACCACGATGTCCTTCGTGATCGGCAAGAGCGGCGTCGAGAGCTCCGCCAGGCGTTGGCGTTGCCCCGCGATGACCTGCTCGTGCAGCGCCGCGCGCTCCTGCTCGATCTCACGGCGCTGGCCGAGTTCCATTTCGAGCGCCTGGTTCATGTCGAAGAGGCTGTCGTTGACCCGGCGCAGCTCCTCCGTCCGGTGCGCGACCTCCATCTCCAGCCGCTCGTTCGCGCGTTTGACCTGCTCGTTCGCGACGTGCGCGTTCTCGATGAGGCGCGCGATCTCGATCGCGATGGCCGCCTGGGAGGAGAGGAGCGCGAGCAGCTCGACTCGCGCGACGTCGAAGACGCCGGCCGTCATGCGGTTTTCGAGGTAGAGCGCGCCGCTCAGCCGGCCCTGGTGGAGGAGCGGGAGGCAGAGGATCGATTTCGGGGCGAGCGTCTGGATGTACGGGTCGTCCGAGAACCGCGAGGCCTTGCGCGGGTTGTCGAGGACCACCGGTTCGAGCGTGCGCGTGACGTAGTGGATGACGCTCTTCGCGCACGCCTGCACGTCTTCGAGCGGCTGGCCGTGCCCCACGTCGAGCGTGCTGCCGGCCGGCCGGAACGTCGCTTCGACGAGGAGCTCTCCGTCCCGCGCGAGGATGAGCAAGCCTTGGTCGGCGCCCGCGTTGTCCAGCACGAGCTTCGCGAGCCGATCGACGACCTTGGGCAGGTCGATCTCGCTCGCGATCTCCTGGGCGGCCCGGACGACGAGCGCGGCGTCGCGGAGGCTGCCGAGGCTGGTTTGTCCGAGGAGGGTTCGGGTCGCGAGCGATGCGCTCGAACTGGCCGTCGTGGAAGACCCGCGTGTGCGCGAGACCTCGCGGAGCGAAGGCCAGATGTGCGTGGCCTCGTTCTCCAGCGCCGCGACCTTCGGCGCCGCGCCCCAGTGCGCGTAGGCACGGTAAGCGTTTTTCATGTAGCCGCCGCCCGCGGTCGGCGCGCCGATGCTGAGGTAGAACTTGGCGCAGAGCTCGCCGGCCAGCGCCTCGAAATGCGGGGCCTTGTTCTCCTGGCAGAGCGTGATCGCCCGTTCGTAGAGGCGGATCGCGCCCTCCAGGTCCCCTTCCGTGCGCGCGGCCTCGGCGTTCACGAGGGCTTCGAGGTGCGCGAAGCTCTTCGGGGACCAGGCGGCGAGCTGCGTGATCTCCGCGCGGCATTTGTGCAGGATCTCCGCCCGTCGTTCGGCCTCCTCGTGCGCCTCGGCGCGAGGCAGGCCGAGGAGCACGAGGGCGCGGAGGCAGGGGTGGACCTTCGAGGCGAGGTTTCCGCCGGCAAACCCGAGGCTACGCTCGGCGGCCTCGGACCACGTCCAGGCATCCTCGTACTGGCCGTGGATCAGGCAGACGAGCGTCTTCAGGATCGCGTGGTGGATCTTTGCGTTGCCGAAATGCTCGTCATCGAGGCGTGAGACGAACTCTTTTTCGTGGAACGTCTCGTCGTCGAGCGACGTCCGATCCCGCGTCTTGCCCGCGAGGCACGCGACGGTCTGCCTGACGACCGTCATGGTGGCCAGGTTCGCCGGCATGCGCGTGCGTCGGACGATGGCGAGGTGCTTCTCGGCTTCCTCGACGAGCTCTTCGATGAGATTGCCCGCGAATACGTTCCCCATCGTCTCGAGGAAACACGCGGTGCCGATCATGTAGTATTCGCCGGTCTCCAGGCCCTTCTGCCGCGCGACGGCCCAGTTCTCGTTGGCCTTTCGCATCGGGTGCTGCATGTGGGCGCAGCTCCCCCAGGGGATGTGGAGCCGCGAGAGCTGCATCGCGCTCGGGCATTTCTTGTTGATGTCCTCGGCGAGCTTGCAGAACTCCATCCCCTCGTTCACGCGGCCGAACATCCCCGCGAGCACGTAGCCGACGCACGCATAGGGGAACGGGCACAGCTCGGTGTGGCCATGCACGAGGCCCACGTTCACGGCCCGGAAGTTGATGACGGAGAACACAATGGGGTTGAGGTGGTGGGCGCTGTCCGAGATGGCGTCGAGGATCGAGAGGACCGATCGGACCACTGGATCCGAAGCCTCCGGCGCATCGGCGAGGTCGAGGATGCGGCGCCCGCGCAGGTTCGTGGTGAGCTGTTCGAGCTCCGACATCATCACCGCGGGCGAACCGAGTTCCTCCATCGACAAGGGATGCCCGAGGAACGCGAGTGTCTCGCTTCCTGTCTGCACCGCCTCGACGAAGCGCCCGTGCGAGACGTTGTTGTAGATGCGTTGCCTCTGGACCGTCGCCCGCTCGACGTCCGTCTTCGCGCGGCGCAAGAGTTCGAGGAAGAGCGCCTCGGCCCCCGCGGCGTCGCCGCTCAGGTACGCATTCTGGCCGCCTTCGATGTAGAGCGAGAAGCAGAGGTCGTCATGCTCGTCCCAGTCGGTCACGTCGAGCAAGTCGATGCCCGCGCGCGTGTAAATGGCCCCCGCGTGATAGGCCGTCGCGGCTTTCGCCCTTTGTCCGGCGCGGAGGTTGATCTCCGCGAGGTCGAGCCGCTCGGCCCGATCGGTGATGGCCGCGGCGCCGAGGTTCAAATGGTGGACGAGGTCGAGCAGCTCGTCGTCGCGCGGCCGCTCGCCCGAGCGCTTCCGGAGCAGGCGGCCAATGGAGAGGTGGAGCTGCTTTCGTTGCTCCGGCTCGACGAGCGTGTAGGCGGCCGAGAGGACGCGGTCGTGGACGAACTGGTACCGGACGTTGAAGAGCGACGCCGCGAGCTCTCGCGCGCCGCCCCCGAGCCCGGCTTCGAGATACCTGTAATCACCGTCGAGCGACACGACGAGCCCCGCGCGGAGCGCCTCCCACAGCGCGGCGGAGACCTCGGTCGCCGGCTTTTCGGCGATCGTCGCGAGCGAGCCAAAATCGAAGGAATGGCCGATGCACGCCGCGCGCTCGAGCACGTGCTGCGTCTCCGACGAGAGGCGGCGGAGGACGCCGACCATCAGGTCGACCACGTTGTCGGTCACGTTCGCGGCGCGGATGGCCGTGTCGTCCCATTGCCACGCGCCGCCCTCCGGATCGAAGCGGAGCAGGCCCCGCTCGTACAAGGCGACCATGAACTGGTGCGCGAAGAACGGGTTGCCCTGCGTTTTCTCGTAGACGAGGTCCGCGAGCGTCTGGACCTCCTCGGGCTTGCTCGTCAGCGTGTCGGCGACGAGGCTCCCGACCATGTCGCGATCGAGGGGCGCGAGGTGGATCCTCGCCGGCGAAAATCCCGAGCTCGCGAGTTCGTCGAGCAGGGTCGAGAGCGGGTGGCCGGGAGAAACCTCGTTGTCGCGATACGCGCCGATGATGAGCAAATGACGGCTGAACGCGTCCGTGAGGAGCAGGTGCAGGAGCCGCTGCGAGGCGGGATCCATCCACTGGAGATCGTCGAGGAAGATCACGAGGGGGTGCGCCTCGCTCGCGAACACGTGCAGGAAGTTCTGGAGCGTGAGCTCGAAGCGGTTTTTCGCTTGATCGGGCGGCAGGTCGGAGACCTTGGGCTGCGGCCCGAGGACGAGCTCGAGTTCGGGGACGAGCTCGACGAGGAGCCCACCATTGCCGCCGAGGGAGGTGAGCAGGTCGTTTTTGTACGCCGCGAGCGTCTCCGGCGGCTCCGTCAGGATTTGCTGCACGAGCTCGCGGAGCGCCTGTACGACGGGCGCGAGCGGGACGTCGCGCGAGATCTGGTCGAACTTGCCGGCGGCGAAAAAGCCGCCGCCGTGCCGCGCGATGATCTTGTGGATCTCGTGGACCAGCGCCGATTTGCCGACGCCGGAGTAGCCGGCGACGAGGCAAAGCTCCGGGCCGCGCGCGCGGGCGCGGCCGAAGGCCTGGAGGAGCGCCTCGATGTCATGGTCGCGGCCGTAGAGCCGCTGCGCGCGGCGGAGCTCGGGCGCCTTGTCGTGTTGCCGGAGCGGGAAGGGCGTGATGGTGCCGGAGGCTTTCCATTGCCGCAGGCATTCGGAGAGATCTGCCCGGACCCCGGCGTCGCTCTGGTATCGCTCCTCCGGCGTCTTTGCGAGCAGCGTCATCACGAGGTCGGAGAGCGGCGGGGGCACCGCGGGGACGACCTCGTGCGGCGGCACCGGGGGGCGCGTGAGGTGGCTCTGGACGATCTCCGCGAGCTCGCGCTGCGGGAATGGCACCGAGCCCGTCAGCATCTCGTAGAGGATCACGCCGAGCGAGTAGAGGTCGGTCCTGGAATCGACGGCCCGGTTCATGCGCCCCGTCTGCTCGGGGGCCATGTAGAGCAGCGTCCCTTCGAGCGAGCGCGGCCCCGTGGGCGCGTGGAGCTCGCGGGAGATGCGCGCGGAAATGCCGAAATCGATGAGGTGCGCGGTCCAGGTCGACGCCTCGATCAGGACATTCCGTGGGGTCAAGTCCTTGTGGAGGATCCCCTTCCGGTGGACCGCGGCGAGCGCATTCGTGATCGAAAGGGCGATCGTGAGCGCGGTCTCGATATCGAGCTTGCGGCTCTCCAGGATCTCGCGCAGGGTCGGATGGCCGATGTCGGCCATGATCAGGACGACGCCGCGGCCGTGCTCTTCGAGCGCGAGCGCCTCGGGCGCGCACTCCACGCCGAGCTCGCGCAGGATCGTGAACTCGCGCCGCAGGCGGCCGACCTCTCGGACGGTGGGATATTCGTTTTTCGTCTGCTTGAGGACGACCCGGGCGCCGTCGGCGATCCTCGCTCCGCGGAACACCAGCGTCTCGGCCCCTTCGTAGATGGGGGTCAGCGCGGTGAAACCCTCGAAGGAGACCCCCTGGACGTCATCGGCTGCGCGATGGATGGGCTCGGCGGACATGACAGCTCCCTGGACATGTCCCCCCGCAAGAGCACGAAGCTATCCGGTGCCGCCGTCTGTAACAAGGCTTTGTGCTCTCGTCGTGTCGTTTTTCTGCCGCTGTGTCCTCGTCATTGGGTCGACGCTGGATCCTGGGAGGTACGCCGCGTGGTTGGCTCGGTGTAGTTTGTGCTACAACGGTCCCACGCGGCGGTGCTGCATTCACTCGTAGCCGTCGCAGATTCCGTCGTCGTCGCGATCGATGCCGATTCGTTCGCCGGAGCCAGGGGGGACGGCGGTGAAGGTGAGCTCGGTGTGGAGGAGGTTCGCGACGAGCACGAGCATGGCCCGCGAGAGCGGGCCGAACGAGGGCTGGCTCGAGACGAACTGGCTCGCGCCGACGTACAAAAAGCCGATTTCTTCGAGCCCGAATCGCATCTTCGCCACGACGTCGCACTCGCCCTCGTCCGCCCGCGCGAGGAAGAGGTCGAGGCGCCCGCTCGCCGCGGCGCCGTTGTGGCTCGTCCACGTGACCTGCTGGCCGACGATCGGCGCGAGGTTGGAATCAAACGCGAGGAGGAATTGCTCGACCTGGCGGCGCTTGATATCGCCGTCGCCGCCGGGACGATCGTCGAACCCGTTCGGGCTGAAGCCGCTCAGGAGGTCGAACCCGGGCGAGTGCATGAAGCGGAAGATCGTGTCCTCGGCGCCGTCGTTGAGGAAGCCAAACCCGCGGACCTGATCGCCCGTGAGCTCGTTGTGCCCCGGGAGAATCGACGGCACCGCGGGCATGCCGAACATCCCGACCTTTTGATAGAGGTTCCTGAGGTGCGGGACCTTCATCGGCTGCGGGACCTCGTTGAGGACGTACCGCCCGTCCGTGCCGAAGAAACCCGGGAATGGCTCGCCGAACGCGGCGTTCGCGTCGGGGGCGAGCCGGTGGCAGTCCTCGCAGGCCAGGATGGCGGCGTCGGGCGTGAAGAAATGGTCGCGTCCGGCTTGTTGATCCGGCGTGAGCGAGTTGTCGAGGTGCCGGATCGGGTTCGGCGGATACATGATCTGGAGCACGAAATCCGTGAATGCCTCCATGTCGTCGGGCGGAATGGGCTGGGTACGCCCGAGCAGGCCGACGAATCCGCCTTGGAACGTCGCGAAGGCCCCGCGCTCGTCGAAGGTGCCGTCGTTCGGCTGGGCGCTCGGCTCGGCGTTGCCCATGGTGCGGTCGCCGCGCCAGTGCATCGGGCCGTGGTTCGCCATTCCGCGCAGGCTCTGCGTGGTCATGGGGCCCTTGAGGGCGTCGAGGTTGTCGAACGTTTCGAAAAACTCCGGCAACGCGAGGGCGACCGGCCCCGGCATGGGGATCGTGGTCTCGTCCGGATTGCCGAGGTCCCAGGCGAGGCTGTCGAAGTCGCCGAAGACGTGGCAGCTCGCGCAGGACGACTCGCCGTTGCTGGAGCTGAACCGGGCGTCGTAGAGGTACGGGCGGCCTTCGGTGATGCTCGGGGGCTCGGGGTTGTACATCGGGACGCGCGCGAGCACGGCTTTCGTCGTGGGGTTCACGACCGCGATCTTGTTGTCGAAGCGCGTAAGCACATAGAGGCGATTGCGGGCCTCGTCGAGCACGAGGCCCGTGGGTCCCACGGGCTCGCCGCCGTCGTCGAGGACGATGTGGTTCGACGCGCTCGGGACGAAGGTGTCGTTTTCGAGCTGCGCCGTGTCGAAGATGCCGATCTTGCTCGATCCGAGCGCCGCGACGTAGAGCTTTTGGCCGTTTTGCGTGATGGCCATTCCGACCGGGGTCGCGAGGCTCTTCGCGTTCGTGGCGTTCGGGAGCGGCGCGACGGGGGCGTTGTAATCGATGTGCTTGTTGAGGTGCCGCGAGCTCACGGTGCCATTTTTGAGGATCGAGATCCGGGACTCGTGGAGGTGGCCGCGCACGGTCGAGCCGGCGAACGTCCCAGGGCCCTCGAACCGCTGGAGGTTGTTCGCCTCGGTATTCGTGACGTAGACCTTTCCGTTCGCCGGGTTGACGATCATGTTGAAGAGGATCGTGCCGACGCCGGAATACACGCCCGACGCGCCCGGGAGCTTTACCGGCGGGTTCGCCGCGGCGTCGATGACGAAGACATCCTTGTCGGGGAGCGTGAAGTTGACGACCCCGTCCCAGGTGTCCCCGTCGTAGTCGACCCAATGCTGTCCGTCGAATTTGACGATGAGCGCGGTGGGCGGCTGCTTCACACCGTCCGAATCGACCCTCGGCGCCGGCAGGCCGCCGAGCTGCGCCACGAGGTCCCGGTGAAGGGACGTCGTTCGATTGCCGGTATGGAATCCGGCGGCATACACGCGCGACCCGTCAGGGCTCACGGCGAGCGCGCGCGGCGTGTCCGTGAACAGCGTGAGGATGTTGAGCGGAGCGCCTCCGAGCGTGTTCGGGCCGAGGTTCGCCGCGTCGAAGACCCATACGTCGGCCCGGCCGATGCCAGGGGTCGTGAGCTGGGGGTCGAAAGGAACGTTCTGACCACGGTGGGCCGTCGTGATGAACGCGCGGTTCTTGCCGGGTCCGCCAAAGACGATGTCGCGCGGCTCGTCGCCGACGAGCAACGTACGTACGACGCGCGGCGCAAGGCCGGGCTTCACGTCGATGACGCTGATGCTATCGGAGAGGTGATTGACGACCCACACCTCGTCATTGTTCCGCGCCGCGACCGCGACGGGCTCGAGGCCCACCGTGACGGAGCCGAGATGGATGAGGCCGAGGGTCGTGACGTGAAAAATCTCCAGGCGGTTGTCGGGGGTGTTGACGGCATAGAGCCGGCTCCCATCCGGAGAAAGAGCGAGGGGTCGTACCTGACCACTCTCGAAGAGCGCAAAAGAAGAGGCCTCGGCCGCTGCCGGCGCCGCGAGCGTCGCGAGCGCGGCCGCAAAACCGAGAGCCGCTCCGACGCGGCGACGCAAAATCGGGGTGCGCGCCTCGCTCTCCTGTGAAGGGGAATGCCGTTCGCCCGGAGGGAGCTTCGTGGACATGGGGCCTCTTTCTCGATGGGGCGATCCAACCGAGATCGTCCCATCGGCACAAAAGGAGGTATCACGTTCGCCAGGTGCGATCGTGCGATCCGGGCATGAGCAAATGCCGAGCCCAAGTGTATCCTACATAAATGGGTTCGCCTTTCAAGAGCAATTTGAGTCAATTGCATGATGACGAATTTTCGACGCGCGTACGCCATCTCCGAGGCGAACCGAGAAATTCGCCTGGAGGGGGATGGGTGGATTCTGCTTCTGCTGAACTCGGGTCCGTGGGACCGCGAGGGGGCTCAGGCGATGTCGATAAGAAGGAGGGAGGGAGGGCCGTCCGGCGGCCCTGCGTCATTTGACGCAGTCGCAGCAAAGGTCGTCGGCCACGCCGGAGAGCGCTTTGTCGAGGCCCGCGGCGTCGCTCGCCTGGAGGTAGAGGACGTCCCCGTTCGGGTCCTTGGCGACGAAACCGCCCGGTCCCTCCTGGCAGCCCGTCGGGAACCCTTTGGCCGTCTGCCCCGCGCAGGCCATGTCGTTGAGGAACGCGGCGCCGACGCCGCCCGGCTGAATGGCGCCCTCCGCGGAGAAGCCGACCACGAAGGTGCGGATCCCCGAAGCCGCGAGCTGCTGTACGATGGGCAGCGGGTTCGGATCGGGGCAAGATTGGTCCCAGTCCGCGCCGTCGGTCACGAGGACGACGTATTGGTCGCGGCCAGGCGTGACGCTCTTGAGGAGGTGGTCCGTCGCCGTGAAGAGGGCCTGGCCCGTGGGCGTGCTGATGCAGAGGCGGGTGGTGGCCGGATCGAGGTATTGCTGGATGGCGGCGCCGGTGCCGAGGGCCGGGGGCACGACGATCTCGCCGTTCTCGCAGAATGGGTTCGTCGCCTGCTTGGTGTCCGTGACCCGCTCCGCGAGCGTGATACACGTGTTTCCGCCAGGGTCTCTCGGCCAGAGCTCGAGGCCGTACCGCGCGTGCGCGTCGCGGGGCGGGGCCACCATCTTCTCGATCGCGGTGACCGCCTGGTGCCACTTGCTGCTCGCGTAATCGGGCCCATCCGCGGGCGTCTCGCCGTTCGGGGTTTTGTGCATGGTGAGCGTGCGGTCGAGGGCGATGAGGATTTCGGGGGGATCACAAGTGTCGCCGCAATTGCAGCAGAGCTTGCCGCCGATCGACTTGAGCGCGAGGGCGAGTTCCGCCGCGTTGCCGGCCTTGAGGTAGAGCGGCGCGCCCGTGGGATCGGTGGACGTATAGTTGCCATTGCCGTCGTCGGTGCAGGAGGCCGGGAACCCCTTCGCGGTGCCGCCGGCGCAGGCCATGTTGTTGAGGAACTCGGCGCCGACGCCGCCGGGCTGGATGTCGCCGGTCGCGGAGAAGCCGACGATGTACGTCTTGATGCCCTTCTTCATGAGGGCCTGCGCGATGGGCAAGGGATTGGGCTCGGGGCAGGATTGGTCCCAGTCCGCGCCGTCGGTCACGAGCACGACGTATTGCTCGCGCCCGGGGACGGCGATTCCCTGGAGGTGCTGCTCGGCCGTGAGCAGGGCATTGCCGGTGGGCGTGCTCGTGCAGAGCGTGGTGGTGGCCGGATCGAGGAGGGCTTGAATGGCCGTGCCCTGATCGAGGCCCGGGGTGATCAGGACCTCGCCCTCCTGGCAGGCCGGGTTCGTCGCCTGCTTCGTATTGAGCACGCGCTCGGCGAGGGTGATGCAGGCGCCGCCGCCCGGGTCCTTGGGCCAGAGCTCGACGCCGAACCGAATGCCCTTGTCGAGGGGCGGCGCGACGAGCTGCTCGACGGCCGTGATCGCCTGGAACCATTTCGAGCTCTTGTAATCGGGCCCGTCCCCCGGGGTTCCGCCCTCCGGGGTCTTGTGCATCGTGAGGGTCCTGTCGAGGACGACGAGGACGTCGGGCGGGTCGCAGACGTCGGGCCCGCCGCCGCCGGAGCCGCCGACGGAGACGAACCCGCCGGTCCCGGGGTCGGCGCCCGTGCCGCCGGAGCCGCCCGTGCCGCCCGAGGCGGTGGCGTTCGAGGAGGCGGAGGAACTGCCGCCATTGCCGCTGCACGACGCGGCGAGGGAAACGGCGAGGAGAGGGAGCGCGAGGGAGCCAAGGAGGATGCGGGAGATCATGGCAAAGGGTACCTCGGGCCGTGGCGGCCCGACTACCCCTCCTTTTTTTCGCGGGGCCTCTTGACCCTCACGTCGCGTGAGGGCCTAGAGTCCCGTTCGTGGCTGCTGGAGAGCGCAAGGACAAGGGCGCGAAGAAGCGCGCGTGGAAGGTGGGAGAGCTGGCGAAGGCCACGGGGACGTCCATCCGGACGCTCCACTGGTACGACGAGATTGGGCTCCTCTCGCCGTCCGACCATTCACGGGCGGGGTATCGGCTGTACGGGGAGGGGGACGTGGCCCGGCTGCAGCAGATCTTATCGCTGCGGCAGCTCGGCATGTCGCTCGACGAGATCCGGGCCCTGCTCGCGCGGCCCGACGTCTCGCCGCTTTCCATCGTCCACATGCACATCACGCGTTTGCAAGAACAAATGGAGCTCACCCGGAAGCTCCTCGGCCGCCTGGAGGCGCTCGCCGCCTGGTTCGCCAAGAGCGAGCGCGTATCGGCCGACGAACTTTTGAAGACCATCGAGGTGATGAACATGATCGAGAAATACTACACGAAGGAGCAGCTCGCGGAGCTCGAGGCGCGGCGGCAGGCGTTCGGCGAGGAGGCGATGCAGGCCGTGCAGGCGGAATGGCCGGCGCTGATCGCGAAGGTCCGCGCGGAAATGGAGAAGGGCACGCCGCCGGAGGATCCGGCCGTGCAGGCGCTCGCCGGGCGCTGGATGGAGCTCGTCGAGATGTTCACCGGGGGAAACCCGGAGATTCGCCGGTCGCTCGAAACCATGTACAAGAACGAGCCCGGCCTCGCGGCGCAGCAGGGCCACGACCCGGCGCTCTACGATTACGTGCGCCGGGCGCAGGCCGCGCGAAAGAGGGGCACGAGCGCCTGATGAAAAAATAGCTTGTCCCGGCCGCACGTCCTGCCGTACCCTGGCGCCCCCTCGCGGGGCGAAGCATGGACGAGAATGGGTTTTACGAGCTCTTTCTGGGGGCCTGGCTCTTTGTCGGGCTCGTCGCGGCCGGGGCCTTCGTGGGGGATCGGCTCATCTCGTACGAGGCCGCGGCCAAGCTGAGCTCGTATGCGCGGCAGGCACGGGGCCGCGGGTGGTTCACGACGTCGAGGCTGCTCCTCGCGGCGTCGAGCGGCCGTCTGCCCGCGGCCTACGTGCAGGCTGAGATCGCGATGGCGCTCTATTACGCGGGCCGGGTGGAGGAGGCTTGCCGCGCGATCGACGACATCCCCGTATTCGAGGAGCCGAGCGGCGAGTTCGCCCTCTATGTCGTGAACCTGCTCGTCTGCGTGGATGTCGCCGCGGGGTATTACAAGCGGGCGCTTTCGCGTCGCGCGGCGTGGTCGCTCGCGCAGAACGACGCCATTTTATGCATCAACGAGGCCGAAGCGCTGGCGAACCTCGGCCGCTGGGAGGCGTCACTCGCGCATACACGGCGGGCCCTCGACACCGGCGACGCGCTCGCCCGCACGGGAGCGGCGCTGCACGGGACGTGGGTGCTCGCCTCGCAGGAGCGCGCCGAGGAGGCGCGCGCCCTGCTCGAACTCGCGTGTGAGAATGATCTCCCCGACGATTTCCGGAGCGAATACCATTTCGCCGAGGCCTTCGTGCGCCTCGCCGAGGGGGACCCTGAGGCTGCGCGGCGCGCGGTTCTCCGCGGGGATGCGGTCGCGCAGCGCGCGTCGTCGCGGCGCAATGCGCTTTTTTTGCTCGGCCGGATCGCAGCGCGCGAGGGCCGCTTCGAAGAGGCGCTCGCGCGGTTCGAGGAAGGCGCGCGGCATGTTTTCCGCGGACAGGGAGGGGATGGCCTGCTTGCGTGGGGCGATACGCTCGCGTCGCTCGGGCGGGCCGAGCGGGCGGCCGAAGTATGGCGGCTCGTGACCGAGCGGGATCCCGAGTCGTATACGGCGGCGCTCGCGCGGGAGCGCCTCGGCTAGGCTATTTCGCTTTCCAGGGACCGATCAACGGGGCTTGCCGAGGTGGAGCCCCGGCAGCCCGTCGAGGCTCGTCATGTTTTTCTTTTCCATATACTGCCGCATCCCCTCGGCCCCTTTGGTTTCTCCCCAATCCGTGAGCTGCGTACGTTCCCCGACGAACTCGTACAGGGGCACGCCATAGCCGCACGACGTCGCGATCCGCGTCGCCTCGATGCGCAGGAGTGCCCGTTCGTTCACGCGCGGCGGGCCGAAGGGCTCGCGTAGGGCGGCGAAGTGCGGGTCGTCCGGCTCGAAGGCCTCGGCGCGGCCGTGGATCCGCAAAATGCGCGGCGGGCCCTCGAAGGCGCAAAAGAGCAGCACGATACGCCCGTTCTCGCGGGCGTGGGCGATCGTCTCGACGCCGCTCCCCGCGAAATCCAGGTACCCGAGCGTGCGCGGGCCGAACACGCGCAGGGTATCGTAGCCCTTGGGCGAGAGGTTCACGTGGCCGTCGCCGGTGAGCGGCGCCGTGGCGACGAAAAAGACGTGTTGTCGCTGGATGAACTCGATGAGCTCGTCATCGAGGCTGTCATAGAGTTTTCCCACGGCCGACGAGGGTAGCAGACTCCGCGCGCTCCATGGTACGTAACGGCCATGGATCCCTCCGAAATCTGGCTTCGGCGCTGGCACGACGATCGCCCCGGGGCCACGTCGCGCGCGTTCCTCCGCGGAAAACCCTCGACCTACGAATGGCTCGCCGACCACGCGCGGCCGGGCGATCGCGTGCTCGATCTCGCGTGCGGCGACGGCGCGTTGCTCTCGCTGCTTCGATCCCACGGCATCCAGAGCGCCGTGGGGATCGATATGAGCGAAGGCGAGCTCGCGGCGGCGCGCGCGCGTCTCGGGCTGGAGGCGATTCTCGTCCAGGGGCGAGCGCAGGCACTTCCATTCGAGGACTCTTCGTTCGACCTCGTCACGTGCCACCTCGCGCTCATGTTGATGCGCCCCGTGGAGGAGGTCCTCGCCGAGGTGCGGCGCGTCTTGCGGCCCGGCGGGACCTTCGCGGCCGTGGTGGGCGGCCGCATCGCGGCGCCGAACGAGGATGCGTGGACGATGCTCGTGCGTCGCCTCCGCGAAGAGCCCTTCGAGGGGCCGTCGATCGGTGACCCTCGGACCTACAGCGAAGAGGGGCTCCGGGAGCTGCTCCAGCCTTTCGTGAACGTGCGGATCGAGCCCATCCACGTCGATCTGTCAGGCACGCCTGACGAGGTTTTCGCCCTGTTCCGGGAGACGTACGACGTCACTCGAATGGTGCCCGCCCGCGTGTCGGTCCTCGAAGAGGCCTTGCGCGCAGATTGGCAGGCCCTCCTGCGGCCGGACGGAATGCTGCCCTGCTCGATGGGGGTGCGGCGCATCACGGCCGCGACGGAGGCCTTTCGATAACGGGATCCTTGCGCCCGCGTGAATACGCGGGCAGGCTCCTGCAACGCACGGATCATCCACCTTGAGCCCCACCGCACGCAGCCGGATTCCGCTCTCGCTGCTCGCCGCGCTCGCCTTGCACGCGGCGGGGCTCCTGCTCGTGCGCGCCGTCCCGCCCCGCCCCCTCGAACTGTCGACGATCGGGCATGCCTTCGAGCGGGCCCCCGAGCTTTGGGTCGACCTCCGCCCGATCGAGCCCGCCGCGTCCTCGGAGCCCCCGCGTGGCGCCCTGGAAACGCCCCCGCCGGCTCCCGAGCCCGCGCTCCGCGTGGCGGTCCTTCCGCGTCGTACGACCTCGCAGACGTCCGCGCCGCCCGAGCCGAATTCGGGGTCTTCCCCGAGTCCTGCACCGCCCCCGGCCGGCGCTTCCGATTACGACGGCCCCCCGGACGAACCCCCGCGCGGAGGCGCCCTCCCGGCGCTCGCCGGTCCGCCGGTATGGGCGGTCCCGGGCGCCATGCCCCGCGAGGCGGCGCCGAAGCCCGCGCCCATTCGACCCACGGCGCAGGCCGTCCTCGCCGGGAGCGCCGAGCAGGCGAGATTCCCCGCGGCCGGGACGCTCGCGTCGGCCGTCACGGAGCAGGTCCGGTCTTCGAGTACGCCCCCCGAATCCGACAGCACGTTCCTCCTCACGCTCGACGCACGCGGGCAAATTGCCACCGTCGACGTCGTCGTGGCAAAGGGCGGCGATCGAAAAGAATGGGAGCGAATTGCTCGCGCCGTAAAAGATCAATTCGCGGGCCGCGTGTTCCCGATGCCGACCGCCTTCGCCGGCGGCGGGCGTGTGTTCGTCAGCGTGAAGAGCCAGCTCGTCTTGCCCGCCGGCACGAAGGACGTCGTCTCGAATCCCCGACCCACCCTGATGGGTGGCAACACGAGCATCGTCACGCTCCCCGGCGTGCGTGACGATCGGTTGTCGAGCCCCATGACGACCCACCTGCCCCCGGACGCCATCATGATTGGCTTCCAGTTCGATTTCGATGTCACCAACATCGGAGCGAGGCGGCGGCGCGTCGTGCACACGCGGGTCCACGCCGAGCCGGTCGGCGCCGCGACGCCGCCCCTCCCCGCGCCTTGAAAGGCGATGTTCAGGGGGTGGGCGTGCCGAGGTTCAAGAATGTAATGAGCTTCAGCGTGCGGCGCTTGATCTTCCAGGTGCCATTGACGCGGATGACCTCGTCCTCGTAGGTGCCGTTGGCCACGTCGATCGTGCCGTTGGGCAGGACGTGCGTCGCGTGCAGGTAGGAGGTCATCGTGGCCTCGTCCTCGTCGATCACGTTGATGTCGATGCTGCCGATGAGGTGTTGCGTCGACGTGTAACCGCTCGTGGTGAACACGCCTTCGACGAAATCGGCCCAGGCGTTCGCGCCGATCGCCGTGGAACTCGGCGGACCATTGAAGGGGGTCCCGGGGAAATAGACCGCGAGCTCCGCGTCGCTCTTGAAGCAGGGGGCGTAAATGTTCTTGCCGGCCTGCAGGTCCCCGCGCCCGATCGCGTCGGTCCCGAGCGCGTAACAAACCGGCAATTTTGCGATTTCCAGCTCGGCCGCGAGTTTCCACCCGTTCGGGGTGGGGGTAATGAATCCTGCAAACAGCGCCACGGCCGCCGCTGCCCCGGCCACCGTGAGAGCTACCTTCGCGCGCCGACCTACGGATGCAAATGAGGTCTTGGTCATATGGGCCTCCTTTAGGAACGTATGCCCCGAGTTTTCCACATAACTCCGTTTCTGTGCGCGACACAAGCGCCATTCTCTGAGAGCGCGCTTCCCGTTTTCGCGTGCGTCAAACGGCTGGCGGACTTGCGTGCGACGCGCAGCGCACATCTAGGCCGGCTTCGATACGCCTCGATTGACAAGGGTTCTCCCGTCGGCGCAATGTCCATCGACGCATGGAAACCGTCCTAGACGTACGCGCGCTCTCTTATGAGCGCTTCTTCCAGACCTCCGGCGACTTGCTCGCTGTGCTGGATCGGGGGGGACGCTTCGTGCAGGCGAACCGGGCATTCCGCGACGTGCTCGGATACGTGAAGGAGGCGCTCCTCGGGCAGTCGTTCTCGATGCTCGTGCACCCCGACGACGCAGCCGAGGTGCGTGCCTTTTTCGAGGGTGACGGGGAGGGCGACGCGACGCTCCGGATCACGAAACGGCTGCTGCATCGCGACCTCGGCGCCCGGGCGGTCACTCTTTCGCTCCGGCGCGTGACCGAGGACAAAGCAATCTACGTGATCGGGCGCGAGGTATACGCGCAGGAGAGCACGGACGCGGCCCGACGGCGCGAGGAGGTGCTTCAAAAGATGCAGGCGACGGCCCGGGTCGGCGGCTGGGAGGTCGACAACCGGACCGGAGACCTTTACTGGACCGAGGAGACGTACCGCATCCACGAGGTGCCGGCGGGGTTTCGGCCGGTCATCGAGACGGCCATCCATTTCTACACGCCCGAGGCGATCCCCGTCATTTCAGCCGCAGTCGAGGGCTGCATGCGGGGAGAGGCGTACGACCTCGAACTGCAAATCCTCACAGCCACGGGAAGACGCCTGTGGGTGCGCGCCTCGGGGCATCCGGTGTTCGAGGACGGAAAGGTGATCCGGCTGGTCGGGGCCTTCCAGGACATCGACGATTTCAAGCGGCGCGAGCTCGAGCTGCAAGAGAAGCTCGCGATCATCGAGGCGCAACGCTCGGCCATTCACGCGATGTCGGCGCCGATCATCCAGGTATGGGACGGCGTGCTCGCGCTCCCCGTCGTGGGGACGCTCGACGAGGCGCGCGCGTCCGAGATTACCGCGCGTATGCTCTCCGCCGTCGTGGCGCACGCGGCGACCTACGCGATCCTCGATCTGACCGGCGTGGAGAGCGTCGACGAGGCGACGGCCGACCACGTGGTGCGGATCATTCGCTCGATCCAGCTCCTCGGCGCGCAGAGCATCGTAACGGGCATTCGGCCGGCCGTGGCGCAGACCTTGATCTCGCTCGGCGCAGGGTTCGCCGGCGCGCGGACGGTCTCGAACCTCCGCGACGCCATCAAGATTTGCATGCGCGGAAAGTGACTCAGACCTCGGACCGCAGCATCCAGGCCTCGTAGGCGGGTACGCCGAGGCCCGCGAGCGACGGGAGGATCACCGTGTCGATTCGGTGGTGGAAAGCGTCGCTGCGGGCGCGCGCGGGCGCGAGGCCGAGGTCCCCGCGGAGAACCGCGTCCCCCGTATCCGAATCGGAGGCGCCGTGCGCGCGATCGTAGTGGGCGAACGTGTGCGCGAGGTCGGCGGCCAGCCATTCCTGCTCGTCGTCCGTGAGCCGCGGCAGCACGAGGCGCGCGAGCGCCCAGCCAAAGCGATCGTGCAGAATCTCGTCGCGGAGCAGGATCCGGAGCACCGCCTCGATGCAGGGGTTTTTCGCGTGGGCCAGGAGGACCCGCAGAATGGCGACCGAGGCCGACTCGCCGACGCAGAACATCGACGTCGTCCAGCGCGCCACGAAGAGGTGGGCGGGCAGGTCGTTGCGGTGCAAGCGGAGATCGTTGGGCTTCAAAGCAACGCCGTCGTGCCCGCCGAGCGCGTCGGCCACGCGCGCGCAGAGCTCGGTGTGCCGGGCCTCGTCGGAGAGCAGGCGCGACGCGGCGGTCGTCACTTCGAGGGGCAGGCCCACCTCCCCGAACCGCGCGATGAGCTCACCGAACACGATCATCGATCGGTACTCGGCGACCGTCCGCGCGGCCCACGCGCTCCGGGCGATTTCCACGTCCTCGGCGTCGAGATCGTCGGCCCTCAAACGATCCCAGGGCGGCACCTCGTAGCCACGATCCAGCATGCGACGGTGGAGCGTGCCGAAGAGGCGCACCGTGGTGCCGAGAGGAACCGGCGTTCGCATGGGGGCCCGGGGTTTTTGGGGTCAGCGCTGGTCGGGCGCCGTGTTGATCGTCTGGCCGGGATCCGGCGGATTGAACTTGGCGCCGCCGTCCGCGGGTTTCGGCGTGTTGACGTGATGGGGCGCGATGGGGCTCTGGCCGGGGGGCGTCGTCGCGTCGGGCTGCGGCTGCGTGGGGTCCGCCGTCGGGGCCGCGGGGGGCTCCTTCATCCGATCGTTGATCGGGTGTTGCTCCTCGCGGGGCGGCTCGTTGATCGTCTCCTCGGGCGGGCCGCTCATCCGATCGTTGATGATCGGCTTCGCGCAGCCGGCCGCCGTCGTGGTGATGGCCGCCGCGGCGACGAGACGCGCCCGGATGCGTGCGAGACGGGCCGGATCGATCGACATGATTCGAGGCTACCCCTTTTTCGAGGCCTTGATAAGACGCATCAGCCCGAGGCCCTCTTCCGCCTTGCCGACGCGTTGTTTGTACACGGTATCGGCCAGCATTTTGCGCGGGTCCTCGGCGTTCGCGATCCGCTCGAAGCGCGTGGAGACGTCCGGGCCCGCGATGGTGATCTCGAGCGTGTCGCCTTCGATCCGGACGCGCACGCCGAGCGGGCCTTGGCGGTCCCCGTCATGCTCCATCACGTCGGTGACCATCTCGATGACGGCCATGTTGGCCTTCGAGGCGATCGACCGTGCGAAAAACATCCCGAGCAACTCGAAGACGAAATTCGCGACGAGCCCCGCCACGTCGCCCGTGATGTGTTCGAGCGGATCGATGGTCAGCGAGAAGGCGATGGCCGTCTTCCTGGGGTTCTCCACGGCCATGGTGAACGTTTGCTCGTTGCCCGTCATCGCCTCACCCCCCGGCATCGTGTCCGCATCGTACCACGTCCCGACGCCTCGAAAAAAAATCGACCACGCCCTGTCACGCCTGCCGGGGGCGCGGGTTCTCTGCTCATGAAAGGACGGCGAAGAAGCTGTCCGGAATGAAACGAGAGGAGCGAGCCATGAGTGGTTTCAGCCTGGTTCAGTTCATGTGCGAGGGTGGATTCGGGATGTGGATGGTTCTCGCGGCCGGCTGTGCGGCCCTCGGCGCGGCCGTGCGATATGCGGCGGCCCCCGACCGCGGCAAACTCGCGTTCACCGCGGCCCTCTCCGCGACGACGGTGATCGCCACGATCGTCGGTGTGTGGACGAACGTCGGCGCCGTGCTGTCCTTCCTCGAAGATCCGGCGCGCGCGCCGGACGCGGACGTCACGCGCATCTTGCTCACGGGCCTGAAGGAGGCCGGGCGACCCGGGACGTTGGGCGGGCTGCTCTTGACCCTGGTCGCGTTGGTGGTGTCCGTGGGCGTGCTCCGGAGCGCGCGGATCGGCGCAGGCGCGCGGGGAGCGGAGGGCCGGGCGGCGATCGCGTGATCGTCAGGCCGCCTTCTTGCGGAGCGGGCCTTCTTGTTTCCCTTTTTCGAGGTCACGTTTCGCTTGCCGCCGCGTTCGCTCCTTGGCTTTGCCGGGGGCGGGCGGCGGCACGGCCACGCCGGCGCGGCGCGCTTTGGAGAGGGCGATCGCAATGGCCTGCCGGGGGTTTTTCACCCCGTGTTTGCCCTCCTTGACGTGCTCGATCTCCTCGCGGACAAACTCGCCGGCCTGCGTGGTGGGTGCTTTGCCCTCGCGCTGATCCCGCCGGGCTCGCTCGATGGTCTTTTTCTCGGGCATGGGAGCCTCCGCATATCGCGTGGGGCCCGGCGTCGGCGGCGGCAAGGCTCTACCCGCTCATACCGGAAACTGCGTGAAGACACGCGCCACGACCGGGTGCGCCTCGGCCCGCTCCGCCGCGGCGATGCAGCGCGGCGCGACGTCGCGGATCTTCTCGCGCCCGGGGCGCCAGCGGGAGATCATCGCCGCGTAGACGTCGAGGATCGTCATGGATTCCCCCAGCAAATAGGTTCCGGGCGAGATCCCCTGCTCCAGCGAGCGCCAGCAATCGAGCGTCCGCTGCACGGTCGCCGCCTTGAGCTCGGTTTGCGCGCCCTCGTCCTTCACCCACCGCGCGGGGAAATCGCCGACGGTGTACATCGGATAGATGCTGGACACGAAATAGACGAGCCAGCGCAAAAATGCCGGCCTTTTCGGGTCGCCGGGCGGCGGGGCGAGGGGCGTCTGCGGGTGGCGTTCGAGGAGCCAGAGGAGGATGGCCGCGCTCTCGGTGAGGACCTGGCCGTCCGGGAGCACGACCGTAGGCACCTGCGCGAGGGGGTTCAGCGCGCGCAGCGCGTCGAGCGCAGGGCCGGGTGTCCAGGGCTCGACCTCCCGGCGCTCGTAGGTTTCACCGAGGAGCTCACACGCGGCCTCGACCACCACCGAGCCGCACCCCTTGCATCCGTAAATCGTCAACATGGGCGCGTCTTCGCGCGGATCGACCGTCGATGCAAGCGCCGCGCAAAATCGCGCGCGGCGTGGAGCGGCGCGCTAGGGGCTGCACTTCCAGACCTCGTTCAGGTCCTTGGCGAGGGAGTAGAGCGCCACGTTGGCGTGCTCGTAAAACCCGTTCGCGTACGGGTTCGGGCAGCCTGCCATTCGTTTGGCTTTGCTGACCTGCTCCGGCACCTCGCTGTGCCAGAAAAAGAGGTTGTAGATCGGAATGAAGATCTTCCACGGCTTGAAGTTGTCGTCCTGCGTGTAGGCCTGCAGCTCGCTCAGCATGGCCCACGCGACGTAGACGCCGTAGAAGCAAAAGAAGCTGAACACGAGGACCATCACGGGATCCCGCGTCGTGCCCTTCGGGCCGGCCATCCCGTTGTACGCCGCGGGCACCAGGCCAAACTGCGCGGGGGCCGGGTAGTTCCCGAACCCTTGCGGAGGCGGCCCCCATCCCTGCTGCTGCGGAGGGGCGCCCCATCCTTGTTGCTGCGGGCCCGGATACCCTTGCTGCATGCCCGGATACCCTTGCGGCGCGCCCCACCCCGGGGGCGGAGCTGCTCCCTGAAGGTGATTGCCGCACTTGATGCACGTGGGCGCGCCATCGACGTTCGGCGTACCACAGGTCGGACAGAACACGCACCAACCTCCCTCGGGGGATTCGCGAAAAAGCGCGCAAGCACCGGCTTGCGTCGCCCTCCCCGCGCCATCCATGCGGCGCGGAGCGCGGAAGAGCGTACCGAGGATGCCTTGACTTCACAAGCAGGAGATGGTCCCCGCCGTCGAGGTCTGCTCCTCGGGAGCCTCGTCGCGGGCGCGGGCTGCGCGGACGAGCCACCCCCGCACGTCACGGGCGCCGATGCCCCGGGCTACGAGGTCGTGCCCGAATGATTGAAGCCGCCAGCCGGACAGACCCTCGGCGAGGCCGTCGGGGGAGGATCAGGGCAACGTGTGCGAAAGTTTGCTCCAAAATGTGAAGCCTCGATTCCTGCCGGCGCCTCTTTCCCCGCGACCCGGGGGTTGGTAGATTCACGGTTGTGCCCCTGCGCTTCCTGCTCCTGTTCTCCGCGGCTGCCCTGCAGATCGGCTGCGGTGCGGACCCTTCCCCGCCGTCCGCGCCTTCACCGTCCGCGCCTCCGCTGCCCGCGCCTCCGCCGCCCGCGCCCGAAGCGGCGTCGGAGAAGGGCCGTATGGTGTTCATTCACGGCGCCGGCAATGGCAAGGATGCCGGCGAGATCACGGCGCACGAGGCAGGCTGCCAGAAAAACGAGCTTGCGAGCTGTCATGCGCTCGGACTCGCCCTGATGACGCCGAAGGACAAGGAGGGGGACAACAACAAGCGCGCGTTCGCGGCATTCGAAAAGGGATGCCAGGGCGGATATGCGCCGAGCTGCAACGGCCTCGGGGTGATGTACATCCAGGGAATGGGCGTCCCCCGTGATGTCGGGCGCGCGATGGAGCTCTACAAAAAAGCCTGCGAGGGCGAGGTGAGCACGGCGTGCCTGCACGTGGCCATGGCCTACGAGGAAGGTCGCCATGTCACGGCGGATTGGCCGGCGGCGATTCGTTTTTACGAAAGCGCCTGCGCCCAAGGCGCGACGCAAGGCTGCAACACGGCGGCGAAGGCGTTCGCGGAGGGCGACAGGGTCGCGCGGGATCCGGAGAAGGCGCGCAAGTTGTATGACCGTGGCTGCCAGGAAGGCGACGAGGACGCGTGCAAGGAGCGTGACAAAATCAAATAAACGTGAACGATTCGAGCCTCTCCTGCGCCACGCGCTGAGGAGTCATCTTCCGTCGGGCTCCGGAGGACGTGCGCACTGGATCCGGATCGATTGCACGACGTCGCTCTGCGCCAGCCTGGACACGACGACGAACGGGTCCTTCGCGGGGGAGCTCATGTTGAATTGGCCTAGCACGTAGCTCCCGAGCATCGGCGTCGGCGGCGGGCAGGTCTCGACGAAGCGGCGCACCGCGCTGGCCGGGAGGTCCGTCGTGCCGGTGATCGAAAGCGAGCCCTCGCTGCAACGCGGGTCGTTCAGGGAAAACGCGCCCTGGATTTTCTTCCGGAATGGCTCGGGGAGCGCTTCCTTCTGCGGGTAGCCGCGATATTCATCACAACGCGTGGGCCACCCGGCGGGGTTCTTGATGCGCATCTCAACTTCCCGGGTCGCGTACGCCGTTCCATCGAAATCGACCGGATCGGCCCCGAGGGAGCGCCAGGCGTGCGTCGGGCCCGTCTTCGCCTCGATCTCGGAGGAGAGCAGGTACTCGGTCGCATGGAAATACACGTCGATGCGCGAGTGCGGGAGCGTCAGCATCGCCGGTTCGTCGTGGTGGAGCCGGCCGCTCCTGCCCACGCCGCCCACGACCGACGCACCCGCATACGTCTCGAGCACGCGGGCGACGAGCTCGCACGCCGATTCGCAATGCCGCCCGACCACCACCGCGATCGGCGGGGGCGCCGAGGCGCTCGTCGTGGAGGGTGTTCCGAGGAGCGCCTGCCATGGAGCGGGATCCCGCGATTCAGCACGATATTTCGCTCGATAGGCATCGACGTATCGTGTCAGCGCGGGTGCGCGGCGGATCTCGCGGAGAGGTGCGAGGGGCGAGCGTCCCGTGAGACCTTCGAGCCACGGGAGGAGCGGCCGAGGATCGTGGCCCCACGCCGCACGCATGTCGATCACGATGCCGCTCGCGCGCGTTCCTTGCGTGAGGTCGGTCGAGAGCCGCGCCCATGCAGGATCGTAGGCATTTGAAAGGTCGCGGATCGTGAGGGTTGCAATGCCCGACGGCGCGACGCTGACCTCGTAAGGCGCCCTCGTCGGATCGGCGGCCGGCCGCGGGGTGAAGTACGGATCGCAATGCCACATCTCGTCGGGCGGACGCGCGCAGAAGCCTACGCGCTCGCCGATCGAGAGGAGGGCGTGGTGGGTGCTGTCCACCGCATAAGGTGCGAGCTTCAGGAGCAAGCCGAAGTGGTGCTGCTCGAACGCCAGCGCTTCTTTTCGATCGGGCGTGCGCGGAATGAAAAAGAGGTCGATGGCAGTGGAGAGTGCCGCAATGTCTTCGCGCATGGCCGCGAGGTCGACGCGCCGCTCTTCATTCCGCCGCATCGCGCGTTTCCTCTCGGCCCATGGCGTCTCCGCGACCCTCGCCGTGATCGACAGCGGGCCGTACGGACGCTCGGCCTCCGGAATGGGCTTCGCCGGAGCGGGCGCTTCCGCGGAGGTCGGCGCGGCGGGAGCTTCGTTCCAGGCCGGCGTACGCGGGCCCGCCGTTGTCGGCGGCTTCCCGCACGATACGGCGGTAAGGAGCAGCGCGGACATCGTCGAGGCTCGAACCGCAGGCATCGCCACGAATTTAGTCGACCGCCCTGCGGAAGGCCATCCTTGATTCACCCGCCAGGTCTTGTCCTCCAAACCCGGCCTCCTGTAGAGTCGGAGCGCTGCGCGTGGGAGCGGGACGATTTGCATGAAAAAGACCGGAACGACAAAGACGACGGCCCAAACGACGGCGCCGAAGAAAACGACAGCGAAGGCGACCCCCGTGGGGGAAGCGCCCATCGTCGCGTTCGAGCATCCGCGCGCGTGGTCGACCTGGCTCGCCTCGAACCACGCGTCGTCGCGCGGCGTGTGGCTCAAGCTCGCGAAGAAGGCTTCCGGCGTCGCGTCGGTCACCTATCCGGAGGCGCTCGAAGTCGCGCTCGTCTGGGGCTGGATCGACGGGCAGAAGAAGAGCTTCGACGAGGGGGCGTGGCTCCAGAAGTTCACGCCGCGCGGACCCAAGAGCATCTGGTCGAAGATCAATCGCGAGAAGGCGCTGGCCCTCATCGCGTCCGGGCAGATGCAGCCGTCGGGCCTCGCGGAGGTCGCGCGCGCGAAACGAGACGGCCGCTGGGACCAGGCCTATGATTCTCCGAGCCGCGCGACCGTACCTCCCGATCTCTCGGACGCCCTGGCGAAAAACCCTCGCGCCGCCGCGTTCTTCGCAACGCTCAACGCGACGAACCGTTACGCCGTCCTGTTCCGCATCCAGACTGCGAAGAAAGCCGAGACGCGTCAGAAGCGCATCACGCAATTCGTCGAGATGCTGGCGAAGCACGAAAAGCTCCACCCCTGAGGCGCCTTCGGGCCGCGGCGGTGCGGAAGGCCCGAAAACGATGTCGATTCACCGGGACCGCTTGCGGCGCGACCGGATCGCGAGAAGTGCCGGTGCCACGAGCAGGAGCCAGGCACCTTGCGCGGCGCCATTCGTCGTCGAGAGCGAGCATCCCGAGTCGTTCACCGGATGGATGTTCACCGGATCGCCACCCGTGCCGCCATTGCTGCCGCCGTTGCCGCCGCTCCCCCCATTGCCGCCTGCACCCGTGGACGAGCCCGCGCCCGCGTCGTCGGGGACACCCGCGTCCATTTCCACCGGCGCGGGCGGCACGTACGTGCTCCCTGCGGAGACGATCGTCACGACGAACCGCACCTTCGTGGGCATGTACTGTGCGGCCGTCTCGGCACCGACGTTGTCCGCCGACGGCTTCCCGTTCTGCGTGTCCTTCAGGATGAGCGCAATTTTTCCCGACCCGAGGCTCCAGTCGACGGCGGTGCCGGGCGGCGACCAGAAATCCGAGAACTTCGTCGCCCAGTCGTAGACGCCCACGGTCGTGTAGGCGGGCGCCTGCCCGACGCATGCATACGTCGGCTGCGCCTCGAAGCAGGCCTGGAAACGCGTGGGCGTCTCCGTCGGCTTCGTGTAGACCTCGAGGTGCATGTGCGCCGTGCTCGTGGTGTAATCGATCGGGCTCTTCCAGTTCGAGGGCGATCCGGCGCGCGGCTCGACGCGGTAATGGGAGTCCGGCATGTCGGCCGTGTGCTCGTACGTCTCGTCGACCACGACGAACTGCTCGGCCGCCGCGAGCGAGCTCCAGCACGACACGAGCGCCGCGGCCGCGAGGAAAATGCCTGCACGCCGAGGCGCACGCAAAATCGAACCAACGCTTCTGTTTTGCATGATTCGAGGCTATCCGATCTCCCGGTGGGCGTCGAGCGGAGCGAGCGCGCGCGTCAAGGTGGCGGCGTCGACCTCGGCGAGGGGGCTCGTATTCTGACCGGCCCAGAGAGGCGAGAAATCTCCGCTGCCATTGCGCTCGGCCCGGGCGCGCAAGGGCGCAACGGCGGCGACTGCCCACGGAAATGGCGGCGCGTCCGGGCTCATGGGGCCGAGCTCGCGCATGAGCCGATTCACGATTCCGCGCGCGGGCCTCCCCGAAAACAGGTTCGTGAGGGCGGTGTGATGGCGCGCGGCGCTCGTCAGGGCGGCGCGATGCACGGCGCTCGTATCGGTCTCGGGGCAGAGGAGATAAGCGGTCCCGATCTGCACGCCGGCCGCGCCGAGCGCCATCGCCGCCCGGACGCCGCGGGCATCGGCGATGCCGCCGGCCGCGATCACCGGGACCTTCACTGCGTCGACGATCTGCGGCAGGAGCGCGAACGTGCCCATTTGCTCGGTGAGGTCCGATCGGAGGAAGTGGCCGCGGTGTCCGCCCGCTTCGAGGCCTTGGGCGATGATCACGTCCGCGCCGTGGGCTTCGAGCCAGCGCGCCTCTTCCACGGTCGTGGCCGACGAGAGAACCTTGGCGCCCCAACCTTTGACCCGCGCCAGCAAATCGGCCGCTGGCAATCCAAAGTGGAAACTGACCACGGGCGGCGCGAATTCGGCGACGATGTCGGCGACGTCGTGCGTGAACGGCGCGCGCCCAGCGCCCGCGGGCGCGAGGTTCGGGTCGAGGCCGAGCTCCTCGTAATACGGCGCGAGTTTTTCCCGGAAGCGGGCCTCCTCGGCGGGGCTCGGCGTGACCTGTGTGTGGCAGAAAAAGTTCACGTTGAAGGGCCGGCTCGTCCCGCTGCGGAGGGCTTCGAGCTCGCGGCGCAACGCGTCGGGGCCGAGCGTCGCGCAGGGGAGGGCGCCGAGCCCGCCCGCATTGGAGACGGCGATGGCGAGCCGGCTCCCCTGGGCGCCGGCCATGGGGGCCTGGAGAATGTCGAGCTCGATTCCCAGCAAATCGCGGATGCGCATGGTTCCCCTTCCGTGTTCCCTCAACCCTTGGGCTCGTCCGGCGAGCATACCTGGAGTGCTTCGAGTGGCTTTGGCTCGGGCTTTTTCTTGGGCACGTCCCCGCGTTCGCAATCTGGGCGTCGGGTCTGTGCTTGGAGGTCGCGGGGGCGCGGGGCGAGCGGCTCGATGGTAGGCCGACCAGCGCTCCTCGAGAAGCCTCCCGGCGCCGCGGGATCGTTCGAGGCGGTCACCCTACCTCGATCCCTCTAGGCGGCCGCGCGTCGAGCAGGTACCGTATCCTCGACCTCGACCTCCGAGGTCGCTCCCCACGCGCGATCTCGCTCCCCGACATGACCTCCAAGCAACCCCAAGGCGGCACATCGCAGGCGGACCGGGCGGCCCAGGACCGCGCACGCGGCCTGATCGATCGCGTGATCTCGGATCGGTACCGCATCCGTGAGCTCATCGCGATGGGCGGGATGGGCGCGGTCTACCGCGGCGAGCATCTGCTGCTGAAGAAGCGCATCGCGATCAAGATCCTCCACCCGGAGACGGAAAACCTCCCGGAGCTCGTCAAGCGTTTCGAGCGAGAGGCGATCGCCGGCGCGCACATCCAGCACCCGAACGTCGCGAGCGCGACCGATTTCGGCAAGCTGCCGGACGGGAGCTACTTCCTCGTCCTCGAGTACGTCAAGGGCAAGACGCTCAATCAGCTCTTGCAAGACGGCCCGCTCCCGCCGCGCCGCGCCGCGCGCCTGACGCGGCAGCTCGCCTCGGCCCTCGACGCGATCCACCGCCTCGACATCGTCCACCGCGACCTCAAGCCCCGCAACATCATGATCGTCGACGGTCCGGCTGAGACCGTGAAGATCATCGATCTCGGCCTCGCGAAGGTGAAGGTCAACGAGCTCTCCGCGGGCGACAGGGAGCGGCAAGACTCGCGCGCCTCGATCGGCGACGAAGACGAGTACGGCACCCTGACCGTGGCCGGCACGATCTTCGGTACGATCGCGTATCTCTCGCCGGAGGCCGCCGACGGCATGGACGCGGTGGACGCGCGCAGCGATCTGTATGCGCTCGGCCTGATGTTCTACGAGATGCTCTCGGGCAAACACCCGTTCACAGCGGTGAACCCCGTCGAGCTCTTCATGCAGCACCGCTTCCAGCCGCCCCCGGCGATCTCCGACCGTTGCCCGGGCGTGACGGTGCCGGCGCCCCTCGAAGCCGTTGTGCGGAAGCTGCTCGAAAAGCAGCCGGACAATCGATATCAGTCGGGGTTCGAGCTCGCGGGAGCCATCGACGAGGCATTGCGGGAGATGGGCCCTCCAGCCGAAGGCGAGGACGACGTGGCCCCGATGAGCGAAGGGTATGACGGCGAGCCGAGCATGCGCACGTCGGTCCCCTCGATGCGGCCGCCCGTGCCGTCGCAAAGGCCGCCCGCGCTGACATCGTCGCAAAAGCCGCCGGCGCCGTCGCAAAGGCCGGCCGCGCCGACGTTGCCCTCGGAAGGCACGGACGCGCCCGTGTCGAAGCCGGCGGCGTCCATGCCGAAGCCGATTCTGCCATTGGCGCAGCCGCTGCCCGACGAACCGGTAAAGGAAAGGGTGGTCGAGCCGCCGGCGACCGACGCGATCGAACTCACGGAGTCGCCGACGTCGCCCGCTCGAAAGAAGAAGTCGAAGGCGTCCACCGTGCTCACCATCGTGGTGGGCGTGGCGCTCGGTTGCGGCGCGGCGTATGCGGCCCTCGTGATGCAAAAGCAGAATGCGACGACGCCGGTCGCGCCGCAAGCGACGGTGACAGCGACGGCCGCGCCCAAGCCGACCGCGTCCGCAGCCACGCCGGCGCCGTCGGCGATCGAGGCCGCCCCCGCGGCGATGGCGTCGGCCGCGCCCGAGCCCTCGGCATCCGCGGCGGTCCCCGCGTCCACGATGTCGGCGGAGGCCATCGACGGCGCGAAGAGGAAATTCAAGGACGCATTCCGGTACCAGGACTGGAGGGGCGCGAGCCGCGTGGTGATCGATCTCGGCAAAGGCGCGCCCGAGGCGTTCAAGGATCGCGAGTTCTCGCAGCTCGTGCAGGGCCTCGCCATTCAGCTCTCGCGGGAGAACGCGGACGCGGAGCTCCTCGAGTTCTTCGCGAACGACCTCGGGAGCGACGGGCTCGACATGCTCTACGCGTTCGTCGAGGGACAAGGAAAAGCGCCGATCGCCGTGGCCTCCGGAAAACTCCTGCAGGACGAGACGCGGCTCACGAAGGCGTCGCCGGCGATGCGCATCGCGCTCGACTTGCGGACTGCCCCGTGCGTGGACAAACTCACCCTGCTCGACCGCGCGCAAAAGGACGGCGACTTCCGCGCGCGCCTCGTGCTGGAGACGCTCGGGCGCGCGTGTTTTCCTCAGAACCCGAACATCGAAAAGGTCATTTACGACCTCCGGACGCGGTTCCCGAGGCGGTGACGGTCATTTCTCGGAGGTGACCAAAAGCTCGGGGTCGATCCGGACCTCGAAGAAGTTCATGCGCCAATCGAGGTGCGCCCCGTTCGTGCGGCCGGTCATCCCCACGCGCGCGACGGTCTGACCCTGTTTCACCTCGTCCCCCACCTTGGCGGCGAAGCCGTTCAGGTGGATGAAGGTCGACGTCAAACCCTGCCCGTGGTCGATGATGAGCGTATCGCCGCTCAGCGGGAGGTTTTTCTCGGCGAACACCACCGTCCCGCAGGCCGGCGCGCGCACCGGCGTCCCGGTGGGCACGGCGATATCGACGCCCCAGTGGATCCCGCCGTCCGTGCCATTGAGCACGCGCGGCTGCCCGTACCGCGAGGTGACCTTTCCCTTCGAGGGCCAGATGAACGGCTCCTTGAAGCAGGTCTTTTTCGTGTACTTCTTGCGAACCGCGTCGAGCTTTTGCTCGGCCTGCGTGAGCTTGACCCGCGTGGGCATGTCGAGCTCGACCATGTCCTTCGGCAGGTTGTCGATCTTGTCGGTCTCGAACGTGCGTTGTTCCACGTCGAACACACGTTCGAGCACCTGACCGTCCTCGAACGTGATGGTGATCTTCTCCTGCTTCGGGGCGTTGCGCCCGAACGCGATCAAGAAGTCTCCTTCGTCGCTGACGATGGCCCGATGCCCGGGGAACGCCATTTTGCCCAATTTCCCGTCGAGCTTCGCGCGGAGGAGCCCGCCTTGCACGGCGCGCCCTTCGAGCGTGAGGCGGCTCGGATCGGCGAGCGGGGCGGCGTCCTTTGCGCCTGCGTCCGAAGGTTCGGCGCTCGCCGCGGCCGGGGCCGCAGAAGGAGCCGCGCTCGCGCTGGCCGTGGGCGCTGCGGCGGCGGGCTCGGTCGAGGCGGACGGGGGTGTCCAGACAACCGGCGCGGCCGCGCTGGGAGGCGGCGCTGCCGTCGAATCTGCGGGCGATCCCGAAGGACCACCGCGCTCGCATGCCGTGAGGGCGAGGGTGCAGGCGAGGAGAGCGGTGATTCGCATGAGGGCATCGTGCCAGAGCCCGTGGACGGGCACGAGGCGAGAGCACGACGCCTGCGCCTCCTGTCCGGGGCGTTATGGCAAAAGAAGGAAAAATATTCAATCGCGGTGAAACCGCTGCCGTGAGCGCTCCCGCGCTTTTTCGGCCTCGACCTCGCGATCGCGTGGCTCCGCCGTCGTGGAGAGGGATTGCATCAGCGCGCGCGCCGCGGCGGTGACGTCTTCCACGGCTTGTTCGAATGCCGCCTCGTTGGCCCGCGACGGCTTGTTGAAGCCGCTCAGCTTGCGGACGAACTGCAGCGACGCCGCGCGGATCTCCTCCTCGGTGGCGGGGGGCTCGAAGTTGAACAGGGTCTTGATGTTCCGGCACATGGTGATCTCCAGGGTCAATCCGTACGAACCGACGCGCCCTTGCAGGTGGCAGCGCGTTCGAGCAGGAGCGCGCGCTCGCGCGTGTTGCGCGTGAGGGACGCGGCGCGCTCGAACTCCACGCGCGCCTCGGCGTCGCGGCCGAGCTTGGCGAGCAGGTCGCCGCGGACGCTCGGCAAGAGGTGGTAGCTCGCGAGCGAGGGCTCCGAGACCAGCGCGTCCACGAGCACGAGCCCCGCGGCCGGGCCGAACGCCATGGAGAACGCGACGGCGCGGTTCAGGTCGACCACGGGCGAGTTCGTGAGATCGGCGAGCGCCGTGTACAGCGCCGCGATGCGCTTCCAGTCCGTCTCCTCCGCCGTCCGCGCGCGCGCATGGCAGGCAGCGATCGCGGCTTGCAGCGTGTACGGCCCCAGCGCGCCTCCGAGCGCCTCGGCGCGCGCGAGGGCCGTGAGACCCCGACGGATCAAGAGGTGGTCCCAGCGCGCGCGGTTCTGATCGAGCAGCAGGATCGGCTCGCCCTTCGGACCGACCCTCGCCCGCGCGCGCGAGGCCTGGATCTCCATGAGCGCGACGAGCCCGTGGACCTCCGGCTCCTTCGGCAGCAGCTCGGCCAGGATGCGGCCGAGGCGCAGCGCGTCCTCGCAGAGCGCCGGCCGCATCCAGTCGTCCCCGGCCGTCGCCGAATACCCCTCGTTGAAGACCAGGTAAATCACCTGGAGCACCGACGACAAACGGGCGCCGAGCGCCTCGCCGCGCGGGACTTCGAACGGCACCTTCGCTTCGGCGAGGGTGCGTTTGGCGCGCACGATCCGCTGCGCCACGGTCGGCTCCGGCACCAGGAACGCGCGCGCGATCTCCTCGGTCGTCAATCCGCCGAGCAAGCGGAGCGTGAGCGCGACACGCGCCTCGGTCGACAGCACCGGGTGACAGGCCGTGAACACGAGGCGCAAGAGATCGTCGCCCACGTCCTCGTCGATCGCGGCTTCGAGGTCGGGCACGGCCGCGTGTCGATCGGCCTCGATCGCGTGGCCGATCTCCTCGTGCTTGCGCTCGATCCTCTTGCTCCGCCGCACGAGATCGATCGCGCGGTGCTTCGCGGTGGCCATGAGCCAGGCGCCCGGGTTCTCCGGGATGCCCGCTTCTGGCCACCGCTCCAGCGCGGCGACGAGCGCGTCTTGTGCGAGCTCCTCGGCGAGGCCGACGTCGCGCACGATGCGCGCGAGCCCTGCGATGAGCTTGGCCGAGTCGATCCGGAAGACTGCGTCGATCGCTCGGTGCGTAGCGGAGGCCGTCACGGCCCCCGATCAGAGCATCTTCTTCCGCCCGCGCAAGGGTTTGTCCCGTTACTTCTTCCCTTCGACCTGGGCGCGCAGGCGCTCCTCCGCCGCTCGGAGCTCGCCCGTGGGATCACTCGGCGCGAAGTCCTCCGTGGCGAACACCTGCCGGATCTCGACCTCGCTCTCCTCGAGCATGGGGTTCGGCATGCGCTTGACCCACTCGATGGCCTCTTCCTTCGATCGCACCTGCCAAAGCCAGAAGCCCGCGAGCAGCTCCTTGGTCTCGGCGAAGGGCCCGTCGATCACGGTCCTGTTGTTCCCCGAGAACCGGACGCGCGCGCCCTTCGAGCTCGGGTGCAGCCCCTCGCCCGCGAGCATCACGCCGGCCTTCACGAGCTCCTCGTTGTACTTCCCCATCGCGGCGAGCATCTCCTCGCTGGGAAGAACGCCGGTCTCGCTGTCCTTGGTGGCCTTGACCAGAATCATGAACTTCATCGTCGTTTCTCCTTCTTGCCTTCAGCGATACGTCGAACGAGCGTCGTTCGGATCGACAAGCCCCTCTACTTTTTTTTCCAGAACGTCCGCAGCCACGTCGGGGCGGCCTTCTCGACGATGGCCATCATCTCCGGCGGAATGTCCTCCGCGCCCGTCATGGGCAAAATGGTGAGGATGTCGTCGTGGCCGATCCCCGTGGGGCAGCGCAGGGCCCATTCGATCGCCTCCTCGCGGCTGTTCACGTCGATCAGGTAAAACCCGCCGACGAGCTCCTTCGACTCCACGAACGGACCGTCGAGCACGACGCGTTTGCCGCCCTTGTTCGCCACGCGCGCGCCTTCCTGGGCCGGGTTCAAGCCCTCGGACGCGACGAGCACGCCGGCCTTCGTCATGTCTTCGTTGAACTTCATGTAGGCGGCGATGAGCTCGTCGCTCGGCGGGGCTCCCTCGGTCTTCGGGGCGTTCGGGTCGGGGGCGGCGCAGATCATGAATCGCATGGTTTGTCTCCTTGTTTCGTGGCTGGGTCGGACGGGGCTCCCCGACCGGGCTTCATGGTCACGACGAACCAGGGCAGGCCAGATCGACACACCTCCAACATTTTCTTTCGTCGGGTACAACACTTCAACGTTTGCCAAACTATTTCTTGACAACCCCGGTCCGAAGTCGATACTTAGGCACGTGCTTAACCAAAGCGCGTCCCTCGATCGTATGTTTCAGGCGCTCGCGGACCCGACCCGTCGGGTCATGATCGAGCGCTTGAGCCGCGGACCGGCCTCGGTGAGTGAGCTCGCCGGTCCGCTGTCCATGTCGCTTCCGGCCGTGATGCAGCACCTGCAAGTGCTGGAGACGAGCGGCCTCGTGCGCTCGGAGAAGGCCGGGCGGGTTCGCACGTGTCGGCTCGAACCCGCGGCGCTGCGGGCGGCCGAGCAATGGATCGCCGAGCGACGCGCGAGCTGGGAGCGATGCTTCGACCGCCTCGGCGATTACCTCGCCGAGCATCCTGACGAACCCGAATCGAAGGAATGAATCATGACCGAACGATCTGTCACGCATACGACGTTTGTTATCGAGCGGTTTTTCCAGGTCTCGCCGGCGCGGGTGTTCGCCGCCTGGTCGACGGCGGAACAGAAGCGCAAGTGGTTCGGCTGCCACGAGGGCGCAACCCACGAGCTGGATTTCCGCGTCGGAGGCCACGAGATGTATCGAGGCGGCCCGAAAGGCGGCCCGATCTACATGAATGAGACGCGTTTTCAGGACATCGTTCCGAACCAGCGAATCGTCTACACGTACGACATGCACCGCGACGAGACGCGGATCTCGGTGTCGCTCGTGACGATCGAGCTCAAGGCCGAGGGCAAAGGGACGCGGCTGGTTTTCACCGAGCAGGGCGCGTTCCTCGACGGACACGACGCGCCGGAGGGGCGCGAGCACGGGACGAAGGTCGTCCTCGACAAACTCGTCGAGGGGCTCGAGCGCGAGGCGCACGCCGCCGCTTGACGGGGCGCGGGCGGCGCGGTCGAGGCGCGTGGTGATCGCGATCGGTCAGGCGCGCCTGCCCTCCTGATCGCGACCACCCGGCCCAAGCGAGAACGCTCGGAAAAACAAGCGTTTTGGGGATGGCATGACCTTCGCTCCTCCGGGCCTGCGTGCGTCCTTGCCCCCGCACACCCGGTGCCATGCCTCGACCCATGCCCCCGTCCGTCAACTACCACCTGTGGAAGCCGTGCAACATGCGGTGCCGTCATTGTTTTGCGACCTTCGACGACATCGCAGCGACGGATCTGCCCCGCGGCCATTTGCCTCGCGCCGCGTCCATCCGCGTCGTGGAGCTCCTCGCAGAACGATTCCGCAAGATCACGTTTGCCGGGGGCGAGCCAACGCTTTGCCCTTGGCTCCCGGAGCTCATCGAGGTCGCGAAGGAGCGCGGGGCCGTGACCATGCTCGTCACGAACGGCACCCGCCTGAAGAACGAGGTCCTCGCGTCGCTCCAGGGGCGGCTCGATTGGCTCACGTTGAGCATCGACAGCGTGTCCGAGGAGACACACGTGGCCCTCGGGCGCGCCGTGCGGGGCAGCGCCATTCCCACCACGAGGTACATCGAGATGACCGAGCAGGCCCGCGCGCTGGGCATGCGTATCAAGGTGAACACCGTGGTCACGGCGCTTCAGGCCGACGAGGACATGTCCGATTTGATCCTCGCCCTCCGCCCGGAGCGATGGAAGGTCTTGCGCGTGCTGCCGATCGACGGCCAGAACTCTGGGCGCGTCGAGCCGCTTCTGTGCACCGCGGAGGCCTTTGGTGCGTTCGTCGCGCGGCACGAGCGCGTGCAGGCGCGCGGCGTCGCCCTCGTGCCCGAGGACCACGAGGACATCCTCGGCAGTTATGCCATGGTGGATCCCGCCGGCCGTTTCTTCGATGACATGGACAGCGTGCACCATTACGGCCGCCCGATCCTGGACGTCGGCCTGGACGCGGCCTGGGACAGCGTTCGTTTTTCGCTCGTCCGGTTCCAGGGGCGCGGGGGAGATTATGCCTTTTGAGGCGTCATCCCTCTTCGGCGATTTTGCGCAGGAGCCGCAAGAGCCTCGCCCGGTCCACCCCGAGCCTCCGCGCTGCTTCGGACTTGTTTCCTTTGCACTCGGCGAGCACACGATTGACGAGGTCGCGTGAGAGCGGTCGCGCGCCGACGTCCCCCGCCGCTACGCCCAGGAATTCGGAGACGGCGCGCAGGGTGAGCCCGCCGCTCGGCTCCATGTAGGTCACGAGGAGGTCGAGGTCGCGCACATTGGCGCGGAAGGGCGCGAGCATCAACCGCTCCAGCGCTTCCACCTCCACCCGTCGCGGGTCGAGCGTCACCCCGCGCCTTTGAAAAAGATGTTCCACAATGGCAAACAGGTCTTCAGGTCGCTCGCGGAGCGGTGGGATTTCGATGCGCGCCAGAAACCTCGCGTACAGGTCCCGCCGGAAGGTCCCGGCGTCGATCATGTCCTCGATGTCGCGGTTCGTCGCGGCGACGAGGTGGACGTCCACCTTGACTGGCCTGCTCTCGCCGACGGGCAAGACCTCCCGGTTCTCCAGGAGGCGAAGCATCTTTGGCTGCAATTCGGGCGCGAGCTCGCCGAGCTCGTCCAGAAACACCGTGCCGCGCGCGTGGGCGCGCAGGATGCCCTCGCCGCCGTCCGCGCTGCCCGAGAACGAGCCCTTTTTCCAGCCAAACAGGTGCGCCTCGAAGACCGTGGCCGGCATGGCGGCGACGTTCACGGCGGCGAAGGGTTTGCCCGCGCGGCCGAGCGCGCGCGTGACCTGCTCGGCCAGCAGCTCCTTGCCCGTCCCCGTCTCGCCCAGGATGAGCACGTTGGGCACGGGCCGATGGGTGAGCCGCGCGAGGTCTCTGCGGATGTTTTGCAATCCGAAGGGCCCGACGAGCGTCCCGAGCGGCGTCTCCGGGGCAAGCGGACCTTCGAATCGTTCCCGGAAGACGAGGATCGTGCGGCCGATCCGCACGACGGCGCCGTCCTCGAGCGGCACGGCCTCTCGTGGGCGAAGCGCGTGGCCGCCGATGAACGTCCCATTGCGGGAGCCGAGGTCCTCGACGTGAATGCGTCCTCCGGGCCGCGAGAATCGAAGGTGCTTGCTCGAGACCTCCCCGTCGATCACGCCGCGCTCGGCGAGGAAGGCGCGGCCCAAAGGTTCACTCGGGCCCGGCAGCGGAAAGGCGGCGGGCGTGGGGAACGCGGCGAGCAGGATGGGCTCACCGCTCGGACCGTCGTCCCGCGCCGGCGGTCGATGCTCTTCCGTGGTGGTCTGGCTCATGGCGATGGATCGTCGAGGTAAAACGCGACGGGGATCTGCCTGTCGCCAATCCGGAACTCCGTCCCGACACACAGCGCGGAGGTCAGGAGTCCTTTCGGGTGAAAGATGTGGTTCCCGTGGGCGACCGTCTCGCCGCGCGAATCCTTGATCGTGATCTCCAGGCCCGGCTTGTGCGAGAGCTGGCCGGCCGTCACGGAGAGACGTCGTTCCCGTGCGATCGTCCCGTTTCGCGAAGCGTCTGCGCCTTGAGCGGCGGCGATACATTGCTCTTCGCTTCGGGGATCGTCCGCGCGGCGGAAGCAGACCGAGAGGTCCGCCTGTCCGCCGTTGAGATGGGCAAGCCGCAGCAGGAACGGCCGATCGAGAGGCAACATCTCTGCGCAGCGTCCGGGGACATAGGGCCGGCCCGAGCTGCATTTGGCGCATTGCTCGGGTTTTTTCTCGCACCACGTCCCGCGCGTGTCCTGCTTCGTGGTGTTGCAAGCGAGTCCGCCGCAGCAGACGCCGGCGCGGTCTTGCTCGACGGTGTTCGGGGGCGACGACGACGGCACGAGCGCCGTCCCGCTGGGGTTCGGCGTCGGCAGCGACAGCAGCGGCACGTCGTCCGCAGCGAATTTCTCGGGCGGCTTCAGGTAAATGGCCCCCGCGAGGAGCGCGATTGCTCCTGCCAGCGCGTACATCGCGCCCCGCGCCCCGCGCCCCGAGGGTTCGTCCCGACGCACGCGGGCCGACGAATGCCGCGGCGCGGGCATCGGAGCCGTCCTCGCGGCCGGGGCCATGGGCTCCGTGCGCGGGACGAACGGTGCCGGGGCCGGCGCGTGGGGCTCGGTGCGTGAGGGAAGGGCGCCGGACGGCGCGCGCCGGCTCGGCGGAGGCGCGCCCGTCTTCAGCACCGACGCGAGCGCGGCGCCGTGCTCCGGGCGATCCTCCGGCCCGAGCGAGAGGCACGCCGCGATGGCCGTGCCCCACGGCCCGGACAAACTCGGGCTCGGCCAGGGCCTCCGCCCCGCCTCGATGTCCGCGTACCTCTGCGCCATGGCCTCGAACGAGGCCGAAGGGCCGAGGCCTGCGGGGTGCGTGCCCCAGAGCAGCTCCCACGCGATGACGCCGAACGCGAACATGTCGCGCGCGCAGCTCTCCTCGGCTGCTGCGCGTCGGCTCGGGCGCGGGCGGAACAGCTCGGGCGCGAGATACCGCACGGTCCCGATCACGCCGCCGACCGCCGTCAAGCGCTGCGGATTGCCGATCGGAACGGCGATCCCGAAATCGATGACCTTCACCGCTCCGGGCTGGTGCGGGGTCTCCCAGAACGCGTCCGTCACGAGCACGTTCGCCGGCTTCAGATCGCGGTGCGCGAGTCCGGCCGCGTGCACGTACGCGAGCACGTCGACCACCTGCACGAGCGCAGCGAACCGATGCCCTTTGGACATCCGCCGATCGTGCATCGCTGCGTCGAGCGTCGAGCCCTGAACGAGGTCGAGCACGACCCCGACGAGGCCCTTGTCGAGATCCTCGAACAACGCGTGGCACGCGCAGAGCCCCGGGTGATCGAGCGCCGCGAGGATCTTCGCCTCGCGTCGGGCGCGCGCGAACGCCGCCTGCCCCGCCTCCGAGAGGTGAACGAGCTTCAAGGCTCGCGTGGCCCCTTCGTCCAGGGGATCGACCACCTGCCACACCGCCCCCTGTCCACCTTCCCCAAGGGGCCGGATCAGCGTGTAGCGATCGACACGGTCACCCGGACGCAAATCCACGTACTGCCGGTTACACCATTCAGCCGAGGGAGGGAAGGCGGAAGGCGGGGCGAGCGCGGCGTTTGTCTGCGACGACGCCTGGGTCTGGCGGACGCGATGGGAAGATCCGTTGGGGCTCACAACATCGGCGCGCCACGAAGTGGGCTGCCTGCGGGCGTTTTCGGCGTAGAATGGAGGGGTGAGGTCCGTGCCTCCGCGCGCCCTGGGCTCCGCGATCGTGATCTTCGCTGCGGCGTCGATCGTGGTCGCCGCCGCGCAGCGCGGGGCGCCTTCGCGCGCGAACGACGGGGCGCCCGCCGCGCCGGTGACGTCCGCGCTTCGCTTGGGAGCGCTGCCGGGGGTCGCGTCTGTGCTCGCGCCTGCACCGCCGAACGACGTGCCTGCGGCGGTGGCCCCGGCGGAGGCGCCGGACGTGCCCGCGCGTTGTGCGCCGGAGCCTGCGATCGAGGTGCGCGTGTCCGAGCCGCCGCCCGCAGCGGAGCTGTTTCGCCTCGCCAAGGAGAAGCCCGAGGCGCTTGGTTCGGCGTCGCTGGGTTCGCCCACGCGGGGGTCGCTGTTCGGCGGCGTGGAGCTCAAGGACTCCGAGGGCATCCTGCGCGCGGGCGGTTATGGATGGGGCACGGAGCTCGTCATTCGCTCGATCGAGCGCGCGGTGCGGGAGGTGCGGCGGTGTTTTCCGGGCTCACCCTCGCTTTATGTCGGCGACATCGCCCGCGAGCGCGGCGGCTGGCTGAAGCCCCACCGGAGCCATCAATCCGGCCTCGACGCCGATATTGGATATTATTACAAAACGCAGGCGACCTGGTACCAGCGCGCCACGGCGCAGAACCTCGACGCGGCGCGCACGTGGGCGCTCGTGCGGTCGTTGATCGAGGGAGGCAACGTCGAGATGATCTTCATCGACGTCTCGGTGCAGCGGCTCTTGCAAGCGCACGTTGCGTCCCTGCCTGAGGGCGAGCGCCCGGCCGAGGACGTTTTTCCGAGCCCCACGAAGAGGGACACGCTGATTCGCCACGCCTGGGGGCACGCGACGCATTTTCACGTCCGGTTCCGGGATCCGGCGGCGGTGGCGCTCGGGCATCGGCTCGCGGACATCGTGCCGCGGCTCCGAGGAGCGCGCCGGGCGCCGCGCTGATCACGGCGTCACGTAGAACCAGCCGAGGCACATCTCGTCGTTTGTCCCCTCGCCCCATTGAAGGTCCTCGGGGGGCATCTTGACGCCGTTCACGAGCGGCTGGTTCGCCGCCGAGTTGTCCCAGTGGCACTCGATCCTGAGCTTGTCGCCGGGCATGATCCGGCGCGGTTCGAGCAAGGTGTACGGCGATTGCCAGTGAAAATCCCATTTCGGGATGTCGACGAGGCAAGCTTCCGTGCCCCCGGATGGAGTGTGGGACGTCGAGATGCTCTTTCCGCGCAGGTGCTGGTGCAGACCGACGGTGTGCAACGTAAAAGGCTGGTCCGCGGGCAGCGCGCCCTTCGTGAAGATCGAGACGGCCGTGGCCGCGTCCTGCTCGAACGTGTGCACGACGTCGGAATCGCCGGCTGGAATCACCATCCCGCCCGGATTGCGCCACGCGGGGTTGAGCCAGGGCATCGAGAAGGCGGGTTTTTCCACGGTATCGTCGATCCGTACGGCGACCGTGGTTCGATCCGGCTCCGGCGTGCCGTGGGCGGTGTTGTAATGGAGCTGGAGGATGATCTTGGTCCCGGGCGGGACCTCGATGCCCGTCCCCGCGGGGGCGTCCCGCCCGAAGGAGCCCGGCGCCCAACCGCCGAGGATCCCGTATCCCGAGGGCCCCTCGATGGCCTTGTCGTCCCCTTTCGGCCCGCCGAAGCAGGTATACCCGGGGCCCGGCTCCGCCGCGTCGTAGGCCTCGTACGTGGAGACCGCGTTCGGCTTCGCGTAAAACACGACCACGTGGTGGACGATGGAATCGTTGCCCGGCGTGATCCCGAGGCCCGTGACGAACTTCGTCGTGTCGTACGGCCAGTCGATCAAGAAGCAACGATAATCGTCGGGCCCCTTCGTGGGCGTGTAGGGCTCGGGCATCGGGAGGTCGAGGTCCGTGCGGGAGAGCGTGCCCGGATCCCCCGGGAGCGCGACGAAATCCGCCGGATCCCCGAGCGGCGCACCCGCGTTCGCCCAGCGCGCGAGGGTGTCGATTTGCGGCTCGGTGAGCGAGGGGTCGTGCGCAATCTCGGCGCACTCCGGCGAGGGGGGCCAGGGAGGCATGCGCCGGCTTTGCACCGCAGCCACGATCGCGTCCTTGCGCAAGACCACGTCCTCCACCGTCGTGAGGGCGAAGGGCCCGATCCCGCCTGCGGTGTGACACCCCGCGCATTTCGCGTCGAGGACGGGTTTGACGTCTCGGTAATAGGTCGGAGGAGCGCCGGGCGATGAGGAGGAGCTTTGACCATCCGCGTTCGAGCAGCCGACCGCCCCCGCGCTCATCAGGGCGAGCAGCGCCGCGCGTGTGCCGTGATATCGATCCATGCCGGCCATCGTGCCTGCGAGATGTTGACGGGTCGTGGAGGCGAGCGAGATTGTCTCCCAGGCGCGCGCGGCGGGTGATACCCCTCGGGCATGACGACGCGCGTGCTCGTGGTCGAGGATGACCCCGGCGTCGCCGCCGGGCTCGTGCGCGGGCTCGTGGCCGCGGGGTTTTGGGTGGAGCTCGCGACGAACGGTCGCGCCGGGCTCGAATCGGCGCTCCGAGGCGCTTTTGATCTCGTGGTGCTCGACCTCATGTTGCCCGAACGATCCGGCCTCGAAATCCTGGCGGATCTCGATCGAAGGCGGCGAATCCCCGTGATCGTTTTGACGGCGCGCACGGATCTGCCCGATCGGCTGCGATCGTTCGACCTCGGGGCGATCGATTACGTGCCGAAGCCGTTTTTCCTGGAGGAGCTCGTGGCGCGGATCCGCCTGCACCTCGGCTTGCGCGCGGCGGCGCCGCGACGGCGTGTACGGTTTTCCGGCGTGACGGTGGACCTCGACGCCCGTGTGGCGCGGCAAGGCGAGGCGGCGCTGCCGCTCACGCGCGCCGAGCTCGACGTGCTCGCGTACCTGGTCGAGCGTCCGGGCCGGGCCATTCCGCGCGAGCAGCTCGCCGAGGGGGCGTCGTCCTCGCTCGAACCTTGCGACGCGCGCACGATCGACTCGCACGTCGCGCGGATCCGCAAGAAGCTCGGCGAGGGCGCGGCCGCGGCGATCGTGACCGTGTGGGGGATCGGGTATCGATTCGAGCCGCCGGAGGGTGAGGGATGAAGCTTCTGCGCAATCTCTCGATGCGGATCCTGATCGTGTCGATCCTGAGCGGCGGCGTGGGCCTGATCAGCGCGGCCTTGGCGGCACGGTATGCGACGCAGCGCATGGCGGCCGACGTGATGCGCCAATGGCTCGAACGCTCCTCGGCTCGGCGCAAGGTGCGCTGCGAGGAGCGGCCGGAAGAATGGTCGGCGGGGCTGCCGGACGGACCGCGGATTTACGCCTATGATGCCCGGACGCTCACCTCGGAGAATCCCGACGCTCCGCCGCTGGATCGAGCGCTCCATGCGCGCCTCGGCCCGGTTCCCGGGACCGTCGAAGGGGAGCTCGTGGCCCCGTGGACCGGAGGCGGCGGGCTCGCGCAGTTTCGCGCGGCAAACGAGGGCCCGTGCGCGGTGCTGCAAGCCGTATGGCCCGCGCGTCCACCCGAGCCGCGCGTGCTCCTCGCCGGCATCGTCGGGGTGCTCGGCGCCACCGCGGCCGCGGCGGCGCTCGGGTTTTTCCTGGTCGTACGGCCCCTGTCGTCGCGGGTGCGTCGCCTGTATGGCGCGGCCACGCGTGTCGGGGATCCGTGCGGATACGAGCCGGCGCGGCGCGCAGGGGACGACGAGCTCGATCGCGTGGCCGCCGCGCTCGATCGAGCCCATGCGCGCATTCGTGACGACGCCGCGAGGCTCTTGCAGCGACGGCAGGACCTCGAGCGGCACCTGTCGGACGTCGCGCACGATCTGCGGACGCCGCTCGCTTCGCTCCAGCTCGCCGTCGAGCGAGCGGCCGATGAAGCGACGGAGAGCGCGCAGGGCGAGGTGTTCGCGGGGGCGCTGCGCGATTGCGTGTACCTCGCGGGGCTCGTCAGCAATCTGCGGCTCGCGGCCGAGCTCGAGCAAGGATTCGATCCCGTGGCGAGCGAGGAAGGGGTGGATCTCGTGGACGCCGTGGAGCGCGTGGTCGCCCGTCTCTCGGCGCTCGCGCGCCGGCGCGGCATTGCCCTCGGGCATGCGGTCCCGGACGAGGCCGTGCCCGTCCGATGTCACCCCGTGGCGTGCGAGCAGGCCCTCGGCAATGTGGTGGAGAATGCGGTCTCGTATGGCGAGCGCGGTGGGCACGTGGCGGTCGTGTTGCGGATCGAGGCAGACGCGCGCTTTGGCCTCACGGTCGTCGACGACGGGCCCGGGGTCCTGCCTTCGGAGATTCCGCGGCTCGGAGAGCGGACGTTTCGATCGGACGAAGCGCGCCGTCGCGACCCGCGTGGCTCAGGCCTCGGGCTCGCGATCACGAGCGAGGTTTGTCGGCGCGCGGGCTTCGAGCTTCGTTTTGAGGCGGAAGCGCCGCGCGGGCTGCGGGTGACGATCCGCGGCTTCTCACTTGCCGCGGGCGCAGGGCGGCCCGAGATCCGCGCCGGGAGGGTGAACGCGATGGCAAACCAGAATCAGGGACCGAGCAAGCCGAAGGGCGAGGAGCCCGCGGAACAGGGCGTCCGGCAGGACATCGAGACCATCGAGAGCGAGCGCCTCGCGCAGGAACACGTGCAAGAGACCGGGCGCGAGGGCGAGAGGCCGGCGACGGGCGTGGTCAGCGACCGCGGGGATACCCCGGGCGAGGCGTGGCGTCACGGCGTGCCGTTCGATCGCGCGCATCCGCGCGGCCGCGGCGGGCGGGGATGAAGGGACGCGAGGCTCAGGGAAAACCGACGCCCTTGCACGCGGCGGGGTCGAAATACCCGTCCACGACGCCGCACGTGCCGTCCGACGCCGTCCCCTTTTTGATGCAATACTTCCCCGCCGTATCGCCGAGCCCGACGTAGGGGACGAGTTCCTTGCATTCGAAGTCGTCCGGGCAGTTGCAATAGTTCCCTTCGTCGGGGGCGCCATCCGCGGGTCCGCAGCGGCAGGAACAATACACTGCTTTCTCCGGAGGGCGTGGCCTGCACTGGCCACAGACGGCTCTCGAGACCGGCGCGTCCGATCCGGGGACGCAGCAGCTCTTGCCCTCATTTTCGGCCACGCTCGCGTCTTCGCTCTGGCAGCTCCCGGGCACGTGGCAGACGTACTTCTTGCATTCCTTCGTTCCTACGTCGCACGTCGTGCCCTGGGGGCAATGGTCGTCCGCGGCGCACGCGCAGGACCTGCGCTCCGCGTTGCATGCGCCGCCGTAGTTCGCGCATTGCGAGGCGCCCCCGTCCGCCGCCTGGGGATCACAAGGGATCGGGACGACGCCCGATTCGACGCACGATTGGTCCGGGCCGCAGCTCGCGTCCAGGGGGCCCGTGCACGGGGTCGGCTCGGGTTGCCCGAGCGGGCAGCTCGTGCGGCCCTGGAAATTGTTGATCAGGCAGATCCCCGTCTCGCATTGCTGGAAATCATTCGTCACGATGCTGCGCTCCGTGACCTTCGAGCCGGCGAATCGCGCGTCGAGTTCGACGAAGGGGACACATGGATTCCCCACGTCGCTCGACGTCTGGATGGGCTCCGCGACGATCACATTGCAGCCGGGCAGGAGCCCGGACGCAGCGGAGAACAGACCCGCGAGGACCATCGAAACGACGAAAGCACCACTTCGCACACCATTTCGTAGCGACATGAGCACCTCTCCCCCGAACAGTCTCCAGAGCCCGTCGACACGGCTCACGTCGCAAATATTTTCTTTCAATTCCAGGAGAGATCGGCGCCGAGGGAGGGGGAGAAAAAGGGCAAACCCCAGGTCGCAGCCACGCGACCGACGAATTGGACGACCGGACGCTGGACCGTCACGCCGGTGAGCACGTCCGCCCGGATTCGAAGGTGCGGCGTCACCGCGTAGCCGAGCCCTGCGCGAAGGTACGGCGCGAAGGTGAAGAGCGTCTCGCTCGTCCCCGCATACGAGCGCGCGGGGCGGCCTTCGAAATGGAGAAGGACCGCCGAGAGCCCGGCGCCCACGTTCACGTTCCACGCAGCGCCGTGAGGCGCGAAGGCCCCCCGAAACCCCACGCCGAGCAGGCCGATCCGCGAGGTCGCCACGCCCTCGGGGCCGAGGAGGTTCGCCGGGACAACCGGGATCGACACGAAGGCGCTCATCCCGATCCGCTCGCTCGCCCGCAAGATGTGCAGGGACGTATGTAGGAGCCCCGAGGGGCCGATGCCGCCTGGGCTCATCAGCATGGAAGGTCCGAGCTCGAGTGTGAGGAGAGGCGGTTTGTCGGGGCGCGCGGCGGCGGGCGGCGCCTCGGCGGGGCGAGGGGCGAGGAGCTCCCGAATGACCGGCGGTGGGGCCACCTCGCCGGGCGGCGGCCGCGGCGCGTCGAGCTCCATGAGGCTCGCGCGGAGCAGCTCCATCACCCGGAGCGCAATCGTGGCGCTGCCGCCGTGGGGAGGCTCGTGCTCCGCGACGAGCTCACGGAGCACGGTCTTTCCGGTCATTCGATCGACGATCCACACCTCGACGCCGGCGCTCGACGGGACAATCCGCACGGCCGCGACCGCGTCGTTTTTGCGCGCGGCTTCCTCCAGCGGCTCGCGCGCCGGCGGCCCCGCCTCCATCTCCGCGTCGAGGACCTCGAAATGGAGCGCCTCGAGCTCGGCCCGGATGCGCACAGCGATCCCCTCGTCCTTCGCGGGTGCGACGAGGACGATCCGTGGCTCGCCGCTCGCGCGTGCCTCGGCGAGCGGGAAGGAGATCATGGCGAGGAACGCGCAGAGCGATGCCGCCCTCATTCGTCCTCCGCCGCCGCCCGAGCCACCTCGGTGTGAGGGCCGCCCGGGAAATCGCGCAGATACGCGCGCGCCGCCTCGCGGGCAAGGGGTTTGTCTCCAGAGCGCAGGCGCGCTTCGAGGAGCCGCCCCGCAGCCTCCCGGGCGAGCCTGCCGCGCGGGCGCTCGCGCAGGTAGGTCGCGAACCAGCGCGCGGCCTCTGCGTGCGCGCCCTGTTTGTCGAAGGCGATGATTCCCAGGAGGAAGGCTGCCTCGGCGGCTTGCTCGTCGGCGGGGAAGCGCCGTCGCAGCGCCGAGAACGCTTCCACGGCGCGCGCCGTATCACCGGTCAGGCGCGCGGCGTCGCCGAGGTCGCGGAGATCGGCCGCGCTCCCTGCCTCGTAAATGGCGCCGAGCCCCTCGCGGTCCGCCGCTTCGAGGGCGTCTTTGTATTTGCCCGAGGCCGCGAGATCACGCCACGAGGGGCCCGGCGGTGCGGGTGGGAGGGTTGTCTTGCGCGGCGGCGCGGCGCGCGGGACGTGGGGCGCAGGCGGCGGCGGCGCATCGGTGGTTTTTTCGGGCGGGTCCTCGGGCAGGGACGGCGGCTCTGCTGCATTCTGGGGGACGTCCGGCGCCTCGCGTGTCTCCGGGTTGTCCCGGTGAATCACGAACCGCCCCTCCTTGCGGTTCACCTCCAGCGTATCGCCGCTGCGCAGGGCGATTCCTTCGCCGAGGATGGGACCCGCGACCACGACCGAGCCCTCGACGAGGTGCAGCGTGAGCCGCTCGGCTGCGAGATCCCAGGCGACATGAAAACGCGTGCCTGTGACCAGGATCTCGAAGGGGCCGCTGTCGACGAGCCAGCGGGTGCCCTCGTGGTGCACGACGGTGGCTTCGAGCGCGCCATTCTCGAGCACGACACGCCCGCCCGCCCGATCCACGGACGCAATCCGGACGCTCGAATCCGGCTGGATGCGGAGGCGTGTTCCGTCCGAGAAGACCACCGGGACCATGCGCCCCGTCGGCGTCGCGATGAAGGCCCCGGCCCTGCCCGCGTAGGCCCCTTCGCCCGCGCCGACGTGAAACGTGAGCGGGCGTTGCGCGACGACGAAACAAAGGAGCAGGCACGCCGCGGCTGCCACACCGAGCGCTGCCCCGACAAACCGTTTCCGGGTTTGCCGGGAAGGATGGGCCCGCCGCGCGGCGTCGGCCGTGAAGAGGCGCGCGCGCGCCTCGGGATCGGGCGCCCGTCGGCGGAGGATCTCGTCCTGCTCCGCGCCGATCCTGCGGCCGAGCCGGATCAGCGCTTCTTCGGAGCTCCCCATCGTGCACTCCCTTCGAGCCAGTCCGAGAGGGCCGGGTGCTCCCGCGCCTGCTCGGTGAAATGGGCCTCGGCGCGCGAGAGCCGCCGTTTGATGGTCGCGAGCGAGACGCCACACGCCTCTGCGACCTCCGTGAGCTCCATCCCCCCGACGAATCGCAGCGCAAAGGCGATCCGCTCGTCGACGGGCAAACCATCGAGGATCGTGTACGTGGCGCGAAGAGCTTCGGTGACCTCGCTGTTCGGCAGAGGCGCCTCCACCTCGGGGACTTCGTACCACGGCAAGAGCCGGAGCCAGAATCGGCGCGAGCGGCGCAAGATGCAGGTTCGGGCGGTGAAAATGGCGATCGAGGTGAGCCAAGCGCGCAAGGCGCCCGGGTCGCGCAGCTCGTCGATCGAGCCGAGCGCGCGGACGAACACGTCGTGATGGATATCGGCGAGCTCGCGATCGGCGCCGAGCACGCGGACGAGCGTCCGCATGACGTGCGCCTCGTACCTATCGTAAAGCGCCGCGATCGCCGCGCGGTTGCCCGCACGAACGGCGGTCACCAGGACGGCGTCGTCCCCCACGAATGGGAGGGCCCGGACGACCACGCCGCCGCCGCTGCCGGCCGCAGGAGGCTCGCTCGTTCTCGTGGAAAGGTGCGACGTACCCACGCTGATGACACCACAGTATCCGCACCCCGTCCCGACGGCTCATCGGTTGGTTGTCTCACGGATTGAAGGCGTCGCCTGTGCGCGTCCTGAACGTGCGTTGCCCTTTACGCTCCCAATGAGAGCGAGGAGGGGCGAAGACTCGGGGGAGATGTCATGAAAGAGGAATACGCCATGGTCGCGATCCTGGATGTCACGGGCATCCGTATCGTCGACACGCACATCGCACAGGCGCTCGTTCATGCAGCGCAGGCCGCGGGCACGCTCCAGAGCGGGATTGCGCGGGCGATCAGGGGCCGGCGTTGAGGAGCACGAGCACGTCGCGATCCTGATGATTGGCGACGGCGATGTCGGGACGGCCATTTTTGTCGAAATCGTCGATGATCAAGCCGTTCGGGGATAGGCCGAGCGCGAGCTTTTGAAGGGGCTGGAAGGTGCCGTCGCCGTTGCCGAGGAAAAGGGACAGGTCGGAGGTCGTGAAATTCTCGACCGCCACGTCGGCGTGCCCGTCGCCGTCGAAGTCTGCGACGCCGATGGCCATCGGCGCGCCGCCGGAGGGGTGGTGCACGGCCGCCTGGAAGGTGCCGTCGCCTTTGCCGAGCAGCACGGACATGTCGTTGCTCTCCGCGTTCGCCGCAACGAGATCGATGTGCCCGTCGCCATTGAAGTCGCCCGTCGCCACGGCGCGCGCGAGCTTCCCCGCGGGATAGCCGATCGCTGCGGCGAACATGCCGTCGCCCTGACCGAGGAGGATTCTCACGTCGTCATATGCGGCAACGGCGAGGTCGAGCGATCCATTGCCGTCGAAATCGGCGGTCGCGATGCTGATGGGCGCCGTGCCGGCGGGGGAGGTGATGGCAGTCGCGAGCGTCCCGTCGGGTTTGCCGAGGAGCACGTGCACGCCGATGCCCGACTGGCCGGGGACGATCAAATCTTCGAGGCCGTCCGCATTCACGTCCCGCACGACGAGGTGCATTCCCTGGCCGAGGGCCTCGTAACTCGCGCTCATGGACTGCGGCGGGAACGTGCCGTCGCCCTGGTTCACGAGGACGGAGACCGTACCGAGGTGCGAAAGCGCGATGTCCGCTTTGCCGTCCCCCGAGAGATCGCCGATGGCAACGGAGAAGAGCAAAATCGTGTTCATGTTCATGGCCACGGGGAACGTCTCCGGCGGGCCAAAGGTGCCGTCGCCTTTGCCACGGAGGATCGTGTACGTATTGTCTTGCTGGGAGTTGGCCGTGACGATGTCCGTCGCGCCGTCTCCGTCGAGGTCACCGCCGGCGAGCCAAAGGGGCGGAGAGAGGTCCGCGCCGACGACGTACGAGGCTGGCGCCTTGAAAAGCGCGCCCGCGCCGCCAGACCCACCGGCGCCGCCCGTGCCGCCCGTGCCGCCTGACCCGCTTGTGCCGCCCGCGCCGCCCGTGCCCGAGGAGGTGCTGCTGCTCGACGAGGTGCTGTTCGCGTCGGGATCACCGCTCGAGGCACAAGCGCCGAACGCTGCCGCGCCGAGGAGGAAAAGAATGGTGGTGAAGATAGAACGAAACAAGGGCAAGCTCCTTTCTGGTTTCCGGGACTCCGTGCCGCTCTCTACTTCCAGCTCACCTCGTAACGGCAACGCGACCCGCGAAGCTTTCGACAAACCGAGGGCTCGAGGTGCGTGACGAGCGCAGAGCGTTCGAATCGTCGCGCCCAAGCCTGCATGATTCCGCGATCGAGATCGCAGTTGTAGGGGGAATCCACCTCCATGACGGCGCGGTGCCGGGAGACGGATGCGCATTTGTAATGGCCGATGCCCTCCCGCATCGTGCCCGTCTGTGGGTCGAACATGGGCACGCCGTTTTCGAGGTGATTGAGGTGGTATCCAGCGTCGAAGATCTGCATCGCCGTGGCGATGTCGGTCGCTCCGGGCGGAATGGAGGCGTGGTTGACGACTTGGCTGCCCATTTCGAAGGCTTTCTGTGGGCCGACGAGCGTGAGCAGCTCGTTCAGTGCGGCAATGAGCTTGTCGAGCGGGCTCGCCGGCAGGATCTCGATCTCGCCGCTCGGCCCCACCCGGACGAGCCCGTATTTCGCGAAGACGGCGCGCGGGGCGTCAGGCACTGCTTTGAATGCGCCGAAGTAACTTTCGATGATGGGGGCGGTGGCCGCGAATTCCGAGAGCATCCCGCAGGATAGCGGACAGGCAACGGAACACCAGGGGGGCGCGGAGGTGGGCAGGCTCCCGCCACGGGGCGAGAGCGCCTACCCGCGTCGATCATGCATTCAAGAGACGCATGCTCACCTCCGCATAACGCGCCCCGGCTGCAGCGCCGCGGGGCATGACCGCGTCGAGGCGCGCGAGATCGTCCGCCGAGAGCGCGATGGCCTCGGCCGCGATGTTCTCTTCGAGGTAGCTTCGGCGCTTCGTGCCCGGAATGGGCACGATGAAATCGCCCTGCGCGAGCACCCACGCGAGCGCGAGCTGCGACGCTTTCACGCTTTTCTCGGCGGCGATCGCCTCCACCTTGGCCACGAGGTCGAGGTTCTTTTGGAAGTTCTCCCCCTGGAAGCGCGGCGAGCTGCGGCGGAAATCGTCGGGCGCGAGGTCCTCGAAGCGCTTGATTTGCCCCGTGAGGAAGCCGCGGCCGAGGGGGCTGTAGGCGAGGAAGCCAATGCCGAGCTCGCGACAGACGGAAAGGATGTCGTCCTCCGGATCCCGCGTCCAGAGCGAGTATTCCGTCTGCACCGAGGCAAGCGGATACACCGCGTGCCCGCGCCGAAGCGTCGCCGCGCTCGCCTCCGAGAGGCCGATCGCCCGCACCTTGCCCGCCTTCACGAGGTCCGCCATCGCGCCCACGCTCTCCTCGATGGGCGTCTTCGGATCCACGCGGTGGAGCTGATACAGATCGATCACGTCGACGCCGAGGCGGCGGAGGCTCGCGTCGCATGAATTTCGGATGTACGTGGGCGTGCCATTGACGCCGCGCACGCGCGGATCGTTCGGATCCCGCACGATCCCGCACTTCGTCGCGAGGATGACCTCGCCCCTCCGGCCCGCGATGGCGCGGCCGACGAGCTCTTCATTCGTGAACGGCCCATACATGTCCGCGGTGTCGAGCAGGTTGACGCCGAGATCGAGCGCGCGGTGGATCGTGGCAATCGACTCGGCTTCGTCGCGCGGGCCGTAAAAATCGCTCATGCCCATGCAGCCGAGGCCGAGGGCAGAGACCGTGAGAGGACCGAGCTTACGCGTGTGCATGAGGACTCCTTACTTGTCGCGCCGCAGGGTAGCGCCCGCGCCGCATGCGCACCATCCCTCGGGGCCCCATGGTCGCGGCTGTTTTCTTGCTCCTCGGCTGCGCCACACAAAACCGGCCACCCGGCTTTATTTCCAGCTCACCTCGTAACGACATCGCGGGGCGCCGTTTTTTCGGCAGACCGAGGGCTCGAGGTGCGTGACGAGCGCGGTGCGCTCGAACCGCCGCGCCCAGGATTGCATGAGTCCGCGATCGAAATCGCAGGGGTAAGGCACGTCCACTTCCATGACGGCGCGGTGCCGCGAGATGGAGAGGCACCGGTAATGACCGATGCCTTCGCGCATCGTACCTGTCTCCGGATCGAACATGGGGACGCCGTTCTCCAGGTGATTGATATGGTATGCGGCGTCGAACATCTGCATCGCCGTGACGATGTCGGTCACGCCGGGCGGGCTCTCGGCGTATTTCATGCCCGCGACGCCCATCTCGAAGGCCTTCTGCGGACCGATGAGCGCACACAGCTCGTTCTCCGCCCGGACGAGCTTGTCGATAGGGCACGTCTCGTGGAACTCGAACTCTCCGTTCGGTCCCACGCGGCCGAGTCCGTACCTCGTATAGATGGTGCGCGGAGCGTCGACCGCTTTGAACGCGTCGAGATGGCCTCGCAGGGTGAGCCCCGTAATGGAGAATTTCGAGAGCATACCGGCAAGCTTAAAGGGCGGGCTCCCGGAAAACCAGAACGGCTCACAAAAGCGACGCCCGCCCTTCAGCCGAATCAGATCCGCGAGGCACGCAGGGCCGGCGGCCCCGCGTCGAGCAGCTCTTGCAGCTTGTGCACCTCGACCGGTTTGACGAGGTGCACGTCGAACCCGGCCGCCAGCGCAGAGGTGCGTTGCTCGGGCGAGCCATACCCCGTCAGCGCCACGAGCCAGAGGCCTTTTCCGCGCGGATCGGCGCGCAGCCGCCGCGCGACCTCGAACCCGTCGATGCCCGGCAGGCCAATGTCGATGAGCGTCACGTCCGGCAGGAGGTCGAGCACTTTCCCGACGCCCACGATCCCATCCGATGCGGCGTGGACCTCGTGGCCCCACATCTCGCAGAGGTCGCCGATCGCCTGCTGCGCGTCGACGTTGTCCTCCACGATGCAGACGCGCCGCCGGCGGAGCTCGGTGGTCCCTCGTTGCGACGCGCGCTCGCCCGCCTCGGCGAGCCCGAGCAACGGCAAGCGCACCTCGAACTCGGCGCCATGCCCGATGCCCTCGCTGCGCGCCTCCACCTCGCCGCTGTGCAGCTCGACGAGCGTGCGCACGAGCGTGAGGCCGATCCCGAGGCCGCCGCGCGAGCGCGCGAGCGTCACGCTGGCCTGCGCGAAGAGGCCGAAGATCATGGGGAGCGCGTCGGCCGCGATGCCGACGCCGTCGTCGCGCACCGTGATGCGTGCGAACGTGGCGCCGCCGGACGTGATCGGATCGAGGCTCACGCGGATGTGACCGCCGGCGTCGGTGTACTTGCTCGCGTTGTCGAGCAGGTTCGTGAAGATCTGTTCGAGGCGCGTGATGTCGCCGCGGATCTGCACGGGCACGTCCGGCAGCGCGAGCGTGACCGTCTGGCCACGCGCGTTCGTGCCGCGCTCGCGCGTCGTGAGCACCACGCGCGCGAGCAAGCTCTTCAGATCCACCAGCTCCAGCCGCAGCTCGATCTTGCCTTGCGTGACGCGCGAGACGTCGAGCAGATCGTCGACGAGCCGCGCGAGGTGCACGGTCTGGCGGCGCAGCACCTCACGGGCGCGACGCTCGCCCTTGTTCATGGCGTCGCGTTGTTCGAGCAGCGGCAGCGACGCGGTGATGGCCGCGAGCGGGTTGCGGAGCTCGTGCGCCAGCATGGCGAGGAACTCGTCCTTGCGTCGGTCCGCCTCGGCCAGATGATCGGCGCGCGCGCGGAGCTCACGCTCGGCCTGCGCGAGCCGCAGGAGCGAGCGCACGGTGGCCACGAGCTCGGTGGCTTCGAAGGGCTGCGTCAAATATCCGTCGGCTCCGATGTCGAGCCCCTGCACCTTCTTGTCGAGCGAGACGAACGTCGCCGACGTGTGCAGGACCTTGACGCCCGCCGTGTGTGGGTTTGCCTTGATGCGCCGGCAGACTTCGAAGCCGTCGATGTCGGGCAGCTTGACGTCGAGCACCACCACGTCGGGCGGAGCGCGGTGGACCATCTCGAGCGCGCCCATGCCGCACGACGCTTCGACGACGTCGAGGCCGGCCCTGCGGAGCATCGTCGTGCCGAGATAACGCGCGGCTTCGTTGTCGTTGTCGTTGACGTTGAGGACCTTGCCCCCATGCTCCCGCGCCTTGCCGTTGTTCCGTTGCATGCGTCCCGTCACTCCGTGCTCGATGAGGTGCCCACTCCTGCTTTCCGCAAGGCGTCGCGAATGCGGTGAATGGCGATCTCGCGCGAGAGGCTGTCCTTCGAGAGGATCGCTTCGGTCTCGGCCACGAGCCGCTCGCGTTCGGAGGGCTCGAGCACGTGAGACGTGACGATCACCACGGGGATGCCCCGCGTGCGCGGATCGGCCTTGAGGTCGTCGAGGACGTCGAACGCGGTGACGTCCTTGAGCAGGAAGTCGAGGAGGATGACCTCGGGACGGAGCTTCTGCGCGAGCTCCACGCCCTCGGGCCCGGTGCGCGCGTCGATGAGCTCGTAGGGCGTCTTTTCGAGCAGCTTGCGCATGAGGTACCGCGCCCGCTCGTCGTCGTCGATGACGAGCAGCCGCGTCGGCGTGCCGGGCCGCGCCACGCTCTTCAGCTTGCGGAGCAGGTGATCCTGATCGGCGGGCTTGAGCCAGAACTCGTCGGCGCCGAGCGCGCGCGCGCGTTGCTCTTTGTTGGTGACGCGACGAGCACGGGGATCTCGCGCGTCTCCGGGCTCTGCTTCACCTCGGCCAGGAAATCCCAGGTGGCTTCGCCTTCGAGCATGATGTCGAGCACGATCGCCGCAGGGCGGAACGTGCCGAGTTGCTTGCGCGCGTCGTCGACGGTGCGCGCAGGCACGACCTGGAAGCCCGCGAGCGAGAGGAACTTCTCGTAGATGAACATCGTCTTGCGATCGTCCTCGACGATGAGCACCGGCGAGCGGGAGGGATCGAGCGGGCGCGCGGCGAGCGTCGCGAGCTCGCGGACCTCGGGGTGCGTGGCGGGGATCGTGAGCGTGAAGGTGGAGCCCTCGCCGAGCTCGCTCTCGACCGCGAGCGTCCCGCCGAGCAGCTCGCCCAGGCGCCGCGACAGGGCGAGGCCGAGGCCCGTGCCCTTGTGCTTGCGCTGGACGGGTCCGTCGATCTGCCCGAACTCCTCGAAGATGCGATCGAAGTGCGCGGCCGCGATCCCGATGCCCGTGTCCTGCACGCGGAAGACGACCTCGTCGCCGCGACGCACGGCGCTCGCCACGACACGGCCCTGCTCGGTGAACTTGAGCGCGTTCGTGATGAGGTTGCGGAGGATCTGAGCGACCTTGCCCTGATCGGTCTCGAGCGTGATGTCGCCCTCGGGCAGCTCGAAGAGGAGATCCACGCCGGGGTGCGAGGGCAGGAGAGGCCGGAGCATGCCGCGCAGCGCGGCGAAGAAGTCGGACGCCGTGAAGAGGTCCGCGCGCAGCGTGACCTTGCCCGCTTCGGCCTTGGAGAGATCGAGGACGTCATTGACGAGCTGCGAGAGTTCCTCGGCCGAGGTGCGGATGAAGCGGAGCTGCTTCTGCTGCTCCTCGCTGAGCGGGCCGTCCGTGCCGTCGAGCAGGAGCTGGGACAGACCGAGGATCGAGTGCAGCGGTGTGCGGAACTCGTGGCTCACGTTGGCGAGGACGCGGCTGCGGACCTCGGAGGTGCGTCGGAGTGCGTCGGCCTTCTCTTCGATCTCGGCGTGAAGCGTGACGACGCCGCGGTTCGACTCGTCGAGCTCGCGGTGCGTGCGTGTGAGCTCCGTCCGTTGCCGTTCGATCTCGCGTTGTTGCCGCACGATCTCGCGGTTCAAGTTCACGATCTCGGTGAGGGCGCGGCTGAGATGTTCGATCGCGCCGCCGTAGCCCTCCGGGTACACGAAGCCGAAGAGCTCGACGCCGCCCTCGCCGTTCGGGCGCGCGCTGAACGACACGGTGGCGGGCTTTCCATGGCAGACGAGCGAGAGCTCCCAGCCGCGGATTTCGCTCACCACCGCGCGCGAGAGCAGCGCTTGCGTTTTTTCTTCGGTGCCGGGCACGGCGAGCGTGGTCAGCGCGGCGCCGGGGTGCGCGCGGAGGAGGTTTCGCGCGCGCACGTCGGCCCACTGGATGATCCCGTGCGCGTCACATGCGAGCGCGAGCTCGCGGCTTTCGGAGAGCCAACGCGCATCCGCTCGTTCGTTCATGGCGTCCCTCCGAGGGCCTGGGGCCGTACGTGGGCGACCAGCCGGCCCGCGACCTCGATGAGCTCGCGGGCGTCGCGGGCGAACGCGTCGGCGCCGAGGTCCCCCGCGGGATCGGCGAGCGTGCTGCACGCGGCGCCGCCGACGAGGATGGGAAGCGCGTCGCCGAACGCGGACCGGAGCCGCGCCACGGTCATGCGCAGCGAGCGGAGGTTGAAGCTCATGGTGACCGAGAGCGCGACGAGATCGGGGCGCTCTCTGTGGATCATGGACACGAGCGATTCGGTGGGGACGTCGGCGCCGAGGAAACGCACGTCGTAGCCCGCGAGGTCGAGGGCGTCGGCGGCGAGACGCGCGGGGAAATCGTGGTGTTCGCCCTCGACGCAGCCGAAGACGACGCGCTTGCTGATGAGCGGTGAGGCGGGCGAGAGGCGGTAGAGGTGTGTGAGGACGACCTGCGCGATCGCGGTCGCGAGGTGCTCGTCGGCCACGCTGATCCGGTTGTCCTGCCAGAGCAGCCCGATCTCGCGTTGGGCAGCCTCGAGGACCCGCAGGGACAGCTCCGCGGTCGGCGCGCCGCGCCCGACGCCTTCTTCCAGCACCAGGCGCAAAGCTTCACGCCGATCGCCTGCGAGCTGAGCCTTTACGAAACGCGCACACAGATCGTCGAGGTCCATGGGGCCTCCGAGGTGTTGCATGGAGGACGCCCGCGGCAGGGTCGAATGGAGGGCCCGTCCGTCGTTTTGCAATCCCTCGTGCTCGTGCGCTTTTCCCTCGGAAAACATGGATTCGCTTCTGCTGGAGCCTCGTCACGATCGGGAGATGGCAGCCATGTTCAGAATGGCCTCGGGGGCCGGGCGACCGCGGGTTTCGTCCGCCCTGAGATCGTCGTGACCAGGACGGGAAGGATTTCTTTGCATCCCGAGCCCGCCCGTGTGGCATTGATTTCTGCGTCGGGATGACCCGTAGGGACACGCCCGAGGATGCGCAGTTGGTTGGGCCAGCAAGCATGCAAACTGGGCAAGCCTATGCATGGCGAGCATTCGTGCTGCTGTGCACTTGCGTTGCAATGGGTGAGCCGAGGCTGAACTGGAATGGGCCGCCCAGGCGGAGCGCCATGCCGCGGCATGGCTCGGCGGCGTGCGGTTTTACCGGTAAAACCCGCGGAGGGTGATCGAAATCCGGCGCCCGCGCGCGCCCTTGGGCGCGGGGACCTCGTGGGTCCAGGCTCGATTCGTGTCCCATGGGATCACGATGACCCCCGCAGGAACGGCGGGGACGTCCACGAACCCTTTTCCTCGCCACGGCCGCATTCGAAACACCCGCTCCTCGCCGAAGGAGATCGTGACGATCGGCGAGCCCTCGATGCGGTTGATGTCGCTGTCGCGGTGTTTTCCGATGTAATGACCCTCCGCGCCGTCGTACCAGTTGAAGAGCAGGCCGTTCAGCCGCGGATCGAACGTCTCGCGCGCCCAGCCGAGCCAGACCTCCATCTCGGGCGTGAGCGGCAGCGCGCGATTCGTGTTGCCCGTGTAGCGGTAGTCCGCGCCGTACGCCTGTTGCCATCGCGGCGTGCGCACGAGGCGGCCGTGCATCTTGATCTCGTGAAACGCATCGGGGTGCAGCGCCCAGAGCGCCTCGAAGCCGGCGGCGTCCGGGACCAGGGCCTCCGGCAGGGCGCCGACCTCTACGTGGTGCGTCTCGTCGAGCGCGATCGTGCGGAGAGGGACCATGGACTGATCATACGTTCAGACAATGCGGAGCACAAGCAGGTCGTTCGCGGGTGGTTGACCTCGCCCTTTCGAGTGGTTTTACTCCGGGCCCGGCCGCGTTCGGCTGCGAAGGAGGCTCCTTTCGATGTCGCTCACGTTCTACTACGGCTCCGGATCGCCGTACGCCTGGAAGGTATGGCTCGCGCTCGAGCACAAGAAGCTCGACTACGATTGGAAGCTGCTCTCGTTCGACCGCGACGAGACAAGCACCCCCGAATATCTCGCGATCAACCCGCGCGGAAAGGTGCCCGTCCTCGTGCATGACGGCCTCGTGATCGCCGAGTCGAACGCGATCGTCGAGTACCTCGAAGAACGATTCCCCGACGCCCCGCTCTGGCCGCGCGACGTGGCCGCGCGCGCGCAGGCCCGACAGTTCGCTGCCGAGGCCGACGGCTACATCGCCCCGGTGCAGCGACGCCTGTTCCAGGAAACTTTGTACACCAAAGAAGAAGCGCGGGACGCGACCAAGATCGGCGAGGCCCAGGCGGCGATCCTCGCAGAGCTCGCGCGATGGGAGGCCCGGCTCACGGGCGATTGGCTCGTGGGTGAGCTCTCGCTCGCCGATTTCGCGGTGTACCCGCACATCCGCGCCATCCGCCGCGTCGACGACCGGCTGCCCGCGCACGGCCTCGGCGAGCGGTGGCCCGCCCGCATCGCCGCGTGGATGAAGCGCATCGAGGCATTGCCCTATTACGCGAAGACGATTCCCCCGCACTGGAAGGGCTGACCTTCCACGAACCGGCGGACGCGACGACGGCGGCGCGGGACAGGGACCCGCCACACGCGGCAGGAGGGAGCCGGCATACCACGGAGGATAGCCAGTGCCGGCTCGTCCTGCTACGGTGGGCTCGTCTGCGGAGCGTGACGAGCAGGTGCGAGAGATGTCCGAACATTTCGACGTGATCATCGTGGGCGCAGGGTTATCGGGGATCGGGGCGGCCCACCACCTCACGACCCGATGCCCCGGCAAGAGCTTCGCGATCCTCGAGGGGCGCGAGGCCATCGGCGGGACCTGGGATCTCTTTCGTTATCCGGGCATCCGATCCGATTCCGACATGTACACGCTCGGCTACTCGTTCAAGCCGTGGAAGGAGCGGAAGGCGATCGCGGATGGTCCGGCGATCCTCGCGTACATCCGCGAGACGGCCCGCGAGGACGGGATCGAATCGAAGATCCGGTTCGGCTGCCGGGTCGTGCGGGCCTCGTGGTCGAGCGAGCGCGCGGCATGGACGGTGGAGGCCGAGCGGGGCCCGTCGAAGGAGCTCGTCCGCTTCACATGCAACTTCCTGCTCATGTGCAGCGGCTACTACGATTACGACAAGGGATATACCCCCGAATTCTCGGGCACCGAGCGCTTCCAGGGGCGCGTCGTGCACCCGCAATTCTGGACGGACGACGTCGAATATCGTGGAAAACGCGTGGTCGTGATCGGCAGCGGCGCGACGGCCGTCACGCTCGTGCCGGAGCTGGCGAAGGAGGCCGCGCACGTGGTGATGCTCCAGCGCTCGCCGACGTACGTGGTGTCGCTCCCGTCCCAGGACGTGATCGCGCGCTGGCTCCAGCAGCGCGTCCCCTCGCAGGTCGCGTACGAGGTCACGCGCTGGAAAAACGTGCTCGTGGGTATGTTCTTTTATCAGCTCGCGCGGCGGAGGCCGGAGGGCGTGAAGAAGCGCCTCGTCGACCTCGTGCGAGGGCAGCTCGGGTCCGACTACGACGTCGACAAACATTTCACGCCCCGATACAATCCCTGGGATCAGCGCCTTTGTGTCGTGCCGGACGGGGATCTTTTCGAGGCGGTGAAGGCGGGCAAGGCGTCGGTCGTCACGGACCATATCGAGACGTTCACCGAGAAGGGGCTCCGGCTCGTGTCGGGAGAGGAGCTCGAAGCAGATCTCATCGTCATGGCGACGGGGCTCCGGCTCCTTTTCCTCGGCGGCATGGAGGTCGTGGTGGACGGCCGTCGCATGGAGTCGTCGAAGCTCCTCAGTTACAAGGGCGTGATGTTCAGCGACGTGCCGAACCTGGCGTGCGCATTCGGGTACACGAACGCGTCGTGGACGCTGAAGGCCGACCTCGTCTCCGAATACGTCTGTCGCCTGCTGACCCACATGGACGCGATGGGCGCGCGTCGGTGCACGCCGCGTCGCAGCGATTCTGACATGGAGGAGTTGCCCTTGCTCGACTTCTCGTCGGGGTATGTCCAGCGCGCGGTCGGCGCGTTCCCGAGGCAGGGCTCGAAGAAGCCGTGGAAGGTGAATCAGAATTACCTGCTGGACATCGCGGCCTTGCGCTTCGGGGAGGTGGACGACGGCACGATGGAGTTTGCCGGGACGACCTCCGCGGGCGCCGAGGTGCGCCCCCATGCGGGGGCAACGCCCTAGACGCTATACACTTTGCGGAGCGCTTCGAGCAGCGCGCGCCCGCGGGGGGCGCCGAGCCCGGTGCAGGCGTTCCAGCCAGCCTCGGACGAGGCGGCATATCCGCCGTTGTTGCCGGCGATGATAGGGCGGAAGACGTTCGCCCCTTCCTCCAACTGCAATCGATAGAGCAGCGGATTGAGGAACCCGAGCCGCCGCCCCACGCCTTGGCAGAGGCGGGCCACGAGGGCCGCGAGGAGCGGCGTGGACGCGCTCGTCCCGCCGCCGTACCGATAGGCGCCGTCCACGAAGATGCGGTATCCGTCGAAAAAATCCGCATGGGCTGCGACGTCGGGGCAGCCGCGGCCGGCGAACGTGCTCGCCGGCTCGGTGAAGACCCAGTCGCGGAACGTGGCGAAGGTCCGGACGGGGACGGCGGCGCGGGCCTGCCATGCGGGGCGCTCAAAATAACCGCTCACGCCGCCGCTGCTGCTACCGAGGTGGGCGATCCTGCCCGCATGGCCATAGGCGAGGAGCATGGTGTCGGCGAGGCGATTCCACACCACCTCGTCTTTCAGGGCGCCTCGCTCGTCGAGGATCAGCGTTGTGCCCCCGCAGCAGAGGACCCAGGGGCTGGAGCCCGGGAAATAGACCAGCGAGGGCGCCGAGAACATGCCCTGGGCCATGGGGAAAATGGATCCGGAGTCGCCCGAGGGAAGGCAGATGGTGATGCCCAGGATGGCGGCGATGACGAACAGCTCATTGATCCGCGTGGCCTCGGCCTGGGTCCATACGCCGGGTAGATCCTCGGGCAGCCCCGCGCTGAGCGTGAGCACGGAGGGCCGGTTCTCGGTATCGAAGAGCGCGGCGTTGAAGAGCTGAAAATAGTTGTAGGTCGTGGTGTCGGCATTCCCACGCGCGCCGGAGAAATACACCACCGGGCGCACCCCGGGCGCGCAGGAGAAGGCGATCTGCGCGTCCATGCTGACCTCGTAATTGGCCCAGGTGTCGGGTCCGGCCGCCCAGCGGTTGGGGCCCACGGTGAGGATCTCCGGCGCGCGCATGCCGAGGCCCTCGAAAAAGATCCGCATATCGTCGTGGGAAAAGCCGCCGTAGAGAGAGAGCACCCCGAGGCATACGCCTTCCCCCGTGAGTTCGGCCGGAAAATCGTAAAGCTCGGCGAAGCGGGAGGGCGGGTGAAAGCGCCATGGTTTGTCAGGGGTGGCGGCGGGCGGGCCCGGCGGGGCGTCGGTGCGTCTTCGCAGCGGCGGGCTATCGTTCGTGATGGGCGCGTTGCGGGGCAGGAAAACCCAGAGGATCACGCCGTCGAGGCTCGCGGGGACGGAGAGGGGCGTGTCGTGCGTGACGTCGATTTCTCCCCTGTAGGCATGGCGGTTCCATTTTACGCCGAGTGCCAATTCAAACGATTGCGCGGTCCCACAGAGTGTCACCGTTCGCGCAGCCCGATGGACGTCGACCACGGAAAGATCATACGCGTGGGCAAACGCCTCGATCCGCGCGACGTCCTCCGGGCTCGCTGCATAGGTGGCCGCATAACGCTCGTGCGACCAGGGTTCGCGGGTCCGGACCACGCTCCAGGCGGTCTCCACGAGCGGCGGAGAGCCCTCCGGGGTGCGCAACCAAAGCACGGCGGTCATGATCTCGTCGGGGGAGACGTCGCCCTGGAGCACGGCGCCGAACAGGGGCGGTCGGGCGCTGCCCTCGATGTCGACACGAGCGCGGCTCATTCCTCGCCTTCCTCGGGACGGCTGCCGAGCACGAATTCGCCCACGCTCGTCTCTGCGTAATACTCGGTGCCGGCGGCCTTGCAGAAGAGGTCCGAATCGCCCCGTCCTACGCCGCTGCAGGCGAGCCCCATCGTCGTCGCGACCAGGTAAAACGTCTGATAAAGCGCGCCCACGTTCTTGAGGGTGACCGAATACGAGATGCCTTCGTAACTCCAGGATACGCGCTGGAACCGGCTGGCCAGGCAAATGAGCACCTGTGGCAATTCGGCGCGGAGCGTCGCGAGCGCGGCGCCCGTGAGCAGGGCCGTGACCTCGGGCGTACGTCCCTGGATGCGCGAGAGGGCATGCGCGGCGGGATCGTAATGGTAGAGGCCCGCGTCGAGGCCACGGCAGCGATCGATCGCGAGGTAGATTTCGAGGTCGTGGCAGGCGCCGCCGGAGGGGGACGGGCGCGAGGTGACGTCGTAACCGGATGCGGGCGTCGCGGGCATCAGCGCGCGGACCCGCGCGGACCGGTACAGGAATTCGCCGAGCTGCTCGACCGAAAGGGGATCACGCCCCTGGGCGCGCACGGTGCGCCTGCCCTCCAGCACGGCGGTGAAGGGGCGATCGGCTTTGCGGAGCGCGTCGAGGTCCGGGCGAGGGAGGGGAAGGGGAGGTGGGGCCGAGGTGCGTGGCGGCCGGAGGGCGGGCGGCGGCGGTACGCGGTCGCGGAAGGGGTAGGTTTTGCCGCAAGGCCAGGAATGGCGGCCGGGGCGGCTGCGGGCGTGGAAAAGCAGGTCGTGGAAGGACCAGCTTGCGAGCTGGAATGCTTGTTCTTCCTCGGTACGCCCCGAATCCTCGGCCGGGATCACGAAACCAGCCGCGACGAGCAAGCTGACGAAGGTTGCCATTGCGTCGGGGCTGGCCCCGGAGACGGCGAGCGTCGCGGGCGTGGTCGGGCGGGCGAGCGTGAAGCAGAGGGCCGCGGCATGCGCGTCCTCGATGCGCAGGAGCGCGTGGCAGCGGGGCGATTCCAGCACGAGGCCCTCGCCGTCGCGGCGCTGATACGCGAAGCGGGAGAGCACGTAACGACGCGCGGGGTCGATGTCTCCGCTGCCCAGGGAAAACCAGGGCGAAATGGGGTGCAGCGCCGATAGCGTGGTCTCGCCGTCGCGCACGACATACGCGAGCAGCGCGAGCTGTTCCAGACGACGGAGGTGGTGGAGCAACGTAGCTACGGCGAGAGGCCCGTCCTGCACGTCGAGGCCTTCGGTCAGCGTTTCGAGCGTGGGGCCCTCGGCGTCGAGGCGCTCGAATGCGGCGAGCAAAGCCTGCGGCAATGCCCCGAGCGAGATCGGGGAGAACGAGGGCGAGGTCAACTGGGCGGCGCCGCCTGCGTCCCGGCTCCATGTGACCCCTTCGCGGAAGCGCAGGCCGAGCCGTCTTCGCCAGGTTTCCATCATGGCAACGTCTCCTCCGCCGCGCGCGGCTAGACGAACATCGGGTGGGGATTCATGGATTCCTCCGCGAGAGGCGATTCGAGCCAACCCATGGCGACGGGCACGTCGTAAAGCCGGCCGGGGCCGAGGCGCGCCCAAAAATGGCGGAGCCCCGGCACGATTACCTTGACCACCACGAGGCTCGTATCGGGCCGGGTTTGATCGAGCACCAACGTTTCGAGTCCGCGGTCGCGGGCGCGTTCGATGCAAAACGCGACCGCCTCCCGGAGGTCCTCGCCGACGGGCGGCGCGAAATTACGGGACGCGTAGAGCGGAGCGTCGCTCGGCCGCAAATGGGGCTCCGACTCCAGCGTCGCCTGCCGTAACCAATCAACGATCAGCCCGCCCGGCGAGGGTTTGCCCGCGTCGCCCGTGAACGCGAACGGCATGAGCTGGTTGTGCTCGGTGACTGCGCGGAGCAAGGCCAGGCGAGCGTCGAGGTGCGCGCCGAAGCCAAACAGGATCGCTGGAAAGGGGCCCTCGATCTGCCGGGAGATCGCGGCGAACGTGGGAATGCCGAGATCACTCGTCAGGTCGAGGGCCCATAGCTCGCGCCCTCGGGCGCGCCAGTGCGCGACGGTGGCGAGGAGATAAGGCTCCTCGAAGCTCCCGAGGTCCACCCCCGGCATGCGCAGGCGGTTGTACCACCAGAGCGCGACCGCGTCGCGCTCCACGAGCTCCAGAAATCCCTGAAGCACGGCCTCGGCGCGTGTATTGCCCGCCGCGCAGCCATTCGAGTCTGCTCGGGTGAACACGGGGCCCTCGCGAAACGGATAGCCATAATAACAGAACCCGGTGGGCACATAGCGGCGCCGCTGCTCGGTCAAGGACCAGACCGGGCTCCATTCGATGGATTGCGCAGGAACGAAGGGCTCGGGCACCCAAGTGCTCATCTCGCCGTGTCGATTCCACCACGCGCGCTCGTCGTATTGACGCGCGCTGTACCCCATCAAGGCGACCGGGTCGATCGCCGCCTCGCCGAGCTCCGCCTGGACCGCGCGGACGCGCGCCTCGTCACCCTGGAAGACGCCCGCATATCGCTCGATCGACTCGCACATCGCGCCGGTCTTCGCCTGGATGTCCGTTCGGCCTTTGCCGCCGGAATGGCTGCGCAGGCTGCTGCGGAGCGACGAGAGGTCGTGCGCCATCTGCGCAAAATTGTGGTCGGTCGAATACGAGAAGACGAGCCGAGGGTCGTCCTCGGGGCGTATGTTGCGGTGCAGGCGGCTCACGATGCCCGTGACGGGGCTCAAATGATGGGCGAGCCGCTCGTACGTTTCCTCGGGCGTCGCCTGCCGGAAACCGCCGTCCGCCGAGAACGTGCGCGGCGTGGGTTCGAGAAGGACGGGGGATTCTTGTCCCCGCGCGATCCTTTCATGATTCCCGCACGCCGGGCATTGCGGGCGCCGCACGAGGAGATGCGTGCGGCTCTCAAATGAGGTCGTGTCCATCGTGACGACCCGTCCTTCGAGGGCCGGAATCTCGTCCAACACGGCCCAGCGCGCAACGGCCGTGGCAATCGTGGCGGCGAGGGCACGGCGCGTGGAGGGGAGCGCGGCGAGGGCGGGCGGATGGACGGGTTTGCCCGTGCGGCGCTCCAGATAACGCTCGACCCGGCGATGCCCCTCCAGGCGATGCGCGAGGCAACGCCAGCAGCCAGTTTTGCCGGGAAAGAATAGCGGCCCGAGCCAGCCATCGCTGCCGGCCGGTCGAACGAGGAGCCACGGCGTTCCTTTTTCGAGCTGGGCCCGGTTCCAGGCTTCGAGATCGGGGTGCAGGTAATCGTCCACGACGACGAGGGGCAGCTCCCCTTCAGCGGCCGTTTCGATCGAGAGCTCGGCGAGGGCCTCGGCAATCGCGCGCGTGTCCACGTCGCCCATGGCGACGAGGGCGACGCGCGCTCTAAGCAGGCGCTCGCGGGCCTGCGCAGGCGCGGCGCCGAGCGCGTCCCAAAAGGCGGCCTCCGCGCGAGGCATATCGGCTTCGTCGTTCGTGACGAATCCGCCCTTGCGCAGCATGGTGATGGCGTAAAAAACCTCGGCGGGCGAAACGTGCGCCTCCAGGCGCTGGCAGATCTCCTGTTCGGTCAGCGCCCCGGTCAGGAGAGGTACCAGCGCCTGATAGGTTCGGCCGTGGAGGACGTGGCTACCACCCTCCCAAAGAAGGTAGACGCCCTCGCCCTCGATGGGCTCGACGCGATAGGAATGCTTGAAACGTGGGCGGGCGAGCATGAGCGGTCGGGCGATGCCGTCTTCGGTCAGTTTCTCACGGCGCCCGAATGAACCTCACCCGCTGTGCCGCAGCCGCACGCCGTCGCGGGGGCCGGACCGAGCCCCATCCCCAGCGTGAGCGCTTCGACCGCGAGATCGGCCGGCGGCAACGGCAAGTCGAGCGGGAGCGCGACGTCGTGGTCGATTTCGAGCCCGAATTGTTGTTTTGCGAAGTTTCTGATGGCGCTCGAAGGATCCTGTTCGAGCTGCTGGCGGAACGAGGTCTCCGCCCAGGCATGTGCCACGAGAAACCCCCACTGCACCCTGGTGAGCGTATGCTGCTTCTTCATGATTCCCCCTCGAAACCCCATACATCAGCACAGTTTTACATCGTTCGCCAGCGTGATCGTGGGAGGATTTCGCTGATCCCGGGGTGCGTCCCAGCTTTCGAGAAAGAGCTGTTCTTTTATCCAGTGCGGGCGCGACGCATCGCATGGGCGATACCCGTTTGCAGGGTGCTGTGCGTGCCGATTCCAGAGAGGTCGATCCCCATCGAGACGAGCGTCTGCGCCACCTCGGGGCGGATGCCCGTCAGCATCGGCTCGGCCCCGAGGAGCGTGACCGAACGCGCGGCGCGCACGAGCGCGTCGGCGACCTCGGCGTCGACCTGCGGGACGCCGGTGATATCGAGGATCGCCACGCGCGCTCCGCTTCTCGCCATGCCCTCCAGCAGGACGGTAATCGCCCGCTCCGCGCGCGCCGGGTCGATGTCGCCGACGAGCGGCATGACCATCACCGCGTCGCTCACGGGGATGAGCGGCGTGGAGAGCTCGAGGAGCGTCGCCTCTTTCGCGCGGAGCGCTTCCTGTTGAAGGAGGGCATCGGCGCGGTCCTGATCCGCGCGGACGGCGGTGGTCACGTCCATGATGATCCCCCGCAGCCCTACGGTGCGTCCGTCCGGTTCGCGTACGCATACGGTCTGGGCTTCGATCCAGAGGAGCCTGCCGTCCCGGCGGATCCAGCGGAATCGCAGGACCGTACGGCCGTCTCGTTCGAGATGCTGGTTCGAGACGAGCACTTTCCCTTTGTCCTCCGGGTGCGCCAGATCCGACCAGAGGCTCGGCATCGCGAGCCACTCGTCCGGCGTGTAGCCGGTCATGTCCAGGATTTGTCCGCTCACATAACCGACACGACCGCGGCTCGGATCCTCGACGAACCAGCTTTCCCACACGGCGCCGGGCACGCAGTCGATGAGATCCCGGAGCGTGCTGCTGCGCATCTCGGCTTCCTGCAGGCGCCTCCGTAGGTCCGCCACCTCGGAACGAAGCGCCTCGACGCCCAATGCTTGCTCTTTCATCGTAATTTTCTCCCTCGACATGCGCACCCCGGAAGTGGCGCTGCCTTCGCGCGCACACTTCCCCCAAGGATGATGATAGCGCTTACTCGGGTTCGGGTTCAATCCTTCCCCATGAGGTCACGGTGCGACACTTTGTGTGGCACGGAGGCGCGGGTACCATCGGGTCATGCGCGCGCTTCTCCTCGCCATCGCCGTGGTTTGCGCCTGCAAACCGCGGCCCGATCCGACGCGCGCCTGCATCGCCGGCGACACGGAGGCATGCGAGCGCGCGTGCGCCGAGGGGATCGCGGGCGAGGGCGGGTGTCACACGCTGGGCCAGCGGAAACGAGAACCGGCGGCGGTCGGCGGGGGAAACGGTGCGCTCGGGGCTTTCCGCAAGGGTTGCCTCGGCGGTCATCTCGCCGCGTGCACGGAGGCGATCGATGGAATCCGCGTGAAGGCGACCCAGGTGCGCTACGCCCAGAAACACGAAGGCGCGCCGTCGGACCCCTTCGTGGAAGAGGCCGAGCGGGGCCTCGTGGATCTGATCGATCGGGCCTGCTCCCTCGGGGCCGCGTCGCGTTGCGAGGAGCTGTCGCGCCTGATGCTCGGGCGAGACGCCACGCGCGCGGCCTCCGCTTCCGAGCGGTATTGCGCGCTGCCGGAGGGCGGAGGCAAGGACGGGAGCTGCCTCGGGACACGCAAGCGCTGGATCGCCGCGGTCGAGGCGGATCGTCCGGGATGCGAGGCGGGGCAGGTCGAGGCATGCAACAAGCTCGCTGAGCACCTCATCACGGCCCACAGCGACGATAACGCCGTCGAGGCGTTCGCCCGTGCCTGCGACCTCCGAGGATTCGACGTCGAGGCATTGTTCCCGGACGTACCGCTGACCGATTGCAACGACATTCCGTATGAAGGTCGTCGCGACCATGCAGGCGCGCGGGGCCGGTGCGGGATGAGGCTCGCCCTCGCCGCGGCGGAGCGACGAAGCGCGCGCGAGCATGGCGCCGCGGTCGACGCCGCGGAGGCAGGAACCGAGATCAAGCCGGGTCCAGGGCCGCGCGCCAAGGTGACCCTCGGCGCGTGGAAGACATTCGGAGGGGGTTATCCTGCCGTCGCCCTCGCGGAGCACATCGAGCGCCTCTCCCCGCGCCTCCGCCCATGCAACGACGCAGGACCCGGGCCCGAGGGAGACGGGGTCACCACGTTCGAGATCGGATTCATGATCGATCGGTTTGGCGCAACAGACTTTTTCTCCGTCCACCACGTGTCCGGGAACCATCACGCCTGGAAGCCCGTGAAGAGCTGCGTTTTGCGGGTCCTCCGGAGCAGCACGTATCCTCCGCCGCCGTCCGGCAAAGGCGTGGCCTTGGTCGTGCCGATCTCGATCGAAACGGGGAGCTGACGCCGGCCTCGATCACCGCGCGACGCGGCATTGTCTCATCACGCTCGCGCGCATTCGATCCGTCGCCTCCTTGTACGAAAGGAGCCCCTGCACCTCCCGGCTCCCGGGATGGGCGAGCATATACCCCTCGACCTCTTCGTAAGCGAGCAGCTCCCGCGCCACGCTTGCAGCCGTGACGACCGCGCCCTCGTAGGAATCCTGCTCCTCTCGATACGCTTCGTCCTCGTCGTACTGGCGCGAGTGCCACAGGTTCGCCGTGAGCTGCGCGGCGAGGATCACCCGCAGCCCGACATCGGTCGCGGCGACGGCGCGGGCGACGTCGTCCACGCGGCTCTTCCACGGATGCGCAGCGAGCGCGTCCAGCGCGCTCTGGAGCGCGCCGTCGAGGGCTTGGAGTCGATCGTCCGGGGCTTTCATGGCTCTCGACCGCCATTGTGTCCGGTACGTCCGGGCTCGACAAGCGAAGCGGGAGGCCGGCCCCGAAGCGGGATGCGAAGCGCACCGTTTGCGCAGCGGCGCATGTTTGGCGCCTGCGCGACCACGAGCCGCCGTGAGGCGCCGCGCGAGCGCGTCTGGTCACGGTTTTGCTATGCTTCTCCGCAGAGGACCCCATGAACACGAAGAACCCCGCCGTCTCGGACTACATGGCCCGGAGCCCTCACTCGATCGGCTTCGATCAGACGCTCGTGCAGGCGCACAAACTCATGCGTGAGCACGACATCCGGCACCTGCCCGTCCTTCGGGGCGGCAAGCTGATCGGAATCCTCTCCGAGCGGGATCTCGCGTTCGTCGAGGCGCTCCGCGACGTGGATCCCGCCAAGCTCCGCGTCGAGGAGGCGATGACCCCGCTGCCGTTCACGGCCGCGCCGAGCACCCCGCTCGCGGGCGTGGCGCGCGAGATGGCGGAGCATCGGTACGGCGCGGCCGTCGTGATGCATGACGGGCACGTCGTTGGCGTTTTCACGACGACCGACGCGCTCCGCGCCCTGGCCGACGCGCTCGACGACAACGGATGACGGCGCGCGCCGTTCGTCCGAACCCTTTCGGAGGTGACGTGATGACGAGAGCCAAGCCGCCCGAGATCGAGGACGAGGTGAGCGAGCTCGTCGCCGGCGTCATGCCGGGCGCGGCCGTGCTGCGGGTCTCGCGGCTCGGCCCCGACGAGGACGACGACGGCGGGGCGACGGGCAAGGCCATTGGATATGGCGTGCCCTTGCGAATCCGGGTGCGCAGGCCGGACGGCGCGGAGAGCGACCTCTGCCTGCACACGGCCAAACCCGACGAATTCGGGCACGACCGGCGCGCGGACCGGGCCGCGAACCTGCTCCTCGCGTTCGACAGCTTCGCGCGCATCCCGCGGCACGTACGCGCGCTCGACGTGGGCGCGGTCCTCGACGACGGCCGCCTCGCGTCGTTGCGACGGAGCGGCGAGTTTTACCTCGTCACCGAATACGTCGAGGGGCACGTCTACGCCGACGATCTCCGGCGGATCGCCCGCGAGCGCGCCCTCACGGACCGGGACGTCGCTCGCTGCGAGGCGCTCGCGCGGCTCTGCGCGGAGGTCCACGCGGTTCGTCAGGACGGACCCGCGACCTACCGGCGCGCGATCCGGGACCTCCTCGGCCACGGCGAGGGCATTTTCGGGCTCGTCGACGGGTATCCGGTGGGCGTGGAGATGGCGTCGCCCGAGCGGCTCTTCCGCATCGAGCAGCGGTGCCTCGCGTGGCGGTGGAAGCTCAAGGGCCGCGGCGAGCGCCTCCGCCGCACGCACGGCGATTTCCACCCGTTCAACGTGGTCTTCGATCGCGCGGGTGAACCTCGGCTCCTCGACACGAGCCGCGGCTCGGCCGGCGAACCCGCGGACGACGTCACGTGTTTGTCGATCAATTATCTGTTCTTCGCGCTCGAAGCCCCCGGCTCGTGGAACGGCGCGTTCCGGACCCTCTGGCGGACGTTTTTCCAGACGTACCTCGACGTGACGGGGGATCGGGAGCTCTTCTCCGTGGCCGCGCCCTTCTTCGCATGGCGGGCGCTCGTGCTCTGCAATCCGCGCTGGTACCCGTCGATTCACGCGAGCACGCGGGACGCGCTCCTCGGGTTCGTCGAGCGTGTCCTCGACGCGCCGAGCTTCGATCCGGACGAGGCGGAAGGGCTCTTCTCGTGAACGGCGCGGTCGTGTGGATCACGGGGCTCCCGTCGGCGGGGAAATCGACGCTGGCCGATCGGGCGTTTCGGAAGTTTGTCGAGGCACACAGACCGAGCATTCTGCTCGACGGGGACGTGGTGCGCGCGGCGATGCGGCCGCCGCCGGGGTATGGCGAGGAGGCGCGGGCCCATTTCTACGAAACGCTGGGGAACCTGGCGGCGATGCTGGCGCGGCAAGGGCACGTAGTGCTCGTGCCGGCGACGGCGCACCTGCGTGTCTTTCGGGAAAAGGCGCGCGCCGTCGCGCCCCGCTTCTTCGAGGTGTACGTCCGCGCCTCACCCGAGCGCTGCGCGGAGCGCGACGCGAAAGGACTTTATGCCGCGGCGCGCGAGGGCAAGGTCTCGGGGCTGCCCGGCTTCGACCTGCCGTACGAGCCGCCCGAGGCGCCCGACGTGATCGCGCTCGGGGGGCACGACGAGGAAGCGGTGCAGAAAATCGTCCGCCTGGCCGCCTGAACGGGGTCGTCGGCTTTAGAAGGCCGATGATGCCCCTCGTGCAGGAAGTCCCCGCGCAGGTTCGCTCGCTCGAACGCTTCGTGCCCCTGCTGGGGCAAACCGCGGTCGACGAGGCGCGTGCCCTCGCGCAGGGGCTCCACGAGCGGCTGGCCGGCGGCGTCATCTGGAACGTCAACTCGACGGCCGTGGGCGGCGGCGTGGCGGAAATGCTGCATTCGCTCCTCGGGTACGCGCGCGGCGCGGGCCTCGACGTGCGCTGGTTGACCATCGGCGGCGCGCCCGAATTCTTTCGCATCACGAAGCGCCTGCACCATGCCCTTCACGGCGAGCATGGCGATGGCTCTGCGCTCGACGAGGCCGCGCATCACGTATACGCGAAGACCCTCTCCCGCAATGCGGTCGAGCTGCGCGAACTCGTCCGCCCCGGCGACGTGGTGTTGCTGCACGACCCACAACCCGCGGGACTTGCGCCGATGCTGCTCGCCGCGGGCGCGCGGGTCCTCTGGCGGTGCCACATCGGCGCGGACGAGACGAATGAAGAGGTCGAGCTCGGCTGGCGGTTCCTCGCCCGTTACCTCGACGGCGTCGGGTGCATGATTTTTTCCCGGCAGAGGTACGTCCCAGCGCGGTATCGCGACGGGCGGGCGTCGATCGTCCAGCCCAGCATCGACGCGTTCTCCGCGAAGAACATCGAGCTCGACGAGCACACCGTCCGCTCGATTCTGGTCCACGTGGGCATCCTCGAAGGGCCTCCGCCACCATCGCCTCGTTATGCGTTCGTGCGCAGCGACGGCACGCCCGGGCGCGTGGAGCGATCGGCCGACATCCTTCGGCTCGGGCGCGCGTCCGCCTGGGAGACGCCGCTCGTCGTGCAGGTGTCCCGCTGGGACCCGCTGAAGGACATGCTCGGCGTGTTGCGCGGTTTTTCGATCCTGGTCCAGAACCACGCCGCCCCCACGGTCGACCTCGTGCTCGCGGGCCCGAACGTGCGCGCGGTGGCCGACGATCCGGAGGGCCCCGCCGTCTTCGAGGCCGTCTACCGTGCCTTTCTCGAACAACCGCCGGCCATCCGCACGCACGTCCACCTCGCGATGCTGCCGACCGCGGACGTCGAGGAGAATGCGGTGATCGTCAATGCGCTGCAGCGCCACGCGACGATCGTCGCGCAAAAGAGCCTGCACGAGGGGTTTGGCCTCACGGTGACGGAGGCCATGTGGAAGGCGCGGCCCGTGATCGCCAGCGCCGTCGGCGGGATCCAGGATCAGATCGAAGACGGGGTGAGCGGGGTCCTTTTGCGAGATCCGACCGATCTGGATACGTTCGCGGGCGAGCTGCACCGGGTCCTCGCGGACCGGGCTTTGGCGGAGCGCCTCGGGGCCGCGGCGCGCGCGCGTGTGCGGGAACGATTTCTCGGGATTCGGCACCTCGTCCAGTATGGCGCGATCATCGAGCGTCTCCTCGTGGCATGAGAGGGTGAAAGGGCTTCCCTCACCGCCATTCGTTCGATAGTCTCGTCCGTGCCATGCCCTTCGCGTCACGAACCATGCGCTCGCGTCTTTTTCTGCTGGCGATGCTCCCCCTCGCGTGCTCCTCGCCGGGCGCGTCGTCGTCCTCGGGCAGCGGAGGGGAAGGGGGCAGCAGCAGCACGACCGGGCCCGGCACGGGCGGCGCGGGAATGGGAGGCGGCGGTGGGATGGGCGGAATGACGTCCTCGACGGGCGTGGGGCCCGGCTCGGGGAGCGGCGGGAGCTTGCCGATGCTGCCGTGCGACGCGGGATTCGCATTCGACAGCAATCCCATCACCTCGCCGATCCTCACGGTCTCGTACACGAACCAGACGCCCTATGCCTACGTCAACATGAAGGTGACCGGGCCGGGGGCGCCCGCCTCGCAATGGGGCGGCGTGGGGGGATCCGGGCCGTATACGTGGACGTACACCGTGTATGGCTACGATCCCGGCGTCCTGACGTTCACGTTCGTCGAGGGGGAGAACGGGGGCAACCCGGGCAACCCCGTGGCGCAATGTCAGATCGAGGCGCTCGTCGAGGGAAGTACGAACCCGGGGTCGAGCGGCAGCGGCGGCGGGGGGCAAGCGAGCTGCGCGGATTTGGCCCAGGCCAATGGCTGGCCCGGGGGCACCTTTACCTGCGACGACGGCACCCACAACTGGTGCGCGGGGACGGGCACGCCGACGAGTGATTGCGTGCGCTGCTGCAGCCCCTCGTGCGGCGTGCTCGCGCAGCTCTACAATTCGAGCGCGAGCTGCGACGATGGGAACAACGGCGCTTGCAAGGGCTCGGGCGTCCTCACGTGGGATTGCAAGGCGGGGTGTTGTGGCCCCGGGATCCCGAATTCACAGCCGCCGACCGGCGGAGCCTTCGGATACCCCGTGGGCGACAAGAGCACGAGCCCGGCGGGCGGAGCCGGCTGGCAGGTCTGGCAGGTGCTCGGGCATTATTGGGACGTGTATGGCGGGGCGCACCTCGCCGAGGACATCGGCAAGGCCGGCGCGGCGAACGCGGCCGTCTCATCGGTGGCGGACGGGGTCGTGCTTGTCTCCGCGCCGAACGGAAGTTCTTACGTCAACGTGATCCTCATCCAGCACCCGATGCCGAACGGGACAAGCGTGTGCTCATTTTATGGCCACCTGGCCACGCGCACGGTCTCCCCGGGACAAACCGTCAAGCGCGGAGATCAAATCGGCACGGTCCTCGACCAGGGCTCGAACTCCCACCTGCATTATTTCATCGCGCCGAAGAGCCTCTGCGACAAGATCGCGGGCCTGAACGGCGGAGGCGCCTGCGGATACGACGGATCCGGCGGCGTCCCGGGGCTCGGGCATGCCGACCTCGCGAACGCGCCGGAATCGTACACGGCCTCGGGGACGAACAACGGGTGCAGCCTGAACGGCTACCAGATCCTGGCCCCGCACGATTTCATCGACGCACACCACTTCTGAGCCCTTCTCGGGCTCAGCCCTCGCCGCCGTCGCCCTCGTCCCCGCTGCGAATGTCGTATTTTCGGATCAACGTCCGCAAATGGCTCCGGTCCATGCGCGCGAGCCGCGACGCCTCGGACACGTTGCCCTTGGCGCGCGAAACCAGTTCGCGCACGTAGCGCTCCTCCCAGCGGTCCGCGGCCCTCTGTTTCGCCATGCGGTAGGGCACGCGCAGATCGAATTCGCCTTCCGCGGCAGGGCCCGCGCCGCCCTCGGAAGGTCCGCTCCCGAGCGCCAGGAGGGCCGGATCGTCGAGCAGGACCGCGCGCTCGACGGCGGCCCGCAGCTCGCGCACGTTGCCCGGCCACGCCTGCCGGCAGAAGGATTCGAGCAGATCGGCCGGCATGGTCCGATGCGGCGCGAGCTCGGCATAAAAATGGCGCGCGAGCCGCTCGACGTCGCCGGTGCGCTCGCGCAGCGGCGGGATGTGAATGCGCACGACGTTGAGGCGGTAATACAGATCCGCGCGAAATGTGCCGCGGTTGACCTCGGTGCGGAGGTCACGGTTCGTCGCGGCGATGACGCGCGCGTCGAGCCGGATGCGCTGGTTGCCGCCGACGCGCTTGACGGTCTTCTCCTCGAGGGCGCGCAGGAGCTTCGGCTGCATGTCGAGGGGCAGCTCGCCGATCTCGTCGATGAAAATGGTTCCGCCGGCGGCCTGCTCGAAGGCGCCGGGGCGATCGGCGCTCGCGCCGGTAAAGGAGCCTTTCACGTGGCCGAAGAGCTCGCTCTCGATGAGCGTGGGCGCGATGGCCGTGCAGTCGAGCACCACGAACGGGGAGCGGGCGCGCGCGCTCGCCTCGTGGATCGCCGCGGCGAGGACACCTTTCCCGGTGCCGGTCTCGCCTTCGAGCAGCACGGTGGTCTCGGACGGGGCGATGCGGGGCAGGGCGGCGAAGATGCGGCGCATGGCGTCGCTCGCGCCGAGGACGGAGCCGAATCGATCCTCGGGGCTCAAGGCCTCGCAGATGTCCTCGTCGACGAGGTCGACGCGCAGCGTGGTGCGCCCGACCCGGACGCGCGCGCCGTCGTCGATGTATCCCGTGAGGATTCGGGTGCTGCCGATCCAGGTGCCGTTCGAGGAATCGAAATCCCGCAGGAAAAAGCCGTCGGGCGTGGCGGTGATGCTGATATGGTGGCGGGAGACCGTCGGGTCGGAGAGCACGAGGTCGTTGCCCTGCGCGGTGCCCACGGAGACCTCGCTCTTCGGAGCGCGCAGCGAGGCCCCCGTGTCCGGGCCCTCGATCACGGTGAGCGAAAAACCTTCGAGCCGCAGCTCTTTCGCGCTGGGGCGGAGGAGCAGGGTGCCATCCGTCGACATGGCCGCACGTTACCACGCGGCGCTCGCGGCGGGGTGGCGGGTCGAGGCGGCCGCCCTGGAGGGACGCGCCTCCAGGGGATGGAGGGTCGGGCCTCCAGGCATGGAGGCTGGGGCCTCCAGGGGATGGAGGTTCGTTCCTCCAAGCCTGGAGGCCAGGCCCTCCACGCAACGCGGAGCGTGCGGGGAATCGTTGCGTGAGCGGCCTTTTTCGCGGCGCTTCGAGCGCTGGCACAGAACGTGGAGAGTCCAGATGCCAAGAACTTCGAGGAGGACGATCATCATGACGACGCAGCTCACGCATCTGGTTTCGCGGTTCGGGTTCGCAGGCGCGCTCCTCGTGTCGGCTGCGGCGCTTCCGGCCTGCGGAGGTGAGCCCGTCGACATCGAGGATTTCGAGGGGGAAGTGGACGAGGCTGTGCAGGCGACCGGCCCGACGGGCGGTAACAACCTCCCGCCCTTTGCCGTCGACAGCGATCCCCTCAAGCGCAGCGTGACGAACAGCTTTGGCATTACGTCGTCCACGAACCCGGATCCGCTCCCGCTTTGCAAGAATGGCACGGTGACCGCGACGGGTTGCACGCTGAAACCTGAATGGGAGTCGTGGATGTCCGCCGACGGGACGAACCGCGCCCCAATGATGAAGGGAATCGCGAAGTGTTCGGTGGCGCCGAGCTTCACGATTTCGACGAACGACGGCACGCAGACGTTCCCGGGGCAATGGGAGCTCTACCCGGGCTGGAAGTCCAATCGGCTCACGGGCGAGGACAAACGCGAGCGCATGAGCTCGTGCCTGCTCTCGCTGCTCAATGGGAACAACCAGGAGCTCGCGCTTTGCATCGTCGGTCCGGGGGGAACGCCTTTTAGTGATGCCTGCACCGATCCCAACCTCACCATCCGGGAGGGCGGCTTCTTCGGGAACTTGTTCGCCACGAATCCCACCGCGTACGTCGCGGGTCCGGACACTGCGGACCCGGTGGACAGCGGTCGGGCGTGCTTCGCGACGCAAGGCAATTACTGCTGCGCCGAGGGCGACGCGAACTGCACGCACCGCATCGTGCTGGCGGGCGCGATCCTGGGGTCGCCCAACCAGAACTTCGCGAACAAGCGCTGCAATGCACCGCTGGTCGACGCTGGAAGCGGAATCTGGTATTGCCCCTCGTTCTTCTCGACCCGCGAGCCCAATCGCAGCTACACGAACGTGTTCACGACCTTCGTCCCGCCGGCTCTGTGAATCGTTTCGCGCCTCCTCGCCCCTTCCTCCCCCCGTTCTTGCTTCATTGCCGCCCGCCTCATCACGGCCCCTTGGCCAGCCGTTCGGCCTCGGAAGCTGTCGGCCCGTAGCGGTGTTCGAGCAGCGGGTTTCCCTTGAACGCCTGTGACAGGTCCGTTCGAGCGCGCTCCAGCGCCATTTTCTTCTGTGTCGGATCGACCTGAAGCTGCGCTTTGCGCAGGTACAACGCGCCGCGGATGGCCAGCGCGCGCGGGAAACCCGGCGCACGTATGAGCGCCTCTTCGATTCCGTGGAGCCCCTCTTCGACGATCGGCTCCTGCGGCGCCTTCGGCTCCCTCGTGAGCAGGGCTTCGACCCGTTCGAGCGAGACTTGCCCCAGCAAGAGCCAGAGATCTCCCCGCTCGGGGACTTTTTGGGTCGCCGCGCGCGCAAGGCCCTGGGCCTGCTCGAGCGACGAAAACGAAGCCGGATCCTCCCGCCGCGCCCACGCCCCCCGCGCCGCCCGTAGCAAGGCTTCCACGGCCTTGCAGTCGGGGTTTTCAGGCTCGATACGATAACAAGGCGCGAGCGCGAGCAGTCCCGCGTCGAGGCTCGGCTGGGGGTCCTGGCCGAGGGCCCGCTCGTGGCCGCCCAGCAAGTGATACGCGCGGGCCAGCTCGTGCTGGACGTACACGAAATTGGGGTCGATCGCGAGGGCAGCCTTGAAGCGATCGATGGCCTCCCGGCCAAGCTCCCGCCCGTCTTTTCCCGCGTCCAGTCGGTAGGATGCGAGGAGCGTGCTGGCCAGGCCGGCGTTCACGTACGCCAGGGGATTCCGCTGGTTGATTTGAATGGCCCGTTCTGCCGTCTGCACCGCTTCGAGCACGGACGTCTCCGGATTCTGGCCATGGTCGGATTGCCATTGGGCCAGGTCCGTCAGCCAGACGGCCGTATTGTTGTGGCCGATGACGTACCCTTCATCGAGCTGGGTCGCTTTCCGGGTCGACGCGATGGCCCTCTCGAGCAACGACTGACAATCTTCGTTGCGTCGCTTTTTGCTCGCGGCCGAGTAGCCGAGCGCGAGTCCGTAGTCATTGTAGGCCCACGGGAACTTGGGGTTCAGGCGGATCGCGCCCTCGAGATACGCATGCGCCTTGTCGAGCAAGGGCTGCACGGGTTGTCCCCGGTCGAGCAGGGATTCGGCCAGCTTCGTGTACGCGAGGCCGATGATCTCGTGCGCGTACGCGTCTCCCGGGCGCAGAGCGATCGCCTGTTCTCCCGCGGTGATCTGCGCTCGGCGCAGTCGCTCGACGTCCTCGCGGGGCGCGCCATGACCTTCGCCGTATTGCGCCTGGAAATTGTACGCGAATGCCTTTTTCGTGTGCCCGTTCGACTCCGCGGGGGCCGCGACGAGCGCCTTGTCCGCGACGGCGAGGGCCTTGTCGAGCTTCGGCTTGGGATCACGGCCGCTGTAGAGGTCCATCTCCTCCTGCCGGATCCACGCCTCCGCGAGCGCCTCGTAGATCTGGTGATCACTCCGCCCGATGTCCGCGGCCTGCTCGTAATGCGCCACCGCCTGCGCGAAATCCCGCTCGGCCTCGTCGTTGTCCCCGCGATCCTTCGCGCCCTGGGCGCGGGCCATGTACACGTCGCCTTCGAGCTTCTCGGCCTCGTAGAGCCACGACAGGCCGACGCGAGCGCTCCGCGCGCTCGCGAGGGCTTCGTCGTAGCGCCGGTTGTAGAAGTGGATCAGGCCTTCGAGGTAGCTGGCCGGCACCGTCGGCAAACCCCGGCAGCGCGTGAGGTGGGCGAGCGCCGGTTCGAGGTACTCCTTGTCGAGCTCCTGCTTGCGTTTCTCGAAGTAACTCTTGTCGCCGCTCTTGCGCGCGTCCTCGATCGATCGGCTGTAGAGCTCGCCGAGCACACGCCCGAGCGCATAATCGAGCTCGGGCTCGCGCACGCCGAGCGTCGCGGCCTGCGCGAGCTCCGCGTGCGCCTGGTCCCACTCCTTCAGTGCGAGGTAGCCGCGGCCGAGGGCATAATGATCGAGCCCCGCCGCGAGGTCGCCGAAGCTCTGCATCTCGGCCTCGATCTCGGCCATGCGTGCGCGAACGACCGCCTTCTCGGGGCCCGTGTCGTGCAGCGGCACGAGGTACGCGCTGCGCACCAGCCATTCGAGGTCCTTCACCGCCTGGCCGAGCTTTTGCCCGAGCTCGGCGCGCTTCTGCGCGATCGCCTCGTTCCGGGCATTGACGATCACCGTGCGGACGCCGTAGCCGGCGAACGCCACGAGGCTCGATACCAGCGCGATCACCGCGAAGGCCATCGGCTTGTTTCGCTTGGCCCGCCAGTACAGGCGCGTCGGCAGCCCGAGGCGGCGCGCGAGCACGCGCTCGCGGTTGAGGAAACGATCGAGGTCGTCGGCGAGCTCGGCCGCGGTCGTATATCGCTGGTGGGGCTCCTTGTTCAGGCACTTGCCGACGATGATGTCGAGGGCGAGCGGGATCGACGGATCCTTCTCCCGTAGCGGCACCGGGTCCTGAATGAGCACCTTCAGCAGGACGTTGACGGCGCTCTCGTCCACGAACGGCGGCGCGCCCGCGAGGATGTCGTAGAGCGTCGCGCCGAGGCTGTAGACGTCGCTGCGCGGATCGATGCTGCGGACGCTGCCGCGCGCCTGTTCGGGCGGCATGTACCCCGGCGTCCCCATGACCGTGCCCGATTCGGTCAGGCCCTTCGTCTCGCTGGCCTCGCGCGCGAGGCCGAAGTCCATGAGCACGGGTCGATACGAGGGAGGTGCGTCCGCGCCCGCGCTCTTCTCCACCATGATGTTCGCGGGCTTGATGTCGCGGTGAATGATGCCGATGCGGTGCGCGGCGTGGACGGCCTCGGTGACCGTCTTCATCACGCGGACCTTGTCGTCGATCGACATCGACTGCGCCGCGTCGTTCAGCGAGAGGCCCTGGACGAGCTGCATGGCGATGTACGCCTTGTCCTCGACCTCGCCCACCTCCAGCACCTTGCAGACGTTCGGATGATCGATGCGCGCCTGCGCCCGCGCCTCCTGGAGGAAGCGCTTCGTCGTGATGGGATCGGCCCCGTGGATGAACTTGATTGCCACGTGACGGGCGAGCCGCCGATCGCGGGCCTCGTAGACGGAGCCCATGCCGCCCCGGCCGAGGAATCGTACGATCTCGTAACGATCCCAGCGCTTGGGATCCACGAGGGGCGAGCGCTCGGAGACGGCAGGCAGATCGGCGGGAATTTCGGCGGGAATTTCGGCGGAGATCTCGGGGGGCGGCTCGGTGGTCGCCTCCGCGGGGGATGCGCTCGCCGTCGGCGGTGCTTCGTCTGCGCGGTTCGCGCCGCGTCGTCGGCGCCTTTCGCGCGCCAGCTTGACCGTGACCGGGGCCGCTTTCTCCGGGGGAGACGGGGCGACCGTATCGGCGATCGCGAGCGCCTCCGGACCCGAGAGGGTCTCTGGCTTCTGGCCGTTTTTGGGTGGCTGGCCCATCACGTTACCTTGGTCCCGGGAGGCCGTCGCTCGTCAAGCGCTACATGCGCAAGGCGGCGCCGGTCGCGTGACGAACTCCCTTGCAACCGGGAGACCAAGGAACACGCGGAGCGGAGGATGCGGGCGGGAAGCTCTCTGTCCGGACGAACCCGGCGAAGGCGGGCTTACTTGCAGGTCGGCGCGACCTGACCGTCCGAGCCGGTCGAAACATAAGCGTCCGACACGTAGCCGTTCCCAATGAAGTCCCAGAGGGTCGACGTGCCATAGGTGCCCGTCACCGAGGTCCCTTTCTTCTGGCAGGTGATGGTGACCTTGGCGCCGTCCGCGACCGAGCCCACCGCGGCGCTGCTCGTGCTCGCGTCCGCGCGCACCGTGAGAGCGGCGCCATTCGTGTTCACGGTGCCGGTGACGGACGTCCCGCCGGATCCGCCGTCGCTGCCGCCGCAGCTATTCTTGCTCGTGTAGTTCTTGGTGCCGTAGAAGAACGCCGTGGAGCCATTGAAGACGGGCCTGATGGCGATGCCGTTGCGGCGCACTTCGTAATGGAGGTGCGCGCCGGTCGAGCCGCCGGTGTTGCCCACGGTGCCGATCTTCTGGCCCTTGCTCACGCTCTGCCCGACCGAGACGAGCTGCGAGTTCAAGTGCGCATACCGGCTGCGGTACCCATTGCCGTGGTCGATCTCGATCCAGCGGCCGTAGCTCGTGTTGCCCTCGTTCGCGACGCGCGTGATCTTTCCGGCGGCCGAGGCCACGACCGCGTCGCCGATGTCGTCGTTGCGGTTGAAATCGACCGAGTTCTGAGGGCTATGGTTCGTCCTGGTTTGTCCCGCCCAGACCTGCCCGCAAGGGAACGGGAGCTGGAAGGCGGGCATGTCGCTCACGCCCTCGCTCGTGCTGCCGACCTCCTCGTCCACGGCTTCCTCTCCCGGCGGAGGGCCGTCGTCCAGCCACTCGTCGCCGCCGAGCGCCGAGGCCGGATCGAGCTCGTCCGGCGGCTCGCCGCCGCAGCCGCTCAGCGCGAGGCCACAGGCAAGGACGAGCACGTTGGAGACAAGGGCCCACTTCGACGTCGTTCGCATGGCCGACCGATTCAGCAATGCGCGTACCGACCCATCGTCCTGGAGGGTGGATCACGAAATTGGGCCGTCGCTCCACATCCGCAGAACTTTTGCGGAAAACGGCGGCGTTCCGCATTACGAAACCGAGCCCCGGGGTGGGGCAGCCGTTCCCCACCCCTTGGGGCAGCCGTTCCCCACCCTGGGCCGTTCATTCATCGCAGACGGCTTCGAGCTCGATCGGCACGGTGATTCCGTTGTCGTCGTTCACGACTTCTCCGATCGGGAGCTTCGACTTGTTCACGGAGATGGTGGCGCTGGGGTCGATGACCACGCGGCGCATGGTCCCTTCCAGCTTCACCTCGATCTTGCCCTGGGCGGGGATGGGCACCGGCTCCGCGTCGGCAGGCGCGTCCATCCGCTCCGTCACCGCGGTCATCGGGTCGATGCCGTACGAGCGAATCTGTTTGCCTGGGGTCATGGCGCAAGGCGACCACATCATCTCGCCGTGCACGAAGACGAACCCGTCGGCCAGCAAGACCTTGTCCGGTACGAACGTGATCCCGCCTTCCCATACGCAAACCTCATCGCTCCCGTTGTCCGCCGGGCACGCCCCATACCCGTCGCTCCCGCTGCACCCCATCGCCAAGACCACCACGCCGAGCGTCGCCACGATGCCACACATCCACTTCGTCGCCCTGCCTTGCATGTCATACCTCGCGATCTCGAACCTGGGTTTCGGGCCCATTTCGGGGTCGTAAGAGCAACACGCGTGCCCAGGCAGCGCTCGGCGAGGGGGGGATTCGAGGGGAGGGGGTTACTTGGTCGGCAGGCCGAGCTGCTTGCCGAGGAACGTGAATGCGAGCGCGTCCATGTAGGCGCGTTGTTCGTTGTTCGCGGCGCCGCCGTGGCCGCCCTCGGTGTTCTCGTAATAGAGCAAATCCTGCCCAAGCTCGAGGAGCCGCGCGACCATCTTGCGCGCGTGGCCCGGATGCACCCGATCATCCCGCGTCGACGTGGTGAAGAGCGTACGCGGGTACCGCGTGCCGCTCTTTAGGTTCTGGTAAGGCGAGAACTTGGCGAGCGCCGCGCGCTCCTCGGGGTTGTCGGGGTCGCCGTACTCCTCCATCCACGATGCGCCCGCGAGGAGCTTGTGGTAGCGCATCATGTCGAGCAGGGGGACGCGGCACACGATGGCGCCGAAGAGATCCGGCCGCTGGGTCATCATGACCCCCATGAGCAGGCCGCCATTGGAGCCGCCCATGATGCCGAGCTTCGACGTCGTGGTGACCTTGCGCGCGACGAGGTCCTCGGCGATCGCGATGAAATCATCATACGCTCGCTGCCGGTTCTCCTTGAGGGCGGCCTTGTGCCAGGCCGGGCCATATTCACCGCCGCCGCGGATGTTGGCCACGACGTAGACCCCGCCGCGTTCGAGCCACCCGGCGCCGGTCGCCGCGTGGTACGACGGGGTCATGGATGCCTCGAACCCGCCATACCCTTCGAGGAGCGTGGGCGCGCTGCCGTCGAGCGGGAGGTTTTTCCTGGCGATCTGGAAATAGGGCACCTTCGTCCCGTCCTTCGACGTCGCGAACCGCTGGACGACGTCGAGCCCGGCCGCCTCGAAGAAAGCCGGATTCTTCTTCACGGCTTCGGCGCGCGTTTTTTTCGTCGCGCTCCCGAGGGCCAGGGTCTCCGGCGCCGTGAAATTGCTCTCCATGAGCCAGTAGTCGTCCGACGTGTGCTCGTCATACGCCCAGGCCCAGACCGAGCTCATGGGCGACGTGTCGATCTTCGTCCGGACGAACCCGTTTTTCGTACGCGTGTGAACGAACACCGAGCTCTTCACGTCTTCGAGCTCGACCGTCATGAACGCCGTCTTCAGGCCCATGTAGCTCTCGAGCGACGTGTTCGGCTTCGGCTCGAAGAGCATGGTCATTTCACGTTTTCCGGCGCGGTAGTCCGCGAGCGGCGCGCTGAGCAGGGCGCCCGCCGGCCACGTCTTGCCCGCGAGGGTCCACGCGCTGCGCAGCCGCAGGAGGAGCTGGCCATCCCAGACGCTCGCCTCCGCGTCCTCGGGCTTGTCGATCTTCTCGTATTTGTCCCCGTTGCGAAGGAGGAGCTCCTCCGTGAAGAACGACGGCTTGCGGTAGATCCAGTCGAACTCCTTGCCGTGGTCGAACTGGCGCTCGCCGCCCACGACCATGTCGGTCGTTTGCCCCTCGAACAACGTCTTCGCGCTTTCGAGCTTCGTGCCGCGTTTCCACTCCTTCACGATCCGCGGATATCCTGAATCCGTGAGCGAACCGGGGCCGAAGTCGGTCCCGACGTACACCGTGTCGATGTCCTTCCAGTGGACCGAGCTTTTCGCCTCCGGCAGCGTGAATCCGCCCTCGACCATCTGCTTCTTGACGGTGTCGAACTCGCGGAGGACGGACGCGTCCGCTCCGCCGCGCGAGAGGTGCAGCAGGCAACGCTCGTACTTCGGGTACAGGCACTCCGCGCCGTGCCAGACCCAGTTCTCTTTTTCGGCCTTGGCGAGGGCATCGAGGTCGAGGACAACCTCCCATTTCGGGGCCGGCTTCTTGTACTCGGCGAGCGTGGCGCGCCGGTAGAGGCCGCGAGGATTCGTGTCGTCGCGCCAGAAGTTGTAGACGTACTTGCCGCGCACCTGAGGCGTGGGAATTTTTTCCTTGGAATCGTAGATGCGGCGCAGCCGATCGCGCAGCGCGCCGAACCCGGGCGCGGCTTCGAGCTCTGCCTTCGACGTGGCGTTTCGCTCGGCCACCCACACGAGCGGCTTGTCCCCGAGGACCTCTTCGAGCCAGAGGTAGGGATCCTCGACCTTGGGCTCGGGCTTGCTCATCGGCGGGGCCTCCGTCGTGGCCGTCGTGGCGGTCGCGACCGTCGCGGCGGGCGGCGGCGTGGGGGGTGGCGTCGGCGGCGCGCCACATGCGGCGAGCAGGATCGCGCCGAGGAGGGGAGCCAGGGTTCGCATGGGCGGCAGTAAAGCGTATTTCCGGGCGCAGAGGAAGGCCACTTCAAGCCTCGCCGTCGTGGACCTTGCGAAGAGCAAGAGCGTCGCCTGGAAAGGCTGCCCTCAAGGTTCGGGAGAAGGCTTTGCAGGCTCGTCGTTCATGGCCATCGCGCTTCGTCGTTTTCGTTCCGCGACGATGTCGCGGATGCGCTCGACCGTGCCCTGGCATGCGTCGATGACGGTGAGGAGCGAGGCCAACGTGGCGACCCACGGCGCCGGGTAGAAGCGACCGCTCGACGGAGCGATGCCGCCCGCGAAGATGGCGTTCACGAAGCAAAACATCGTCCCGAGCGAGGCAAACAGCATCGAGGCGAACTCCGTGAGCAGGCCCGCGATGGCATTGCGGATGCGAGGCTGTAGCAAGCCGAGCACGACCGGCGTCAGGACGAGGACGGCGATGCTGATGCCGTTTTCCGGACGCTCGGTGAGGATCTCGATCCCGGTGAACGTCCTCGGGCCTCCCTGGCACGAAGAGCGCTCTCCCCAATCGAAGGGGAGCGTGAGCGCGAAGATCGCGAGCAGGACGAGGCGCCGAAACGGACTGCGGCGTGGCTTCGTCGGTGGCGTTTCGGGGAGTTCGTCCTGCATCGAGGGCGAGGGTATCGCAAACGTCGGCCGTCGGGATCACCAAACGGCGCAGGCGAGGTCCTCGCGGTCACGCACGGCACGCCGCTCTCGCGGAGCCAGGCCGATCGATGGTAGAAGGGGGCATGGAATTCGATGCAGCCTCCGCCCGCGCCTTCCTCCAGCTTCCGGAGGGCTACGCGCTCCCGGACGTCGACGACTTGATGCACGACGCGCGAGCGATCCTGCTCCACACGGTGAATCTTCGGACCGAAACGCGCGCGCCCGGGATCCAGATCTCTCCCGTATGGGAAAACCGCGACGGGCAGGCCGCGCTCCGCGCCACCGTCGTGCCGGTCGAGATCGAGGCGCGACACTTCGAAGGCAAAGGGATGATGGCGCTCCGCGATCCGAACGCGCTCACGATGATCGCCGACGCCGTCGAGATCCTCGCGGACGAGCCGGTCGTCGCCGCGCAGGCGCTCGTGGTGACCGCGTCGGTCTGGATCAGCGAAGAGGCGCCGGTGCGGCCGCTCGGCCTGCCCTACAAGGGCCACTTCAAGCTCTTGACGCTCGTGATTGCAGATTTTTTGCGCAAGGTCGGCGCCGGCTTCGACGAGCTCGAATGGCTCACCTCGATCGGGCTCTTGGGCGCCTACCACAATCCGGACGAAGACCCCCCGGCCGAGCAAGTGCGCGCCGCCGCGCGGGAGAAGTCGTTGCGGTTGGCCGCGGAAGAAGAGGCGTGGATGGCGGCGCTCCTTCGCAATGCGGAGGGATGACGCGATCCGGGTTCAGGAGGGCGGGACGAACTCGAGGGCGAGCTGGAAGTCACCCGCGTCATTGAAGGGGTTGAACGTCGCCGGGTTCGAGCAGATCCAGCCGCAGAAGCCGCCGCCGCTCAGATTCACGACGCGGTTGTCGACGCTGTAGACCGCCGAGCCCGAGGAGCCTGCGCCGCCGACCTGGAACGCATCCTCCGCCACCGCGAACGGCGTGCCGGTGAGGTCGATGTTGCCAACACCCGAGGGCGACGCGTCGCACGACATGCCCACACCGAACGGCATCGAGGTGACGGGCCCGCCGCCGTGCGTGAGCTGGCCGCTCGACGAGGAGAACGTCTGGTCCCCGATATCGACGAGCAGCGAATCCGGGTCGATGCGGATCTTCGTGTAGCTCGTCCGCACGTTCGACCCCGAGACCGCGCCGCCCACGGTGTATTGCGAGAAATTCGCCGACGCGCTGGTGTTGGGCAACGTGAGGTACTCGGCCGGCGAGGAAGCCATGTTGTGGCAGTACGCCGTCCAGCCCTTGGCCACGTCGTGGTCGATGTGCAGGAGGTAAGCACCGTCGCCGGCATTGGGGTTCCGGTTCCGGATCTCCTGGCACGTCGCCGGGGGCGGCGGGGGCGGCGGAGGCGGCGGCTGCGGGCCGAGGGCCTGCTCGGTCTCGGCGACCGAATCCTCGGAGAGGTCCGCGGCGTCGAGATCGCTGCTATCGGCAATGCAGCCCGTCATGAACGGGGCGAGGAGGGCAAACGAGAGGGCGAAGCGCGAGAGATTGTGCGCGAGGTTCATGGTCAGCTCCGAGAGGGCTCGAGTGTTTTTCTTTGGGGGCTTCGTCCCCCGTCGTTCGTGACCATGGCAATTGCACCGGTCGTGCCAAAGGGACCAGGCCGCGTGGTTTCCGCGATTCACGCGCGAATCATCGATGTACATGGCGAGCGCCTCCGGGGCGCACGTCGCTCATGGCGGCGCCGTTGAGGGGGACAACCGCCAAGCATGGAGGCTGGCACCTCCAGATCGGGCTCGTGGATGTCCGCTCCACCCCGGCCTCGCGGAGCTGCGCCGCGCGTCGCGCGTCCGTCAGGAGCATCCACCCGAGCAGACCAGCGACCTCATCCATCGGGACCAAAAACCCCCGGGCGATTTCGGTCGTCGTCCGCGGGTGCTACCGTCCTCGACGATGGAAGCTGCGCGCGCCGCGTGTCGTGTGGGTCTGCTCGTCGCGTTTGTCGTGTCGGGTTGCCAGCGGGGAGGTGGAGAGGCGGAGGCGTCGCGCGCTTCGGCCTCTTCGGCGGCGCCGAGCGCTTCGGTCGCGCCCGTGGCCCCGCTGCCGCCGCCTCCGGGGTGCTCCTGCATGGCCCGCGCGGCGCGGGGCTCGCGCTCTACCGCTTTGGGGCCTCGGCGCCGTATGTCGGCGGCCTCGGGGGCAACAGCTATAGCAACGATTTCGTGGTCAGCTCGAAGAGTTTGCCCACGGAGTTCGAACGGCACCAGAAGCTCCCTGCCTGGGTGGTGCCGCATCTGAACGGAAAATCGCTGAACGTTTTCATGGTGCCGCCGGCGCGCAAAGCGTCGCTCCGGCAGCAGTTCGACGCGGCCTATTCGAAGCGATGACGGGGCGCTTCCCCTGTGCGCGTCCTTCGTGCATGCTCGTGCGCATGAAGGACAAGATCATCGTCATCACGGGGGCGAGCGCGGGGATCGGCGCTGCGATCGCGCGCAAGGCGGCGGCCGAGGGCGCGCGCGTCGTGCTCGCTGCGCGCAGGCAGAAGGAGCTCTCCGAGGTCGCCGCTGCGTGCGGGCCCGACGCGCTCGCGGTGATCACGGACGTGACCGTGCGTTCCGACGTTGAATCTCTCGCGCGGCAGGCCGTCGATCGGTTCCGCCGGGTCGACGTGTGGATCAACAACGCCGGCCGCGGCATTACCCGCGCCCCCTCCGAAATCACGGACGACGATCTCGACATGATGATGCGCGACAACGTGAAAAGCGCGCTCTACGGCATGCAGGCGATCCTGCCGCATTTCAAGGAGCGCAACGCGGGGCAGATCCTCAACGTCTCCTCGATGCTCGGCCGTATCCCCTTTTTCGCCCTCCGGGCCGCGTACTCAGCCTCCAAGCACGCGCTGAACGCCCTCACCGCCGGCCTGCGCGCCGAGCTCAGGCACACGTTCCCGGGGGTCGTCGTCACCACCGTCTCGCCGGGGATCGTCGCGACGGAGTTCGGCCTCAATGCCCTGCACGGCGGGCTCGATTCGCGATCCATGCCGGGCGCGCAGAGCGTCGACGAGGTCGCCGACGTGGTGATCGACGCGATCCGCAATCCACAGATCGATGTGTACACGCGCCCCGTGTACGCCGACAATGTCCGCCGTTATTACGACGACATGGACGCCTTCGAGCGTGCCTCGTTCGTCGGGCCGAAATGATGGGGAACTTGCAATGAATCGAGCCTCGATCGCAGTCTGCCTGATGGTCCTGTCGTGCAAGCCGACGGGCACTGAGCCTCCGCAGGATGCCCCGGCGCCGCGTCCGCTCGGCGAGCTCCTCCAGCAGCAGGATCTGACGTATGCCGACCTCGGTAAAGAGTTTCGCTGGACGCGCGGGCAGGCGTTCTCCAAGACCGGCACGCGGGACGCCGCCGGGTGGCCCCCGTCCGATTCGACGAAGATCACCGTTCGGTACACGAATCCCGACGGCTGGGGCTCGGATCCCAGCGCCCGCACGGGCAAGGGGCTGCGCGATTGCCTCGTCGGCATTTGCCCGACCACGAAAGAGATCGTCGAGTCGGATCTCGAAGTGAATGGCACCCACGCGATCCTGGAGCTCCCTGCGGCGGATTGCCAGATCCGCCTGACGACCCGGGACTTTCACGGCTACCCCGCGGCGCACCTCCATCGCGAGCCGGGCCTCCCCGGCGGCCAAGGCTACGACGCGCCGAAGCTCCCCGCGGGCACTTCGGCGGGCGCCGTGGTCGATATGGGAGAAGTGACCCCGCGGAGGGAATGACCGCGGGTCGCCGGCCACAAATTCCCGACCTCGGACTCTTGCGGTGCCATCTCGTCGATACGCTATCGGGGGCACGCCTCCGACGGCGGCGGAGGTTGAAATTCCGCGGTGATGAGGGCTAGGATGCCGCCGTGCCTAGCGAACGAGATGCTTCCTTCACCTTGACGAGCCTCGACGAGGGACGATCCCTGCGGCTGCCGAACCTTCGGGCCACCGTCACGCTCCCCGATCGGCAAACCTTCACGGCGCCCCTCGGGCTCGCGCCCCTCGTGCTCGGCAAGAGCCCCGAATGTGATCTCGTGGTCACGGATCCCAAGGTGTCCCGGGTGCATTGCGAGATCCGCCTCACCGAGCAGGGCGTCCTGTTAAAGGACATCCAGAGCCGGAATGGTACTTTCATTCGTGACGTGCGTATCGTCGAGGCCCTCCTCCCGCCGGGCGTGCCCGCCACCGTGGGGGATTCGATGCTCGTCGTGCAGCCGTCCGGCGGGGCCGCCGTCCTTCCCCTCTCCACGCGCGGATCGTTCGGCGACGCGGTCGGCGAAGGCCTCGCGATGCGGGCGCTCTTCGCGCGGCTGGAGCGCGTGGCGAAATCCGAAGAGACCATTCTCTTGCTCGGGGAATCCGGCACGGGCAAGGAGGTGCTCGCCCGCTCCCTTCACCAAGAGAGCCGGCGCGCCCATGGCCCGTACGTGATCGTCGATTGTGGGGCCATCCCGTCCTCCACCATCGAGGCCGAGCTCTTCGGGACCGTCGCGGGCGCGGCCACAGGCGCGGTGAACCGGGCGGGCTTCTTCGAGGCCGCGCATCAGGGGACGATCTTCATCGACGAGATCGGCGAAGTTCCGCTCGAAGCTCAGCAGAAATTGCTCCGCGTGCTCGAGGCGCGGACCGTGCGGAGGCTAGGCTCGACCCAGGAGCGGGCCATCGACGTGCGCATCGTCGCGGCCACGCATCGGAACCTCAAGGCCATGGTGGCGGCGGGCAAGTTCCGGCAGGATCTGTATTTCCGCCTCTCGGTGCTCGAACTCCAGGTGCCGCCTCTGCGCGAGCGGCGAGAGGACATTCCGCTGCTCGTCGAGCGTTTCCTTTCGAGCCGCAATCCACCGCTGAGAGCCTCGGACTTGCCGCCCGAGACGCTTCCGATGTTGATGGGATACGAATGGCCTGGCAACGTGCGCGAGCTCCGGAACGTGATCGCGCGGCTCGTGCTGTTCCCCGAGCTCTTGCACGAGATCCTGGGCCCGGCGGAGGGCTACGCGTCCGAGCCCACCGCCGCGCCGCTTCGCGCCGACGAGGCGGCGAAGGTGGATCCGGAGGATTTGAAGCTCGGCAAATTGCTCGAACTTTCCCTGCCCGAGGCGCGTGAGGCCGTGCTGGCAGAGCTCGAACGCAAGTACGCGACGGCAAAGCTTCGCAAGTACGACGGCAACATCTCGCGCGCGGCCGAGGCCATGGGTGTCTCGCGGCAGCTCCTTCACCGGTTGCTCGACCGGCACGGGATACGCGCGAAGGACGGCATCTCCGAGAGCACGGCGGCGCGGCGGACCTGATCGACGCGATGAAATACGGACGGCTGCGACGGGACGAGCCCGGACAAACGCAGGACGTGACGGTCGAGCAGGCCGAGCCGCCTCGCGCGCCGCCCGTCGTGGAGCACGCATCTCCGAGCGCGGCGTCCGACGTCACGCATACGCTGGACGCGCCTGCGCAGATCGTGCGCGCGGAGCATGCGCCGCCGGACGCGTGCGCCGACACGCCGGAGATCCCGCCGGCGCTGTATGCGCGTTTCGAGGCGTTCGAATTCCTCGGGCGTGGTGGAATGGGCGCCGTGTACAAGGCGCGGGATTTTCGTCTCGGCCGCGAGGTCGCCATCAAGCTCCTCTTCGGCGCCGATTTCGAGCTCGGCGGCAGCCTGCTCCGCGAGGCCCGCTCGCAAGCGCGCATCGACCACGAAAACGTGTGTGAGGTGTACGAGGCCGGGACGGCCGATCATGTCCGGTTCATCGTCATGCAGCTCCTGCATGGCGAGCCGCTCGACAAGGCGAGGTCGGCGATGACGCTCGAAGAGAAGGTGCGCGTCGTCCGACAGGTCGCATCGGCTTTGCACGAGGCGCATCGGCTCGGGCTCGTGCATCGCGACGTCAAACCCGCGAACATTCTGGTGGAGCACGGCGAGGACGGGGCGTGGAAGCCCTACATCATGGATTTTGGCCTCGCGCGGGAAATGGGCGATACCGGGGCGACGGTGACGGGCGCGCTCATGGGAACGCCGTCGTTCATGGCGCCCGAGCAGGCGGCGGGGAAGGTGCGCTCCCTCGATCGTCGCACGGACGTGTATGGCCTCGGCGCGACGCTCTACGACGTCCTCGCAGGCCGGCCGCCGATCGTCGCTGACAGCCTCACGTCGTTGCTCCAGGGGATCGTGCACGACGAGCCCGCGCCGGTCCGTAAGGTCTTTCGCGACGTGCCCCGGGACCTCGAGGCGATCGTAATGAAATGCCTCGAAAAGGAGCCTTCGGCGCGATACGAATCGGCGAAGGCGCTGGGCGACGATCTGCAGCGGTTCCTCGATGGGGATCCGGTGGAGGCGCGGCGGCAATCGGTCGGATACGTCCTGTGGAAACGCGCGCGGCGGCACAAAGGCAGGGTGGCGCTCGCGAGCGTCGCGCTGGTCGTCGCGGCGGTCCTCATCGGGGCCTGGATACGCGAGCGACAGCAGGCTTCCATGCAGATGACGCTCTCGCGCGAACTCGGCGAGAGCGTGAAGGAGATGGAGTTTTTCCTCCGAAACGCCTACGGCATGCCGCTTCATGACATGGATCGCGAGCGGAGGATCGTGCGCGAGCGGCTGAAGGAGATCGCGTCTTCGATGGACGCCCTGGGGAAGATCGGCGTGGGGCCGGGGCATTACGCGCTCGGGTGTGGGTACCTCGCGCTGCAGGAATACGCGGAGGCGCTCGCGCACCTGACGCGCGCGGAGGCCGCGGGCTTTCGGTCGGTGGGGCTCGATTCTTCGATGGGGATGGCGCTCAGCGAGATCTACACGAAAGAGCTCGCGGACACGAAGCGGATGGAGGGGGAGCGGAAGAGACAACGTATCGCGGTGATCGAGGCCGAATACAAGGAGCCGGCGCTCGTGCACCTCAGAGCTGCGCTCGGGGAGGCGATCGAGGCGCCTGCGTACGTGGAGGGGCTGATCGCGTTTCACGAGGGGCGGCACGAGGAGGCGCTCGTGAAGGCGCGGGAGGCGTTCGAGAAGGCGCCTTGGCTGTACGAGGCGCGGAAGCTCGAAGGGGACGTGCTCTTCGCGATGGGGAGGAAGTACGGCCACGACGCGGCGTTCGATCACGAAAAGATGTCGCATTGGTTCGGCCAGGCGGGGGAGGCGTATCGCGCGGCCGCCGACATCGGGAGCAGCGATCCGGCGGTGCACGTCGCGATGTGCGAGCTCTTCACGCAGGAGATGAACGGCGCGCGCGCTGCGCAGAAGGCCCTCCGGCCGAGCTTCGAGGCGGCGAAGGAGGCGTGTGGGAGAGCGATCGTCGCGAGCCCCGCGATCGCGCTCGGGCACCTGCGATTGGCGCAACTGCATTCGCATTTCGCGTGGCACGTCGCCGTCGGGGACGCGCCCGACGAGCAGCCGGAGGTCGCGATCGCGAAGGCCCTCGAGCACGCGGAGAAGGCGGCGCAGAGGGGCGCCGAGGAGCCGATGGCGTGGTACGTCGTGGCCGCGGTTTGGCGGACGCGGGTCCTTCACGCGAGCGAGCGCGGCCTCGATGTGGTGCCCGCCGTCGACCACGCCATTGCGGCGTACGACGAGGCGCTTTTGCGGGACCCCGTCTTCGTGTGGGCGCTGAACGAAAGCTGCTCCGCGTATTATTCCCGTGCCCAGCACGAATGCATGCATGGCATCGACGCGCGCCGCTCCATCGAGGAGGGACTTCGGCGTTGCAACAAGGCCCTCGAGATCGACCCGAGTTTTTCCTATGCGAAGCTCACGGCGATCGACCATCGATTGCTGCTGGCGGAGCAGACGGTCGCGATGGGGCAATCTCCGCGCGACGTCGTGAACGAAGCGGAGGCGCTGATCCAGGCGTTTCAGCAGCAATCACCGCGCTCGCCCGTGCCGCACCGTTTTCGCGCAATGTTGGCGCTGATGGAAGCGACGTACCTGCTCGATTCCGGCGGCGACCCGACGCCTGCGCTTCTCCGTGCCGACGCAGGCACGGCGGAGCACGCGCGCCTCGCGCCGACGTCGAACCTGACGCACAAGCTCCGCGGGAGAGCGGCCACGATTCGCGCACGGCTTCATATCGAGCGCGGGGAGGACCCGTCGCCCTGCATCCTCGAAGCGAGGGATGCCTTCGAAAAAGCCATGAAGGCGAAGCCGAATGATCTCAAGTATCGGGTGTGGAGCGCCACGGTGGAGACGATCGCCCTACGCTGGGCGATGCAACGAGACAAAACTACCGAGGCTTCCTTCGACGCGGCGCTCGCCTCGGTTTTGCCGATCCTCGACGTGAGGCGCGCCGATCCTTGGCTTTACGTCGCGCTTGGCGAGATCCACGAGCTCAGAGGCCAGTTCCGGAGCGGGCGAGGCGGAGGCGCGGAGTCCGAGATCACACAAGGGCTCGGGTTCATCGCGCAGGCGTTGTCCATTCATCCCCGCATGCCAGGCGCCCTCGCGTGCAAGGGCAGGCTCTTGCTCCTGCGGGCATCGATGGCCAAGGGGGAGAGCGACGCGCGGGAGGCCGCGAAGATGTCTCTGGAGGCATTCTCGGCGGCCATCCGGGAGAATTCGCTCGTCGAGAGGATGGACCGGCAGGCCATCGAGGCCGCGCGGCGCCTTGCGCGGGAGGCACCGGCGCGCGGCCCCTGAGATTGCTTCATCAAGGAACGTTGCAGTCTTTGGGGCCCGCGGCGATGACTTTGAGCGTGCTGAGCCAGGTCTTGATGGCCGGACGGCCGAGGCAGCTCCAGTTTTTCGTGACGGGGTTCTGCGTGCAATCCGTATCCGGGGTCGATCGCATTTCCACATTGCAGCCGGGGATCGCGTCGCCCGGGTTGTCCCCCGATGTGCACGTTCGCGTCAGCAGCGACATGTACGTGTTCGGGCATGGCAGGACGATCTCGTCCAAGGGCCAGACGATGTACTCGCGTTCTCCCGTGTCCGACAGGCGAGCCACCCAAAGGGCCTCTTCGATGTTGAAGTTAATGGAATTAAAGTACGACATGCCGTTGGAGGTGATGGAATCCCCCGTGAGCCGAATCTCCACCGGCGTCTCCTTGGGGTTGATGTTCACGATCATGCACGTGAAGAGGTCCAGCTTTTCGGAGAGGGTGAGGCCGCGCGTCGCCCACGACGCCGTGGTCTTCAGGTGGCCCCATCCGGCGTGACCGCCGGGCCCCTTGGTTCCCTGCGGCAATGCGCAGCGGATTGCATACGCGAGCGTGCGGCTACCCGTGTCGGCCAGCAGCGCGGCCACGGCCGTATTCTCCGGCGCGTTGATGCTGAGGTCCGCCGCTTCCCATAGCATATCCGCGTGCTCGTGGAAGTCGTCGGTGCCGAGGCTGTTGGTTCCGTGATCGCCGAGCTCGAGCGATTCGAGCCCGACGTCGTCGATGGGACGGACCCCATCCTCGGTCCCTGCGAGACACCCCGCCGTGAGGAGACCGGAACCGATGACAGCGGCAAGGAGGAACGAGCGGTGGGGCGTCATGGCAGTCAAGTCCTTGAGTTGAAGTTCAGGCGACGTCTTCATCCGTCGCGTGGATACGACCCATCATAACAAGACCCATGCCAGGCCGAAAGGCGATTGGGCGCATGCTCCATCGCATGGAACATGCGCCGCAGCCCCGCCCCGCGAGACACGGCGCCGCGACACTGTCACGCCGCCGTGACACCCAGTGTTTCGCCTTCGTGACAGCGCTTCTGCGCGCCGGACATCGGGGGCTCGTAGACCGGAATGACAAGTGCCCATCGCCGCCCGTTGTCCTCGCCTGGCACGTCCTGTGCGAGACGGGGCCGTGCATTGAAAACTCCCACACGCAGAACGCCCCTGAAGAAGCTAGGCGCGCTCGGACTCTTCGTCCTTCTCGCGGCGAGCACTGCCCTCGCCCGGGTGACGAGTTCGCGTTCGGATCGTCTCGCTGCCGTGGGACGTCATTATGGCGATGCAGCGGGTTACATCCGCATCGCAACGACCAGCGACGGCATCAAGTACGTCGCCACCGCCGACGGACCGAAACCGTTCGTCGCGTACAAACTGGGCGACAAGATCACAGACGACGCGACGCTGGCGGCTTGCGGCATCCACGCGGCCGGGGGGCTCGTCGGTTGCGATCCTGCGTATGGCGCGAGCATGCTTTACGCGCTGGAGGACCTGCAGAGCTCCGCGCCCGGCCCGAGCGAGATGTCGATCCAGTGCCACGTACCCTTCGGGACCACGGGCTACTGCAAGGTCACTTGGCTCGACGGGGGCGCGAGGTGTTATGTGTGCAGCGATCGCGCCTGCGCCAAGACCCATTGCTAGATAGGTCCAGCATTCAGCTCGGCCTGCGGTCGGCATTCGACGGAGTCCACGAACTCAAACGGCTCGTCTACGCGTCACAGAGCCGTGGGTTCGGCAGGCAGATCGTAATCGAACGTGTATCGGTGTTCGCCGCCCACAATGTCGATTTGCATTCGGCCGCGCAGCCCCGTGAGGGCGCCCGTGGCGGTATCGGGCACCACGGTCACCGAAAGCGAGGCGGCCCCGCGGTCCATCGTGCCGCTGTGTTGCAGCACGAAGCTCCCAGCGCGCCCTTCGAGGGCGCCTTCCACGCGCTCGATCGCCACGTATCCGGCCGAGCCCTTCACGCCAGACACCGCGCTGATCATCTCCACGATGCTCGTGGCCACGAGCCCGCCCTCGAATCGTTTCTCAAAGCGGCTGCGCCCGAGCGTGGCACCTTCGCGGGTATCGTAGGGCGGTTCGGCGGTGCGGGCGATATCGAAGCGTCCTTGGGCCTTGTGGTTCATGGCAGCGAACGGTACCGGGACAGACCCCGGCGCGCAACCCCGTCGGCGGCGTTTTCCTGCGGTACGGGCGCGGGGCCGTTGAGACTGCTAGGATCTCGGATGCAGAAGCGCCTGACGCGACGAGACCTTCTGCGCGTCGCGGGTTGTTGTGCGGTCGGGATCGCCGCGCTCGATGCCCTCGTGATCGAGCCTGCCTGGGTGGAGATCGTCGAGCACGACATCCCCGTCCCAGGCCTCCCGCGGGGCCTCGAGGGCTTCCGCATCGCCCACCTCTCAGATTTGCATCTGCGTTCGCTCGGACATGTGCACGACGCCGTTTTGGCGGCGATGAAGTCGTTCCAGCCAAACCTCGTCGTCTTGACCGGCGACTCGGTCGAGGATCCGAATGCGCTCGCCGTGCTCTCGGAGTTCTGCCGCGCGCTCGCCGCGACGGGACGCGAGGTGGTCGCGACGGTCGGGAACTGGGAGCACTGGGGCGAGGTCCCGATGGACGACCTTCGTCGGGCATTCGTGCGTGTCGGCGCGAGGCTCCTCGGAAACGAATCCACGCGGCTCACGAGCGGCATTGCCGTCGTGGCCACGGACGATTTTTGCAGCGGGCACGACGATCTCTCCGCCGCGTTGCGCGCCCCGCCCCCCGGACCCGCGCGGCTGTTTCTCACGCACGCGCCTGGCATTTTCGATGAGCTGCCCAGCGACGCGCCGCGCTTCGACCTCGGCCTCTCGGGACACACGCATGGCGGACAGGTGCGGGCCTTCGGCGCGCCGCTATGGCTCCCGCCCGGATCGGGGCGCTTTCGATCGGGGATGTATACGACGGCCAAGGGGCCCATTTACGTGAGCCGCGGCATCGGCACGAGTGTTCTGCCCGTGCGGTTCACCTGCAGGCCGGAGTTGCCTCTCTTGCGGCTCGTGGCTGGATGAGCGGGAACTCGCTGGATCTCGTCGCGCCCGAGGCTGAAACCGAGTAGACTCCGATGCTCCGCGTGGGAGGCGTCGATGCGCTTCATTCTCAGCAACTACGGGCACCGCTACCTCGTGCACCTCGCGCGCTCGGGCGCGCTCGACCAGGCCCTCGAAGCGGACGACGTGGGGCGGCTCGGTCGGATCTTCTCTCGCGGCGTCCTCGACGAGGACGAAAGCCCCGAACTCTCGGCGCTCGTCGCGCGCGGGATGATCGAGCCGGCCCCCGAGGGCATGGATCGTGACGCCGCCCGCCTGCGTTACGATCGCAACCCGCTGGAGCACCTCCGGCGCGTGGTCTTCGAGTACACGACGGTCTGCAACCTCGATTGCAATCATTGCCGCAATTGGAACCTGGAAGCGCACGCCGAGGCCGATCCGACGCGGCTCCGGCGGGTCGTCGACGCCGTCGTGCCGCTCGGCCTGGGCCGCTTCGATTTCATCGGCGGCGAGGTCACGCTGTACGGTAAGGGATGGCTGGATCTCGTCGCGTACATCCGTGCGCAGGGTGGCACGCACGCGTCCGTCATCACGAGCGGGTGGTTCTTCGGCGAAACGAACTTTCGCGCGGCGGGAAAACGTTATGCCGACGATCGCGAATATCTGGGTGATCTCCGGGCGCGCGGCCTCACCCACGTCATTGTCAGCCTCGACGGCCCTGCCGCGGTGCACGACGCTTGCCGCGGGGTGCCGGGCCTCTACGATCGCGTGATCGAAGGGCTCGACAAGGTGCGCGACGCCGGCCTCGAACCACGCGTGTCTCTCGTGGTCGGCATGGGCTCCTCCCGCGCGGAGACGCGACCGTGGATGGCCGGCCTCTCGCGGCGCATCTATGGTCCCGAGCCGGACGATCTCACGGCTGCGCAGCGGCTCGTGCTGGACGACTCCAATTACGTGAGCAATTTCATCGACGTTGGCGGGGGCGTGAAGCTCCGGCGCTCACGCGGCGATCTCGCGGCGTTCACCAATGATGAACTCCGCTGCAAGAACTTTTTCCGCCCCGCCCCCACGTTGCGTATCAAGGCGACGGGCGAGATCGCGCTCTGCCCTCTGATCGAGGGCGGCGACGGGTACGGCAACGTGCATGAGCGGGACATCGTCGAGCTGCTCAATCACATGCAGGACGCGTTCGTTTACAAGCTGCACGCCGAGCGGCGTGTTGGCGCGCACCTTCGTTTCATGAAGCCCGAGGTCTTTGGCGGGAGCATCGGGCACGCCTGCAGCGTGCGCGTGGCGATCAACATGATCGCCCGGACCATGCACGAGCGTGGCGTGGCCGCGGACGATCAGGCGGCGATTCACGCCATCAACGTGGAAGTCGCCGAGAAAATGGGCGTACTGCCACGGACCGGCATCCACCGCGCCAATGGTCACGTCCGCGCACGGTGATCGGTCGGACCTTGGCCGTGGGGTACCCGGCGCGGGGCATCACGATTCGGACAACATCGACGAGATCATAGCCAAAGCCATGGCGTGGCTCCTCGAGCGCTGACGTCGCTCGGCTTCCCGCGAAACGAACGGGCTGCACGGCTCGACCGGCGAAATTCTTCCCACACCACCACGAACGGCAGAGGCAACTCCAGGCGCTGCGCATTACGAAGCGGTGGGGTAGGCGCATGGGAAAAAGCGGTAAGGCGGACTGGTCCCGCACCCTTGGTTCTGCCGCCGCGTTGTTCACGAGTTACTTCCTCCTCGCGGACTGGGGGCTGCGGTGGGCGACGGTTCGCGGCGCGGGCTCGCCGGTGTTCCCCGCTGCGGGGGTCGCCCTCGCCGGCCTTTTGCTCGGCGGTCGGCGCTTATGGCCGGCCGTGTTCGCCGGCAGGCTGGTGGAATTTCTCGTGGACGGGCGTGCCCTTCCGTTCTGGGCCCAGGCCACCATTGCGATGGGAAACGCGCTCGCTGCCGTGGTCGGAGCCTGGATCCTGGAGCGCGTTCGTATCCGGCTCGCGCTGACGCGCCTGCGCGACGTGCTGGCCTTGATCGGCGCCGGCCTCGTCAGCTCGGCCGTCGGCGCCACCATCGGGAGTGTCGCGCTCGCCAGCGTGGTTGCGCATGCATTCGCGTGGGCTCCCGTGTTGTGGCTCAACTGGTGGGCGGGCAATGTGGCGGGCGTACTGGTCGTCGCGCCCCTCGTGTTGAGCTGGACGCGCAGCGAGCCGATTGGCCGGAGCCTTCGGTGGTGGCTACAACTCTTGTTGAGCACAGTGACGGCCGGGAGCGTCGCATGGTTGATCTTCGGGCCTCACGTGCCCCGCCTCCCCCTCGCATGGGCGATTTTCCCGGCGCTCATGTGGGGGGCGTTGGCGGGGGGCGTGCGGGGCGCGACGACGGCCATGCTCCCGGTGGCCGCAGCCGCCGTCTGGGGCACGACGGCAGGGTATGGGGCATTTGCCACCCTCGCAGATCATTTCCAGCTCGTGCTTCTCCAGCAATTCGTCGCCGTGGCCGCAATGACCACGCTCGTCCTGGCCGTCGTCGTGGACGAATGGCGAAGGGGCGAGGTGCTCCGCGAGAACGAGGAACGGCTGCGCCTCGCCAGCCGAGCGGGGCGGACCGGCGTCTGGACGTGGAACCTCACGACGGGGAGGACCTTTTGGACCACGGAGGCCTGCGAGCTTTATGGCCATCGAGGGGGCTGCATGGTCGATTACGAGCGGTGGATCGAGAGCGTCCATCCAGACGACCGCGAGCTGGCCCGAAAGACGGTCAACGAGGCCATCGAGCAGGCTCGGTCCGGAGGGAGTGGTCCCCATTCCTACAAGGATGAATATCGCGTCATCCACGCCGACGGTACCGTCGTGTGGCTGGAATCGAGCGGGGCCATCGAATACAAGGGGGACGAGCTCGTGATGCTCGGGGTCGTCCGGGACATCACGGAGCGGAAGCTCGCCGAGGCGGCTTTGCACGAGAGCGAAGCGCACGTCCGCCGTGTCCTCGATAACCTGTTCGCATTCGTGGGCGTAATGGCCCTCGACGGAACGCTTCTCCAGTGCAATCGCGCGCCGCTCGAAGCGGCGAACATCTCTGCCGCCGATGTCCTCGGAAAGAGATTTTGGGATTGTTATTGGTGGAGCGGTTTGCCCGAAGCGCAGGCGCGGCTCCACGACGCCATGGCCCGCGCCAGGCGCGGCGAGGTCGTTCGGTTCGACGTGACGGCGCGTATGGCGGGTGATTCACTCATCTGCGTCGACTTTCAGCTCGCGCCGCTGCGCGACGATGAGGGGCACGTCACCCATCTGATCCCTTCCGGAATGGATATCACGGCACGCAAGCGAGCCGAGAACGAGCGCGAGCGATTGCTGAAGAGCGAGCGGGCCGCCCGCGCGGACGCCGAGCGCGCGAGCCGCCTCAAAGATGAATTCCTTTCGACGGTGAGCCACGAACTCCGCACCCCGCTCACTGCCATTCTCGGTTGGTCGCAGGTGTTACGCCGCTGGGCAAACGGCAAGGACCAGGACCTCCACAGGGGGTTCATGGCCATCGATCGCAATGCCCGCGCCCTGACACAGCTCATCGAGGACCTGCTCGACATGGGCCGGATCAACTCCGGGAAGGCGCACCTGGACATGCGAGCGGTGGACCTGCACGATGTGGTCGCGCTCGTCCTCTCGTCTGTCGCTCCTTCGGCTGCGGCAAAGCAGATCCAGCTCGAATCCCAGTCGAGACCTTTTTCGGGGAGGGTGCGGGGGGATCCGAACCGGCTGCAACAGGTCGTCTCGAACCTCGTGACCAATGCCGTCAAATTCACCCCGAGCGGCGGGAAGGTGCAGGTCACGCTCGACCGCGTGGATGGTGATGCCGAGATCACCGTCACCGATACGGGGCAAGGCATCAAACCCGAGTTCATGCCGTACGTCTTCGAGCGGTTTCGCCAGGCCGACAGCTCGACGACGCGCGAGCACGGCGGCCTCGGCCTCGGCCTTGCCATCGTGAAGAACCTGGTCGAGCTCCATGGCGGCACCGTGGGCGTGACGAGCGCCGGTGAAGGAATGGGCGCGACGTTCGCCGTCCGGCTCCCCATTTCCGACGCTCGGACGTCCGGGGCCGAGGAGGTATGCGACGTGCAGGATCTAGGTGGGATTGCGGTATGCCCCGTGGATGATTCGAGGCGACGGACGGGCTAGAGCGTTTTCCAGGTGAAATCGCCGTTGCGGAGGAACACGCGTACGGCGCGCCCGCGGATCGCGTCGCGCGCGACGAAGCCGAAGAGCCGGCCGTCGTGGCTGTTTCCGCGATTGTCGCCCATAACGAGGTAATGGCCGTCGGGGACGCGCACGGGGCCGAAATCCGGACCGCCGAGGCGCAGGGGGTGGCGCGTCTCGCCGAGCGCCTCCCAGGCGCCGCCGCGCTCGTGCGTGACGGGTGCTTTCAGCCCATTGAGCGTGACGCGGCCGCCCTTCACGGCGATCATGTCTCCAGGCCCCGCAACGACCCGCTTCAATAACGTGCTGTCGTTTTCGGGCGACGCCAGGACGACCACGTCCCCTGGCTTCGGCTCAGCGAGCGGCAGGATATACGTGTCGATCACGGGCAAACGAATTCCGAACGCGCGTTTGTCGACGAGGATACGGTCGCCGACCTGGACCGTCGGCTCCATCGAGCCGCTCGGCACGACGTAATGGTCGGCGAGCGAGGTCCGCGCCATGAGCATGACGGCAGCGGCGACGCCCATCGGCAGAAACTCTTTGAGGACGTGACGGCGGCGACGCGGGCGCGACAGTGGCGACGGCGAGGACGAAGGCGCAGGGGGAGGGGTGGAAGGGTGAGCAGAAAGAGGTTCGGCCATCACGCCAGAATCCGGCCGCGCCTGCGTCTATTCCCGCGAAGTTGCCCCACGACGTCGCGGGCGCCTCGGACGCGTGCCGGCCGGGCGTCCACGGCATCCTTGACAGTACGACCGATCGGTCATATGACTGATCGGTCGCATGCCGAAGAGCACATTTTTCCGGCTCCCCGAGGAGAGGCGCGCGCGTCTCGTGCACGAGGCCATCGCCGAGTTCGCCGATCGGACGTACGCCGAGGCATCGCTGTCGCAGATCGCGCGCCGCGCGAACATCCCCAAAGGCAGCGTCTATCAATACTTCGAAGACAAGCTTGACCTTTACCGATGGCTCCTCACCGAGGAGGCGCCGCGCCTAAAGCGCGCGTTCGTCGGAATGCCGAGCCCGGAAGGCGATTTCTGGACGCGTTTCGATGACTTCGTCGAGCGTGGCATGGCGTTCCTCGTCGAGCACCCGCGCCTCGCCCGGCTCTCTGCGGCTGCGGCCGATCCGACGGCGAATCCGGAGGTCCGCGGCCTGCACAAGGCCATCTGCGAAGCAGGCCTTCAGGAGCTCCGGGCCGTGCTCGAAGTCGGCGCCGAGCGCGGCGCGCTCCATGCGCCCGATTTGGATGTGGCGACGCGCCTCGTAGCCACGATCATCGGCCCTGGATTGACCGACGTGGTGCTCCAGGAGCTCGGGGCCGAGCTCCACGAAGTGCTGGCATCGGATTCCCTCCGCAAGCGGCTCGGGCCCAAGCGCCGTCGAGCGCTGGCCCATCAGGCCGTCGACTTTATTCGAAAAGGCTTGGGCTCGGGGAAGCCCGAGCGCCGAAAGGAAACGTGAATGATCCGATTCGATTTCTCGGGGCGCGTCGCGCTCGTCATCGGCGGCAGCTCGGGCATCGGGCTCGCTTCGGCGCGCGGATTCACGCGGGCGGGCGCGTGTGTCGCCATCGCCGCCCGCGGGGAAAACGCGGGACGTGAGGCCTGCACGGCGCTGCGAGCCGAGGGCGGGCGCGCTCTTTTCGTCCCGACCGACGTGCGGGACGAGGCCGCGGTGTCGCGTGCCGTGGAAGAGACCGTGAAGCATTTGGGCCGGCTCGATTTTGCGGTGAACTGCGCCGGCGGCGGGGACATGGCTCCGCTCGACGCCACCGATCAGGGCGTGTGGGACGACGTCATGGCCGTCAATGCCCGGGGGGTATGGCTCGCCATGCGCCATGAGATCCCGGCGATGATTGCGTCGGGAGGAGGTTCCATCGTCAACATCAGCTCGATTTTCGGGATGGCCGGGAGGCCTGCGCAGCACGCGTACGTCGCCTCCAAGCACGCGGTCATCGGAATGACGCGGTCGGTGGCGCTGGAGTATGCGACCCGGGGAATCCGCGTCAATGCGATTTGTGCGGGCGTCACCGCGACGCCCAGCATGCGCCAGTTCGAGACGTTTGCCCCCGAGATCGTCCAAAACCTCGTCGCGCAGCATCCGATGTCGCGGATGGCCACCGCGGAGGAGATTGCAGGCGCCGTGCTCTGGTTGTGCTCCGACAGCGCGGGGTACGTGACCGGCGCGCCTCTGCCGGTCGACGGCGGCTTTCTCGCCGCGTGATGAAGAGCGGAGGTTCTCCGATGGTCGACACGGGACGAATGAAAGTTCTTCGACGAACAGCGGTGGCGCTTGCCACGATGACCTGGCTCCTCGCGGCGCCTGCACGCGCGCAGCAAAGCGCGCTCCCGGCCGACCTCGTCGCGCTCGACACGCGCGAGGGCGAGGCGCTCCTCGTCGAATCGGCCGCGCGCGCCGATTACTTTCACATTGCCGGACACCACACGACGCAGGAGACACCTGCTGCGTGTGGCATTGCGAGCGCCGTCACGATTCTCAACGCCCTTCAGGTGCCCGCGCCGCTGGACGACAAACTGGGCATCCAGACCTTCACGCACGGCGATTTCTTCAACTCGTGCACGCGCGCCGTCTACACGCCCGAGTCCGTCGCGCGAGGCGGGAACACGCTGGCGCAGCTCGCGGATCTGCTCCGCTGCCATCCTGTACGCGTCGACGTCGTTCACGGCGAGGACACGACGCTGGAGGATTTTCGCAAGCGCCTCGCCGAGAACCTCGCCGATCCGACGAACTTCATCGTCGTGAATTATCTACGGTCGGAGGTCGGTCAGGAGTACACGGGCCACCATTCTCCGCTCGGCGCCTACAACGCCGCGAAGGACCGTGTGCTCGTGATGGACGTCGCGCGATACAAGTATCCGCCCACCTGGGTGCCGACCGAGTCGCTTTACAAGGCGATTCGTACGACGGACCTCGTGTCGGGCCGTTCTCGCGGATACCTGGTCGTGGCCGCCGCGGAAAAGCCACCGGGGCCGTCGGGCGAGCGCTCTGCGCGCAGCCCGCTTCGTATCCTCGGCGGCATCGCAGCGGTCGTGTTCGTCGCGGGCTTCGGGCTGGGTGTCATCGTGGGAGCATGGCGCACGCGGCGCAAGCTCGCGAGGAAGGCATAGGCGCGTGATGGCAAGCCGCTGGAGGGGTTCGTCCGCAGTGCCGTTTTCCTTGGCCCGATCAGTAGTTGTGCACCAAGACGCCGCCGGCGAAGTAATTGTGGAGGCCATCGACGGAGAGGTCGTACACCGTCGTGCGATGGTCGAAATCGGTACGCGCGTCGAGCGTCACCGGCGCGCTATCCACACCGAGCAAAACATCGCCGATTTCGAGGGCCCGCGCACGAACGTATCCGCGACCCACCACGAAGATGGGATGCTCGGCCGTCACGCGTAACTCCTCCCCATTCGAGAGCCGGAACGTCGCCACCGGCCGTTCCTCGCGCTCGGCGAGGCGGCGGACCTGCAAAACGCGGCGTGCGGAGCTTTCGACATCATAACCGATCACGGCGTCGCCGGGCCGCAGGCGCTCGATGGGCACCTCGCCCCGCGGCGTCGTGACGGGCGTGCCCGCGGCGAAGCAGGACGCGCCGGCGATCCCGTGCACGGCATGGGTCGACGGACGCATCGTGCCCTTGGCATCACGCAAGCAGGGCATGAGCAGATACCCGCCATCACAATCGATGGGAACCCCGGAGAGCTGCACATCGAGCTCCGCGCCGTCCGCCGTTCGGAGCGCGCGCTCGCCGAGGAGCGCGTCGAGCAGCCGCCGATCGAGCGTACGAACCACGGTGCCCGCGTCGCAGGCGAGCGCGGTGCGCGCGCCCGGCGCTTTTTCCTGCGGGGCGGCCACGATGGCGACGGCGCGGGCCTCCGGTGGGAGCTCGCGGACGCGGAGCGTCACATCGAGGCTGCAATCGTAGCTGGAGGGCGCCGGCACAAGCTCGATGGGGCCAGCCGGCGGAGGGGAGAGTTTGTCGGGTTCACCGGGGCGCGCTTGGCTCGGCCGTTCGTCGCGGACGAGGAGATCGTCGATGAAACAATCGTCCGGCGCGCCCACATCGAGCCACGCCGCATGAAACCGTTCAGCGTCGCTGGGGGCGGCGGCGAGGCGAGGGCGGGCCCCGGACGAGGTGAGGAGCACGTCACCCTTTTGCAACTTCGACGCGGCTCGGAACGTCCCGGCGTCTGGCAAGAAAAAACCGCGCGCCTGAGGGACCTGGATACGCCGTCCGTCGTCGAGGCGCAACCACACCGAAGGGAACGACTTCTCACGTACGGCGCGTACGCGTGTCGTGACCTGTTTCTTCTTGGCGACGTCATACGCAAGCACGTGATGCCCCACGACGAGCCGATCGGCCTGAACGCCGCCGGACGGCGTCGCCACGATATTGCGCTCCTCGGAGCCGTCGAGGAGCGAGACGGACGAGCCCCAGGCGTCGTCCACGGCGTGCAGGCGTCCTTCACGGTCGCGCACGCAGCCGAGCACCGCATAACGCCGGTCACGGCGGATTTCCGGCAGAGCAAGCCGGATGGGGAGGGTCAAATCGTCGCCGCCCGCGGCTGCAAATACGGCGCGTCCGGCTTCGCGCACGACCCGTCCGTCGCGGCAATTCATGCGCACGAGTCCGCCGAGCGGCTCTCCTTTTTCGGCGAGCACGAGCGCAAACGAGACGGCGTCGTCGTCGAGCGGCGTGACCCGCACGCCGACCTCGATGGCCCCTGGTAAGGCGTGCGCAGAGAGCCAAGGCACGTGGCGCTCACCGGCGAGCGTGCTGGTCGCGACCAAGCGTTCTTTCCGATAAGCACAAACGCGGTACGAATCGCCGTCCGACAGCGGTTTTTTCGCGGTCGTGGGCAGCGTGAGGCGGGTGCCGCGGAGCTTCGCCTGCGGGAACGTGGCAAAGAGTTCGCCCGCGTCACATGAGCTCGGAACGATGGGGCCGCGGCTCCTGCGCACCGTGAGACGATCAAACGGCGCCGAGGGCTTGAGCAGGCGGAAGCGCAGCGCCGGCAAACCACGGTCGTCGTTGAATTCGGTGATCGACGCGACGGCCTGCGCTTCGGGGAGCTTCGGCGCCGCGTCGGCTACGCCGAGGCCCGTGTCCGCGGCGCCGCAGCTTGCGCGCAGGCCCGCGCCGAGGACGAGGAGCGTGCGCCAGGCGCGTCGGCGTTGTGGATGGAGCGTGGCCATGGGGTCGTCGCGACCCGAGCACGGTTCTCCCTCGATGGGCAAGTATTCCGCCACGCATCAGGATGCTAGGATTGCGCGTGGCGCAAGCGTTCCCCTCGATCCTCGCTGTCCTCGCGACGTGCACGGCGCTGCTCGGGTGCTGCCGTCCGCCTCCTTGCCTCTCGGGCGCCTGTCCCCAGGTCGGTTTCGCCACGCCCGACGAGATGTTCCGCCTCGTGCGCCGGGAGCTCGAACGATCCGAGGCCGCGACGCCGCTCGTCGGCGCGCACATCCTCGAAAAACTCCCCTGGCTGTTTCCCGACGTCAGCAACCTGCACGACGAACCTCGATGCCGCTTGGATCTCGTCGACGCGGCTTCCGCGGCGACGTTCGACGAGACGCCGGTCGTGTTTTCGCGTTGGCTCATAGGGTGCATCCGCGCCGTGGGGGACCTGCAGAGCACGCGGGACGTGATGGACGCAAAAACCGTCTATCTGCGAAGGCTCGCCGAGCTCGACGAGGCGCGCCTGTCCGCGTACCAGTTTTCCCCCGGCGAGTCCGGCCCATCGCCGCCGAAATCGTATGTGCGATATGCGGCGCTCTCGATGCTCGTGAGCGACGGCATTCCCCTGCACGAAGCGGAAGCGCTTTTCCGGCGGCTTCAGACGTCCGCGGACGATCGCACGGCGTGGATCCTGCACGACAAGGTGATGAGCTATCTCGGCACGGCCATCTACCGGACCCCGTGGCACGCCATCGACGACCAGGCCAAGGGCCTGTTTCGCTCATGGCTTCCCGATATGCAGCGGCGGCTCCAGGGCCCGCCCGACCCCCTCTCGCTCGAAATCGTGCTCCAGCGCATGTTGCCGCTGGGAGTCTTCAGCACCAAGCTCGGCCTGACCGACGAGGCGCGCAAGCTCCTCGAAGGCGTCATCGCGGCGCGGGGAGAATTTCCGCTCACGCGGGGCATTCCCGGTGCTGCGCGTGATCTGGCGGTCACCGCGCGGCTCGCGCTTTTCGACCTCGAGACACCGCACACCAGCACCAGCGTAAGGACGCTGCTGCCTTCGCCCGCGCGCAAGGTCTTCCGACCAGACGAGGAATGGCTCCGAGATCCTGCGCCGGCGCGTCCCCCCGCCTCTGCCGTTGCCGCGCGGATGCGCGACCTCGACGGGGAGCTTCTGGAGCTGAAATTCTCGTATGGTCGTTGCCACGTGCTGCGGGAGCAGGCGATATGGGTGCTCCCCGGCGACGCGGACCGCCTCTTCGACAGGATGGTCGCGCCGCTTTCGCAAGGCAGCAAGGTAGCGTTCAGCTCCGAAGCATTCTGTCGCATGCGCGCCGCGACCGGGATTCGCGCCGCGCCGGAGAGCAAGCGCGTGGGCCTCGTGCTTCGGTGGTTGCGCGCGAGGCCGGCCGACATCGCCGAATGGGATCCGACCGGCGACAACACGCACAGCATGATCGGGCCCGACACCGACAAGAGGCAGGTCCAGACGCGCGCCGCGTCGGTGATGTCCGAAAACATCGAATGGGTCGAACATCACGCCGAGCTGCGTGCGTGGCTCTCGGAGCAAGCGCAGAGGCGGAACCCTTCCACGGGGCACGCGGAGCACGGCTACGTGTGGGAAGAGCTCCAGCCGGCCTACGAGAGGCTGCTCGCGTTTCATGCATCGGGGCACCCCGGTGCGAGCGTCGAGGTTGGTCGAGCCATTGTGCGCACGTGGATCGAGAGCGCGCGGGCCAGGCTCGCGACCGAGAGCGACGCCGCCTCCTACAGTTCTGCGCTTGCCTTGAGGCTCTTTGCCCTGGGCGATTTCGCCGTACGCTTCGGCTTGCGTGACGAAGCACAGGCGCTCTTCGACGACATGGCGAAACGTGTCGTTCCACCCCCGGCGGAGGACAGCCTGGGGCTCCATTTGTCCCTTGCGCACGACGCGACGGTCGCATCGCTGCTGATGTCGTTCACCCTTTCCCAATAGTGAATCGTCCCGACCGTCGTCATCGCGGGATCATGCATCAAAAGGCCCCGCCCACCACCGCGCCGCCCCCCGCGAGCGGCGCGACGTACCACGAAAAACTCGGCGCAGGCCGCCGCGCGCGTCCGACACGCTCGCCGCCTTCCTTGCTGTATTCGTTCCAATCGTCAATCGCCGTGGTCGGCATCGTGAAGATCTGCGCCTCGCTGAGTGCGATACCGATCGTCGCGCTCAACGCGCCCGTCACCGGTCGGCCATACCCCAGCGCCAGCACCAGGCCGACGCTCGTCGATACCGTGCCGCAGAGCACGTGATTGAACCATTTGCGGCGGAGCACCTCTGACGCGGCGCTTTCCCGGAGCAGCCGCTCGCCGCGCGCGAGTTTGAGCTTTCGTTCCTCCGGCGTAGACCCCGGCATCGCTCGTAGATCCGCAGCGGCATGACGCGCGGGAAACGGAGCGAGCCCGAGAGGAATCAGGCCGAGGGACGAACCGACCGCGCCCACGGCGGCGTCGGCGCGGAGGCCGGGATCGGTGACGGCGAGGGCAAGGACGCCCTGTCCGACGGTCAGCGCGCTCCACCCCGTGTACCAGCCATACCACCATCGATTCGCCGCGGCGGTGCCAGAGTCGAGGCGCGCCTGGAGGAAGGCGATGCGCCGCGTGACCTCTGCGTCCGAGGGAGACGCGGCGCCCAGCGGGGCCTCGGCCCGCGTGGAGGATGCGGCGAGCGTAATGGCAGAGGCGACGAGGAGCGCGAGGTGGGGCCGGACGAAGTTTGTCATCATGATGCGTTCCGCTCCTTGGGATTCCCTGTTTTACCATGACCGCGCCCGCGGGGCGTCGATTCTCGCACGATCGCGATGAACGCGCGCAGCGCCGCGCGGACGAGCCGGTGGCTCGGGTGAAACAAGCGAAGGCCGGGGAACGGCGGCGTCCAGTCGGCGAGTACGCGAACGAGGCGTCCCGCTGCGACGTCAGCGGCGGCCGCGCGATCACTCACGAACGCGAGGCCCGCGCCTTCGAGGGCCGCTTGCAGAATGAGGTCGTCGTTGTCGAGCGTCAGCGCGCCGTGGATGTCGACGGTCACTTCGCGACCGCGTTTTTCGAGCTCCCAGCGGTAGACCTGGCCGCTCGCCATGCGGCGGCGGATGCACTCGTGGCCGAGAAGGTCCTTGGGCCTCGTTGGTTTCGGGCGGGCCGCGAAATACGACGGCGCGCCGACCACGGCCATGCTCAGGTCCGCGCCGCAGGGGATCGCGACCATGTCCTGCGGCACGGCCTCGGCGAGCCGCACGCCTGCATCGAAGCCCTCGGCGACGATGTCGACGAGGCGGTCTTCCGTGACGAGCTCGACGCGGACGTCGGGATGGCGGCGTCGCATTTCGAGGATCATGGGAAGCACCTCGATCTGCGCGGCGCCTTTCGAGGTGTTGATGCGCAGCGTGCCGCTCGGCGTGTCACGCAGCTCGTGCACCTCGTCGAGCGTGGACGAGACCTCCCGGAGCGCCGGCTGCAGGCGCCTGACGAAATGCTCGCCGGCCGCCGAGAGCGACACGCTCCGCGTCGTGCGATGGAACAGCCGGACGCCGAGCCTCTGTTCGAGCGCGGAGATCGCATGGCTCAACGCGGAAGGCGACATTTCGAGTTGCCTGGCCGCGGCGCGGAAGCTCTTCTGGCTCGCGATGGCGACCACGGCTTCGAGCTCGATCAAGCTGGCGCGGATCATTGTTCCAAAATTTGCATCAGACCATGCCGGATTGCACGGATTGTTTCATCGGTCGGTGCGCTTTAGATCGAGGGCATGAGCAAGACGGTTCTCGTGACGGGTTGTTCGTCGGGGTTTGGTCGTGACATCGCGAAGGTGTTCGCTGCGGAGGGCTGGAACGTCGCGGCGACGATGCGCACGCCGGAGCAGGAGACGGAGCTTCATGCGTCGGATCGAATGAGCGTGACGCGGCTCGACGTGCAGGATCGCGTGAGCATCGATGCCGCCGTGGCCTCGACGCTCGCCCGGTTTGGCTCGATCGATGTCCTCGTCAACAACGCGGGTTTTGGTCTCTTCGGGGTGTTCGAGGAGACGACACGCGAAAAGATCCACGAGCAGTTCGAGGTGAACGTGTTCGGGATGATGGATGTGACGCGGGCCGTCCTTCCGGCCCTGCGAAAGCAGCGATCCGGCGTCGTGCTGAACGTGAGCTCGGGCGCAGGGGTGTTCACGCTCCCGATGCTGTCCGCGTATTGCGCGAGCAAGTTCGCGCTGGAAGGGTTCTCGGAGGCGCTCTCGTACGAGCTTTTGCCGCTCGGAATCCGGGTGAAGATCGTGGAGCCGGGCGGCGTGACGAGCACGCGCTTCGGCGAGCGCAGCGGCAAGGAGGCGAGCCACAGGGAGCCAATCGCCGATTACGCGCCGTTCGTCGAGGGCGCGGCCCAGGTATTCGCGGACCTTCGAGCGGCACGCGGCCTCGCCACGTCGGAAGAAGTCGCGCGTGTCGTGTTCGAAGCCGCGACCGACGGCACCGACCGGCTGCGGTATCTCGCCACGAAGGACATTGCGCCGCTCGTCGAGGCGCGGCGACAAACCTCGGAGGAGGCTTACATCGAGATGATGCGGTCGCGGTTCTCGCCCAAGATGTGAAGCGATCGTCCTGCGCGAGCTTTACTCCGTCACGGCGCGCCGCACCGCGACCGCCAAGCTGCACGCTTCGAGCTCTTCGCGGTGGGTCGCTCCCAGCGAAGTCAAAGTGAGCTCCTCGTGTCGCCGGAGCACCCGCAGGAGCGGCTTTTTCGCGGCCAGATCAAAAAGTGTCACGCGTGCCCCGGCCGGGGTGTCCGCGACGACCAGCATCAGCTCCGCGGCGGCTGCCTTCTTGGCGAGATCCACCGGAGCTTTCTGAAGGTCTTTCCGCATCCTCTTCAGCACGTTGCGATCCTGCGCGGTCCGCACCGAGCTCTCGAATGCCGGCGCGAGCACCGCGAGGCCCACGCGCAGCTCCGCGAGCCGCCGCACGTTCGCCGTCTCGTTGTCGACCTTCGCCCCGGCGAAGTACACGCCCCGCACCTTCGCGAGCAGATCACGCTCCGATGTCGCTGTGGGCGGGAACATCAGGCAAACGAGGAATGCGTCTTTGTCCGAGCCGCGCGCCGCATCGTCGATGCCGCGCACCTCGCGGAGTTCGGCTGCCGGCGCGCGCACATAAAGCGCAGGCCGGCGCAAGGTCGCGTCGAGCGCGCCCGCTGCGCGCAGCGCTGGATCGATGATCTCCGGCGGTTCCCCGTCCGCCGCAGCCTCCACGAGGAGACGCTCCGTGTCCGCGACGAGCACCTCGTGCCCCGGCGGCAGACCCGGCCGAAGCCCGTCAATTTCGCCGAGGAGCGCGGCTCGATCCGCTTCCAGCTCCCGCCGCTCGTGGATCGTCATGGCCGCAAAAAGCCCTCCGATGAGCACGATCGCGAGCAGCGGCAGGAGTTTGGCTGGCCGGAACCCCTCGCGGCTCGCGAAGGGCGAGGCCATGCTGAGGCCCGCCGCGTGATGGCGCGCCCTTGCTTTGGGGCTGACGGCCCGCTCCACGCGCGCGCGGAGCGCCGGATTCATGCGTGGCGTCACTAGAAACGTCGCCACGTCAGCTCTCCCGCGCCCGCGCGGCCGGTGCGCGCATGTTGCGATCGATGAGCCCTTCCAGCTCGTCGCGGCTCACGCCGAGCCGCGCCGCCGCATGCGATGCGAGCGACGTCGTGGCCACACCAGCGACGAACTGATATGTCGGCCGGTGCGCCGCGTCGAGCCCCACCTGGATGAATCGGAGGCCCGCGATCGCATTTTCCCGTGCGAGCCGCGCAGCAAACGTCAAGAAATGGGTGGTGATGAACGCCTGCGGCCGCAGCTTTGTGAGCAGCGTGATCACCAGCTCGAAAATCTCCTCGCCCTCGGAGGGGTTCGTCCCGGAACACAACTCGTCGAGCATGACCATCGCGCCGGGGCCGAGCATTTCGAAGAGGGCCCGGATGCGCACGAGTTCCATTCCGAGCCGACCCTCGCTCTGATCCACCCGCGTCTCCTGGATCAGCGATACGACGAGCCCGGGGACCCGCACGAGGCTCGCCTCGCGCGCGGGCACGAACATCCCTCCTTGCGCGAGGAGTTGTGCCAGCGCGACTGATTGCAAGAGTCGTGTTTTGCCGCCGGAGTTCGGCCCGGTGATGAGCACGGTCGCGCTCGTCCGATCCGTCACGAGATCACACGGCACGGCGCGGACGCCACTCGCGACGAGGAGCGGATTGAAGAGCCCGATCAGCTTGCGCGGCTGTTCCTCCGTGCCCTCCACGGCCGGGCGAATCTCGGGCAGGCAAACCTCGAGGCCCGCGGCCTCCGCGAGCTCCCGAAAGCCGAGCGCACCGAGGTACACTTCCATCTCGCCGAGGAGCGGAATGAACCGGAGGACGTGCGCCTCGATGCCCTCGAAGACCGCGTCGAGCAGCCGCGCCATGACCTCGCCGTCGCTGAAGCGATAACCGCGGAAGAACATCTCGATCTTGGCGAGCCACCTTCGTGCCGGCGACAGGACGAAGGGGTTGTCCTGACGCTCGCGGAGGTTTCGGACCTCGAACCCGCGCACGCGCCCGTCGGCGCCGACGCGGATGGTGACGCCGAGCGTGGCGAGGTGCTCGTCGTAGTCGAGCAGATCGACCATCGATCGATAGCCCTCGGTCTCGCGGACCGACGCGCCGAATTCGCGGAGGCCCGAGAGGCCGGATTTCGCGCCGTCGAAGGATTCGCTCATCCGATCGAACGCCTCCTTGACGAGCACGAGCACGTCGAGCTGCCGTCGCGTCGTGTCGAACTTCTTTCCCGCCGTCGCGCCTTCGAGCGCCGCGCGCAGCCGGCAAGCGAGCACGTAAAGCTCCTCGAACTGGCGGCGAAAGACGGTCGAGCTGGAGAGCTCGCGCAAAATTTCGCGCCGGAAATCCGCCACGCGGGGATCGGTCGGCGGATGCGCGAGGACGCGGAGGATGAATGCCCGGTTCACGACCGTGTCGCGCTCGCCGCCCGCGCGCACGCGGAATCCGCGGGCGACGAACTCCTCCAGGAACAGGTCCTGTGCAAAGCTCTTCGGATCCCATGTGGACGGCGCGAGCGGCGCCCGATCGAGCGCCTGGCTGAAGAGCCCGCCGGAGACGCCGCTCGCGAATGCGAACGAGAGGGCCTGGCGCATCTCTTCGAGATCGGGCCGCGCGATCGGATCGGGGTGGAGCAGGCTCAGAATCTCGTGAGCCGGCGCGGAGTTGGGGGCAGGTGGAGAGGGCTTCATGGGCGCGTGGGGACGAGGTCGTTCCGCGAGAGAGACCGCATGGTCGCCGAAAGTTCCCGCGGCGACAAGCCCGCCGAGCGCACCTCGAACGTATCAGGGGGCGTCGCGCGGGGTGACTTCCTCGTACTCCACCTCGGCGATCCAGTTCCGTTTGCGACGCGCGAGCCGGGCTTCTTCGTTTTCCTGGTCCAACTTCGCAGCGCCGCGCCGGAGGAGCGTCGGGTCGACGTCTTCGAACGTGTTGACATTGACGACGGCGTAGAGGCGACCGTCGATGCGGCAGGTGACCACCGGCGTGATGCCGCACTTCGCGCAGACGTGGAAATCGGCGGTTTTCGTGCCAAATGCATACTTCGACACGTGGGAGGGCTCGTTCACGCGCACGCGGAGCGATCCGGTCGGGCAGGAGGTCCACACGCCGCCATGCTTGGTGCAGAACGAGCACGTGCAGGCGCGCGCGGGAATCTCGGAGGGCTCCGGCGTCCAGTCGAGTGTGAACGAGATGTTCGCACAGTGGCATTGGCCGTGGATCTGCATCGAGGTCCTGAGCTCGTAGCAACGTTCGGCGGCGAAGTCGAGGCGCTCGTCGCGACGCGTGCCGGTTGACGTATCTCGCCGCCCGAGGGACACTCCTCCGCGGAGAAGGCAATGCGCGTTCGTGACGGCTACCTCGTGATCGGCCACTTCCGGCGGGCACCGATTCGCATCCACTGGAGCATGCCGCTCGGCGCGTTCGTACTCTGTGGGTTCAGCTTTGCGCCGGGTGCATGGCTCGGGTTTTTGATCCTCGTCCTCGTGCACGAGCTCGGTCACGCGTTGCTCGCCGGTGCGGTCGGGGGCCACGTCTTCTCGATCGACGTTCACGCGGCCGGCGGGTCTTGCGATTGGACCGGCGACGTCACCATGAAGCAGCGCGCGATCGTCGCGTGGGGCGGCGTCCTCGCGCAGCTCGCGGTGCTGCTCACGGCGCCTCTCTGGTCGAGCCTCCTGCCCTCGGGGGGCTTCGGCGGGGATCTCGCGTCGACGCTCACGAGGACGAACCTTGCGTTGATCGCCCTGAACCTGATTCCCACCCCGCCGTTCGACGGAGCCGAGGCTTGGCGGCTGTTTCGGCGATAGGTTACCCCGGATGAAGCTGACCATCTTTTGCGACACGACCTTTCCGGAAGAGGCGCTCAGCGCGTTCTCGGAGGGGGCGGCCGGTCATTCTCTCGTGTTCGGCGCCGCGAGGACGTCCTCCAATCTGGCGAGCGGAGCGCCCGATCCCGCGCTGCTCACGGCCGACGTCGCGTTCGGTCAGCCGGCCGTGGACGGGCTCCTCGGTTCGTCGCGCCTTCGCTGGGCGCACCTGACGAGCGCGGGGTATACCCGTTACGACGTCGACGCGATTCGTGCGGCGCTCACCTCCAAAGGCGTCGCGCTCACGACGAGCTCGACGGTATATGCCGATCCGTGCGCCGAGCACGTACTGGCCATGATGTTGTCCATGGCGCGGCGGCTGCCCGAGTCGCTCGACGCGCAACGAACGACGCGCGCCTGGGAGAGCGTGTTGCGGCGCGAGCGGTCGATTCTGCTGCGTGGACAAACCGTGCTGCTCCTCGGATATGGTGCCATTGGACGACGGCTCGCGGAGTTGCTCGCGCCGTTCGAAGTGCGGCTCCTGGCGGTTCGTCGACGCGCAGAGGGAGACCCCCACGTGACGGTGGTGCACGAAGGGGACATCGAGCGTGCGCTGGGCGAGGCGGATCACGTGGTGAACGTGTTGCCGGAGAACATGGGGACGCGCGGCTTTCTCGATCGTGCGCGGCTCGCGCGGATGCGTGAGGGGGCATTCGTGTACAACGTGGGGCGAGGCACGACGGTGGATCAGAGCGCATTGCTGGAGGCATTGCAGAGCGGGCGGCTCGGTGGCGCCTACCTCGACGTGACCGAGGTCGAGCCGTTGTCGGCGGATCATCCCCTGTGGTCGGCGCCGAATTGCTTCATCACACCACACGCGGCTGGCGGGCGGCGCGGGGAGCACCTCGCGCTCGTGCGGCATTTCCTGGACAACCTGCGGCGGTTCGAGCGGGGAGAGGCGCTCCTCGATCGCGTGTTGTGAGTCGGAGCCACCCCGGGTCGTCCTTCAAAACCGTTGCGCTTCGCCAGGGGGCCGAGGTTCTGCTAGACCTGGCCGAACCATGTCCGCCCTCAAGCTGCCGAAGGATGTCGTCGTCGATCCACGCCACGATGCGCTCGTGCGCCTCCTCTCCGCGCACGCGGGTTTGCTTTGGGAGCGCGGTCGGAGTCAGGTCGCGACGCTCCCGATGACCGACGCGCTTGCCGCAGAGCTTCGAGGCGCGCTCGCCGCCGGGCACGCCTGCCAGGGCCTCGAGCTGATCAGCGAGAAGCTGGCCAGTGAACAGAAGGGCCTCGACGCGCTGAACCAGAAAACCCCTGACAGCCCTCAGAACGCCCGTGTGTCGCGGATCCTCTTCCTCGCGAACGACGGCAGCGAGCGATTTTATCGAGACTGCGACGCCCTTCTTTCCCGCTACCCGCAGCGCCTCCTCGTGTGCAGGCTCGAAATTTCAGGCGAAGCGCTGGGGACGGCGCTGTTCGGGAGCGCAAAAATGGTTCGGAGCGTGCTGGTCGTCGACAAGAAGGTCGGCGCGCGAGCGCTGCTCGCATTGCTCCCGCCCGTCTGATCCACGAGGCCTGCGCGTCGTCGTCGGCGTTTTTCGCGCGACGTCGCGGGCCTCACGAAATTTCTTGCAAATTCCGGCTGCGTCGTGTTTGGTGAATCATGAACGGTCATTGCCGTTCGATCCGCTGGACGCTCGATTGGCGTAGCCACGAGACTGCGGCTGCGCTGCACGAAAGGAGAACGCTTATGCGTTTCTTGAAGCACGTGTTCGCGGCCCAGGGTGACAAGGCGCGCGTGAGCCGTCGTGATTTCCTCGGCGGCGCGGCGGGCGCGGCGGGCGCCTCCGTCCTCGCGCAGATGATTCCGGGGCGCGCCCTCGCGAGCCCGCCTTGCCCCGCGCCCCCGCACGCCGCCGGGCCCTTCACCGACGACCCTGTCACCCTCGATTGGATCTTCTCGCGCTGGGATGATCTCGACGTGTGGGGTGACACCGTCGGCACGCTGGTCGAGATCAACGAGGCGAAGCGCAAGGACGCGCTGAAGCTCGGGGCGCGCGGTGACGCGAAGGTATATTCGCTTGGCGAACCCATGCGCGCGGGAACCCCGGCCTTCCCGCACGATCCGCCGCGCCGCGCCGATTACTGGATCGCCGCGTACGGGCCGGTCGGGGAGAACGAGTTCTTCTACCAGGACGAGCGGTTCGAGGCCTTCACGTTCCAGCAGGCGACCCAGGTCGACGATTTCGGTCATCCGAGCTTCGGCGGCTGGTTCTACGGCGGCCACCGCTTCGAGCAGATCACGCCGCGCCCCGAGATCCTCGACCCGCTCGATCGGCAGGCCCTCGCCCGCGCTGATTCCGAGGCCGCGAACTACGGGCCGGGCAGCATCCTCGGGGGCACGAAATCGCTCGGGATCCAGAACATCGGGCCGATCGTCACGCGGGGCCTGCTCCTCGACGTGCTCGGCTACAAGCGCGCGGTCGGGCATATGAGCGCGATCGCGCCAAACGGAAAATCCCTCGCGCCCGGATATCGCATCACCATCGCCGATCTCCAGGCGACGATGGATTGGGAGGACCTCGATTGCATCGAGCCAGGCGACGTGGTCGTCATCCGCACGGGCTGGAGCCATTACTGGGCGAACGAGGCGCTCTGGCCGACGTATCTCGGCGCCGCGCCTGGCCCGTGGATCGCCGAATGCCATTGGCTCGCGCAATTCCGTCCGGCCATCGTCGCCTCGGATACCTACGCCATGGAGGTGTTCCCCGGCCCGCGGGCCACCGCCCTCGCCGAGGGGCACCAGGTGCTCATGGTGGCGAACGGCATTCGCATCGGCGAGGGCTTCAATTCCGCGGCGCTCGCCGCCGACAAGGTCTACGAGTTCATGTTCTTCGACACGCCGTACAACCTCGCCGGCGCGACCTGCGCCGGAAATGCCCCGGCCGCGATCGGCGGGCGCAAAAAGAAGAAGTAATCGTTAAGAGCGGCGCGCAAACGCCCAGGCGATTCCGCCTTGCAGCGTGCTGCGCGTCACCAGCCCCGAGAGGTCCACGCCGAGCTCCACGAGTGTTTGCGCCACGCTCCCGCGGATGCCCGTCAGCACCACCTGCGCGCCCAGGAGACGCGCCGCCTGCGCAGCGCGGACCAGCGTGGTCGCCACGTGCGAATCGACCACGCTCACGCCCGTGATGTCCAGGATCGCCACGCGCGCGCCCCGCTGCGCGATACCCGTGAGCAGCGTGTCGAGCACCAGATCGGCGCGCCGCGCGTCCACGGTGCCGATGAGCGGCATCGTCACGATATCGTCGCGGATGGGCACGAGCGGCGTCGACATTTCTTCGAGCATATGGGCCTGCGAACGCACCAGATCCTCGGCTTCCTTGCGCGCCGTGATATCCGTGAAAGTCGCGATGGCGCCCGTCACCACGCCATGCTCGTCGAACTGCGGCGCCGCGCTCACCAGGAGCCACACGCGATCGCCCAGCGCAGGACGGTCGACTCCATGCACGAAATTGCGCACGGGTTTGCCCGTCCGCAGCGCGACGGAGATCGGATGCACCTCGCCCGGGCACGGCGAGCCATCTTCGTACACCGCGCCCCAGCGAGGGTCGAACGAGGTCCGGCCGAGGAGTTGATCCTCGGTTACCCCCAGCAACGTGAGGGCATGCGGGTTGAAGAGGACGTTTTTCCCGCTCGGCTCCTGCATGACCACGCCCACGTGCAGGCCCGCGAGCAGCGCGCGGAACCGCTCCTCACTCGCGCGGAGCCGGTCCTCCATGCGCTTGCGCTCGGTCACCTCGCGCGCGGTCACCACGAACTCGAGGGGCTCGCCGTGCGGGCCCCGGATGAGCACGGGGCGGCACTCCATCCATACGTACACGCCGTCCTTGCGCCGGAGTCGCAGCTCGATCCGGGATGGCGGGCCGCCCGCGAGCAAGATCTGTTGCTCCTTCTTCGTGGGTTCGACGTCGTCCGGGTGGAGGAACTCGAACGAAGCCTTTCCGATCATCTCGTCGGGCTCGTAGCCGAGGACGGCGCGGCAGGCGGCGGAGATGTAGAGGAAGTTGCCGGCGAGATCGAAGCGTTGCAAGAAATCGCACGAGCCGTCGAAGATTCGCTGCGCCTCCTGGGCGGTTCGTCGCAGCGCCACATTTTCGCGCTCCAGCAGGTCGATGCGGGCAAGAAGCGTCTCCCGGTCCTGGTCCCGGTGCGTCTCCGTAGGATGCTCGTTCAAGTCCAACCCTCGCTCGTTGGCGTGTGTGGCAGGTGGCCGCTGTTACGAATGTACTGCCTGCGCAGGCCATACATCAAGAGTTTTCGCATGGCGGCTCACGTTGGTTCGTCGTTGTGCGTCATGGGGTTGACGCGTCGGGCAATCGCCTCGAGTCCAGGGCGATTTGGCGCGCATAGTCCGCGATCACACGCAGGGTCGAATGGTCTGTATCGTAAATACCGTACCAACCTTGCGCTTCGTGTGGCGGATCGCCGATGAACGGGTCGTTCCTTTGCCAAAGGCCGCCGGCCCTGCGCGGGCGGCCTTCTCCGGCCCAGGCCCAAACATTGACCCCGCCCACGGGCGCGCCCGCGCGTACGGCGTCGAGCACCACGTCGAAGACGGCACGATAATATCGATCGCGCGCCGTCGTGGTCGCGCCGGGATCGTGGCTGCCGGCGTCGCGCGGGAACCCGAATTCCTCGACCACGAGGGGTTTTCCCAGGATACGCGCCTTTTCGATATGCCGCTGGAGATAGGATCGCATTTCACGTACGGCGACCTCGTAGGTCTCTCGGGGCCTCGCCGGATCGTACCAGCCCCAGTTTTGCGGCCAAACGTGCGCCGTGACGTAATCGATCGAGGAGAACCGGTGGTTCGTGACGACGTCGAGGCCACTCGCGTGAGGCCAAGGCGTCTCGCCCTCGGAGCCGGTGGTCACGAGGTGCTGGGCATCGAGCGATTTCATGAGGCCGGACGTGCGCTCGATCCATCGGTGGAACGCTTCGACGTTCGTCCCGCCCCGAGGCTCGTTCGCGAGCTCCCAGGCCATGATCGTCGGGTCGTCCGCGTATCGCACGCCGGTATATCGGTTCGTCCGGCTCAGCAGCATCCGCACGAGATCGTGAGATGCCTCGACGGCGGCCGGGTTCGAATAAAACGCCTCGGTATAGGCCTGATAGGCGCCCCAGCTCCCTCCGGGCTCGGGCGGGGGATAAGGAATCGGCCCCGCGCCGCTCCAGCGGAGGTATTGCGCCATGCCGCCGGACCAGGGCCAGAAATTGTTCAGGCAAACCATGGCGACCATGCCGCGCGTTTTCATCTCTTTCAGCAGAAAATCCAGGCCGAGGAGGAGCTCTTCGCGGTATTCACGCGGGGAGGGCTGGAGCACGGGGAGGATCCGCCAGGGCGCGGACTCCGGGCCTTCGGTGGCCGCGAGGATACGCAGGTTCGTCATCCCGAGGGCCGCGAGGCGATCGAGCTCCCGCGAGAGCCTTTCCCGATTTCCCGAAGGTCCCTCGGCGCCGAGGTTCATGCCATACCAGAAATTCGCTCCGAGAAAGGTGTAGGGCTTCCCATCGCGCTGAAAGCGGCCTCCGGCCGCGCGCACGAAGCCCGAGGCCGACGTGGTCTCCGCGTGCAGCGTGATGGCGCAGGCGAGCATCGGCCAAACGTACCTCATGACTCCGCTCCCCGTTCAAGATGATACGGAAGCGGTCGTCGTCGAGGCGTGCTCAGCAACGACGGGTCGAAGCTCTCAATCGCTTCTCTTGCAGGAACATCTGACGGGCACATCACGGAAGCCGGGTACCACGCGCGTCGCGCATCGCGGATCCCGTGAACATTTTTCTTGCTTGACTCTCCAGCAGGTGGAGACCTCAGAGTGGCCGCCATGCCGAAGAGGGAGGCGCTCACCATCGGGGAGCTGGCGCGGCGGACGGGGATCCCCGTCAAGACGCTCCGATTCTACTCGGACGAGGGGCTCTTGCCGCCGGTACGGCGATCTCGCGCCAATTATCGGCTTTACGACGAGGAGCAGGTGGTTCGTGTCGAGCTCGTGCGGACGCTCCGCGAAGCGGGGGTCGACCTCGCGACGATCCGCAAGGTGCTCGCCAGGAATCTATCGCTCGAGGACGCGCTCCGCTTGCGCCTCACGGCGGTCGAAGCCCACGTGGCCTCGCTCTCGCGTATCGCCGCCGCGCTGCGCGCCGCGCTTCGGGGAGAGCCCAGCGAAAACGATTTGAGGAGGTTGTGGACCGTGACTCGACTTTCCAATGAAGAACGCAAAACAGTCATTTCCCGCTTTTACGACCAGGTCGCCGACGGCGTGCCCATGGACGGCGAGTGGATGCGAGGAATGATCGAGGCGAGCGCCCCGAAGCTGCCGGACGATCCCACGCCCGCGCAGCTCGAAGCGTGGATCGAGCTCGCGGAGATTCTCGCCGATCCGACGTTCATCGCGAACATGCGCGTGATGGCGGCCGTCACGTGGAGCAAAGAGGTCGACCAAGCGGCGCTGCTCCGCGCGCAGAGCGAGGGCATCGCCGCCGCGCGCGAGGCGCGGGCACGGGGCGTGGCGCCCGATTCCGCCGAGGCCCGCGTGATCGCGGAGCGGTTCGTCCGCGGGGCCGCGAAGGCGAGCGGCAAGGACCTCGACGACGCATTCGAGGAGCAGATGAGAAGGACGCAGGATCCACGCGCGCTGCGCTATTGGGAGCTCGTCTCCGTGATGACCGGCGAGCCCCTCTCGCCCGCCTACGAGGACGGACGCTGGCTCGGCTCCGCGATCGCGAGGTTCCTCGAACGTTGAAGGTAGGAGCGGGCATGCCACGTCGTCTGCCCGCCATCCATTACGAGGTTCACGGCCAGGGAATCACGCTACTCCTGGGCTTTCCGATCATCACGTCCGCCTGGCAAGAGGAAGCGAGTCTGCTCCGACTCGCTCGCGGTCGCGGGTGCGGCTGGATTCGATCGGGTGCGGCGGATCGGCGCGGGCCTATGCACATATAGGCCCGCGGTGCAAGAGATTTCGACAATCCCAGGATCGGTGGAAACGAGACGCTTGGTCCCATGGATGCCCACATGGGACCGTGAACCTGTCCGACCCAATATCGTGAGGTCACGTAAAGAGACACTCCGAACGCACTCCCCCGATTCGTGAAACTGTCAGGGCGGTGAGATGCTTCGCTCTTTCCCCCGCGCCTCCTGCGCGACCGCGGGCGGGTGAGCTTTCGTTCTAGCAGCAGATCATGAAGTGTGGTGGGATGTGGTCGTCAGGCTTTCTCGGTGAAGCATGCAGACCATCGACGACGCGGAACGATTGCAAGAGTTCTTCCGTGAGCATCCCGACGCGCTGATCGTCGCCAGCCGCGAAGGGCATTGTCTTCACGTCAACGAGGCGGCCGCAAACGCGCTCGGAGGCGACGTCAGGCCGGAGACTTTGCTCTACGAGCGGGTACATCCAGGGGATTTCGGTCACTTCCTCTCGGAGTGGGCAGCGATCGTCGCGAGCAGCGAGCCGTCCGTGTTCACCGTGCTCCTCGGCGGCAAGGGCGCGAAGGCCCGGGCCTTCGTCCTCCACGCGCGCCGCGCGTCCTCCGGCGACCGCGTCCACGTGTCGCTGCGGCCCAAGGAGGGGGAGGTCGACGTGGAGCAGTCGTCCGTGCGCCGCCGCGAGCAGGTGCTGCGCGTCGTTCTCGACAATCTCCCCATCCTGGTATGGGCCACCGATAAGGAAGGCGTGTGCACCTATGCCGACGGCAAAGGCCTGGAGCTCTCCAGCATCAAGCCCGAGTACCTCATCGGAAAGAACGCCCTCGCGCTTTACCCGCCGGACAACACCACGGGATTGAAGAAGGCCCTCGAAGGCACGATGACCCGGCACGTCAGCAGCGACAACGGCCAGTACTGGGACAACCGCGACATCCCCGTGCAGGACGCGGACGGGAACGTGATCGGGACCGTGGGCATGTCGCTCAACATCACCGAGCTGCAGCAAGCCAAGGCCGAGCTCGAAACGAAGCTCGCGCTCATCGAGCGTCAGCAAGAGGTGATCCGAAACCTGGAGACCCCCATCATCCAGGTATGGGACCACGTGCTCACGCTGCCCATGGTGGGCGTCGTCGACAGCCGGCGCGCCGCGCGGGTCATGGATGACGTGCTCGGCGCCGTCAGCCGCTTGTCCGCGCGGTTCGCCATTCTCGATCTGACAGGCGTGGACGTCATCGATACGGCCACGGCCGGCCATCTGTTCTCGATCATCGGGGCTGTCCGCCTTCTCGGCGCCGAGGGGATCATCTCCGGCATCCGGCCGAACGTCGCGCAGACCATGGTCAGCATGGGCATCGACATGTCCAGCGTCATCACGCTATCGAGCCTGCGCGACGCGCTCGCGCTTTGCATGCGCCGCATGCGAGAGGAGGGGCGGAGGTAGCAGAACTCCGCCCGCTCCGCGATTATGCCGCCGCCGCAGCCGTGGGGTACCGTGCGTCGACCCGCACGTGCACACCTCGAGGCGGCCGCAGCGCGAGGCTTCCGCTGGGCACGAGCGGTTGTTTGGCGAGGATCGACACCCGATAACGCTGCGCCACGGTCGCCAGGGTGAGCACGGCTTCCATCAAGGCGAAGTGCTGACCCATGCATACCCGCGGCCCAAGGCCGAAAGGAATGTAGGCCCCCCGGGGGAGCTGCTTCTCGGCCCCCGACCGGAAGCGCTCGGGATCGAAGCGTTCGGGATCGGGGAAATACGTCGGGTCCCGATGGATCACGTAGGGCGATACGTAGAGCATGCTCCCCTTCGGGATCGGATACCCCCCGAGGACGAGGTCCTCGGTCGTCTCGCGCGGGAACAAGAGCCAGCCCGTCGGGTAGATGCGCAACGTCTCTTTGATGATCATCGTCGTGTAGGCGAGACGTGGGTAATCGTCGGCCGTCGGGGGGCGCCCGCCGAGCACGCGGTCGAGCTCCTCCCATAGCGCGGCTTCCACCTCGGGATGTCGCGCAAGCAGAATCCACGCCCATACCAGCGTGAAGGCGGTCGTCTCATGACCCGCGGAGAACATCGCGATCATGTTGTCGCGCAGGTCGTCGTGCGTCACGTCGCCGCGTTCGCCGTGGGCGAGCATCAACATCGACAGGAGGTCGCCCTTGTCTTGCCCGGTCCTCCGCCAGTCCTCCACGAATTTCATCACGATCTCGTTGATCTCACGGATGGCCGCTTGCTTGCGGCGGTTGTACTCGCTCGGCACCCACATGGGGATCGGGAACGCGATGTCGTACTCCCTGCCGAGGAGCCCGAGGATGTCGGTCATCGCCGACGCGGCGCGAGGGACGATGTCGGTCGCGTCCGCGCTGAAGAGGGTCAAGGAGACATTCTGGATCGTGATCCGTAGCATTTCGGTGTCGATCTCGTATTCGCCGCCCGAGCGCCACTCACGGATCCCCTCGAGCGCCTGTTCCACGAAGATCCGACAATAATTGTCGAGGCGCCGCGGCTGGAAGGCAGGCTGCGCCAGCCGCCGCTGCCGGTCATGGACCGCGCCGTTCGAGGTCACGACGCCGTTGCCGAAGAACGGCGCCACGATCCGCTGGTGAATCCATTCCTTCGGCGTCCGCTTCGGCTGCTCGACGAGGACCTCGTGGACACAATCGGGGCGGCTCACGAGATATGCGTTGCGAGGCCCGACGCGAAAATGGACGAAGTCGCCGTACGTTTTGGCAAGGCTCGTCAGGAAGCCGAGCTTGTCTTTTCGCAGGTCGAGCAGGCTGCCCAGGAGTGGCAGCCCTTTGGGTCCAGGCGGAGATGCAGTTTTCATGGGTGTACCTCGATTCCTTCAGAGGACGACGACGGCAGTGGTCAAGAGCAGGCAATACCAGCCCGTGAAGAGCAAATAGGTGATGTGATCCTCCCTCGGCGTGCGGAAGAGAGCCACGCGCAGGCCGATGGCGAGCGCGACGGCGCTGAGGGCGGCGTCTGCGGCCCACACGAGTCCTCGCGCGCCCGCGGGCTCCAGGAGCGCGATGTGAACGGTGATCGGCAGGAGCCCGAAACACACGGCGAGCAGGATTCGTGTTGCGCGCTCGCCGAAGACGAGCGGGAACGTTAGCCGACCAGCCGCGCGATCCCCATTCATGTCGCGCAGGTCCTGCACGGAGACCAGGGGAAAAATCACGGCCGCTGGCAAGAGGATCCACCGCCACGCGAGCGGCGAGAGGGGCGTGACCATTTGCCACGCCGCGGCGAGCTGAACGAGGATCCCGAGCGACATGCAAAGGTTCTTGACGACCCAGTTGCGCGCGCCGAGTACGACGTTGTGAACGAGGATGATGAGCTGCCAGCCGATCGCATACTCGAGGACCCCGAGCCACGCGCCCGTCAGGGTGAACAGCGCCATCACCACGGCCCAGCGCAACCACGCGCCGCGCACCGACACGAGTCCCCTCACCAGGGGCCGATGGGGCTTGTTGCGCCGGTCCTCTTCGAGCCCCGTGGCCTGGTTGGCGAGACAAAAGGCATAAAGATAGAGGGAGAAGTAAAGCAAGCTGCGCGTGATCACGCCCGGCAGCCGCGCCGGATCCGCGCCCGTCGTCTTCCATGCCGCCAGCGTGAACAGGAACGCTGGGACAACCGCGGAAGACACGTCGCCCGCGACGAACGACCAGAAGAGCGAGAGCTCGCGCGCGATGGGGTTTTTCGTGGCGCGCGCGGCCCGCACGTCGGAAGGGAAGGTGTTCATGTCGAACCTCTATGTGCCGGGCCTCATCAAAGGCTTTGGGCGAGCGACGCGGCCAGGGCCACGAGCGGCGTCGCGCGGTCGCCGAAGCAGGCGAGGTCGCTCATGGCGTGCTCGATCAACATCTCCACGTGGCGGCGGGATTCCGCGAGCCCCAGCACGCTCGGATACGTCGCCTTGCGGGCGGATGCGTCTTTCCCGACGTTCTTGCCGACCGCCTCGCACGTGGACGTGAGGTCGAGGATATCGTCGACGATCTGGAAGGCGAGCCCCAGCCTCTGCGCATAACGGCGGAGACGCGCCGTGGTGAGCGCATCTGCGCCGCCGAGGATCGCCCCGGAGAGCACCGCCGCCTCGAGGAGCGCCCCCGTCTTGCGGGTATGAATGTCCTCGAGCACGTCCACGCCGACGCCGTATTTGCCTTCGTGCGCGAGATCCTCCACCTGGCCGCCGGCGAGCCCCCTCGGACCTGCGGCGCGGCCGAGCTCGGCGATGACCGCGAGCGTCCGTTGGGCCGGGACGCCGACGGTGCGGCGGGCGATGAGCTCGAACGAATGGGCGAGAAGGCTGTCGCCGGCGAGGATGGCGAGCGCTTCTCCGTGCATTTTGTGGTTCGTGAGGCGGCCGCGCCTGTAATCGCCGTCGTCCATCGCCGGCAGATCGTCGTGGATCAGCGACATCGTGTGGATCATCTCGATGGCGCAAGCGGTGGGCAGGGCGATCTCGGCCCGAGCGCCCGCGAGCTCGCAGGCCGCGAGGCACAGGATGGGGCGCAGCCGCTTTCCGCCGGCGAGCAGGGAATAGCGCATGGCCTCGTAGAGGGCGCGAGGTTCTTCGAGGGCCAGATAGCTCTCCAGCGTCGCATCGATCCTCGCTCGACGGATGCTCAGGTAAGCCCTCAGATCGAACGAACGGTTGGGTTCGACATTCATTGTCATTGCGGCCTCCTGCGGGCAGAGCAATACCGTTCGCGCGTGCCGGATCGCGCGTCGACGGTCTCGCGCGGGCGCTCCGGCACATGCCGGAGACACCGAGCCGCGCGATGCTCCCCCACGGATGATGGATGTTATCGACTCGTCCGCGAAACATCCGCAGACGACACAAACCTCATGACTTCGGCAACGGACCCGACGACCCCGCAAGCCCCCCCTACGAGCTTGGTTCGTTCCGGGCCCCCTCCGGCACACCCGCGTGAGCAACTCACGCGAGCACCACTACATGCAACAGACGTACAGAGTGTGTCCTGACATAACTAAGTCAGTCGTCAACCGTCGAAAATTTGCTCCGTGTCGGCAGGAGTACGGGACCATCATACCGCCCTTTGCGACCTCGTGGTCCAGGGAGCTTGCCGGTTCTCTTCCGTCGGTGCGTTGAACATCCGTGGGATCCCATGAACGACGATGACTTCCTCCGAACACGCCGCTCTGTCGACGGTACGTTCGAGCAGTCCCAGTTCGAGTGGGCGAATGGACTTTACGACGAGCTTGCTTTGACGGCACGATACATCCATAAGAGGCGGCATCATGAACGGCACGCTCGCAACGACCGAACGGCTCGTGATACGTAAACTGACGCTGGCAGACGCGCCGTTCATTTTTCGCCTGGTCAATGATCCCGACTTCCTACGGTACATTGGCGATCGCGGCGTGCGGACGCTCGAAGACGCCGAGGCGTACCTTCGCAACGGACCGCTCGCCAGCTATGAACACAACGGGCACGGACTCTGGGGCGTCGCCCTCCAGACGACGGGTGAGCTGATCGGTATGTCGGGGCTGCTGAAGCGCGAGCAATACACGGACATCGATATCGGCTACGCCTTTTTGCCGGAGTTTCGCGGCGGCGGGTACGCTTTCGAGTCGGGAACGGCGGTGCTTCGGATCGCGGCCGAAGTGTTCGCGCTCCGCAAAGTGATTGCGCTTGTCTCGCCTGCGAACGCCGCCTCGATCGGCCTCTTGAAAAAGTTCGGATTCACTCGCTCCGCGATGGAGGCGGACGATCCGAACACCATCCTCTACGAATGGGTTCCGTCGCCGCTCTGAAGAGCCGCGTAGACCGCTCCTTCCACAGGTGGATGGGGCCGACGGCATGATCCAAGCGCGCCCCGTGACGATTCGCGCAAAGGTCGAGCGCCTGCGTGAGATCGACGTCCAGCTTCTCGAAGGAAGCGTGAAGGTCACGCGTGCCCGGAGGTTGGTTTGCATGGTCCGCTACGAAGGGACTTGACAGAACCACGTTCTCAAACGCTTACTCCTCGCCTGGGCTCCAGGAGCCGTTCTTATATGAACCAGCTCGCAACACGCACCAGGCCTTTCCTGGGCACCCTTCGCTTGAGCCGCGTCGAGGAATTTTACGGCAACACCATTGCCCTCGTCGCGCTCGGGACGCTCTTCAATCCGCGGCTTTCGGCAGCGGACATCGCCCTGCTCTTCATGGGCAATCTCTTGCTGACGATCTTCGCCTTTGCCATCAACGACGTCGAGGACGCCGAAGACGATAGCAAGGATGCGCAAAAGGTCGTTCGCAACCCCATCTGCGCTCGTTTGCTCACGCAGGGCCAGGCGCTCGTGCTGAGCTGGCTCTCCGTGCTCGTGGGCCTCGCGCTCCTCTGGCCTTTCGGGGGGCGCGTGCTCCTCCTTGGAACCGTGAACGTCGCCCTCGGGTTCTTGTATTCGTACAAGCGAGTCCGGCTCAAGGCCATGCCTTTCATCGATCTCGTTTCCCATGGCCTCTTCCTGGGCACGCTCCAGTTTCTCACCGTCGCGTACGCCCGCGCCCCCGAGCTCCCTCGTTCCGCCGCTCTGGGCGCCGTCTTCATCTGCACCATCTCCATGGCGGGCGACCTGTGGAACGAGATCCGCGATTTCGAGGTCGACCGAAAGACGGGCATCCGAAATACCGCCTCGGTGCTCGATGTCCGGCGTATCGAGCCCATGCTGCCGCACCTCTTCGTCTGGCCCTCGGTGGGCGTGGCGTCGCTCGTCCTCCTGAACCTCTCGGGCACGCAAAGGCTGGTCGTCGGGCTCGCCGTGGCTGTGCTCAGTCTGGTCTTCGTGCTGCTGCCGTCGGGCCGCAAGAAACGAATGGTGACCGACCAGGCACAATGGCTCGCGGCGCTCGCGGGCCTCATGCTCCTCGTGATATGCCGCGTCACCTCCACGGTGCCCTGAAGCCATGCAAATTCATTGGCTCGATGCTCTTTTTGGTCAGATCGTCTTGTCGCGATCCCCGCGATATTTTTCCGATGGGTGGGGGCCGCTTTCCGAGCGCGACGCGCTGCTCGAGCCACAGCGGACACCTGCCGTACTCCACGACCTGGTGATCGGGCGGGCCGTGCGCGAGGGACAAACCCTCGTGCAGGAGGGGCGCTTCAAGAGCCCCGCTGCGAGCGAGCTCATGCCTTCTGTTTGTCATGCCGCACGATTTCAGCTCGTGTTGCCTGCTGGAGCCGGCGCGCGTCCGCCTGTGTGCCTGCTCCTCGCCGCCTCGGGAGACGAAGGGTTTGGTCGGCGCCGCTCGCTGGCCGACGGCCTCGCGCTGCACGGGATCGGCGCGTTGCTCCTCGAAAACCCTTATTATGGTGCGCGTCGTCCTCCCGGGCAACGGAGCGTGGCGGTTCGTACGGTCATCGACCTGTTGCTCATGTTTCGTGCGGCCGCCGTCGAGTCCCTCGCCCTCCTGCAATGGCTGCGCGCGCGCGGCCACGACTACCTCGGGATTTCGGGCTTCAGCATGGGGGGCAGCCTTGCCGCCTACACGGCCGCGCTGCATCCGGAACCCCTCGCCGTGATTCCCGTCGCCGCCGCGCACGCCATCGCTCCCATTTTCGAGGAGGGAGTGCTCTCCGATATGGCCGACTGGAGAGCTCTGGGCTCGGAAGGCGGTGCGTCTCCTGCCATTCGCAGGCAGCTTTGTGACGTCCTCGCGCCGGCATCCATCACGGCCCTTCCTCCGCCCCCCGCCCTCCACGGCGCCATTCTCCTTGCCGCTCAGGAAGACGGCTTCGTCCCTCCGAGCTCCACCCAGCGCCTCGCGGAGCATTGGCAAGGCGCCGAGGTGCGGCACCTGCCCGGGGGCCATGTGAGCGTCGCGCTCACCCAGCGCAACGCCATCATCCGCGCCGTATGTGATGCCTTTACGCGCCTCGCGCCGGTACGCCCATCGAAGGCCTCTTTGCGCGATCCAGCGTTTCGACCATAACATGGTGAAAGGGTCGGGGGCTCCGATGTCGTGAACACCAAGCCTGGCGGGCTCGCCCTTGCCAGGCGCTCGCGAGCCGGGTCCCGCTGGTCTTCTTCAGCGCGATTCCTGGACAAGAGGAACGAAAGGTTCGTGTCCTGGCCGAGCACGGAATCGGCGTGGCCTCTTGCCCCGCTGCGCTACGCGGGGTCCGCGAGCGGACCGCGGCGCTCGCTCGCCTCGATTTCGTGGCGACGATGATGGAGCACCTCATCGGCACGTCCGGCGGGACCATCGCTGCGAAAGCGAAATTCCAGAGATGCGCGCTCTGCGCGCAGAAGATGCGCGTTTGCGATGGACGACGCAGCGCAGCAGACAGGCGGGCTCTACAAGATTTAACAAATTTCCAAAGTGCCTGCCCTCGAACGGCGATATGCTGGGGCCATGCGTCCTTGGTTTGCTCCTGTATTCCTCACATTTGCTGCCGTGGGCTGCGGCACGGGTGGCCTCGAGACCCCCGTGCCGCACTTCGACCCTCCCAGCGCCACCACCCTCTCGGAGGTGAACTCCCTCGTCAAGGTGATCAACCTCGATGACGAGCCCGTGATCTGTTTCACCACCGATGGAACGGTGCCGGAGTGGAACGGCGGAAACTGCACGAACCGGCTCGATGCGAGCCGTCAGATTGCGGTGCCTAAATGCGGGTTCAACCTGATCCGCATCGCGTGGTCGAAGGGCACGGACGAGGCCAACTACAAAGTCGAGAGCGAGGCTTGCAAGGAGAGCTGCGAGCCGGTGGTGCCATGGTCGAATCAAGAGCTCGCGCGCGCATTCGCCGTCTGGCAGGACGAAACGAAGTGCATGCTGAACGGCTGCGAGAATCCTTCGGGTACGGGCGATTGGCTCGAGCAGTGCGATTCCGGGCAAGTCGCCTGGGACGTGAGCTTGAGCGGCCTCCGCGCCATTAGCAAGTTCACCTTTGACGCCTGCGCGCACGCCGTCACGATCGACGTCGAGGAGGGCGGGGTGATGGTCCCGCGGAAGATCAACCTCGTGGGCACGGGCACGTTGATTCAAGATACCGATTTCAGCGGTAATGGCAACGAGGGCGGGACCGTCACGCTCTCCGGCGATTTCACGGGCAGCGTTACGTCGCGCATCGTGCTCGGCGACAAGAAGCGCAGCGGCGGCAGCTTCGACGCCGCCTGCACGGCCGATTCGCTGGACGGGAAGGAGTGCGCGCCGGGAGGCGCGAAGATCGCTTACGATTTCCCGCAATGGAGCTGCCACGGTGATATCTGCCCGGTCGCGGCCATGGGCTCCTGCCAGGGGGCCGACGGCGACGGGGACGCCATCCCCGACACCGAGGACAACTGCCCCGAGCATCCGAACACCGACCAATCGGATATCGACAAGGACGGCATCGGCGACGTCTGCGACAGCCAATCCGATTTCGTCGTCATTCGCTTCAAGGTCGGAAACCGGTGCATGATCCTCGGCGACGGCAAGGTCGAGTCCACGAGCACGTGCGAGCCGACGGATCCCAAGCAGCAATGGGAGATGTTTCCCGACGGTGACGCCTTCGGGTTCCGAAACGTTTCGAACGGAGAATGCCTAGCCCAATCCGGCATCCTGGCCGGCCCGTGGACCGTGGTCACCGCCCCGTGCAACAACAGCGACGAGCAGCGGTGGAAGCTCGAGGCCTACGAGCAGGGCGGATTCGACGCGAACTTCCCGATTCGCCTGCACAACGTCGACGACAATTTCTGCGCATACACCGACTTCACCGGGGAGGTGTACGGCACGGCCGGCAACTGTGGGCTCGCGGGGACCGAATCGAACCGGAAAGTCGGGCTGTATTACGGCGGCGCGTTCGACACGCAGCCCTATCAGCCCTGACACGCGCCCCTTCCAACACGCCGAACGTCGAGAACCGACCCCGGACTTCGAGAGCCCGGCGCGCTGCCCCTACTGGCAGGCGGAGGCGAGCTTGGGATATCGGTAGAGGCCGAGGAAGCACATCTCGTCGTCGGAACTGATACCAAAGCCGATCGTCTTCGAGGTCGTGTTCATGTACGAGCACTCGAAGTGGATGCGCTCTCCCGCGAGAACCGGGACCGGCGTGATCGGATAGTTTTTCTGCTCCGTAAAGCTGAAGGACCCGTCGTGCAGGGTGACCTCGCCCGTGTTCATCTGGTGCGTCACGCGCATATGGGTGCCGTACTTGTGCATGTGGGGCCATACGCTCATGAGGGTCGCGTCTCCCGGGAAGGCGCAGTCGCCTTGCACGGAGCCTGGGCTGTTCGGGGGCACGGAGATTCCGCTTGCGCCGGGCATGATCATTTCGGCCTCCTGCTTGACCTCCGAAAGAGCGAGGGTCTTGACGAACGTGCCCGAAATGCCGGGGAGGGGGTCCGTGGTCGTGTTGAAGAGGTGAAGGTTCAAGAGGAGCTGTGTCCCTGCTGGGATCTTGAGCGCGACCCCTTCAGGAAAAACCAGGTCGTCCGTGCCGATGCCAGATGCATATAGCAAGCTCTCGTGGAGCGTCGGTCCGCAGACGTTCTCGCTGTCGGGCAGATTGCCGTGGGACCACAAGAGCAGCGTGTGATGCGTCCCCGTCGAACCGAGGGGTCGAAAGGCGTTGATGTAGAGATCCTCGTGGAAGGTCTTGGTCGCGCACCAATAACTTTCGCTGCCCCCACCGATCTCCCAGCTCGTGTCGATGAGCGTCGTCCACCCATCCGTGCTGGTCCCTGACGTCGTGGTCTGTGGATGGGGCTGCTCGATCACCTCAGAACCACAGCCGATGAGCGCTGCGCACGCGAGCACCAGCGAACCTCTTGCGAGCCGAACTCTGCGTCGTTGTGTCCTCATAAAGCACAGTATACTCGCCCACCGAGGGCGCAGGTTGCAGAATGCGAGGCTGCGCGATGCGTCAATGCAGGCGCAGCGTGCCGCTCGTCCTCGCCTCACCCCTGTCACCGTGAGAGAAAGTGAGGCCGATCGGCCACGCGCTCGAAATTGTCGAGCTTCGGCAGGATCCGCCGGGCGATGTCCACGAGGTGTTCGTACGGGGCGTCCTCGTCGTCGTCGATCAGGACCTCGACCGCACAATGATCCGGGGGCCACGCGCACGCCCATCGGTCCCCGGGAGGGATGTTGTCGAGCATGGTCGCGTCGAGCGGAGCCGTCTCGAGTTTCGCCTTGATGCTGTCGATTACCGGAAAGGATAGCTACGCGCAAGGAGCGCATATTCGTGCTCGCCCCAGATCGTCTTTCCGGTGTCATGCACCTGCTCGCGCACGTCCAGGTGTTCCAGCAGCAATCGGAGGGTGCCGCGCGTATCCACGCTCGCGGCCCATACCGTGTCGTCCCCCGCGTGGCCGAAACGCTCCGCCCAGCGCTGTTCGCCCTCGGGACCGATGCTCATGACGAACCCATCCGGCGGCGGTGTACTGCCCCCGGGCTCCTCCACGCGATAAGCCTCGCTTTCGAGCACCTGATCACCGAAGCGCATGGGGCCCGTGAATGCACCGGTCGCAATCAGCCCGCCATGCCCGTCCCCGCCGAGGTGCGTGACGCGATCACGTCCTGGCCCACCAAAGCGCTGCGCCCATCGCTCGACCCCCGGCGGGGCGAGCCGTACCACGATGGCGTCCTCCCAAAATCGCCCGAGCGGTGGCCAATGACGACCTGCCAAGTGCACCGGCCCTCGAATCTTACCCCCGACCACGACGTCACCTCCGGCCAAGGGGGTGATCGCATCGAGGTCCAGCTCGACGGGATCACTATGCCAGCTCCAGCGCTCTTCGCCTCGCTTCGAGAAAGAGACGACGGCGGCGCCCACGGGGCGCTGCTCCGACGCGAGCCTCCCCGTCGCGGCGACGACGTCGCCCGTGGGCGTCAGGGCAATGCTGGCCATGCGTACGCCGGCGCCCACATACGCGCGCGCCCACACGAGCGAGCCGTCCGGTCGGAACCGTGCAAGGAGGCCGGTCCCGGTGGGCTCCTCGAATGTGACGTCGCCGATCGTCATTCGCCCCTGAAAGCCGCCCGCGACGTACGCATCGCCGGCCGGATCGACGGCGACCGCGTCGAACGAGGCGAGGACCGATGCAGGAAACGTGTGCGACCACAACACGCGCCCGCTGCTCGTGATCTTGGCGATGAATGCACTCGACGCGTCGCCCACCTGACCGAGCCATGCGACCTCCGCGGCGTCGCCTCCGGGACGCCGCGCGATACCCACGGCGATTGCGTTGCCTTCCGGATCGAATGCTACCGCACGGGCGGATGCGCCGCGGGCGTCGAGGCGAAAGACGCGGGCGCCGCGGGCGTCGAAGCGCGATAAAAAGTCGGTGTCCGCGCCGCCGACGAGCGCGTCGCCGTCGCCCGTGACAGCGAGGCCCCAGGCGCCGCTCGGATTGATCCGGGATGCGACGACGGTCGTCCCTACCGACGAGCGGTCGGCAAAACGAGCCGTTGCCGTCATCCAGAATTGATCAGGCATGAGCTCGCAGATGCCCGTGCCAGAGCACGCGCCGGCCCAGCCCACGAACGTCGAACGATCGTCGGGGACCGGCGTCAGCCGGAGCGCGATCCCTTTGCCCCAATGATCGAGGCACTCGACGCCGCAACCTTCCGGCAGCTTCTCGACGACGACACGGCCATTCCCGAGCCCGGACATTTCGACGCTCGGCTGCCAGAGCTGCGGCTCGGGTCCGTACACGAGCGCGCGCGCGTTGCAGCCCCCGAGCGCGGCGGACAACGCGGCAACGGTCGCGACCTTGCGCATTCGCTTCGTCATGGGAGCCCGACCTCGTGGGTCCTGCTTACCGCGTCTCGGCGGTGGGCTCAAGCGGCTTCAATCGAATGAAAGCTCGGAAAGCAGGTACGCGAGCGCTTCGGTCTCGTTGACGAACACGGGCGCCCGAGACTTCTCGCGCGTCATCCGCGCGGCCTGGAGCTTGCCCGTGGCGCTCGCGACAAGGACGGCCGCACGGGCGAACCCCGAAAGGAGCCGCGCGCCGGCCTCGTGGATGCGCCGCTCCATGTCGCGATCGATGACCATGGGCGCGTCCCGCGAGTCGAACAGCAGGACGAATTGGGTGCGCATGAGCGGCGGGAAGAACCGGTCGAAAAATGCGAGCACGTCGGACATGGCCCCATCGTCGAGGGGGACGTCGGTCCGGCGGATGCGCACGAGCTTGCCGCCGGCTTCTCGCATGAGCACGAACTGGCTCGACCGGAAGACCTCGCCTTCCGCGAGCTTCCCTTTGCTGGAGCTGCTCGCCATGACGAACCTTTCTATCGCATACGGAGGCGGGGCGGAGCAAGGAAAGAAGCGGCGACAATGTGCCCAGAAGCCTCCCGGGCCCGCGGAGCTGGAGCGTCCGGGGCGACTACTTGCTCCGCGACGCAGTGCTCGTGGTTTTGGTTTTGGGTGTCGCGCCCCGTACACGGGCGAGGAGGTCATCGCGCATGCTTTTCAAGGTTTCGACGAGGGCCTTCATCTTGGGTTGCTCCTGCATGCGCGCGGGAAAGTAGAGGCAGAACCCCGGACCGGGGGTCACGAAGGGCTCCAGCACGCGCTCGAGCCGGCCTTCGGCGACGGCGTCGGCGATCGCCTCGTCGGGCACGTACGCGAGCCCCGCGCCTTCGAGGGCCAGCGCGACCATGAGGCCGATGTCATTGACGACGACGGTGCCGGGAACGTCGATCGTCATCGGCTTGCCCTGCCGTTCGAGCTCCCACCGATAGACGACGCCGGTCGTGATCATGCGCTGGCGGATCGCGTGATGGCGGAGCAGCTCCTCGGGTTTGCGCGGTCGCCCCGCCCGCGCGAGGTAGCTCGGCGCGCCGACGATCGACCACGCGGAGTGCTTCGTGATGGGGACACGCACCATGTCCTTCTCGATCGCGTTTCCGAGCCGGATTCCCGCGTCGAAGCCGGACGCCACGAGGTCGATGAAGGCGTCATCGAGGCAAATCTCGATGGAGAGCTCCGGATAGAGCTCACCCATTCGCGTGACGAGCGGCGGGAGCAGCCAAGCTCCGCTCGCGCGCGGCGCCGTGATGCGCAGCCGCCCCGACGGGCGACCGCGGTAATCGCCGAGCGCGGCGAGCGCGTCCTCGACTTCCGTGAGCGCGGGCTTCAGGCGCGCGAAGAGGTTCGCCCCCGCCTCGGTCAGCGAGACACGCCTCGTCGTGCGCTGGAAAAGCACGACGCCGAGGCGTTGCTCGAGCAGCTTGATCTTCTGGCTCATCGCCGTCGGCGACACCCCCATGCCGGCGGCGGCCGCCGTGAAGCTCTTGTGGTTCGCCACCGCGAGGAACGCAGCGAGCCCGTCGAATGTGCCATCCATGGGCGGATTATGAACCAGGACTTCATGACCCATCAACCGTTGGCCTGATTTTCTTCACGATCGATCGGCGCTAGGTTCCTCCTCGTCGAAAGGAGCTCATCATGGAAACGAAGCAAACGAAGCGGGTCTGGTTCATCACGGGGGCGTCGCGAGGGCTCGGCGCGGAGATCACGAGCGCCGCGCTGGCAGCGGGGGACTACGTCGTCGCGACCGCGCGTGATCCGAAGCGCATCGCCGAGCGCTTCGGGGACGCGGAGGGCCTCTTGCCCGTCGCGCTCGACGTGACGAGCGAGAGCTCGGCCGCGGCTGCGGTCGAGGCGGCGCTCGCGCGCTTCGGCAGGATCGACGTGCTCGTGAACAACGCGGGCTACGGCCTGATCGGCGCGGTCGAGGAGACGTCCGGCGAGGATGTGCGGCGGCTCTACGAGACGAACGTCTTCGGGCTCCTGGCGGTCACGCGCGCCGTGCTCCCGGTGCTCAGGAAACAGCGATCGGGGCACATTCTCAATCTGTCGTCGGTCGGCGGCTACCGGTCCGCGCCCGGATTCGGCGTCTATTGCTCCACGAAGTTCGCCGTCGAAGGAATCTCGGAAGCGCTGCACGTCGAACTCGCGCCTCTCGGGATCGCCGTCACGATCGTGGAGCCTGGGTACTTCCGAACCGAGTTCCTGGAGGCGAAGTCGGTGGTCGAATCGAATGCCGTCATCGCCGATTACGCCGAGACGGCGGGCAAGGTTCGTACGGTCGCCAAATCGGTGAGCCTTCAGCAGCCTGGCGATCCGACGCGTCTCGCGCGCGTGGTGGTCGAGCTCTCCCGCGCGGACAATCCCCCGCTCCGGCTGCCGCTCGGCAGTGACACCGTCGCGGCCATCGAGGCGAAAAACGCCCTCGTGTCGAAGGAGCTCGACGCGTGGCGCGCCGTCGCGATTTCGACCGATTTCCCGCGCTGAGTCGAATGCCGCCGCGCCGGGGGGGCGAGAGCGTGCCGCGTTGGTGACGGCGAACCGCGCGGCGAACCGTCTTCATTTGCAGACTTGCTTGCCATTCTGGCAGGTGCCCGAGCAGCACGCCGCGTCGTCCGAGCAGCTCTCGCCGGCGGTCCTGCAGGTGTCGACGCTGCTGCTTTCCTCGATGCTGTCGCTTCCAGCGACGTTGCTGATACCCAACAGGGCGTTGAGCGCGGCCTTCGCCTGCACGAGGCCATATCCGAACGACGAATCGCGGCCGGCAGCCCCGAGGTCCAGCGCCGTCGAGTCGATCGCATTGCGGATCGCAGCGTTCGTCGCCGTCGGCTTCTGGCTCCAGAGGAGCGCCGCGACGGCCGAGACGTGCGGCGTCGCCATCGACGTGCCATTCCACCACTCGTACCCGCCACCCGGCACGAGCCGGGCCGTGTTCAGCGTGACGCTCGCGCCCATCGACTTCGCGATGAGGTCCTGGCCGTCCTCCATTCGCAGGCTGATGGCCGGGATTGTGCTCGTGACGCCCGTGCCGAGCGTGCCCGAGAAGAAGCCGGCGGTGTTGTTGTAGATGATCGCGCCGACGCCGCCTCCGCTCCGCACATTGTCGACCTTGGCCGCGAGGCCTGTCACGCCGCGCTGGCAAAGGACGATCTTGCCCTCCCAGGCACCGACGTTGTCGCACAGGCCGCCATGGACGAGCGCGCCGGTGACGGTCTTTTGCGCCGCGCCTTCGATGAGCCCGCCCGAATCGACGTTCGAGCCCACCGCGACGCTCGGGGTCGCCCACGGAACGGTCGAGAGGACCTCCACGCCCGGCGCGGCGATCTCGACGTCGGCATTGCGCTGCGAGAAGCCGGCGAGCGCCTTGTTCCTGTCGATGGCCGCCACCGACATGACCGAAGCATATCCGGCCGGATAAGTCGTCGACGTATTGCCTGCATTGCCTGCGGCCGCGATCGAGAGGATGCCGTCGTTGTAGGCGGCCTGGAAGGCGAGGTCTTCGAAGAAGCTCTTTACCGTGCCGCCGAGGCTCATGCTGACGACCTTCGCCCCGGCCGCCCTGCACCTGCCGAGCGCGTTGATGATGGACGACGAATACGCCCATGAGCAATTGTTGCCGAAGACGCGCACGATATAGAGCGATACGTTGCCGGGTGCGACGCCGACGACGCCCTGCGTGTCGTTCGCGGCGGCGATCGTGCCGGCGACGTGCGTGCCGTGGCCGCAGCCGTCCTCGTTCCAGGGCAGGTTTCCATTGTAACCCGAGACGGGCACGCCCTGAAGATCGGGGTGTCCGGTATAAATACCGGAATCGATGATGCAGATCTTCGTGCGACCGTCGTCCAGGCTCGCCAAGGCCGGATCCGACGCTTGCACCATCGCGATGCCATAAGGCGGCCATTGCGTGAGGAGCTCACGTCGCGGGTCGACCTCGACGTACTCGATGTTTGGGTTCTTTGCGAGGGCTTGAACGGCCGCGTCGGGGAGCTTGGCGGCGATGACGCCGTGCTCGGGGAGCTCGAGCTCGAGCTTCCCGCCCGCAGCCGCGAGCACGCTGCTGCGTTTTGAAAAATCCTTGAACTTGAGGATGTACCGCCCATCCGGGGAGAGGGCGGCCGGGGCGGTCCCGACGTCTTCCGCGTGATCGTCCGTGCCGGTGCCGCAGGCCGCGAGGGCCGACGAAACGAGCACGAGAATGAATCGATGTCCAAGCCTCTGCATCATATCGGTTCCTTCCCGGATGGACGAGCGCCCGACGTCCCGATCGATTCACGATCGACGACGCGCACGCCGAAGCCGCCCCCCCAGCGCCGGGGACTTTGCTCCGCGAATGAGGTTGTTGCAAAGATCCCATTTTCCGAGAATGGCGACCGTCGTCGTGTTTTACGGGGTACCCAGCCTCGCGTCCCCAGCGATGGGCCGAGCGCGTGCGGGACGATTCAGACGAGGGTCCGCACTTCCCGCAAGGGAGTGGCAGCAACCCCGAGGAGCCATGGCGGACGTGGGAGGACGGAGGCGGTGCGTTACGTGGAGTTCGTCATGGCATCCGCCACGAGCGGCAGGTACGTACGTTCTGCGCGGAGTCATCCAGGAGGAGCGCGGTGAGCGTGTCTCGGACCTCATCAGCGAGCGCGCACACGTGCCAGGGCGGCAGGGCTTGCTTGCACGTGCGCGGTTTTGCTACGCATCGGCCCATGACACCGGAAGAGTTGCTGGCCGAGGCTTTCGAGCGGATCAAGGCATGGATGGCGAACCATGGGGCGGAGCTTTTGGTCCAGAACCTCGCGCCCGGCGCGAGCGCGGAACGATTGAGGGACGCCGAGGCGGAGCTCGGGTTTTCGCTGGGGCGTGATCTGCGTGCGTTGTGGTCGCTCCACGATGGACAACACGAGGAGATGAACGGTTTCGTCGGAGCTTTCGACCTCTTCACGATCGAAGGAGCGCTCTCTGGAAGGGACACCGTCATGTATGCGCTCGCGTTTCTGCGCGAGAACCCTCGGACCGTGCCGGAATCGGGGCTCACGCAGGACGAGCTCTTTTCGGATGCTTGGCTTCCTTTTGCCGGCCGCGACGCCGATGGGCTCGCCGTGAACACGGTGAGCGGGCGCGTGTTCGAGATTCTCCACGATGATTCGCCTCCCCTTCGCATGCACGCGGCTTCACTCGTGGCTTGGGCGACCGCGTACGCGTCTCGCGTCGTCGCGGATGACTACCGCGTGGAGGAAGGATTCGGCGACTATTATCTCGAGCTTCGCGACCGAAAAGCAGAGCGCAGACAGGAGGAGCGGAGTCGATTCGAACGGGAAGAACGGCAGCGCAAGGCGAAGATGTCGGTGAAAGAGCTTCTGGGGGAGGCTGTCTCGCGAAACAGAGAAGACGCGGCGCAGGAGGTTTTGGAGCGAGCGGAGCAGACGTCGCAGGCGGCGCTCGCCGAAGCCGTCGCGTTGCTGTTCGCCACGGGCGCGTCGCCGGCGTTCCTCGCAGGCACGTTGCGCCCCAGGTTGAACCGGCTCACGTTGTCCGCGGCGAAGTGGAAAATCGTTGCAGAGGGCGGCGCTCGCATGGACAACAACGCCATCCGCGACATTGCCCTCGCGCGAAGCCGGACCGCCGCTTCGAGCTGATTTTCTCGACCCTGGTCGCGCCGAGTCATCGGCTGCATCCTACCCTGCGACGCTCGAGGGGCATTGACAGGATATGATAAATTGCCTTACCAACATGGGATGAATCACCTCAACATCGCGATCCTGGGCGACACCCACGGCCACCTGACGCTCGCCTACCGCGTGTTGAAGCGCTGGCAGGAGGAGGAAGCGCAGCGGATCGATCTGATCTTGCAGGTCGGAGATTTCGGGGCCTTTCCCCCACCCTATCGATTGGACAAGGCCACCAAGCGCTTTGCGAAGAGTGATCCGGACGAGCTGGGCTTCACCGCATACTTTCACGGTGAGCCCGAGGCCGAGGAGATCTTGGACCCCGGCGCGTCGGAGCATCGCAGGATCGACGCCGACATGATTTTCATCCGCGGCAATCACGAGGATTTTTCATACCTGTGCGAGCTGGAGGGCACGGACGAGGGGCCGGTGCCCGTGGATGCTTTCGGGAGAATTCATTACCTCAAGAGCGGTGTGCCATTCACGTACGAGAAGAGCGGGCATTCGTTACGGATCGCAGGTCTGGGAGGGATCGCGGACGAGGACGGAAACCCTGTCAAGACGGACGGCGGGGAGTGCTACACGAAGCAAGACATCAAGCGGCTCCTCGCCTTGAAAGAGAGGCTCGATGTCTTCTTGTCGCATGAACCGCCGCTGGACGCGGCGGTCGCCATCCACCCCAAGTATGCGGGCGCCGGGTCCCCAGCCGTTCGGGAATTCATCCAGAACTTTCAGCCGGCGTATCATTTCTGCGGGCACTACCATGAAGAAGGCCAGGAGATCTCGTTCTGCCCGACCACCAAGAGCTACCACTTGAACGCGGTGGGCTTCTGGCGCCCGCACCGGTTGAACCGAGGGTGTATCGGTATCCTGCAATGGCAGGGGGACCACGCGCTCGGAATGACGTTTTTGGACGCTTCCTGGCTCAAAGAGTACACGAAGAGCACCTATCGATACCTTTGAGCGCCGATCGCTCTTGCCTCGAAGCGTCTATCGAGGTCCGCACGTCATCGCTCTCGGATACGAACCACGTGGCCAGCGCCACGTGACCGCCGTCTTCGCCCTCATTTCCATGTCGTACGGGACGAGCGCGCTGCCCAAGCCCCGTTTGCGCCACGCCTCGCGGACGCTTGCAGGTGCGGATTCTGTGGTCTGGAACACGTGTTGTTTGATAATATTCCATCCTTATCGCAAAATTCCACCTCGGGGCCCGAAATCTCGTCGCGGGCAACACCGTTGCCTTGACAATTGATAATGGTTCTCATTATCATTTTCAGCAAGATCGCAGGTCGTATGCGGTTGTAGGTAGGGTCACGTTGCCCCGCCCGCGCTGCGTCGGCTCGCCCTCCGGCGCCTCCTGGAGTCTTTTCGTGGCCGATTCCCCCATAACAAAGCATGAGCGACATCTGCTTTGGCTGCTGGCTGCCGTGCAGTTCACGCACACGCTTGATTTCATGATCCTGATGCCGCTCGGGCCGGAGCTCATCCAGCGTTTCGGCATCTCGGCGGCGGGCTTCGGGGCGATGGTGTCGGCCTACACGCTGGCCTCGGCGATCATGGGCCTTCTCGGCGTGCTCTGGCTGGATCGGTGGGATCGCAAGCACGCATTTTTGCTTCTTTATGTGGGGTTCGTTGCGGCCACGATTTCGTGCGGTATCGCGCCCAGCGCGACGTGGCTGCTCTTTTCGAGGACATTGGCGGGCGCGTGCGCAGGCCTGATGAGCGCCGTCGTCATGGCCATTCTCGCCGATTGTGTGCCGGCCGAGCGCCGCGGTCGCGCCATTGGCACCGTGATGTCGTCCTACGGCCTCTCGGCGGTGGGCGGCGTGCCGCTGGGGCTCTCGATCGCCAGTCAATGGGGCTGGCGCGCGCCCTTCTGGGCCATCAGCGCGCTCGCCGGCGTCCTGTGGCTCCTCGCCTGGCGAATCCTACCCCGCGTCGATCGTCACCTCGCCACGGCGCGCGAAAAGGGCACGAGCGATGACGCTCCGACCCTCTGGGCGCCAGGGCTTGCGCTGGGCTGGGGGCTCACGTTCAGCGTGGTCTTTGCGGGCTTTTTGCTGATTCCGTACCTCAGCACGTTCATGGTCGGTAATCTCGGGCTTCGTCTCTCGGACCTGTCCTGGGTGTATCTATGCGGCGGCGCGGCCACGCTCTTCAGCTCGCGCTGGATTGGCCACCTCGTCGACCGTCACGGCCCGCCCCGGGTGCTGGGCACGTTGCTCGTCGCCACGTGGTGTCCCTTTCTCCTGTTCACGCACCTGACGCCCTCGCCGAAGGCCATTGTGGCCGCTGTCTTCGTCCTTTTCATGACGTTGACTTCGGGACGGGCCATTCCGACGATCGCGCTCATCACGTCGCGTGTCCCGCCCGCGCTGCGCGGGCGTTACCTCGCGGTCAACATGGCGGCGAGTGACGGCGCCTCCGGCCTCGCCGCGTGGATGAGTGGTCTTTTTCTCACCACGACGCCGGACGGGGCGCTGGTCGGCTTTGGCCACATGGGTTTTCTCGCGGTGAGCGTCTCGCTCCTCGCGCTTTGCATTCTCTGGGTGCTCGGGCGCAGCCCCGTTCCACAGCGCGCCGCGCACACCTGATCCGGAAGTCTTCGATGATGCACGAAATCGCCATGGGCACGCCGGCGAGGATCTCCTCCGACAACGAGGTCGCCGAGCCTCTGCCCGGGGAGCGCCCGCTCGCGCGCACGCGCCCCTCTTCACGCGTGGGCGGCTGGAGCCCGACGTCCTGGAAAGCAAAGCCCGACCCGCAAGCGATACGGTACGACGACCCCGTCGCGGTCGAGCGCGTGGTAGCTCGGATTGAGGCGCTGCCACCGCTCGTGAGCTCGTGGGAGGTGGAGCGATTGCGATCGCTCATCGCGGATGCCCAACTCGGCCGGCGTTTCCTGCTCCAGGGCGGCGATTGCGCCGAGACGACGCGTGATTGTCGCGCGGATACGATCGTCAACAAGCTCGAGATTCTGCTCAAGATGTCGCTCGTGCTCATCGTCGGCGGCCGGAAGCCCGTGGTGCGCGTGGGGCGTTTCGCCGGGCAATACGCCAAGCCGCGCTCGCGGCCGACCGAGGTCCGCGGCGGGGTCGAGCTGCCGAGTTATTTCGGCGATCTCGTGAACGGGCCCGAATTCACGCCCGAGGCGCGGCGCCCGGATCCGGAGCGGATGCTCTCTTGTTACCAGCACTCCGCGATGACGCTCAATTTCGTGCGGTCATTCTCGGCCGGCGGGCTCTCGGATCTCAAGCACCCGGAGTGCTGGGACCTCTCGTTCTCCGAGCGCGAGGACCTGCCCTTGTCCGTGCGCGAGAGCTTCCAGGCGACGACGCGGCAGCTCGGCGACGCGCTCCGATGCATGGACGCGCTCGGCGGTGCGGGAAATGAGCTCTCCCGCATCGAGTTCTTCACGTCCCACGAGGGGCTCAACCTCCATTACGAGTCCGCGCAGACCCGCGCCGCGCCGTCCCGGGACGAGCATTACGATCTGACGACGCACATGCCGTGGCTCGGCGAGCGCACGCGGGCGCTCGACGGCGCGCACGTCGAGTTCCTCCGCGGCATCAGCAATCCGATCGGCATCAAGCTCGGGCCGACCGTCTCGCCGGTCGATGTCCTGCGCCTGCTCGACACGCTGAACCCGCGCGAGATCCCCGGGCGCATCGTGCTCATCACGCGCATGGGTGCGGACCGCGTCGAGGATACGTTGCCGCCTTTGCTCGAGGTCGTGAAGCGCGCGGGCCGGCGTGTGCTCTGGATCTGCGATCCCATGCACGGCAATACGATCACCACGAGCTCGGGCATCAAGACCCGCGAGTTCGGGTCGATCATGCGCGAGATCGAGCAGACCTACGACGCGCACGACGCCTGCGGAACGCACCTCGGCGGCGTCCATTTCGAGCTCACCGGGGACGACGTCACCGAATGCATCGGCGGCGGCGTGCGCGAGGAGGACCTCTCGCGTGCCTACGAGACCCTCTGCGATCCACGATTGAACCAGGCGCAAGCGCTGGAACTCTCGTATTGCATCGCGCGCCGCATGCGGGCGAGCCTGTAACCCGCGCATTTTTGATCATGACCCCGTCCAAGATTGCAAGGAGAGTCGATTCATGACATCGATTCCGGCGTCCGAAGCCGCCGTTGCCTCGGCGCGCAGCGGTACAGAGCTCCTCGGAGCGTACGACCTCGAATCGTCGTTCTACTTTTCGTCGAAGGTCCGCACGATCCTCGGGCAGGGCGTGGGAGAGATCATCGCACGGTCCGGCTCGGCGCCCGCAGAAGCGTTTGCGGAGCGCGTCGCCACGGTGCTCGCGGGGCTCGAGAGGGCCGGGCACGACCGTCCCATGGCGGTCGGCGCGCTCCCCTTCGCGGCCAATTCCCCCGCTCACCTCTTCGTGCCGACAGCCATCCGGGTCGGCGGGCCCGTGGACGCGGCGTCGATATCGCCGCGCCCTTCGCCGCCGGCTTCCGTGGAGGGGATGCGTATGTCGCCCGAGCGGGACGTGTATCTGCGCGGGGTCGAGCGCGCCCTCGATGCGATACGCGACGACGAGCTGTCGAAGGTGGTCCTTTCCCGGATGCTGGAGCTGCGTTTGTCGCAGCCGGTCGAACTTCACGCGCTGCTCGAGCGGTTGTCGAAGCGAAACGCAAGTGGGTATACGTTCGCGGTCCGGCTCCCCGAGGGGCGCAGCTCGGGCACAACGTATCCGCGAACCTTGATCGGAGCGAGCCCGGAGCTTTTGGTGTCGCGATCCGGAAACACCGTATTCGCCAATCCGCTGGCCGGGTCCGCGCCGCGGAGCCCGGATCCCGAGGAGGATCAACGGCGGGCGAACGCGCTGCTCGCCTCCGAGAAGGATCGGCGCGAGCACGCGGTCGTCATCGAAGCCATCGCGGCCGCGCTTCAGCCGTTCTGCCAGAGTTTGTCCGTCCCGTCGTGCCCGTCGCTCGTGCACACGGAGGCCATGTGGCACCTCGCGACGCCGATCAAGGGCGAGCTCGCGGATCTTTCGACCTCGTCGCTGCAGCTCGCCATGGCCCTGCACCCGACGCCTGCCGTGTGTGGATATCCGACGGCGCGCGCGCGCGCCGCCATCGAGGCGCTCGAGCCCTTCGATCGAGGCTTGTTCACGGGCCTCGTGGGGTATTGTGACGCGTCAGGCGACGGAGAATGGGCGGTGACCATTCGCTGCGCCGATATCAGCAGGGACATGATTCGGCTGTACGCCGGGGCCGGCCTCGTCGCTGGATCGGTGCCCGAGCGCGAGCGCGCCGAGATTTCGGCCAAGATGCGCACCGTTCTGACCGCGCTCGGCCTGGGTTCCTTGCCGGAGGACCTCTGATGCGCGTCGATGCAGTCCCCGAGACGCAGCCGTTCGAGGGGTTCACGCCGTGGCCTGCCGATTTCGCCGAGCGGTACCGGGAAGCCGGCTACTGGCTCGGAGAGACGTTCGGGGAATGGCTCCACGCGCGGGCCGAACGGTTCGGCGATCGGATCGCGCTCGTCGGCGAAAAGCGCCGTTTGAGTTATCGCGAGCTCGACGCGCGCGCCTCGCAGCTTGCCGCGGGATTCCTCGGCCTGGGCATCCGCCCGCGGGATCGCGTCGTGGTGCAGCTCCCGAACGTCGTGGAGTTTTTCGAGGTCTGCTTCGCCTTGTTCCGGCTCGGCGCGCTTCCCGTGCTCGCCCTGCCTGCACATCGACGGTCCGAGATTTCGTACTTTTGCCAATTCACGGAGGCCGTCGCGTACGTCATCGCCGACAAGGACGGGGGATTCGATTACCGCACGCTCGCTGCGGAGATCCGGGCCGAGGCGCCGACCGTGAAGCACGTCCTCGTCGCCGGCGAACCGGGGGCGTTCACCGCGCTGGAGAGACTGTACGGCGAGAGCGCGGCGCTCCCGGAGACCATGCCCGGAGACGTCGCATTTTTTCAGCTCTCGGGCGGCAGCACCGGGGTGCCCAAGCTGATCCCCCGAACGCACGACGATTACCTCTACAGCGTCCGTGCGAGCGCGGAGATCTGCGCGCTCGATGCAGACAGCGTTTATCTCGCGGCATTGCCCGCGGCGCACAACTTCACGCTGAGTTCGCCCGGGAGCCTGGGCGTGCTCGATGCGGGAGGCCGCGTCGTCCTCAGCCGGCGCCCGAGCCCGGACGAGGCCTTCCTCTGGATTGAAAAAGAGCGCGTCACGGTGACCTCCGTCGTGCCGCCTCTCTGCGCGGTCTGGCTCGAGGCCGCGCGCAATACACGGCACGATCTTTCGAGCCTCCGCTTGTTGCAAGTGGGCGGCTCCAAGCTGAGCGCGGAAGTCGCGCGCCGCGTGCGAGGCACCTTCGGCTGCACCTTGCAGCAGGTGTTCGGAATGGCCGAGGGGCTCGTCAACTACACCCGTTTCGATGACCCCGAGGACGTCATCATCGAGACCCAAGGTCGGCCCATTTCCCGGGACGACGAGGTCCGGGTCGTCGACGACGACGACCGTGACGTCGAGGTCGGGGAGGTGGGGCACCTGCTCACGCGGGGCCCGTATACGATCCGTGGGTACTACAAGGCCACTGCCCACAACGAGAAGGCATTCACGCGCGACGGGTTTTATCGCACGGGGGACCTCGTGCGGCGAACGCCTTCGGGTCATCTCGTCGTGGAGGGGCGGGCGAAGGATCAGATCAACCGCGGCGGCGAGAAGATCGCGGCCGAAGAGATCGAGAATCACGTCCTCGCCCATCCGGCGGTGCGCGACGCGGCGCTCGTCGCCATGCCCGATGCATTTCTCGGCGAACGCTCGTGCGTGTTTGTCGTGGCGCGTGAACAGCCGCCCGCGGCGCGTGAGGTCACCGCATTCCTGCGGGCGCGTGGCCTCGCGTCCTACAAGATCCCCGACCGCATCGAGTTCATCGATGACCTTCCCAAGACGAGCGTGGGGAAGGTGGACAAAAAGGCGCTCCGCCGATGGATCGCTGACAAGATCGCCCCGAAGGGGCAGTGACGATTCGGAGAACATCGACCATGGGAATCCCCAGCATCCAGCCGTATTTCATGCCGCGGAAGGAAGAGCTCCCGAAGAACCGGATGTCGTGGACGCTGGACCGGGACCGCGCCGTCCTCCTCATCCACGACATGCAGCAGTATTTCATCGATTATTATGACACCCAGGCTTCGCCGGTCGTCGAGCTGCTGGAGAACATCCGGCAGGTGCGCGAGCGGTGCCGGGCGCTCGGGATCCCGGTCGTGTATACGATGCAGCCGTCGGAGCAGACGGCCGAGGAGCGTGGTCTCCTCCTGGATTTCTGGGGGCCCGGGCTGACGGCGCACCCGCACAAGCACCCCATCGTGAACGTGCTCTCGCCGGAGGACAAGGACACGGTCCTCAAGAAATGGCGCTACAGCGCATTCCAGCGCACGCAGCTCCTCGACCTCATGCGTGGATGGCGTCGTGATCAGCTCATCATTTGTGGCGTGTACGCGCACATCGGGTGCATGTTGACCGCAGGCGAGGCTTTCATGAACGACGTGCAGCCGTTTTTCGTGGCCGACGCGACGTCCGATTTTACGCGAAACTGGCACGAGATGGCCATGACCTATGTGGCGCAGCGGTGCGGCATCGTGCTCTCGACCCGCGACGTGATGGATGCGTTCGAGGAGGGCTCGCCGGAGGAGGCGCCATTCGACCTCGAGCGCCTGCGCAGCGAGATCGCGGAGCTTTTGGAGCGGCCCACCTCCGAGATCCTGGACGGCGATTCTCTCCTCGACCTGGGCCTCGATTCCATCCGCCTCATGACGCTCGTCGAGCGGCTCCGGAATGCAGGCATCGAGATTTCGTTTGTGGAGCTCGCCGAGCGAGCGACCCTCGAAGAGTGGTGGGACATGCTCTCGCCGCGATTGCAGCACGCTCGCTGGCCCCGACCGGAAGGGCAGGAGGCGCATGGCGTTCACGGGTAAAACCGCGCTTGTGACGGGCGCTGCGCAGGGCATCGGGGAGGCGGTCGTGCGAGCGCTCGCCGCCCGCGGCGCACGGGTGGCCGCGGTGGATTCGAACGCGAAGCGCCTTGGTGAGGTGGTCGCCGAAATGCAGGCGAGCGGCCAGCGCGTCGAGCCGTTTTCCGCGGACGTCACGAACAGCGAGGCGGTCGACGCGACGGTGGACCGGATCGAGCGTGAGCACGGCCCCATCGATTTCCTCGTCAATGTCGCGGGCGTGCTGCATGTGGGTCCCATCGAAGCGCTGCGCGACGAGGATTGGGAGCGGACCTTCGCAGTCAATGCTCGGGGGGTATTCTACCTGTGCCGGGCCGTGGCTCGGCACATGGTGCCGCGCCGCTCCGGGGCCATCGTGACGGTCGGATCCAACGCTGCGCGGACGCCGCGCATGCACATGTCCGCGTATGCGGCGTCGAAGGCCGCGGTCGCCATGTTTACCCAATGCCTCGGGCTCGAGCTCGCGAAGCACGGCATCCGATGCAACGTGGTCTCACCAGGATCGACGGATACGCCGATGCAGCGATCGTTGTGGAAGGACGGGAGCGGGGCGCAGGCCGTGATCGACGGCGCGCCCGCGGCGTTCAAGGTGGGGATTCCCCTGCAAAGGATCGCCGAGCCCGCCGACGTCGCGGACGCGGTGTTGTTTCTGCTCTCGGATCAGGCACGGCATATCACCATGCACGATCTCTGCATCGACGGCGGCGCCACGCTGGGGGTGTGACGCCGCCGTCGCGCCGTGCTCAGGGGCCGTCGCCCCGCACATTGCCGAATTGAATCTCCGAGGCCGTCCCGCGCATGACGAGCGCCGCGGCAGCAATGGCGACCGTGATCGCGAGCGCGCCGAGGACCCGCGTGGGCTTCATCTGCCACCACATCGCGAGGCCGCTGAGCGCCCACACGATGAGCGTGATGCCGGTGATGTCCGCGAAGAGCGCGAAGAACCAGGCCATGTCCCCGTGAATGGGGAAATGGTGCGTGGTGTGGAGCTTCTCGAGGAGCTCGACGAAGCGGAGCTGGCCCGGGCCGGCCGGCCGGCCGTCGACGCGGCCCGTGCTGAGGTCGTACACGATGTTCCACGTGCGGGCATTGGCATCACGTACGCGAAAACGTAGCTCGGGGTGGGCCTTCGGATGCGCCCGCAAAGGTGCCTCCGCGTCGATGCCCAGCTTCGGCAGGAGCTCTTTCACCTGCTCCTGCACCGCCGCCATTTTGTATCCGGGCAGATCGACCGTGGCGCCGGCGAAGGGGGGAGGATCGGATTTCGGCTCTGGGGCATGGGTGGAGACCGTCGCGCCGCCGCCGTCGAGGCTGACGATAAGCACGTGGCGCCCTCCGCTCCGGGCCGGCGTCGCGAGGAGCGGCCAGCCCGAGAAGGAGCGCGGGGCGCCCGAATCGAGCACGTAACCCCCCGGGGATCCGGCATTGAGCTGCGCGACGACCTTCTGCGCGATGTCTTCCGGATCCCAGGGTTTCATTCCGGTGAGCGTGGCGAGCTCCGCCGCGGAGAGGTCCCGCTGCTCGATGTCGCGCCCGATCTCGGGATGGTTGAAGAGCGCGCCGCTCATCCCGAAGAGGAGCACCCACGGAAACACGAGCAGGCCGAGATACATGTGGAGGCGCCGAATGAATTTCATGACGGCGCCATACCCTCGGCGGCGAGGGGTCTCGGTCCGCGGCGGAGGGGCCTCTTTCGCGGATTGCGGAGGTGTCATCGGGTCTTCAGGCCCGAGAAGACGAGGCCGGGCGTGCTCAGCGCGATTTCCCCCGGGCCCTTCGCGCCGAGTTCGAGGAGCTTCGTGGAGTCCTGGCCCTGGAAGAGCGAGACGAAGCTCCGGTCACCGAACTGCAGCGGAATGACGCTCCCATTGTTGGGGGCGGCGTCGAGCACCTCGGCCGTCGGGGTGTCGCCGAGCGTGACGGTCGCCCATTTCCAGGCCGAGGCGCTCGCGAGGACGCGCGGGTGCGTGTCCGGCATGATCGGGAAAACGCTCTCGTCGAGCACCCGCAAGAAGGCCTCGTTGCCCGGGCCGCGGATCAGCGAGCCGGCGGTTTGTCCGCCAAAGAGCGTGTTGAGTTCGACGTGGAACGCGGCGTCGAACGTCTTCGTCGTCGGGTCGAATCGGAGCATGCAGGGCGGCGCGGCATTGGCCTCGTTCAACCGGTGCACGGCCGAGCCGTAGGCCTCCGTGGCGAGATAGATCTTGCCGTCGGGCCCTTCGATGCCATCACGCACGTAGCCGCAGCGGTCGTCCGTGACGACCGTCGCCTGGTCCGTCTTGCCATTCACGACGACGACCGCCGACCGGCTCGGGACCTCCGGTCCCTTTCGGTACGCGGCGAACGTGATGACATCGTCGCCCAGGCGCAGCGGCGCAGCCGTGAACGTCAACGTGGTATCCGCGATGACGAGCTCATTGAGCTTGATGTCCCCGGTGATCGTCATGTCCTTCGGATTCCAGACGATGACCTGGGCCGTGGCGCCGTCGAAGAAATACGCCTTCGTCTCGGAGACGAACTGGAATTGCCCGTGGTACTCGCCGATCGTGGCGATTCCCTTGCCCTGGAAGCTCATGGTGGTGCCCGCGCGCAACGTGCCGTCCGCCTGGAGGTCGTAACGCGTCACGATCGGGCCGGCGTCGCCCACGATGAACACGGCGCCTCCGTCCTCGGGCCCGACACCGAGAGCGCGGCCCGCGATTTCGACGCCATTGTCGAGCGTGAGCGTGGCGTCGCCCCCGAGCTTGTCGGTCACGAGGATATAGCTCGTGTTGTCCCCGCCGTTGGCGCCGAAGACCTGGGTCGTGAGGGCATACAGGGGGCCGGTCGCGGAGCCGCCCCCGCCCCCCTGACCGCCGGTACCGCCAGAGCCGCCGGTGCCGCCGGTGCCGTCGCCGTCACCGTCGCTGCAGGCGGCGAGCGCAGGAAACGCAAGGGTGATCAGAAGCGCCGTCATTTTTTTCATGGATGTATCTCCTTGGGAAGCAATGGTGGGTCAGAGCTCGAGGACGAGCTTGGCGTTCGCCGCTCGCCCCGGCTGCTGGACCCCGAACGAATCGAAGACCTTTTCATCCGTCAGGTTCTGCACCTCGAGGGTCCCGCTGACGGAGCCGTCGCCGTGCTTCATCGAATACGTGAGCGCGAGCGTGTGGACGAGCTGCGAGGGAATGACGAGCTTGGAATCCACGGCCCCGATGCTCTCCCAGCCGCGGAAGTAGGCCTCGACGTAACGAGCCTGCCACGTGAGCGAGAGGGCGTCGCGCGCCCGGAGCAAATCGGACCCTTGCACGCGGGCGCTCGCGCCGGCGAACAGGTACGGGCGGTTGGGGATGCGATCTCCCTCGAACTTGCCGAATGCACCTTCGCTCGCCGTGTTGCGAAAATCCTGCCAGGTGACGTATCCGTCGAGCGCGACCCAATCCCCCGGAGACGTCCAGCCGAGCGCGCCCTCGACGCCGACCGATCGCGCCGAGAGGACGTTCTCGTGCTGAAAATAATTGCCGTTGCTGAGCAGGACGATGAGGTTCTCCGCAAAGCGCCCGAAGCCGTTCACGTTGAACCGAAAAAGGCCGGCGGCGGTCTCGGCGCGCTCCAGGGTGAGGCCGAGGTTGACATTGTGGCTCGCCTCCGGTTCGAGGTGCAGGTTCTCGATGATGAGCGCGCCATTGCCGAACACCTCGTCCGGGTTCGGCAAGCGGGTGGCATACTCGTACGATGCCTTGGCGTAAAAGGCTTCGGAGAAGCGGAACCGCAGGCTGTCACCGATCCCTCCGCGCTGGGTCGTACGGTCGAGGTCACGGAGGGTGCCGTTCGGCAGTTGCTCCTTCGTCCGGGCCATCTGTAGATAGGCCTTGGCGAACGCGATGTTCGCGAGCTTTCCAGCGAACGGACGCGCTTCGTATTCCGCGCCGGCCACGCTGCTCAGGAGCCCTCGCTGCGCGGTGAGCGGGTCGTAGTCGGTCGCGGCAATGGCGTGGTCTTTCCCCGTTCGAGCGGCATAGGTGGGCGAGAGCCCGAAGCGGAGCGAATGCCAGGGCGCGGGGTTCCAGGCCATGTTGAAGCGGGCGAAGGCGTTGTGTTGCTGGATGACCTGATCAATCGCGCGGGCCTCGATCTCGCCGCGTTGCGGGAGCTCGAAGACACAACGGCCGTTCCAGTCGTACCGGCACGTGGAGAGGTCCTGGAATGCCGTGCGCGTGTACGTGTACCCGGCCACCGCGTCGAACCGGGTCCTTCGGGAGAAGGGCTGCGCATACCGGAGGTGCGCGCCTGCGGATTGTTTGCCGTAGGTGACCGCGCCATAAGGGACGGACATGAGGGCATTATGCTGAACGTCCCTTTGATGCTCGGTGTAGAAGGCGCGCAGGAGGAGCCGCTCCACCCGCGGGCGCCCGACGAGCCCCACCTCGACGCTCCCGCCGCCGGCGCGGTAGCCGTCGTGGAACCGATGTACGCGGGCCGGCGAGAGGCGGCCTTTCTCGTCGAAGACCTCGACGTCGATCGGATAATCGTTTTGCGTGTAGTCGTAAAAGCCATTCACGCGCGCGAAAAAACCGCTGGGCTCGTGCAGATGTCGGGCGCTCAGCGTCAATCGATAGGTCTTGAAGGATCCGACCTGGTAGGATGCCGAGGCGTGCGTGCCGCGGATGTCCGCATCGGTCACGAGGTTTACCGCGCCTCCCAGGGCATCGGCGCCAAAACGCACGGGGACGACGCCGCGGTAAATCTCGATGCGCTCGACGAGGTTGACCGGGACATTCGTGATCCCGTGCGCATACCCGGCGAGGTCAAGGGGCACGCCGTCGAGGAAAAGGCGGATCTGATCGCCCGTAAGGCCATTGAGCGAGAGGCGCGCGTTCGAGCCGAGCCCGCCGGCCCGGCGCACCCCCACGCCCTCGGCGCGCGCCAGCACCTCGCCGAGGTCCGCGGTGCGTCGTTGCGCGTCTTCGGTTTCGATGACCTGGACCGCCTGCGCGGACCGGCGCAGGCGGTCGGCCTCGGAGGCGCCGCGGACCATGACGTCGATCGGAGGTTTGGCAGGACCGACCGTGACGGGCGCTGCGGGGGCCGTCGGCTCGGGTGCTGTGGGGGCCGTGGCCGGCCTGGCATCGGGGGCTGGGGCGGGCTCCGGCGGCAACCTGAATTCGTAGGCGTAGAGGACGATCGCCGCGACGGCCTTGTCTCCGCGGCGAGCCGGCGTGAAACGGAATCGCAATACCGCCGCTTGTGCGGCTTCGTCAAACCCGTTTCCGGCCGGCTCCACGACTTCGGCTTTCGTGACGTGCCCCGCTGCGTCGATGCGGAGCTTCAGCACCACGCGGCCCTCCCGCCGGGCCGCGCGCGCCTGCTCCGGATAGACCGCCTCGGCCACTTCGAGAAGCTCGGGCGGGTGCACCGTGCGCTCGGTCGTCGGGCTCGCCTGCGCAGGCGCCGAGCCACTCGGCTCCGCGTCCTGCGCGAGGGCGGGCGGACAAACCGAGAGGACGAGGGCCAGGCCCCCGGCCCATCCGGTGCACGAAAGACGACGCGCACGGGCCATCGGAGATTCAGGACCTCGCGCCGGCCGGGCTGCCCTCGAATGCGCCGCGCTTCGCCATCTCGGTGAGCGCGTCGTGCGCCGCGTCGATGGTGAAATCGATCTGCGCCTGCGTGTGCACGCCCGAGATGAAGCTCACGTCGCGGCGCAGGAGCACGCCGCGCGTCGCCATGGCGCCGACGAACTGCGCCGCAAATTTCGTGTGCGTCGGCAGATCGTCCGCGAAGAGGAAGAACGGAATCGCATCGTAGCCGACCACGCGCAGCGGTGTCCCGATCTTCTTGGACTTCTCGTTGATGCCTTCCCGAAGACGCTTGCCGAGGGAGGCGATCCGCTGGATGTAATCGGTGTCCCGGTATTCGCCGAGGACAGCCTTGCAAACCTCCAGGGAGAGCATTTCGCCGCCGAACGTCGTCGAGACCTGGAGCTCCGCGAGGCGGCTCATCACCTCCCGCGGACCGGCGATGGCGGAGAGCGGCATGCCCGCCGCGATGCCCTTCGAGAGACACACGAAATCGGCCGCGATCCCGTAATACTCCTGGGCGCCGCCGAGCGCGAGCCGGAAGCCCGTCACGACCTCGTCGAGCACGAAGAGCACGCCGTGGGCGTGGCAGGTCTCGCGCAAGGTGCGCAAGAACTCCGCCGAGACGATGCGCTTGTAGGGGAGCGAGAGCAGCACGAGCGCGATTTCGGAGCCCTTCTGGGCGATCAAGTCGAGCAGCGGTTGCTCTTCGGCCTCGGCCATGAGCGGCATGCGATAGGTGTAGTCGCGCAGCACCGCCGGCACGCCGGGCGTGTCAAACATGAAGTGATCGTGCCAGCCATTGTAGCCGATGGTGACGACCTTTTCGCGCCCCGTCACGTGGCGGGCGAGCCGGATCGCGGCGGAGGTCGCGTCCGCTCCGGTCTTGAAGAAGCGGGCCATCTCCGCGCCGGGGATCAAATCGACCAGCGCGCGCGTGGCCGTGACCTCGATCTCCGTGGGCAACGAATGCAGCACGCCGTTGCCGAGCGGTTCGCGAATGGCGCGGACGACAGCCGGGTGGTTGTGCCCGAGCGTGTTCGCCCCGAGGCCGCAGATGTAATCGATGTACTCGTTGCCGTCGACGTCGCGCACGAGCGCGCCCTCGCCGGTCTCGAGGTACACCGGGAACGAGCCGAGCGCGTACATCTCCGGCCGCTTCATGAGCGACTGGGTGACGCCGGGGATCAACCGGCGCGCATCGGCGAGCAACGCATTCGAGCGATCGAGCTTCAATTCCCCGACGATGGGGCGCGGGAGACCCAGCTCCCGACTGCCTTCGTCTACACCAAGCTTCCGTGAGGTCATGCGAGATTTCCTTTGGTTCGGGTGGAGCGTCGCTTCAGGCGCGGCCCTCTCGCCGGCTCGATGGGCGCGGCAGCTTGCCGGTCTCGACGCAATGATCCAGATAACGAAACACGAGCGAACGATCGATGGCGGGGCAATCGATTCCGCTGCCCGACAGGCCACGAATCACGTTGTCACAACGTACGCGCCCCAGGCCGAAGGCTTGCGGCTGCTCTCCGGGATCTGCCTGGAGATCAAAAAAGGCGAGCGTGGCGCTCTCGGCGGCGCCGGCGTTGCTCCCAAGGCGAGCGCGGAAGGCCGGGACGGAGCAGGTCTCGACGGCATACCCATACTCGTGAACCCAGCGGAACACGTCCTTCAACCGAACGTCGGGCGCGGGGGCCAGGTTGTACACGGCATCGCGCGACGGCACGGGGAGGGAGAGCTCGACGATGGCGCGCGCCACGTAATCGACGGGCGTCCATGTCTCGGAGACGTCGAGGTCGGGCAAAGTCGCCTTGGGGATGCCGGCGAGGATCAGGCGGAAGACGAGGTCCTGCTCGTTGACGACCCCCGTCTCGGGAGCGCCGACGACGCGGCCGAGGCGATACACGGCGACCGGCAATCCACGCTCGCCCGCTTGCTCGACGAGGCGCTCGGCGATCCATTTGCTCTGCTTGTAGCCGTCGCCGAGCTCGGGGTGCGCCGCGACGAACGTCTCGTGGACTTCGGGGTTTTTCGCGATCGACGGCGCCACGGCAAGCGTCGAGACATGGTGGACGGGCTTCGGGCGTGCTGTCGTGGCGAGGCGCAAGACCTCGCGGGTCCCGAGGACATTCACCGCGCGCATGCTGCGATAATCACGGACGAGGCTGACGATCGCGGCGTCGTGGTAGATCGCGTCGGACTCTGAGGCCAGGCGGTTCCACGTCTCCTCCCCGAGCCCGAGGCGGGGCAAGGCGAGATCCGCGGGCATGGCCACGACCCGATCCTCAAAATGCGTTGTCGGCAGGTGCTGTTTTTCCAACGCGGTGCGGAGCCGGTCCGCCGCCCGTTTCTCGTCCGCAGCGCGCACGAGACAAACCACGCGGGCCGTGGTGCGTTGCAAGAGGGCATGCAGGAGGTGCACCCCGACGAACCCCGTCGCGCCCGTCAATACGACCTGGCGGGGCGACGAAGGCATGGCCGCGGGCGCGGGAGGGACGATGTCCTCGGGGAGCACCGCATCGGCCAGCATGGCCTCCGTGAGCCCCGCGGAGGCCTTCGTGACGCTCCCGGCTTGTTCCAGGGCGCGCGAGAGCTCCGCGATCGTCGGGTGGCGAAACACCATGGCGACGGGGATCTCGCGCCCGAGCGTGACGCCGAGGCGCGTGGCGACCTGAATGGTTTGCAGGGACTGTCCGCCGCGCTCGAAGAAATCATCCTCCACGGAGAGGTCACAAACCCCGAGGATTTGCTCCCAGACGCCCATCACGATCTTTTCGAGGTCCGTCGCCGGGGCATTCGACGCGGCGGTGCGGGTGGCGCCTGCGTCGCGCAGGGCGGCACGGTCGATTTTGCCCGTGCTGGTCCGCGGCAATCGATCCGTGAAGAGGAAGGCCGAAGGGATGGAGGCGGGAGCCAATGCCGATTGCGCGTGCTGGCGGAGCGCGGCCGGGGAGGGCAGGGGAGCGTCGGCCACGAGGTGCGCGGCGAGGCGCTTGATGCCCCCGGGCAGGACGGATCCCACCACCGCGACCTCGCGCACGCCGGGGAAACGAAGCAAGACGGTCTCGATTTCGCCCGGATCGACGCGGTGCCCGCTGATTTTGAGCTCCTCGTCGACACGACCGATGAACACGAGCAGGCCGTCCTCGTTTTGCCGGACGAGGTCCCCGGTGCGGTAAGCGCGCGGCTGATTGGGCAAGTGTTCGAGGGTCGGGAAACGCGAGGCCGTGAGCTCCGGTTGCCCGAGATACCCCGTGGCCAGCCCTCCGCCCATCAGATACAGCTCCCCCACGGCGCCCCGCGCGACGAGCCTTCCCTCCGCGTCGAGGATGGCCGCGCGGACGCCGGGCAAGGGGGTGCCGATCGGGACTTCCTCGTCACGTCCGGCCGTGGTTTCGCCGCCGCACAACGTGGCGAACGTGGCCACGACGGTCGCTTCCGTGGGGCCATAGGTATTGAACAACTTGACTGTGGGACCGACGGCGCGACGAAAGCGCGCGACGTGTTCCGGGAGCGCAGCCTCCCCGCCAATGATGACGATGCGGACGCTGGGGGGAAGGGAAGCCGCGCCGGTCGAGAGGCTGCAGGCGACCTCGTGCCAGAAGGCCGTGGGCAGGTCGAGCACGGTGATGGCGTGCTCGGCGCAAGCGTCGAGCAGCCGGAGGACCGATTGCAACATCGCCTCCGTGCGCAAGACCAGCGTGGCGCCCAGGCACAGGCTCCCGAAGATTTCCTCGACGCTCGCGTCGAATTGCAGCGGCGCGAACTGGAGCACCCGATCGTCGCGGCGGAAGCCATACCCGTGCGTCGCGCCGGCCACGAAATGCGAGAGGGCCGCACGGCTGATCACGACACCCTTCGGCCGGCCCGTCGAGCCGGAAGTGTAAATCACGTACGCCGGATGCTCGGCTCCTCCACGAATCGGCGCCTCGGGCAGGTTGGAGGGGACGTCCTCATCCGCCCGCACGATCGGGGCCGTCGTGGTCTGCTTCGCTTGCTCGGCGTATTCAGAATTCGTGACCAGCGCCACGGGGCCGGCGTCTGCGAGGATCGCCGCCGTTCTGCTGTTCGGCCCCTTGGGATCGAGGGGCAGGTATCCCGCGCCGGAGAACAACGTGGCGAGAATGGCGGTGATGGCCTCCACGCTGCGGGGAAGCATCAAGGCGACGAGCGTGCCCGGGCCGGCGCCGAGCGCCACGAGGCGGGCCGCGAGCCGCTGGGCTGCGAGAACGAGCTCGCCATACGTCATTCGTCGCCCCTCGTGCTCCAGGGCGACGGCGTCGGGTTTGGCGCGCGCGTGCTCGAGGATTTGTTCGACGATGTCACGCGGCGGGGCGTTCAGCGGTCCGCCGTCGAGGATCTCGCCGGGTCGCGATTCTGCCGTGGATGTCGAAGGCGCCGCGGCTCCGGGGATCGTGAATTCAGCGAGCGGCTGGGCGGGAGCAGACAGGGCCGCTTCGAGGAAATCCAGGAATCGCTGTTGATGCGTCGCGAGCTCTTCGGCGCTGTAACAATCCGGGTTGGCGTCGAAATCGACGCGAGGCCCGCGCCCGTCCGACCGCGCGTACACGTTCATCGCGATGTCTTCGACCGGCCCGGCGGAGATGTTGTGCGCGATGGCGCGGTGGCCGGCGAAGCGCAGGTCGTAATCGAACGGCATGATGTTCACGACCGGGCCGAACAGACGCCGATCCCCGCCGAGCAGCTTGAGATCGCGGCGAAGCTGCTCGTACCGGTAGCGCAGATGGGGCCGGATCGCGCGCATCTCGTCGGCGACCGTCTTGACGAGCGCGGACAGGCTCGTTCCTTTCGCGACAGGGACGCGCAGCGGCACGATGTTCATCACCATGCTCGGAATTCGCAGGGAGACGGAGCCCAGGCGGCCCATGACCGGGAGGCCGAGGACGATCTCCGGCGCGCCGGTCATGGCATTCGTATAGGCTGCTATTGCGGCGACGATCACGTCGGGCCAGCTCGCGCCGGCGCTGCGCGCCACCACCTGCATTCGCTCCATCGTGGCGGGGGAGAGCGATGTGGTTTTTCGCAAGGCGCTGCGCGACGCCATGGCGGAACGAACGCCGAGGCTGACCGGCACGGGGCGATCGGCAAAACGTTGCGTCCAGAAGGCGCGGTCGCGCTCATAGGCAGGGGAGGCGCGGTAGGCGAGGTCTTCCTCGACGACGCGCAGGAGCGAGCCAAACGGCGCGCCGGTGTTGGTGCGGCCTTCGATGCGGGCCGTATAAAGCTCCGCCACGCGCCGCGCGATGAGCGAAAATCCAAAACCGTCGAGCGCGATGTGGTGGGCCCGCTGGTACCAGTACGTTCGGTCGGCGCCGGCCGTGAAAAGGGCCTCCGTGAAGAGCGGCCCGCGGCGCAGATCGACGGTCGTTCCGAGGTCCGCCCGCATCCATGCGTCCACGAGAATCCACGGATCGGCTTCGCAGGCGACGTCGATCCGGTGCAGGGGCCAATCGAGGGAAGGCGCGAGGTGCTGCCGGGGTCCGTCTTCGGCCACGAAAAGGCGCATGTGCAGCGCCTCGGCCTCCGTGACCGCCTGCCGCAGCGAGGCCTCGAAGACGGCCGGATCCACGGCTCCGCCAATCTCGATGCATTCGCCCGCGTTGTAGATCGGGAGCGTCGGGTCGAGCTCCTGGCCCAACCAGATGCCGTGCTGCGCGGCCGAGAGAGGCCAGCGCGCATTCGAGGGCTCAGGCATTGCGCGCCCCTCCCGCGAGCCGCCCCGTGACGATGGGCCCGCAAAGGAGTCGGAGATGACCCGCTCGTTCGATCATGTTGGCTTGAACACTTCCTTGACGCGAACTGCTCCAACATTTGTTGAAAATGAAGTTCAAAGTCAAGTCCGTTTTCATGGCTTCCGTGGGAGGTGGGACACGACGCAGCGAAATGTGATTCGCGTAACGTCGTGTTGTGCCGGAGGGAGGAAAGGAGGGTGCGCTGGGCCACGTGTGCCCAGCGCGGGGGATGCAGGGGAGGGCGGGCCGGCGGCGGGAGGACGCCAGGCGGAGATGTGGCGCGTGGGGGGAGCGACGAGGGGGTCGTCGCGGCGCGTTACTGGAAGGTCGCCTGGAGGCTGAACGGACCGCCCTTGCTGGGCAGGATCGTGTCGACGACGACGGTTACCTCGTGCCCCGCGACGAGAGGCACCGCGACATCCTCGACGCTGTTCGGGGGCCAGCCCCAGTTCGAGCACCCGAGGAGCGTGCCCTCGGTCGCCGCCGCGCAGCCGTCGATCACGTAGAGGGCGTAGTTCGCGTTCGTCTCGTCGAGGTGCAGCGTCAGCGTCCCGTCCTTCGGCGCGACGTAGCGGTACATGACCTCGCCGCTGGTGTTGTAGGTGCAGTAGCCGTCGGTGTTGTTGAGGTTCGGCGCGCTCGTCGTGTCGCCGACGTTGGGCGATGCGGTGGAGAGCATCGCGAGGCCGCCGCAGGTCGTGGGCCAGTCAGGGCTGAGGCAATCGGCCGAGCAGAAGCCTTCGCCCTGCACCGTGTTGCCGTCGTCGCAAACCTCGGGCCCGACCGCGACGCCGTCGCCGCAGACCGCCGGCGTGAACGCCGCCCGCAGCGTGAAGGGCCCTTCGTCCTTCATCGTGTTGCCACGCACGACGATCATCACGGGGCCGCTCGGCGTGGTCGCGAAGTCGAAGTCGAGCTCCTCGGGGGTGTTCGCGGTGCTCTTGCAAGCGAGCTCGCTGCCGCTCGGATCGGCGCAGTCGCCGAGCACGAGCAGGTCGAGGTCCTCCGCCGACGTGAGGCGGAGCGAGAGCCGGCCCGGTCCCGGCACGTCGAAGGTGAACGTCTTCGAGGGCACGACGATGTAGAGCTCGCAGCTCCCGCCGTAGCCGGTGGGCGCGCCTGCCGTCGTGCTCTGGATGTCGACGTCGAGCGGGAGCGGCTCGGCGAGCTTGCAGAGGACGTCGAACTCGGCCGTGTCGCAGTCGCCCGAGCAGCCATCTCCCGACGCGGTGTTGCCGTCGTCGCAGATCTCGTTGAGCGGGTCGAGCACGCCGTCGCCGCAGACGGGGATCGGCCAGCAGAGGCCGACGTTCGGGTTCGAGAAGAGGCCCGCGCAGTACTCGCCCGCGGGGCACTCGTTGATGTCCGTGCGGCAGATGCGCTCGCAATGCTCGATCGGCTCTTCGGGGTAGAGGCTCAGGCAGATGCCGCGGAACGCCTCACCATCGGAGGCGCAGCCGCGATACGGCACCCAGCTCGGCTCGCACGCGCCGTCGATGGGGGCCGGATCGCCGCTCTCGGGCGCGAGGCAGACGTTCGACATGCCGCAGACGCGGCCTTCGGGGCAGCCGGGGTCGGCCGTGAGGTACGAGCAGGTCTTCTCGCACGCGGCGGGCACGCCCGCGCACAGGCTGCCGGCCTCGCAGCCCGTCGAGATGTCGGGCTCGCTGCACGCCTCGCCGGGCGCGCCGTCGCCCGTCGGCCGGCAGACGCCGTAGTACTGCACCGGGTCGATCGCGATGCACTCTTCGCCGGTGGGGCAGGCGCCCGAGGCGAAGGGCGTGCACGCCTTGTAGCAAGCCCCGATCGAGTTCTCGGCGGGCACCTGCGCCATGCACTGCTCGCCCTCGGGGCACATGACGTCGAAGGTGAAGAGGCACTCGTAAGGCGCGCACGTGTTCGTCTTGGGCGAGCAGACCTGGCGCGTGGTGTTGCCGCAGTCCTCGGCCTTCTCGCACGGGATGCCGTCAACGGGTGTCGTGTCGAACGACCAGGAGGGGATCACGAAGCAGCCGCCGCCCGGCACGGCTTCCCACGTCCCGTCGTCCTTGCGCGTGACCTCGGAGAGCGTGACGTCGGTGATGTTGCCGGCCGCGATGCTCCGATCGTCGGGGTCGAGCTTCGTGAGCTCGATCTTGCCGCTCGTCTGGAAGTACGTGCGCGTAGGAATCTCGCTGGAGTCCGGCGTGATCACCGTGACGCAGTGCTGGCAGCTCCCGAAGCGGTCGTTCGGCGCCGCCGCGAGATCGAAGCTTCCCGGCACGAGCGGAGGGAGCCCCGGGGTGATCCAATCGTCGTAGAGCTCGAGGACGGCGAGCGTCTGGTACGCGTCGTCGGCCCTGGGCGAGACGTTCGCCTGCACGGAGAAGGCGGCGTCGGTGAAGCGGTAGATCTGCGTGCGCGAGACGTCGAGCGTGATGCAGCCGCCGCCTCCGCCCTCTCCGCCGGCGCCGCCGGTGCCGCCGGAACCGGTGCCCGGTGCGGGCGGCACGTCGTCGGCGCACCCCGCGAGGAGCGCCATCGAACAGCCGAACGTGGCGAAAATAAGCTTGCGAATCATGGTGATGACCTCGTCGTTAAGCCTGCGCGTGAAGGATGGCGCCGGCGCTCGCGGGGCCGCGTTGAAAGTTTGTTGAAAGGCGGGTGCTCCCGCCGGAATCAGCTCAAGACGACCGGGCACTCGGGGGAGAGGAGGTACCCTCCGGCCTTCTGCTGGATGACGCCCTGCAGGCCCAGGCGGCGCAACGTCGCCACGGCGGCGTAGACGCGCTCGGCGGCCGCAGAGGCGAGGATGCGCTCGCCAGGCCATCCCGCCTCGACGAGCGCCGCGACCGAGGCGGCCTCGCCCGGGCGCTCCTCCCGCTGCCGCGCGAGGGCGCGCAGCACGCCGCGGATCGCCTTGCGCCGTTCGAGCGGGATCGATGCGTCGCTCCCGGGGGCGCGGAACCAGCTCCCGTCACGCGCGAGGAGGAGCGGAGACGTGGTGTGAGGCGCGGGGACCGGGCTCCGCAGGCGCAGGGCGAGGCGCACCTCCGAGCACGTCGCGAACGCGGCCGGCGGATCCGCGCCGAGCAGCACGCGCACCGCCGCGAGGAACATCGGCTTGGGGTAGGCGGAGAGCGACGTTTCGGCGCGCCGGTAGAGCGTCGCCGCGTCGCCGGTCGCGCCCCGCCGCGCGGCGACGACGCCTTGGGCCGCGAGCACGACGCCCTCGTATTCGCCGCAGTTCTCGCGCGCGATGGGCAACGCGGCGCGCAGGTGCTTCGCGGCAGCGGAGAGCTCGCCCGCCTCGATGAGCGCGGTCGCGAACTGGTACAAGGCGACGGCCTGGGCGCGCCGCACGCCCGCGGCGTCGAGGCGGGCCACGGCGTCGGAGTACAACGTGAGCGCGCCGGTGAGATCGCCCCGCTCTTGCTTGCAGCGCGCGAGGTACGAGAGCGTGATCCCCTCCCAGTGCGGCGAGCCGATGCGCGTGAGGGCTTCGAGCGCGTCGCCGAGGAGGCGCTCCGCTTCGTCGAAGTCGCCCGCAGCGAGCAGGATCACCCCGAGCGCGAGGCGCGACGTCGCGGAGGTGTTCTCGTCGCCGGCGCGATCGGACTCCGTGATGCACTGGCGAAAGAGCGGGATGGCGCGGTCATATTCGTCGGTCCCGCCGAAGCTGTTCGCGAGCATCGCGAGCAGCCGCGGGCGGAGCTTCGGCTCGGCACACGCTTCGAGCGCGCGCTCGAAGAAGGCGCGCGCGCGTCCCCAGTCCCCGAGGCCCGCCAGCGTGTTGCCGAGCCCCGCGAACGACTCGGCGAGCAGCGCGCGGTCGCCGGTCGACTCGCCGATCGCGCGCGCCCGATCCAGATCGGCCGTCGACTCCGGCATCCGGCCGAGGAAGCGGCGCACCGTCCCGCGCGAAAGGAGCGCGCGACCCACGAGGAGAGGCGGCGCACCTTCGGCGGCGTCGTCGCCCAGCGCGCCGCCGAGCAGCTCCTCGACCGTGATGTATGGCAGCCCGGACGCGGGCGCGGCGAGCACGAGCGCTGCGCGGAGCGCGAGATCGGCCCCCAGGAGCCCTCGCCGATGGACGATCGTGGCCAGGTTCTCGCGCTCGTGTTCGAGGGCGCGGCGCGCGCCGGCGTCGGCCGAACCGACGAGCCGCTCGCCGAGGCCCACGTAGTAGCGAGCATGCCGCGCGGCCGCGCGCACTGCGCCACCTTCCCGGCGCGAAAGCTCGCTCTCGGCGAACTCGCGGATGCAGATCAGGAGGTCGTAACGGCGCTCGTTCGGATCCTGGTCGACCGTCAGCATCGACTGGTCGAGCAGCGATTCGAGCAGGTCGAGCGGCCACGACTCGCCTTCCTCGCCGAGCACGGCGTCGGCGGCGTCGAGCGAAAAACCGCCGCGGAACACGGAGCTCGCGAGGAACGCGTCCTGCTCTGGCGGGGCGAGCATCACGAACGACATCTCGATGCTCTCGCGGAGGTTCGCCCGGGTGAGCGTCCCGTCGGGCCGCCGGAGCATGCGGAAGCGCTGCGAGAGGCGCGCGAGCACCTGCTTCGGCGCGAGCATGCGGAAGCGCGACGCCGCGAGCTCGAGCGCGAGGGGCAGGCCATCGAGCTCACGGGCGAGCTCTTCGAGCGTCGCGCGATCCTCCTGCGGATCAAACGCGTCGCCTGCGAAGGCCGCAGCGCGCGTCACGAGCAGCTCCGCCGCTTCGGACCAGGGCTCGCCTGGGCGCCGCTCGGTCGAGAGCGGCGCGAGGCTGATCGTCGTCGCGGACGCACCGGCGAGGCGCCGCCTCGACGTCACGAGCACGCGCGCCCCCGGGCGTTCGAACCACGCTGCGAGCGCCGCGTCGGCCGACGCGGGGAGCTGTTCGAAGTTGTCGAGCACGAGCAGCAGGGCGTCGTCCGCCGAAACCTGCTCGCGCACCCGCCGGGCGAGCTCCTCCGGGGAGATGTCGAGCGGCACCGGCACGCCGAGGCAACGCGCCACCTGGAACAGGAACGCGCTCAGCGAGGCGGCTTCCGTCAGGTCGCAGAACCGAAGCGCGGAGAGGGGCGGCGTGCGCCGCGCGAACTCCGTGGCGAGCCGTGTCTTGCCGACGCCCGGCGGCCCGACGAGCTCGACGAGGCGACCCCGCGCGAACGCTTCCGCGATTTTCTGAAGCGCGTGCTCGCGTCCGACGAAACGGCTGGGGCCTCCGTCCCGAGGTGATTGCGTCTTGCCGGGCCGCGGCGGCATCCGAATCCGAGCCTAGCGCGAACGGCCGTGGACGTCCCTGGCCGAAGCCATCCCGAGCTGGCGAACGCGAGCGTCTGCAAGGGCGGGGTCTTCGGCGGCGAGCCGCGGGGCCCGGCGTCGATCAAGCTTGCGGGGGCTCGAGCGGCGACGGCGCATCTCGCGTTCCTCAATGCGCGAGCAGCCACTGCGAAAGCGGCTCCCATGCGAGCGCAGGCGCGTCGTCCGCGTAGAGCAGGTCGCCGTGACCGAAGTCCTCGGGCTCGTCTTCGGCCGGGAGCCGACGCACGACATGCGTGGTCACGTCGGTGGAGCCGACGACCGTGGTGGAGTAGAGGCCGTGATCACCGAAGCCGCCCGCGGCGCCGAGGTAGAAGAGCGGGACCGTGACCTCGGCGAGGTGGTCGCCGAGCGGCAGGGGCGCCTCGCCGCACCAGAGGGCGTCCCGGTCGGCGCTCTCGACGAGCGCTTGGTGGGGCGGCGAATGCGCGAGCCAATCCGTGATCAGCCCTTCGGACGTATACCGTAGCCCGGTCGGCGCGCCGTCCGTGAAGGTGCCGGCGATGAGGTGGTATTTCGGCTTGGGCTCGTAAATCTGGTAGGTCTGCGTCACGAAACCCAGCATGACTTCACGGTTCGTATAGCCGTCGTAAAACGGCGACGGGTCCGCGGGGGCGGAGGCGGCGAGCTCGCCGACGGGCTGGAAGAACGCGCTGTTGTCGCTGTCCACCTCGCCTTGCGCGACCAGATCGCGCTCCTGGGCCGCATTGTCGCAGGCCACTTGCTTGCTGGCCGTGTCCTCGGGGGCCACCTTTGCATAGATGTCGATGGGGACGATGCCCTTGACGTGCCGTTGCTCCGGCTGCTTTTGCGTCTCCTCGGCGGCATGGAGGTACGTGATCTGCGCGCCGCTGCTGAATCCGCCCAGGAACATGCGTTCCTGCCCCGCGCCGGTCAGGTCGCGGAGCGTTCGTGCGAAGAGCAGCGCGCGCCCCGTGTCGGAGACTGCCTGCACCACGCCCATGTCCGCGAAATCCGAGAAATCGGCGCCTTCTTTGGGCGCCGTGGTCCACCGTCGATCGAGGCCCCACACGTCGATCCCGCGCTGGGCCAGATACACGGCCAGACCGTGATCGGGCTGGGCAGCGGCGCTCGTCAGCGAGGGCGCGAAGTTCGTGGGGAACGTCGCGAAATCGCCGTGCAGCAGCAGGATCGCGCGGGCCGCGGGGCGCGCCCGAAAGGGTGCGTCCTCGCGCACGATCCGGTGCACGCGGACGCGCGCATTGGCTGTGTCCCCCACCTTCACGAGAAAGCTGTAATGATACACATCGACGACGACCTGCTCGCGCACCACTTCGGCCACCTGGGCTGTGATCGCCGATGCCGCCGTCTCCGCGGCGGCTAGCAGCGCCTCTTCGTCGTTCTGTTCCGGCACCGGCACTGGCACAGGCTCCGTCGTCGTGCACCCCCCGGTGGCGACAGCCAACAAGCCCAGCACGACGAAAGCATGATTCCTCTTCATTATCCGTCTCCTTGCTCGACGTGCCAGGCACACTGCATGCCAAGAGATCTCGGGATCATGGTGAGGATTTCGCCGTCGGCCGCGCTGATCAGATCGCGCAACCTTGCGCAACCTGCACGTGGTTGCTCAATTCGTGAACCGACGTCCCGGCCGTGACGGGCATCCCTGCCTGCTTCGGTTGCATACAAGCTCGAACACGCGGCGCGGAAGGGATGCTATCCTCGGCCGCATGCGCGTACGCTCCCTCGTGCAGATTCGCCACCTCCGCCCCTCCGATTATCGCGTGATGCCCTGGAAAAACGGCCTCGGCACCACGACCGAGATCGCCGTCGAGCCGCCTGGGGCTGGGCTCGACGATTTTGCCTGGCGATTGAGCATCGCCGATCTCACGGCCTCGGGCCCGTTCTCCACGTTCCCGGGGATCGAGCGGATCCTCCTCCAGACCGAGGGCGTGCCCATGGAGCTCGTGCACGACGGGCGGGGCCGGCAGAGGCTCGTGCTTTTTGCACCTCATCGTTTCGACGGCGCGTGGCCGACGCACGGCGAGCTCGGAGGCACACCCGCGCGTGATTTCAACGTCATGGCGCGCCGTGCGCTCTTCCGCCCGAGCGCCGCCGTGCATTCGCTTGCCCGTGGCTCGATCGTCCACCTCTGCCTGGCGGCGGAGACGCAGATCCTTCATGTGTTCCGCGGGAGAGTCGCGATTCGTATCGACGGGTCCGACACGGCCATCGATCTCCTCGGCGCGGAGACGTTGATCGTGAATGGCCAGGCGGAGATCGAGGTCGCCGCGGACGGGGACGAGGCGGTGGTGTGCGTCGTGGCGCTCGTCGGCGCCCGTTCTTGACGCGGCGGGGAATCGTGGCGATTCCGGCTTGACAGGCCAACCGAATTTCATTCCCATCCTGCCATGGCTCCCTGGATCTCCGCCGGCGCTCTCTTTCTCGTCGGGGCGTTGATGTTCGCGTGCACGGAAAAGGGTCCCTTCTCGGCCACGGGCGGCGCCGGGAACGGCGGTGCGGGCGGGACGGCGGGCGCTGGGGGAACCGCAGGCGCCGGGGGAGCCGCAGGCGCCGGGGGAGCGGCGGGTGCAGGCGGAGCGAGCCCGGGGGACGTGCTCGTACATGCAGATTTCCAGCAGCGCGAGCCGGGGGTGTACAGCGAGGACATGGTGGCGGGTGATTTCGTCGGGGCGCCGAGCTGGAACAATGGGCTTGACGAGGGGCGCGCGAGCATCGTCGACGAGGCAGGGAATCGATTCCTGCGGGTCACGTACCCGGCGGGCGAGGTGGGCCCGGCCAATGGCGGCGTGCAGTTCAAGGTGCCGCTCGGGCAGACGTACCAGGAGCTTTTTCTCTCCTATCGGGTAAGGTTCGGCGCCGGATTCGCCTTCGTGAAGGGCGGCAAGCTCCCCGGGCTCGTCGGCGGCTCGGCCCCCACGGGCTGCGTCGAGGACACGACCGGCTTCTCGGCGCGGATGATGTGGCGCACCGGGGGCGCGGCGGTCCAGTACATGTATTTCCCCGAGAAGCTCAATGACTGCGGCGACGATTACGACTACATGTCCGGCGGGAGCGTGGTCTCTTTCGAGCCCGGGACCTGGCACACGGTGGAGCACCGGCTGGTGATGAACACGCCCGGCGAGCACGACGGTGTCCTCGAGGCCTGGTTCGACAAGCAACCCGTCCTCGGGGAGCAGGCCTTCCTCTTCCGGCTCGCGGGCGCCACGTACGGCATCGACGCGCTGTACTTCTCGACCTTCTTCGGCGGCAGCGACGCGAGCTGGGCGCCGCCGTCCGCGCAGACCGTCGATTACGACGATTTCATCCTCTCCACGGGCCCCATCACGCACTGAGGGCCCGGGATTCGCCGGCCGAACGGGAGGGCACGTGCTGTCGCTGATAGGGATCGCCGTGGTGGTCCTGGGCTTCATGGCCCGCCTCAACCCGCTGCTCGTGGTGACGGCGGCCGCCCTCGTCACCGGGCTGGCCGGCGGCATGGGGCCCGTCGAGGTCGTGGCGACCTTCGGCAAAGCCTTCAAAGAAAACCGATATGTGAGCGTGGTATGGGTCGTGCTCCCCGTGATCGGGCTGCTCGAACGCGCCGGATTGCAAGAGCGGGCCAAGACCCTGATCGGCGCCGTCCACGCGGCCACCACCGGCCGGCTGCTCCTGCTTTATTTCGTGTTTCGCCAGATCACCGCGGCGCTGGGCCTGACCTCGCTCGGCGGCCATGCGCAGATGGTGCGTCCGCTAATCGCCCCCATGGCCGAGGCGGCGGCCGAGAGTCACCACGGGCCGCTCCCCGAGGAGGTCCGCCAGACCGTACGGGCCCACGCCGCCGCGGCCGATAACATCGCGCTGTTCTTCGGCGAGGACATCTTCATCGCGATCGCCTCGATCCTCCTGATCAAAGGCTTCCTCGCGCAAAACGGGATCCTCGTCGAACCGCTCCAGCTCTCGGTCTGGGCCATTCCCACGGCGATCTGCGCCTTGTTGATCCATGGCACGCAGATGATGCTCTTCGACCGACATCTGGCCCGCAGGATCGCCGAGGGCCGCCGATGATCGGGCTCGAGGTCCTCTACGTCGTCGCCGGCGTCTTTTTCGTCGGGATCGCGGTGCTGAGCGCGCGCGACAAAACGAATCCGAAGCGCTGGACGAACACCACGTTCTGGGGGCTTTTTGCCGTGAGCTTCCTCTTCGGCTCGCACCTGCCGGACGTCGTCAACGGCCTCGTCGTCCTCGCCATGGTCCTCACGGCGGGCGTCTTTGGCTTCGGCCGCGGCGCGCCGGCCACGACCGGGCCCGAGGAGCGCCGCGCGAGCGCGGCCCGGCTGGGCAATCGGCTGTTTTGGCCGGCGCTCGCGATTCCCCTCACGGCCCTCGCCGGTACGTTCCTCTTCAAGCGGCCGGCGCTCGCCGGGCTCGTCGATCCCAAGCAAGCGACCCTCGTCTCGCTGATCCTCGGCGTCTTCGTCTCGCTGGCCATGGCCATGCCAATGCTCAGGGCGCGGCCGAGCGTCCCGATGCAGGAGGGACGCCGATTGCTCGACACCGTCGGCTGGGCCGCCATTCTGCCGCAAATGCTCGCCGCCCTGGGCGCGGTCTTCGCGGCCGCCGGGGTGGGGACCGCCCTCGGAAAGCTCGCCTCGGCCTGGTTGCCTGCTGGCAGCGAATTCGCCGCCGTGGCGGCGTATACGTTCGGCATGGCGATCTTCACCATGATCATGGGGAATGCCTTCGCCGCCTTTCCGGTGATGACCGCGGGCATCGGCCTGCCGCTCATCGTTCAGCGCTTCGGCGGCAATCCCGCGATCATGGGCGCCGTGGGCATGCTCTCGGGGTTCTGCGGGACCTTGATGACCCCCATGGCCGCGAATTTCAACATCGTGCCCGCAGCTCTGCTGGAGCTGTCCGACCGAAATGCGGTCATCAAGGCGCAGCTCCCCACGGCCCTCCTCCTCCTCCTCGCCAACACGGTCCTGATGTATGTCCTCGTCTTCCGCTCCTGAGCTCACCCCGGAGCTGGCCGCGAAATTCGCGCGCCTCGCCCTGGGTCACGTCACCCGGCCCTATCCGTACAAGCTCGACCATGTGATGGCCGGCGACGAGGATGTCCTGCCGCCGCGGGTCTTGCATCCGATCTTCCACGGCAGCTTCGACTGGCATTCCTGCGTCCACGGCTACTGGCTGCTCGCCCGCCTCGCGCGGCGATTCCCGGACATGGCCGCGGCGACCGAGATTCGTGCCCTCTTCGATCGCATGCTGACGCCGGAGAACGTCGCGGGAGAGCTCGCCTATCTCGCCCGCCCGCAGAGCGCGGGCTTCGAGCGACCTTATGGCTGGGCGTGGATGTTGATGCTGGGCGCGGAGCTCGAACACCACGAGGGCACCCCCCATCGTGACGCCCTCCGCCCGCTGGCGCGCGCCTTTGCCGAGCGGTTCAAGGCGTTCCTGCCGAAGGCCACCTATCCGATCCGTACCGGCACGCATTCCAACACCGCATTCGCCCTGGCGCTCGCCTCCGTGTATGCCGATGCCGTGAACGACCACGCATTGGCCCGGCGGATCGAGACCACCGCCCGGGGATGGTACCTCGCCGACGCTGGCGCCCCGGCCTGGGAGCCAAGCGGTGACGATTTCCTTTCCCCCACGCTCGTCGAAGCCGAATGCCTGCGCCGCCTGCTCCCCACGCCCGAGTTTCGGCTGTGGTTCGCGCGGTTCCTGCCCCGCATGGCCGACCGAATGCCGGAGAGCCTCTTCACGCCGGCCCTCGTCAGCGACCGCAGCGACGGCAAAATCGCGCATCTCGACGGCCTCAACCTCAGCCGGGCCTGGTGCTTCCGCTCGATCGCGGCCGCCCTCGCGGCGGACGACCCGGCCCGCGCCGTCGTGTTGTCGGCGGCCGACGAGCACCTCGCCGCGGGGCTCGCCCACGTGGCCGGCGATTACATGGGCGAGCATTGGCTGGCCACCTTCGCCCTGCTGGCGCTCGAGGCAGGCGCCGCGCCCCTGTAGCCTTTCACGCTGTCGCGCGATCGCCTCGCTTTTTCGCCGCCCGCTTCGGCTTCGGCGCGCCCGCGCGCACGACGAGCTCCGGCGCCCACGCCACCACTGCGTCGATGAAGGCCCGCACCTGCGGCGGCAGGAACTCCCGCTCCGGATACACCACCGCGATGTGCGACTCCGCCTGAATCGCGCCCGGGAGCACGTGCACGAGGGCGCCGCTTTCGAGGTGCAGGTGCACCAAGAGCTGCGGCAAGAGCGCGATCCCGAGGCCTTCGAGCGCGGCGTCGCAGAGCAAATGGATGTCGTTCGCGAAGAGCGTGCCCTCGACCTGGAACTTGCCGCCCGAGAAGGGCCATTGCGTTTGCGGCAGCTCCCCGCGGACGAAGCCCATGAGGCAGCGGTGGTGGCGGAGGTCGCGGCGCGTGCGTGGCGTGCCGTGGGCCTCGAGGTAGGCGGGCGAGGCGACGGCGAGGACGGGGTCGCGCGCCAGCGTCCGGGCGACGAGCCCGGGCTCGAGGTCGGTGCTGGCGCGGATTGCGACGTCGTAGCCGCCGCGCTGGAGGTCGACGTGCTGGGTCGTGCTGTGGATGTGGAGGCGGACCTCGGGGTAGCGCCGCGCGAAATCGCAGATCATCGTGCTGAAGGAGGTCCCGTTCATCGGCGGCACCGAGACGCGCAGCTCGCCGCGGACGGCGTCGTCGGTCTTGCGCACACACGCCTCGGCGTGGTGGACGGCGTCGAGCACGATACGCGCGTGGCGGTGGAGCGCTTCGCCCGCGTCGGTGAGGGTGAGGCTGCGCGTGGTGCGGCGGAGCAGGCGCACCCCGAGCCGCTCCTCCAGCCGCGCGAGGCGGCGGCTGATGGTGGCGCGGGGGACGCCGAGCTCGATGGCGGCGCGGGAGAGCGATCGGGCCTCCACGGTCTTCGCGAAGGCGAGCAGCTCGGAGGTCTCGAGGGGGTCGTCCATCTGGATCAAATCCTGTCAGGTGCTTCCAGTTGTTGATGCATTGTTACAGGCGCGCGCAGGTCTGACAATGCCCCTTCATGAACGACAAGGCACGAACGATCGGCTACTGGGTCGCCACGGGTCTCCTCGGCTTCGCGTTCGCCGCGGGCGGCCTCGGGGATCTCTCCCGCTCCCCCCAGGTCATGGAAGGCATGGCGCACCTCGGCTACCCGGCCTATTTCGCCACCATCCTCGGCGCGTGGAAGGTGCTCGGCGCCGTCGCCCTGCTCGTCCCGCGTTTCCCTCGCCTCAAGGAGTGGGCGTACGCCGGCATCATCTTCGATCTCACCGGCGCCGCCGCCTCCCACGCGGCCAGCGGTGACCCGGCCGGCAAGGTGATCACGCCGCTCGTCCTCGTCGCCATCGCCGCCGCCTCGTGGGCGCTTCGCCCCGCGAGCCGCAAGCTTCCGAGCGAACCGAAGCGCGAGACCGAGGCCCGCATCGCCAAACCCGCGCTCGCGACCTGAAAGAACGTAGCTCTCCACCTCCCACCCCACGAGCCGTCATGAACGACCCTCTCCTCCAGCAAATCTTCGTCGAAGCCCGCACCCACAATGGCTGGTTGTCCGAGCCCGTCGACGACGCGACCCTGCACAGCCTCTACGACGCCCTGCGCCTCGGACCGACCGCGGCCAACAGCGTGCCGGCGCGCATCGTCTTCGTGAAGAGCCCCGAGGCGAAGGAGCGCCTGCGCCCCTGCCTCGCGCCGCTCAACGTCGACAAGACCATGAGCGCGCCCGCCACCGCGATCATCGCCTACGACACGCGCTTTCACGAGAAGATGCCGAAGCTCTTCCCGGCGCGTCCCACGATGGGCGAGGCCCTCGCCGCGATGCCGCCGGACCAACGCGACTTCTTCTTGCTGCAAAATGCCTCGCTCCAGGCCGGTTATCTGATCCTGGCGGCCCGCGCGCTCGGGCTCGACTGCGGGCCGATGGCCGGCTTCGACCGCGAGAAAATCGACGCCACGTTTTTCGCCGACCTGCCGTGGAAATCCATCCTCCTCGTCAACCTCGGCCATGGCGACCCGACGAAGCTCTACCCGCGGAACCCCCGCCTCGATTTCGACGAGGCCTGCCGCATCGAATAGCCGGGGCCGGCGCTCGCGTTGACGAACGTCCGCGGGCCGTCGAAGACCATCGGGTGCAGCCGGCAAAGCCCACGGGCGAGCTCCTCGAATTGTTCCTGTGCGGCGACGTCATGACCGGGCGAGGCATCGATCAGGCGTTGCCGCACCCGAGCGAGCCGACCCTGTACGAGCCGTACATCCGGGACGCCAGGGACTACGTCACGATGGCGGAGGACACGAACGGCCCGATCCAGCGGCCGTTTGGACACGCGTACATCTGGGGAGACGCCCTCGCCGCGCTCGAACGAGCGGCCCCCGCGGCGCGGATCATCAACCTGGAGACCAGCGTCACGCGCAGCGACGCGTATTGGCCGGACAAGGGCATCAACTACCGGATGCACCCGGACAACACCCCTTGCCTCCTGGCCGCGGGCATCGACGTCTGCGTCCTCGCGAACAACCACGTGCTCGATTACAGCACCTCGGGGCTCATCGAAACCCTGACGACGCTGAAGCAGGCGGGGCTGAAGATCGCCGGCGCGGGCGAAACCCTGGCCGAGGCGCGCGCGCCTGCGGTCCTCCCGCTCCCCGGAGGCGGCAGGCTCCTCGTGTTCGCCTTCGGGACGGCGTCGAGCGGCATTCCCGCGAGCTGGGCCGCGACCGACGATTCTCCCGGCGTCGAGCGGCTCGTGGATCTGTCGGACACGACCGCGCTCCAGATCCAGGCGAGGGTCCGTTGTGTCAAACGGCCCGGGGACGTCGTCATTGCCTCCATCCATTGGGGGAGCAACTGGGGGTACGAGGTCCCGGAGGAGCATGTCCGCTTCGCGCATTCGCTCCTCGAGGGAGGCGTCGATCTCGTCCACGGGCACTCCTCCCACCACCCGCGGCCCATCGAGGTCTACAAGAACAAACTCATCCTTTACGGCTGCGGCGATCTCCTCAACGACTACGAGGGAATCACGGGCCACGCGTCCTTCCGGGGGGACCTGGCCCTGATGTACTTTCCCGTCGTGGACCCAGCCACGGGCGAGCTCGCGCGCCTCCGTATGACGCCGATGCAGATTCGCCGCTTCCGGCTCGGCCGGGCCCGCCGGAGCGACGCCGTGTGGCTGGGGGAGACCCTCCATCGAATCGGCCGGGGCTTCGGCGTGCAGGTGGACCTCGACGAGAGCGGAGACCTCGTCCTCCGTGGATTTAATCGGCTTTAAGGTGCGCGGCCGACGCCGCGCGGCCACCCTCGTCGTGCCTGCTCGATCGGGGCGGGCGAACGGAGGAGGCATCATGTTCCAGATCGTGAGCGCCCGCAGGCGCGCAATCGCGGCAGGCGCGATCTTGTCCGCGCTCGCGGCGTGCGGGAGCGAGGTCGACATCGAGGCGACGGGCGCGGGAGGCGGGGGCAGCGCCTCCAGCGCAGACACGAGCGTGTCCTCGTCGTCCACCGGTGGCAGCGGCGGCAGCGGCGGCCTCCCCGCGCCCACGTGCGCGCCGGGCGAGGCCGCGATGGTCGCGGCCGCCGGATGGCAGAGCGGCAAGGTCATCGTCCATCACGAGGGCAAGTGGATCACGCCCTCCTATCCGATGCAGGGCGCGGATCGGATGACGACGTACGTGGATGTCTATGGTCACCTCGGCGTGTACTGGATCGAGACGAGCACGGACTCCGCGCTGAGCCATTTCATGGTGACCGGCGATGGCACGAAATTCGACCTCTACGATGTCCAGGGCTGGTTCCCGCTGGTGCCGAGCCCGGTCGTCACCGTGGGCGTCTCCCTGCTCATGGGCAATGCCGGCGAAGGATCCTCCCTCGCCCATTTCGATCCGGACGCGTACGACTGGTATCCCTATCCCAAGCTTTCGCCGTTCGAACTGACCTCGGCTGTCCGGACGTACACGGAGGGCAGCGTCCTCGGCGTGGGCCTCGGCACCCTGAACGAGCTCTGCGACGCGCAGGTCTTCTGGTCGGACGGAGGAGGCTGGACGGAGCCGCATTGCCGCGCCGACGTGAAGGTCTTCATGGGCAACGAGATCCCCGTCGCGCCTCCGCAGGCCGTCGTGCTCCCGAATGACGACGTGGTCGTCGTGTATCACGAAACCTACGCGACGATCGCGGCGACGTGGCTCCACGACGGCGTCTGGTCGCCCCCGGAGAGCATCAAGCTGGAGATCCAGAGCCTCGAGCCTGCGATCACCGCGACCCCCGCGGGGGACGTGATCGTGGCCCTTCCCTCGACATCGGGCGCGCTCTCCGCGCTGCGCTACGTGCCCGGCGTGGGCTGGGGTAAGCTTGTCACGATCGACACGACGGCCAGCTCCACGTTATCGATCGGCGCGGCGCCCGGCATCTGCGGCGACGACGCGCTGATCGCCTACGCCGGTGATGGGATCGACCCCGAGATTCGTGTCGCCCGTATCCGCGGCGAAACGGCCGAGGTGACCACCGTCGGTTCGTTCACGGAGGAAGTCCCGAGGCAGATCAGCATTACGACGCGGCCGAGCGCCTCGCCCTGAATCCGCTCCAGCCTGTCCGGGACGCGGGGCGCGCGCTCCCCATTGACGCCGCCGAGGAGGTCGCGTACGTGCGGCGTCGTAGCTCTCCGAGCGAGGATCGCGCCCATGTCCCTTCGAGACCGGTTTTTCTCTCCGTCGGACGTCGTGGCGGACCTTCAATGGGTCCAGAAGAACCTCCTCGACCCCGCGGCGCCCGACGACATTCGCTCGTTTGGACGCGTCACCAGCGGCGACCTCCTGCGGCGCTGGTCGAACTCGAGGCGCCGGCCGGTCCGCGATGGCATTTTTTGCCAGTGCATCTTCGGGCCCGTGAGCCTGTTCCGCTGCGCGTGTGGCGCGCTGTCCGGGGAAGAACACGCGGGCGAAACGTGCGAGCGCTGCGGCGTCCTCTGCTCCACGCCCGCGCTGCGCGAGCGTCGTTACGGCCACGTGCAGGTCGTGGGCGTCCTGCACCCCGCGCTCGCGCCCCTCGTGGCCGACGTGCTGCGTTTGTCGGCCGATCAGGTTCGAGCGATCGCGCGCTGCGAAGCGTGGCTCGACGGCGACACCGTCCGCCCGGCCGACGAGATGGATACCCACGAGAATGCCGGCGCGACGGGCCTCTCCGCGCTCTCGGCGGCGCTGGTACGCGCCGGGGCCGATCCGGCGCTCGTGGCCGTCTTGATCACGCGCGCCGTCCCGCTGCCGCCGCCGGGGCAACGTCCTTTCTACGCCGATCTCGGTCCGGCCATGGTCGACCCGTGGATCGGCCCGCTCAACGAGGCCTGGCTTGCCCTCGTGCTGGCGGCGCAGAGCCAGCTCCACCTCGTCGAGCTTGCGCCGCCGCCGGTGATCCTGATGTCCCGGCAGCGCGTGGTGCAGGACCTCTTCGAGACCGTCGTGCACGCGACCGTGTCCCCGCCCGCGGCGATACGCCCGTGGCCCGAGCCGAAGCCCATTTCATCGCCCGTGCGCCTCGTGGGCATGCCGGGCCGTTTGCCGGAGGACGTCGGGACCGACGTCAGGGGCCTCCTCTTCGTCGACGACGCGCGGCTCTTCGTGCAGCGGCCCCACGGCTCGTGGCTCGTCACCACCGGCGGCGACGTGCTCGCGCACGTGCCCACGTGCGGCCGTCTTGCCACGAGCGTGCATGGCGCGCGCTTGCGCATGGCGGCGTGGATGCGAGACGCGTGGGATTGGTTCGACAAAGACGAATACTGGGACGCGGTCTCGGGCCGCGCGAGCGTGGCCGTGCTCGACCTCGATACGAACGCGTACCTCGACACCTATCCCGCGGACATGCCGCTGCGTTTGCTCGAACATGACCAGCCGGAGGACCTCGTGGTCGGCAGCGTCGCCGGCGACGCGTCGAACGGCAGCGACGACGGCGCGTCGCCGGCGACGCGCGCCCGGCCCGCGCCCCTTCGCTGGGGCGGCGATCGGCCCGCGGTGCTGGCCAGCACGCGCGACGGCCGCTTTGCCTGGGTCGGCGAGCAGGAGAGCACGGCCGTCCTCGACCTCGACACGGGAATCCCGCAGCTCGACCCCGTGATGCCATCCGAAATCTCCGCGGAGGACCCCGCGGTGTGCATCTCCTCGGAGGCCCCGTTCGAGGAAGCCTATGCCGGCGAGATGGCAACGGCGATGGGGTTGACCCCGCAGAATCGATTCCGGATCCTCCACGGCACCGGCGTGGTCAGCGACGGCGAAAAGCTCTTGTTCCGGATCGACGCGCGGATCCTCGCGGCCGCGTTCAGCCCTGCCGCCGACCGAATCGTGATCGCCACGGACGAAGAGATCGTCCTCATTTCCGTCAGCGACGCGCCTGCCGTCCTCGGCCGATTCGCCGCGCCCGACGCGCAGCCTCCGTCGTTGGCGTGACGTGCGCCGAGCATAGAGCACAGATCCTTTGCGCACCGTGCGCGTCTCATCGAGCCCCATGCGTCCTGCCCTGCTGCTCCTCCTCGCCCTCGCGCCCGGGTGCACCCGCCCTCTCGACGAGCCCGTCACCCCGGCGACCGAAAGCAAAGAAGCACAACCCCCTGCGGCTCCGGCGAGCGCCTCCACGACGACCGAACTCGATCCGCGGTTCGTCCCGCTCCTCGCTGCCGCGTTCCGCGACTACAAGGCCTGGGGGCGTATCGACGACGAACTGCGCTGGGCGCCCTGGCTCTGCCGCATGCCCCAGCCGGGCCGTACGCGCATGAGCGCCGCAGAGGACGGCGGCCACGCGCGCAAGCTTTATTCGGTGTTTGCCAAAGACCCGCATCCCTACCCGATCATCCATACCGCCGCGCCCGTGCCCCAGCCGGTGGGGCAGATCGTCGTCAAGGAGAGTTATCTCCCCGAACTCATGGACAAGCCGATTCCCCAGGGCGAGCTCGCCGCCCTCCAGGAAATGCCCGCCACGGCCGACCATTTCAATCCGTATGTACGGGTCGGCGACCGGGTCTACCGCGCCTCGCGCCTCGCCGGGGCGTATGTCGTGCTCAAGGTCGCGCCCGAAACGCCGGGCACGGACGCGGGGTGGGTCTATGGAACGGTCACGCCCGAGGGGGAGGTGACGTCCGCAGGGCGCGTCGCGTCGTGCATGGGTTGCCACGTGAGCGCGCGTCATGAGCGAGTGTTCGGTCTGGACCCCTCGCAAAACGGCGACAATTGAACATCCACTGAAACCGCCACTTCCAGGCGCAATGCCGCTCCTTCGTGCTTGACAGGGGAGGGCACCCGGCATAGCCGGTCTTCATGAAATACGGGCTCCTGGTCGTGACGAACGTGCTGGTTCTGTTCGGGACCGGTTGTCTCGGGGCGATCGCGGGAGGCGGCGGCCGCTCCCCGGATCCGGATTTGGCGAATGCCCGGCTCGCCGAGTTCGACGCGGCCCTCGGCGTCAGCGCGCCTTTGGACCTCGCGACCGAGGCCGACGTGAAGGCGCGCGCCGCTGCGCGGGAGAAACTCTGGGCCTGCGGCGGCGACGTCGCGCCGGACGATACGTTCTCGAAGCACTCCTGGAAGACCTTCGCCCGCGATTATCCCGAGGCGAAGCTCACCACCTCGAAAGGCGAGCTGACGGCCGCCGCGATGCGGGCGCAGTGCGAGAAGGCGTTCACGGAATTCGAATCGGCGTCCGTCACCGCGTGTGGCATTCGACAGGTATGGGTCGAGAGCATGGCTACGCCGGGGGGCTGGACCGATCCGAAGATTTCGCCGCCCAAGAAGCGCGGGTGGCATTTCACGTCGTGCGGCGAGGCGCCTGCCGCGGCCAAGGGCCCCAAGGAAGTCGAAGCGGTTCGCCCGCAGATCATGAGCGCCTGCGGCGAGGGCACCAGCGCTCTCCTCATGCCCTCGCAGTGGGGCACGTCCTCCGAGGCGAACAAACGCGTCGTGGTGGTGGAGTGTCGACGCGAGCGGGGTGCATTCAGCGACTGGCGTGGTGGCGATCCGTCGCTGAAGTAGCCGATCGAGGTGACGATCACCCGGTGAGCAAGGCCCGTCCCCGCCGATCCTCGTAGACCAAGGGGGTCGCCTCGCGTCGACCCCCGCCGGTCATCGTCGACCGAAGGGGGTATCCTCGCGTCGACCCCCGCCGGTCGTCGTCGACCGAAGGGGGTATCCTCGCGTCGACCCCCGCCGGTCGTCGTCTCCCGAGGGGGTATCCTCGCGTCGACCCCCGCCGGTCATCGTCGACCGAAGGGGGTATCCTCGCGTCGACCCCCGCCGGTCATCGTCGACCGAAGGGGATAGCCTCGCGTCGACCCCCGCCGGTCATCGTCGACCGAGGGAGTCGACGCGAGGCGACCCCCTCGGTCATCGTTGTCGGCGTGCGGAGGACGATGGGGGGCCCCGTGTCCAGCCCCGGCTCGTCCTTCTGTGCATCGAGGAACGATGCTACGATTGCATCGAGAATGGGAACACCGGCGCCGAGCTTTCACGCGTGCGAATTTCAGACGCCCACGACCGGCGCCTCCGTGCAGCTCTTTCGCTCGAACGCGCGATCGTTCGCGGCCGAGGGCGCCGAGAGCGCGAAGATCCTGGTGGGGGTGCTGCGCCGTGGCATGGTCCGCACCGAGGCGGCCGGCGGGCTCCTGGTCAGCGACGCGCGCGAAGCGCCTTGCGTGTGGATCATGCCCGCGCATACGACGTATGCCGTCACCGCCATCCCCGGCCACGCGCCCGAGAACCTCGGCGCCTCGATGGATGCTCGTATGTTCTCCCATTACCTCGAAGAGGCCGCGGGCGCCCGCCTCTCCTTGCCCGAGACGCCGCTCGTGCTCGCGGATCCCGTCGCCGCGCTCGGGCTGCAGGCGTTTCACCAGAGCCTCTGGTCCGGGGCGGGATCCCTCGAATGGGAGAGCTGGCTCGTGACGAGCCTCCGGCGTCTGTTCGGCGGCGCGGCCGAGGGAAAGGGCCCGCTCTCCGAGCCGCGCGGCGTCGCGCTCGCCCGCGAGTACCTGCACGCCCACTCCGGCGAACAGATCCCCCTCGACAAGCTCGCCGCGGTCGCGGGCCTCAGCAAATACCACCTCGTCCGCGCGTTTCGCGCGGCGGTGGGAATGCCGCCGCACGCCTACCAGCTCCGGTTGCGCCTCACCCGTTCGCTTTTTTTGCTGCGGCAGGGGCAGTCGCCCTCCGCGATCGCCTACGCGCTCGGCTTCGCGGATCAGAGCCATTACACCCGCGCGTTCCGGGCCGAGTTCGGCACGACGCCGGGCGCGTGGCTCCGGGACCTCGCCCCGCCACGCGCCCGCGCGCGCCTCGACGCCGGGCCCGATCCCGCGCCTACGGGAGCACGAGCTTGGCGAGCGACGGCTTGGCCTTCGACGGATCCGAGGCCAGCGCCGCGAACGCCGCATTCGTGATGTAGAGGGTCTTGTCGTCGAGGACGAGCGAGGCCGGCGATTGCAGCGGCTCGCCGCTCGCGATGCTCTTCACCGACTTGTCCATGCCGATGCGGAGGATCGTCTCCTTGTAATTGATCGCCACGATCAGGTCGCCCGTGCTCGGATCCACCGCGATCCCGTCCGCGCCCGAGAGCGTGGCGCAATCCGTGGCCAGGAAGACCTCGGGCTTCCCCGCGCTGCCATCCGCGTTCACGGGGATCTTCACGATCGAGGCGCGATCGGTGTTCGTCGCATAATAGGCGTCCCCGGCGCGCACGAAGCCATTGATGCCGAGGTGGAAGTTCGTCTGCACGCCGCAGATCGCCGGGTCGGGCGTGAGCAACATGTCCTCGACCCACTTCGAGACCGTGCCGCCGTCCTTCGACACCTTGAAGATGGCGCCGGACATCGAGTCGCTGACGAAGAGGTCGTCGGCCGCGTCGAAGCGCAGGTCGTTGTTGAAGATCATGGCCGGATCCGAGGCGAAGAGCGTCGCGTCGCCGCCCGCGGGCGCGATGCGGTAAATGCCCGTCTGCGGCCCGCCCGCCGCGGTGATGTTGAGCGCGCCGTAGACCGCGCCGTCTGGGCCGAGGGTCAGGCCGACCAGCGCGCCGCCGTTTTGCGAGAAGGCGGGCATGGCGCCGAAAGGTGAAATCGCGCCCGTCGCGAGGTCGACCTTCAGGATTTGCCCGGTGAGGACGGCGCCGACGTACGCGACGCCGTCCTTGATGTCGAGCCCCTCGACGTATTCGCCTTTCATGGGATCAAACGCGGCGACCACCTCGGGGGCGCTGCTGCTCCCGCCGCCCCCGCCGTCGCCGCCCGTACCGCCATTGCCGCCATGGCCGCCGGCGCCGCCGCTCCCGCCGGAGCCCGACGAAGTGCTTTGGGTCGAGGCGGGCGCGGGATCATCGCTGCATCCGGCGACGAGCGCCGAGGTGGAGACCAGAAACGAGACGATCGCAATCGAGAGGGAACGGCTGTGCATGGTCGTAAGCTCCTCGTGGGCGCGGGGGAGAGGTGCGCGCCGACGAGGGCAAGATGCATCCCGCGAGGCGCGGCGTATGGACGCGCCTTGCGCCCCCGCGAAAAAGCGTGAAATCGCGGGGTTCGAGGCGCAAACGAGGCGGCGGTGGACGCGGCGCGGGCCGGAGGAGGGGCCGTTTGGAAGAATCTTGCGGAGGTGCTCAGCGCATGAACCGGATCCGGATCGGCCCCAGCGACGCCTGGATCGGCTGCCCATCCCGGTCCAGCGCGGGCCTATAATGGTGCTGCGCCGCGCAGAACCGGGCCTGCGCGCCGAAGCCGTGGCCCGGATCGGACACCACCTCGACGCGCTGCGCGCGGCCGTCCGCGCGCACGAGGATCCGCAGCTCCACCACCACGTTCCGGATCCCCGCCGCTTCGGCTTCCGACGGGAAATCGCAGTCCCACGCGCGATCCCCGTGGAGCGACGCCGGGCGGGATCGATCGGGCGTCTGCGGCGGGGACGGGGGCGACGGCGCGCCGCCCCCGCGCGAGGACCGGCGCGCCGCACGAAGCCCCGCGCCGAACCTCGACACGAGGCCGGTGCCTTCGCCAATGCCGCTCACGAACGTGACGGCCGAAAGATCCGGCAGACCCTGCTGTACCAGCACCGGCGGCGCTGCCATCGGGACGGGCTCCGGCTCCTCGGGGGCCTCCTTCGGCGGGTGATCGGCGGAATCCTTTTGCGGAGGCCGCGGCGACTGCATCGCCATGGGCCGGGGCGTGGGCGGCAGTTCCTCCGGCGGTTCGGGCGCGGGTTTTTCGGCAGGCGGCGGCGCCTCGACCGGGACCTCGAACGGATCGAGCTGCGCCTGGATCGCCTCGCGCAATTCGCGTGCTTTGGCGCGGCCCTCGTCGTGCAGATATCCCGCGCCAAACAGCGCCCCATGCGCGGCGGCGGCCGCGAGCAGCCAGCCCACGCGCAGGGGTCCTTCATCCACGGGATCACTCCCGTAGCAAGCCCCGGGCCAGCTCGGCCCGCCCGACAAACGGCCGTGGCGCCCGTGAGGTGCCAGCGACACGTTGCGCAAGTTGCGCAAATCCGCTGCGCGATCTGCGCAGGGAGACGCTGACGCACACCCCGGAGGCGAAGACGCCGTGAACCCTTCGTTGTGACGCCGTCGTGACCCTGTCACGAGCACATGACACCTGCTGTCATCCCCTCGTGTCAATGCCTGCTGCTAAAAGCCGAGGTGCATCAACCTCCAGCCGCCGGGGACACGATAGAGGATGGCCGCCGCGTCGCCGCTGTCGAGCAGCAGCCCGTCGCCGACGGCGTCCGGCGCAGGGGATTCGACGGTCCTCTTGCCGATCTGCCCGACGAAGAAGGGGGCGCCATTGCGGAGCTTCAGGGGTCGTAGCTCCCAGCGCCGGATCCAGCCGAGGTCGGCGTCGATTTCCTCCGGGGGTCCTGGCGCGTCCGGCGCGGCGCCGACGTCGGGTACCTCCGTCTTTGTCCAGTATTTTTTCGCCAGGCTCCCTCCGCCGAGCAACTCGACGGGGTTCGTCCCCAAGAAAACGGCGATTCCCACGACGCCCGCGCGGTTGCGCACGAACACCACGTCGTCGGGGTGGCCGTCGCCGTCGAGATCACCTTGCACGGTACATGGGCCTGACGGCGCGACATCACAGGCGATGTGGTGATCGGTTAGCTCGTAGCGCAGCCGGATCACGATGTCATTCGGGTGCTCCCGTTGGGTCCGCGTGCCCCGTTCCTCCGCGTCCGGGCCCCCCTCGTCGGCGGTTTTCTTGGCGGCCGCATCGCCGGCCACCTCGAGCACCGCGGGCTTGGATACACCCACCGACGGCTTTGGTTCTGGCGGAGGCGCCGGCGTCGGCGTGCAGGCGCAGAGCGTGGGCACGGCGAGGGCCAGGACGAAGGCATGGAGCCGATATCCGACTTGAAATGCCATCCGCTGCCGGCAAACAAGGTATCCGTGCAGGTCATGTCGTTCGTCGCTCACGGCCGGAGCATAACACAACCCGACGGTGTTTTCAGGTACCTCCGGACGAGCGCCCGTGGTAGGGACGCGCGTCGCGCAGGTTCTCCATTCCCCAATGCCGCTTTCCTTGCATGAACCCATGAAAAACGCTGGTGCCATCGGGGCCTTGCTGGCTGCAATGACGTTCTTTTCGGGCTGCGGTGGAGCGTCCGGGACAGCTCCCGTCGGCCCGCCGCGCGCCTCCACGGCGAGCGGCGGAGGCACGCCTCCGATCGCGAGCGCATGCCCTGCGGCGGAGTCGATTCCCGATCAAAGCAGCTCGACAGTGGCCTCTCTTCCGGCGGCCCTCCCCGCGCCCACCTTCACGGGGACGGCTGGAAAAGGCCTCTATGTGCTCAAGCCGGCGCGCGTCTTCGACGGTGACACCGCGCGCCCGCACGAGGGCTGGGTGATCGTGGTGCGCGGCAATCGCATCGAAGCGGCGGGGCCGGAAGCGCAGGTGCAGGCACCCAAGGACGCGGTGGTCGTTGATTTGCCGAACACGACGCTCTTGCCTGGGCTCATCGAGGGGCATTCGCATTTCCTGTTGCATCCTTACGATGAAGCCTCCTGGGACAAGCAGGTGGCGCGGGAGCCGCTCACGCTGCGCGTCGCCCGCGCGACGAACCACGCGCGCAGCACCCTCCTCGCCGGCTTTACCACGGTCCGTGATCTCGGGACGGAGGGGGCAGGGTATGCCGACGTCGGGCTCAAGCAGGCCATCGATCAGGGAATCATCCCGGGCCCGCGGATGATCGTCACGACGAAGGCCATCGTCGCCACGGGCAGTTATGGCCCGAAGGGGTTCGATCCTGGTTTCCACGTGCCGCAGGGCGCAGAGGAAGCCGATGGGCACGATTCGCTCCTGCGCGTCGTGCGGGACCAGATCGGGCACGGCGCCGATTGGATCAAGGTCTATGCGGACTACTATTGGGGGCCCGGCGGCGAGGCGCGGCCGACATTTTCGGTCGAGGAGCTTCGGCTCATCGTGGAGACGGCGCGTTCGAGCGGCCGGAGCGTCGCGGCGCACGCGACCTCGGCCGAAGGAATGCGGCGCGCGGCCCTCGCCGGGGTCGACACGATCGAGCACGGCGACCAGGGAACGCCGGACGTCTTCAAGCTCATGGCCAAGAATCACGTCGCGTTTTGCCCGACGCTCGCGGCGAGCGAGGCCTTCGCGCGTTATCAGGGCTGGAAGAAGGGCAGCACGCCCGAACCCGAGAGCCTCACGAAGAAGCGCAAGGTCTTCAAGGCGGCCCTCGACGCAGGGGTGAGCATCGTCAACGGGAGCGACGTCGGCGTCTTCGCGCACGGAGACAATGCCCGAGAGCTCGAGCTGCTCGTGGAGTACGGCGCGACGCCGGTTGATGCCTTGCGCGCGGCGACGGCCCGCGGGGCGAAGCTCTTGCACCTCGACGCGGCGATCGGCGCGGTGGCGGCCGGCAAGCTGGCGGATCTGATCGCGGTCGAGGGGGATCCCACGCGGGACATCGCGGCGCTCCGGAATGTCCGGTTCGTGATGAAGGGAGGGGCCATCTACAGGGCCCCTTGAAGCTTCGCGAGGCGCGCATAACCACGCCGTAGTAAATGGTCTTTTCTGACCGTGTTTCTGATTTGTTTCGCCGAAGCAACGTGATAGTGGGGATCTCGTTATGCCATAAGGAGGTCCCATGAACCCTTGCGCGAGCCGTGGCTGGCATGTCCTCCCCTCTTCAGCCCGAACGAGATCGCGTGGGAGATCCGCCGCGCTCCTGCTCATGTCGACGCTCATTCTCGCGAGCTGTGCCGAGGGGCTCACGGGCGAGCCCGAAAACCAGAGCGCAGGCGCTGGCGCCGGGACCGGCTCCGGCGGCGCGGGAGGAACCGGTCAGGGAGGCGCGTCGAGCTCGTCCGCGTCGTCGAGCTCGTCTGCATCGTCGAGCTCGTCCGCGTCATCGAGCTCGTCTGCATCGTCGAGCTCGTCCTCATCATCGAGTTCGTCTGCGTCGTCAGGCGCGGGAGGGAGTGGCGGGGGTGGCGGCGCGGGGGGCGCCGGCGGGGGCGGCGGCGCGGGCGGCGGCCCGACCGGCATGGTGGTTCAGTACAAGGTGGAGATCAGCGCTGCCACGAGTGCGGCCATCGGCTCCCAGTTCTGGATCGTCAACAACGGTAGCGAGCCGGTGAACCTCAATGATCTGACCCTTCGTTATTACCTGACCAATGAAGTCGCCGCGACGCTCATGAAGACCGTCAACTGGGCGAATGTCGGCGTCGTGGGGGGCCCCAACGCGGGTTTCCCGACGGGCAACATCAACGTCGAGGTCGTGCCGATGCCCATGCCCGTGGCGTCTGCCGACACGTACCTGGCGTTCGGCTTCACGGGCGGCACCATGCTCTCACCCGGCTCCCGCCTGCAGTTCTCGTGGACCGTTCAGAACTTCATGTCCCAGAGCTTCACGCAGACCGGGGACCATTCGTTCAACGCTGCGGCCTCGATGCAGATGGATTGGGCGAACGTGGTGCTGATGTACCAAGGTCAATCGGTGGTGTGGGGCATCGAGCCCTGACGGACGACCGAGAGCCCGTGTTCCCCGGCCACGGCGTGTGCGTGGCCGGGGAACACGTTTTTACTTGGGGACTTCCGGCCCACAATTCACGAACGAGAGGTTCGTGTCGATCCGGAACGTCGACTCGGGCGTGTGCCGCTCCGCGTGGAAAAGGTCGAGCGGGTACACCTTCCCTTTCACGAGGCCGAGCTGCTCGGCGGACGTGTCGAGGACGACCGCGGTCGATCCCTTCGGGTGAAGGCCGCCCAGATCAACGGCGAGCTTTCCGTTGATGAAGACCCACACATCGTCGTCTCCTTCGAAGAGGAAGGTCTCGCCGCCATTGTATTGGAACCGCGTGTGCAGCTCCGTGGTAAAGCTGAAGTTGCGGATCACGCCTTCCTTGTCGACGCCCGAGTTGCCCCAGCCCGCGCTGTCGAGCGGAAAAAAGGACAAGCTCTGGAAGGTGAAGAGCCCGCCGGGCTGGGGAGCGAGCCACAACTGGAGCAGGTAGGGCTTGTTCACGTCCGCCGTGTCGCGATACCATTGATCGAAGTTTGCCTTCGTCGTCGTCTCGGGCCCGAAGGGGCACGTCGGCGGCGGGGCCGGGTGACCTTCTTCGCACTGCGACGCGTAGACGGGCTTCCCGTCGGGGCCGAGGGTCGGCTCCACGAGGCCCTTCGTGATATCGTTGCCGTACAAGGGGCCCTCGAAGTCGACGTGCCCGCCCGCCTCGCTCCTGCCTTTGAAGTCACGAACGATGGCCACCAGGACATTACCGCACGCCTCGTTCTCGTTCGGGCCTCCTCCCCCATTGCCCGAACCCTCGCTGGTCGGCCCTCCGAGCTTGTAGCCCCCCACCTCCGTCGCGAGGAAGGCCGGGGGCAACGTCTCGACGATGCCGCCGTCCTCTTCCGTGCCGCCGTCCGGAATGGCGAGTCCTCCCACGCCGACGGAGATATCACCTCCGGCGCCGCCGCTGCCGCCGGTGCCACCGCCGCCCGTGCCGCTTCCGCTGCCGCCGCTCCCGGTCGTGTTGGCGCCGGAGGTCGCGCTGCACGCGGCGCACGAAAGGAGACACGCATAGACGAGCGCGCGCGTCCCCGCGGCGCGGCGCTGATTCAGCACGGGCTGCATACGCTTGATCCGATCCATGGTGAAGCCCCCCAATCGAGTGGACTGCCGTTCAGCCCTAACAACACGAGATGGTCGCGATCCATCAAATTCGTAGTCAATGGCTCGGTTTTACCGACGCGGCCACGAGGAGCGATCCATATGGAATTTTCGCGCCGATTCGTCGCGTGATCCTGACGCAATGCGGCGCAGAGACGATCTGTTCGCGGAGCGGATGGTAAAAGTACGCAATGTACTGATCATTCGCCTGAGTTTGTTTATCGTTCCACACATGCTTCGACGCCCGCTCCTCTTCGCTTCTCTGAGTGTTGCAATCCTCGGCTTGATCGCCTGCAGCGCCACACCTGCCGGGCAAGGAGGGAGTGGAGGCAGCGGCAGCGGGGGGAGCTCGAGCGGTGGCTCGGGTGGCGAAGGGGGGCTCATCCTCGTAGGCAGCGGCGGGAGCGGGGGCGAGGGCGGGCCGGACAAACCGCCTCCGAAGATTGACGAGACGTTGCCTGCGGGTTTTACCGCCGAGACGACCTATGGCGGCTGGAAGATCCTCGGGCCGCTCGCGGATTTCAACGAGCCGAGCCAGAACGTCTGCGCCAACGTGCTACGCGCCATCGCGCGCGACTTCACGCAGGCGCACATCGACTTCGGCGAAGAGAAGCCGGCGTCGTGGATCGATCCAGGCCTCTACACAGGGCAGATCCTCCCGCTCCTCCCCGCCGACCGCAAGCCCGACATCAACCCCGCGCGTATGCCGCTCGACGTGATCGAGTCCTTCGACGATTGGTACAGGAACGTCGCCGGCGTGAACGTGCCTTACGTGATGGATTTGTGGCTCCAGCCCGATCCGGAAAAGGAGGGGTACTTCCTGTTCGACTCGAACAGCTTCTTCCCGCTCGACAAGTTCAACACCTCGCCGGGGGACGTGCAGATCGGCGGCAACGACGTCGGCCCGCACAACTTCCTGTTCACGATCGAGCTACACACCGCGTTCGAGTACAAGGGCGGCGAGGTCTTCAACTTCCGCGGCGACGACGACGTGTTCGTGTTCATCAACGACAAGCTCGCGGTGGACATCGGAGGCATCCACGGTCCGCTCACGGGCAACGTGAACCTCGACGTGCGCGCGGCCGAGCTCGGGATCACGGTGGGCAACGTCTACAAGCTCGACCTCTTCCAGGCCGAGAGAAACCCCGGCGGCTCCAACTTCCGCATCGAGACGAGCCTCGATTTCCGAGAGTGTGGGATCCTGCCGGACGACGTCCCGAAGTGACCCGCTCGCGGGCGGCGGCGGGGCGCCTCCCTCGTCCCGGTAAACACTCGAATTTGACCCCGTTTTCGATTGTATTCTCGGCCCCTGCGTGGCTAGAGTCCCGCGCCATGCGCCGTTGCTCGTCGGATCGCCTCGACGTTCAGCAATGGGCGGCCCCCGCCCGCCTGGCGGCGCCCTTCGCCCGCGCCTCTCGGTCGAGCAGCGCTCGGCCGCGACGTTCCCTCGTCGCGCTCCTCTCGGTCCTCGCCATTGCGCTCTGCTCGTTGATCTCCCCCGCCGTACGCGCGCAGGGGTCGCCCCCGCCGTCGCCCGAGGGGCGCGTGCGGGTGAGCTACTGGGAGAAATGGACCGGCATGGAGAAGGAGGCGATGGAGTCCGTCCTTCAGGACTTCCATCGCTCGCAATCCAGGATCTGGGTCGATTACCAGTCCGTCTCCCAGTACCAGCACAAGACGCTGATCGCGACGGCGGGCGGCGACCCGCCGGACATCGCGGGGCTGCTCGCGGCCGACATCGCCGACTTTGCCGAGAAAAACGCGCTCGTCCCGCTCGACGAGCTCATGCGCGGTACACACCTCGACCGCGAGAGCTTCTTGCCGGTGTACTGGGACATGGGCGTTTATCGGGACCACGTATGGGCCGTCGTCTCCGTGCCCAACGTGGTGAGCCTCTACTGGAACAAGGATCTCTTCGCGAAAGCGGGGCTCGATCCGGAGCGCCCGCCGCGCACCATCGCCGAGTTCGACGCGATGGCGGAGAAGCTCACGGTCGTCGAGGGCGGCAGGATCGCGCAGCTCGGGTTCATGCCGGCCGACACGAACTGGTGGCCTTATGGCTGGGGCTTCTGGTTCGGCGCGCGGCTCTGGGATGGAGGGGCGAACATCACGATCGATTCGCCGGAGAACGTCCGGGCGTTTTCCTGGTTCCAGGGCTACGGGAGGCGCCACGACGCCGGGCAGCTCCAGAATTTCACGAGCTCGTTCGGCAATTTCGCCTCGGCGCAGAACCCGTTCTTGAGCGGCAAGCTCGCGATGGTGCTCCAGGGGATCTGGATGGGGAACTTCATCCAGAAGTTCAGCCCCGAGATGCGCTGGGGCGCCGCGGCGTTCCCCTCCGAGAAAGAGGGCGGACCGCCGGTCGCCATCGCCGACGCCGACATGCTGGTGATCCCGAGCGGCGCCAAACACCCGAACGAGGCCTTCGAGTTCCTCGAATACCTCACGCAGCAAGGTCCCATGGAAAAGCTCTGCCTGGGACAACGGAAGCTCTCGCCGCTCCGCAGCGTGAGTCCGGAGTTTTACCGGGCGCACAAGAACCCCTTCATCAAGAGCCTCCAGGACCTCGCCGCGAGCCCGGGGGCGACGCCGCAGCCGCGGATCAGCGTCTGGAACGAGTACACCCTCGAGATTCGGAATGCATCGCAGCGGTTGTGGCTCGGGGAGGCGACGGCCGATCAGGCGCTCGGCGACGTCAAGACGGTCGTCCAGAAATCGTGGGACCGCCATCGCCATCGGCAAGACGCCGCGCCGTCGCGCTGGCTCTCCTTTCTCCCCTTCGGTCTGATCGGGCTCCTTGGCGTGGGGCTCGTCGGGGCCGCCCGACGCGAGCGGAGGAGGCTCGCCAAGGTGAGCGGCGTCGAGAAGCCGGTGCGCTCGAATGCCTCGTTGCGGAAGGGGCTCGCGTTTTTCTCCCCCTGGGGCATCGGGCTCCTCGTGTTTCTCGCCTATCCGGTGGCGTCGTCGATCGTCTATAGCTTTTGCGATTATTCCGTCCTGTCGCCGCCGCGGTGGATCGGGCTTCAGAACTTCGTTGATCTCTTTCAGGACGAGGTGTTCTGGATCGCGCTGAAGAACACGCTGATCTATGTGGTCATCGCGCTCCCGCTCGGGCTCACCGTGGCGCTCTTCTTTGCGCTCCTGCTCGACGCCAAGCTGCGGGGATCGAGCATTTACCGCACGCTCCTCTTTTTGCCCACGCTCGTCCCGGTGGTCGCGGGGGCGACGATCTGGATCTGGATGCTGAACGGCGAGTTCGGCGTCATCAACCATTTCTTGCACGAGGCGAGCTTCGGGCTCTTTCCGAAGACCTCCTGGCTCGCCGAGCGGCGCTTCGCGTTGCCGTCGTTGATCCTGGTGAGCACGTGGACCGTCGGACAGACCGTGTTGACGCTGCTCGCCGCGATGCAGGACGTGCCGCGCTCGATCTACGAAGCCGCCGACATCGACGGCGCGAGCTTCTGGCAGAAGATCCGCCACGTCACGATCCCCATGATCTCGCCAGTCATTTACTTCAATGCGATCATGGGCATCATCGGCGCCCTGCAGGTGTTCGCGACGCCCTACATCATGACGGCGGGCGGCCCCGCGCGGGCGACGTTGTTTTATACGCAGCGCATGCACGAAAATGCGTTCTACTTCCTGCGCATGGGTTACGCCTGCGCCATGGCGTGGATCCTGTTTCTGGTCGTGCTCGGATTGACGGCGCTGGCGCACCGGCTCGGGCATACCCGCGTCCACTATGGAGGGGCGTGAACCATGGCCGCCGCAGATTCCCCCTTCAGCAGCACGTTTCGCCAGCGACCGTGGTCGAGGGCCGTCGTTCATGTCCTGCTCATCGTCGGCTCGCTGGTGTTCGTCTTTCCCGTCTTGTGGATGCTGTCCACTTCGCTCAAGCCCATCGAACAAACGCTGACCCCCGACCCCGTGTGGCTCCCGCGCCCCATCGAGTGGCGGAACTACGCCGCGACCATCGAGTACATCCCGTTCCTCCGGTACGCGCTCAACACGGTGTTCGTCTGTACGCTCGCGACGATCGGGACGACGTTGTCGAGCGCGCTCGTGGCGTTCAGCTTCACGCGCCTCGAATGGCCGGGGCGAAACCTGCTGTTCGGCCTGACCCTGGCGACGATGATGGTGCCCTTCCCGGTCGTCATGGTGCCGCTTTATAGCGTCTACCGAACGCTCGGCTGGATTGGCACGCTGAAGCCGCTCTGGGTGCCCACCTTCTTCGGCAGCGCCTTCAGCATCTTTCTGCTGCGGCAGTTCTTCATGCGAATCCCGAAGAGCCTGCCGGAGGCCATGACCCTCGACGGCGCCTCGGAGTTTCGCATCTTCTGGCAAATGTACCTGCCGCTCTCCAAGGCGCCGCTCGTGGTCGTCGCGTTCTTTCAGCTCATGTACTCGTGGAATGACCTCTTGGGCCCCCTCCTGTTCCTCACCGATCAGAGCACATACACGCTGACGCTAGGACTTCAGGCGTACCAGAGCCAGGAAGGCGGAACCCAGTGGCACTACTTGATGGCTGCCTCGGTCATGACCACGCTGCCGATCGTCGTCCTCTTCTTCATCGTCCAGCGGGCCCTTTTTCAGGGCATGAGCTCGACGCAGAGCTTCGAAGGTTGAGCGAGACGACGACGTGATTGCGCGGAGCGTCACCGAGGCACTGCCATGAGCCGACGACGAGCACCTTGCCCCGCAGGAGGACCGCCGTGATAGTCTGCGCGTCGGACCATGCCATCGCGAAAAGTCGAAGCCATCGCTCGACTGCTCAAAGAGCAGATCCTGGCAGGGCGCTACGCGCCAGGCTCGCGGCTGCCGACGTACGACGCGTTGATGGAGCAGTTCGGCGTCACGCGACCGACCGTCGTACGTGTGCTCGACACGCTCCGGGCAGAAGGTCTCCTCACGGTCAAGGGGCAGCGCAAGGTCTTCGTGACGCAGCGATTCCCGCATCACGACCGTTATGTGTGGGTCACGAGCGAGCAGCCGGGCTCGAACGAGTGGTCGCTGTTTTTAGCCATCACCCACGAGGTCATCGAGCGGGGCGAGACCGGGATTGCCGGCCAGGTGAGCGCGCTCGTGGGCGTGGACGGCCGCGCCAACAACCCCGAGTACCGGCAGCTCTGCGAGGTGGAGGCGCGTGGATCGGCGGCGGGGGTATTGCTCGTCAACTCCGCGATGCTCTATCTGCTCCCCGTGCTGCAGAAGCCCGGGCTGCCGCGCGTCGCGATCGGGGCGCCGTTGCCACACGCGAGCCTGGTCACGCTCGACTTTGCGGGGTTGATCGAGCGGGCCTCGGCGCGCTTGCTGGAAAAAGGGCTGCGTATTGCCGTCATGTCGCCGCACGCGCCGAAGCTCGCCGCAGCCCAGGAGTGTCTCGAAGGGTTTGGCCTGAAGCCCGACCGGTTGCTCACGGTGCACGCCGCGCCGATTGGGTGCGAGCGGTTGACCGAGCTGATGTTCGACCGCAGGAGCCGGCCGGACGCGATCTTCGTCATGGACGACAACCTGATCCCGCCGGTGCTCGCGGGGCTCCAGCGCGCGAAGTTGAAAGCGGGCGAGGACGTCTACGTGCTCGCCCATTGCAACTGGCCGCGGCCGCTCGGTTTGTCGGAGGGCGTGGAGCACATCGGCTTCGACGTGAGGGAGGTCCTTTGCGCGGGCAAAGACCTCATCGACGCGCACCGCGAGGGTGCGCCGTGTCCCTCGCGCCTCATTCCAGCACGTTTTCTTGGAGAGTTGACGCGTCCTCTTTCCACGGCGACAGCCGCGAGCGTGGAAGAGGAAACAGTCCAGCCCTGACCCGCGTCATTGGCAGGCAACACCTCGAAGCACCCTCGCGCGGCGCCGGGAGCTTCGCTCGCGTGCCGCGAGGGACGCGACGAACAGGGGGAGCGAGGCGAACATGGCCAGCGTGACGCTGAAGGACGTCGTGAAGGTCTACGAGGGCGGCGTCAAGGTCGTCGATGGCTTCAACCTCGAGATCGCCGATCGAGAGTTTGTCGTGCTGGTGGGGCCCTCCGGCTGCGGAAAGTCGACCACGCTCCGGATGATCGCCGGGCTCGAAGAGCTCAGCTCCGGCACCATCAAAATCGGCGACCGTGTCGTGAACGACGTGCCCCCGAAGGACCGCGACATCGCGATGGTGTTCCAGAGCTACGCGCTCTACCCGCACATGACGGTCTACGAGAACATGGTCTTCGCGCTCAAGCTGCGCGGGCTCGACGCGGCCGTGATTCACGAGAAGGCGATGCGCGCGGCCAAGATCCTCGGGATCGAAGGATTGCTCGATCGCAAGCCGAAGGCGCTCTCCGGCGGGCAACGGCAGCGGGTCGCCGTGGGGCGCGCCATCGTGCGTGAGCCGAAGTGTTTTCTCTTCGACGAGCCGCTCTCCAACCTGGACGCGAAGCTCCGCGTGCAGATGCGCGCGGAGATCAAGCAGCTACACATGAGCCTTCATGCGACCACCGTCTACGTGACCCACGATCAGGAGGAAGCGATGACGCTCGGAGATCGCGTGGTCGTGATGAAGGACGGGGTGATTCAGCAATGTGACGGCGCCCTGGAGATCTACCACAACCCGGCCAATCGTTTCGTCGCCGGATTTCTGGGGAGCCCGCCGATGAACTTTTTCGAAGGGCAGCTCGTGCGGGAGGGGGATCGCTTGCTCTTCGACGAGGGGACGGCGAAGGTTTCGGTACCGTCATGGGCGAGCGCTGAGCTCGCGCCGCGCGCCGGGGCGGCCGTCGTGATGGGCGTGCGGCCGGAGGCGATGTCGGACCAGGCGAGCGCGCGTTTTGCGACCGCGGAGAATGCGATCCCGATGCGCGTCACGCTGATTCAACCCCTGGGGGACAAGATGGACGTGGTCCTCGCGACCGAGCGTCACCCGCACGCCGTCGCGCACGTCGACGCGCACGCGGGGATTCGTGTCGGCGAGACCTTGCCGGTCTTCATCGATACGGAGCGCGTGCATTTTTTCGCGCCCGGCGCGGTCGGGGAGCGAATCGCGACGCGGCGTCGATAAAATCGAAATCATAGCGAACCATTTGTTGTGCGGCGACGGCGCGCGCATTCGCGCGTCGACGCGTCGCGCGCGTCCGCTCGTTCGGATGGCGTGATGCGGCAGAGAACGCTTGGTAAACAGGGATAGTTAATCATGAATCCGGCTTGACTCATTTCGGGTCGGGCAATAAAACATGAAGACTTCGCTCGAACCGAGGCGCGGCCTCGAGGCGTCGGGCGAACAGAGGAGCGTCATGGTGCGAAAGACGATCGACTGCACGGACTACGTCCCGCTGGGCGACGTCGACTGGGTCGAGCAGACAGAGCGCGGCCTTCTCCTCGGCGTCGGCGAGGAGAAGGTGCGGGTCGACGTGCTTTTCCCTGACGTATTGCGCCTGAAGATCTCCCAGGCGGGTTCTTTTGACGAGAGCCCGACGTTCGCGGCGTGCTTTGAAATGCCGGCGCCGCCGCCGTTCGAGGTCAAAGAAACACCCAACGAGATCCTCGTCGAGACGGCCCGCATCCGCCTTCGTATCTCGAAGCGGCCGTTCGCGATGGACGCCTATCGCGAGGACGGCTCGGTGATCTTCGAGGATTACCGCGACGACGAGGGCCACGCGCGGGGGTATGTGCAGCTTAATGATGCATTTGTCGTGACGCGGCGGCTTTCCCCGCGTGATTCGATCTATGGGCTCGGCGAAAAAACGGGCCCGTTCGATCGGCGTGGCCAGAATTATGCGCTCTGGAACACGGACATCCTGCATCCGGACGTGCTCCGCCTGAACCACCTGTACGAAGCCGACCACACGCTGTCGGGCAAGAGCACGGAGTTCGACCCCTACTACACGTCGATCCCGCTCTTTTACCATTGCAGCTCCGCGGGCGACGCAGCGAGGGTCGCGGGGTTCTTCGTCGACAACGGCTACAAGGGGAACTTCGAGTTCTCCGGGGAGCAATCCTACCGGTATGCCTTCGCCGGCGGACAGTACACCGAGTACGTCTTCGCCGGTCCGGATCTGCGCGGAGCGCTCCGCGCGTACACGTTCGTCACGGGGCGGATGGCGGCGCCGCCGATCTGGGCGCTCGGTCATCATCAGTGCCGATATCACCACTACACGGACGAGGAGATCTCCGCCATCGGTCGGCAATATCGGGACCGCGGCATCCCGTGCGATGTGCTTTGGCTCGACATCGGCTACATGGATGGCTACCGCGTGTTCACCTGGCACCCGACCCGATACCCCGACGCGCCGCGCTTCCTGGACGCGCTGAAAGAGAGCCGGTTCCGTCTGGTCACGATCGTGGATCCCGGCGTGAAGGTCGAGCCGGGCTACCCGGTGTTCGACGAGGCCCGCGCGCGGAACCTGCTCTGCAAGACAGAATCCGGGAACCTCTACATTGGCAAAGTCTGGCCCGGGCGCAGCGCATTCCCGGACTTCGTCAAGCCGGAGGCCCGCGCTTGGTGGGCCTCGCTCGTCGCCGAGCACGTCGCCTCGGGCGTCGCCGGGATCTGGAACGATATGAACGAGCCCGCGACGGGCGACATCGAGCCGTTCGCCATGCGTTTCGATCGCGACGGGGAAGATCACCCCCACGAGCGTTATCACAACCAGTTCGCGCTCCTGATGGCCAGAGCCACGGCCGAAGGCCTCGCCGAGGCGCGGCCCGACCACCGTACCTTCGTCCTCAGCCGCGCCGGATCCGCGGGCATCCAGCGCTACGCGGCGCAGTGGCTCGGCGACAATTGCTCGAATTGGGAGCACCTCCAGATGAGCGTCCCGATGGCGCTCGCCATGGGCATCTCCGGGCAGCCCTTCATCGGCGCGGACATCCCGGGGTTCGTCTCGACGCCGAGCCCGGAGCTCGCCGCGCGCTGGGTCCAATGCGGGGCACTCACGCCGTTCTGCCGCTATCACAACCACTGGGGCGAGCCCGACCAATACCCCTGGTCGTTCGGTCCCGAGGTGGAAGCGATCTGCCGCCATGCGATCCAGCTCCGTTATCGCTTGCTGCCCTATCTCTACAGCGCGTTTTTCCAGGCGAGCGCGTCGGGGGATCCGATTGCGCGACCGCTCGTCTACGATTTTCAGCAGGATCCGCACGCGCGCGAGACAGACGACGCATATTTGCTCGGGGAGGCGCTGCTCGTCGCCCCCGTCTGCACGGAAGGCTGCACGGAGCGCCGGGTCTACCTCCCCGAGGGGACCTGGGTGGATTGGTACACGGAGGAGCGTCATGCGGGTGGACAGTTCATCACCGCGAAGGCGCCGCTCGATCGGATTCCGCTGTTCGCTCGCGGCGGATACATCATCCCGAGCTACGAATCGGCCCCGGCGTCGACGATGGATCATGCGCCGGAGCGGCTCGTGCTTCACGTCTTCGTGCCGGACGAGGACGGCGAGTTTGTCTCGGAGCTCCACGAAGATGACGGTCTTACCCTCTCGTTCGCGCGCGGCGCCTATTATCGAACGACGTTCCGCCTCACGCGTCGCGGCGCCGCGCTCTCGGTGTCGGCGGCGGTGACGGGGTGTGGCTTTCCCGAGTTTCGCAGGCACGCGCTGCGCCTCGTGTTCCACGGCTTCCGCGGCAAGGAGATCACGCTCGATGGCCGGACGTTGCGCGTCGAGGACGGGGTCGTGGAGTTCGAGAATCGAGCCGAGAATTTCACGCTCGCGCTCGTGCTCGACGACGCGCGCAGCGCCGCGGTGCCTCGCGCAGAGCAGGTCGCTCTGCACGAGGCGCTCTGAACGGGCGCGTTACCAGCCTGCGTTTCCTGCGCCGGGCAGGATCTTGAACTGGCCCTGCGACTGATCGATCACGCCGACCGGGGCCTCGGTCGCCACGACATAGGCCGCGTCCATCGCTCCGTTCGAGCCGGGGCTCAGATGGAACGCGGCGGTTCGTGGCTTCTTGATGTTGACCTTGTTGAACCAGATGCTGTCCATCGCCGCCGGGCCCTCGATGTGAATGCCCGCGTGCGTCGGCTCGATGATCTCGAGGTCGTTCACGGTCACGTGCTGGAGCAGCCCCTGGGCGGCGTGGAGCTTGAAGGCGCCGTGCTCCTCGTTGTACGCGGAGCCGCCGGCGCGAAGCAGCGTATTGCGCTCGATCCGCGTCATCCCGCTGAAGGGATGCGAGCCGAACTGCCGAGCGATCAGGATGCCGGGATATTGCACGACGTCGGCGCACACGTTGTCCTCGACGCTGATGTCCTCGCCGCCGTAAATCCCGAAGCAGTTCGCCATCCACGGCACCTGCACGAGGTTTCTCCGGAACACGTTCTTGCGGTTGAGCGCCCGGTCGGCGGGGGACCACGACGCGAAGGCGTCGTCTCCCGTGTTCCGCGCGTGCGTGTATTCGACGATGGAGTTGCTCGTTCCGCCGTAGAAGTTCACCGCGTCGGCAAACAAATTGCGCATGCGGCAGTTGCGGATCACGAGACCATTCGTGTCGGCCCCCGTCCAGTAGCCGACCTTGACGTGCTCGACCCAGATGTTCTCGAGCAGCGAGCCCGAGCTGCCGTTGCCGCCGAACGCATTCTCCGGCGAGTCGTCCTTGCGCTGGATCGTGTCGCCGAACACGGAAAAGTCGTGATACTTGCAGTTGTTGCCCCAGCAGTCGAAGCGCGCGAAATAGCCGGAGACGGTCGTGTGCCACATGCCGGCGCCGCGGACCGTGATGTTCGACAGGCTGAGCGGCTTGCTGAGGCTCCTGAACTCTCCCGGCGGCAGGTAGAGCCCCGCGTGCCCCTCGCCCTGCACGCGATCGATGCAATGTTGCAGGGCCCCGGAGTCGTCACTTGCGTCGTTTGGCGTGCCCCCGCAATCGTCGATCAGGGAGAGATATCCCGCGGGCTTCGGGAGCGGGGGCGCGACCGTTTCCATGTCGACCAGATCGATCACGTACTCGGCCGCCGTGTCCGACGCGTCCTTTCGGAGCATGATGGTCGCGCCCGCCGGGATGTCGGAGAGCAGCGCCCGTGACTCGTCGAAGAAGTGATGCGGCACGCCGAGGCCTGGGTTGTTCTGGTCGGGCTGGTTGAAATGGTTGTGATCGCCGTAGGTCCACGCATAACGCGAGGTCACGGGCAGCTTGTGGCGGAGCTCGTCGTTCACGTACACGCTGAGCGTCGTCCAGAAATCGCTGCCGCCGTCCGGGATGGAGTACCGAACGACGATCGAATTCGACGGGCCTTGATTCTTGAAGCGCACGTAGTCGCCGACGTTGGAGAGCCGGACGGCTTGCCTGCCCGACGCCTCGGAGGCGACCGCCGTGAAGGCGCGGGTCGGCTCGAGCACGACGCCGTTCGTCTCCATGACCTCGGCCTCGTATTCGACGAACGGCGCCGCCGCGCCGCCCCCCGACGGCCCCGGGGGCTGTCCTCCCGCCCCGCCCGAGCCCGCGCTCTGGCCTCCGGCGCCGGCGGAACCGGCATCGCCGCCAGTCCCGCCGGCGCCGGCGCCGCTCCCGCCGCCCCCGATGCTCTCGCCGCTCCCGGCGGGGGGATCCGGGGCGGTTGAGCAGGCGACGTTGGCGAGGAGCCCCATGCCCACCGCCACGAGGACTCCGAAGGTCGACGACGAGAATGCGCGTGTTTTCATGGCACCCCACCTTGCAGAAGGTCGAAAGGAGATTCGGCGTTTGCCGGAGGAGAGCTCGGCGTCGTCACCACCACATGCTCCCCGAGAGCGAAATCATGTCCGCATCGGGGCTCAGCATGGGGTCGTCGACCGCCGGATACCCGCTCCGCACGACCGGGTTCGAGCCGTACACGAAGCGCGAATACTGGAGCACGACCTGATTGCGTGATTGCCAGTTGGTGCGGAAGATCAGGCGCGGCGAGATGATCGTGAACTCGCGCCCGTCGACGTTGCTCGTCGGTCGCACGTGGTCGAGGCGCAGGGAGGCGGCGAAAAACGACGCGAGCGTATAGGTGCCCTCGGCGCCGAATTTGACCTTGTGGTCCCCATTGTACGCGGGATCGTCGCTCTTGACGTGGGAATAGATCCCGAAGGCCGAGAGGAGGATGTCGCGGCTCTTCCCATTGTAGTCGCGCGGATAGAGGAGCAGGCGCGCGAGGCTCACGCTGTATTCGGCCCCGAGCGTGATGAGCTGGCCGGTTCCTCCGCTGTTCGGGCCGAGATAATTGCGCATCAGATCGGGCCCCCCTTGCGTGTTCATGACGGAGAGGATCCGGCCCACCGAGCGCGCGTCGGTGGCGTCCGTGTACGACGCGCCGACATAGACGTGGCCGAGGTGGCTCGCGGAGAAACGCATGTCCGCGCCGAGCACGGTGATCGTGCCGTCGGGCGTGAATGCTTGCGAGGCGCGATCGTCCTGGCTCCACGCGCGCATGTGATGAAGGCCGAGCGTGAGCTGGCGCCGGAAGGTGAGTCCGAGGTGCTCGTGCATGACGAGGCTCGTGCCGGTGTTGGGATCGGCGAACCCGTTCCAGCCGTCGGTGGTGAGCCCGATCGGCGGCTTGTCGAGCTGCGCCTGGAAGCCTTGCTCGAATGCGAGCACCACGTTGCCGAGCGAGAGGCGCGCGACGATGTTCTCGCCGACGCCATTGGTGCGGCCGATGAGGGCTGTGCCGTAGCGTCCTTCGTCGTATTCGCCCATCGTGCCATAGCGGTTCGAGAACGCGCCCACGTTGATGGCGAAGTAGGTGTTCTTGGCCAGGTTTGGGAGGTTGAACGTGATGAAGGCGTCGGTGATGCCCCCCTGGAGCGTGGGATCGAAGAAGCTCGCCGCGGTGGTGGCCGTCCACGCCTTGATGATGGCCGTGCCGGTCACGATGGAGTTTCCGTACGAGAACGCGAGCTGCGCATAGGGCTGTGGCACGACGGTCGTGCCCGCGAAGGAGTCGCGATAATCAGGCACCACGGGAGGCGCGTGGAGCACGAGGTTTTTCTGCTCGGTCGTCACGAAGCCTTCGCGCTGGTTCAGCCCGAGCCGCAGCGGCATCGTGATGAGGCCGTGGAAGTCGAAGGCATAATCCTGCTCGCTCGCGGGCTTTTTCCCGTACGAAGGGCCGATTCCACCGGGCAAGGTGGCGACGACCGGCGTCCCGGGCGTGAGGCCGAGCCCCGTGTCCGAGGCGGCGGCATTCTCCTTCTCCTTGTCTTTTTTCTTGTCATCCTGGGCGTACGCGGCGCTCGTGACGAACGACAGGGTGCAGAGCGAAAGGAAGAGAGCGCGCGCCCCGCGTGCGCATGAACCCATGGGCTCCTTCATGATCACCACCACATCCCGAAGGTGAGGGCCAGCATTTGGTTGTCGAGCTCCTCGCGCGTGTAATCGTTCGGAGCTTCGCCGCGGGAATGCGCACCGTAAAACCAGCGCGTGTAACTCAGCGTGACATGCTCGTGGCTATTCCAGTTGCTCCGGAAGACGAGCTTCGGGCTGATGACGTGGAAGCTCTCCTCGCGGTCCTTGGAGTTCGGCGAGACGTAATCGTAACGGCCCGAGAGCGCGAGCCACGAGAAAAAGCGATAGGTGGCCTCCGCGCCGAGCTTGTAAAGCGTACGGCCGTCGAAGCTCGGATCGCGGCTCTCGAGCACGGTGCCGACGTTCGCGAATACGCTCGTGATGAGATCGGGTCCTTCGCCCCAGAAGGCCGTCGGATGCCAGAGGAACTTCGACCAACTGAAGTTGTATTCGAAGCCCGCGATGAGGAGCTTGCCCGTGCCTCCGCCCGCCTGACCGAGGAGCCGCTTGGTGAGCAGCTCGCCGGTGTCGGCGCCGTAGTAATTCATGCCCGTCAGCATATGCGCGTACGTCGCGTCGGCGTACGAGGCCGCGATGGCGAAGTTGCCGAGGTGGTTGTTGATCATGCGAACGTCGGCGCCGAGCACGGTCATCTGCGGGTCGGGGCGCAGGCCTTCGTCGAGGAACGGGGTCTTGGGGTCGTCGATCTGGTCGCGCTCGTCCTGCGCGAAATTGCTGAGGTAATGTAGGCCGAAGACGAACGGCACGTCGCCCTCGATGCCCAGGCCGACGTGCGCGTGGTGGACGAAGGCCGAGGGCCGCGAGGGATTCGCGTCGTGGTCGTACACATTCGGTCCGCCGCCGAGCGGCACCTTGCTGAACCGCCCCATCACGCCGTGCTCCGCGAAGAGCGAGAGCGAGCTCGAGAGTTTGTACTTCGCGCTGAGCGTCTCGCCGACGCCGAAGGGCGAGCCGACGATCGCGGCGTTGTACTGGCCCGCCCCGTATTGTCCGAGCGAGCCGTACGCATTGCGGAATACGCCCACCGTCCAGTTCAGGGTCAGATCCGCGGTCACGGGCGCCGTGAACAGGAGAAACGCCTCGTTCAAGAAATTCTGGCTCGTGGTTTCGCGCCAGGTTTCTCCTGCCGACGGCTTCCAGGTGCTGAGCTTCACGACCGCCTTGACGTTGGCATTGCCGTAATCGAACCGGAGTTCGACCCAGCTCCCGAGCGGCGCGTTCGTGCCCCGCACGGCGCCGTAGAGATCGGGCGTCTGCGGAGGCGCGAGCAGCGTCGTCTCGAATTGCCTGGGCGTCGCGCGTTCACGTTCGTCGACAGAGAGCCGGAGCGCGGCGCTCATGAAGCCGCTGAACTTGAAGGTGAATTCGCTGCTCTCCTCGGCCGGCACGCTGAAGGGAATGGTCGCGCCGCCCGGCAGCGTTGGCCCGCTCGGAGCAAACGGGGAGAGGCCGAGCCCCACGGAGCGGCGCGAGCCCGGGATGTAGCCCTTTGGCGGCAATGCGGGGACGGGCGGCTTCTTGGCAGCGGGCGGCGGAGGCGACGCGGTCTTCGCAGCAGGAGCCTTCGGAGGCGCGACGGGCGCATCTTTTTTCTCCGGCGCTTTCGGCGACAGAGGCGGCGCGGGGATGGCGTCCGGCTCTTTGGGTGGCGCAACGGGCGGCGGTTCTGGAGGCGCCTCCTGCCCGAGGGCCGCCCTTGTCGTCACGATGGTACCGAGAGCCCACGCGAGCGCTACGAGCTCGGATAGCCTTCTCATCGGATCTCTCACCGGCGGCGATAGAAGGTCACGTTGTCGATGTATACGTCTGCGAACCCGACCGGAAGCTGAAGCGCGAGCATGTTGATCGAGCGCAGGTCGAGGAACGGCGCGTGTTTCGCGAACCCGACCTGGCGGAATTCGCTGAACGGGATCACGAAGAGCTGCCAATCGGTGGTGAGGCGGATGGAGGCGACCCAACCATCGCCGCAGCGCTCCTCCTCCGCGGGCGGCGCCTCGCTGCCGTAACAATAATAACCAGCCTGCGCCCCCGAAAAATCGTAGGCCTTGCATTCGGTGCCGTCCAGGTCCCGATCGTAATAGTAATCCGGTGACTGGCATGCGCTCGGGCCACAGACGGGATAAAGCTCCTCGAGCAGCGCCGGTTCGGCGATCGGCGCCATGCCTACCGCGGGATCGAAGCAGCGGTGCGTCGGCACCGGCGCGTCCGGATTCTCGACCGTACAAGGCAAGCCGTTCTGGCACTTGGGGCGACACGCCTTGATCCGGCGGCAGAATGTCTGATGCTCGCGGTTGAGCGCGTCGCTCGTATGCTTGTCATGGAGCGCGACCAGAACGCCGGGCTGGCTGTCCGGACCACGACGCGCCCAGAACGTGACGCCATCATACCGACTAAGGTCCCAGTAGCGGTGCGGCTCCGGTTGCTCGAAATCGTGCCCGTCCGGACGCGTGAGCGGCAGGCCCACCGGATCCACGGTCGCGCCCGGGGCAGGCGGCTGAGGGCAGACGTCGGAGCCCGAAGGGCAGGGAACGATGGCAGCGAGCGGGTGCTCCAGGCCCGCGCCGAAATAGTTGAAGCGCCCGCCGCGGAAATGCAAGGCCCAGCCATTGGGCTGGCCGTCGCAGCTCGGTCCATTCGTGATCCGATCGGCCGCGAGGCCCCATTTTTCCTTGTAGCGCCCGAAGAGCCCGGGGTACCACGCCGCGTCGCCCGGCACACGAAAGGAGCCATAGGTCTCGTCGTCGTATGCGGACCACCCCTCCGCGACGCCCACGGCGTTCGGGAGGCTGGGATCGGCCTCGAACGTCTCGATCCAAAAGGGCGAAAGCTCGATGCCGGATAGCCCGCTGCAATCGACCGCGCGCGAGCCGGGATCCGGCGTCTCCGCCCCGATCGGCGGATAGACGGGCTCGTTGGGCGTGACCAGCGCGCCATTCTGGTTCCGGAGCGGTACCGCTCCATTGGCCCACGGCACTGCCGCTGCGAGCCCTTCGGTGAGCCAGACGCGACCCGCATTCCCCTCAGAGGAGCAGGCCAACGTGGTACACAGGAGGGCCCCTGCCATCCAAATTTCGACCTTCATTGTCCGCTCTGTGACTTCCGGATGAGCTGCATGAAGTAGTCGGGGCGTTGCCACTGCCCATGGAAGTAGTAGTCGTAGTTGCGGTGGATCCCAGTTCCCTCGCCGAGGTCGTTCCAGGTCGCGATCACGAGCAGCTCGGCGTCACGCGTCTCCTCGAGCACGCGCGAAAAGACGGCAGCGTCTTTGATGATCAAGTCGGTCTGGCGGGGAAGCTTCCCGGGAAGATCACGGCCCACCGCGTCCCACTTGACCATCGCGTGATCGATGATGTGGCCCTTGAGCGTCGAACGGCTGCGGCGCTCGGGGGAGTTGAACGTGAACCACTGATAACGCGCATCCGCCACGCGCTCCATGGCCGCATCCTCGAAATAAGCAGAGTCCGCGTCGACGAACGGCTCCTCGTGGAACTCCGCGGCGAACATCTCCTTGAGCCTCGTGATCAACGCAGAGGACTTCGTGCGAGGCAGGAGCGTGCCCGCGTTGTAGAAGTAGACGAATGGTTTGCCATTGAAGCGATACCAGTAGCGTTTGTCCACCTGCGAAAAGAAGGGCTTCCACTTCATCTCGTAGATTCGCTTCGCCGCCGCTTCCGTGTCGTTGAGGTCGGGCTTCTGCTTCCAGGCCTCGGAGAAGTAGGGCTGACCCCAGGTCCAGGTGTCGTCGAAGAAGGCGATCTTGACCGGATCGTCGAGGCTCGCGAGCGCCTTCGCGAGCGGTTCGAGCTTGCCATCCTCGATATCGGGGCCATACGTGTTGAGCAGCAAGAAATCGAGGCCCGCGTACTTCGCGTCGACGAGTTCGCGCCGCCAGAACCCGGGGTTCGAGGGCACGTAATAGCCGGCCTTCCGCTCGCCGAAGCCGAGCAGCGGATGCTCCTCGGCCATGCCCGGCGCGTGCGTGTTGGCCCAGTCCATCTTGCAATTGACCTCGTTCGGGCAATTGAAGAAGTACATGAACACGGCGCCGATGTCGCGCTTCAGCTTCTTGACCGGAGCGCCCACGAGCTCGGGGTGGTTTTCCCAAGGGTCCGAATAGGCGAGCTGACAGGTGCGCTTTTCCTCTTCGCAGAGCGTCCGCACGACATCGATACGGCGGGTCCTCGATTGGCTCCGGAGCTTCTCGGCCCACCCGCGGACGACCTCGGCGCTCGGCTCCTTGCCCGTGATCTGGCAATGGGCCGCGCGCACGAAGGCTTCGGGCGCGTGTCCGAGGTTGACGTCGACGACCTCCGCGCGCCCACAGGGACCCGTCCACTCGGGCTTGAGCTTGAACGGTCCGAGGTCCTTTTCGTCGATGGGATGGCTCATGGCTCGTGCTCCCGTCGTTTGGGCCCGAGGCCCCGCGCCCACCGTTGCCCCGGCACTCTGCTCGGGGCTCTCGGCCTGGCTCATCGTCTGATCGAAGCAGCCCGAGAGCAGGCCCGAAATCAGCGCGACCGGCCCCAGGAGGGCCGCCCACTCGAGGCCGGTCGCGACGTTTCGCGGCTTCATTTGCCGATCGGACCGGTCGGCGCCGTGCCCGCGAAGAGGGTCACCTCATCGATCCAGATGTCGAAATCAGGGCCCGGCGTGATCCAGCTCAGGCCGAGGATGACGTCCTTGACCTGCACGGACCCTGCGAGCTCGTTCCATTTGATCGTGTATTGCTTCCACTCCGAGGTCAGCGTGATGCTTTTGCCGGGGTGGTTGTAGCAATTCGTCTCGCAGTCGCCGCCGTCCGCCTTGGCTTGTGTCGCTGGATGCACGGCTTGGAGCCGGAGCGCGTTGTCGGCACCCGCGGTCCCCTTGGCCCAGAACGAGATGCCGTCGAAGGCCGAAATGCCGGCACACGCCCCGTTGGCATCTTTCAGGCCGAAGCCAAAGCCTGCGCCGAAGCCACCGTCGGTCGGCGCCTTGATGCCGGTGCCGCTCACGTGAGCGGCCATGGTCGTCGTGACGGCGCCCTCGCCTTCACGGGCAATCTTGCTGAAGTTGGCGGCCTCCGTGTCCGCGAACGAGTACCAACCCGGGAACGCCATATCGGTCTCGAAGTCGTCCACGAACGCATCGTCGACGGTCAGCACGCGAACGTTGTCGTCACACACGCTGGGAGGTGCTGAACCGCCGCTGCCGCCGCTGCCGCCTGCGCTGCTCGAAGAGCTGCTGCCGCCGCCACTCCCGCTGCTGCTGGCGCTGCCGACGCCGGCGCCTCCGTTGGGGTCGCCCGTGCCCGACGAGCACGCCGACGCGAGCGCCAAGGCGCCACAAACGGTGTAGATGGAGAGATGCAACGCACGATTCCGCTTCATAGTCTCGCCCCGTTCCTCGTGAGTTTCGAGAGTTCGTCGCTGTCGTGATCAGCTCGTGCACAGATTCGGCGAACTGCACCGGCACCGTCAATGCGAATCATGGTCAACGCGTAGCATTTACTCGGGATGCAATCGGGATCCCTCTCGGGATGCAATTTGGTCGTGCCAGCGGTCGACCGGCCCACGCCTCCCGGTCGTCCTCGCCGTCGAACGGCGCGCGCACGTTAGAAGTGGCACGAGGCCACTTCTACTCCTCGCATTGCGCGGCGCGCAGGAGGCGCATGAAGGCGTGCGGCGTGAGCCACTGTCCCTGATGGTAGTAGTCGTAGTTGCGGTGGATGCCGGTCCCCTCGCCGAGGTCGTTCCAGGTGGCAAACACCGCAAGATCGGACGCCGCGGAGCTGCCCAGGGCCTCCTGCAAGAGCTGCGGGCCCTTCACGAGCCGATCGTTGTCGGTCGCGAGTTCGCCTGGGTGATCGCGGCCGATGGAATCCCACTTCACCATGAAGTGGTCGTGCGTCACGCCTTTGAGGTTGAAATGACTGTCCTCGTCGCCGAAGGTGTCCCAGAGGAACTGCGAATCCGCCACGGCCGGCATGCCGGGGTCCTGGAAAAACGCGCGATCCACCGCGACGAACGGCTCGACGCCGAAATCCGCAGTGAAAAATTCCTTCAGCCGAGCGACCACCGCCGCCGCGGCAGTGAGCGGCTTCAAGGTGCCAGCGTTGTAAAAATAGATGAACGGTCTGTCCTCGACGCGGTACCAGTGCTCGGGCGCGATCGCATCGAAGAACGGCTTCCACTTTGCCTGATAGATCACCTGCGCGGCGCCCTCGGCGTCGGCCAGATTCGGGGCGACGTTCCAGGGCGGCGGCTGCTGCGCCCGCCCCCAGGACCAAGTATCGTCGAGGAGCGCAATCTGGATGCCTCCATCCACGTCGGCGAGGGCCTCACTCAGCCGGCCGAGCCGGCCGAGGTCCGGGCCGTACGTGTTCACGAGCAGGAACTGGAGCCCCGCCCAGCGGGCATCGAGGAGTTCGCGCTTCCAAAACCCAGCGTTGTCCGGATGGTAATAACCCTCTGCTGCCGCGCCGAACGCGTGGAGCCGATGGGGGGCATCCATGCCGCTCGCGTGGGTATTGGCCCAATCCAGATCGCAGTTGACCCCACCGGGGCACTCGCTGAAGAACATCAAGACGGCGCCTACGTCTCGCTGTGTTTTTCGCACACACGGCGTCGTCAGCAGCACCTGCTCCTTCCAGGGATCGGAGTAGGTCAGGGGACAGCTCTTGCCCGCGTCGCTGCAAAGGCTACGCACGACGTCGATCCGTCGAACCCATTCACGGGTCCGGAGCTGCTCGGCCCAGTCCGTGATCAGCTCGGCGCTCGGCTCTGCGCCGCGGATCTGGCAATGTGCCGCACGAACGAACGATTCGGGCGTATTGCCGAGGTTCACGTCGATCGTCGTTCGCGCCGTGCAAGGGCCGTCGAACTCCTCTCGAAGCTCGAAATCAACGTTCTCCGGGAGCGCCTTGGGAGGCGGGGTCGGGCGTAGGTGATCCGAAGGATCGTACGAACCCCGCCCGCAGCCGGAGACGAGCGCCATGACGAGCGCAGACGCAGGAAGGAGGACACAGGAGCGCATGGATCACTCCAAGAAGGCTACGTCATCAATCGTGAAGTCCCACGCGACCGCGTCTTTGGAGGTCCAGTTCAATCCGACGAGCGCCTTCGTGTCCAGCTTGGCCTTGTCGCCCCATCCGAGCTGCTTCAGGTCGCTCCACTTGAGCTCGTAGGTTTTCATCTCCGCCGAGAGATTGGTAATGGCGACCGTGAAATGGTCGTAGCATTTCTTGCAGCGCCCGAACTCCGGCATCGTGTCCACCGTGGCCACGAGGAACTTCATCGGCGTCGAGCCGGAAGCCTTGAACCGGATGCCCTTGTATTTCGTTCCATCCACCGGCGTGAGCAGCGGCGCGCCGCACAAGTTCGTGCCGATGCCGCCGCCCCATTCGGTATAGCCTTTCCCCGTCGTGTGGATCGCCCCGTTTTCGATCGCGCTCGTGAATTCCTCGACCGAAGGCGGCTTTTTCACGCCGGCCGCGGTTTTGTCGCTGTAGACGAACCAGCTCCCGGGCGGCTCGATCGTGGGCAAGTTCGAGATGCCGCCGCCATCCCAAATCATGGGGCCCGTGGGCACGACCGGATCGGGGACCGGCAGATCGCTGCGCGCCGCAGCAGGCGGCGCGTCCGAGGCGCTTGCCCCCGACGAGGGATTCTCACAAGGGCAAGGCGGGCACGGCTCGACGGCGCCTTGGGGACCGATACAGCCGGCGGCCAAGCCCCCAGCGGCGAGCACGACAAGCCCCGTCGCGAGAGCAACGCTGAAGTCACTCATACCCTGGCTCACGTCGCTTTGCCTACCACGCGTGCACGAACAGCCCCAAGAGAAATAATAGGCAAATTCAGTCATTTACTATGTGGCGGCGCCGGCAGTCGACACCATGAGCCTTGACAGACGACCGCAAACGTTCTCCTCTGAAGAAACTCCCCGAGAGGAACCATGAATCACCTTCCTGCCTCGGCCACGCTTCTCATGCTGACCCTGCTGTTCGGTTGCAGTGCCAAGAGCCCCGACGACACGACCGGTGGAGGCGGCGCTTCGGCAACCAGTTCGAGCAGCGCGACCGGCGGCGCGTCGACCGGCGGCGCGTCGACCGGTGGATCCTCAAGTGGTGGAGAAGGAGGGGGCGGCGCGGGTCCCGTCGAGATGCTCGACGGGCCCATCGAGCGCGACGGGGTTCTCGTTCTCGAGTTCAGCTCGCTCTACTTCGAGGTCGACCCGTCGAAGGGCGCTCGGATCAGCGCGCTCCGGTGGGACGGCATCGAGCTTCTCACCGATGCCGCAGTGAACGCGGTGAATTGGGGCTCCACCTTCTGGACGAGCCCCCAGAGCGACTGGGGATGGCCGCCGCCCGCCGCGGTTGATTCCAGTGCGTACACGCCGACGATCGATGAATCGTCCTTCCGCCTCGTAGGTCCGCAGGCGAGCTACGCGGGAAAGACGCTTTCGATCGAAAAAGCGTTCGCCGCCGATTTTTCGCGCGAGGCTGTGGTCATCACCTACACGATCCGGAACACGGGGAATGCGCCGTTCTCCGTCGCGCCGTGGGAAGTGACGCGCGTGGCCCAAGGGGGACTCACCTTCTTCCCGACGGGGGACACGCAGTTCACCCCCGGAGGTTCCAATCCCCTGCCTGTCGAATCCGCGGAGAGCGTGACCTGGTTCGATGGCGCGGCCCATCCGCCCGACGGCCAGCAGAAAAAATTGAACGCCGACGGCAAGGAAGGTTGGGTCGCGCATGTGGCGGGGGATCTCCTGTTCTTGAAGAGGTTTGCCGATGTGCCTTCGTCGAGCCAGGCGCCCGGCGAGGGCGAGGTGGAGATTTTCGCGCAGTCGGTCGCGGAAGGCGGCTACGTCGAGGTGGAGAACCAAGGGAGATATGCGGAGATTGCTCCCGGCGCATCGGCCATGTACGAGGTCACGTGGCTCGTCCGGAAACTGCCGGCCGGCGTGACGGCGCAAGTCGGCTCGGGGGCGCTGCTCGATTTCGTTCGGTCTCTGCCCTGATCCAAAGGGCACAGCGCGCTCCGGCGTCCGCGGCGCGCTACAGCTTGATCAGCCCGAGGCGGCTCGCGGTGGCAATGGCCTCTGTCCGGCTGAGCACGTCGAGCTTGCGAAAAATGCTCCGGAGGTGCGATTTCACCGTCGTCTCCCCGATGCCGAGCAGTGCGCTGATCTCCTTGTTGCTTTCCCCGCGCGCGAGATACTCCAGCACCTCGACCTCGCGGCTCGTGAGGGCTTCACGGCTCAGGCTCGCCGCGAGCTTCTGCACGAGGGATGCAGGAAGGCACGTCTCCCCCCGATGCACCCTGCGGATGCAGTCGAGGAGCTCCTCCCGGCGCGAATCCTTCAAGAGATACCCCTTGGCGCCGGCTTTGACGGCGTTGAGGAGGTCATTGTCGGTGTCGAACGTCGTGAGGACGATCAAGCGGGCGGATGCGTCGTTCTTCCGGATCTCTTCGATTGCCGCGACGCCATCGAGCACGGGCATGCGGATGTCGATCAGCGCGACGTCCGGACGATATTGTTGCCAGAGCTCCACCACCTGCCGGCCATTCGAGGCCTCGGCCACGACCTCCATGTCGGGTTGGCGGCTGATGATGGCTGCCAGGCCCTCCAGCACCGTGATGTGATCGTCGGCGATGAGCACCCGTATTTTATCGACGCCCGAAGGCTTCGCTGCCATGTCTGCGGGGTCTTTCATAGGAGAGAGCCGCTCGAGGCGTACGGACCTGGCAAGGACGCCACGATGAGCGTCCCGCTTCCTTCCGCGCTTCGTATGGTCAATTGGCCGCCCATCACTTCGACCCGCTCCTTGATTCCGATCAAACCGAGGCCTTCGTTTTGTGACGCAGGGTCAAACCCTACGCCGTCGTCCCGCAGCTCGAACCGGAGCCTTTGTGGCTCGAAAGCGAGATGAGCGTTGAAATGGCGCGCGCGTGCGTGTCGGAGCGTGTTCGTCAGCACCTCCTGGCCGATGCGCAGGAGGTTTTCCTCGCACTCATTGCTCAACGGCCAGGGGCTGCCCTCCCGCGTGAACGCGCCGACCACGCTGGTCCCGCTGGTCATTTTTTTGATCAAATCCTCCACCGCGTCACAGAGGTTCTTTTCGGCGAGCGCCTGCGAGCGAAGTGCATGCGCGGAGCGTCGCGCCTCTTGCAGGCTGCCGCGCGCCAGCTCACGCGCGCGGACGAGGTGTTTTCCAGCCTCGGGGAGCAGGCCCCTTGACCAGGCGTCCTCCGTCGCCTCCAGTTGCACGATCACGCCGGTGAATCCCTGCGCCAGCGTGTCATGGAGATCCCGCGCCATGCGATTGCGCTCCGCTGCGATGGCCGCCTCGCGGCTTTGTCGGGACAGTCGCATGAGCTGAATGGCGAGCATGGCCTGATGGGCGAGCGCACGAGCGAGCTCCATCTCGTTTGCTCGAAAGAGGTTCTTGTGCCTCGATCGGATCCCGATGAAGCCGGCGAGCTTGCCGCCGATCAGCGTCGGGACCGTCAGCGTGGCCACGACGCCCATCGCTGCCAGCCGCCGGTAGATCACGGCCATGTTGGGATCGTGAGGCGCGTCGCCGTGCCATGGATACCAAGGCGAATTCTCACGGCTGCCGATTCGAATACGCGGTGGATCGCAATCGATCTCCCCGACGACGATATCGACGCCGGTGCGGAGCACTTCGCTCCAGACGGGATGGTCCTCCGTGAAGAGCGTGACCTTTTTGACCGAGGACAGGTGTTTCGAGGGGGCGTGCAGCCGATCCTCCTCGAACGTCGCGACCATATCCAGTTCGTTGGCCCCGTTTCGTTCGTACACGCTGACGCTCTGCCCGTTCAGCCGTCCGGCGATCATGCGCAAGACGTGCTCCAGGAGTCGCTCGGGATTCGACTCCTGGGCGAGCGCATCCAGCGTGCGGGTGAGCGCAGCGAATTGACCCCTCGCGAGGTGCTCCGAGGCCCGCAAGGCTTCCGCGGATTGTTTGATCGAGGTCACGTCGCGAATCGCGCCCGCCCATTCGATGATCTGGCCCGCTTCGTCGCGTATGGCCGTGGCGGCGACCTCGACGTACTTGATGTAGCCGTCGGGCATGACGAGCCGGTGGCCGAAATGGAGGTCCTCACCCTTGCCGGAGAACGCCTGGAGGTAGAGGGGGAGGTCCTCGGGGTGGACCCGCGACGCGACCAGCTCGGGCGTGACCTTCGTGTCGGGATGAACCTCGAAGATACAATAGGTCTCATCCGACCAGATGAGCTGGCCCGTCGCGAGGATCCAGGTCGCGCTTCCCGTTTGGCTCAGGCGCTGGGTCCTGGTCAACGAGGCCTCGCTCTTTTTTCGTTCTTCGATTTCGACACGGAAGGCCTGGTTGATGCGCTCCAGGTCCGCTGTGCGCTCGCGGATCCGCCGTTCGAGCTCCATGTTGAGACGCGCGGAGGCTTCCTCGGCGCGTTTGCGCTCGGTGATTTCCATCACGGTACCGATGAAACGAATGGCTTGACCGTCCGCGTCGAAGAACGCCTGGCCGCGGGCCGTCACCCATTGCTCCGAGCCGTCTTGCGGATGAATCGTGCGGTACTCCGCGCGATATTCGCCGCCATTCGCACCGGCGAGCGCTTGCATGACCAGGCTGTCCACGCGCGTCCGGTCGTCCGGGTGAACCACTTTCAAAAACATGTCATGGGTTACCTCTGCGTCCAGCGGTAACCCGAAAATCTCCTTCATCCGCTGCGACCAGTCGCCCACGTTGTTCAGGTCCGTGGAGTTCCAGACCCACAGACCAATTCTTCCCGTTTCGATGGCCAACCTCAGGCGTTGCTCGCTTTCGAGCAGTGTCTGGTTGACCTCCCGCAGGTGCGCAGCCTGCTGCCGAAGCTCCGCGTTCAGTCGTTGCAGCTCTTCGGCGGCGGTTTCCCGTTCGCTGGCACGCTCGGACGGAGACGGCGAAGGGGCCGACGGCGTCAGGACCTCGGGTCTATCCGGATCATCGTGCATGGGCCGGCCTTACGTAACGTGATCGTTCGTCCCACGAATCGCTTTGCTTTCGCGGCGGCATGTTGCCACAAGCGGGCGTGCGAGGGAAGGTCGAATGCGGACGCACATGTGGTTCCCGTTGCAGGGCCGCCTCCTTCGAATGGAGGAGCATGAGATCCTCCATTTGAAGGAGAAGAACCTCCGCAGCAAGGTCAATGGTCTTTCCCCCTGGCGATGAGGGAGGATTCGCCCCATGAGCCCCATGGCCGCGCTCCGTGCGCGCTCGCTCGATCTCGGCCTCCTCGTGCTGCGCGTCGGCTCGGCCGCGCTCATTTGGACGTTCCATATGGTTCGGAAGCTCGCCGACTTCGATCACGAACTCCGTGCGTTTCCCGATCCGCTCGGCGTCGGCCATGCGGCGAGCTTCGTGATGGCGCTCGGCGCCGAGGGGGTATGCAGCCTCCTCGTCGCGCTCGGCTTGGCCACGCGCCTGTCGTCGCTCCCCATTGTCTTTACGATGATGATGGTGCTCGTCCTCGGCGCGCGTGGGTTCGAGGGCGCGGACGTCCAGTCGGCCATCCTTTACGCCCTGCCCTATGTCGTCCTCGTGCTCACGGGTCCAGGGCGTTGGTCGCTCGATCATCGGCTGCGCGACCGCTGGGATCACCTGGGCGCTCGCCTCGCTCCCAAGGCATGGGGCCTCCGCGGAGACGAACGGTGAGGCCAGACGCGCGCGTTGCCTTGGCGCTGTTCTCCGGGCTGCTTTTTCTCGCCCACGCCGCCGCGGGACAATCCACTCCCCAAAGCGGGTCCTCGCCCGACGTCCCCGCACACGGCGACGAGACGGGAACGAATTCGCCCTACCGGCCGATCCGATACCTCGAAGATGATTCTCGTCACGCGGATGGGCCGCGGGACGACCCGTGGGATCCGATCAAATACGTGTCGCTCTGGCCTGGCGCATACCTCTCCTTTGGCGGACAGCACCGGCTTCGCTACGAGTCCGTGAATTCCATCGACCTCGGAATCGACGACGGTCGTACGACGAGCAGCGTGCTCCTCTCGCGCAACCTCCTGCACGCCGATCTTCATCTCTCGCGGGGGCTCCGCGTCTTCGCGCAGATTGGGGGCTTTTACGCGCTCGGCGTGCCCCGTTCCGAAGCCGAGCCTCCGGACGCGAACGACCTCGACGTGACGCAAGTCTTCGTCGAAAGCAGCGCCGAGCTCGGCGGCATTCGAATCACCGGCCGCGTCGGACGTCAGGAGATGGCGCTCGGCTCCACGCGATGGGTGGGCACGCGCGACGGCACGAACGTCCGGCAGGCGTTCGATCTCGTCCGTGTCACGCTCTCGAAGCACGGTGGGTGGAACGTGGAGACGTTTTTCGGCGTCGTCCCGGGCCTTCGGCGCGGCGTTTTCGACGATGCTCCCGATGGGCAGGATCGTTTTTGGGGGATGTACGCGACGCTCCCCGTTCTGCCGAAAAAGCTGCTCGGCCTGGACGTTTTTTATCTCGGTCGCCGCCGGCCCGATGCGGCGTACGCGGATGTGCGAGGGCGCGAGGTCCGCCACACGTTTGGCGCGCGTATCTTCGGCGAGACGGATTTTGGACTCGAGTATGTCGGGCACGCCCTCGTGCAGCGCGGCTCGATCGAGGACGACAGCGTGTTCGCGTGGGGATTCGCGGGCGCGTTGTGGCAGCGCCTGCCCGGCGCTCTCGAGCCCGTCCGCTTGGGCATCCGCGGCGACGCGCTGAGCGGCGACGATCGTCTGCGCGACGGGCGGACGACGACGTTCCAACCGCTTTTCCCCAATCAAAGCTTCTTCAGCGCGCTGCCGGCGGTCTATCCGACGAACCTCTACGACGCGCACCCGCTGCTCCGCATCGAAGGGGCGAAGATGTCGTTCGAGGCTGGATGTACTCTGTTCTGGCGGCAGGCGATCGAGGACGCGGTGTACGCGCCGCCCGGCACGGTCCTGGTGCCGGGCGAGGCGACGCGGGCGCGCTTCACCGCCGCGCAGACGTCGCTATCGATCGGCTACAAAGCGGATCGACACTTCTCCTTCAATGCGGAGTACACACACGTCTTCCCCGGCCCGGCGATCACGGAAGGGGGCGGGACCGATGTGGACTTCTTCGGGACATGGACCACGTACACATATTGAATCTCGCCGATTGCATGGCGGCCATGTCAGAATTCCAACCGACGGTCCATCCTTCGAAAGGAGGAGGGGGGGGTCGTTCCTCTGCAGGGAGGGGGCGTAGGCTGCACGGTCGATTGCGCTCTCGCCAAAACGGGGTACTCTTGCGCCGCTCGCGTGCCCGACAGGCTTCTGCTTGGCGGCTCGAACGGTAACCCTCATTCCAGGTGCAAGGACGATGAACAAGTACCACAAGCTTTACACGCCGGAAGACAGCGCGGTCGTTTTCATCGATCACCAGCCGCAGATGACGTTCGGTGTCGCCAACATCGATCGCGCGGCGCTCATCAACAACGTGACGCTGCTCGCGAAGTGCGCGAAGGAGTTCGGCGTTCCCGCCGTCCTCACCGCGGTGGAGACGGAGTCGTTCAGCGGATACATCTGGCCGCAGCTCCTCGACGTATTCCCGGGGCAGCCGATCGTCGAGCGGACGAGCATGAATTCGTGGGACGACGCGGGGTTCCGCGCCGCCATCGAGGCGACGGGCCGAAAGAACATTCTCCTCACCGGGCTCTGGACCGAGGTCTGCGTGACCTGGCCCGCCATCGAAATGCTCGGCGCCGGCTACAACGTCTACGTCGTCGAGGACTGCTGCGGAGCGACCTCGCCGGCCGCCCATGAAGCGGCGTTGTCGCGGATGGTCCAGGCGGGCGCGATCCGTCTGACGGCGATCCCCGCGCTCCTCGAGTGGCAGCGCGATTGGGCGAAGCGCGAGCACTACAACCAGCTCATGGGCCTCATCAAGCAGCACGGCGGGGCCTACGGCGTGGGCGTCGAGTACGCCTACACGATGGTCCATCACGCGCCGCAATCGGCGATCAAGCCGCAGATCGTGCCGAAGAAATCCGGTCATTGACGGCATCGCCATGGCCGAGACCCTTCACATCGCCATCGTCCGGCGCGTTCGGAAGACGCACATCGCGGACTTCGAGCGCGCGCTCACCGAATTCGCCAGTCGGTCCTTGGCCGAGGCCGGCGCGCGGGGGGTGCATTGCCTTTACCCGCCGCCCGGCTCCGACTCGAACGAGTACGGCATTCTGCGCAGCTTTGCCAGCGCCGCCGACCGCGACGCGTTTTACGAGACGGCCCTCTACAAGGAATGGCTCGCTCGTATCGCGCCGATGGTGGAAGGTGAACCGACGTACCGACGATTGGAAGGTCTCGAAGCCTGGTTTCGCAGCGCCGCCGATCCCATGCCGCCGCGCTGGAAGATGGCCTTGCTCACCTGGATCGCCGTGTGGCCGGTCAGCATGATCGTCCCGGCGATCCTCCTGCCCTTGCTCGGCCCGAACTTCCCGCATGTCCTCGCCTCCGGCGTCATCGCCGGAGGCATCGTTGCGGTTCTCACGTGGGGTGCCATGCCATTGCTCGTGAAGCTCGCGCATGGTTGGCTTCAGCCCGGGAACAGGACTTCATGAAGACCACTGCCGATCTCATCCTCCACAACGGACGCATCACCACGCTCGATTCGAGCCACCCCGAAGCGAAGGAGGTGGTCGTCGTCGACGGCCGGATCGCAGGGGTCGACAATGCCGCGGAGTTCGAGCGCGGGCCCAAGACGAAGGTCGTCGATCTCGGCGGGCGCAGGGTCATTCCGGGGCTCTACGATTCGCACCTCCACGTCATTCGCGGCGGACTGAACTACAACATGGAGCTGCGCTGGGAGGGCGTGCCCTCCCTGGCGCTGGCGCTCGAAATGCTCCGCGACCAGGCGGCCCGCACGCCCGCGCCGCAATGGGTGCGCGTCGTCGGCGGATGGAGCGAGTTCCAGTTCGCAGAGCGGCGAATGCCGACGCTCGACGAGATCAATGCGGCGGCCCCCGACACGCCGGTCTTCGTCCTGCACCTGTACTGCCAGGCGTTGCTGAACCGCGCGGCGCTTCGCGCGTGCGGGTACACGAAGGATACCCCCGATCCGCCCGGGGGCGTGATCGTCCGCGACAAGGCGGGCAACCCGACCGGGATGCTCATCGCGAAGCCCAATGCGACCATCCTTTACGCGACGCTCGCGAAAGGACCGAAGCTCCCCCCGGAATACCAGTACAACTCGACCCGCCACTTCATGCGAGAGCTCAACCGGCTCGGCGTGACGAGCGTGTGCGACGCGGGAGGCGGCTTCCAGAACTATCCGGAGGACTATCAGATCATCCAGCAGCTCCACGAGCGTGGGGAGATGACCCTGCGGATCGCCTACAACCTGTTCACGCAAAAAGCCGGCGGCGAGCTCGAAGATTTCGTGCGCTGGTCGAAGATCGTGAAGCCGGGCGACGGCGACGACATGCTCCGGTGCAACGGCGCGGGCGAGATGCTCGTCTTTTCCGCGGCGGACTTCGAGGACTTCCTCGAACCGCGCCCCGACCTCCCCGAGAAGCTCGAGAGCGAGCTCGAGCGTGTCGTTCGTTTCCTGGCCGAAAACCAATGGCCGTTCCGGCTCCATGCGACGTACGACGAATCGATCTCCCGGTTCTTGTCCATCTTCGAGAAGGTCCACAGCGACGTCCCGATCGACAAGCTGCATTGGTTCTTCGACCATTGCGAGACGATCTCCGACCGGAACATCGAGCGCGTCAAGGCGCTCGGGGGAGGGATCGCCGTTCAGCACCGGATGGCCTTCCAGGGCGAATACTTCGTCGATCGTTACGGCGCCAAGGCGGCCGAGCGCACGCCTCCGCTCCGGCGAATGCTGGAACTCGGGGTCCCGGTCGGCGCAGGTACGGACGCGACGCGCGTCGCGAGCTACAATCCGTTCGTCTCCCTGTACTGGATGTCCACGGGAAAGACGCTCGGCGGCCTTTCGCTGTATCCGGAGAAGGCGCGCCTCACGAGGGAGGAAGCGCTTCGGCTGTACACCCAGGGCAGCACCTGGATGTCACGGGAGCAAGGGACGCGCGGCGCGATCGCCCACGGGCAGCTCGCCGATCTGGCGGTGCTGACCGCCGACTATTTCAAGATTCCCGACGAGGAGATCAAGGCGCTCGAATCGGTGCTCACCATCGTCGGCGGCAAACCGGTGTACGCCGCCGAAGAATTCAAGCCGCTCGACCCGGGGGATCTGCCGGTGATGCCGGACTGGTCGCCGGTGCACCGGTATCCTGGAGCCTTCCGGCAGAGCGCGCGAGCCGCGCTTCCTGCTGCGAGTCGTTGCATGCAGACGCACGCAAAGCCCGAGGCGGCCTTGGGTCTCCCGCGATGGCTGTCGGAGCTCGGCAACCTGTTCGACGGCGCCTGTGAGTGTTTCGCGTTCTGAAGGGAAGGAGTTGGTCGAATGGCAACGGTCACCGTCAAGGACGGCACGCAGATCTATTACAAGGACTGGGGCAGCGGGCCGCCCGTCGTCTTCAGCCACGGCTGGCCACTCAACGGGGATGCCTGGGAGGACCAGATGGTCTTCCTCGCATCGCACGGCTATCGGTGCATCGCCCACGATCGCCGCGGTCACGGCCGATCCAGCCAGCCCTGGAACGGCAACGACATGGACACCTATGCCGATGACCTGCGCGAGCTCATCGAATCCCTCGACCTCCGAGGCGTGACGCTCGTCGGGCATTCGACCGGCGGCGGCGAGGTGACGCGTTACATCGGTCGCCACGGGACAGCGCGCGTCGCCAAGGCGGTCCTCGTCGGCGCCGTGCCGCCGCTCATGCTGAAGACCCCCGCCAACCCGGGCGGCCTGCCGATCGCGACGTTCGACGGCATTCGCGCAGGCGTCCACGCCGATCGCTCGCAGTTCTTCAAGGATCTGACGATTCCGTTTTACGGGGCGAACCGCGACGGAGCGAAGGTCTCGCAAGGGCTCCGGGACAGCTTCTGGCTCCAGGGCATGCAAGCCGGCTTCAAGAACGTGCTCGACTGCATCAAGGCATTCTCGGAGACGGATTTCACCCAGGATCTGAAGAAGATCGACGTGCCGACACTCCTGATCCACGGCGACGACGACCAGATCGTCCCCATCGGCGCGAGCGCGCTCGCGGCCGCCAAGCTCGTGAAGAACGCGCGCCTCGAGATCTACAAGGGCGGAGCACACGGGCTCGCGGCGACGGAGAAGGACCGCCTCAACGCCGATCTCCTCGCTTTCCTCAAGAGCTGACCGCGCGCACGTGGCGCGGGGTCAGGACGGGCCCGCGTCGCGTCCGGTCATGCACACGCGCAGCGCCGCCTTGGCGCGGTGCAGCAGGACGGCCACGTACCCCGGCGTAATGCCGAGCGCGTGCGCGACGTCCTCGCCCGGCTGTTCTTCCAGCATCCGGAGCGTCACCACCGCTTTCTGGATCTCGCACAGCTCCTCGACACAGGCGCGCAGGCGCACGTGCTCCTCCGCGCGCGCGAGCACCTCGTCTGCGGCCATGCCTTCGCCCGCGTCGAGCGGGTGCGCGTCGAGATCGTCGTGGGGCCGCGCGAGGAAGTGGCGTCGCCGCCGGTTGCGCGCGGCGTTGCGCACCATGCCCCCGAGGAGCGCGGACCAATCCTCGTCCTCCGTCGGGAGCGAGCCGTCCTGCGCGGCCACCAGGAGCTTGCAGAGGGCCTCCTGGACGCAATCGACCGCATCCTCGGGCGAGACGCCCTCCTTCCGCGCGAGGGCCGCGAGGGCGGCTCGCCGCGCGAGGGCGAGCCGCGAGATGTGTTCCAGAACGTCCTCCGTACCGTCGGCGTCGTGCATGGGTCCCGAAGGTCAGGTGTCGAGCACGCCCGAGATTACAGCAAAACGATCGCCGTAATGGATGCCCGTCTCGAGACCTCCCGAGGAAAGGAGCGTCTCATGTCCAACTCCCCTGTCCGATCCGTCACAGCGCAGACCTTCGAGGCCGAGGTGGCGCGCGCCGCCGTGCCGGTGCTGGTCGATTTCACCGCCACCTGGTGCCCGCCCTGCCGCGTTCTCGCGCCGATCCTTCATGGAATCGCGGCGGAGGGCGCGGGGCGCCTGAAGGTCGTGGAGGTCAACGGCGACGATGAGCCCGGGCTCGCCGTCCGCTTCGGGATCCGCGGATTTCCCACGGTCATCGCATTCATGGGCGGGAAGGAGATCGCGCGGCACGTCGGCCTCACGAGCAGGGACAAGCTCTTGCAGATGGTCCGCGCGCACTTGCCGCCCGGCGAGCTCAGGCCCCACGCCGCGACCGCGTGATTTCGCGAGAAAGGGTGGGGTAGGGGGCTGCCCCCACCCCACCGAGCCCGTCTATGGCGCCGAGCCCGCCCTCACGGGCAGGCCGTCCCCACCGGGTTTGCCGGCCCCACATCGCCGATGATGGCCTCCACCATTTCGAACCCGAGGCCCATGGAGATGCCGTCGCAGGTCTGGGTCGGGTCCTGGGTGCCGTCGGTCATGATGTCCGACGCCTGCCGGACCTGGTTCAAGAGGTTGTCGAACAGCGGATTGCCGCACAAGCCAAGCAGGTCGCCGACCTTCTTGACCTCGGCGACGAACTCCTCCGTGTTGAGCACGCCGCCAATCATGCCTTCCGTCGCGCTCTTGCGATCCGCGGAGAGGTTCATGGCCATCCGCGCCGCGTGCAAGGTCAGCTTGATCGACGTGCTCTTCGTCGGCGATTTCACCGGGACCGAGAGGATGAACGTCCCGTTCTTCCCCGATTCGAAGAGCGAGCCCGTCACCGAGCTGTTCGGGAAGATGATCGTCGACGACTGCGGATCCATGGGATCGCTGAGGAGCCCGGGCTCGATCGGCCACTTGTCCGTCCCGTCGAACTTGGGCGCCATGCCGAGCGTCGTCCCGCCGAAGAGCTTGGACGTGAGCCCCTGGGCGTCGCCCGTCGCGGGCAGGCATTGCGTCTTCACCAGCGCGGTGAAGTTGCCGTTCTTGACGCCATTGTTGACGTCCTGCGGCCACGCCGGATAGAGCGTGAGGATCGTGGGCAGGAGGTTTTTCCCGAATGAATTGTCTTTCCCGTCGTCGCCGTCGGGATAGGCCGTCTGCCCCGTGCCGCCCGCGTTCGGCTTGCAGAGGTCATCCGAATTCCCGGTCGACACTTTGTCGTCGAGGTTGAAGCCGAACTTCTTCCACTCGCCGCTGTTGCCCTCGCCGAAAAAGAGCTCCTTGACGGCGAACACCGTGAACTGATCGTCCGGGCACGTCACCCCGCCGCCGGCGCCGCCGGTGCCGCCGGTGCCGCCGGTGCCGCCGGTGCTGCTCGAGGAGCTCATGGAGGAGGTGCTCCCCCCCTGCCCGCCGTTGCCGCCGACGCCCACGTTATCCTCGCCGCCACCGCAGCCCTCGGCCACGGCCGCGGTGGTCAGGAGGGCGAGGGCGAGATAGACGCGATTGCTTCTAAGCATATTGGTCCTACTTTTGTTGAGGGTAAGGCTTCCGGAAGAACCCGTGCGTGGCCGGCGCCGACTTCACGCCGCGCCACGACACGAGAAGGGGGTTTCAATGGATGATCGAGTCGCAGCCGAAGAGCACGGAGACCTTCGCGCTGCTGTCGGCCTGCACGGTGGCGCACGACGCAGGGCAGAGGATGATCTTCGTGGGGCCGGCGTTGCTGTCGTAGTACCAGCCGGGCAGTTCGTTGCAGTCGGCGAGATCGGTGGCGCGGGGGATGATCTTCGGCGTGCCCATGCCTTTCGGCATGTAGCTGAAGTTCACCTTGTTCGGGTCGATCTCCTGGCCGTTCGGCGCAGGCGGGATCTCGAAATCGCACCCGAGCGCTTCGCTGCGAATCTCGCCCATCTTCGCGGAGAACTTGCTGATGTCCTGCGTGATGTCGTAGGCCGCCGTCGTCCCGCCCGCCGCCGCGATCTTGTGGAGGTTGTTGATGATCGAGCCGGCCACGCCGATGACATAGGTGCGAACCCCGTTGTATTCGCGGGCGCTCTTGGCCAGCGTCGCGATGTCGTCGATCGTCGCCGACCCGCACCCGAGGGGATCGCCGTCGGTGGCGAGGACGACGACGACCTTGTGCGTCGGGTGCGTGTCCTGGTAGGCGGTGGCCGCGCTGAGCGCCCCCTTGAGCGCGCCCCAGGTGGGCGTACCGATCCCCGTGGCGTCGAAGGGCATCGAGTTCGACAGGTCGAACGCGTTCCCCGGCAGCCCAGCAATGGGCACGTCGAGGAGCGCGTAATGCGTGGGTTCGCAGTCGTACGGCTCCTGGGTCGGGAAGTAGACCAATCCGGCACCAATGCCGGACGACGCCGGATCATTGAAGAACGTCTTCAAGCCCGTCGTGGTCCCCGTCCACTTCGCGCCCGTCATGCTGCCCGATTGGTCGATCAGGAAGACGATGTCGAGCGGGATGCGGCGGGCTTCTGCGCTCGTGGAGATGCAGGCGCCGGAGTCGTCGTCGCCCCCACCTCCATCGAAGTCGATGTCTCCTCCGGTGCCCCCGGTGCCCCCGGCGCCACCCGCGCCGCCACTTCCGGACGACGAGCTGCTCGTGCTGTTCGACCCGGTCGTGTTCTCCACGGGCGCCGCGGAGCAGCCCCCCCACACGCCAGCGGCCATGCTGGCCATGGCGAGGCAGACAAAAAGATGCCGATGAATCCTGGCAGGTCGGCTCATGGATGGCTCCTCAGTCGACGAAGATATCGTCAAGATAAACCCCGGGATAGTTCCCGGTGTGATCGCTCTGGAAAGCGAACCGCAGGCGGATGATCTGGCCCGCATAGGCCGAGAGATCCGCTTGGAAGAGCTGCCAGCCGAACGCGGCCTGGTGACCACCCCACGCGGGCTGGCCGGCGATGGTCAGCGGGTATGCCGGCAGAACGCTATTGAGGACCGAATACGTCATCCCGCCGTCGTTGCTGATCTCCAGGTGAACACCGTCGTACGTCGAGCCCTCGGTATCCATCCACATGCGGAACGTGAGGGTCGGGCTCGGCGCGGCCGTGAGGTCGATGTCGGGCGAGGTGGCAGTCGTCCCCGCCCATGTCTGGGAGATGCTATAATTGCTGGCGAGCTGCGTGGCGAGGCACTGCGTTCCCAGGTACGCCGTCGCGGGGCCCACGGTCGTGGGGACACCGCACTGCCAATCGCCGGTCAGCGTCCAGCCGTCCGGGCACATACCCTCGAAGCTCGTGTAGTACGCGTCGTGCTTGACGTTGAAGGTGAACGTCTTCTCCGCGAAATTCGAGGGCAACGTCGGCTCCTTGACGTGCACGATGACGGTCACCGGCCCCACGTTCGCCGCCGTGGGCGTGCCTTGGAGCAGGCCGGTCGTCGGATCGATCGTCAGCCAACCTGCGTTCTGGACTTCCGTAATGCTCCACTCCGCGTTGCTCGTGCCGCCGATTTTGACGATCTGGGACGAGAAGCTCATCCCCGCATACACGTCCGTGAGCGGCGACGTCGTGGTGATGTAGAGCGGGATCTGCAGTGATTCGGCGACGACGACCTCGTCGATGTAGACACCCGGGTACACGGACGCGCCGTCGCTGCGGAAGGCGAAGCGCAGGCGGATCGACTGCCCGGCGTAGGCGGAAAGATCCGCCGTGTAGTTCTTCCAGCCTTCCCCTGATTGATTACCGCCCCACGCGGCTTGGCCGGCGATGGTCAGGCCGTAGGCAGGGCTCACCGTCGTGACGTCCGTGAAGCTCTGCCCGTCGTTGGTGCTGACTTTCAGGTTCCAGCCGTCGAAGGTGCCGCCCTCGGTGTGGTCCCACGCCCAGAAGGAAAGCTGGGGGCTGGCGGCCTGGGTCAGGTCGATGGCCGGCGACGTCGCGACCGCGGTGCTGAAGAGCTGGTTGACGTGGTACAGGCCGGCGATCTGCGTGGCGATGACATTCTCGCCGATGTGGGCCGCGGTCGGACCCACGTTCGTGGGCTTGCCGCATTCCCAATCACCGCCGAAGGTCCAGCCGTTCTGGCAGTTTTCGAAGCCCTCGTGGAGGTACGACACGCAGTCCGCGACCGGACTGCCGGACGCGCAAGCGCCGGCCATGCATGTGTTCGCCGTGGTGCAACTGTTGTAGTCGTTGCACGCGCTGCCATCGGCCGCGAGCGAGGGGATGCAGGTGCCTTTCACGTCGCACGCGCCCACCTGGCACTCGGCGACGCCCTCCGAGCAGGAGGTCCCGACCGGCGCGGGCGTCGGGCCACAGAAGCCGGTCATGGCGTCGCACTCGCCGCGCTGGCACCCGACGTTGAGCGCCGAGCAATCCTTGGGAGCGCCGCCGACGCATTGCCCAGCCGAACATGTCCGGTTGACCGTGCAGAGGTCTCCGGTGAGCACGCAGGGCTTGTTGTCCTTGGTGAAGTCGGGGGTGCCCACGCACTTGCCCGTGGCCGAATCGCAGGCCACCGTGTTGCACTCGCTCAGCGGCGAGAACGTGCAGGGCTTGACCTCGCCCAGGCACTCGCCGAGCTTGCATACGCCGTTGATCCGGCAGAGGTCCTTCGGGGTGCAGGCCGTGCCGTCGTTCACCGGCAAGACGTCGCAGGACTTCGACTCCTCGTAGCAAATGACCGACGAGCACGGATCAGGCGTGATCCCGCACTGGTTCGTGTCTCCGCCGATGCACTTGCCGCTGTCGCAGGTGTCGTTGCTGGTGCAGAACTTCCCGTCGTCGCACGCGGTTCCCTTGGGGGCGGGGACCACGACGCACGTGTTGACCGGGCCGATCTCTTGCCCGGTGTTGCACACGGCGATCGTGCACTGCGGTGTCTCGAGCGCCGAACAGTCCACGCCGCAGGGCCCGAGATCGCTGCCGCCCGCGCCGCCGCCGCCCTCGTTGCTGCCCGCGTCTTCGCCGACGGGGAGTTCGCCCACGGCGCAGCTTGCGCCGATCGAAACCACCGAGAGCAAGAGCGGGATCCTAAGAAAGTCTCTGATGCGACCCAACATAACCACGCCCTCCATGTACCACACCTTGAACCCGCGCGGATACAGGGAGCAAGGCCGATGCGTGCTGCGCTCCCCCGTCTCCGAGCCCTGGTCACGCCCCCGTGCACAGGGCCTCCCCGAAACGCGCGGTTCTTGCCATGAAGCGGCGGCGCGCGCAGCGCACGTGAACCGCGCAAACGCGGCTTCGGGGACGGCCGGAGTACGCTTTTCCGCGCCGTCTGGATCCGCAAGCCGCCAGGCGCGATGCACCGGCGGGAGACACGCCCACGGAACGGAGGTGAGCGACGTGTTCGTCGTCGTCCCCGATGAGGTATGCCCACCTGCGGGCCAAAAGCGTTCACGATGTGCGAAAATAGGTAGGAGAGGGACCTACACGCCGAGCTTGGATCGAGGTTGACACGGTCGTCCCGCTCGGCGTCCTGCAGGGGAGGTCGCCGTGCCTTTCAGGGCGCGGTCCGCCTGATCGTGGAGGTCAGCGAGATCGGACCCTTGTGGATTCGTGGTCCTTCATGGGCCAGGAACTCCTCAATCGCCGACGAAAACCGTCCCCGGGCCGCATGCATCGGCGACGACGACCACCGTGCCATTCGGCGCATCCGCTGGGTCGTTGCAGGTCAAAGCAGGATCCCCCATGCGTGCCGCGGGCTTGTCCTCGAAGAACACCGTCGTGCTGCCCTTGAACACACGGGCCTGATTGGAAGGGGCCTTCAGGAACGAGCCCCCTGGAGGCACGTGCGCCGGATGGTTGCGCGCCCCGCTTCCTTCGGTCGCCGCCGCCTTGTTTTGCACGAAAACGGTGGCTGCAACCTGCTCCGAGATGGCTCCAGCGAACGGCAGGGGCGTCGGCGTGGGCACCGGTCCGGCGGGGGATGGCACCAGGACGATATGCGTGTCGATCCCGTGGATCGTATCCCCCTCTTTTGCACCCGGCGCACCCATGGGAAACCTCGTCGCCGGGGCCCGCGTGGGCCGCCAGCTCTCCGGGCATCCTACTGCGCCTCGATCCCAGGAGGGAAGAGCCCACGGGTCGCTTCTCGCGCCATTTTCCTCTCGACATCCGCATGCGGGCTCGCTTACCTTGCCTTCGGGCATCACGAACGAGTCCGACGGGAACACTTCGCTCATGATAGCAAGCGTATCGAACGAACGCGGCGCCGGCTCGCTCGACGGGGGGCAGGTATTGTACCGCTTCATGGTCCACCCCTTCCCGCTGGATCACTTCACGGTGCATTCGTTCCGCGGGAAGGAGGCGCTCTCCGGCCTTTATTCGTTCGACGTCGTGGCGACCGCCCCGGAGGACGCCGCGGGAGCGATCGAGCGACGCGCGCTCGGCCAGCGTGCGTTGCTCTTGCTGCGCGCGGGGAGGGCGTCACGGGTATTTCACGGCGTCGTCGCCGCTGTACGGCAAGAAGGCGCGCGCGGAGCCCACGGCGTCTCCCAGTACAGGATCCGCCTCGTCCCGCGTCTATGGCTGCTCAAGCACCGCCGCCGCTCGCGCATCTTCCAAGGCAAGCGCGTCGACGAGATCCTCGCGGAGGTCTTGAAGGAAGCGGGCATCGAGTCGCGCTTCAACCTTCAGCGCATGTACGCCGCGCGCGAGTATTGCACGCAGTACGAGGAGACGGACTATCGCTTCCTCCGGCGGCTCGTCGCCGAGTCGGGCTTCTTCTTCCGCTATTCGCAGCGCGGAAAGGCCGTCGAGGAAGCCTTGGCTGCCGCGAGCGCCGTGGGCGTGCGGCCTCCGGGGACGCCGCTCGGCGCCCGCGAGCGAGGGGTGTTGGCAGAGCTTTTCTCCGGCGAGACGATCCTCTTTGCCGATCACGCCGGCGCCTATGCGCCGATCGACGATGGCAACCCGGTCGGCGCGGCGATCGCGGCGTTCGCGGCCGCCGGCCCGACGGCCGACGTGGGGGGGGCTTCGATCGCGGTGGAGCTTCCGAGTCCGACGCTTTATTACCTGTCGATCCAGGGCACGAGCACCGCGGCGTTCGACAAGGTGACGAGATTCGAGCCGGAGCGGCGTGTGCGCACGACCGCTGCCATGCACCGTGAGTACGATCCCGAGCGGCCGATGACGATGCTCACGGCTGCCGAGAAAAGCGCGCCGGTGGATTCGCTCGGCGGGGAGCTCGCGGGGCCCGAGCTCGAATACTTCGAGCATCATTCCCCCTTCCTCTTCCCGAAGTGGCGCGACGCGAGCCAGGAGCCCCCGCTGATTTTGCGCCAGATGCGGCGGGATGCACATGTCGCGGAGGGCGAAAGCTTCTGCCCTGCGCTGGGCGTCGGCCACCGCTTCCGGCTGGAAGATCACCCTGTACACGACGTCAATGGGGAGTATGCGGTGACGGCCGTGGAGCATGAAGGGGCGGCGTCTCCCCAGGGGCAGCGGGACGTGTATCGCAACCGCTTTTCGTGCGTGCCTGCGAGCGTCGTCTCTTGCCCGCCGCGTCCGAAGCGCCGGAGCGCGACCGTGGCGCTGACGGCCACGGTCGTAGGCCCGCCGGACGTCGAGATTCATACCGATCGCATGGGCCAGATCAAGGTGCAATTCCACTGGGATCGGGAGGGGCAGTCGAACGAGCACAGCTCGTGCTGGGTGCGCACGATGCAGACCTGGGGCGGGGCCGGCTGGGGCACGCAGTTCATTCCGCGCGTCGGGATGGAGGTGGTCGTGACGTTCGAGGGCGGTGACCCCGACAAACCCATGGTGCTCGGGTGCATGTACAACGGCACGCATCCGCCCTCGTTTCGGCTGCCGGAGGACAAGACGCGGAGCGGGATCCGCACGCAATCGTCGCCGGGCCGAGGTGGCTTCAACGAGCTGAGCTTCGAGGACAAGAAGGACCAAGAGCAGATTTACCTGCGCGCGCAGCGGGATCTCGACGAGGTGGTGGAACGCAACCACACCCTGCATGTGCGCGTGGACGAGGCGATCCGGGTCGAGCGCGACCGCGACGACGCCATTGGGCGAGACGCGCGGCTCCGGGTCGGCGGAAGCGTGGACGAGCGGATCGCGAAGGACCATGCCACGCAGGTGTCGGGCAACCGTATCGATGTGACGAGCGGCAACGTGGACACGCGGGTGTCGGGGGATCGTGTCGCGCGGGTCGAAGGGCAGGAGCGGCGCGAGGTCTCGGGAGACGCGAATTTCGCGTACATGGGAGATCTCACCACGAGGATCCAAGGATGCCATACGATTGTGGTGGGCCATCATGAGGCGCAGCGCTCGCTCGCGGTCCACGTGGAGGGCGTGATCTCACTCTCCAGCACGGGCACCACGGAGATTCGTACGGACAAAGAGCTGATTCTCCGGTGTGGGAAGAGCTCGATACGGATCACGGAAGGCGGGATCGAGTTCGACGCGCCCAGCCTGCGGGTGAAGGGCGGGTCGAGCAAGCTATCCGTTTCCGAGGACGGATTGCAAATGGCGTCGGAGCACGCGTATGCGCAGATTCTGGGAGATGCGATTCTCCTGAAAACCGACGCCGGGGCATCGTTCATGATGCGCAACGAGGTGAAGGTGGACGGCGCGCAGATTCTCCTCAACTCGCCCGAAAAGGCGAAGGATCCCCCGGTGACTGAGCCGGAACCGCCTACGATCATCGAGCTCGTCGACAAGGAAGGCCACCCGCTCGCCTATCAGCGTTACGTGCTGACGCTCGACGATGGGACCGAGATCGGCGGGGTGACGGACAAAGATGGCAAGGCGATGGTCGGGGTAAAGGCGCCGGGGAAGATTTCGTTCCCGGAGCTGCGTGGCGTCGAAGAGGCATGAGGAGGCGACCCCGATCATGAAGTCTTACGTCATTCGGCAGGGAGACTATCTCGCCAAAATTGCGCTGCGCTTCGGCATCGCCGCCGACGAGATCTGGAAGCACCCGAAGAACAGCGAGCTCCGCGCGAAGCGCAAGCCGAACCTGCTGGTGCCCGGCGACGTCCTCTTCGTGCCGGAGCCCGCGCGGCCCTCGCTCCCCTTTCGGTGTGGCACGACGAACCGGTACAAGGCCGACGTACCCAAGGTCCCGGTGCGCGTCACGTTTCAGGTGGGCGGCAAGGCCATCGCGAACGAGCCTTACGAGGTCGAGGGGCTCGCGGCCCCGCAGACTGGCGAGAGCGACGCATCGGGCAAGGTGACCCTCCAGGTCCCCGCACATGTGCGTGAGGTCAGGGTACGGTTCACGAAGATGGGAATGGTATTTCCGGTCATGATCGGCGACATGGAGCCGATCGACGAGCCCTCCGGCGTCCGCAAGCGCCTCGAGCATCTCGGCTACATGCAGGGGCTCGAAATGTTCGATGCTGACAAACGATTGCGCATCGCGCTCGCGTCGTTTCAGCGGGCAACGGGATTGCACGTCAGCGAGGAAGCCGACGAGGCGACGAAGGAAGCGCTCGTTTCAGCGCACGGGAGCTGAAAGGGAGGTCGAACGATGGGGGGAACGAAGGTACCTCGCAGGATCTCGTGAGCCAGCCGATCGCGGCGACACCTGGGGACGCGAGCAGCAGCGCTGACGTCAGCGATTCCGTTTCGGTGGTCCGCCGAGCCGCGTCCAATGCTCGGCATAGACGCGTTCCCACAGAGCTCGCGTACCCGCGTCTTGCCGGACCTTGGCGCCCCAGTAGCCGTCCAGCCGTCGGCGCTCGTCGTCATGGATGCCATATCGGGCCAGAATGGCTGCGCTATGCGTGGGATAAAGCGTGAATTCGACGCACATGCAGGCGTAGTGCTCGAGCGGGAGGCTCGGCGCGGCAGCCGGGGTCGGAGCTTTCGAGGCCGGGGCGGATAGAAAAGGCAAGGCGGGACCGCGGGGGAGGTCGGGCGCCGGCGTCGTTCCGGTAAGGCTCGTAAAATGGCGCATCCCGGGCGGCAGCGCGGGATCCGGTTCGTCGGCCGTCACGAAAGGGAGGACCGGCCTCGCCGTGACATCGGGCGCCGGCGTCGTTCCAGTGAGGCTCGTGAAATGGCGCATCCCCTCGGGAAGGGGCGGCGCGACGCGGGCGGCATCCGGCGCCACGACAGCCGCGCGCGGCGGCTCGAAGGGCAACGCGGGCCCCGTTGGTATGCCGGGCGCGGCTTCGGTATTCGTCACGCTCGTGAAATGGCGCATTCCGCGCGGGACGATGTCCGGCACCGAAAGGGACGCGGGGGCCAATGGTTCAGGCGCATCCTTGGTCTTCGCCCTCGCCCGCGCCATGGGCGACGGACGCAGCATGGGAGGTCCTATCTTGATCGTCGGGATCGAGCCAGAGTCCTTTTTTCGAAGCTCGGCCAGACGCTTCGCAAGCGCCGGCTCCGCTTCCAACCGGCGTGACCAGTGCCGCGCGAGACGCGACAAATCGTTCATGCCGAGGCCCAGCGTCGCGAGCAGGTCGAGCGGATGCTCGTGGGTCTCGATGGCCGTGAGAAAGTTCGCCCAGGCGGTTGCATCGATCGAGAGGGGTTCCACCGTACGGTCGAGCCGGCCTTCCGCATGCGCGAGCGCCTCTGCATACCTGCCGAGCAAATGCTGGTCCGCGGCGAGCTCCGTTTTCCAGGTGGTATCTGCTCGCTTGAAGTCCTCCGGCGAAAGGCCCTCTGTCGCGAGCACTTCGTCGAGCGTGAACCCCTCCGCGACGGCCGCCTTGACCGCCGCGTAATGCGCGAGGGAGAGCCCCTCGATCGCCGTCTCGTTCACGTTGCCAGCGTTCACGTGATCGAGGGCGATTCTACTTCGCCGTTCCGCACCACGGCAAGCGGGAGCCTCGTGGAAGGCCCGCGCTGGAGGGATGCCGACACCTGTTGACTTCCCCCCCGGAAGTCTGGTACGCAAGAACTGAACGAACGATCGTTCAGTGTTTCGGATCGCGATCGAGGGGAACGATGCCGCACATACACGTCGACGGGTGTGAGATCCACTACGAGGTGAAGGGGCGGGGCGAGGTCGTGCTCCTTTTGCACGGCCTTGGTTCGAGCCTGCTCGATTGGGAGATGCAGATCCCTGCGCTCGCGGAGCGGTATACGGTCGTCGCCGTCGACATGCGTGGACATGGCCGTTCGGGGAAGCCGCCCGGCCCGTACCGGATTTCCTCGTTTGCTGCCGATGTGGCGCAGGTGATGCGCGCGCTCGCGCTTGGCCCTGCGCACGTCGTCGGCATTTCGATGGGCGGCATGATCGGCTTCCAGCTCGCGGTCGACCACCCCTCGCTGGTTCGATCGCTCGTCGTGGTGAACAGCGCTCCGGCCTTCGTGCCGCGCACGCTCCGCGAGCGGTTGGCGGTCGTGCAACGAATCGTCGCGCTGCGTGTGCTTGGCCTGCCGGGGTTCGCGCGGAAGATCGCCGAAAAGAACCTCCCGCGCCCCGATCAGGAGGCGCTGCGCCGGAAGCTCGCCGCCCGCCTCGCGCAGAATGACGCGGCCGCGTATCGCGCCGCGTCCTACGCGATCCTCGGATGGAGCGTAGCCGAGCGGATCGGTACGATTCGATGCCCGGTTCTCGTCGTTACGGGCGATCAGGACTATACTCCGGTCGCGGCCAAGGAAGCGTATGCCGCCCGGATTCCGCGTGCTCGCGTGGCCGTCGTCGCCGACTCGCGGCATTGCACGCCGATCGATCAACCGGAAGCGTTCAACCAGCTCTTGCTCGATTTCCTGAAGGAGCACGCGACGGCTCCGGCAGAACACGGGGAGGTTTGTCATGGTACGTGAATCTTGGCGATTCCTGGTGGCAGCCTGGATGCCGCTCGTTGTTTTTACGAGCGGATGCACGATCAATGTCGAGCCGCCCGGCGAAGGACCGCAGGCTGCGAGCTCGAGCAGCGGCGCCGGGGCAGGTGGTTCAGGTGTCGGCGGTTCGGGGGTCGGCGGCTCGGGCGGCGACGGTTCGGGTGGTGACGGTTCGGGTGGTGACGGTTCGGGTGGCAGCGGCGCGGCGGGGGGCGGTTCGGGTGTCGGCGGTTCGGGGGCCGGGGGCTCTGGCGGCGGCGCCGCATCGCGCTGTACCGTTTCGCCGCAAGAGGTCGCGTGTCCTTACGAAACGCAAAGCATCCCGGCGCAGGCAGGGATTCTGCGGGACGTCATCTGGCAGGTACCGCTCGGGACGCCGCCCGCGAAGGGTTTTCCCGTGGTGCTCCTGTTCCAGGGGTCCCTTTATGGTCCCCCGAAGATGTTCAAGGGCGCCGTGGATGGCCCCCACGGGGTGTATCACCTGGCGCTCACCGTGAAGGGGCTCCTCGACGCGGGGTACGCCGTGCTCGCTCCGGAGGCGCATGCGGAGGGCTCGACGTTCTGGGATACGAACGTCCCCCCGTATTCGATTGCCTGGTCAACTGCGCCGGACCATGATTTCATGCTTTCGTTGTTCGACTCGATCACGGCCGGCTCGTTCGGGCCGCTCGACGCATCGCGGATGTACGCGACCGGCATTTCGAGTGGTGGCTACATGACGAGCCGGATGGCCGTCAGCTATCAGGGAAAGTTCCGCGCGCTCGCGATTCACTCCGCGTCGTACGCGACGTGCAGCGGCCCGATTTGCATCCTGCCCGACGCGTTGCCTGCAGATCACCCGCCGACGCTTTTCCTTCATGGCAAGGCCGACCTCGTCGTCCCTGTGGGCACGATGGAGAAGTACAACGCGCGCCTCGTCACCGAGGGCAAGGAGACGCGCGTCGTCGTCGAGCCGGGCGTGGGGCACGATTGGCTCGCTGCCGGCCCCGAAGAGGTCGTCGGCTGGTTCGACGCGCACCCGTGAGCAGACCGTATTGACCGCTCCGGTGGACTCTGCTACCCAGCGCGAAACGAGCGTTCGTTTTGCGAATCACGTCATGAGTTCACTCCGGGCCTCACGATTGCGGGCAGCAAAGGCGATTCTCCCGCCGTCCTCCGTACCCGAGGGCACACGGCGACGGATCCTGGAGGTCGCCTTGCGGTTCTTCGCGAGCGAGGGCTTCCACGGCACCTCGGTCCGCGACATGGCCAAGGTGCTGGAGCTGCAGCCGAGCGCGTTGTATTCGCATTTCCCCTCCAAGGAGCACATCCTTTCGGAGCTCGTCCGCGTGGGCTACGAGGTGCACGCGTCGACCTTGCAGGCGGCGCTCCGCGACGCGGGCGACGATCCGATCGATCAGATATGTGCGCTCGCCCGTGCTCATACCCGCCTCCACGCGACGTATCCGCACCTGGCGGTGGTGGTCAATGAGGAAATTTTCGCGCTGACCGCCGAGCTGGCGGCGCCGGCGCTCGCGATTCGCGCGCAGTCGATGGCGCTCGTCCTCCAGATCCTCGAACGAGGCGTGGCCATGGGGCGGTTTTCCATCCCCGACAAGGTGGCGACCGCATCGGCGTTGTCTGCGATCGGCGTGCGAATCCCCTCTTGGTACGAGCCGTCGGAGGCACTTCCCCTCGACGCGCTCGTCGACATTCATGTCGAGCTCACGCTTCGCATGCTGCGTGCCGAGAGGAGTCCGCGCGGCGGGAGTGTTTGAGAAAGAACCGTCTTGACGGTGCTGTCCGCGTCCTCGCCGCTTACTTGAACTTCACCGCGGCCGTCTTCGTCTCCCCCGCGTTTACGGTGACCGTCACGGTCTGCTTCCCCCTCTCGGAATGAACAAAGGTCACCGTGTGTGTGCCTGCCGGCACCGACAGACCGACCTTGGGCGTGTTGCCCAGCGGCCGCCCGTCCAGCACGACCTTCGAGACCGGGATCGAGTTGATGTTGAGTGTTCCATTGGCCTGCGCTGCCGGTGGGTTTGCTATGCCAACCGTCGGCGTCGCTGTCGGCAAGGGGCCCGACGCTCGTGCGGGTTCGCCCGGCGTCGCCCCCGGGATGGTACCGACAGCCGCCGCCACGGAGGGGGATTCGGCAGGCGACGTCGACGCCGACGCCGTATTCACGGACTTCGGAGGCTCGGCATCGGGAGGGGTCGGCGGTACCGGCTCGGCCGTTTCCATGGGAATCAGGACAGGGCTTTCTTCTCCTCGCTCCACGCTCGCAGAGACGACCTTGTCGCCCTTTCCTGGCACGACGACTTTGATGATGCGATCCCCAGGCTCGAGATCGCCGACGACACACGGCGTCGTCCCGCAACGCTCCTGTCCATCCACGTAAATCGCGACCTTGCCGAGGTCACGGCCGGTGACCTCGATCCGGAGCCCTCCTGTTTTCGGCGTCAGCACGAATGCCACGAGACCCAAGGCCGCGAGCAGCGCCGAGACGCCAAGCGCGATGCCGAGCTTCTTCGAGGCACTTCCTGTGGTCGGCGGGTTCGTCGTGGCCAAACCGTGTGTCGTCGTGGCCGATTGAGGGACCGACGGCAGCGAAGACCTCGGCTCCGATGCCATCGGCGCATGCGTCGCGGATGTGGAGGTATATGCAGGACCCACCTGCACCGGGGTGGAAGGTAGCGGCGCGCGGGTAACCGGCGGCAGAGGGGCCTCGATGGGAGGCGGCGTGGCGCGGAGCTCGGGCGGCATTGCTTGCAGCGGCAACGTTTGCAAAACGGCAGCGCGGGGCTTTTGGGGCTGGGGTGGTGGCGCCGTTGCCTGTTCGGGCAGGGGGTAGAGACCCGGTGGAAGCACGGCCGTCTGCACGGGCGGAGGCGGTACGGAGGCTGGTTTGGGCTGGAGCGGCATCGTCGCGCGCATCGATGCTTGCTTTGTGAGGCCAAGCAATGCGTGTGGACGAATCTGCTGCGTCTCTCCGTCATCGTACCCGCTATCGAGCAGCTCGGCGAGGGCTCGGACGGCCTCCTCGACATTCGGCCATCGTTCGGCGGCGTTTTTTCGAAGGCATCGATCCAGCCATTCATCGAATCCCCGCGGAAAGAGGTGGGCTTTGAAGTCTGCCTGTGCGACCGCGGACGGCGTTGGCTGGATGGCGACGCCCATCATGATGTCCGCGATGCTGCCCCGCTCCGAGCCCGTCCACAGATGGCCTGGGGGAGCGCCGAGCAAGAGCTCGTAGGCAATGACGCCGAGGGCCCATATATCGGTTTGGGGCGTGACGCCGTGCGCGATGACGACGCCCATCTTCGCGGCCATGGGCCGCATGGCTGCGCCGAGCTGCTCGGGCGCGGCGTATGCGGGGGATCCGACCTGAGTGGCCGTTCCTTGGACGCCCTCCTCGAGGACCTTCGCAATGCCGAAATCGACGACCTTGAGCAGCGGGCTTTTTCTGCGGTCGTACGTGAGAAATAGATTCCCAGGCTTGAGATCGCGGTGAATGACCCCCGCCGTGTGTGCTTGTCCGAGGGCATCTGCGAGCTGGAGGAAGAGGATTCGCATGAGGCCCGGCGGCACGGGTCCCCGCTGCTTGATGTACCTGTCGAGGGTATCGCCTTCGAGCAGCTCCATCGCGAGGAACGGCACGCCGCGCTGTGGATCGATTCCGGCGTCGAACACGTCGACGATGTGCGGGTTTTTTCCGATCCGCGCGCCGACACGCGCCTCTTGAACGAAGAGGTCGCGGATCTCGGTGCGCTCGATGAGCTGCGGATGCACGAGCTTGAGCGCGCAGGTTTGTCCGGTCCCGAGGTGCGTCGCGCGAAACACCGCGGCCATGTTGCCCTGCCCGAGCCACGAATCGACGCGATACCGCCCGGCGACGACGTCGCCAGGGGCCGCGGGTCCTCCCGTCGATGACATGAGACGGGAGTGTACAGGGATTGGTTTGGTAGGGGAAACTGGTACGGGTACTACGTTAGTAGCATTGACATGGATGCATAGTTGGTGGGTCGCATGGGATGGGGGGATGTGTGGGTGATGTGGTTACATATTGACTTTTGCGAAGGTTGTGGGGTGGGGGATGGGGGATCCAGGGGTGGGGTTGGGCTGTAGCGTACTAACTAGCTGAACTTGCTAGGGATTGTTGTGGTGCATACGGGATGGCTTACGGGCAAACCAGAGGATGGGTAACCTGGAGCGTGGCGAGCCCTGCATGCGGGTTCGTCTGGGCGCTGGTTGGTCCGAGGAAGGTGATTCGATGAGCTTCAAGCCCGACGATGGGCCCGCAGACGTGTCCGCCAAGATCACCGTGGAGGGGATCGACGAGGCCGCGGCCAAGGTTGCCGGGGACAAGGTCGGGAAGGTCCTCGATGTCGGCCAGAAGGTGGCCGAGGCAGGCGCGGTGCTGAAGAGCGTCACGCAGGGAGGGACGCTCGATGTGGGCGCGCACGTGACGGGCATTGCGGGGGGAACGCTCGGGGGAGTTGGGGGCGGGGTCGCGGGGGCCGTCGCGGGAGGTGGCTTGCCAGATGCCGGAAAGCTCGCGACGGACGCTGTCACGGGCGTCGTGGGCAACGTCGTGGGCAATGCCGTGGTGGCTGGGGCGGTCGAGAAGATCGCAGGAAAGGTCACGGGGCAGATCTCGGGTGTGGTCGCGGGAGGGGTTGCAGGAGGCGCGATCAACGCGGCATTGGGAGGGCTCATCGGAGGGAAGGCCGAGGGGCTCGTCGCGGGGGAGTTGCCGGTCTTCGAGGACATCGCGGTCACGTCGTTCAACCCCGGGAAAGCGATGCAGGGGGCAGTCGCGAAGGCCAAGGGGAAAATCGGGGGGGCCGTCGGCGGTATCCTGGGCGCGGCCAAGGGGCGCGTGCTGGGGAAGAACCTCGAGGTCAAGGTGGGATCGGGCGACCAGCTCGACGTGCGACAGTTCTCGATCCACGAGCGACTGTCGAACATGTTTCAGGTCAACCTGATAGCAGTCTCGAAAAACGCTAGCATCGACTTCGATGAGGTCGTTGGGCAAAATGCCACGTTCACGATGAACGCGGGACAGCACGACAGGTTTTGGTCTGGTATTTGTAATCACTTCGAGCAAGTTCGCATGGAGCCCTTGGGGGAGTCGACGTATCAACTCTCGATCGTGCCCAGGCTCTGGCTGCTGACGCAGCGGAAAAATTATCGCATTTTTACGCAGATGACGGTATCACCTCGCTCACCCCCGTCTGGACGCCGGCCCGCTGCCGTGGCGGGCGCCGCGCGCACGCGCGTTCGTCGTATCACCTCGCTCACCCCCGTCTGGACGCCGGCCCGCTGCCGTGGCAGGCGCCGCGCGCACGCGCGTTCGTCCGGCCGCCGGGCGCATCGAGCTTCGACAGCAAGCGCGCGCAGACGTCTGCGCA